>MJAN01000094.1 GCA_001875255.1 Candidatus Sabulitectum silens | reverse complement strand
CTTATTTTTGTTTATACAAATCAATTATTCGGGATTTTCGGACCGATATACATTTCGTTGCCAATTTTGTTATTTTGGATGATTGGACTTATGAATGCGCTCAATTTTTTAGACAATATGGATGGAATCATCGCCGGTATGTCTGGAATTTTAGCGCTTGGATTTTATGGAATCTGTTTTATCAGCAAGGCTCCGCAATCAGAATTTATTTCA
>MJAN01000095.1 GCA_001875255.1 Candidatus Sabulitectum silens | reverse complement strand
CAATGGCTGGCCTACGCTTCCCCTGTCAACTGCTTCACGCTGCAACCTCACGGCTGCCCGCACATGACTTGGGGCCATGATGGATCGCCTAATCCTTTCATGTGGGGCTCTTTCATCCCCTACTCTATGCCGGTTTATCCCGGCGCTTTCATCGTGTCCCCGGATCTGGAATCCCGTGTCCCCGAAATCCCCCAGATCCCGGCAAGAGCAT
>MJAN01000093.1 GCA_001875255.1 Candidatus Sabulitectum silens | reverse complement strand
AAAAGCCCTACATGACACCAGGTGATTTCACCATCGTGGAAGACACCCAAACCGGTGAGATTGTCTCCTCCTGCTGCCTGATCTCACAGACCTGGGCCTATGAGGACATCCCCTTCAAGGTCGGGCGGCCTGAGCTGGTCGGGACGAAAAAGGACTACCGCCGGAAAGGTTGGTGAGGGCACAGTTCGAGGTTTTGCACGAATGGAGTAAAGAACG
>MJAN01000092.1 GCA_001875255.1 Candidatus Sabulitectum silens | reverse complement strand
CTGAATCTTTCTGGATACTTTACGAAATTCCTATGGGGCGACAGCGGTAGCACCTTATGCCGTTCGTGCAGACCTGAGGCTTCAGTGGCGACCCGGTGGACTGGTCGGAGGTGGAGGCAGGCGTTAATCCTCGGGATTGGACGATCCAGAACCTGCCTCAGAGAATGACGCAACGAGATGATCCCTGGAAGGACCTCTCGGCTCACCCTCAGAATC
>MJAN01000091.1 GCA_001875255.1 Candidatus Sabulitectum silens | reverse complement strand
CGGTCCCCTGTTTCTTGTAGGCTTGCAGGATCTCCTCATCGCTCAGGGTGAGGTCGTTTGTTGCTAGCATGAATTTCCCAAGGCCCTTACAGGCCTCAGCAAAGGCCAGGGGATCCTGTTCGAACACAAGGCTCACTGAGAATACCGTAACTCCTTCACCGGCCTTTGGCCGACCCCGCTTCCCTGGTACGTTCACTGTCCGGGAACTGACTTCAGGCTCCAGGGCTTGAGTAATGGCC
>MJAN01000090.1 GCA_001875255.1 Candidatus Sabulitectum silens | reverse complement strand
AATCTTGCTAACGGAACTTATGCTTACACTGTTTCCGCTGTTTATGATTCCGGTGAATCGGAATCATCAAATGAAGCAATTGCGATTGTAGAAGTACTTTATCCACCAACCGGATTAACTGCAACGGTTACAGATGACGATGTTATGCTGCAATGGATTCAACCGGTTACCAGCGGTGGTTTGCGAAGTCTGATTTGTTACAACGTCTATAAAAATGGTGATTTCTTAGCGCAGACTACAAG
>MJAN01000088.1 GCA_001875255.1 Candidatus Sabulitectum silens | reverse complement strand
CAGGGCTGAAGAACCGATCTCAGGGTGCCGCAGCACGACCACATCAGCATAGGCTTCCAGCGTACGGACGGTATCGGGCAGGGACTCGCCCTTGGTCACGGAGGAATAGCTCACGTTGTTGATCGGGATCACCGACCCACCCAACCGTTCCATGGCGGAGGTGAAGGAGGAAGAAGTCCGGGTGGAAGGTTCATAAAAGAGGTTCGCCAGTATCTTTCCCTTGAGCAGGTCAAAGGAGCCAACCCGTGCCACCATCTCATACATTTCATGGG
>MJAN01000089.1 GCA_001875255.1 Candidatus Sabulitectum silens | reverse complement strand
CTCATGAAATGTATGAGATGGTGGCACGGGTTGGCTCCTTTGACCTGCTGAAGGGTAAGATCCTGGCAACCTCTTTTATGAACCTTCCACCCGGACTTCTTCCTCCTTCACCTCCGCCATGGAACGGTGGGTGGTTCGGTGATCCCGATCAATAATGTGAGCTATTCCTCCGTGACCAAAGGCGAATCCCTACCGGATACCGTCCGTACGCTGGAAGCCTATGCTGATGTGGTCGTGCTGCGGCACCCTGAGATCGGTTCTTCAGCCCTC
>MJAN01000087.1 GCA_001875255.1 Candidatus Sabulitectum silens | reverse complement strand
GGCCTTGGGTACGTTCAGTTCCCGGGGTGGTAGGCGAGACCGGCGGTAGCAGCGGACGCAAACTTGCGCATAAACCGGCGATCTCCTTCTTGTTCCTGAGAAACCGGGTGTCGACAACTGTCAGGTCCGTTATCGGTTCCGAGAAATCCTTAAGATCCTTATCCGCGAGGATTATCCAGGCCTTTGGTCGCGGATCATCTATAAAGGATTCGACAAGCGGTTTTCCTCCGGCCAGGAGAAGGAAATCACAGGCCGGCGGCGGCGAGGAAAGGCATA
>MJAN01000086.1 GCA_001875255.1 Candidatus Sabulitectum silens | reverse complement strand
CCAACAACTTCAATAGTTTGATTGGGAGTTTGGTGGAAATGCTAACTGGATTACTACATCTACAAGTCCTTACGAAGGAAACTATTGTGCAGAATCAGGAAATTATAGGTGAGGTCAGGTATCAGAACTCTATATTGATATGGAAGTAAGCATGGATGGAGAAATTTCATTCTGGTGTAAAGTGTCATCTGAAGCAAACTATGACTACTTGCGATTCTATATTGACGGAACCCAACAAGGTGAATGGGACGGTGAAGTTAGTTGGACAGAAGTTGTTTTCCCGGTTACTGCCGGAGATCACACATTCAAA
>MJAN01000085.1 GCA_001875255.1 Candidatus Sabulitectum silens | reverse complement strand
CATCTGGGGAAATAAAGAACTTGGCGATGAAAAACAAGCCTTCATCGAAGACATGGAATCCATTCTTGAAACTTTTTCCTTAGGAATTTCAAGAACTCTCTGGGACCCCGCAAGCAAGCCGATAAACACCTTTAATAATCAGATGATTGAGAGTTTCTCACAAGGAAAAATGTATTGGTTTAATGATGACAAAAGATACAGAGCAAAAGATATTTATGATAACTTGCAAGATGATGAAGGAGATGATAAATCCACCATTTTAGCATGTGTAATCAATGAAATGGGTGAGCTAATTCTCCGAACTGGCAGGGAATTATGAGATATGTGGGCAGCCA
>MJAN01000084.1 GCA_001875255.1 Candidatus Sabulitectum silens | reverse complement strand
CTGGCGTTGACGGGATCCAGCGAAGATAGTGGAAGACCGGTATCCTTGACCACCTGTTTCAGTTGATGGGTTTGCAACTTCTCCAGGGGGGCGTTGAGGGGTTTCAACTCCGGCGGGATGCGGTCAAACATGGAAAGATTGTTCTCTTCCAGCAGGCCTGGCGGATGAGGACGACCTGCATTAACTGGCGCACACTGCCGGTGGACACCGGTTGGAGAGCAGGTCGGAATGTTCGACGGAAGTGGTGCCAACCAACTGCGGGCGGCCGATAACATGGAAGCGGATGACTTCCTGGATGATGGCACGCAGTTTGGCTTCTTCGGTGCGGTAGACCACGTCGGGGTAGTCTTTACGCTTCCAGAACAGGGGGTGTTTTT
>MJAN01000083.1 GCA_001875255.1 Candidatus Sabulitectum silens | reverse complement strand
CAGTGTTCGTTGGTTCCGATTCACCGGAGTCATAAATAGCAGTAACATGATATTGATAGATTCCGTTTGCCAGGTTTTCATAAGATAGGTAGTTTCTGTTGTTTCAGTAATGAGAACATCATTTTTATAGATTTTATAACCAAGTAAAGCTCGCATTGCGGGAGCATCCCAGGAAAGCGCAATATCATTTCCATTTTGGACTTCATAAGTTAGGTTTGTAGGTGCATACAGAACTTCGATTGAAACTTCTACAATATTAGTTGGCTCTGATTCACCGGAATCATAAATAGCAGTAACATAGTATTGATACATTCCATTTGCGAGATTTTCATCAAGATAGATTGTTTCCGTTGTTTCAGTGATGAGAACATCATCTTTA
>MJAN01000082.1 GCA_001875255.1 Candidatus Sabulitectum silens | reverse complement strand
CATACAAGAACAGGAATTTATATCTTTACCAAAAGAAATCATGTTCGATGCAGGTGTTGCAGGAGATATTCAGCTGCCTGTAACACATGCTAAAATATTTGGCTGGTATGACAATGAATTTGGTAACTACGTAAATTCGCTTTCTCACTTAATAGGTTTTGTGGACGATGAAATAAAAAAATAAATGCTAATACACTTAATAATGAACCCAAACTTTGGGTTCATTTATATTTTTTGCATAGCAAGTTTAGGTTTCAATATTTAATTAGATATAAGTTATAATCTATAGTTCAGATTTATACATAAAAATGATAAACTTTATTTAGATAATGATGTAGTATTCAAAATAGGAGGTGTGCAATGGAACTCGTTTATTATAG
>MJAN01000081.1 GCA_001875255.1 Candidatus Sabulitectum silens | reverse complement strand
GGGAGTGTGCATGGTGCGGTTGTCGATGCCCGGGATGCGGCGGGTGGCGGAGAGCAGGCTTCCGGCTCGGGGAAGGTCTCGCCGTAAAGCTGGTTAACGCCGGGCCATCTCTCGGGTCAATTCCAGGTGCGGCAGCTGGTCTTCGCCCACGGGGACGGTCTCAGCCTTATAGAGGCAGGATATCTGCGGCCTGCAAAACGGGATAAGTGAGCAGCCCAAGGGATGGGTTAATATTCAGTTCGCTGGCCTGATCTTTGTAGGTGGGCACCCGTTCCAGGCGGGCCACGGTGACCAGCATGGACAAGAGCATGCTCAACTGAACATGTTCAGGGATAGCAGATTGCAGGATGAGGGAAGCGCGGTGCGGATCGATCCCGCGGCCAGCCAATCGGTGACCATTTCCAGGG
>MJAN01000080.1 GCA_001875255.1 Candidatus Sabulitectum silens | reverse complement strand
CGCCTTCCCGCCCAATGAATTTCGCCAGGTTGCGGAATCCGCTGTCAAGGCGGAAGGCTACATCAGGGTGATCCCCGCTCCGCCTGCTTCCAGGCCCGCTTCACCCTGGAGACAATCGTCCACTGGCTCTATCGCCACGATCCCAGCCTGCGCATGCCCTATGACCAGAGCCTGGGGGCCCTGCTGCACGAACCGAGTTTCCAGAACCTGCTTCCGGAGGCTGTGTTCCAGAAGGCCAGGGTAATCCAGAAGCTCGGAAACCAGGCCGTACATAGTCCCCGCCCCATCCGCGAATACGATGCCCTGCAGGTGGTCAAGGAACTGCACCATCTCTGCTACTGGCTGGTGCGCACCTATACCCCCGAAGCTCCCCGGGAAGGAGCGGCATGGCGGGATGAACGAGTTCCGCCTAAAAT
>MJAN01000079.1 GCA_001875255.1 Candidatus Sabulitectum silens | reverse complement strand
CCATGATCAACACAAAAAATTTGTGATACTGAGGGATATCAGGTTATGCCTAAGTTCGCCATTAACCCCCCAAACCGGAACCGGTTACATTAGCTGGTTCTCTGCTTCCGATGGTTGGCAATTCGATGTGTATATGAACAAAATTGATAAAGATGGCAACCTCCATTGGGGAGAAGAAGGCCTGTTAATTAGTGATAATCCGACTGACACATGGGTTACAGACTATGATCTGATTATTGATGATGAAAACTGTGCTATATTAACAAACCAGGATATGCGTACTGGTACCAGCAATGCATTTGCATACAGAATTTCCCCCGATGGAGAATTCCTCTGGGGAGATGAAGGCCTGCAAATTACCAATAACACAAATTTTAACCCTTCGCCTTTTGTAGTCCAGGATTCATAACGGTGACTTTA
>MJAN01000078.1 GCA_001875255.1 Candidatus Sabulitectum silens | reverse complement strand
TTATGGAGTCGGTGAAGCCGGCGCTCTGCCATTCTTCACCGATGGCCACGATGTCATCGGTATGCCAGAGGGGCGGGTTCGACTGTGCTTCAGTCATGTCCCAGGGGTCAGACAGAACATGTGTGGCGTAATCCCGGGGTTCCACCACATACACCATTCTTGCCTGGTTGTCATAGGGATCAGGCTCGTTAACTGACTGGGTGTAAACCAGCAGGCGGTGCACCCCGATATCAGTGGAGTCGGGGACCCAGTCAAATACGGCCAGGGCCCTGTCCTGCCGGTAACATGAATCGGTGTTCAGCCCGTTGAAGCTTACCCTTGCCGTATCAAGCATCTCATTGTCCGTTTCGTCCTTAAGGAATACAAGAACATCGCTTAGCGGTTCCGTACCCATGTTATAAAAGCGAGCGTGGATGCTGACCAGTTCCCCC
>MJAN01000077.1 GCA_001875255.1 Candidatus Sabulitectum silens | reverse complement strand
GCGGCGGATCTGCTGGGCGTGACCGTTTCCGGCAAGGAGTTGGCGGAACTGTTCCCGTTTGGCAAGGAACAGGAGGCGTTGGCCCTGTTGACGGAGGGCCTCTCCGACACCTGGATGCGGGGCATTCTGACGGAAGAGGAGCGCCAGAGCGGATTCCAGGGGCTCAGTGACGATCTAACCGTGGATATTCGCCTGACAGGGGAGGATGGAGAGGAGATTTTCCGTACGGTGAATCTTCAGGATTTGCCTTCGGAGGAGATGGCGGTCCGCATGTATATGGGAACTGTGATTCCCCGTCTGGAAAGCTGGGGATTACCGTTGAGGATCCGGTGCTGGAAGCGCTGGCCCGCACGTCATTGCTTCCCAATCTGGCCTATGATGACCGCTTGACCCGCGAACGGCGGGAGGCGGCCCGGCAGGAGCTGGATCCGGAA
>MJAN01000076.1 GCA_001875255.1 Candidatus Sabulitectum silens | reverse complement strand
GTCAGCACCGGGCCACCCGGGCCAAAAGCCGTCAGAATGGCGCGGATTCCCTGCTGGGCTTCATCCCAGGTCGCGCCCCGCAGCACCCCGCCGATATCCCGCACGGAACGGACCGTCCGGTCATGGTCAATGAAACAGGTCACCCCTTCCCAGAGCGCCAGGCTGGCTCGCAGTACCTCCGGCGGGAAGAACCAGCCATTGCCCTCCCCGGCCGTGATCGCCAGCACTTCAACTTGCCGGGTGAGACCGGTTTGGCGCTGGCTTCCAAAGTCAGGCGGATTTCCTCCTTTCCCTTCATCCGTTCACTCACTTTCACGCTCCTTTCCTGGGTCTCAGGTGTCCCTGCCCGCTCCAACAGGGCGTCCAGGTCCACCTCCTCTCCCACAAATCGATAGACCACCCGGAGATATTCCCGGGCATCGATCAAACCGGCCTGATAA
>MJAN01000075.1 GCA_001875255.1 Candidatus Sabulitectum silens | reverse complement strand
TCCAGAACCGGGCAGGCCGGGTCAACATCCGCCGCCCCGGGTTTGCCACCCGGGTGGAGCGCGGGGATAAAGCACCGGCATCTCCCACAAGAATGTCGGCCGCCGACTTGATGGAATTTGATGCGCTTTTGTCGTCTGACCAGACAGGGCAGGGGGAACAAGATGAGCAGGGCGAGGGCGGCACCGAGGTGGCCGGCAATGCCCAGAACCAGACACAAGAGGGTGAGGGAACCCAGGAAACGGCAGGCACTTCGGAATCGGGGAGCGACACGCTGGCATCGGACAGTGACGGATCTTCCCGGTTGGCCGGCGATACCGAGAACTTTGACACCCCCTTTCCACGGATACTGTTTCAGACACCGCATCGGCGGTATCCGAGACCACAAAAGACTCCGGCCAGGTATCCCTGGAGGAAGACGCCCTGGCTTCAGTGGAGAACCAGGAG
>MJAN01000074.1 GCA_001875255.1 Candidatus Sabulitectum silens | reverse complement strand
ACGTCATCTCCGGCTTGAATTTTTATAAAATACAATCCTGAAGCCTGTTTTTGGGCATTCCAAAGTAACGTATGGTTTCCTTTTTCTGTAAATCCCTTAAAAAGATTCGCACATTTTCTGCCTTTACAATCAAAAACATCCACATTTAAATACCTATCTTCTTCCAACGTAAAATCAATTGTCGTTTGAGGATTGAAAGGATTTGGATAAACTACTGCTTTGTTTATCAAAGACAGGACTTCGCTATCGGACGAAGTAGGAAACACAAGCTCTTCCACAAAGTCAATATTGTTGTCGCTGATTTTATCGATGCTTCATTCCAAGTGTTATCAGGAAAGTAGTAGTGAAAGTTACCGGTTGAGAATAATCAAAACTCGTAGGCAACATTTGAAAAGATGGAATTTCCAATGTAAATATCTGCTGAAGAGCGGAAAATGACCATTCTCATCAAAATAAG
>MJAN01000073.1 GCA_001875255.1 Candidatus Sabulitectum silens | reverse complement strand
ATGCCGAAATGCGGCGGTTATAAGGTCCATGAGGACAAATTAGCTCGTTTCGGGGTCCCCATCATGACCTCGCATACGATTTTGGAAGCCAAAGGCAAAGAACATGTTGAAAGCGTGGTCATTGCTGAGGTAGATGAGCATTTCAAGCCAATTGAAGGCAGTGAACAGGAATTGGCCTGTGACTTGCGTTTTGATTGCAGTAGGCCTCAATCCAGTCGATGAATTTTTATTCAAAGCCCGGGAAGTTGGGTTGCCGGTGTTCGCAGCGGGTGACGCGGCTGAAATTGCTGAGGCTTCAGCTGCTATATTCTCCGGCAAGATCAAGGGGCGTGAAATCGCTCACTATCTGGGAATGGATGTGCCCGCTGTACCGCAGAATTGGTTGGATTTTGAAGAGGTCCTGAAGTCCAAACCGGGCGATGTGCTTGGCTTGCACGAAGAAATCCGCAATGGCAAAGCCTTCCCCATAATGCACT
>MJAN01000072.1 GCA_001875255.1 Candidatus Sabulitectum silens | reverse complement strand
GCTTCCCCGCCGTTTGCGGCTGTCACCAGGTCATACCCGAAACCGGAGAGTTTGACCCTGTACAGATCAAGCATATGCGGGTCGTCATCCACCACCAGGAGCCTTACCCCCGTGCTCACCTCCTCTTTTTCAGACGGAGGCGGCCCTGTTTTACCCGGTGCCGCGACTCTGTTTCTTCCGCTGTGCTTGGCCTCATACAGGAGTTCATCCACCCGGCCCACAAGGATCTGTTTGGTATCTCCCACCCGGAGTCCGGCAACCCCGAAGCTGGCGGTGACCGGTATAGAGAGCCCTCCGTCCCGGAACGGCTGTGATGCGATGTCCCGGCGAAGTTTTTCCGCCTTTTGAACGGTCCCCTGCTCATCGGTTTCCGGCAGAATAATTAAAAATTCTTCACCGCCGTACCGGGCAATGATATCCGACTTGCGGCAGCTTGCCTTCACTGTTCGGCCAGCCATTGAGTACGCCGTCCCCGGCCCGGGTG
>MJAN01000071.1 GCA_001875255.1 Candidatus Sabulitectum silens | reverse complement strand
TTCTGGTAAAACTCTTGAGCGAACCGATTGAGTTGGATTAACCAGCGGACGGAGACTGGCTTTTGAAAAAGATCAAACTGCTGATGGGGATGGGACTGATCCTGGTTATGCTGCTTTCAGCATGTCAGGGTATTTCCGTAAACATCCCCGGACTCTCGCAGCCAACCACTACCCCCACGCTTCAAGCTGGGACGGATAATGAACTCACACCCACTCCGGATGTTGAAGCAACCTCTGCGGCCACGGTGGAACCGATCACCTCGCTGACCCTTTGGATACCACCAGAGATGGACCAGAATCGGGAACGGAAGCGGGCCAAATCCTGGGTGAGCGGCTGCAGTTGTTCTCCGACCTGACAGTGGCTGGAGGTTGTCGTACGCGTAAGGACGTGAGTGGTACCGGTGGATTGCTGGATGCCTGACAGCCACCAGTGAGGCGGCCCCGGAAGCGCTGCCGGACCTGATCGCTCTGCCTCGCACCGACCT
>MJAN01000070.1 GCA_001875255.1 Candidatus Sabulitectum silens | reverse complement strand
GAGCTTCGATCAGGTCCTTATAAAGGAGAATCTGTTATTGTTGATGGACCTGAGTATGAAACAACCTCATCGCTTGGATCTATAGCCGGAATTTTTAATCCAGATTTTACAATAGAATCAAATTTTTACTGTGACACCTATGGTATCTGTACCATTTCCTGGGGAACAATTCTTGGATTTGTAATGGAATGTTACGAAGAAGGAATCCTAAACGATGAACGAACCGGAGGGTTAAAACTCAACTTTGGAAATGCTGATGCTGCTATGGAATTATTGCATCAACTGGCAAGAGGAGAAGGATTCGGTGCAATTGCCGGTTTAGGTGTTCGAAAATTGAAACAATTATTTGAAATGAAAGGTTGGGGAGACCCTCAATTCATGCAGGATATTGGAATGGAGAATAAAGGTCTGGAATATTCACAATATGTTTCAAAAGAATCCCTAGCTCAGCAGGGAGGATATGCAATGACTAATAAAGGACCTCAACATGATG
>MJAN01000069.1 GCA_001875255.1 Candidatus Sabulitectum silens | reverse complement strand
TGTAGTTGACCTGAAAGCCATTATGGAAAGAGGTAAAACCTTCAAACAAGGAAATGCGCGAACTTGATGATTCGCAAGCTGAAATGAGAACCAAAGGAACCGCTCACCTGGTGAATATTATGAATGACTATGATCTTCTGCCAGTGCACAATTACAAATATGGAAGTCATCCTGAAGCTGATGAAATACACGGCGATGTTTGGAAATCGAGATTTACACAAGGCATACCCGATGGTTGCTGGATAGGATGTAATATGGCATGTGCCAAAGGAGTAGATAATTACGAACTTCGCACAGGCCCTTACAAAGGACAATCAGTAATTGTTGACGGGCCCGAATATGAAAACGCTGGTGGTTTAGGATCCAATGCAGGAATATTTAATCCTGATTATATCATTGAATCTAACTTCTATTGCGACACCTACGGAATTTGCACTATATCATGGGGTACTATTGTTGCCTTTATTATGGAATGTTATGAAGCAGGTATACTGAATGAA
>MJAN01000068.1 GCA_001875255.1 Candidatus Sabulitectum silens | reverse complement strand
GCGGAATGTTCGAGGGAGTTCTCAGTACGGCGATCAGCGGCAGTCTGCTCATGGGGGATGTTTCCCTGAATGTTGACGGGAACCTTCCGATAGACACCGACCTCTACAGGAACCTCAGCTTTGCCGCGGTATGTATGAACAGCAATCCCAACGCAACCCCCGGCAACGGCGCCGTGGCACACCTGTGGTGGATCGATTCCAGCGGAGACACCACCTCGGCGGTGAACATCAGCAGCTTTCCAGAGATCGAGGCAATCCGTAACGGGAACACAGAGTGGAGAGAATACGGTCCACTTGACCTCAGTTCAGTGAGCGGTTTGAACTGGAGTGATGCGGATGCGGTGGAACTATGGCTCAGCTTCAGGACCGGGAAGCCACCGGTCCCTGTTGCTCCTCAGCCTGTGGACATCAGGATAGGATGGGTCAAACTGACTGAATAGAGGACTGATCATGAAAAGATTGCTCATACTGCTGGTTCTTCCTGTTTCGACAGGCTTCGGAATGGATCCCCCTGCCATCGAA
>MJAN01000067.1 GCA_001875255.1 Candidatus Sabulitectum silens | reverse complement strand
TTCAATGTCAGGCGGATCCATCGCGAAGCCTGTCGAAACAGGAAGAACGAGCAGTATGAGCAATCTATTCATGATCAGTCCTCTATTCAGTCAGTTTGACCCATCCTATCCTGATGTCCACAGGCTGAGGAGCAACAGGGGCCGGTGGCTTCCCGGTCCTGAAGCTGAGCCATAGTTCCACCGCATCCGCATCACTCCAGTTCAAACCGCTCACTGAACTGAGGTCAAGGGGACCGTACTCTCTCCATTCGGTGTTCCCGTTCCGGATGGCTCCGATCTCGTCGAAGCTGCTGATGTTCACCGCCGAGGTGGTGTCTCCGCTGGAATCGATCCACCACAGGTGTGCCACAGCGCCGTTGCCGGGGGTTGCGTTGGGATTGCTGTTCATGCATACCGCGGCAAAGCTGAGGTTCCTGTAGAGGTCGGTGTCTATCGGAAGGTTCCCGTCAACGTTCAGGGAAACATCCCCCATGAGCAGACTGCCGCTGATCGCAGTGCTGAGAACTCCCTCGAACATTCCGG
>MJAN01000066.1 GCA_001875255.1 Candidatus Sabulitectum silens | reverse complement strand
TCCAACGCAAGCCATAGATTATTATGGAGAGATGATTGTAACAACGGATAATTCGTTGTATCCTTCCATGATATTTACATTAACCGGTACAGGTTATGATGGAAATAGTGCAGATGATGGAATCATTGCGCCAAATTATTCCGCTCTGCAACAAAATTATCCTAATCCTTTTAATCCTTCCACAACAATCGAATTTTCTTTGACTGAATTGGAAAAACCGACTTCTTTCTTGCATATTTTTAACATTTCAGGACAAAAAGTAAAATCATTCGACCTTTCCACCGTCCAAACCGGCTCTCTTGTTTGGGATGGGGAAAAACTCGAAAGATGAATTTGTACCCAGTGGAGTTTATTTGTATCAGTTAAAAACAGATAAACAAACCATTACAAAAAAAATGATATTGATGAAATAGGAGAGAGTAGTGATGAAAAAAATTGCTTTAATAACGATTTATTTGCGGTTATTTTCGCTGTTGTTTTAGTGTTCAGCTTCAATTTGTAGGTGAAGTATTCACTGAGGCATGGTGACCTTA
>MJAN01000065.1 GCA_001875255.1 Candidatus Sabulitectum silens | reverse complement strand
CTGATGCTCCTTGTCTCCTCGTTCAAGCTGCTGCGGCTGGCACAACGGAGGAACTGCGCATTGTTGCTCCAGCTGCCTCCCCTGACGATCCGACCACCCTGATTCCCCCCTGATATCCAGGCGCTGCCATCGGAAGGTGCGCCGGTGTAGTCATCGTGATCCACATCCTGGCACCACTCGAATACATTGCCCAGCATGTCGTACAGCCCCCACTGGTTCGGCTCAAGGGAGTCCGATCACATGGGTTGAGTTGCCTGAGTTGGGATTGTACCAGCCGTACTGTCCCACAACTGCCGGAGTGTTGTCGTCGCCCCAGTAGAAACAGGTCTCGGTTCCGGCCCGGGCGGCATACTCCCATTCAGCTTCCGTGGGAAGTCTGTAGTCGTAATCCGGATCGATGGCACTCAAACCCTCGAATGAAATCCTGGCAATCGTTCCAGTTCACATACTCTACTGGAAGGCTGTCTCCCAGAAATTCTGAGGGATTGAAGCCCAACACATTCACCCAGATTCGCTGGGGAACCTCGGTGGTCATCATCTC
>MJAN01000064.1 GCA_001875255.1 Candidatus Sabulitectum silens | reverse complement strand
ATTGTCTCTTTTTGCTGCCGTTTTCCAATCCTTTTTGCACTCATTGAGCTGAACAAAAACGCAAGGCCCGTCATCCCAGCGAATCCGCCAAGCTGAACCCTGCATATCGAAACACCGACAGCCGTTTGCCATGCCATGGCGGGGCGAATCTGCAGACAACCCCTTCTCTTTATCCGACGGCGAAGCCCTCTTCATCCCTCTTCCTTCTGAGGATCTCCGTGAATCTCTGCGGGAACCCGATCTTCTCTTCCCCCTTGCGACTTGCGCGTCTCCCGCATCCTTTGCATTAATATTCTGAAACGCGCTTGCCCTCCTCCCTATGAAAGCCCCATACTGGCTCGAGAGGCACATATGGCAGACCAACCCTTCATCCTCGCCCTCGACCAGGGCACCACCAGCTCCCGGGCACTTCTGTTTGACCGCAACCTGAAGATTCATGCCTCCGCCCAGCAGGAATTCCCGCAGCTCTATCCCCCGGCCCGGATGGGTCGAGCACGACCCGGAAGCCATCTGGTCCAGTCAGAAGGCCGTCCTGTTCGAAGCCATGG
>MJAN01000063.1 GCA_001875255.1 Candidatus Sabulitectum silens | reverse complement strand
CCAATCTGATTATAGGGTACAACCTTCCAGAAATATTCCTGGTTATAATTTAAGTTACCAGGCGGGTCATAGCTTAATCCGGTTAAATCCAGTCCGTTTACCAGATTCGTAGGTGGGTTATCTGTACCAAAGTAGAGGTAATAGCCATCAGCATCATCAACACTAAGCCAATTCAGGGTTGTTGATACCACAACATTATCAAAATTATCTCCAGGATAAACCGGGTCAGCACAAAGGGGTGGTGGATCAGAGGTGGAAAACATCCATGTATCACATCCGGAAGCTTCACCAGCTGCATTAAGCGGTACGATCTTCCAGAAATAATCTTCATTATAATCCAATGGCTATCCGGTAAAAATAGGTGTCAACTACGGTAATTCCATTTGCCACATTCGTAGGAGGATAATCTGTTCCTAAATACACTTTGTACGAAGTAGCATTCGTCGCTGGATACCAATTTATTGACGAACCAACAGGAAAATTAAGATATCCATCAGCAGGAAACAAAGGAGTGTACAGGGTGGTGCTCCAACTGATGTGGTGAATGTCCA
>MJAN01000062.1 GCA_001875255.1 Candidatus Sabulitectum silens | reverse complement strand
TTCTGCCGGTACAGGTCAAGGCCGATATGCCAGAAATACGGGTTACAGGAGCGCATCAGGCCTTCCGGCAGGGTCAGCGTACCGCTGGGAGCAACCTCTTTCTCGTACGTCCAGTCATACAGGGTGAACCCAGGCAGCTCGGTGAATTCGTAGCCGCATTCATACACATCCTCCTGCGTATACAGGCCGCTCTCCAGGGCCGCTGCCAGAGTGATGACCTTGAACACAGACCCCAGCGGATAGGCGGTTTGTGCCGCACGGTTGAGCAAAGGCTGTTCATCTGAAAGGAAGATCTCATTCAGCAGCCAGTTGCTGTTCTCATTGGAAGGCTCGAACAAATTCGGGTCAAACCCCGGGGAAGAAGCCATCGCCAGCACTCGCCCGGTATCCCGCTCCATGATCACCATTGCGCCAGTGTGTCCGTTAATGGCTTTCTGTGCTTCTAACTGAAGGTCAGCTTCCAGTGTGGTGTAAATCGCATCGGCCGGTTTGCGGCCACCTGAGACAGGCGGGTGACGATCTGCCCCTGCGAATCGACCACATACAGGGAAGCCCCTCTGCCGCCGGAGAGATATTCTT
>MJAN01000060.1 GCA_001875255.1 Candidatus Sabulitectum silens | reverse complement strand
TTTAGCAGCTTTTGCAAACGACGTAATTTTAGATATTGAAGTTATTGGAAATTATAATATTAACGATAATCTTATCCTTTCGCTTCTTCCCTTTTCCGTAGGCGATTATCTTTCTGTTGATAAAACTTCCCAAGCTTTAAAAAATCTATACCAACTTGGTGTGTTTGACTCGATTGAAATTGAACAAGTCAGCTTACAATCCGGTGTTTCAGTGCAAATCATTGTTACTGAATATCCCATTATCAAAGAGATTGTTTTCAAAGGAAATAAAAAACTTAAAGACGCTAAACTCAAGGAAGTTTCATCTTTGCAGGAAGGCGCTTATTGGGGTGAATTTCTAGCTTATGAAGCTGCTGCAAGCATCAAAGAAGAGTATAAAATCAAAGGTTATCATTTAGTTGAAGTCAATTTTACGGAAACCGAACTTGATGTGAATCAAGTGAAAATTGCGGTGGATATTGATGAAGGAGATAAAGTATCAGTAAAAAAAATTCGCCTTCATGGCAATAAGGAAGTTCCTGATAAACAAATTTTGCGAAATATAAAAAACCAAAAGCAGAAGTTTATTGCGTTCTGGAAAATTTGAGGAAGAAAAAT
>MJAN01000061.1 GCA_001875255.1 Candidatus Sabulitectum silens | reverse complement strand
AGTTGAATTTTTTTCATAATTGAATTTGTTAATTGATTATTAGTTTGAACAAAAAACAAAGGGGCGAAAAAACGCCCCTTTGAGAAATATTTTAAAACATGATTATTGAATAGCAATTTTTCTTGTTATAACACTATTCTCAGTTTCAATATTAATGAAATAAATTCCTGTTTCAAAAGAAGATACATTCAGTTTTACACTTTCGATTCCAGGATTAATTGAATATACTAACTGTCCAATATGATTGTAAACCTGAATAGCAGTAATACTGTGAATTACTGAATATTATTTCATCCCTTGCAGGATTTGGATAAACCATGGCAGTTTCTTCACTATTCTCAACAATACTAGTTAACACATCAACTGTAACTGTATTTGAAGGATCTGATTCACCTTCATCATAAACAGCAGTTACATAATAGGTGTATTGACCTGAAGCAAGACCCATATCATCATATTCTGTTTCTGTAACAGTAGCATCATTAATTTTCGTTCCATCACGATAAACATTATATCCTTCCAACTCAGCTTTTTGAATTCAAATGTAAATGTTTTTCGATTGGGTTTTTACATAATCAACTGAGCTGTAATCT
>MJAN01000059.1 GCA_001875255.1 Candidatus Sabulitectum silens | reverse complement strand
ATAGAATCATAATGTTCCATTTTGCGAAAACCGACATTTTTAACGCCATTCAAAAGACAACGCTCATTCTGGAATTGATTCCACGCTACCAAAACATGATTTTAGCGGATGAAAATTTCAACATTCTCACAGCTAAACGCGCTTTTTCCTTCGCGGATAATCCCTTCCGGCAGATTCTTCCCGGACAGGAATATTCTTATCCGCCAAGTCATCCCCAACCGGAATCTGAAAAAGTTACCTATCCCATTTCCATCAAAAACTCCGCAAATTTGGTTGAAAACTCTCCGTCATCACCTTCTTTTCACACAATGAACGCAGTGTTTGAAACTCATTTTTACGAGTATGTTTTTGCAAAAGAAATTGAACAAAAACGCAAAACAACTTTTACAAAATCTGCAAAAAGAACGGAACAAAAAGCTAAAGAAATTGGAAAAATTGAAAATTGATTTGGATAATGCTGATAAAATGGAAAAATGGAAACATTTGCGGAATTATTGAAAGCAAATTTAGCCAACTAAAAAGCGCAATGGTTGAAATCAAGGTAACAGATTATTTCAGCAGGATTTCCAATCGTAAAATTCCTTTGCAGCAACAGCTTACA
>MJAN01000058.1 GCA_001875255.1 Candidatus Sabulitectum silens | reverse complement strand
CAAAATCCGTTTTTTCATATCGTTAGAATTTAGTTGTTTTTAGTTTGATGAAATAAATTCCTGAAGTAACAGCCTTATTTCGAGAATCAACTCCATTCCATTTAAAGTAGTGCATTCCTTCACTTTCCTGATTCAAAATTTGAGAATAGATTTTCTGCCCTTTCGCATTGAAAATTTCCAGATTCACTTCAGAAGGTTCACTAAGATAATAACTAATAGTAGTAATCGGATTGAATGGATTCGGATAGATGGATTGAATACCGTCAATCCTGACAATTTCCGGTGCATCAGGATTATCCTGCTCGGGAATTTCCACGTTGATTGGTCCATGTAAGTTGGTAACATTGGCATAATCCACGCTTTCCAACCAATAGTAGTAAGTCGAAGCGTATTCAAATCCGCTTTCATCTGCATAGTTGTATTCGGTAATTTCACTTGTGGTTCCGGCTCCGTGAATCATTTCAACATTAATTTTATTCGAAGAAGAAAAATCTTCACTTTCTGCCCGATACACATTCCATCCTGCATTGTTAGATTCCGATTGAGTTGCCCATTGTAAAACTGAAGAATTTCCATTGAAGGTAGCTGTAAAACTGCTCAATGTTACCGG
>MJAN01000057.1 GCA_001875255.1 Candidatus Sabulitectum silens | reverse complement strand
TCCGGTGTTGAAAAACGAACTCAATCTCGTTCCAAATACGGAACAAAGCGACCCAAAAAATAGGAGGAATGAATGTCAAGAAGACGTAAAATAATCGAAGAGAAATTTACCTGACCCGAAATATCATAACATAGTATTGAGTAAATTCATAAATACTATCATGTTGCGCGGGAAAAAAAGCTTAGCGGAAAGAATTGTTTACGGCGCTTTGGATATCATTGGCGAAAAAACGAAAGAAGAACCTTGCGCTGTGTTCATTCAGGCTTTGGATAATGTAAAGCCGTTAATAAAAGTTGTATCACGCCGCGTTGGTGGAGCAAACTATCAGGTGCCTACCGAAGTAACTCCCAAAAAATGCTCAGGCTATGGCATTTCGATGGATTATTTCAATTGCGCGTAAGCGTTCCGAAAAGACTATGCGCGAACGATTGGCTGCTGAGCTCTTAGCCGCTTATCGCAAAGAAGGCGCTTCTATCAAAAAACGGGAAGATACGCATAAAATGGCAGAAGCTAACAAAGCATTCGCACATTTAAGATTTTTAATTTTTTTATGAAAGAAGACATATCTCTGATACGCAATATCGGGATAATGGCTCATATTGATGCCGGAAAA
>MJAN01000056.1 GCA_001875255.1 Candidatus Sabulitectum silens | reverse complement strand
AGCTCACTTAATAATTCCACCTATTTTGGATGACTTTGCTATTCTTAGAGAGGTTTTCGATCTCTGCCTTGCTCTGTTGTATGCTGAATGGAAACCGAATAGTTCAAACCAATATCACCAGATTTTCTAAAGTTAAAGTTTCAATGGTTGATTCATTCATATTCAATTCGACATTGAATTCACCAGGTGAATAAGAGAGTTGAGCAGGTTGTGGGGGAGTTCCATTGAAAATGATGTTATCAATCCACGCTGCGTCATCACCGGAACTTACGGAACCATCTTTGCTATAAGTCCAACTGAAAGTAGTTGCGCCTGACGAAACTTCATAAGATTCAATTGACCAGTCATCATCCCCGCTCCATGAACCCATTTCCTGGTCATTTATATAGAATTTCAAAAAGTCATAACTGCTTTCTGAAGATACTTTTTTCCAAAAACTAATGACCGCATCTGAAGTAATATCCATTTCAATAAATATCGTTGATGCTTGACTGTGAGAAATAGTACCTGATTTAGCGGCATACTCACCTTCATAAGCATCAGCGGAAATAGCCCAAGCTGATTGCCGGAAAATTCCCAACCCATTTGAGAGAAGTCTCCGTTCTCAAAGTTTTCAAGGATTAAACCG
>MJAN01000055.1 GCA_001875255.1 Candidatus Sabulitectum silens | reverse complement strand
CATCATCATGAAAATGCGAATTTTTAATGATGTTGTTTTGCATGTGGTGTTTGCTCATCAACAAAAAAAACGCCGTTTACAATAAAAGAAAACGGCGAAAAAATCGAATTCTTGAGTTGCGCAATGTTTTGGATGATGACATAAAAAAACTGCTTACTATTTACGATGGTAAAAATTTCAATGAAACAGAGCATTTATGCGATTTTTTAGCGGACTTGACGCGACGCAAACTATGAAAATATTAGCCTATTATGGACAAGAACGATTTGCCAAAAAATGAAAAGATTTGCTTCGGAAATGGAATTTTCTTCGTTGAATCAACTTTTGTACAAAGGTCTATTGGAAGCTGCCGGATATAGTAAAAACAAATTTCAAATGCTGCGATGCGCTGAAGAAATGCCATATGAATTGTTAAAAAATTGGTATGATAGCGGAATAAAAATAGATGAAATGCTTTCAATCTTACTCGGAAGCAAACGGTTTGCTGCAAAAAATGCCTACCTCCATTCCCAAAGATATAATTCAAAAATGGCAAGAGTTATATGCAAAGCAAAATTTCTTGAAGCAACATCTTTCAATAGAAATGGGATTATTTCAGAATTCGCCCCCAAAATCATCCTGCGAATACGCATG
>MJAN01000053.1 GCA_001875255.1 Candidatus Sabulitectum silens | reverse complement strand
AAGGGGCCGACATCGTCGCCTGCGGCGGTATCCACTTGAATTCTACAGGGCAGACTGGCTTGCTGAAGCTTATTGGAACAGAAAGATCCGGGGGGAACATCCGGACCTTCTGGAAGATCGGTAAAAGAGCTATGGCCGACTATCGGATGAAAACGATCTGACACCCTCCTCTCACAGAGACTTTCGGTTCCCGCCGCTGATATAGAGCCGGCCTTCGAAAAGGTCCTGACCGACTCCGCCGATAAGGATGCGGAGATTAAAACCTTGAAAGAGACCCTCGCAGGTTTAAAGGCCGAAGCCTGGCGGCACGGGCCGCCGGAAAGAATGGAAACCTCATTGAATGCTTCGAGGGAGAGGATAGGGATACCTTCCGCAGTATCGCCCTGAAGCTCGCCGAAGTACCGGACCTTCGTTTCTGCCTGATCAACCGGACCCCGGGAGGCAGCGGCTGGATTCTGGGCCATGGGACCGGAGCGGAACTGGACTTCAACCGCCTGCGCACTGAACTTCTAAATCCCCTGGATGTTAAAGGCGGCGGCCGACCACCCCTCTGGCAGGGGGGAGGGCTTATCCCTGAGAAGGAGGCGGAATTCATTTCCCTCTGGGAGAGAATAACATCCTGAAACAAGAACCTGCTTTATTGCTAATATG
>MJAN01000052.1 GCA_001875255.1 Candidatus Sabulitectum silens | reverse complement strand
ATAAAAATCAGCCATGCTTCATCATGCTGTGGACCTTTATTGGTCATCGCATATCCGCCTTGCTGAGCTAATGATTCTTTGGACACGTACTGAGAATATTCCAGTCCTTTATTTTCCATTCCGATATCCTGCATAAATTTGGGATCTCCCCAACCTTTTTCTGCAAAAATCTCTTTCATTTTACGAACACCTTGTCCTGCAATTTTTCCAAAACCTTCACCCTTGGCAAGCATATGTAATAATTCCATAGCAGCATCAGCATTTCCAAAATTAAGCTTTAGACCTCCAGTGCGTTCCTCATTTAAAATACCGTTTTCGAAGCACTCCATGATGAATCCCATAATGGTTCCCCAGGTAATGGTACAAATTCCATAAGTATCACAATAGAAATTGGATTCGATGGTGAAATCAGGATTAAAAATACCCATGATTGAACCCAGTGAACTAGCTGTTTCATATTCAGGTCCTTCAACTAATACGCTGTCTCCTGCATAAGGACCGGTTCTGATAAGATAATTATCTACTCCTTTAGCGCATGACATATTACAACCTATCCAGCAACCGTCAGGAACACCTTGAGTAAATCTTTCTTTGTAAACTTCTGAGTGAATTTTATGTGCTTCCGGAGAATCTCCAAATTTGAAATTGTTTACAGGAAGCAGATCG
>MJAN01000051.1 GCA_001875255.1 Candidatus Sabulitectum silens | reverse complement strand
TTGCTCTCAGATACTATTCTACCAGTTCAAACGCTTCTTCGGATGAATCCCGGTCCTTGCGGTCCATGAGAACGCCCAGGATTTTTTCCAGCAGATGCAGCCCGCCTTTGTACCCTACTGTGGGGAAGTAGGAGTGGCCGATACGGGTCCAGGATGGGGAAGCCGTGGCGCACAAAGGGGATATCCTCGTCCCGGGCCATGTACTTGCCGTAGGTGTTGCAGATGAGCAGATCAACTGGTTCATTCTTAATCCACTGATGCAGCAGGAACATATCGCCGGGGTCTTGACATTGATATCGTCTCCGAACTTGGCCGTGATCTCCTTGATCCGTTTGGTAAAAGCCTTGCCCGGGGTGCCGGTAACGATATGGACCGGTTTCATGCCGATGGTGACCAGGAATTCAACCAGGGGGATGAGCTGGTCCGGGTCTCCTGCCAGGGCCACCTTTTTGCCGTACAGGTGGGCTGCATGTCTGAAATCACGTCCAAAGCTGTCCGCGCTCCCAGGTAACGGAATCGGGTACACTGACGCCGGCTACCGTACGCAGGGCATCAACGAACCGGTCAGTGGCCAGCAAGCCGATGGGCAGGTCCTGGACCTGGCCGGGCACCTTGAACTGGGTGTCCAAGGCTTTTACCGCATCAGCCGATGCCCAGGCGCCCAGACCGATGGAGCCCAT
>MJAN01000050.1 GCA_001875255.1 Candidatus Sabulitectum silens | reverse complement strand
TTCTGTTTCTGAAGCAGCTTTAACCACTTCGTTTACCAGATCTAGGTAACTTTCTTTTCAACTTCACAACCAGGTCTACAACAGAACCATCGGGTACGGGCACCCTTGAAGCCATTCCGTCTAATTTCCCCTCTAATGCAGGAATAACCTGTCCTACAGCTATTGCTGCACCAGTGGTAGTAGGGATGATATTCTCGGCAGCAGCCTGCCACGACGCCAGTCTTTATGTGGCACATCGGCCAAACGCTGGTCGTTGGTATAAGCATGGGTTGTTGTCATGAGTCCTTCTACTATTGTAAAACTATCGTTTAAGATTTTTGCCATAGGGGCCAAACAGTTGGTAGTACAACTTGCATTGGAAATTATCTTATGCTCAGGTTTTAAACCATCATCATTAACTCCAATTACTATAGTATAATCAATCTTATCTTTAGCAGGAACTGTGAGCACAACGCGTTTAGCACCTGCCCTTAAATGCGGCTCCAGTTTCTCACGTGTCCTGAATATACCTGTTGCCTCAATAACCACGTCAACACCAAGTTCACCCCAGGGTAATTCTTCAGGGTTTCTTATGCTGAGCATTTTTACTTTTTCGTTAGGTGTAATTAGCATATCACCTTCAATATGTATATCCTGTTAAATTAGCCATTATGGAATCATATTTTAGAAGATAAGCTAATA
>MJAN01000049.1 GCA_001875255.1 Candidatus Sabulitectum silens | reverse complement strand
GGCATCGTTGACCGGTGTTACAATGACATCGGTTTCATCATCTGCTATCGCTCTGCCCTGCTGGTCATTAATAGTGAAGGTTAGGGTTTCTGTTCCGCTCCAGTTCTGCAATGAGGTAAAGGTTATTATCATTCCTTCGATAGATGCATAAACATTAGTATTTCCTTCTACCGTTAGAGTCATCTCAGCTGGTGTTTGTTCCAAATCAGTTATATAAGGTGTAAAATCAACTTGCAACGAAGTGTCTTCCGCAAATGTAAAGCTGTCAGGTAATGTGATAATCGGCTCATCGTTCACATCATTAACCGTAACGATAACATCATCCATGACATTTTCACCAAGTAAGTCGGTGGCTGTGAATTCGATTGTTTCCATTCCGTACCAGTTCATTGCAGGTGTCAAGGTTACGACACCGGTTGTCTGATTGATTTCCACGTTGATATTTACATTGTTTGCATAGCTGTATGTCAGTTCGTCTCCGTAAGCTATGTCAACATCGGCAAACACATTGCTCAGATTGATAGAAGTATCAACGGTATCTTCATTCATGCTGAATCTACTAATGGATTCATAACATAAGGCGCATCGTTGACTGGGGTTACAATAACATCGTTTCGTCTGTTGCAATCGCTCTGCCCTGCTGGTCGTTGATGGTAACGTTAGGTTTCTGTTCCGCTCCAGTTCTGTATGAGGTAAAGGTTACAAG
>MJAN01000048.1 GCA_001875255.1 Candidatus Sabulitectum silens | reverse complement strand
GAACAGACTCAAGCTCCGGAAATGTATTGAACCAAGCAACCGGAAGCCGTTCAATGAATGTAAACAATGTGATTTTCATGGGAGAATCTTTTATTCCCGGCACGTTGGACGGTTATGTTTATAGTGTAGAAAGAGCTCCTTTAATCGGTGCACAAGTTGATATAGTTGGTACTAATTTTACTCAGCAAACCGATGAAAACGGATATTTTTCTTTTCCCTTTTTACAAGCCGGAACATATGATGTTTTAGGCTCTGCCTTTGCTCATTATGATGACACAATGGAAGGAATTACGGTTCTTGAAAGCGAAACCACTTCGATTGAACTTTATCTTGAACGATTTCCGACTGTAACTGTTAGCGGTTTTGTGACTGGAAGCGATTTTCCGAGTGTAGGACTTGAAGGCGCGTTGGTCGAATTAACCGGATTTGATAATTATGAAACACAAACGGATGCAAACGGTGATTTTTTCTTTCCTGAAGTTTATGCTGATAATAGTTATACTATTGACATCAGTTATCCCGGATTTTCAAGCTATTCAGGAGTGGAAGAAGTTGGTAGTATTAATTTTAATGCCGGAACATTTATTCTTAATGAAATTGCTACCCCTGTTGGCAGTGTTACCGCTACAAGAACGGAGCAAGAATCAGCCTTGATAACTTGGACTTTACCCGGAATTGGTGGTGGAGAGGAACAGTGGATTCATTATGATGACGGTATTAATGCTGAT
>MJAN01000047.1 GCA_001875255.1 Candidatus Sabulitectum silens | reverse complement strand
AATCGGAACAGGCAGCGCTTCGGATTTTGATGTTGCGATTCGTTTCGAACCTTCTCAGCTAGAAGATTTTGACTCCATGTACCTAAACGAAAAGTGAATTTTTTCCCAATGGAAGCAAATTTGTGAGTATTCAATTCGGGTTTGGACAGGAGCAAACGCTGCCAATCTGATCGTTGACCAACTTGTTGATTCACCTGAAATCTAGCTTGGAATGAAATTCAGCTGCAAACACCTGTACAAATAGATGCCACAGAGGAACTATGGATTGGTTATAAAAATAATACTCAGACCGGTTATCCTGCCGGCTGCGATGCAGGACCCGCTTTTACCGGATACGGAGATATGATTTACTTTAGCGGAGCATGGGTTAGTATAAACGAAGAATTTGGCTTAAACTATAACTGGAATATTCAAGGATGGGTTAGTAATTCTGCAAAAGGAACTTATGCTACAACTATATTGCCAAATGACTCCCGCTTGAATAGCGGTGCATTAAGTCTTGGAAATGTTGCCGTCCACAATTCCAAACCGGCTTCAACTTATTCCCGATTCAATCAAAGAGCGCTCGAAACTTTTATGGTTTACAGGTTATTAGAGGGTGAAGAAGATGACGAAGCCTATTGGGCAAGTTTGGGTAGTGTGAATGTTCCAGAAACCGAATTGGAAGATGTTGATTTTGATTCTTTACCTGCCGGTATGTACAAGTATGCCGTAAAGCTAATTACACAAA
>MJAN01000046.1 GCA_001875255.1 Candidatus Sabulitectum silens | reverse complement strand
TAAATAATTACTTCTTTTCAAATACGGAAGTCATATTACCAAAAGCATGCTTTTCGTTTTTAATGATTACACCATGATCATATTTTCCAATCAAAATAGAATCACCAGGTAAACTTCCATCTAGAAGAATGTTAAGATCACCATTGTTTTCATTGAACGACCAGCGGCCCGGCAAACCACTTGAGCCGGCTATCAGGTTTAAAGTAGTGTCTTTGAACAGCTCAAAAGAAAGCGATTTCTGCATATCTTCTGCCTTTCTTATCTCAGCACTCGAAACCACGCCCGAATCGGCACTGATGGTTACATTGCTGACTTTCCACACACCAACCAGTTTGTCACGTTCTGAAGTGCAGGAAAAAGCATAAAAACACTTAAAAGAAGCAGGGTTGCAAAAGACTTTTTCATACTAACAAGCTTTAAAGTTCAGCTTGTAAATGTATAAAAATCAATCTATTAAAATCAAAGCACCTCCAAACAAATTATTATTAATTTTAAGAGAGTAAAAGTAGGTTCCGGGCTGTAGTTTTGTATTATTCATATCTGCCCCATCCCAATTGATAAATTGTTTCCCAAGCTTCAAATCATGTTTTTTAATTGTTTTTACTATTTGGCCTGTAGAGTTAAATACGCTCAGAGTTACTGCCGATTTTTCATAAAGCATAAATTCAAACCGGGTATTTTCCTTAAAAGGATTTGGAAAATTTACTACCGAAGTTCTTGAGCTTTGTTCAGGAGTAACTAACGCCA
>MJAN01000045.1 GCA_001875255.1 Candidatus Sabulitectum silens | reverse complement strand
TTTTCTTTAAAATAGCAATTCTTGTTTCTAAATCAGGACTTTTCAAATCAGCTAACAACCCCATTCAAAACGGGTGACTAATCGCTGCTCCAAATCCGGAATATCTTTCGGCGGACGGTCGCTGGTAAGCACAATTTGTTTTTCTTTTCGTACAAAGCGTTAAAAGTGTGGAAAATTCTTCCTGTGTTCCTTCTTTTTGATAAAAGTGAATGTCATCAATCAAAAGAACGTCAAAATTGCGGTATTATCGCGAAAGCCTGCATTTTGTTGTTCCGGATTCCGTTAATCATTTCATTGGTGAATTCTTCAGTTGTTGTGTAGAAAACGGATTTTCCCTGTAGTTCTTCCAAAACATAATTTCCGATTGCCTGCATTAAATGAGTTTTTCCCATTCCCGATTCTCCGTAAATAAAAAGCGGGTTGTAGGATAATCCCGGATTTTCAGCCACAGACAATGATGCTGAATGAGCGAAGCGATTGTTTTTTCCGATAACAAATTCTTTAAAATTATACTTTTCATTGAGTTTGGAAGTAAATGAAGGCGGTAGTTTTTCCACCATTTGGTACACAGGTTCAGAACTTTGTCGCTGCAACGTATTTGTGAATTTTACCTGATATTTTTTAGCGAAAAGATTATAGCAAATTTCTGAAACCAAATTACTGTAATTTTGATTTAGATATTCGGAAATAAATTGAGTTGGCACTTTCACATTTAATGAACTATCATCACAATGGATTACTTTTGTG
>MJAN01000044.1 GCA_001875255.1 Candidatus Sabulitectum silens | reverse complement strand
ATATCCTGCTGGTTGTGATGCAGGTCCTGCTGTTGCAGGTTATGGTGACATGATCTCTACAGATGGAACTTCATGGGATCCATTATCAGGATTTGGTTTGGATTACAATTGGAACTTACAGGCGTATGTAGTTTCAACCAGCGATGCTGATGCTTTTGCTCAGCCTATCCTAAATGGAACAAACAGTTATAATAATACAAGTACTGATCTCGTTGTTGCTGATAAAGTTGCTCTGAGTTCCCAATGTTTACTCCTGATGTATTAGAAGGATTTAACATTTATCAGGATGATGTACTTATTGGAACTGCTTCTGCATTCCCACCATACGAGTACGAAGTATTCGACCTTGCTGCAGAACTTATGAATTTTGTGTAACTGCAACTTATACAGCTGGTGAATCTACTGCTGACTGTGCAGATGCAACTATTGAAGACACTGAAATTGCATGGCCTCCACAAAACCTTGAAGGTGTTGTTGAAGATGGTTGTGCTGTTTTAGATTGGGAAGCCGGTGGACCGGAACCAACCTGGTTGCATTATGACGATGGTGTAAACAACGATGCTATTGGATTAACTGCCGGAGGAACTTATCTTGTTGCTGCCCGTTGGGAAGCTTCACAATTGGGTGAATATGCAGGATTAAGTATTACTCAGGTGGCTATGTACCCATATGGTGCTACATCCAGCTATACGTTGAAAATTTGGACCGGTGCCAATGCAGGTACTTTGGTTGTTGACCAACCAATAACTGCTCCTATCATTGACGCTTGGAACTACATCG
>MJAN01000042.1 GCA_001875255.1 Candidatus Sabulitectum silens | reverse complement strand
CCCGAAGGCCGTATCACCGCCTATACATTTGACGATGCCAACCACCTGGTCAAGGAGGTCTCCCCGGACAGGGGCACGACAACCTATCTTTACGACGATGCCGGCAACCTCACGACCAAGACCACCGGGGAAGGTACCGTTGTCCAATACACCTATGACGTGCTGGGCCGGATGCTCACCAAGGAATACCCGGATACCGGCCTGGATGTAATTTTTTCCTACGACGAGGGTGGCAACGGCATGGGCCGGCTCACCGGGATCAATAACGACGGGGATGTCTACGCCTTCTCCTACGATGCTTCGGGCAACCTTGTCACGGTCCAGCGGACCACGGATGGGGTCACCTATGTCACCACCTACAGCTATGATGCAGACGGACGCCTCACCGGCATGGTCTACCCCGACGGCAGAACCGTCACCTATGCCCTGGATACCACCGGCAGAATCTTAAGCGTCTCCACGGAAAAGGACGGCACCACCCAGCCCCTTGCCTCAAGTATAAGCTACCGGCCTTCGGCCCTGCTGCATCCATGACCTTGGGCACGGGCCAGCAGGCCGCAACACTATTCGACCTCAATTACCGGCCGGTGACCCTGAATACCGGCGGAATTATTGATTACGCCTTTGACTATGATGCGGCCGGACAGATCACCGCCATCACGGACAACCAGGACAGCGACCGGACCAGGGGGCTCGGATACGACCTGGCAGGGCGATTGATAAATGCCGCAGGCCCCTTCGGCAGCCTGGGTTTCACCTATGATAAAACGGGGAACCGGCTGACCCGGACCTTGGACGGGGTAGTCCAAGCCTA
>MJAN01000041.1 GCA_001875255.1 Candidatus Sabulitectum silens | reverse complement strand
CTTTTGCACAACCAATCTTGATGGAACAACCAGTTTATGAGAATACGAACACTTCTCTCGTTGTAGCTGACAAAGTTGCTTCTGAGTTTCCAATGTTTACACCTGATGTATTAGAAGGCTTTAACATTTACAGAGACGATGTAGTGATTGGAACTGCTTCTGCATTCCCTCCATACGAATATAATGATATGGATCTTGCTCCTGGCACCTATACTTATTGTGTTACTGCTACTTATACAGCTGGTGAATCTGAACAAGATTGTGCCAACCCGGTTACTATTGAAGAGGACGAAATTGCCTGGCCTCCTCAAACCTTGAAGGTTATGATGATGGTGATTGTGCAATTTTAGATTGGGAAGCCGGTGGACCGGAACCTTCATGGTTGCATTATGATGATGGTGTAAACAATGATGCTATTGGATTAACTGCCGGTGGTACTTTCCTTGTAGCTGCCCGTTGGGAAGCTTCACAATTGGGTGAATATGCAGGATTGTATATCACTCAGGTAGCTATGTACCCTTATGGTGCAACTTCAGGATATACCCTAAAAAGTATGGACAGGAGCCAACGCAGGGGAATTTTAGTAGTGGATCAACCAATAACTGCTCCTATCATTGATGCATGGAATTATATCGACTTAGATACTCCATTTATGATCACAGGATCACAGGAAGTTTGGGTTGGATACGAAGTAGCCAATCAACCGGCCGGTGAATATCCAGCAGGTTGCGATGCGGGTCCTGCAGTTGCCGGATTTGGCGATATGATTTCAACGGATGGCTCATCATGGGATCCATTGTCAGGATTTGGTTTGGATTACAAC
>MJAN01000043.1 GCA_001875255.1 Candidatus Sabulitectum silens | reverse complement strand
CGGAAATCAGCTTATCGGAAATCAAGGAAAAGTTAATCGTTCAACTCCAAACGTGAAAAACTATGCGCTTCAGGCGAAGAAGGGATAATTTTGCGGGATGGACTAAAAGTTAGCTTAGTTGGAGCTCCCAATGTAGGGAAATCAAGCATTTTTAACGCTTTTTTACAAACTGAACGAGCCATTGTTACTCCGCAGCCGGGGACTACGCGAGATTATTTGGAAGAAGCAGTCGCATTGCAAGGATATTTGATTCGTCTATACGACACCGCCGGATTACGGCAGACGAATGATATTGCCGAAAAAAGAGGAATAGAGCGTTCCTACGATATCATAAAGCAATCCCACAAAGTTCTTTTATTATTGACGGAACTGAAAATGATGCGATTAGAGAATTGAATCTTTTATCGAATCTGAAAAATTCTGCTTGTTCTCAACAAAAGCGATTTATTTCGGAACATCAGCTAGAAAGTTTCAGGGAAAAGGGTATATTATTTGCTCCACACAAACAGAAGCGGGATTAGATTCATTAAAACAGAGTCTGTTATCTGAAATCAGTATAAATGAAGCAGATTTGCAAGCCGGAATGTTAGTAAATGCCCGTCAAATTGCAGCCGTGAGCAAAGCGGTTGCTTCCTTGGAGAAAGCTATTCAATCAATTGATGAAGAACTCGGTTACGAATTTACCGCGTTTGACTTGAAAGAAAGCAGCGAAGCGTTGGAGGAAGTCATCGGAAAAGTTACCGATGATGATGTTTTGAACCATATTTTTGAAAATTTTTGCATAGGAAAGTAAATGAAAAAAGCAATTAC
>MJAN01000040.1 GCA_001875255.1 Candidatus Sabulitectum silens | reverse complement strand
AATGGAAAATCTGTTTTCCAATGTGAGTAATTCCGAAGAAAGTATTATCACCGGACATGATTTCACCGACCCTGAAGATTACATCAAAAATTCTTTCTACGCTGTAATGAGTAAATCCGTTTTACTGCTTTCCGAAGTTCCCATGTTTGAACATATGGAAACAACCTTCCATTTCGGAATTGGCAACCGCAGATTTAAGGGGCAGCGTAGCATAGTAAAAGATTTGAACGGTATGTTCGGTGGCATTGATATCAAACCTTCCCAATATGTAAGTGTTAACGGTGAAATTGACGGGCATAATCTGAACCTTGGCGTGAACGTTTATTACAAGAACTTCACAGTTCGAACCAGCGTTTACCGTTTGGAAGATATGTTCAAGGATAAAGATAATCCGTATTACGGACAGAAATTTGCTCTTGGCATCAAATATACATTGGATAAATTTTCAGAAGTAAAAGCAGCGGATAAACAAACGTCCGGGTTATCAACCGGCTTCCCCGCGTGTTCGTCAAAGAAACAATTGCCGGTTCATTTCTGAAACGGAAAGCATTGAAAGCTCCGGTGAAGTAAATCCTTTGTTGGAAGAATTGCGCATGATTCGCGAACGAAGAAAACAAGCTGAGAAAAGAACTGGAAGAAAATTAGAAAATTACTTAAAAGAATAAAGTTTGCAAGCTGTCTTCGGACAGCTTTTTTTTAAGATAATTAAATATTTGACAGTGTGAAATAATGAAAAAAGTAAACATCAGATTTTTGTTTCAAGTTATCAGTTTTATCATTTTTCTTACCATCACCTTTCTGCTAATTAGAAACACTTTTTTATTCCCGTTC
>MJAN01000039.1 GCA_001875255.1 Candidatus Sabulitectum silens | reverse complement strand
CAAGTTTCATCTGTCCAATTAGTTAGATCGCTGCTGCTTTGGATTTTAATAGTAACACCGCTAGCATAATAATCAAAATAATGTTGAAGGAAATATCCAATGAACCATAGCCTTGTGTATTCAAAGGCGGCGTAATCAATCTGGTTGTTAGCGGGACTAGCGCTTTCCCACACTGCTCGCATTTCGGGAGAAATTCCTCCGGTATTTGAGGTTGCGCTGATAGCCCACCTATCAGAACAGTTTTCACTTTGTTGCGTCCATTGATCAGTGGAAGAAAAGTTTTCTGTAAATGGCAAGGAAACCGGTGGACTGAAAGTAGTAGCTTGTTGATTGTATCCGGCAGAATATTCAATGCTTGCATTATAGGAATAAGCGCGATAGAAATAGATTGTACTTTCAGCTAAATTAAAATGGCTATAAGAAGTTTGTGCACCGCGATATAAAATTATTCCACCTCCCGGGATTGATGAACCGCTTGAATAAACAGTTCCGTCTGCGGGAGTTCCAAAAGTCCCATCTGCCGACCAGGCAATCATAACATCATGATTTTCCGTATTTTTTGCCCATTCCAGCTCAATTTGAGTTGTGCTAATTGGTAAAGCTGTAAACGATTGTGGATTCGGAATGCCATCTTCAGGATTTAAAACGAAGGAAATTGTTGCTCCCGGCTCGCCTATCAACCGATTGAATAAACCTCCCTGACTGCCATCTGTGAGAAAACTAGAAGGATTGGTTGTATCGTTAATTTCTGTTCTGCTTACATGTTCGCCATAATGAGCGGAATAAGGTGAACCATCATTATTGGTCGTTCCGTTTGGTCTGTAAATATAAACTTCATCGGGAGGTCCGTCAGCATTTCCATCGTAA
>MJAN01000038.1 GCA_001875255.1 Candidatus Sabulitectum silens | reverse complement strand
GCTAAGCATAGTATCGAAGGATATTATAAATCAGTAAGTTACGTAATCAATTTTTTAACAAAATGGACTCTGTTTGACTTTTCCGGACTTTTTACGAAATTGTCATTTTTAGGCTTACAAATATTGCCAAAATTTCTCGCCAATAGGAACTTAAATTGCTTTGCAATACAGAAAAATGGAGAAAACATGAAGAACCTTGCATTTATTGTGTTCGTTGGGATAGTTCGAATAGCTCTTTCTCAGCCGTTACAACCTGTTAGAATGGTGGCGGAATGGGAGCCGGCTTCCGGAACTTTGGTTCGTTGGCCTCTTGGCATTCCCTCCGAGCTTGTGGTGGAATTAGCCAGAAGTGACACACTGTATGTGCTGGTTGACAACATCCAGCAGCAAAACTCTGCGACCTCTACCTTCAAAAGTTGGGACGTTAATTTGGAGCATGTGGTTTTTATTGAAGCTCTCACAAATTCTCATTGGACGCGGGATTGGGGACCCGTGAACGTTTTTGATGGCAATGGCGAATGGGGAATTGTGGATTATATTTTTGAGGGTTATCCATGGGTTCCACCGACTCGGCATGAAGATGACAACGCTGTTAACTCAGCTTTAGCAACTTTTTTTAATGCGCCTTTATACAGTATGCCTTTATATTTTACGGGCGGAAATGTAATGACGGATGGTTGATCTTGGATCAAAACTTAACAGACGCTGTGGAAGCTAAGATGCAGGTGGAAGACGGTTATGTAGTGCCAATTTGGAAGAGGATCTTCTCCCATCGCGGTTGTGGGCAGACACGGTCAAGCGATATCGTTCTACCTTTGTCCAAGGCTTTAAAATGAAATACGGCGCAATCGCCGAAAACAGTAAGCC
>MJAN01000037.1 GCA_001875255.1 Candidatus Sabulitectum silens | reverse complement strand
AAAAGAACTTTATTAGACACTTCCAAAAAAGAAGAAAAATAAAAAAGAAGATAAAGAAACTCAAACCATTGAAACAAAGATTCGCATTAATAATTTACATCTGTGAGCGAATTGGCAAAACTAATGGATGTTCAGGCTACCGAAATCATCACGAAATTTTTCTCGTTGGGACAAATGGTAACTATTAATCAGCGTTTAGATAGAGAATCTCTGGAAATGATTTGCGCTGAATTTCAATTCGATGTGGAGTTTGAAGATGAATATGGCAGTGAACTTTTAAGCGCTCCTGAGAAAGACGGAGAGAATGTGGAATACGAATCACGTCCTCCGATTGTTACTGTTATGGGGCATGTTGACCATGGTAAAACATCCATTTTAGACCAAATCCGTTCAAGCAATGTTATTGCCGGTGAATCCGGTGGAATAACGCAGCATATTGGTGCGTACAAAGTTGAGTATAAAGGACACCGCATCACATTTTTGGATACGCCGGGGCATGAAGCTTTTACCGCGATGCGTGCTCGCGGAGCCGATGTTACGGATATTGCCATTATTGTTGTTGCCGCAAACGAAAGTGTAAAACCGCAGACAGTTGAAGCCATTGACCATGCAAAAGCAGCCGGTGTTACTATCATTTTGGCAATCAATAAAATTGATTTACCGGAAGCAAATCTCGATAGAACAATCGGTGATTTAATGAAGCAAAATCTTATGCTGGAAAGTTACGGTGGCGATACTTTGTGGACAACATGTTCAGCAAAAACCGGCGAGGGAATTGATGATTTGCTGGAGCTGATTTTATTATCCGCTGAAATGATGGAATTGAAATCACCTAAGGGAGTACATGGCAAAGGCGTTGTCGTGGAAGCTGAAAAAGATTCAAGAATGGGAACAATCGT
>MJAN01000036.1 GCA_001875255.1 Candidatus Sabulitectum silens | reverse complement strand
ACTGAATGAAGAAAGAACCGGTGGATTAAAGCTGAACTTCGGTAATGCAGATTCAGCCATGGAACTCCTGCACCAGTTAGCCAAAGGTGAAGGTTTTGGTGTTATTGCCGGTATGGGAACCCGCAAAATGAAACAGATGTTCATTGAAAAAGGATGGGGCGATGCTCAGTTCCTTCAGGATATTGCCATGGAAAACAAAGGCCTGGAATACTCTGAATATGTTTCTAAAGAATCGCTCGCACAACAAGGCGGTTTTGCCATGACCAACAAAGGTCCACAACATGACGAAGCCTGGTTGATTTTTATGGATATGGTTAACAACCAGATACCCACATTTGAAGATAAAGCCGAAGCATTGCATTATTTTCCTATGTTCAGAACCTGGTTCGGACTGCAGGGATTATGTAAACTACCATGGAATGATGTTGAACCCGTAAATAACGCAGAAACAGACGAACCGGCCAAAGTTCCAGAACACGTTGACAACTATGTTACTATATACAAAGCAGTAACCGGAAAAGCTTTCGATAAATACGAAATGATAAGGCAATCGGAAAGAGTATATAACTTCCAGCGCATTTTCAACATCAGAAGAGGTTATGGCTTAAGGGCACACGATGCACAGCCATTCCGTGCCGCAGGCCCTGTTACCAAAGAAGAATACGAATCAAGGGCCGAACGCTATGATGGTCAGTTAAAAGATAAGCTGGGATACGATCCTGATGGTAAAACAACAGAAGAGAAAATGAAAGTTCTGCGCGAAATACCGTGAAGATCAGTACGAAAAACTGCTTGACGCAGTTTACTACCGCAGAGGATGGACCAAAAATGGTGTTCCAACGCTTGAGCATTTGAAAAAATATTGAAATGGAGCTTCCTGAGTTAATTGAAAGTGGTAAAAAGACAAAACAGGAT
>MJAN01000035.1 GCA_001875255.1 Candidatus Sabulitectum silens | reverse complement strand
GAGAGCATATTGGGACTCAAAAAAATGATGAAATCTGCACGATTGGGTTTGGTATTTGTTGCTGATTTTATCAAGAATGAAAGGTCCTTTATTGAAGAATAAGGAAGCACAACGTTTTAGCGCATGGGTAGATACTGGATTCATTAGCCAGAATGTCTATTTATACTGTGCAGCAGCAGACCTAGGAACAGTTGTCCTTGCATTAATTAATAGGGATAAACTAGGCAAGCAAATGAACTTAGAAGAACATGAAAAATAGTATTAACACAAGTAGTTGGACACTTATTGGAGTAGTATTTAGAAGTTCGATCAAACAAATAACTGTGTATTTTCAAACGTGCTAATTGATGCATTGATAGAAAGGTAAGAGTCTTTAATTATATACAGTATTTGATTCTAAAAATCGGTGGAATTCATTTTCAGAAAGGATGATAACATGAGTATTACTGAAGTAAAATTTCAACAAGTGACATACTAAATGCAACTAATGAAAAGATTATTAAAGATAGTTTAGGGATTACAGATGCCCAACTGCAAGATGCTTTTAATAAGATAGCCAAGTCTGCTTTTACAGAGTACTTGAAGATGTTTACGGAGAGTGGCGTCCCCTCTAGAACGGCTGAAGTGAGAGAGTTAAGATTGTTCTTATTGCTAGGTCATTATTTTGACACAGATATACCTACAGAAAATGAGATTGCACGTATATTTCAATTAACTAACTCACAGGCTAAAACGCTTTTAAAAGAACACAATGTCGAGATACAGAGTATTTTTAGATATACAATTTAAAGAAACGGTTAAGCATGCTTTATCAGGAGCAAATCATCGAAATGAGGATGATGAGCATATTTTCACAATTAAATCGGATTATATTAAAGATGCTGTAAACGTTAGAATTAGAGAACATAATCCTGCATTTGATAGGCTCGTCAATGTTCAAGGCACATCAGGCGAGTATAAGTGCTCTAAAGATACATATAATT
>MJAN01000034.1 GCA_001875255.1 Candidatus Sabulitectum silens | reverse complement strand
CGAATAATACCGCTAATTTGACATGGGAAAATGGCAATTCGGGAGTAAATGCTTTAACCGGTTCAACAGGTGCTTTTCTATCCTGTGATAGTGATTTTCCCGGTTCAGGCTTTTGGGTGCAATCCACAATTACGTCAAATGTGATAGATTGCAGCGGATATTCCAATGTCATTGGAATTTATTCATTATTATCGAATTTAGGAGTCAATTCGGTAAAGTTTATGTTATTGATAATGCGGATACCGCTCATTTGGTAGCAACATATAATTCCAGCACAACGAATGGACAGGCAGTCAATATTGATATTTCATCCATTGCTGATAATTCAGCTATTCGCATCGCATTTGAATTTGATGACAATAACGGTTGGAATTGGTATTGGTTAATTGATAATTTAAAACTTGATGGAATTATGGCTGGAGCGCCCGGAATGGTAACCAATCCAAATCCGGCGCATCTGGCAACCAATGTTCCGTTGAATGGCAGTTTATCTTGGGATTTTGGTGCTGATACTGAATTTTATGACTTATGGTTCGGCACGGTTGGAAATATGACAGAAGTTGTGTCAGGTGAGCATCGGTGTAACAGGCAGTTATGATTATTCAAATCTGACTGAATTAACAACGTATCAATGGCAGGTTATCGCACACAAACCTTCCAAAGTAAGCACACCCGGTCCCATATGGATCTTTACAACCGAGTTGGATAGCGGAATCGCAATCGGAAATGGCGACATCAACTGGAATTATCCATTCTCCACATATTATATGGACGCCAGAACACAAACCATTTATTTAAGCAGTGAATTCAACGGTGGATATGTTATCAATTCTGTATTGTTGAATGTGGCTACCATTCCGGGGCAAGTATTAACTAATTTTTATATTCGCATGAAGGAAACTTCCGCTAGCTCATTTGAGAACACAATTTATGACAACACAGATCTTATTCAGGTTCTACATTTAACTAATTATGAAATAGCTTCTACAGGTTGGGT
>MJAN01000033.1 GCA_001875255.1 Candidatus Sabulitectum silens | reverse complement strand
TTTTTGATTCTACTCATCTTCTAACGATTTTGACCTGCTATTTGCCAGCGTTCACCCACATCTGTTCTCCATCGGTGGTCAATTCCAGCCACAGGTGCGGTCCCAGATTCAACCAGGGCGGTTTAACCGGAACGCCCGGCACTGGCTCAGCAAGGATGATCGCCCCAGGGGCCAGCCCTTGCCAGTCCGCAGGAGACTGCATCTCCAGGTCGGCCGCACACAGCAGGATGGCGCCAAGTGAATGTGTGTGTCCCCGCATCTGCAAGGTATACAACGATACCCCGTTGGGAATGAGCATGCGAAATGCTCCCTGTTCAATCAACAGGGCTGTCCCTTTGGGGGTTATCGCCAGAACATGTATCGCGGTTTCCTCATCCACAAGGAGGTGTTCGCCAGCAGCCAGATCATGCACAGGCAGACCCCGCGCAGAGAAATCGTCCACCAGCTTTCGCCCTACCTGCCACTGCTCCAGATCTCCACTGATGTAAGCCGCCTGTGCCGGGAAACGAGCCAGGGTTTCCGGCAGCCCCTCCAATGAGGAAGCAGAACCAGGCACAAGCAGCAAACCATCCAGACGCCGCCGTTGAAACGGCAGCCTCCTGCCAAGCGCATCACTGAGCTGGCTGGCTCGCGCGCCGCCGTTGATCATCACAATATTCCCCTGCGATCCCTGCACCAGCAGCCGCCGGCCTTCATCCACGCCCAGCACCGTAATATGCAGCCGCCATCCGGTGCCGTGAACACCGACTGCCAGGCCAGGCAGCCGCCAGCAGCACAACCAGCGAAGCAGCCATCCAGCGCATGGAAAGCCGCCGGGGGGTGGAGAGCTTCTTCCATCCCAGGGTCAACCCCAGCAGAAGAAGGTAAAACCCTGCTATCCCCCAAACGCTGACCTGCCCCAATCCAAGCGAACCCTGCGGCAGCTTTGCCAGCAGCTCCACGGTACGGATGGTGTAGGCCAGCAAAGGCCAGGTGAGGCTCATCGCCAGTTTGCCCAACCAGGGGAAGACCAGCCCAAGCA
>MJAN01000032.1 GCA_001875255.1 Candidatus Sabulitectum silens | reverse complement strand
CAGACTCCAAATTCCATATTTTCTTGACCCAATCATAGGCTTTTTTACCGCTTTTGGATTTTTGAATTTTTGCTGGAGTCGTAAAAAAAACTCCCAATCCGTAGTTAAAGCTGCATGCGACGCAATTTCCTATGGAACAAGCCGTTACAGCGGCAAGAATTGGAATTCCGGAAAGGATGCCCAAAGTAAGCGCTGCTTCGGAGCTAAACGGCAAAATAGTAGCCGCGATAAAAGAAACTAAAAGCAACGCCAGAAAACCATAATTTTGAATAAATTCCACCATCCAGGGAGAAAGTTCCATTATTTTCCTTTTACTATTTTTGAATACTGCACTTTCTAATTTTACTATCATTGTCATCCTGAGTTTGCTTTAGCAAGTATCGAAGGATGAAGATTCGGAACATTTGTAGCTGTAAACTCAAAATGAGAAACTTTTGTAAAGATAATTTTTGTAAATTTGTCATATTTTTTCTAAATTAGAAATTTCATGCTCTGGAATGCTTAAAACGCAAAATATCTATGGAAAAATCGGATAAATGCTTTTCCAATATATCTAAAACGGGATATTCCGTATAAAAAATGTCCGGCATCAATCAATGGAGTAGCACTTTCCAAAATAGTATGATAGGTAAAATCAGCGGAAACAAACACATCCGCTTTGCCCTTTACTTTGGGTAACAATGAACTACCGCTTCCTCCGCAAACAGCTACTTTTTTTACAGGAAAATGTTTCTCTTTTCCGGCTCTCCAAAGGGAAATATTGGGCGCATGCAACTGTTTTTTTGTGATTTCAGCAAATTCCTGCAACGAAATCGGTTCTTGTAACTCACCGAACAAACCAAGTCCGAAATTGCTGCTTTTTGCACTTGCGGATAAACCGCATAAACTGGAGTTTCATAAGGATGACTTCGCTTAATAGCGGAAATTGCCTGATTAAGGAAAATGGTTTCAATAAAAATTCTAATTTGATTTCGGAAACTGTATTTAAAATATCTTTTTCTCCGATTGCCGATTGCTTTATCAGTTGGCAGAAACTGACCTTGCACTTTATATTCGTTAGCGCACTTTCATATT
>MJAN01000031.1 GCA_001875255.1 Candidatus Sabulitectum silens | reverse complement strand
TGGCGATCCTTCTATGGATATATGGACCAGTGTGCCAACAGACATTGCTGCCTCCTATCCGGTAAGTGTTCCAATGGGAATTTCAGAAATCAGTATACAAACCGATGCCCCTTTCGCAAGAATAGGCCTGATGCAAAATGATGTTTTAATTGGCAGAGCAATTGCTGATGAAACTGGTGATGTTATCATATCATTATTTGAACCTGTTTCGCAGGCTTGAAATGATTTATTTATCCATTATAGCTCATGATAAAACAGATTACAGGATAGCCTTGTTGTTGTTAGTGACGAACCTTATGTTATTCATAACGATCATATGTATAATGATCCAACTGGTAACGCAAATGGGGCAATTGATTATAATGAGACTATTCAGATGACCGTGGATATGAAAAATGTGGGTAATGAACCTGCTACCAATGTTGAGGTTACATTAAGTTGTGAAGATGAATATGTAAGTATTACAGATAATACGGAAACATATGGCAACTTTGATCCATCTCAGGTTATCTCTATTGAAGATGCGTTTGAATTCCAGGTTGCTGAAAATGTACCTGACGGACATAACTTCACTTTTAAACTGGAAGCGGTTGGAGAAGATAACTGGGTAAGTTATACAAATGGAATGGCAAGTGCACCGGTATTAACTACGGGAAATTATTTAATTGATGATACTGAATTTGGAAATGGCAATGGATTTGCTGATGCAGGAGAAACACTCGATATTATAATACCGGCCATTAACAATGGCCATAGTGCATCACCTGAAGCATTATTAACACTGCTTACTGAAAATGAATATATTGCCATAGTTGAAGGTGAATTTAATGTTGGAATTCTGGAACCAGAATCATCAAATGATGCTGTATTTACTATTGAAATTGATGAAGATACACCTAGGGCACATTTGCTAACCTTAACTGTAATCTTAATGCCGGAATATTTACATGTGAAAACACCTACTCCATAAAAATTGGTTTAATATTTGAAGATTGGGAGTCTGGAAACTTTGAAACCTTCAACTGGATGTTTAGTGGTGAAGCCGATTGGTTTATATGTGATGAAGAACCCTTTGAAGGTAATTATTGCATAGAATCAGGTGAAATAGATGACCTTGAGAAATCACGTATTTTTATGGCCGTTGATGTTAGTGCCGATGACAGCATCTCTTT
>MJAN01000030.1 GCA_001875255.1 Candidatus Sabulitectum silens | reverse complement strand
AGAAAGTTATTGAAAGGATTAATGCTATTGTTGACAATCCTGAACAACTCTCCAGTTACAATACTGAATATATAAAGATACAGACGAGAACGACATACTCCCTTATTACATTCTGAAACCTTATTCCCGCTTTTTAGATTATATAGATTTTAAAACAGAACCGGATTTATATTGAAGCTGTTGCTGTAGAAGACATCTATAATGACTACGAAGGTGATGATGAGCAAATGAAAATCCGTAATTGTATTATTGATTATTATACTAACTATGGTACTTCTTATGTGATACTTGGTGGAGACTCCGATCCAACAGATGAAGATGATGACATAGTACCTCACCGTGGTTTATATGCCGAAGGGGAATATGATATCCCTTCAGACATGTATTATTCATGTTTGGATGGCACATGGAATGATGATGGTGACAATGCATGGGGTGAAGTTGGTGAATATGATGTGTACTCTGAAGTTGCTATTGGACGTGTGTGTGTTGGTACAGATGCAGAAGCCGAAAATGCATTACACAAATTATATATGTATCAGAATGAACCGTTGTTGATGATATAGAGAAAGCATTAATGGTAGGTGAAAGCCTGAATAACAGCCCTCAGACCTGGGGAGGCGATTACAAAGATCAGATTGCTGTTGGTTCATCTGCACATGGTTTACTACAGCGGCTATTTGGGATAACTGGAATGTTAATTACCTGTATGAAAGAGACATGAACTGGGGCAATTCTGATGTATTCAATGAATTCAATTCAGAAGGCTGTCATATGCTTAACCATCTTGGCACTCTAATACAACCTATAATATGAAGATGTACAATTCACATCTTAATACATCTAATTTTACGAACAATGGTGTTACCCGTGGTTATGTTATTGGATTCTCGCAGGTTGTTATAATGGTTCGTTCGATAACCGTTTAACAGATGTTGGAAGTTATACCAGCGAATGTTTTGCTGAACTTTCCAAACCCTGGAAACAGGTGAAGTTGCCTGTATTGCAAACTCCAGGTACGGATGGTATTCCCCTGCAAACACAATAGCTCTTCACAGTTCCACGACAGACAATTCTATGATGCTATATTGCGAAGAAATATTTGAATTGGCTGGGTTAATAGCGATGCCCAGGGAGAATAATGCTTCTTATATGATGATTGGGGATTGATGAGATGGGTGCTTTAT
>MJAN01000029.1 GCA_001875255.1 Candidatus Sabulitectum silens | reverse complement strand
GTGAAATTGGTAGACACGCTAGGTTCAGGGTCTAGTGGGCAATAGCCTGTAGGGTTCGAATCCCCTCTTCAGCACCATTTTTATCTTTCCCCAATCATTTGAAATTAGTTTTGTTGACAAGATTATTCACTTTTTTCTCTCATTCGGAGGTCGAAATGAATTCATAATCTTTCTGTTGCTATTCCTGCTTGTTGATTCCATATCATTATTGAGATTCAATATACGGAAAAATCCCGGAGATGGAACCTATCCTTCGCCTTATGCCGGAAACACGGTAACGACCGGTGGTATCGTATCGGGAATCGATTTCCAGAACGGGCGTTTTTTTATCACATCTTCACTTGGCGGAGCTTGGAACGGACTTTACGTCTATAATAACAATCAGCAATTTTCGGTAGGCGATAGTTTAATTATAACCGGAAATGTTTATGAATATTACGGTTTTACGGAAATTTCTCCCATGCATTCGTATCAATTTATCAGCGTAGGGAATCCTCTTCCCGAACCGGTTGCAGTTTCCACGCAAGCCATTCACTCACAAGAAGCTTATGAAAGCGTTTTCGCGTCCGTTTCCAATGCAAATGTCATGTCGGGTTATGATGAATATAATGCTTTTTGGGTGTCTGACGAAAGTGAGAGTTGCCTTGTTGAAGACTCTTTTTTTTCTTCCCAAAATTTGCCTGATATTTTACCTCTTATAGAAGATTACCAATTGCCAAATCAATGGAATTGTCAGCTATCAATATGGAAATTATTGCTTGAATCCACGTTCTATTGCAGATTTATCTCTCCTGAAAACGGCGCGATTATCACCAATGATGCAATTTACATAAATCAAACTGACACGTTTCAGCTTCCTTTGAAATATACTTTTTGGTTCGGAGTTTGAAGGTGAATCTTATCAATTTTTGCTGCATTACAATGATAATTTCTTCCATTTCGCAGATATTTCCACAGAAAATACTCTTTCTGAAAACGGAGATATTTTTTGGGAAGAAATTGAATCGGGAACGGTACAAATCACTTACTCTGGAAATTTTTCGTTTCTTCATTCCGCTGTTTTGGTGGAGCTTTCTTTTCTCGCTTTGCAATCAGGTTCAAGCGAAATTAGTTTTTCCGATTTTATGCTCAACGAATCTTCTTTGCAATGGTTTTCCAATCAACGATAACGATTATGGAATCTGCGGAAACTGTCGGGGATACGATA
>MJAN01000028.1 GCA_001875255.1 Candidatus Sabulitectum silens | reverse complement strand
CCGTTTCCATAATAGAAATCACCACTGCCATCAGAAAAAGTGCCTTCAGGTTCAGTTAGCATAGTCATGCCACTACAATATGAAGGAGTAGAGCAAACATATTCAATCAGGAATCCAGCACCGGTTTCACTTCCGTTTGTATTAAAAGTAACATAGACCTGGTTGCTGGTACTTGAAATAGCCTGACCAATAGTTGGAGGGTTATTACCTGTAAAAGTTCCAAGCACTGTTGCGCTGGCATCAGCACCGTCATAGATTACTATTTCATCATCTCCAACAAGATCAAATTTCTGAATAACGAGAGTAATATCTTCAACAGAATCATTTTCTGTTTGTGGGTTGATTAACCAGTTGGCAGACTGATTGTCGAGATAGTTTTCCAATGGTCCGCTACCATCAGTAAATGCACCGGCAAGGGTGTTAAGGGTATAGTTTCCTTCTGCATAATATGGATAATCAGGGTCTGTTGGATAAAAGTTTTTAACTATAGTTTGAAATCTGTAAAATCCACCAACGTCATATATTGAATAATAACCATTTCCAGAACCACTCCAGCCAAAATTATAGTGGAAATTTGTACCCTGATAGCCATCACAAACGAACGCATGACCGGCATCAGTTGATTGGCCTGAATAATATAATGGATGCCCAAGGTCAATGTCACCTTTAAGGAGTTCCAGCCATTGAGTATTACTGTAATTGTTTTTATCTCTAAACTGTGAATTGTCATAACTGAAGTAAGAGTGAAGTGCAGGTGCAACAAGCTGACTTTGTGAACCTGAGCCATTTGGCCCAAAGTTCATATCTACAGCAACACCACAATGGTATTGTATTAAGGCAATAGCATCAGGATATTCATCTTCAATTTCGTGACCCATTGCAGACCATTCATATTCAGTGTTTCCAAAATTAGCTGAAAGTGTGCCATAAGGAGAGTTGTAAGAGTGAGATCCTTCACTTGTAAAGGATACCCCAGTAATGCATAACCATAGACATGGCAGTTGCAACACAACCGGCATAAGCATGTCCGCCTGGGCCATCTTCGTCTAATGGTGCAAATAAGTTGTAAGGATCGTCCTGATTCCAGAGGTTGAAAAGTAAAGGCTCAACGTCTCTGTCATCTGTAATGGTATTCAGTTCTTCAACACTACTTAAGATTAAATGATCCCATATGTTTTTAATGTAGTTTTCCTGTTCAATATTGTTAGCTCTTGCATAAGCAACCTGTTCAACATACGACTGGATAAAACTTCCCGTAATTTGTTTCTCCCAGCTGGTTAACAGGGAATTTTCCTGTATATGAATATCCAAT
>MJAN01000027.1 GCA_001875255.1 Candidatus Sabulitectum silens | reverse complement strand
AATTACCCTTTATTTAAGTAAAAAGGGCGGTGCTGAGTTTAAAAGTTTTGATAGTATTGACAACGCTCCGGAAGAAAGGAGCGAGGTATCACGATTGCAACAGCACACGTAGAATACCAAACCGCTAACCGCCATTATGCGCATGTAGATTGTCCCGGTCATGCAGATTATGTAAAAATATGATACCGGAGCCGCTCAGATGGACGGAGCTATTTTAGTAGTTCCGCAGCCGACGGTCCCATGCCGCAAACCCGTGAGCACATTCTTCTTGCTCGTCAGGTAGGTGTCCCTGCTATGGTCGTTTTTTTAAACAAAGCCGACTTGGTTGACGACCCTGAATTATTGGAATTAGTTGAATTGGAAGTTCGTGAATTATTAAGCGAATACGATTTTCCCGGAGATGACATTCCAATTATCACAGGTTCAGCCTTAAAAGCGTTGAACGCAGACCCTGAAGGAGAAGCTCAGGTTCAGGAATTAATGGATGCGGTTGACAGTTACATTCCCATGCCGGAACGCGATGTTGACAAACCATTCTTGATGCCTGTGGAAGATGTATTTTCCATTCCCGGACGCGGAACGGTTGCAACCGGACGTATTGAACGCGGTGTTGTAAAAGTCGGAGAAAAGATTGAACGCGTAGGTATTCGTGAAACCAAAGAAACAGTTTGTACCGGTGTTGAAATGTTCCGCAAGATTCTTGACCAAGGCGAAGCCGGAGACAATGTGGGTTTATTATTGCGCGGAATGGGCAAAGAAGAAATTGAACGCGGAATGGTTTTGGCAAAACCAAAATCCATTACACCTCATACCAAATTCCAGGGAGAAACTTACATCTTAACAAAAGACGAAGGCGGACGCCATAAACCATTTTTCAGTGGTTACCGTCCTCAATTCTATTTCCGCACAACAGATGTAACCGGCTCCGTAACGCTTCCTGAAGGCGTGGAAATGGTAATGCCGGGTGATAATGTAACCGTTTCGGCAGAATTAATAACCCCGATTGCTATGGAAAAAGGTCTTCGCTACGCTATTCGCGAAGGCGGAAGAACCATCGGCGCAGGCGTTGTTATCGAAATTATGGAATAAAGCTGGAGGAATCGTGGCAAAAAAGATGGACGAAAATAAAATCAGGATTAAACTAAAAGCTTATGATTTCAGATTATTGGATAAATCCGTGGCTGAAATTGTAAAAAATACTCGCAATACAGGCGCAAAGATAGTTGGTCCTATTCCTTTGCCAACCGAACGCACACTTTATACGGTATTGCGTTCCCCGCATGTTGATAAAAAATCACAAGACCAATTTGAAATGATT
>MJAN01000026.1 GCA_001875255.1 Candidatus Sabulitectum silens | reverse complement strand
CTCTAGAAAGAGCTTCATAAGAAAAAACTTCTCCGTGGTCAGGGATACGATGGGTTGGAATAATGTCCTAATGTTTTCATTTTTTTAATATGTCATAAAAAAAGTGTGTGCTCATTTTAATTCTCCTTAAGTCTAGGTGGTAACTTTGTACGACTCATATACATTCGATTAAAATGTACCATAACTCAATTAAGGGTGTGTTAAATTGATTGCAAAAAAACGAATTTAAAAAAGTAAAAAGTTATTTTTGACTAAGAAAAGGAAATGCAATAATGCAACGAACGATACTGATGATTTCACTAAGAAGAAAATAATAAAAATGCTAAATGCCTGTAATAGCAAATGGTTCAACGTACAAGAATATTGCTTGTTATGACAATATTTTAACGCATATTGTAAAATAATATCAACGAATCATGATTAAATTGCGAATAAGGCTCGTATTTTTAATAAAGGTATACAAAAGTGGGGTTTTGATCAAAATGGGCTACACAACATTTAAATTGTGGTGTACAATTAACATCGTTGGTTCTGGACAAAAAAAGTCCCACTTCTGGAGGAGATATTATGAATAAACATAAATATTTAGGTATTAATGGCCTCGGCCGTATTGGAAAACTTACACTTTGGAATATGTTAAATGATACTAGGTTTGATGGCTTTGTTATAAATGCAGGTCGTAAAGTTGGTCAAACTTTTGATGATATGATTGATTTTATTATGTCAGATAGCACATATGGCGATTTAAGCCGCTTTTTATTTGGATATACAGGTCAATTATGTGAAGTAGAAATTTTAGACGAAACGAATTGTACAGCTATGATCAATGGTAAATTTATTAAGGTACTAACGACTGAACGTAATCCTAAAGCTATTGGATGGGGAAATGAAAACGTAGAGATTGTTGTAGATTGTACAGGTGTTTTCTTGGATCCTAATAAAGATTCTGATGATAAAGGTGGAAGTGTTAGAGGCCATATTGAAGCAGGGGCAAAAAAAGTAATTTGTAGTGCACCTTTCAAATTGGGTGAAGACGCTTCTATTCCTAACGATGCTATGATGACTGTTTTCGGTATTAATCATGAAAATTATAATTCTGATCAACATCATATACTCTCATCTGCAAGTTGTACAACAACTGCACTTTCACATATGATGAAGCCTTTAATGGATAACACACAGACGAATCGCATTATAACAGCAAGTATGTCAACGATTCATGCTTCAACTAATAATCAAATGATACTTGATGGAGTGCCCAAATCAGGAGCAAAAGACTTAAGAAGAAACAGGTCTGTATATAACAATATTATACTTACTTCACTGGTGCGGCTAAAGCTCTTGAAGTAGTAATGCCAGAAATAGCTGGCATTGGTTTTATGGCAGACTCGGTACGAATTCCAGCTAATACAGTTTCATTAGTATCATTAAACATTA
>MJAN01000025.1 GCA_001875255.1 Candidatus Sabulitectum silens | reverse complement strand
ATGATTTAAATGATTTGTATGATTTGTTATTATAATAAAAATCATAAAAAAATCATAATCATCATAAAAACTGTGTGCTATTAACTTAAAGATCATATAGCCGTAGGCCATCATAATCTGCAAATTCAAACCTGCATTTTTGTACATTCATTTCACCAGCATCTGTTTCATATTTAATAATTTGCTTACTTTGCATTCAATAAAAATTTCAGCGCATGAAAAAGGGACTATTAAGTATTGTTATTGCAATGATTATTGCAATCATTTCAAACGTATCTGCACAAGACATCAGCAGAGAAGAAGCTAAAACAATAGCTAACAACTTCACTACAGAATACTATGTGAAATATTTTAACGAGGCTCAGGATTTATCATTAAAAGGAAGCCTTTTGTTATGAAGAAAATGGTATTCCTTGGTTTTATGTGTTCACAGAAACTCAGTATGATTACGTGATAGTTTCTGCTTTTAAGGAGATCAACCCAATTATCGGATATTCATTTAACAATTCTTTTCCTGAAATATTGATGTTACCAGTAATTATGGTAGTTTTCTGTACAGCTATGTACTAAACATCAAATCTATTCAGGAAGATGAAATTGAAGTAAGTAATGCGGTTATAGATACCTGGAATTATTACCTGGCAGAAAACTTTAGTGCTGAAAACATAAATTCATCGCGTAACAGAAATATAGAAGCATTATGTGATGATAAATGGAATCAGGATTATCCATATAACATTATGTGCCCTGAAGACCCTGAAGGACCCGGCGGGCATGCATATGCCGGTTGTGTTGCAACTGCCATGTCGCAAATCATGTATTACTGGCGCTATCCGGAAACAGGCCAGGGATCGCATGGGTATTATTCAGATTATGGCTGGCTTGAAGCTAACTTTAGTGAAACTGAATACGATTGGGAAGCTATGCAAAATGTTTCCGACGCCAAAAACCCATGGGCAATAGGTTTACTGCAATATCATGCCGGAGTTTCTGTTGATATGGGATATGGCCCTAATGGGTCAGGAGCCTGGGGATCGGATGCACGTAATTCTTTAGTTAATTACTTCAGGTATCCTGATGCACATTATATGTCAAGAGATGATTACAATACTACCGAATGGAAAGAAATGATTATTGAAGAACTTGATAGCAACAGACCCATAGCTTATTACGGATACTCTGAATCAGCAGGACATGCTTTTGTTTGCGATGGATACCAGGACGATTTTTACCATTTCAATTTTGGCTGGGGTGGTGCAAGTAATGGCTATTATGCTTTAAATGATATTAATGGATTTCATTACTGGCAGCAAATGATAACACAAATATTTCCTTCAGATACAGATTATCCCAATTATAATGAAGGTGATTTTATTTTAAATGAAATATCCGGCTCCATCACCGATGGAAGCGGCCCTGTTTATGATCATAAATCAAATACCTCGGCAAGCTGGTTAATAGACCACAAACAGAAGAAGATTCAATAAGCAGTAT
>MJAN01000024.1 GCA_001875255.1 Candidatus Sabulitectum silens | reverse complement strand
AAGAACTGCGGCCCCTTGAAGCCGCTCCCACTCAGGTCAATCCCCTGGAGGTCTCAGGAAAAGTGCTGCTGCAGGTGCCACCCGGTGAGGATTGGGTCTATGGCGACCGGCTGCAGATCACCGGCGAGCTCCAGGTTCCTTATGACAACGCTGATTTCTCCTATCAGGATTACCTCTCCCGCAAAGGGATCCATAGCCTGATGGCCTATGCCTCAGTCAGCCGAATAGACAGCGGCGGTGGCAGTCCTATCCGGGCAGCGCTCTTCAGGCTCCGGGAAAAGGCTACGCCACCCTGCATACGCTCTACTCTTCCCCAGAATCCGACCTGCTGGCCGGGATCCTGCTGGGGCGGGATCAAGGCCTCTCACCCCAATTGGAAGATGCCTTCCAGCGGACCGGTACCACCCATATCATCGCTATCTCAGGGTTCAATATCGCGATTCTGGCCGGACTCTTCACGGGGATCACCACCCGCCTGCTGGGAAGAAAATGGGGCTCGATTGCCGCCTTAGTGGGCATCAGCAGTTACACCATCCTGGTTGGTGCGGATGCCGCTGTGGTGCGGGCTGCCATCATGGGCGCAGCAGGTGTTTTTGGCGGTATGTTTGGCCGTCGGCAAAACGGGCTCAACAGTCTGGGTATGGCCGCCCTGGCAATGATGCTGCACGATCCTAATTTCCCCTGGGATGTCGGGTTCCAGCTTTCGATCGCTGCCACTCTGGGCCTGGTGCTCTATGCGCAGCCCATTGAAGAGTGGTTCCTGGACGTGATGAAAGGCAGAGTGGCGGAGGAAAAAGCAGAGCGGCTGATCGGCCCAATCTCAGAGTTCTTCCTGTTCACCATCATCGCCCAGGTGATGACCCTTCCGATTATGGCCTATCACTTCGGCGGTATCTCCTGGATTGCCCTCATTGCCAATCCCCTGATCCTGCCGGTTCAGTCACTGGTGATGATCCTGGGCGGGCTCGCCATGCTGGGGGGTATGCTCGTGCCAGGGTTAGGCCGCTTGCTGGCAGTGGTGGCAGCGCCCTTTGTGACTTACACCATCAAGGTAGTCACCCTGCTGGCCCGTCTGCCGGGCGGGGACTTCACTCTGCCAAAGTTCAATGCACTCTGGTTATTACTCTTCTATGGCCTGCTCTTCTTCCTGACGCTGATCCCGAAAGCCCAACAACAACGAGTCCTGAAAAAGTGCTGACCCCGCAGCTCGGTACTGCTGCTTGTGTCAGGGCTGGTCGTACTGACCTGGTTTCGGGTGCTGGGCGCACCAGATGGGAAGCTGCACCTCACACTATTGGATGAGGAAGGGACGGTGTTGATCCAAACCCCAACCGGAAACACCGTGCTGATCGGGGGCGGCAAACGCCCCTCCACCCTCAACCAAAGGCTGGGAGAGATGCTGCCGGCGGGAGAACGTACAGTGGATGTCCTGGTGGTGGGCAGCGCTTATCGCGATGACCTCAACGCACTGACCGGCAGCCTCGCCGATCATCCCACTGACCTGACGCTGTGGGGTTTGGACCCCGAGACCAACCAGACCACCGCAACCGTTTACACCGTGCTTGAAACAGGCGGAGGACAAATCGTGCCAATGGCAGTTGGGCAGTCGCTCCAACTCGATGAGGGCGTCCAATTGAAGGTACTCTGGACAGGTGAGCGCGGAGCGGTGCTTTGGCTGACCTGGGAGAATTTCAGCGCGTTGCTGCCCACCGGCAAGGTCGAAGAGCATTGGCTGGCCGTGCCGGAAGCACCTGACGTGGTCTTGCTGCCGGACGACCTGGATGCGGAGGATTTCCCACTGGGGCAACTAACCGTGTGGCAGCCCGCCGTGATCCTGCTCCCCCTGGCAGAGTCGGACCTGCCCCTGCGCGGTGAGCATCCAGTCTTGTCTCTTCTGACAGGTTATCCCATATTCGACACCTATG
>MJAN01000023.1 GCA_001875255.1 Candidatus Sabulitectum silens | reverse complement strand
TGTTCGAAGGAATTACACGAATTCGCTATTGAACATTGCTTCTTCTTCCAATATTTCAAAAATCGGGGTGTCTTGCCGACACTCGGCCGGGGGCGGGGGCGCAGGCGCTCCTTACCCGTCCGGCGGGTTCCAATACTAACACCGTTCACTGCCACGGTCAACCCCCTTGGGCGGGGCGTTCCGAGCCATCTCGTAAACGGTGCCGGTGATGGAAAAAATCAGGCGCCTTTCCCGGCGCGAGCCCCAATTCTAAACCCTGGGATATGGGGTGTCAAGCGTCCACAGCAAAGTGGCTGCGGCGGCATTACATACCCCCGGGAAGAAAATCGACGGAAACCTGTCAGTTGGGTGAGGAACCCCTGAAAGCAGACCCTTCCAGGGTTTCCAGTTCCGCTTCAATGGAGTTTTCCATGGGGGAATCATGTATCTCGCCCCAGGAGATTACCACGCGTTCAGCGCCACGGAAACTATCAGTCCTCCGAGAATTATACCTGTGATTCCGGATAATACCGAAAGCAGCCTTCCCTTCGATGTTCTGGGAACTGTCTGGCCATAGCCCACGGTGAGGGCGGTTATCATGGTGAAGTAGAGGGATTTCGAGTAGCTGCCCCACTTCTCATGTCTGCAGGTCAGCTTCGCAAAAAGGAAAAGCAATCCCAGAAAGAAGAGGATTATGGGGCTTATCATGAACAGACCGGTTACGAACACCTCCAGGAACCTCAGGGTAAAAACCAGGGGCAGAAAATCCATGGGATCACCCTGCCCCTAGAAGATCGCGTATATGAACGGAGCCAGGGCGGAACCCTGGGTCAGAACAAGAACTATGCTCAGAAGAAGAAGCACCGCTATAACCGGTGTAAGCCACCACTTCTTCCTTGCCCTGAGAAAGCCGGCTATCTCTCCAAGTTTACCCATAAACACCTGCCTAATATGGTTTTTCCGGCCTGCCGCCGGGTCCGTCTTCAGTTAGGTCTATCCAGTAGGTTTTCTTGTCCTTGTCGAAGCCCTTCCTGAGAGGGTCCTTCCCGAACAGTCTCATGAGGAGCCCTGTGGGAAGCACTCCCAGGAAGAAAACCAGTGTAAGGAGCACATTGGTCATGATGAAACCCAGAACCCCGGCGAAGAGCATCCAGTACTTCTCAACCGGGGAAAGGATACGGGGAAGGAACAACCCTGCCGTGAGGAAGGCAAATGAAGCACCACCGATCCAGGGCCAGCCCGCTTTTCCTTTGAAAAACAGCAGTAGGCCAACCGCAGCCAGGGCGCCGAACATGACAAGACCGAACTTCCTCAGCTCGCCGGGGGTTTTTTCACCCTGCTCAGTCCAGCTCATAGATCTCCCTCCAGTCCACGTCTTCACGCAGCTCCGGCTGTTCCTCTTTCAGAAGAAGGTGGTTCCCCATGGCCCAGAACATCCATTTCAGTTCTCATGAAACAGAGATACGCGTCCCGGGGGTGCATACGATGGGCTCCCCCCTGACGTTGAAGCTGGTGTTTATGAACACTCCGTACCCGGTGAGTTCCCTGAAAGCCTCGAGAAGCTTCCGGTACTTGGGGTTGTACCTGCCGTCAACGGTCTGGACCCTTGCGGAATAGTCCACATGGGTCACCGCGGGGATGTCCGATCTGGGAACATTCAGCTTGTCTATGCCGAAGAGCTCCTTCTGCCGGTCAGTCATCGGGGTCCTCCTGGTTTCGCTCACCGGGGCCACCAGAAGCATGTAGGGGCTTGATCCTTCGAGCTCGAAATATTCCGGACAGTTCTCCAGGAGCACCGACGGGGCGAAGGGTCTGAATGATTCCCTGTTCTTGATCTTCAGGTTCATTATGGACTGCATTCTTTCCGAACGGGCATCACCGACTATGGATCTGTTGCCCAGGCCCTGGGGCCGAATTCCATCCTTCCCTGATACCATCCCAGGACATTGCCCCCGGCTATCAGCCGGGCGGCCTCCCCGGTGAGTGAATCCTCATCCATTGTCCTGTGGGGAATGTTCTCGCTCTGAAGGAAACGACTTATCTCCTTATCGGTCCACATGGGACCGAGGTAGGAACCCCTCTGGAAATCCTTTTCTCCGTCGGCGTTCCTTTCTCCCCCTAGTATCTGGTGCCAGACGAAAAGCGCCGCACCGAGAGCCCCCCCGGCATCACCTGCTGCGGGCTGGATCCAGATTTTGTCAAATATGCCCTCCCTGAGGATCTTTCCATTGGCCACGCAGTTCAGAGCCACACCCCCGGCAAGGGAAAGGCACTCCTCCCCTGTTTCCCGCCTTACATGCCTTGCGGTCCTCAGCATTATCATCTCCGCCACCTCCTGCACCGAAGCGGCAAGGTCCATCTCCCGCTGGCTCAGGGGGCTTTCCGGCTTCCTGGGGGGGCCTCCAAAGAGCCGGTGGAACCTGTTCGAGGTCATTGTGAGCCCCTGGCAGTAGTTGAAGTAATCCATGTTCAGGCTGAAGCTGCCGTCTTCCCGCAGGTCCACGATGTTTTCAAGGATCGTTCCCGTGTAACGGGGCACGCCGTAGGGTGCCAGACCCATTACCTTGTACTCGCCGGAGTTCACTCTGAAGCCGGTGTAATAGGTGAAGGCAGTGTAGAGCAAACCCAGGCTGTGGGGGAAGTGGAGTTCCTTCCGAAGATCTATCCTGTTTCCCTTACCGGTTCCCCAGGAGGATGTGGTCCATTCTCCTACGCCGTCCATGGTGATTATGGCGGACCTCTGGAAGGGACCTGGAAAGAAAGCCGCCGCGGCGTGGGACTGGTGGTGTTCAGGGAAGAAAATGCTATTGGTGCAGTCCCCCATGTGTTTCCTGATGTTGTCGCCGGTCCAAAGTTTTTCCTTCAGCCAGAGGGGCATGGCCTTCAGGAAGGAGGGCAGACCCGAGGGGGCAAAAGAAAGATAGGTTTCCAGGAGCCGTTCGAACTTCAGGAATGGTTTGTCGTAAAAGGCTATGTGGTCCACATCGGAACCCTTCACACCAGCTTCCCTGAGGCAGTAGCCTATGGCCCCGGAGGGGAAGGCGTGATCGTGTTTCTTTCTGGTAAACCTCTCCTCCTGGGCGGCGGCGATTATCTCGCCATCCCTTACTATGCATGCCGCAGAATCATGGTAAAACGCTGATATTCCAAGTATCGTAGTACTGATTTCAGTTCCTCCAGCCAGGGTTTTTCAATGTTCAGGGAAAATAACCCTTCAGCGCCTCTTCTCAAAGACTACAGGGTCACGGACACTAAAGCCTCACCGCTCCCGCAACGGCCCCCAGGAGTTCATCCATCCTGAAGGGTTTAACCAGATAGTCAACGAAGCCGTGTTCCCGGTAATGGGCCATGGCGGCATTGTTGGAATAACCGCTTGCAACTATGAGCCTGGCTGTGGGATCGAGCTTGAGGATTCGCTGGGCCGCCTCCACACCACCCATCCCTCCGGGCACGGTAATGTCAGTTATAACCACCCGGTATGGGTCACCTTCATGAAGGGCGGAACGGTACATATCCACCGCGGAAAGCCCATCAGGAGAAGTATCCGTTGAGTATCCGTGTGCCTCCAGTATCTCCGCCACCACTTCCCTTACGGCGTTCTCGTCATCCATAACAAGTACTCTGCCCCGTCCGGGCCCGGTTTCTCCAGCGGTACGGCCTTCATATTGAGCTTCTTCGGCAGAGACGGGTATGCAGAGGGAAAACACGGTTCCAGTTTCTCCCGAGGATTCAAGGGTAATGCTTCCACCGTGGTTTTTCATTATGGAGTGGGTCATGGCAAGACCGAGACCGCTTCCGGAAGACTTAGTTGTGAAGTATGGATCGAATATCCTACCCTGGAGGGATCGGGGAATGCCCGGCCCGTCATCCCTTATCTGAACAAGAATGTATTCGCCCGGCTCCAGGGAATACCTGTTGCCCCGGGCAAGCCTGGTGTTTTCCGCGGAGATGATGATATCCCCGCCATCCGGGGATGCCTGAATGGAGTTCAGTACCAGATTCCCGATGACCTGACCGATCTGGGAAAGGTCAGCCCAGGCAGGTTTGAGGTCTTCAGCCAGTTGGAAGCTTACTGCAAAGGGTGAACCGGTGGCGGCGAAGGATGCCGCTTCCTTCAGTGTTTCACGAAGGTCGCATGTTTTCTTCACAGGCTTACCGCCCCGGGAGAAGGTCAGAAGCTGTTTCGTCAGTTCACTTGCTCTGATGGAGGCTTTTTCAGCCCTTTTCAGTTTCTCGAGAACACTGTCCATACCCTTCGCGTACATGCCGGCCAGGGAAATATTTCCGATCACTGCGGCCATTATGTTGTTGAAATCGTGGGCTATTCCCCGGCAAGAAGGCCTATTGATTCCAGTTTCTGGTTCTTGAGTATCTCCTCTTCAAGGGCCTTCTCCGTGGAAACATCCCTTATGATGCCGTCGATCTGAGCTATGCCACCGTGCTCATCGAATGTGGCCGTGGCGGAAACAGATGCCTGAAAGATCCTTCCGGTGGCTGTCACCAGTTCCATTTCGTATCCCTGAAGCTCACCGGCTTCCTTCAGTTTGCTTATGAATCGTATCCTGTCGGCTGGGTTGCTGTATCTCTGAAAGGCCGGTTTGGCCTGAAGGCTTTCTTCTGATTCCTCTTCGAACATATGAACCATAGCTGGATTTACGGAAACGCACATACCCGCAGAATCGGTTGTGTAGGCAGCAACGGGAAGGTTGTGAACCAGCCTTCGATATGCAAGAGTGCTCTCCCTGAGGGCCTTCTCCATGGACTCAGCCCTTTTCTTCCCTGAAACATCTTCAGTGAGAATGACCACATACTCGTTCCTGCCGTCTTCACCGGCTATGCCGTAGAACCTCTGCTGTATCCATTTTCCAAGGATATCTATGTGGATAGGTTGCAGGGTAAGGTCCCCCCCACGGCTGTAAACGGAGGCCACGCTCTCACGGTGATCCCCCAGATAGGAGTCTCCCTCGTCCATACGCAGGGAATCCCTTTTCCTTGAAAGGATCCTTTGAATGTCTGCCGGTGATTTCTCCCAGATCGCAGCCCATGACGGATTGCAGAGAACCAGGTTGCCGTTTCGGTCGCGTACCGATATGCCCACCGGAGACTGATCCACGATGGCGCCGTAGATCTTTTCCCGGGGAATCCCTGTATCTCGGGTCTCAGGCAATGTTGCTCCCTGATCCGTTGTGCATGAAAATGACGTTCCGCTCAGACCGTGCAGCAAATATAACCCAGCCGTAGCACCCGGGGTTCCCTGGAATTATGTTCAGGTTCTGCCATTTCAGCCGGCTCATTCTTACCAGCAGGAGGTTTTCGGAATGCTTGTTATCGCTATGCTTGCGTTACAGTCCTTTCAGCCCTTCAACACCAGCTTCCCATATTCTGGGCAGCAGGATGGGAAGGGTTCCATTGAAACCTCCTTCGGCTGTGTTACCGCAGGGGTCACCCAGCTTGATGCCTCGGGCAACATGCAGGTGATCTATGCCGCCTTCAACGGGGCCGGAGATTTCCTCTGGGCCGACTCCATACACTGGGACCAGAGCTCTGAGATCTTCGCCATTCAGGATTTCGATGGCGGCATACTTTTACCGGATCATCAACACATCCCTCCACCACCGAAGACGCGCTGGTTTGGGCGATTACTCCCGATTGCCAGGAGTTGTGGACCTATACCCTCGACCTCCCCCTTCAGGAACGGTTCACCTCGGCGGCCCAGGGTACCGACGGCAAGATAGTCTGCGCCGGAAGCACGGTGAGTATCGGCGCCGGAGGCAACGATGTTCTCATGGTGGCCCTGGATCAGAACGGCGAAAGGCTCTGGACGAAAACATACGGCACCCCGGGAGAAGAAGCGGTTTACCACATCTCTCCCTGCGCCGAAGGTGGCTTTGTTCTATCCTGCCAGGCCATGGACTGGGGCGGGGGGAACGGCGGACTACTGGATAATAAGGACAGATGCCTCCGGGGATACCCTGTGGACCGGGACCTACGGCGGACCCGAATTCGAATACCCCTGGAGGGTCATTCAGGATGGCGACTTCTTCTATGTGGCTGGAAGCACCCTCTCCTTCGGCGAGGGCAGCTACGACTGGTGGATACTGAAGCTGGATTCGTCGGGAACCCTGATCTGGGACAGAACCTGGGGTTACAAGGGAACGGATACCTGCATGGCCCTGGAGCTTTCAGGTGACGGCATCGTGGCCGGAGGCTTTTCCGAACCTGTCCAGGGCCAGATGCTTGCAACCGTTGTCAGCTTCGACCAGAACGGTGATGTGATCGATGAATGGTTCTATCAGCCCGGGATCGTCAGGTCCATAAGGAACACCGGAAGCGGTTTCCTGATAGGCGGAAGCACATTCGCCGCGGGCGAGGACCTCTGGGCAATGTGGACGGATTCCACGGGATATGCCCCTGAGCTCGGTCTGGAATACAGCACCCCCACCGGCGGAATGGCGCTGGGAAGCAACCCGGTCAGCTGTTCACTGGAGGTTTTCGCTCCGGCCTCGGTTTCCTCCATAACGGTCAGGGACACGACGGGCAGAACGGTGCTTCGGGAAAGCCTCAGCGGCCACGGGCAGTTGGATGTTTCAGGGCTTCCCCCGGGGATCTATACTATTACGGCCAGGGGAGGAATGTCCGCAAGGTTCGCGGTGGTGAGGTGAGTCTTTGATGGACGGATGACCCGATGGGGCCATCCGCCCGGAGTGATATGGTCAGATGATGAAGTCTTTGTCGGTCTTTATAGCGGCTATGGTTTTCGCAAGCAGTTTTGCGCAGTTCTCAACATCGTCCAGGGACACAACCTCCACCGGTGTATGCATGTACCTGTTGGGAATGCTCACCAGTGCGGTGGCCACACCGCCTCTTGAGAGCTGAACGGCGTTCGCGTCGGTTCCTGTTCCCCTGCTCTCGGCGATTACCTTGTAGGGTATCTTGTTGTCAACGGCTGTTTTCACAAGAAGTTCGAAAAGCCTGGGGTTTATGTTGGGTCCCCTGGCTATCACCGGCCCGTCACCCAGTTTGATATCCCCGAAGAGCTCCTTGTCTATTCCAGGCATGTCCGAGGTGTGGGTTACGTCCACGGCAAAACCAATCTGCGGATTCACCTGGTAGGTGCTGGTGATGGCGCCGCGTACGCCTATCTCCTCCTGCACCGTGGCCACCGAGGTAACCCTGTGGCTGAAATCCTTCTCCCTGGAGAGAAGGCGGAGGGCTTCCAGCACCGCGAAGGCGCCTATCCTGTCATCGAAACCCCTGGCAACATAAATGGACTTCCGGAGCTTCTCGAAACCCACGGCTATCGTGGCCACATCGCCTATCTCCACGATCTTTTCCGCTTCCTTTTTGTCCTTCGCTCCTATGTCTATCCACATGTTCTTTATCTCGGTGACCTTTTTCCTCTCGTCGGCCTCGATGAGATGAATGGCCTTCCTGCCCAGAACTCCGTATACGGGGCCCTTCCTGGTGTACACGTACACCCTCTGGCCGGCTACTACATGGGGATCAACCCCGCCCACCGGTGAGATCTTCAGGAATCCGGCCTCGGTTATGGACTTAACCATGAAGCCGATCTCGTCGATATGGCCGGACATGTAGATGGAAACCTCGCCATCGGGATTCAGCGTTGCATATGAGTTGCCGTGGTAATCGCCCCTCACATCGTGGCTGAACTTCTCGGCATAGCCCCGCCACACGGCTGCCGCAGAGTTCTCGTAACCGGAGGGACTTGATTCCTTCAGCAGTCTGGCCAGAAAATCCTTTGATGTCTTTTCCAAAACTGTCTCCTCACTGTTTTTTTCGCGCAGGGTGCAGACCGATATACTATAAGGATATTCATGAAGGTCAAGTTTTTCAGCCGGAAAGGGCACATCCTCTTATTTACGCTTAATATGGTATCATACTTATTTTGTTGCATTGCA
>MJAN01000022.1 GCA_001875255.1 Candidatus Sabulitectum silens | reverse complement strand
CGAGTCCCGTAACCGGCGCCTGTCCCCGGGATATCTCCATAGGTCCGGGTGATCACTCCATCGGGGGAATTGATGCAGGCCCTTCTGATAAGGTTTCGCAACTCCCTTATGTTCCCCGGCCAGGAATGGCCCCTCATCAGGGACATAGCTTCCCCTGAGATCGATCTGCCCCCGTACATGGCGGTGAAATGGTCAGCGAGGATCTCTATGTCCCCCCGCCTCTCCCGGAGGGGCGGAAGGTCCACGGGAAACTCGGCTATCCTGTAGTAAAGGTCTTCCCGGAAAAGCCCCCCGGCGGTCATCTCCTTTAAGTCCCTGTTGCTGGCTGATATGACAAGGGCATTGGTGGTGATCTCTTCGGTGCCCCCACCGTGTGGTAGGTGCCGGATTCCAGCACCCTCAGGAGCTTTCCCTGGAGGTTCAGGTCGAGGTCGCCGATCTCGTCGAGGAAGATGATGCCGTCCATCGCCATGGTGAACCTTCCCGGTCTGGCCTCGTCGGAGCCGGTGTAGGCCCCCTTTTCCGCCCCGAAGAGCTCGCTCTCCATGAGGTTTTCCGGTATGGCCGCGCAGTTCACCGGTATGAAGGGGCCCTCGGCCCTGGGGCTTCTTCGGTGCATCATCCTTGCCAGGAGTTCTTTGCCTGTACCGCTCTCTCCGTAAAGAAGAACGTTCATACCGCTGCCGGAAGCCCTTTCCGCCCTTGAAAGGCATTCGAGGAACACCTCCGACTCACCCTTCATGCAGTGGCCGGTGTCCCGGCAGAGCAGGGACAGCTTTTCAAGGAGCTCATTCAGTTCGAAGGGTTTGCTTATGAAGTCCCTGGCTCCCAGCTTCATGGCTTTCACCGCCAGGTCCACTGTGCCGAAGGCGGTCATGACAAGGGCGGGGAGCTCCGGAGGGGCCGCCCGAAGAACATCGAGGCCGTTGAACTCACCGGGAAGGCAAACATCGGTGAGCAGGGCCTGAAACCTTCCCTTCTCCAGTTCCTTCATAGCCCTTCCCCCGTCCGCCGCGGCGGTTACCTTCCAGCCGTCTTCGGTCAGGGCTGTGGTCAGCATGCTTCGCATGCCCCTTTTGTCCTCAACAAGAAGTATTCTTTTCAATCTTCCTCCCCGATGGCGGGAATTATAACGGTGAACACCGCTCCCCCGTGTTCTCCTCCGCATGCGTTTATCGTGCCGCCCATTGCCCTCACAAGCCTTCTGGTAATGGTAAGCCCCAGCCCCATTCCCCCGCTTTTGTCCTCGGTGGTGTACATGGGTCTGAACACTATCTCGGGATCCTCCGGCAGACCCGGGCCCCTGTCCTCCACCCTGATACGCATGGCCGGAGGGGATTGCACGGTATCGAGATGCACCGACACCCCGGCGGGGCCGCAGTAGCGAAGGGCGTTGCTCAGCAGGTTGTCAAGTATCCTGCCCAGAAGGACATGCCCTCCGGGTATTCGCCCCTCGGCTGGAAGATCGCCGGTACTTCGGAAACCCACCGAGTGCTTCCCGGTGATCTCTTCAATGGAGTCGGCAGCCTCGTCCATGGATAGCGAACTCTCTATGCTGCTGTTCTGGGAAAGGCTTCTGAAGGATTCCACGATCTTTCTTGCGGACTTCAGTTCGAGACTGGCCTCGGTGAGTATCTCGGAGGTCCGTGAAGCCCCTCCCCCCCTGCCAAGGAGCTGCATGAAACCCTCCAGGGCACAAAGGGCGTTCCCTATCTCGTGGGCCACCCCTCCGGAAAGGGCGCCGAGATCAGCCAGCGCGCTCTCCTCAGCCAGTTTCCTCTCCATGGTCAGGGAGGAGGTTACATCGGTCAGAAGAACCACCCTCTCGCCGGTGTGACTGGAGGTGACCTTGAAGCGGTAGTTCCTGCCATCCTTCTCATGGTCCCATTCGTCCCGGCCTTCCGGCAGGGGAACTTCGGCCTCACTGTCAAGGGGACCAAGTATGTTTTCCGCCTGGCCGTTCCAGAGGGTGGGTGTTCCCGAGGAGTCCAGGACCACCACCCCGGAGCCCATTGCCTCGAGGACCGCTCCGGAGCGCGACTCCGCTATTCTGGCCCTTTTCAGTGCGTCTTCCCTCATGCTTTTCAGCTGATCGTCCTTTTTTGCCAGTAGGTCCACAAGCTTCCTGAAAGAAGCGTCTGCTGCCCTGGCTGAGCTTCCGCTTCCCTTCTCTATGCGGTCCGCCTGGCCGAGAATGTTCTTCAGGGGTTCCAGGACCATTCGCCTGAGATATGAGGGAACAAGTATTGCCACCACCGTGAGGAAGACCGCGAAAAGGGACAGCAGAAGAACAATGTTGCCTCCCTGGGCGAGTACCGGGGAAAGCTCCATAAGCAGCGTTACTCGCACCCCCGCCGGGGAGGTGTACGCCACGGTGTTGCCGGAATCAAGCTCAGAGGGGGAAATGGGCGGATAAGCGGCGAAGGTGCCCTCCGGTGAGGACACAGCAACCGCCCTTACGCCTCCTCCTGGAACCGTTGGCCGAACCATTGCCTCCAGTGTGTTCTGCGTGGGTCGGGTGCCCAGGGCGGAGGCTATGTACTCGGCCCTTGAATAGGCGGAGGATTCGATGGTGGACCTGGCGTCGGAAACCACCAGCCACAGGACCAGTGCGGACACGAAGGCAACCAGGGCCGAAGCTCCGGTGACAAGTGCCGTGAGCCCCTCGATACCGAGGATGAAACGTCCGGCACCCCTTTTCACCGGCTCTTCCTCCATTCCAGATAAGCGCCGAACCCCTGATGAAGGCCATGTTGCCGCTGAGAAGGGCCGCCGTCAGGTGGAAGGGCATCCACAGGCTTCTCTGTAACCTCATCCTGCCCCGTCTGCAGTGGGCATCCATGAAAATGAAGCGGTTCCTCTCACGCAGGGCAAGGGTCGCCGGGGCCCCCCCATGGTGGCGGCGTGGAAGTGTCTTACTGTGATATTCGGGCATCTTATCATGCCATATCCCTTTTTGTGCATCCTTACGCCCATGTCCGTATCCTCCCAGTAGATGGGGGCGTATCTGCAGTCAAGCCCCCCCAGGGATTCCCAGGCCTCCCTGCGCCACAGGGCGCATGCCCCGGAGGGATAGGGCTCCCCTTCACTGAACTGCCCCGTAATGGCCAGACCCCTTCTGAAAGCCCATTTGAAAAGGCTGTCGTCGGAGCCGTCCGGCCGGGGTATCGACGGCACCGCCGCGGCGGTTCCCTCAGGGGCACCCTCCAGGGCATCGATAAGCCCCTGGAAACTCCCCGGTTCCGGGGAGGTATCGTTGTTCAGCAGAAGCAGGAAGCTTCCCGAGGCCCGTTCCATTCCCAGGTTGACCCCCCGGCAGAATCCCGGGGCTCCGGTCCTTCTGAATACACCCGCACCGGGGAACTCTCTCCTGAGGAACTCGGTTGTGCCGTCGGTGGAGCAGTCGTCCACCACTATGAGTTCTCCGGAACACCTCTCTGTTTCCCTGAGTATTCCGGGCAGGAATCTGCGAAGGATCTCCCTTCCGTTCCTGGAGGGAACCACCACCGACAGGGATCTCATCTCAGGCCTATCCTGTCCAGGTATACCGGCTCTCCCCCGGCCCAGACCACCCTCAGCATTCCCTCCGGGGTACCGATGGGCACCTCGTATCGCCCCATAGTTCTGTTCTCGGGACGGTCGGACAGGGTTCCGGCCCTTCTTCCCATTGCCAGGTATTCAGCTGGAAGGCTCATCAGGGGTGTGCTCACAGCTATGGTGTCGGTACCCGCCAGGAGAACTCCGCCGGCGGAGGAAGCCTCAATGACAAGAGTATCACCGGCACCGGCTCCATCCAACACTATGATGTGTCCCGCTTCGGACATCTCCAGCAGACGCTGGCGGCTGCCGAACCAGAAAAACCTTTCCGACGGGTCGGGACTTCTGGGGTATAAAAGGGCTCCCTGAACGTTCTTACCGGGAAGGTCCTCCGCCTCGGTGAGCCCGGGCAAAAGCCCCGGGCCCATTACCCACACCAGAACCACCAGAAGCAGGAATCCTGAAGAATCGGTCCTTCTTTTCAGAAGTATAAGCAGTGACACCGTTGCCAGAAGGGGGAGCAGTAGTGCCGCAGGACCGCTTCTGACCATGGAAAGACCCTGGTTCACCCCGGCCAGTGCAAACAGGGTGTCGGTTCCGTCGGCGTAGTTTGCCCTTGCTGGAGGATACACCGTGACCAGTGAGGATATGATCATGGAAACCACGATGAGGAGCCTGGTCTCCCTTCTGCTCCAGACCCGCCGGAGACCCAGGGCCAGCATGGGAACCATGGGCAGAAATACCCTCCCGGCAGGTGCCGGAAGGCCGTGCCATGTGGTTCCGGTCCAAACTACCAGCACCGTCCAGTAAAGCACCGAGGGGATCACCGCCCTCTTGAAAAGCGCCGGGTCCTCCCTCCTGAGGATGGTCAGGCCGAAGAGGGCCGGAATGGTCCATGGAGCACGGACGAAGAGACCGGCCTCGGGGTCGAAGAGGCTCCACCCGGCGTTGGTCAGCGTTTCCAGGGGCCGGTGAAACAGATTGATCCATATGAGTTTCAGAGACTCGATGTTTCCGTACCTCAGCCAGAAAAGCTGTCCCCCGAGAAGATATCTGTCGATGGCCAGCAGCAGGATTCCGCCAAGGATCACCGTAACGGGTATCATCCATTTTCCACGGCGCGGCTTTCCGCAGGCGTACTCGGCGAGGATTATCCCCATGGCGAAGCCGGCGTACCTCATCTTCAGCGCCAGGAGGAATATCACCGCCAGAAGTCGGAGGAGCTGGTGTTTACCTTCGGATCCCAGTAGAAGGACAAGTGCGAACACACCTGCGGCGAGCCAACCGGTCATGGCCAGGCCCAGTGTGCTGAAACCTGGGTACAGCAAAGCCCCGGCCACGGCGGGAACAGGCCCTGCAACCCTGGACAGGGCCATGACCGCGAGAAGGGTAAGCAGTACGGGAACCGCCCTGAGCCACCTGTCCCCCGCCATCAGACCCGGGGAGATGATAATTGGATAAAGGGGTGTGTGGTGCCCACCGAGGTACTTATATCGCCGGCTCTCAGTCGGACTTCGCCATACCTCTCGGAGTCTGTTCCAGTAAGGCTGGCGGTGATCTCGGCGAATCGTACCTCGTCGGAGTTGACCTCGGCGGTGAACAGTACCAGGAAAAGGACCGGGATTACCCCCCTTACCCCTCCGTATCTAAGTGACGAGGCGTTCTCCAGCCCCCTGGCCACCAGACCGGCCACTGGAACCCCGGCGGCGAAATACCAGCCGGCTCCATGGACGGTCCAGAGCAATGCTGAAACAGTGAAAGCCGCCGCCATCGGCATGAACCACTTACCCATCGGCGACCTGGCCGAAAGCAGGGCGGAAAGGAGCCACGCCGCCGGTATCAGCCGTCCCAGAAACCCCGGGGATGGCATTCCTGAGAACCTCCATGCTAAGAAAACCCATAGTCCGAAGGCAATGGGGATAAGAACAGGGGAGTTCCGTCGAAGGAAGGCGGTCATATGCGCTCACCCCCGGCGTTTATGTGAACCACCGGGTGGCTGAAGGGCCTGTGGCCCCTGAGGAGCTCCACAGAGAGGGTATCCCCGGGAAGGCCTGTCACACATAGCGTGTCCTTTCCCCGGGCAGGAAAGCATGCTTTCCCCCATGGATAGAGCCATCATGGGCATTGTGTCACGGATGCCCCCGCCGTCCACGGCTATCCATATGGCCCAGAGGCCCTCGGTGGGAACACAGAGCTGAACCTCGGTCACGGCTGCGGTAAGGCTGGGCACATGGTAGGTCAGCCCACCGTTCTCTATGGATGATGGGGCAATGGTGGGAACCCTTGAATGGTCCCCTGGCATTCCGGTTAACAGCACCGATACCATATAGCCCCCGGCCAGGATCACATAGGGAAGCCCCCGGTGTCTGTGAAAGAATGCACCAGCCGCGGAAGCGACTGCCAGTGGGATCACCCCGGTCAGGGGAATGAACCACAGCACAGTGGCCACGGAAAGGAATCCGGCTGTCCTCACCCTGGGCCCTTCCCCGGCAAAGGAGGAAAGGGTGCCCCCCATAAGCACCGCCCAGGGAGCGGCTTCAGGGGAGATGAGCCCCAGTATGAAGAATATCGCCTGGATGGGAAAAAGAACGGTCCCAACGGAAAATCCCGCGGCTGCGGACAGGGGCACAAGGGCGATCAGAACACCGGAAAAGCCCCGGAAGAGAACGGTGACAGCCACCGCGCAGCATCCCGTCAGGATCACCGCCGTAGTACCCTTTCCTTCATATCTCATTGATCTCCGCCTTCAGTTCGTTCCCGGGTGAATCGCAGTTAATGTAAACAACACCGGGCCCCGGCGCCAATCGGTAGTTCCTTCTTCCCCCGGCGGGTACGCAGAATCTCACCGGAGGGGAGTCCTTTTCGGTAATTATTGCCCGGTAACGGTGCCCGAAAAGGATTCCAGGACCAGGTTCGAGGGACCTTCCGGCCCCTTCAGGGCAACCCAGGGGGCGGCGATGTTCGCCCCTTTCTGCTCCGCCCTTTTCATTGGCATGTCCAGTGGGGATCCGAAGAGAAGGGATCTCAGTTCAACTGGAAGCTCCACAGGCCTTACCGGTATCCTGGCCGCCGCCACAACCGCCATGAGCCTTCTGATCGGGGAATGCCCCCTCATAAGGCTCCCGCCGCCGGCCCTGGCCTCCCTTCTCCACCAGAACGGCTTCAGGGAGCCTCCGCCGAGATACCTTTTGAAAAGAAGGACCGCTGACTGAAGCTCCCATATTCCCGCTGCCTGTCTGGTGCTGGACCAGCCGGCCATGTGCCTTGCGGAGGCCCCCCTTGCAACGGCGGTCCTGTAGCCCCGGGCCCGGCCCGCAGGGAGAGATCAGCATCTTCGAAATACATGAAGAAGGATTCGTCAAAACCCCGGAGTTCCCTCAGGACATCGGTCCGCCAGAGGGATACCGCTGCGGTTATGGCGGGAACATCCATCGGAGAGGGATGAAGGAAGGGTTCGAAGTGCATGAACCCGCTGTCCCATGCTTCTCCGTACCTGGTGAGGAACACTCCCCTGGAGGCGGTGACCGGTGGATGATCCCACATCCTTACAACAGGCTGAACCCCGGCATATTCGTGGTTCCCTCCAGAAATGAAACCAGCTTTCCCAGGGAATCCGCGGTTATGGAGGCATCGCTGTTGAGAAGCAGGGTATACCCGGTATCGATCCTCTCCAGGCAACGATTGCATCCGTATCCGAACCCCCTGTTGGGACCCTCTATCACCGTGGCCCCGGGAATCCTTCTTTTAACCCCACTAACTGAACCATCCGAGGAGCCGCTGTCGTAGAATACTGATCTCACCCCGGGCAGCCCTTCCAGTGTCCCGGCCAGTACAGGGATCAGTTCTTCAGCATTGTAGAGCACTATCGCTGCGGTTACCCGGTGCATAGCCCCCTCTTTTCCAGTTCCCGGTAGAATCTGCCGGTTACCCTTTCCCAGGTATACTCCGCCAGGGTCTTCTCCCTGCCCCTCCGGGCCATCTCATCTGCTTTCCGGCTGTTGCCAGGAGTTCGGCTATTCTCAGGGACAGTCCTTCCCTGTCGCCGAACTCCACCAGGAAGCCGTCCCTTCCGCTGTGTATCAAGTCCGGCATTCCCCCGGCGTTGCATCCGATAACCGGTGTTCCCGATATCCATCCGTCGAGGAGGACTATTCCAAAGGCGTCGAGCCGGGAAGGCGCCGCCAACACCGACGCCCCGGCGAAAAGGTCCTTCCTGAGCTCCTCGGAAACATACCCCGTTATCACCAGCTTTCCCTCGGGTATTTCCGGCGAAACGCTGTCCAGATAGTTACTGAAATCCTCCATCACAGGTCCGGCCATCACCAGAAGGAAGTCATGGCCCTTCTTCCACAGATCAAGGCATGAGTCGAGAAGGGTGAAGGAGCCTTGTCCCTGCACTGGGCGGTGACACTCAGCACTATTCGGGCTCCGGCGGGAATGGAAAGTGACCCCCGGGCGACACCTGCATCGGCTTCCACCCAATCCGCCGGGTCTATGCCGCTTCCGTGGACCATGACCCTGGAGGGGTCCGCGTGGCACTCATCGGTGTAGACCGATGCTTCAAAGGCGTTCTGGGCCACGACAAGGGCAGATTCACGAAGGATCCTTCTCTGGTCCCCGGCGAAGTATTCCATGGGCATTATCCTGCCGGCGGGGCCGCCGAGATTGGCATGGGGCACAGTAACCAGCGGTACACCGTGCTTTCTGGCGTATCTGTATCCTCCGTGTATCAGAAATGGCATGGCGTTGGCGTGCACGAGATCATATCCCCGGGCTCCCGCCAGCCATCTGTCCATTTCAGGGACGAAGGGGTTGGGATAGTAAAACCGGTCGGGACCTCCCGGGCATAACCTTCTCAATATCCCTCTGAGGATGTTCTGAAGGGGAGGGTGGACAACGGGAAAGCGGATGATCTCCACCCCTTCGTGAACCATCCGTCCCCGGGGAAGGCTCTTTCCCCGTGGGGAAACCAGCCATGACATGTCCCATGCGTCGGTGGTGACCACGGTGGAACCGTAGCCATGGTCCAGGGCAGCCCTGGCGTGCTCCCAGACATATCTTTCCGCTCCTCCGTGGTAGGGCCAGCTCCGATGAATGAGATGAAGAATTTTCACAGCTGGCTCCGGTAGAAGTCCATGGCACGCCGCCCCACTTCCGCCCAGGAAGACCGGGGTGCCCCGGCAGCAAGCTTCCTCAGCCTTTCATCGGCTCCCCGTGTTATGGCGTCGGTCCAGGCTTCTGCGTCATTCACTGGAAGTATGAGACCCCTGCCGGAAAGGGTTTCCGGCAGGCGCCGCCGTCGGAGACGAACACCGGTGTTCCGCATGCCAGGGCCTCGAGAACCGGGAGACCCAGCCCCTCGGAGGTGCTGGGGACCAGGAGAGCCCGGGCTCCCCGGTAGAGGGAAAGGAGAAGCCGTCGGATATCGACTCCACCGCAACTATTCCCTCCTCCTGCACCGGCAGTTCTCTCCCCCATTCTCCGCCCCGGCCAGGACCAGTTTCCCGGCCCCTGTTCCGGCACTCCTGAAACACTTTACCAGGAAGGGAATGTTCTTCCTGGGGACGAAACTGCCCACATGGAGGTAGTATTCCCCGGGAACGAGACCATACTCCTCCATTACCAGCCTGTCCGGTTCTCCTGGGGTAAAGATGTCCTCGGCGGCGCCTCCGGCATATCCCACCCTGTCCGTGGAAATTCCGAACACCTCCGCCGCTCTGTCAGCCGCCCACCTGCTTATGGCCAGGACGGAAGAGCCGTTATCCACCAGCTTTCTGAGCCTTGAGGCGTAGAACAGGGTTTCTTCTGTGTGGGATGAAGGCTCGGTCCAGGGGGTGTCGTCAAAGAATGTGACAACCTTCCTTCTGCCGGCTCCAAAGGGCTGCACACCGGAAAGGTGGATTATGTCCGGAACCCCCACCTCCGCCGCTATCCTTTTTGCTCTGGTGGCCTCAAGCCTCCCGCGCTTCAGGAGTAACCGCCTGAGGAAGGGGATGACCATCCAGTCCGGTGAGGGGATCACCGCCGCCTCGGTAATCGTGCAGGGCAGGCCGGGATGTGTTTCGTGGAGATCTATGGAAATGTGCTCCGTGGAGGCCTCCATAAGGCCCCGGGAGAGGCCCCTTACCCACCTGCCCACACCACCGCGGCTGTGGGTGCATACCGTTACGTCAAGAACCGTTTTCATCGCTTAGCCATATCCAGAGGCTGTCTTCCATTTCTTCCGGTGTGAAAACCGATGAGTACAGGGAATCGTAATGTGCCCTTTCCTGCGCTGGGAACATCCACCTGTTGTAAACCACCGCGTCGGCGCCGGTCATGGAAAGGTGTTCCCGTGCCGGGGGGCCCCCGGGGTCCCATGTGAGTCCCGGTGGTATTCCTTCAAGCATGTCCTCTCCGCCCCTGGCGAAGAACTTCACCCGCCGGGGAACCCCGTCGGCAGCCTCGAAGAGGGAGTACCTCCTTATTGCGGAGGAAGCGGGTATCTCAAGGACCAGGTCTGCGCCGTGGCCACTGCCGTAGAAGGAGGGCACGGTGGTGTCTATCGTTCTGAGGAATGGTGGGGTTATCTCCAGAAGAACCAGGCCGGTGAGTATCCAGGCGGTCCTTTTTCCCCTTCCACCGATCATGGCCCCTGCTCCCAGGGCTGCCATGAGTCCCACCAGTATTCCCAGCCTTGCCGGGGCCCTTGCCGCTGAGAGCCATGGGGTTTTGGCCACCGCCATGTACGGAAGGGGCACCGGTGTGGGAACGCCCCCAAGCTTGAAGAGGGGACCCACGGAGAGAACCATCACCGCCAGTGCGGCGGCCAGGGCCTTCCAGTGCCTGTTTGCCCAGGCCGTACCAGATGGCCAGGAGCATAACGGTGAGCCCCGGGGTAACCACCCTTCGAAGGGGTTGGGCATGTAATCGGTGACGATGTGTCTTCCAAGGAAGGACGGAAGGAAATACGACTGGATCTCCGCCCCCCAGTAGACCGCCTCCTTCCAGTCCTTCCCCGGGTCGTTCCCGGTGAGCCCCGGTGAGGTGAGGAGCCAAAGGGCCCCTGCCACACATCCCAGGGCGGGAACAATGGCGGACAGGGCTGTGATTTTGAACCCCCTCCACCTTGAAAGAAGAACGGTAAGAAGCCACCCGAGACCTATGGTGAAGCCGTGCTGAAAGCTCTCGGCAACCGCAAGGCCGGCGAACAGGAAAGCTCCGGCTGAGTACTTCCACCGGCCCTCTTCAAGGATGAGCTTCACCATGGCCAGGGCCATAATGGCGTATCCCGCGGAGGCTACAGGATAGTGCTGGTACATCCTTATGGACCTTATGGGCATCCAGGCGGTTATGAAACCGGCGACAATTGCCCCCTTCCTGCCCAGGCCCCAGGCCCTGGCCAGAAAATAGCCCGAGACGGCGGAGAATAATGTTGCCACCAGCAGGGATGTTCCATAACCGTAGCGGAAGAGATACGAAAGGAAGAGGTCCGGCCAGCCCATGTTGTTCCAGGCCAGGGTCCTGTTTCCGTAGACCCTGGGATCTGTTCCTTCCTGAAGGGAGCTTCTTATCCAGCTGAAATGCCAGATGCAGTCGTAGACATCGCTGTCCCCTGTGAAAAGAATGTGCCTGGGGTCTTCATACATCCCGGTGGTGCGGCTGCCGCCCCCGGGGGTGAGAATGAAGGGAAGCACGAGGAGAAGCAGAAGGACGAAGAGGAGATGCTCAGTTCGCATCATTACACCGAAGGAGTTTCAGCCACTGCTTGAGGCAGGCTTCCCTGTTGCTGATCCTCTGGAAGTACTCCTCAGCCCTTCGCGATATTGAGCTGTATATCCCGGGATGCTCCAAAGGTATTTCATTGCGGCCCGGGCACCGGCGGCCCCAGCTTCCACCGGTATCCTCAGCACCGCACCGGCGGGTATGTCCCTGAAGCTGCCCTCGGAGGAGAGAACTGCGGGTTTACCGCTTCTGAGTATGTCCATCATTGAGCCGCTGGTCTCGCTGCAGGTGTTGCTGCGGAGGTCCAGGGCAATGTCAAAGAGTTCGATCTTCTCCCGGAAGGCTATGTCGGGAAGCCTTCCTGTTACCTCTACCCAGTCGGTGCCGGTATCCGGCCAGCCGGCACCGGCCACCAGCAGACGACAGGGGTGTTCAACCCTCAGCATGGATACCGCCTGGAACATTGCCTCCCAGTTCCGGCCGTAGTGGTATGTGCCGGCTATCCCGATAACCCTTTCACCGGTTTTTTCTCAGGGGGGACACCCTTTCCAGAAAATCCGGAAGAAAGCCCATTCTGTGTATCCTTCGCCCGGGAAGAAGTTTCTCCATGCGGAGCCTGGCGGTGTCGCTGAGCACCGCTATTGCCGTGGCCGATGAGGTCAGTGTTCCCGCAAGGGGATACCGCCGGAGCCTGGAGTCGTACTCGGACAGGCTTCTGGCTGGTTTTCCCATTCTCTTGAGCACTTCGCCGGCAGCGGAGCCGTAATCGTTCTTCACATGTTCTTCGTATGTCCGCCAGTTCCCGGTGTCGTTGGCCATCTGCCTCAGGGCGTGGTGGAGATTGGTTTCATGGAAAAGGGCGATACCGGGGTTTCCCATGAGGGTTTCGATCACTTCTGTGCAGTGAAGGGAATTACCTATCTGGTATACCACCGTACCCATGAGGTCCTTCCCGGTGAGGCTGCTTATGGGGACGCAGTTGTATCCCCGAAGGGCCGCCCTCCCCGGGGATAGGCCACCCTCCATCGGATATGACCCCCGGTCAGGTCAAGTATCCTTCTGGCGTAGTCTGCCAGGCCGGTTGGCTGTGGTGGAAGCGGAGTTACGAGAAGGGCTTCCATCACAATACCTTCCCCCTCCAGGTGCGCAGCCTCAGGGCCATAAGCTGGCTGAACATCTCCATAATGGGCCCAATGCGCACCCAGGCGATGAATCCGGTCCTTACTGACTCGAATGACACCGTTCCCGCCCGCCTGGGGTAGTGTGAAACAGGCAGCTGCCTGACCCTGTAACCCATGTCCCGGGCAAGGGTGAGTATCTCGAAGTCGATCACCCCGCAGGTTGACCTGGGCTTTATCCTGTGAAAGATGGAGGCTCTGTAGAGCTTGAAGGAGGCGTCGACATCCTTGAAGGCCCTGATGAAAAGAAGGGTTGTCAGGGTGTTCCACAGAAGGGAATAGACAAGGCGCATGCCCGGGTCTTTCCTGCGCCTGCGGTAACCGGAGAGGATGTCAGCGGTGTGCCTTTCCTCCCACAGCAGAACAAGTTCCTTCAGGTCGAACTGGCCGTCGCAGTCGGTGTAGAATATCCAGCTGAACCGGGAGTTCTCGATGCCGGTTCGCACAGCCCTGCCGAAGCCCTTGTTGCCCCGGTGGGAAACAAGCCTGACCCTGGAGTTCCAGGCGGATAGTTCCTCTACGATAAGGGGGGTTTTGTCGGTGGAGCCGTCGTCGATGACAAGTATTTCATGGTTATCCCCGACGAGGCCCTGGAGGACCTTCGAAGCTGAGCGAACCATGTATTCAACGTTCTCTTCCTCGTTGTAGGCCGGAAAGAACAGACTTATGCCCTGTCTGATGGCTTTCACCCCCCTGGATGCTCAAGGATCTCTGCGCAAGAGGGGAATATTAGCCCTCAGCCGTTTTTTTCCAACCTTTCCGGGGGTATCAGGAGCTTCGCTGTGGTAGCCGGCGTAGGGTACTTCCGGGGAGTGGACATTAAGCGGGTTCATGTGGAGTATCCTGTGCATTTCCCTGAGGATGCCGTTCTCGGAGCACCGCTGGGGATCCGCCGCTTCAACCGCCCGTACTATCATGCATCCGGTTACCCTGGCCCTTCGGCTGGCCTCTATCCTGAAAAGGGTGTTTTTCCTCAGGCCGGGCCCGCTGATGTAGAACATGCCCGAGGAAAGGATCTCCGAGGCGGCTTCGGTTCCCGTGGCTATCACCACTGAGACCCTTTTTCTGCCGGCTTCCTCTTTCAATGAAGCCCATACCGCCCTGGCTCCCCGGGTGCCTATTTCCGATTCAAGATTCCATGTTCCTTTCATGCTTATCACCTCCGATGCCATTATACACTTTCCGGAGGCTGATGTAAACACCTGTTTACTTATCGTGTAAAGAGCTGGGGGGAAAGGTAATGCCTCTCCCCCCGTGGAAATCAGCGGCCTGTTCTGCAGACCCGGACCGTTGAAGATCCTCCTGTATCCGTAACCATTACCATATAGGCGCCGGCGGGGAGCCCCTGGCCGTTCAGTGTGTAGGAGCCGCCCTGGAGGCTGCCTGTCCTCACCAGTCTTCCACGGATGTCGAAGACCTCCACGGAAGCGCCATCGGCGAATCCTCCGGCATTTATCAGCGCCGTTGATGTGAAGGGATTAGAGACCGGATGAAGGCTTCGGGGGGAAACCGGCGCGGTTTCGGTCCCGTGAACCGAGGTGGTTGTATCCACCTTGTATATCTTGTCGTTCACCGGATCGCTTATCCACAGATAACCTTCGTCGTCCACGGCGAGACCCGCCGCCGCGGGAACATCGGAACCCATGACACAACCGGTGAGTTCGCCGCTTGTGTTGTATCTGAGGACCGGGCTGTCGGATTCGTCCCGGGCCACCCACATGCCCTGGTCTGACCAGGCGATGTCATAAACCGACGGTTCAAGACCGGGAAAATCCAGCTGATTCATGTACTGACCGGCGGAAGAGCCGGCGATGGTGTACTTGTGAATTGAGAATTCGGTGGTACTGCCGTAAACATTACCGAATGCGTAAATGGTGGTACCGTTGAATGTCGCGCCCGTCACCGACGAGCTTACGGTGCCGCCTCAACAGTATACGTCGAACTGTCCCTGATAGTCTCCGGCGTGTCATACTTGTACATCTTGCCGTACTGCGTGCCGCTGTGCATGGCCACATAGATTGTGCCGTTGCCCCAGGCAAGCCCCCCGGGAACGGATCGTAGGAGGGAGTCTGGTCGGTGATGTAGAAGGAAGAGGTTACGGAGCCGTCGGATGGGTCGATGCCATAGACATACTGGGTGGTGCCGTCCACAGCCCAGAGCACCCCGTCGCCCCAGGCAAGCCCTGTTATCCCCGTGTCCGGAGCGTCAAAGGTTTCCAGTACCGTTGACCCGTAGCTGGCGGCTGCCAGAAGGGCAAGGATCAGAAGAACTTTCATAAATACCCCCTGAACTGGTTGGTTGTTCAGGGTATTATTTCCTGATCCGTTTCATGAGTCAAGGCGGTCCTTCAGAGCGTATATCAGTTCAAGGGCTTTTCTGGGTGTCAGCGTCCGGTTCGATGTTCCTGATCTCCTCCAGGACCGGATGCTCAGGATTGGAGAGGGGCAGGCTCATCTGGCCATTCCCGGCATGCCCTCCCGAGGGAAGAAGATGTCTTCCCTTCTCAAGGTC
>MJAN01000021.1 GCA_001875255.1 Candidatus Sabulitectum silens | reverse complement strand
GTGTCCGCGGTGACAACGGTTCCCTCTTCGGCGCCCCGGTAGGCAAGGGTCATGGCCCTTTCGTTGGTTGAGGAGATCACCGGGTGATACTCGATGGTCCTGCCCATAAAAGCGGTGTTAAGCATCGCCGACAGTACCTCGGGGGAGGGGGTGTCCGGAATTCCTGTGAGGCGGTAGCCCCTGTTGGTGGAGGAGGATATCTCGAAGCCCGCCCGGCGGAGGGCGTCTATGTGCTTCCATACACCCGCCCTGGTGATGCCCAGCCTTCCGGCTATCTCCTCACCGGACACGAATGTGTCCGCGGCACTGAGACAGCCCACTATCTGACCTGCGGTTGAAGTCATTTCCACCCCCCTTCTGTGCCGGGAAAAATAGGCCATGGAACAGCGGTTTGTCAACCAGTTTCACCGGCGGGTTTACATTACGCCTCCCGGGGATTTTTTTCTTATACTTGAACCCACGAGGGGAGGCTCAGGTGCTTTCAGTGAAGGACTTTTCCGTTGCCGCCGGGGGCAGGACCCTCTTCTCCCGGTTCAGCATCACCCTCGAGCCAGGTGAAAGGGTTGCCCTCTGCGGCCCTTCGGGAAGCGGCAAGACCACACTCCTCAGGGCGGTGGCGGGCCTTATCGATCCCATCTCAGGCAGCATTTCCATAGACGGGGTTTCCCCTGAGGAATCAGGCTGGCCGGAGTTCAGGCGAAGGGTGGTCCTGGTGGACCAGAGGCCGGTCCTTCTTCCCGGTTCCGTGGAACTCAACCTCTCACTTCCCTTTACCTACAGGACCGCCGGGGAGGACAGCTTCCCCAGGGATGAGGCGGTATCCCTCCTTGAAACCTTCGGAGTCTCCTCCGCCAGGTTCTCCCAGGATGCCCGGTCGCTCTCACAGGGTCAGCAGCAGAGGGTCTGCCTGGTGCGGGCCTTCCTTCTGAAGCCCCGGGTCCTCCTTCTTGACGAGCCCACCAGCGCCCTGGACCCTGAAGCGGTTTCATCGGTGGAGGGTTCCCTTACCGGGGAAACGGAAAAAAGGGGTCTCGCGGCCCTGGTGGTGACCCACAGCACCGGTCAGGCGGGCAGGCTCTGCCACAGGACCGTGGACCTCACCGATTTCGGGGCGGTGGCGGATGTCGGCTGAGAACACGGTAATAGACCTTTCCACCGGTGATGTGGCCATAGCCGCCGGGCTGGTCCTTATCTCCGGGGAATAAGCCTGGCCCTGAAGCTGAACATGGAGAAAAAGCTGGCCCTTGCTTCCTTCAGGACAGTGGCCCAGCTTCTTCTCATCGGTTTCGTTCTCCAGAAGGTCTTTGAGATAAGCACCCTCCTCGCCCTGGTCCCTGTGATACTCCTCATGCTTCTCACAGCGGCCCACACCGCCGCGGGCAGGCCGTCGAAGAGCTACAGGGGAATGGGACCCCTGGCATTCTGCGTAATGGGCGTGACCAGCCTGGCGGTTACCATAACCGCCACCGGGCTCATTATCGGAGTTGAGCCCTGGCACCGCCCGGGATACCTGATCCCCCTTCTGGGAATGGTCCTGGGAAACACCATGAACGGCATATCCCTTTCCACCGACCACTTCCTGGAGAGCCTCTCCGAACGCCGGCAGGAGGTGGAGATGGAGCTGGCCATGGGAGCCTCCCGCTGGGAAGCCGCCAGAAGACCTGTGGCCGAGGCGGTACGCAGGGGAATGATCCCCATCATCAACAGCATGATGGTGGTGGGGGTGGTATCACTTCCGGGAATGATGACCGGCCAGATACTCGCCGGCACCGATCCAGCGGTGGCTGTGAAGTACCAGATCATGATAATGTTCATGATAGCCGCCGGGGCCTCCCTTGGCTCCATGGGAATGGTGCTGCTCTCCTTCAGAAGGCTTTTCAACAGCAGACATCAGCTCCTTGCGGAAAGAATTACAGGCAGACGGAACTGACCCCCGGGCAAAGACCTGATAACTACAAGCGCCGCAGCAACATGAACGGGCTAACCACTTTGCTCGAAAATCGCTAGATTCTCGCCGCTGATACCCTACCATCCGAAGGAGAGTTGCTGCCGATGAAAAAGATCACCAGGAACGCCATAGTCCCCAGCTCGGCATACTCGGTGCCGGGGAAGCTGGTGAGGAACTATGTGTCCCTGCCCGACAGGATCCCCCGTTCAGGAGATATGATCTACGGGGAGATAGTCTCCCTGGGTTTCCACACCTCGCTGGAGAGCGTTTCCGCAAGGATACACACCATACACGACAGGACCAGGGCTGTGTTCGTGTTCGGTAACAGATATGCCCCGGACCACTACGAGGGGCTTGTGCCGGAAAAACCCTTCGGAACCGTGGACATGCTGGCCCGGAGCGGCATCGTTGGGGAAATGCTTAACCACAACGAACTCATCCCCTCACCGACCAGGGTGAGAATACTTGGCTATGTCTGCGACTCACAGATGAATGTGGTCAACACCACCGACCATGTCCTCATAACACCCAGAAGGGTGGAGAGAACCGGCCCCGGCGCAAGGCTCATACTGTGCGTGGGCACAGCGATGAACTCCGGGAAAGCTACGCCGCCGCCGCCTGCTGCTACGCAATTTCATCCATGGAGAGGAAGGTACGGGCGGCGAAGCTCACCGGCACCGCCAGCCTGAAGGACGTTCTTCTCATGCAGGACTGCGGTGCCCAGAAGGTGGTGGACTTCACCTTTTTCGGCCATCCCTCCACATACATGCTGGACGAGGACGAACTTCTGCGGATCTTCCATTCCGTGGACCTGAAGTACGGCAACAACCCCAGGAACTACATAGTGATAGAGCTGGCCGACGGCATTTTTCAGAGGGAAACCGCAATGCTGCTGAACCATCCCGATGTTCAGAAAAGGATACACCGGCTCATACTCTGCGCATCGGACGCAGCCGGTGTCGCCGGGGGTCTCGGCATGCTCCGGAGCACCTTCGGCCTGGTTCCCGACGCCATAAGCGGGGTCTGCTCCAGTTCGCCCCTTGCCATAAGGGAGATAGGAAGCTTCACCGACCTGCCTGTGCTCAAGAGCGTGGAGAGGGATTACAAAGCCATATACAGCCTCATTAAGTAGCCTGCGGAGCAGTTTCAGGCCAACCGGAACACAGGGCTGGAACATTTACGATGGCTTACTTATACTAACTTGTAACTTCAGCGGGAAAGGAACCCTCATGCCCGGGGATGCAGGCAGGTCTATTCTCAGGATCCTTGGAGCTGTCTCGGGCAGGCTGCTGGGAATAGCCGGCGTTATCTCAGCCGGCTGCTACCAGGCTGCTGAGCCTACGTACGGCGTTCCTTCTTTGAACATCACACTTACAGGAACAGTAAGGTCCTCCGCTGACAGCAGTTCTATAGAGGGGATCTATTTAAGGGTGTTCTCCCCCATGGGCTCAGTTTTCACAGGGGACGAGACCCTGACCGACCAGAACGGTGCCTATCATATCGAGGTGGAAGACTACGGTTTCTACGACACCGATTCCATAGGCATTATCGCCGACGACATCGACGGCGAACTGAACGGTCTCTTCCTTAGTTCCGATACGGTGGCAGCCGTTCTTCAAACCGGGGAACAGGTCATCTCCACTGATGTTATTCTTGATCCGGAGGACAGGTAATGGCCCGGAAAGCGGGAAGAAATATTCTGAAATTCATCGGCTGGCTCTCCGGGACCATTCTGGGAGCCTTGGGGTGATAACCTCAGGGTGCGGGCATGATCCTGTTGCCTACGGACTGCCTCCTTCGGTTTACATTTCCGGAGATGTGAAGTCCGGCGATGAGGGCATCCAGGGCATTCAGGTAAGGATGCTAAGCGCCGACGGTTCCCAGGTATTCGATTCGTTCCTTTCGGACCAGTATGGAAACTACTGGCTGGAGGAGGAAGTGGATGTGTTCTCCCTGCCGGATTCGATGAGGGTGGAGGCTGCGGACATCGACGGGGCTCAGAACGGTTCTTACCTCCCGGCAGATACCCTTGTTCATGTGGAGTTTCAGCAGACATCGGCACCTGACATATACATTCATGTGGATTTCGACCTCGTTCCCGAAGAAGAGTAGCCATTGCCGGACCTGAAGCCAGACCTGAAGAAGCAGTTCAAGCTGGAGCTTTTCAGGCACCACAAACAGATTCTTACCGCCATTCACGACCTTAACTACCTGTTCTGGGAATGCACCCTCAGGTGCAACATGAACTGCGGTCACTGTGGAAGTGACTGCTTCTCGGCTTCAGCTGTTCCGGACATGCCGGCGGAGCACTTCCTGAAGGTGCTGGAATCCATCAGGGAGAAGATGGACCCCGGTAAGATCACCATAGCGATAACCGGCGGCGAACCCATAATGAGAAAAGACCTGGAGAGCACCGGAGAGGGCATTGCCAGAATGGGGTTTCCCTGGGGGTATAGTCAGCAACGGCTGGGCCCTGGACAGAAAGAGGATGAACAGCCTTCTGAGCTCGGGGATGAAGAGCCTCACTGTGAGTCTCGACGGCCTGGAAGACTCCCACGAGTGGCTGCGGGGAAAGAAGGGCTCCTTTCGCAGGGCGGTGAGTGCACTTCGTTGCGCAGCAGGAAGTTCCCTCCCCATCTTCGACGCCGTAACCTGCCTTACTCAGCGGAACTTCGACCAGCTTCCAGATGTAAGGGACCTTCTCACGGGCATAGGGGTGAAGAGATGGCGGCTCTTCAGCATCTTTCCCAGAGGAAGGGCAGAAGGACAGCCCGAGATGAAACTCACCGGGACTCAGCTCCGTGAAGTGATGCTCTTCATAAGAGAAACCCGTCAATCGGGAACCATCCACGTCTCATACAGCTGCGACGGCTTCCTGGGAAGTTTCGAGAGGGAGGTGAGGGACGACTTCATGTTCTGCAGGGCAGGAATTGGAGTGGCTTCTGTTCTCATCGACGGTTCCATATCCGCATGCCCCAGCCTCCGCAGCGACTACATTCAGGGAAACATCTACCGGGACGATTTTCTGGATGTATGGGAAAACCGCTTTCAGGTCATGAGGAACAGAGAATGGGCCAGAACAGGGGTCTGTGCCTGCTGCCGCTACTGGAAGTGGTGTCTGGGCAACGGGCTTCATCTCCGTAACGAGAAAACCGGAGAACTCCTCATGTGCCAGCTTCGGGACATGGAGGAGTTTACGGATACGGCGGAATGATCCCTGTCCTTCAATCACCGGCGATCAGCATCACCCTGTAACAGGACTGCGAACCGCCACCGGACGAATACCTCCGTTGTTACGTGGATTTCATGTGGATATGTTCACCGTGAAGCGCACTTTTAACGATGGAGGTATTTCCATGTTCAGGCTGGCATTGCTGTTCCTTCTGGTTTTCGCCATGGCAACCGCCATGGGTTCACACCCCCCTCCTTCGCCAGGGATGTAACCATACCCCCCCGGACCAGATCGGTCCCGATGTCAGGATAGCGGACCCGGCTGTGCCCCTGGAGCCCCCGGACGACCCCCAGGTGGGAGATTCCTGGGTATGGTGGCTGTGGACCTGGCAGCCCATGCCCCCCCACTTCGAGGAGCATGTCTGCACCATAAGGGGAAAGACCGACAGGGGATATGTGGTGGTGAAGGATTCCGAATGGCTGGTCTCAATCGATCAGGACGATGTGGATGCCATCCTTGAACACTGGGAGAACAGCAGCCCGGGGCCCTACCCCGACCAGGGTATATACGAGATAGACAGCCTCGCCTTCGGAACACCTCCGGACGAGCTGGACGACGACCCCAGGATCTACCTCATGTGGTACGATTTCGAGATTGCCGCCGATGGCTTCTTCTTCTACTTCGACCAGTATCCCGAGGGAACCTATCCAGGCTATCACAGCAACGAGTGCGAGGTGCTCTACCTGAACACCACCAGCACCGGCGGCCCCTCCGGGAACTACATGCACGGGGTGATAGCCCACGAGTTCGAGCACCTCATTCACTGGAAGTACGACGAGAACGAAACCTCATGGGTGGACGAGGGCATGGCGGAACTGGCCATGTACTTCTTTGGCCACCCGGATAACATCTCCGCCTTCAACTCCTCGCCGGACAACGATCTTACCCAGTGGGACGGCGGATGGGCCGACTACATACAGACCTATCTATGGACACTCTACTTCTTTGAAAGGTACGGGGGCCATGAGACCATTTACGCCGTGGTCCACGAGCCTGCCAACTCCATGGCTGGCTACGACGCTGTTCTGGACCAGTTCGGCTATACGGAGAACACCGGGGATATCTTCGCCGACTGGACCGTTGCCAACTTCCTTGACGACTCCTCAATTGCAGACGGCCGCTACGGCTACCAGGGTGAGGAGCTGCCCCCCTTCAGCACCGCTGGGAACTACTCCTCCTATCCCGTTACCGCCACAAAAACGGTGAACAGCTGGGCCGCCGACTACTACAGGTCCAGGACATCCCCTTCGAAGCCATGGAACTGGGTTTTGACGGCTCCGACGACAACTCCTTCGCCCCCAGGGCCCTGGTGCTCCACCCCTCAGAACCCACAGAGGTGGTGGAGTTTCCACTGGAGGCCTCCACCCAGAGCGGAAGTATCGAAGTGAACGGCCTCTCACCGGAGGACCAGGTGATCCTGGTGGTTGCCTCGGTGTCCTCCACCGGGGGGAACCAGTATCAGTTCACCGCCGGCGAGGCCCTGGGCATTTCCCCAGGGGATGAACCCGCACCCGGCCTTTCAATAGCCTCCCTGGAAAGCCCGGCCCGGGGAAGGGCTTCCTTCTCGGTGAGCTGGCCCGGCGGAGAACCGCCCTCGGTACAAATATTCGATCTCAGGGGGAGGTTAGTGGGAAACCCGGGTGTAAACCCCGGGGGAATTGCCGAATGGACGCCGGGGAAACAGCCTCCGGCGTGTACTTCGCCAGGGCCGTGCATGAGAGCGGAGTAGCCTCCACAAGGCTGGTGTTGCTTCCATGACCGCCGTTCACCTGAACGGGAACTACTCCGCCGAAGACATCCTCTCACTGGAAGGGCTCACCGGAGGAAAGTTCTCCTTTACCTCGGGAAAGCTGGCCGGCCCGGTCCGGTGCCATGTACTGGTGGCCGGACGGGTCACCGAAGACCAGCTTGCCATGTGCCAGGGACTCCGGTTGGTGGTGGTTCCCTACGCGGGGATTCCCGAGACCACCCGAAGGGCCCTGGAGGGCCATCCGGAGATACGCCTTGAGAGCATTCACCACAACGCCGTATCCGCCTCGGAGATGGCCGTGGCCCTGATGCTGGCCGCGGCGAAGCTCCTCATACCGTCGGACACCGCCCTGCGGAGGAACGACTGGTCCCCCAGGTACAGGCCCGAGGGGCTTCTGGTGGAGGACAGCAGGGTCACTGTACTGGGCTTCGGAGCCATAGGAAGCAGGGTGGGAAGGATCTGCCGTGCAATGGGGGCTTCGGTCAGGGGTATATCCAAAACCCGTCGGGAGGGGTTATACACACCGGATGATCTCCATTCCCTTCTCCCTGAAACGGACATACTTGTGGTCTGCGTTCCCCTCACCAGCGAAACAGAGGGAATGATAGGCTTCCGGGAGCTTTCCCTTCTTCCCCGGGGCTCGGTGCTGGTGAACGTGGCCAGGGGGCCGGTGGTGGATGAGCAGGCCCTCTATGAAAGCCTCAGGTCCGGTCACCTGGCAGGGGCGGGTATCGATGTGTGGTACAGCTATCCCGACCGGGAAGGAAAGAAGACCGATACCCCACCATCCCGTTTCGATTTCGCATCCCTTCCCAATGTGGTGATGAGCCCCACAGGGGAGGGGCCTTCGGACTTCCGGAAATAGAGAGGCGAAGGCTTGAGCACCTGGCGGAAGCCCTGATCCGGCTGGCCGGTGGAGAGCAATAGGGCATCCCTTATATTAGCCTGGCAATACCCCGAATGAATACTGGAGGAGAAAATGAGCAGTTTTGAGAACGTAACGATAATCAAAGAGGCCAACATCTACTTCGACGGCAGCGTGTCCAGCAGGACAGTGCTGTTTCCAGACGGCACAAGGAAGACCCTTGGAGTAATGCTTCCCGGGGAGTACCAGTTCGGAACCACCTCCCACGAGATAATGGAAATACTGTCAGGCGAGCTTCAGGTAACCCTCCCGGGCTCCAAAGCTCCCATCTTCGTCAAGGGCGGTGATGTCTTCGAGGTTCCGGCGAACAGGTCCTTCACCGCAAGTGTGCTGAAGATCACCGACTACTGCTGTTCCTACCGCGCGGTTTAGTCCCATGAAGGGAATGAACATCACCGGTTACTCGAAACTATTCACCGGCTATACCGAACTCAGGGTCCAGGAGAACCGCTCCACGAACATCGCCATCGTGGACGGCACCCTCATGGGGAACAGCCGAAGCACAGAGAGCGGCGTTTCCGCAAGGTGCTGGAGGAACGGTTCCTGGGGGATGGCCTCAAGCCCTGAGCTTGATTCACGGTCCATCAGCCATGTTATCAGAACAGCCGCCGGCAACGCAGCCTTCCTCAACGACAAGAGGGGAAGGGGAATAGGAGACCTGCCCGGTGTCTCAGCCTCCGGGGAGTGGGACCATTCCTACAGGGCACCGACCCACCCGGAAGCAGATGATCGAGTTCCTGAAGGAACTGGATTCATACATCGAGAAGAATTTCACGGGCTCTCCTCCAGGTCGGTGGGCCTCAGGTCACTGGACATGGAGAAGCGGATACTCACCTCCACCGGCTCCAGCGCCTGGTCACTGATACCCCGGACCATCATCTATGCCGTTCTTACGGCGGACAGCCCTCGGGCCCGGTGAAGATAGCAGAGTCCATGGGCGGCCGGGGGCAGCCCGGGGACTATGTGAAGGACCCCGGACCCTTCTTCGTGAAGTTGGACAAAGCCTATCAGCATCTTCAGAAAAAGGTTGAAGGGGTCCATCCCGCCCCGGGAATGGCCGACTGCATCCTCGACGCCGACCTTGCGGGAATACTCTCCCACGAGGCCATAGGCCACACCACCGAGGCGGACCTGGTGAGGGGAGGTTCCGTGGCCGGGGATCACATGAACCGGCTGGTGGCGAGCCCCCTGATCACCCTGGTGGACTATGCCAGTGAAGCCGGTGGAGAAACCTGCCCGGTTCCGGTGTATGTTGACGACGAGGGAACCCCGGCAAAGGATGTGAAGATCATAGAGAAGGGAGTTCTCAGGAGCTTCCTCCACAGCCGGGAGACCGCCCTTGAGTTCGGAGTAGAGCCCACCGGCAACGCAAGGGGCTTCAGGTTCAGCGACGAACCCCTCATAAGGATGAGGAACACCGCCATAGTCCCCGGCGAGAGCACCCTTGAGGAGATGATCTCATCCATAGACAATGGCTACTACCTCATGAAATCCAGCAACGGTCAGGCCGACTCCACCAGCGAGTTCATGTTCGGTGTCACACTGGGCTACGAGATCAGGGGTGGAAAACTGGGCCGTGCCCTGAAGGACATGACCATCTCAGGAGTAGCCTTCGATGTCCTGAAAACCGTCTCGGCGGTTTCCGGTGACATGAAATGGGAGTGCGGAGGCATGTGCGGAAAGAAACAGCCCATACCGGTTGGAATGGGCGGGCCAGCGGTGAAGTGCCGGGTCAACATAGGAGGCAAATGATGGAACAACCCGGCGGACTCACAAAGGAATGTGTGGACTCCCTGCTGAAGGCGGGGATGGAAAAGGCCGAGGCTTCACTGGACCTCACCAGGAAGACCGAGCTCAACCTCGAAGGGGGTAAGTTCTCCCTGATGCGGACCACCGAGGACGTTGCCTTAAGCTCACGGGAATAAAGCAGACCAGGCGAAGCCACACCACACTGAACAAAACAGATGATGCAGCGGTGACCGAGGCGGTTGCCCGGCTGGTGGAAATGGTGGACTCCGGGGAAGAGGACCCCGCCGTTGACATATCCCCCCATCAGGAAAGCGAAAGCTTCTCCCGGGGGCCGGATCAGCCAGACCGAGACCTGATGTACGAAAGGCTCAGCCGGTTCGCAGAAAGAACGGCAAAGAGATACCCTTCTCTGATCCTGGAACAGGCCATCCTTGACCACACGGCGGAAAAGAGCGTTTACAGCAACTCCAACGCCGCCGCCTTCGACTCCACAAGGGGCTCCTACAATATCTTCGCGATGTTCACCAGCAAGGATGGCGCCGGCACCTCCTCCTTCAACTACTCCATGGTCACCACCGAGAGCCTTGAAAAGGAGATATGGGAAATGGGCACCGTGGACACCCTCATGGAGCAGTCCACGGAGCAGACCGCCACCAGGGCGGTTCCCAGGACATTCACCGGAGATTTGATCGTTACACCGGACTGCCTGGCTGATTTCGTCAGGGCCGCGGCTCCCACCTTCGGGACTATGCCATGATGACCGGCACATCCTTATACAAGGACTCCCTGAACAAGAGCGTTGCCAACGAAGGTTTCACACTCAGGTCCATGCCTGTCCACGACGACCTCCCCGGGGGATACTTCTTTACGGATGACGGCTTCAGGGCAGAGAATTCAACCATCATCGAAGGGGGCGTCCTCAGATCCTTCCTGCTGAGCCTCTACGGTTCCAGGAAGACCGGCCTTGACAGGTCCGCCAATACCGGGGGCATCTACGTGGTTGACCCCGGGACCGACAGCTTCAGCAACATGGTCAAGTCGGTGGACAGGGGACTTCTGCTCTGCCGTTTCTCCGGGGCAACCCCGCAGGCAACGGCGACTTCTCAGGTGTGGCCAAGAACAGCTACTACATAGAGGACGGAGAGATAAGGTATCCCGTGTCGGAGACCATGGTGGCCGGTAACATCGGCGAAATGCTGAGGTCCATAAAGGCCATCTCCACAGAAAGGGTGAACAACGGATTCAGCATCTATCCCTGGATGACCTTCTCCGGGATCACAGTTTCGGGAAAGTAGGAGGTAACGCCCCGGTCCGCCGGGGCGGCTGATATGAGACCCTTCTTGCTGATATGCCTCGTGGTCTGGGGAAGCTCCTCCGCCCTCGGCCGCCACAGCTGGACAGGCGTGGGCAGGGTGGTTGCCCTGGGCGATGTCCACGGCGACTTCCGGAGATTCGTGGAGGTGCTGCGCCACGCAGGCCTCATCGACCTGGAAAAGAACTGGTCCGGTGGCAAGACCCACCTGGTGCAGACCGGGGACCTGCTGGACAGGGGCCCGGACTCCCGGGCGGTGATGGACCTTCTCATGAGGCTTGAGAAGCAGGCGCCCCTCCAGGGCGGAGCTGTCCACTGCCTCATCGGCAACCACGAGGCAATGAACCTCACAGGCGACTACAGATATGTAAGCGAAGGGGAAGCCGCTTCCCACGGAGGAATGAAGCAGCTTGCCAGGAACATGGGACCCCGGGGGAGATATGGAGGGTGGATACTGGAGCACAACGCCGTGGTAAGGATCAACAACGCTGTCTTCCTCCACGCCGGCATATCCCAGCCCTTTTCGGAAGCCTCCATCGCCGGACTGAACGAAATGGTGCACAAAGCTCTCCTGGAACGGGACGGTTCCCATGAGGTACTCCGCGGCGACGGCCCTTTGTGGTACCGTGGTCTCACCGGAGACAGGTCCTCCGGGGTGGAACGGGGGCTCCAGCGGTTCCTCGAGGGCGCCGGGACGGACTTTGCGGTAACAGGGCACACCGTCACCGACGGGGGCATAGAGACCCGCTTTTCCGGAAGGGTGGTTATGATAGACACCGGCCTGTCCGGTCAGTACGGCGGTCCGGGGATGTACATAGTGCTGGATGACAGGGGTTTCAAGGCAGTTGACCCCGGAGGGGCTGAATGGCGGTAAAGGGTATAGGGATCGACCTCGTTGAGATCGACCAATTCAGGAAAAAGCTGTCCGAGGACCTTATCAGAGAGGTCTTCCTTCCGGATGAGATAGAATACTGCCGCTCACAGGTCCGCTACTGGGAGAACTTCGCCGGAAGGTTCGCCGCCAAGGAAGCGGTCTTCAAGGCCCTGGGCCTTGGGCTCTCCTCCGGGCTCCGTTTTCGTGACATCGAGGTTATCAGGTGCCCGATGAAGGGCTCCATTTCGGTGAAGCTCCACGGCGTTGCGCTGAAAGCCGCCGGTGAGATGGGTATAACCGGGCTGTCCGTTTCCATCAGCCACACACGCCGGGCAGCCATCGCCCTGGCGGTGGCGGAAACAGCCTAGACATACCGCCCCGGTTCGGTTATTTGTACTCCATACATATTTCCGCCGCAGAATCAAATCCAATGGAGGCGGGTGCCTGCCCGGCTCCACAGAGCGAGAGGGGCTGTTTTGAGCAACATCGGATCCTATGAAAAGAGAAAAGAGGATTTCAGCTGGGACATAGCCAAAGAGGTGATGGACTGGAAGGAAGGCGAAGTGCTGAACATAGGCTCCATATGTTCAGACCGCGTCTGCGCCAGGGGGAACGGCGATAAGAAGGCCCTGATCTGGCAGGGCTTCGGAGGGAAGAAGAGAACCTACACCTTCAACGACATAAGGGTCCTCTCCAACGGCTATGCAAGGTTCCTGCAGGAACAGGGAGTGAAGCCCGGGGACAGGGTATGCATCTTCATGGACAAGATACCCGGCCTCTACATCTCATTCCTGGGGATCCTGAAGACCGGCGCCGTGGCCCAGCCGCTGTTCTCCGCCTTCGGCGACGAATCCCTCGAGGTCCGCCTGGCAAGCGCCGGGACAAGCGTCATCCTCACCACCCAGAAGCACGTTAAAAAGGTAAGGAAAATTCAGGACAGGCTTCCCTCCCTCAGGAAGATAGTTGTCATCGAGGGCAAGCCCGAGAGGCTCAAGGAGGGTGAGATATTCTTCGATGTGGAGGAGGCCCCAAGGGTTGAGGAGTTCGAGGGCTACCAGTCCGGCCCTGAGACACCCTCGGTGCTCCACTACACCTCAGGCACCACCGGGCAGCCCAAGGGCGCCCAGCATGTTCACAGCTCCGTATGGGGCCAGGCCCTTACCACCTCCTGGGTGCTGGACCTGAAGGAAGACGACGTCTACTGGTGCACCGCCGACCCCGGCTGGGTCACGGGAACCAGCTATGGAATAATCGGCCCCTGGAGCCTGGGCGCCACCCAGTGCGTACTCGACTCCGGCTTCACCAGCGCCGCCTGGTACCAGTTCATACAGGACAACAAGGTAACCGTCTGGTACTCCGCCCCCACCGCCATCCGCTCCCTCATGAGGGACGGCGACGAGCTGGTGAAGCAGTTCGACCTCTCCAGTCTTCGCAACCTGGCCTCCGTGGGCGAGCCCCTGAACGCCGAGGCGGTCATCTGGAGCGAAAAGGTCTATGGCCTTCCATTCCACGACACCTTCTGGCAGACCGAGACCGGGGCCATGATGATCACCAACTTCCCGGGAATGAAGATCAAGCCCGGTTCCATGGGCAAGCCCTTCCCTGGCATCGAGGCCGGCATACTGGACCTGAACACCCATGAACCGGTGCAGGAACCCGGCACCGTGGGTCTCATTGCCTTCAGGCCCGGCTGGCCCTCCATGTTCCGCACCTACCTCAACCAGCCGGACATCTACAGAAGCAAGTTCGTGGGGGCGAAGCCCAAGGCCCAGCCCGACGAACTCCGGACAGACGAGTCCCTCTGGTATGTATCCGGGGACAGGGCAAGCTTCGACAAAGACGGCTACTACTGGTTCGTGGGCCGGGACGACGACGTGATAAACACCGGAGGCCACCTGGTGGGCCCCTTCGAGATCGAAAGCGCCCTTGTTGAGCACGAGGCAGTGGCAGAAGCCGCCGCCATCGGCAAGCCCGACGAGGTGAACATGGAGGTGGTGAAGGCCTTCGTTACACTCAACCCCGGCTATGAACCCTCCGACGACCTGGAACTCAGCATCATGAACTTCATAAGGAAAAGGCTTTCTCCACTGGCCATGCCCCAGGAGATAGAATACAGCAAGAAGCTTCCCAAGACCCGTTCAGGAAAGATCCTCAGAAGGTATCTGAAGGCTCTGGAATGGGGTCAGGAAGTTGGAGACCTCTCAACACTTGAGGACGACTAGGAAAGGAACCGCCATGGCAGACGAAATGAAAGATGTTGTGCTGGAATATGTGATCGACGAGTATGTGGACGAGGAAGACGAGGACGAAGTGGGTTTCGACACCCCCCTGATCTCCTCGGGTATCGTTGACAGCTTCTCCATGGTCTCCCTGAAGGTCTTCCTCGAGAAGAAGTACAAGATAAGCCTTCCGGACAGCGAGGCCACGCCGGAGGCATTCGACACCGTTAACAGCATCTGTGAACTCGTGAAGAAGCATCAGGGCTGACGGGGGGAAAAATGGCATATACCGACAAAGCAAGGAAACAGTACCAGGAGCAGATAGAGGAGATCAAGTCCAAGGGCCTCTACAAGGAGAAGCGGTTCATCTGCTCTCCCCAGGACGCCGCCATCAGGGTGGAGTATCCTGAAGGAGCCCCCCAGGAACAGGTCCTCAACTTCTGTGCCAACAACTACCTGGGCCTCTCCAGCCACCCCGAGGTGGTAAAGGCCGCCCACGAGGGGCTGGACCAGCGCGGGTACGGAATGAGTTCAGTCCGGTTCATCTGCGGCACCCAGGACATCCACAGGGAACTCCAGGACAGGATGTCGGAATTCCTGGGCATGGAGGACACACTCCTCTTCCCCAGCTGCATGGACGCCAACTCCGGAGTATTCGAAGCCGTACTTGAAGAGCAGGATGTCATCATCGCCGACAGGCTCATCCACGCCTCCCTGGTGGACGGCATCAGGCTCTGCAGCGCCCAGTACGACACCTTCAAGCACATGAACATGAAGCACCTCAGGAAAAAGCTCGAGCTTCACAGCGACAAGCGCCATGTCCTCGTTGTCACCGACGGCGTGTTCTCCATGGACGGCGACCTGGCACCCCTCGACGAGATGTGCGACCTCTGCCAGGAGTACGGAGCCATGATCCTCGTTGACGATTCCCACGCATCAGGCTTCATCGGCAAAACAGGCCGTGGAACCCACGAGCACTTCAACTGCATGGACAAGGTGGACATCATCACCACCACCTTCGGCAAGGGTCTGGGCGGCGCCTCCGGCGGCTGCGTATCCGGCAGAAGGGAACTGGTCGAGCTCTGCCGCCAGAAGGCAAGGCCCTACCTCTTCTCAAACTCCATGGCCCCTCCCATAGTGAACGCCTCCATCAAGGTGCTCGACCTCATAAGCAAGAACACCGAGCTCCGCGACAAACTCGAGTGGAACGCACAGTACTTCCGCAAGGGCGTTGAGGACGCCGGCCTCTGCGTAAGACCCGGCAACACCCCCATCGTCCCCGTCATGCTCTACAACGCCAAGCTGGCCAACGACATGTCCCGGGACATGTACGCCGAGGGCATCTATGTGATAGGCTTCTTCTTCCCGGTGGTTCCCGCCGGAGCCGCCCGAATAAGGGTGCAGCTCTCAGCCGCCCACACGAAGGAGCACATCGACAAGGCAGTGAAGGCCTTCACCAAGGTCGGCGAGAAGTACGGCATACTCGGCCTCGACAAGAAGGGCATCATAGACAAGTACGGCATGTAGAAATCGAAGGGAAAGCTGATTTCCCCGATGGACGCAGCGAACAAAGCGATAGTACGCAGCGAACCAGCGCACAGAACAAAGGCAGAGAACCAAAACGCAGCGAACAAAGCGATAGTACGCAGCGAACCAGCGCAGAGAACCAGGGCAGCGAACAAAGCGATAGAACACATAGAACAAAGCGATATTGCACAGATGACCAGCACAGAAGACCAAAGCAGCGACCGATCAAAAGCGACCGAGCAGAAGCGAGGGATCAGAACCAGGGAACAACGCGACGGTTCAAAGCGACGGTTCAAAGCGAAGGAACATAGCCAGGGAACAACGCGACGGTTCAAAGCGACGGTTCAAAGCGACGGAATAGAGCGACGGAATAGAGCGAGAAGAAGGGGAGCCCCGGCTCCCCTTCTTCGAGAAGGGAGAGCACATGACCGAGGCTAAGCTGGCCAATCCGGCCCCCTGGGCCTGATGGGCTTCGGGATGACCACGGTCCTTCTGAACATTCACAACGCGGGGTTTTTCCCCATGGACACAATGATACTCGCCATGGGCATCTTCTACGGAGGCCTGGCCCAGATATTCGCCGGCATAATGGAGTTCAAGAAGGGCAACACCTTCGGCACCACCGCCTTCACCAGCTACGGATGCTTCTGGCTCACCCTGGTGTTCATGATACTCAGAGGCGGGGCCGACAGGGTCTTCATGGGCTGGTATCTCTTCATGTGGGGTCTTCTCACATTCGTACTCTGGTTCGGAACTTTCAAGACCAACCGGGCGCTCCAGACGGTCTTCTTCACACTCACCCTCCTCTTCTGGCTCCTGGCCATCGGACACTGGTTCGAAATGCCGAAGGTTTTCAACCAGCTCACCGGCTTCGAGGGAATAATCACAGGACTTTCTGCCATCTACCTCGCCGCCGCCGAGGTGATCAACGAGAGCAAGGCACGGATGGTCCTTCCCATAGGCGTCAGGTAAGAAGTAGACGGAAAATGAAGAAAGAAGTAGATTAGCCCCATGGAAAACATTACAGCATACACCAACAACTGTTGTACCGCCGACATCACTGATTCGGGATGGGGTCTATGCTGTAGGTAACCACTGAGAAAAGCAAACAGTGCCCGTGGCCGAAAAGCCGCGGGCCTTTTTTTCAGGTAAGAAACACCACGGGAAATAGGAGGCCAACAACCGGACCAACCCGAACCCTCCCATCCCCCAACAACAGCGTCGGATCAACGGAACAGATGCGCGTTGACCCTGCAGAACGTACCGGGAACAACCGCAGAAGAACTAAGCAAAGGAAAGGAAAACGATGACAGCAACCGGAAGTCTTCTGGGTTCCATCGGGGGCACACCCCTGGTGGAGCTGACAGGCATGAGACCTGAGAACGGAGCCAGGATACTCCTCAAGCTCGAGGGCAGCAATCCCGGCGGCAGCGTGAAGGACCGGACTGCCCGGTGGATGATCACCCACGCCATAAGGGACGGCAGGCTCAAAAGGGAATGACCATACTCGAGGCAACCTCTGGGAACACCGGCATTGCCCTTGCCATGGTGGGCGCCGCCCTGGGCTACAGAACCCTCCTTGCCCTCCCTGAAAGCGTCAGCGCCGAGAGGAAGCACACCATGGAAGCCCTGGGAGCAAAGGTAATACTGACCCCGGCGCACAAAGGCACCGACGGAGCCATAGAGGAGGTGGAGAGGATAAGCCAAGGGGACACAGCAAAGGGAACAAACCTTTCTTCATTCCCGACCAGTACGCCAACGACGCCAACTGGCTCAGCCACTACGAATCAACTGCCCTGGAGATACTCAGCCAGACACGGGGCAACATACAGGCCTTTGTGGCGGGAATGGGCACCGGGGGCACCCTCATGGGCCACAGCCGCAGGTTCAGACACGAGAACATGAACACAAGGATAATCGGTGTGCAGCCTGAATCCGGCCACACCATCCAGGGTCTCAAGAACATGACCGAATCGAGAATACCGAAGATATTCAAGCAGAACGAGCTCTCAGAGATCATAACAAGATCGGACACCCAGGCATTCACCACCACCCAGCGCCTGGCCAGGGAGGAGGGCCTCTTCGTGGGCATGAGCACCGGCGCCGCTGTCAGCGCCGCCATTGAGACAGCACAAACGATGAAGCCAAACGAAACCGTAGTGGCCATATCCCCGGACAGGGGAGACCGCTACCTCTCAACCGGCATCTTCAGGGGCGCGTGATGGCTAAACAAGCAGAAGAAGCCCAGGCAGCAGAAAGATCAGCAATAACCCATCCAGCAAGGGCAGAGGTGGGAGAATCACCGCCACCGGAAGCAGCAGGAACACAGGCAGCAGGACGCGAACGCTTCAAAACCGAGCATTTCATCGAGGTCAGATGTACGAACACCAGCAGCAGGGTAGGGCAATGGAAGGATCAGAAACCTTTGCCTCATGAACGGAAACTGCAGACCAGGATTGGAAAGAATAAGAGATGTTCATCAAATCGAAGGAACCAGCTCCAATCGAGGATAGAAGCTGTTTGCTTAACAAGGCAAGGTTTTCACTGGCGATACAGTGAAGCAACTTGCAGTCGCAGAATGCGACATCAAGAAGAAAGGATACTATTGCCTCTTTCTGAAGAGAAAGAACAGATGAGATCTTTCGTTCAGACGCGATCTGCTGTTTCCGAGCGCACCTCGCTGATCGCCTTATCTACATACTCCGGGGTCATTCCCGCTTCGTATGCTGCTTCCCGGGCTTTCTGGATCATTTCTCTAAACTCAGAAATGGGCGGAGGAGCTATCGCTTTCAGTACGACGGTATCTCCCTCTCCAATGACAAGGTGATTGCGAAGATTGCAAGCATAGACCGCAGTTATCTGTTCCAGCAAATCGACTCGACTTCATTGTAGTGATTCCATTAAAGCAAGACTTGTCATACAGTAACATATTTGTTATGTATCGAGCATGATGAGATGGGAAATCAAGTATTACAGTCAGAAACTCTAGAATGAGATCCTTAAGCTACCCTCAGGACTACTGGCCAGGTATCTGCGACTTACGGATCTGCTGACTGAGTTTGGATCGAATCTTGGTTTGCCACATACGAAGAAGATTGAGAAAGAACTGTTTGAACTTCGGGTCAAAGGGAATGAAGGGATTGCGAGAGTCTTCTTCTGTACTAAGGTTGGCAGGAAGATCATCATGCTCCATGCATTCATTAAGAAATCCCAGAAAACACCTGAGAAGGAAATAGAGATCGCCAGAAAGAGAAGGAGGTACTCAACAATGAATCATTCTGAACTGAAGGAAAGAGCCCTTGCAGATAAGAAGGTGAAGGAAGCATACGATGCTCTTGAACCTGAATTCTCTTTGCTTCATGAAATGCTTCGAGCCCGTCAGAATGCGGGGCTCAGTCAGGCTGAGATCGCAGAACGTATGGGGACAAAGGCCCCCGCCATTACCAGGCTTGAATCTTCACTGAGTAGCGGTAAGCATTCTCCATCGCTTTCCACACTGAAGAAGTATGCTGATGCCCTGGGCTGCCATCTGGAGATTAAGCTTGTAACGAACAACTGATCAGCTGATTTCAGTGAACGAGTCACATGATGAAACAGCATGACATTCGGTTCATCATTTCTCTGGAGAACTCATCGAGTAATCGTGAAGATATTTCGACAACCATAAGCGTGCTGGTCAAGCCATCAAGTCAGTCAAGGAGTATTGAACGACTATTCGCCTAAAACATTCCGGGCGGGTGCTGTAAGCCTGTCCAGAGGGCTCACAACGCATCCCCTCAGGTTCTTCGCCGTGTGGATGTATATCTTTGTGGTTTCAAGACTCCGGTGCCCCAGCAGCTCCTGGATCTCGCACAGGTCAACACCGGCCATGAGCAGATGTGTGGCGAAACAATGCCTCAGCGTATGAACACTGGCTCTTTTCCTGATCCCGGTAGCTTTCACCGCCCGGCGCATCTCCCTCTGAACTGCAGTGGGGTGCATGTGGTGGATAACCGGCACTCCGCTGCGGGGGCATATGCACGGTCCCCTGCCGGGAAAGATGTATCTCCATTCCATAGAATAGCCGCATCCAGTGTACTTCCTTGACAGAGCGCCAGGCAATGAGACCGGTATTCTGAGGAACATCTCCGACTTCTTCACCGAGTCTATCTGACGGGACAGGTCAGCAAGGAGATTTTTCCCCACTATCCCCACACGATCCTTGTCACCCTTGCCTCCCCGGATCACAACTGTGCCCTCAGCAAGCCGTACATCTTTGATCCTCAACCCCAGAGCTTCACTCAGCCTCATCCCGGACGAGTAGATCAGTCGGATCACCAGCCCGGAAACGCCGCTGACATTTTCAAGCACCAGCCTTACCTCCTCGGTGGAGAGCACTTCCGGCAAACGCACAGCCTTCCTCGCCCGAACTCCATCGATCCCCTCCGGCTCGATGTCCCAAACATTCCGAAACAGGAAGAGCAGCGCATTAAATGCCTGATTCTGGGTTGATGCCGCCACATTCCTCACAAGCGCCAGATGAGTCATGTAATCCCTGTATGAATCAGAGGACCTCTCGTCCATTTCCTTCCCGGAGCAGAACTCCAGGTAATCATTGCTCCAGTGCAGGTAGCACCTTTCAGTGCGAATGGAGTAGTGCCTGGTGCGCAGGACCCTGCTCATCACATCCAGGGGCGACCCATCGCCGTCTTCCACCGCAGCCCCCGAATCTCCGGACCACCGTAAATACAGCTTCACTGCATCCAGGGCCTGCCTGATCTGCCAATCTTCCTTTCCCAAAGTGTAAAGGACCTCCGCGAATGATCCCTCTCCATCACACCCCGAATCCAGATAACGCTGAACCCAGTAAACGAAGAACGGGACCTTCTTCTCAGGAACAAGACCCCGCCCAGTCAGATACTCCGCAAAACCATCCAGATGACGCATCTCTACCTCCCGCGCCACCTCCTCCTCCAAAGCAGTACCAACTACACCAACGGCTTAACACCAGTAAGCCAAACCCCTCCATTCCCTTCATAACTATACAAACGTTCACCCCAACAACCAACCCCCCTCTATTGACACCACCGGCACACCAAATAATCTTATCCCAACTGAGTCAACTATTGACATAACACGACTCAACCAAATC
>MJAN01000020.1 GCA_001875255.1 Candidatus Sabulitectum silens | reverse complement strand
ACGAAGAGGTGGAACGGGAGATCGTCCCCCTGCTGGAAGAAGATGGGTCTCAGGTTCAGGGCGGTGGAGATGAGAACGATACCATTGAATACTATTCCCCTGTTAACCAGGTAGTCGGCCAGACCAGCGGCGCGGGTGGTGCCGTAGCTCTCCCCGGCGAGGAACAGGGGAGATCCCCATCGGCTGTACCTGGATAGATAAAGCCTGATGAACTCGCCAATGGACTCGATGTCCCCCTGATATCCCCAGAACTTGTCGATGAGCTTTTCCGAGACGGCCCTGCTGAGACCTGTCTCAACCGGGTCTATGAAGACCAGGTCGGTCCTGTCCAGCCAGGTCGACTGGTTTTCCTCATGGACGAAGGGCGGAGCCGGCATCCAGCCGCCTGGTTCCATCTTTACCCTTCTGGGGCCGCAGGCCCCCATGTGAAGCCAGATCGAGGAAGACCCCGGGCCCCCGTTGAACACGAAGGTCAGCGGCCGCTGGCGGCCCTCCTTCTCCGGGGCAACCTCGTATGCCGTGAAGAATATCTCCGCCTCGGTCTTCCCCTTATCGTCGGTGAGGGGGAGAACCCCGGCCCGGGAGAGATAATTCAGCGTTTCACCGCCGACCATAATGCTGTGGTAGCGCTCCACCGGTTCGATTCCCGGCAGCTGTCGGTCCGGCTCTTTCTCGTCCTCTTTCTTTTCTTCCTCGGCCATCCCATCTCCTCTCGGGATCGGTCCTTCACCGGTCTGGTGAAGGCTTACGATACATTGTCAGTGAATAACCTCAAGCATCCACCGCAGGTAGTCCGGGGCCACATAGGAGAGAGGTATCACTAGGATCTCGGAGACCTCGTAGGGATGTTTTTCCTTAAGCCACGAAACTATCTGTGACTCCTTCTTGCACAGGGTCTTAAGCTTGAGCTGATACTCCCTGCCGGTCCTTATCTTGCCCTCCCATCTGTAGATGCTTGTTATCTCGGTGGTTACCTGGGCACAGGCAGCCATGTGGAGCCCCACAGCCTCGCCTCCTGTGCGAAGGGCTTCCTCCCTTGTCGGTAGGTGGCTATTATCTGAATCGGCTGCAATTCCATTAAGTCCCCTCGGTCTATCTGGTGTTTCTTACTATCCCCGCAAGGAATCGGCTGCGAACTCCAGAAGAGTTTTCCCCCTGTCAACCGAAACCCTGCCCATATCTCCCCCGACTCCTCCGTCGGGATACATATCCTTCCACTGCTCCGGCGTAAGGGCTGACATGTTCCCCGCCTGCTCCGGATACCTGCCCCGGAACTCCCCCGGCACTGGCCGGGAAAGAATGTGCCATACCATTGAAACCTCTGATGTGGTAACATGAAAACCGGTCTTTCCGAAAAGCTCCTCTTCCTTCATGGAAACCCCGGGCAGCTCCCAGAAACCCCTGTAAGAGGCGTTGATATCCTTCGGCGCCCTGCGGACAGCCTCAGGCTGAGCATCGGTTGCCCCCGTGGCCGCTAATGATCAGAATGTTCCTGAAACCGTTCCTTGCGGCCTCGGCTATTATCTCACCGAGCAGATCGGTGTAGGTGGCCTCGGAAAGGGAAAAGGTCCCTGGAAAACCGGTGTGACACAGGGAATTCCCGTAGAACAGCCCTGGCAGAACAGCGCATCCTGTTTCCTCGCCGGCCATGCGGCACAGGGCCTCGGCAATGATGCCGTCGCATCCCAGGGGGGCTTCGCTACCGTGCTGCTCAAGGCTTCCCGCGGGCAGCAGGACCACAGAGCGGGTGCTTTTCCCTACTTCCGCTGACATAGTTTCAATTAGATTCAGACATCACCCCCCGGAGCTGGAGAGTAAATATATGCATAACAGACCCCCGGTCATCACCCTGGAAAACAGGAGATGGGAAAGGATCCCCATACGGACCCGGCTGATCCTGCGGGGGGACGATCTCCTCCAGGCCATCGAAGAGGGCCTTGAGGCAGCCGGGGAAACCCCGGAAGAGAACGACATCCTTTCGTGAGCGAAAAGGCGGTGGGCGCCAGCCAGGGGAGGTATTTCGTCCTTGGAGAGGATGAGCTGAGGGTAAGACCCCTTGCCCGGTTCCTCAGCAGGTTCGTCACAAGGACCCCGGCGGGAATTGGCCTTGGTATGCCTGAGACCATGGAGTGCGCCATAAGGGAGTGTGGTGTTTTCAGGATAGTCTTCGCCGCCCTGGCCGGGGGATTCACCAGGATGCTGGGAAGAAGGGTGACTTCTACAGGATCGCCGGTGAGAAGGCCCGTTCCATAGACGGCCCTACCAGGGGAACAATCCCGCCCTTCAACAACGCCGTGAGCCTTTCTCCCCTGGCCCCCCGGGGGGTTTCCAGGAGTCTTGCATCGAAGTTCAACTGCCGGGCTGCGGTGGTGGACGTAAACGACATTGGCGGGAACATACTTGGGTGCTGGCCGGTGGATACCGACGGGGAACTCCTGGTCAGAATACTTTCAGACAATCCACTGGGTCAGGGCCGGGCTCGCACACCCGCCGGCATAATAAGGGAGCTAACCCCTCTTTCGAACTCCGAACAGGCTTTCCACGGCTGAAGTAAGAAGAGAGATAACAACAGCAGCCAGAACAGCCCACCAGAATCCCCCTACATGAAAACCGCTGAGGAAATGGGAAGCCAGCATTATCATCAGTCCGCTTATCAGGAACCTTGCCAGGCCCAGTGTCAGTATCTGAAGGGGACAGGTGAGCAGTGCGATGATCGGAGCAACGAAGAAGTTGAGAAGACCGATCACCACAGCGGTAAGGATTACCCCCCAGAAACCGGAGAAAACCATGGCATCGCCAAGGATCAGCGAGGTAAGGTAAAGCACCAGCGCGGCAATTATGAGATGGGGCAGAAGCCCCCCTTTTCCCTTTGTCATTACTCTTCCTTTCTTCCTGAAGAACTTGACAGAAGATAATATATTTTGAATAGTTCGTCCCTCAGCTGGCGGATCGTCCAATGGCAGGACAATGGTCTCTGGAACCATTTATCGGGGTTCGAATCCCTGTCCGCCAGCCACAAGTCTTTATGGGGAGCCAGCGCTCCCCTTTTTCATGTGCTGCATGAAGTTCAGTTTTTTGCTTTCATGCTCGAAGGATATCGGGCAAAGCTTTAACTGTAGAGAGCTCTTCATGAATGACTACCCCGCAATGTTCCCTTTTCGTCGGATACTCGCAATCATAACATGAATATTAGAGTTGACAATTCTATTATTCATGGTGTCATTAACCCATGGTAAGAATAGCAAGATATGAAGAAAAGCTTCTTGAATCCCTGAGGTGTATGTTGACCGGCGGTTGAATACAATGGTGAAGAAGAGTCTCTACTTCTCGTGACACATTCCTGTTTCCCGGTGAACGACATGTTCAAGGGGCTGGAACTCAAAGTCCTCCAGGAGTTTCCTGAACCTGGACCCGCAGGACTTCAGATTGGCGTAGTGCGTTGTTCGGGCAAGGGGGCAGAAGGCAACCCTCGGATGGTCGGGGTCCAGCTCCCAGGGATGCAGATAGAATACCACGGGCTGCCGCTTCCTCTCGCAATGCCTGATGTTCATCCTTGTAAGCGGGTAGGGATATATCCTGAAGTATGCCCCCCTGACACCGGGATTGAAACCCACGCTGCTTTCCGCGTGGTCACGGGGGCCAGGCAGAGGGGACCATTCGAGGTGCTTATCTCGTGTATGTGACCGGGGAACCCCGGTATGCCGTAGCGATAGTTGAGAACCGGGAATATGCTTGAGTCAATAGTGAATCCCAGACCGGCAACAAGGTCAAGTATCCAGAGAGAGTTGCGGGAAACGGAGAAATAGGGCGCCCGGTAAGATGTGACATCCTGTCCGGAGATGGCCTGGAGTTCCGACCTGGCCCTGTAGATCTGCTCTTTGAGCGTTTTCGGATCGGTGCTGCAGGCGAAGTCATGGGACCATCCGTGGCAATCGGTGGAATGCCCGGCTTCAGCTACGGTCCTCACGAGTTCCGGGTACTTGACCGCAAGCTCACCCAGCCAGAAGAACGAGGCATTCACGCCGTGGAGATCAAGAGTGGAAAGAAGGGACTCCATGGAACCCTTCAGCCTGTAGTCTTCGCTTCTAATGTGGGAACTTCCAATGGGAATACCGCTGTGCCAGTCCTCCACGTCGATGGTAAGGGCATGCTTCATCAGGGGATACACTTTGCTTTCTCAGGGGTGTTTCCAGATGATCTGCCGCCGGATGTGAAACACCTCAAATTTTCCCCTTTGCTGAGTACGGTAACGGGTTTATTCTATGGTCTTCATATCATATTACATTACCGGTCCATCGTGCCCGGGGCAATGGCCGTATGCCTGAACAAAACCCTTCAGAAAGGAAGGTTGTCATGAGTTTGAGGAAAGCGTTTATCGTGCTGGCGGCACTCGTTCCGGTCATCTCCGCCTGCAACATACAGGAGAAGGTGGAGCGTGCCGTGGAAGAACAGGTGGAGACCGCGGTTGCAGAAGCACTTGAGGAGAGCGGCGCACCCATGATGGCCCAGGACATTCCCCAGGGTTATCCCCTGGATGAATTCCCAGTTTACGGAGGAGAGGACTCGGATGTACTGGGCGGTTACCGGCAGTCCTATGAAGACATGCTGGCATACAATCTGGTCATCGGGTCCGGGGACCCCGCCGAGGAGGTCGAAAGGGTGTTAAGGGAAACCTACGAGGAGCGGTCCTCGGAGTTCGACCCGATGTCAGGCAGCGGAATGTTCACTGGAACCCTGGGGCAGTGGCAGTACGCAATAGTTGTGAACGACGGCGAGGCGGACGGTTACGCCACACTGGTCACATACAGTCTCGAAGGGAGATAGAAGGATAAAGCCTGCGGGTACTGTTCCACTGTGTCCGCCGGCTGTATCATACCGGCTATGGCAACAACAGACGATAAAAAATAATCTATACCATGCACATGGTATCCAGGAAGCACGGGATGAAGTATGTCCTGAAGGACATCTCCCTTTCCTACTTCTATGGCGCCAAGATAGGCGTCATCGGTTTGAACGGTTCAGGAAAATCCACGCTGCTCAGGATAATGGCCGGGGTGGATACCGACATCATCGGCGAGACAAGCCGTGCCTCCGGGTTTACCACGGGTTTCCTGGAGCAGGAACCCTGCCTTGAGCCGGGGAGGACAGTGCGCCAGATAGTTTCCGAAGGAGTTCAGGATCTTGTGGATCTCCTCGAGGAGTATGAGAACATAGGTCTCGCCTTCGCCGAACCCGATGCCGACTACGAGAAGCTGGGCAACAGGCAGGCGGAGCTTCAGGACGCAATTGAGGCAGCCGACGGCTGGAACCTGGATACCAGGCTGAATCTGGCCATGGAAGCCCTGCGCTGCCCCGACCCCGACCAGATCGTCGATGAGCTTTCCGGAGGAGAGCGCCGCAGGGTGGCCCTTTGCAGGCTGCTTCTGCAGAAACCGGACATCCTTCTTCTCGATGAGCCTACGAACCACCTCGATGCGGAAACCGTGGCCTGGCTGGAGAGGCATCTGCAGCAGTACCGGGGCACAGTTATTGCCGTAACCCACGACCGCTATTTCCTTGACAATGTGGCAGGCTGGATACTGGAACTCGACAGGGGTGAGGGAATCCCCTGGAAGGGCAACTACTCCCTGTGGCTGGAGCAGAAGGCGAAACGGCTGGCCAACGAGGAAAAGGCGGACAGCCAGCGGGCCAAGACACTTGAAAGGGAGCTGGAGTGGGTAAGGATGACCCCGAAGGGAAGCACTCCAGAAGCAAATCCCGCATCTCCCGGTACGAGAAGCTGCTGGCCGAGGGACAGAGGGAGAAGGTCCGGGAGGTAAGCCTTTCATTCCCCCCTGGTCCCAGGCTGGGTTCCGTGGTTATCGAGGCGAGGTCCGTAACGAAATCCTTCGGCAGGAACTGCTGTTCAGGGATCTGTCCTTCGAGGTTCCCCCCGGTGCCGTGGTGGGTATCGTGGGGCCCAACGGAGCGGGCAAGACCACTCTTTTCAAACTTATAACCGGAGGGGAGGAGCCCGACAGCGGTGAATTCAAGCTGGGAGAAACGGTTAAGCTGGCCTACGCCGATCAGATGCGCTCCGCCCTCGACCCGGAGAAAAGCGTATGGGAGCAGCTTTCCGACAGCCGGGAGACCATTAAGCTCGGTGAAAGCAGAGAGGTCAACAGCAGGGCATACTGCTCCTGGTTCAACTTCACAGGGGCAGACCAGCAGAAGAAGGTCGGCATCCTGTCCGGAGGGGAAAGGAACAGGCTGAACCTGGCCCTGATGCTGAAGCAGGGCTCCAACGTGCTGCTGCTTGACGAGCCCACCAACGATCTCGATGTGAACACACTGCGCTCCCTGGAGGAGGCCCTTGATGAGTTCGCCGGCTGCGCCATGGTGATAAGCCACGACCGCTGGTTCCTCGACAGGGTCTGTTCACACCTGCTTGCCTTCGAAGACGACGATGTGGTCTGGTTCGACGGCAACTGGACCGAGTACGCCGAGTTCCGCAGGAACAAGCTGGGAGCCGCCGCGGACCGTCCCCACAGGTTCGTCCACAGGAAGCTGGAATAACTGACCGGCTGCCGGGGTTGCGGCTTCTCTCACCGTTTAGCATTCATACAGGGGGAAACGGGAGGAGCCTTCAATGGCTGAACTGCTTACAGTGAAGGACATAAGCCGCTGCATCGGGTGCTATTCCTGCATGCTTGCCTGTGCCCGGACCGTCTGGAAGAACTTCTCCCCGGCCATGGCTTCCCTCCAGATCAGGACCTCCGGCGGATTCCAGTCCCCCTTCATTGCCCTCACATGCCGGGGATGCCCCGATGCCCCCTGTGCCCGGGCCTGTGAATACGGCGCCCTTGTGGCAAGGGATGGAGGCGGCGTCGGGTTCAACCGTAACAAATGTGTGGGGTGCCGGAAGTGCACAGAGGCCTGCATCATCGATGTGCTCAGGTTCGATGAAAAATCCGCCAGGCCCCTTCCCTGCATTCAGTGCGGGACCTGCGTGAAATTCTGTCCCCACGGAGTGCTTGCAATGGAGGAGAGGGTATGAGCCGGGCGGAGGACCGGGGAATAAGGGTGATGACCATCGACCTTGCCCGAAGCACCGCGAAGATTGCCCGGCGGACCGACCTCAGCCATTATCTTGGCGGAACCGGCCTGGCGGCGGCGCTTTTCTCTGAATCAATGCGGCCTGATCTCGCCCCCCTGCACCCGGATCAGCCTGTGATCCTGGCCAACGGTCCCCTTAACACCATTTTCCCTGTGGTTACAAAGGTGGTGGCGGTTTTTCGGTCGCCCCTTACCGGTGAATACGGAGAAAGCCATGCCGGGATGAGGCTGGGGCTGGCCATGCGGGGTGCCGGCATCGATGCCATGGTCATGACCGGCAGGGCCCCGGCACCTGTTTACCTGGTCGTGGGCCCGGAAGGGGTAAAATTCGGGGACGCCTCGGCCATCTGGGGTCTTGGGTGCATTGAAACCGGAACCATACTCAGGCGGATATCACCTGGAAGCGGCCGGCGCAGCTGCATACGCATAGGCCCCGCCGGAGAGAAGCAGGTTGCCTTCGCCGGTGTGAATGTGGACACCTACCGCCACTTCGGCCGGCTGGGCCTCGGGGCGGTTTCGGATCGAAGAACCTCAAAGGAGCTGTTCTGTACGGGAACAGCCACGAGAAGATAGAGAACCTGTCAGCCTACCGGGCGGCATACGAGGGTATCTATGAAAAAGTGGTGGGCACGGAGATAATGGAGAAGTACCACGATCTTGGGACATCAATGAACGTCATGCCGCTTAATGAGCTCAACGGTCTGCCCACCATGAACCTGATGAAGTCCTGCTTCGAGTCCGCCGAAGCCATCAGCGGAGAGACCTTCGCGGAGAACACCCTTCTTCGGCAGATCGCCTGCTCCGGCTGTCCCATCGGCTGCATCCATCTGGGGCTTTTCAGGGAGGAGTTCGGCACCGGCCATGAGTACAAGTTCAGAAGCGTTTCCTACGATCACGAGCTTATCTTCGCCCTGGGATCCTTCCTGGGAATGGATTCCACACAGAAGGTGTATCAGCTCATAGACCGGGTGGAGGACCTGGGGCTTGACGCCATCTCAGCCGGTGTGGCGGCGGGTTGGGCGGTGGAGGCCTTCCAGAGGGGCATACTGACCATCGAGGAGACGACCACTCCCCTGGCCTTCGGGGAAACCCGGGGGATACTGGAACTGTTCAGCAACATTGTTCGCCAGCCGAACCGGTTCTACAGAACCTGGCCCGGGGAACCGAGGCGGCGGCAAAGGAGTATGGCGGCGAGGAATTCGCAATGACCATGGCGGGTCATGAGATGGCCGGTTATCACACCGGGCACGCCAACCTGGTGGGCATGGCCATGGGTAGTCGCCATTCCCACCTGGACAACGCCGGCTACTCCGTTGATCAGAAACACCTCGACCAGAAACCGGAAGAAATGGTAAAGGCACTGGTTGCCGAGGAGAAGCAGAGGAACATGTTGACATCCCTCTGCATCTGTCTTTTTGCCAGGAACATCTACGACACGGAAACAGTGGCCAGGGCCCTGGCGTCGGTTGGCATACACCGCACCACTGAGGAACTGAACCGGCTTGGCGAAGAGATATTCGCATGAAGAACCGCATTCGACGGGAACTGGGGTTCCAGGGGCGATCCCTGAGGTTCGCCGAGAGGTTCTTCCAGACCGACTCCCTCACCGGTAAGCTGAGCAGAAGCACACTTGAAGCAATGCTGAGGGACTATCCGGAAGAGTGACCTTCCCGCCTAGAAAAGCCTCCTTACCGAGAGGGCGAAGGAGAGGTCCCGGGTGTTCGAACCGGCCATCTGATCGAAAACCCCTATGCCGGAGGTGTTGGTAAGGCCCAGCAGGAACTGATGCCCCCAGGTGTTGTAGCGCATTCCCATAGCGAAGCAGTCCTCCCCGGCGTCTTCCTCAGCCGCGGGGTAGTACTCTCCCAGCAGCGCCAGCCGTTCCGCAACCTGGTACCTGATTCCGAACCCGGCACCGCTGTTCTCCCGGTAGCCGTCGTAGGCCAGGTTGATCACCGGCATGAGCCTGTCCTGGAACAGACCGATGGAGGCGCTTCCCACCGCATTGATGTTGCCCTCGCGGTCAGCAGCGGAGGATGGTTTTACGCTGGAAAACCCAGCCTCTATACCCACCTGGAGGTTTCCGGCGGGAACAGCGCTCCAGCCTGTGTATATGGAATTGTTGTTGCCGAGCCTTGCGTGGGACCCTCCGATGTAGATCCCGTCGGTGGCGTAGTAGCGTATGCCGAACCGGACATTGGCTCCGTTGTCCAGGCCGAAGAATGAGTCCAGGGGATCATTCTTCAGTGCCGCTCCAAAAAACCGGTGGTTCATGGCGAACTCGAAGTTTCCCCGGGAAACCCCGGAAATGGGGGAGTGGAGGTTAAGGAAACTTCCAGTGTAAACCTGCCCGAAGGCAAGAGCCGCCACAACAAGGATGAGTGTGATAGCTTTCATTATTCCCTCCTATAGTTCGAATGAAGCGGACTCGACCCAGATATGGGCCGATGTGAAGTCATCTGCTCCGTCGGCACCGTATGCGAAAATAAAAGTATGGGAATCTCCCATGGAAAGGACTGCATCATAGGCGTCACCGGAGTTCAGGGGCATCCTGAATTCCAGTACCGTTTCCCCCTCGGATTCGTTTCCGCTTAGGAGGGAGGCATCGTCTGTCCCGCCCAGGCTTACATCGGAGGCGTGGGTGACCTGCCCCGTTCCGAAGTCGTCGCGAAGATGGGGAGTGCCGGAATCCACATAGCCTATTATCAGATTGGCGTCCTTCATGAAGGCCGTGGGCTGGAAACCCACCGCAACCCATCCGGTGGTGGGGGCGGTAAGGGTTACAAGAAGGTAATTCGAATCATCGGGGTCTTGCTGCCAGGTGAAGGTGAAATCCTCGGTGGTGTATGTTTTTTCCCCGTTCTGGCCCTCCTCCGGGCCGGTGGAATCGGTTCCACATGAAGCGACCAGCAGCATCAGGGCGGTAAGGCAGGCGATAGTTTTCATCACAGCTCCAGTTCTACGGTTTCGGCCCAAGCGTGGTATCCCTGAAAGTCATCGGAACCCTGGGGTCCGTAGGCCATTATAACAGAGACGGTCATTCCCTCATGAAGAACCTTGTCGTACTGGTCTCCGGAGTCGAGGGGGATGCTGAATGACAGTTCGGTGACCCCGCCGGCCTCAGAACCGGTGATGGCGGTAACATTGGAAGTGCCGCCAAGTTCGGTGTCCGGCGAGTGCGTTATGTGGCCGTCGCCCCAGTCGTCGGAAATGAATACCTCACCGTTCTCCACATAGCCGATCACGATATCCGCGTCCTTCATGGCCGCCGACGGGTCGAAGCCAACCGCCACCCAGCCTGTTGTGGGGGCTGACATCGAAATTGCTATCTCGTTCTCCAGGATGCTCCACTCCATTGTGAAATCATCAACGGTTACGGAGTTCTCCACACCGGGGTTCTGAACCACCTCGGCTCCGGAGGCTCCGGAGCCGCAGCTGAAAAGGACAGCCAGGGAAACAAGGATCAGGGACTTCTGTCTGGAACGTTTTTTCATTGCTTTGTCTCCATTCGCTATTGGGAACTATTCCCATGTATTATTGTTTACCACATATGACAACGGAAGGGGGCAGAGGGTTCCCTTCCATAATTTCCTGAGGAGGGAAGAATGAAAGGGATATTACTGACCCTTGCGGTAATCGCTTCGATGGCCTCGGCACAGACATGGCAGGAGATCACGGTGGACGGCTTTACGCTTCGGTGGGCAACTGTTGAAGATGCCAACCTGGCTGTTCAGCTGAACGGGCCTACCACCGGCTGGGTGGCGGTTGGTTTCGATCCCAGTCAGATGATGCTGGACGCAAACATCATCATCGGCTATGTGGCATCCGGGGATACGAGCATCCGTGACGACTGGGGCTGGCAGACCACCTCCCACAGGGCGGATACACTGCTGGGTGGAACAGATGACGTGACAATTGTCAATGGATTTGAGGAAGGCGGCTCAACGGAGATACACTTCACGATCCCACTTGATTCAGGGGACGAATACGACAAGCCACTAGTGCCGGGGAACACCTACAACATCATTCTGGCCCGGAGCGCCGACGGCCAGGACAACTTCAGCGCCCCCCACTCGACGATCTCAACCGCCACCATCACCATTGAAGAGCTGTCCCTTGAACCGGAAACCTGGGCTTCAATCAAGCTTACTGACTGACCGGGGGATCTTCCTCTTCCAGAAGGAATTCCGCCTCCTCTATAACATCAAGGGTTCCTATGGTGCCAATGAATGTATCGCCATCTTCGAATCTGGGGATACCGTTGATGTTCACCGGTATCTCCATCCCGTCCGGGCGGACAAGTGAGACATGATATGAGCCGCATTCCCCGAGGCTTCTGGCTTCCCTGACGCCGGCGGTTCGGCCGGCGTCCCTGGGGGACACCAGCTCGGAGAAATCCCGGCCCACCAGTCTGAAGCCGGAATTCCCACTATTCGGGAAAATGCCCTGTTCGCGAAGAGGATCTTGTCCATGGGGTCGCACATGACCACTCCCTGGACCAGGCTGTCCACAACGGTGTTGTAGAGGGATTCTATTCGCCTTCTGTTCTGCTCGGCACGGTATCTGCCTATTGCCATTGAAATGCTGTCCGCCAGACCGGAGAACAGGACGAGGTCGGAGCTTGAGAATACATTCTTCATCTCGTAGCTCTGGACCACAAGAACCCCCCATACCCCCTGGGAGTCCCTGAGGGGAACACCCATCCACTGCTCGCTTGGGCTTCCGATGGCCCTGACTACCCCCTTCTCCACCATTTTGTTGTAGTCGTCGTGGGCCACAAGAAGTGGCTTGCCGGTCAATCTTACATGTTCCGTGAGGCTTCCCCGCATTGATTCCATGCTGATGAAGGATTCAACGCCATCTTCCCTGTCAATGGAATAGGGGAAGGAATAGGTTTCATTGTGCCTGTTATAGAAGGCGAAGTAGAGGTTGGGGGTGTGAATGATCCGGGAAAGCTCGTTATGAATGAACTCCAGAAGGTTCCTCAGTGAGTCGGTCCTGACGGTTTCCTCGGCTATGGCGTGGAGAACTGCGTAGATGGATTCAGCCTTCTGCCTTTCCGCAACCTCCCTGAGAAGAAGGTCGTTCGCCCTTTTCAGTTCAGCTGTTTTCGAATCGATCATGTCGTGGAGCTGGTTCTGGAGCCGCTTGAGGTCTTCCTCGGCCCTCTTCTTCTCGTCGATGTCCAGGGCAACCACCTCTATGTAAACCAGATTTCCGCTTCTGTCCACCTGTCCGGTGGCGGTGAGAGAGACCCAGAAAACGCTGCCGTCCTTCCTCTTCCACCTGGTTTCGAATCCGTTAACGATCTTCTTTTCCCGGAGTGTATCCAGGAGCTGGTCCCGATGGGCCACTTCCACCCATGTTGCGGCTATCTCCAGATTGAATATCTGGTGCTCGTTCTCGTAGCCCAGCATGGACACAAGCCCGGTGTTCACATAGAGGATGTTTCCCCCCACCGCTGCCTTGAACACGCCCACCGGGGAGTTCCGGTCGAGGCGCTCCAGGCTGTCGGAACGGTGCATGAGGACCTTCTGAACGAAGAGGAACTCAGTGATGTCACTGAAGGAGCAGATGTAGCGTTTTTCGCCGTTTTCCTCGTGGCCGAAGAGTTCCACCCTGAACTCACGGCGGTCGTCTTCGGTGTTGTATGCCATTGTGCATGAGCCCCTGGCCTTCTCCACCTCGACTATCATCATCATCTGGGAGAGGAAATCGTCCCCGCTGACCATGTGAGAGACAAGGTCGGAGAGGGATAGAGAACTTCGTTCTTTAAAGGTGTTCCTGAAGGCGAGGTTGGAATCGGTGGGATTCAGCCGCTGGTCGTAGACCGCAACGGCGATATTGGTGTGTTCCCGAACGAACTTTTCCAGGGAATCCATTTTCTTCCTCCCCTATGATAATGTACAGGAGAAAGCAGAAAGAAAACAGCCCCCGGCGGGTGTGCCGGGGCTGCTGAAAGGAGGCCTTACGGCCTGTCACAGACCTTTTTCGCTATTCGTTTCCCCATAACCACATAGATGCAGGGTTCAACGATCAGAGTGAGTATCGTTGCCGCAGCCAGGCCGAAGATAACGGTTACCGCCATTGGCGCCCAGGATTCGGCGCCCTCTCCTATGCCAAGGGCAAGGGGGGTCATGGCCAGTATTGTGGTTATTGACGTCATCAGTATGGGCCGGAGCCTTGTGGTTGCCGCTTCGACCATTGCCTCCTCCAGGGAGTTCTTCTTTTTGCAGAGGGTCTGGTTGGCGAAATCAACCAGGACGATCCCATTGTTCACCACAATTCCAGCCAGCATCAGCACGCCGATCAGGGACATCACAGAAAGAGGTGTTCCGGTGATGAAGAGCCCGATGGACACGCCGATTATGGACATGGGCACGGTGAAGATTATGATGAAGGGTTCGAGAAGGGATTCGAACTGGCTGGCCATAACCATGTAGACCAGAATGGCAGCAACAAGTATTGCGATGCCCAGGTACAGGAAGGTTTCCTTCTGGTCCTTCATCTCTCCACCGTATTCCACCCGAAGGCCGTAGGTATTGTTCTCCTCTACCACACGTTCAACTTCCGCTGCGACCTTGTCGAGGCTTCTGCCGGACACATCGCAGCTGATGGTCACGGACCTCTGCTGGTTGGTGCGCTGGATGCTGGTGGAGATAAGCCTTTCCGTGTAGTGGCCGAGGTTGGCGGCGGGGCTTCCCATCACCGGGAGATAGTCGAGCTCTTCCCGGGAATCCCGCATGTATTCCGGGACACGGACCACAACATCGTACTCATCGCCGCCCTCGCGGTATACCGTTGCCGGCGAGTTCCCGAGGCGTTGCTTATTTCACCGGCCACCGAGGATGGATGCATACCCCTGAGGGCAAGCAGAAGATAGTCCTGCCGGAAGGTAAGCTCCGGAATCATGTCCTCCATGGATGACTGGGGTTCCCTGACCCCCTCGATCTCCCCAACGGCGTCACTTATCTTCTCGCTCTCCGAGGCCAGTATATCAAGGTCGTCTCCATAGATGGTTATCTCTATGGCGCCGCCTCCCATGAAATTGCCTCCGGAGATGTCATACTCGAAACCGGGCACTTCATCCAGGAGCTCCCTTATTCGCTCTTCATACTCGGCCTGGCTTGTGGATCTCTGTGTAACTGGAACAAGCCTGAACATCATTTCAACCGAGTGGGAGCCCTTGCCTCCGCTGAAAATGGCGTCGAAGCCTCCGGATGTTCCCACCTGTGTGTAGAGGGTTATCAGGTCGTCGTCCTCAAAGAGCTTGATAATGGTGTCCTCGAGGGCAACCGCCATGGCGGTGGTGGTTTCCAGGTCGGTTCCTATGGCGGCCTCGAGATCCAGCCGTATCATTCCCTCGTCGTTGGAGGGGATGAACTCGGTTTTCATAGCGGTGAAAAGGGCAAGGCTGCCAGCGAGAACGATGCCCGTTATGATGAGAACCAGTTTTTTTCTCTCAAGGGCTACTGTCACCATTCCCGTGTAGCGCCGTTCGAACCTGTCAAAGCCGTTCTTTATCCTGTCCCCTATGGAGCCCTGCTTGTGCCTGGGGACTAGTTTTTCAGCGAAGGAGCTGAGCAGTGGTACCAGGCTGAGGGCCACGAAGAGGGAAACAATGAGGCTGAACACTATTGTCAGCACCATTTCCCTGAAGAGCTGTCCGGCAAGACCTGGAACGAAGAGAATAGGTATGAAAACAGCCAGTGTGGTCATGGTGGAGGCGGAGATGGCCATTCCGACTTCTCCGGCTCCCTTCACCGAGGCGTCGGTGGTGGAGTCTCCCATGCTTCTGTGCCTGTAAATGCTTTCCAGAACAACTATGGAGTTGTCCACGAGCATTCCCACAGCCAGCGCCAGACCCGCCAGGGAGATCATGTTCAGGTCCACATCGAAGAAGTGCATAACGGCGAAGGTGACCACGATGGATACGGGGATCGCCGAACCGGCTATCAGCGCCCCTCTGGGTGACCTGAGGAAGAACAGAAGGACCAGGAAGGCCAAAAAGGACGCGGTGATGGCGGTATTGGCCAGATTGGAAATGGACTGGGTGATGAAACCGGACTGGTCGTACATCACATAGGGCACCACCTGGCCGGTGTAATCTTCGGCGATCCTGTCCAGCTCGTCCTGTACCGCTTCGCACACGTTCACCGTGTTGGCGTCGCTTCTTCGCTGGATGAACGCGAAGAGGGACGGGGTCTGGTTCATACGGATCACTTCCGTTAACTCGGCCTCTCCGTCAATAAGAGTTGCAACATCCCGTACAAGCACCGGACCGGCGGGGCCCTGACCCACCACCAGCTGTTCCAGTTCACTGAGGGATGTCACGCTGGACTCTATCCTGACATTTATCCGCTCACCACCGGACTCTATGTCCCCCGCAGGCGTGTCGTTCCTTACCCCTGCCAGGGCTCCAACTATCTGGCTGATGGTTATCCCGGCGCTTTCCATCCTGGCGGGGTCCACCTCTATCTGTATCTGCCGTTCCAGACCGCCCACCACTGAGACCGAACCCACTCCGACCTGTCTGGCAAGCCGGGGTTCTATCTCATCTTCAATCAGCTTTTTCAGGGCGAAATCATCAAGGACAGGGCTTGAGAAGCCGATGAACATAATGGGCTGCATCGAGGGGTCGAGGGCGAGGACCATCGGGGACGAGGCGTCATCGGGCAGAGCGGCTCCGTAGAGGTCTATCTGACGCCGGATATCCGTTTCGGCCTGCTCAAGGCTGTGTCCCCAGTTGAACTCAGCCATCACCACGCTTGACCCGTTGGTGGAGGAGGATGAAACTTCCTTGACGCTCTCCACCCTGGAAACCGCTTCCTCAAGATATTTGGTAACGAGTTTTTCCATTTCCTCCGGGCCGGCCCCGGTCATGCTGCTGGCAACGATCACCATAGGGAACTCGAGCTTCGGGAAGAGATCGATGCCCAGCTGTGTTAGGCCAAAGAAACCAACCCCCACAATGAAGATGAAGAGCATCAGGAAGGTTATTCGGCGCCTTACCGATACGCTTGAAAGGCTCATTGGTTCACCACTTCCACCGGCCCGCCTTCAACAACGCTGTTCTGTCCCAGGGTGATCACCATGTCACCGACCTGGACTCCGGAGGTTATCTCAACGCTTCCGTTGCTTATGAGCCCGGTGGTTATGTCCCTGAGCACCGCCTTGCCGTCCTCGACAACCGCCACCTGGTAACCCTCCCTGGTTCGGCGGAGAACACTCATGGGAAGCACCATTGCTTCGGTTTTCGAATTGGTGATTATGGAAACCCGGCCTGAGAATCCCGGGCGCAGCCGGCCCTCGGGATCGTCGAATCTGACCTCGGCGCTGACCTGGCCGCTGACCGGGTCCACCGACGGAGAAACCGCGGTAACTATTCCGGGAACGGATTCGTGATCGATGGCGGGAACGGTGACATAGGCCGCCTGACCCACTTCGAGACTGAAGATATCCGATTCGGGAAGAAGGACCCTGGCCACCACACCTCCGTTGCCGGAAATGGAAAGAAGGGGGTTCTGACCGCTCATGTTCCCCTCCCTGGCCCAGACCCTGCCAATACGTCCGGTGAAGGGGCCACTATCCAGGCATTGTCACGGGTGCTGCGGGCCTGGGTATATCCGGCCTGTGCCTGTCTAAGCTGGGCTTCCGCAGCCTCCAGAGCAACCCTGGCACCATCGAGTTCCTGGGCGCTCAGGGCCCCAGCCTCATGGAGGGTTTCCATTCTTGTGTAGTTGGCCCGGGCGTTCTCGGCGTTGGCCCTGGCGGCGCTGACCGAGGCAAGGGCGCTTGATGTGCCGGCGTTTACCTGCTGATCGGTATCCATTCTGATCAGCCGGGTGCCGGCCTCGATCTCTTCACCTTCTGTAACCAGCACCTCCTCCACGGTTCCCGGTATTGAGGCGTAGAGCAGGGCTTCCTGGGCGCCTTCAAGGCGTGTATTGGCATAAACCTCAGAGGCGATGGTGGACGGTTCCATTTCCTGAACCCTTACCCTGACCACCCGCTGGGCCTCCTCTTCCGAGTCGGAACCGCAACCGGATGCGATGATGAGTGCCAGCATCAGCACCGGAACCAGTATTTTGTCCGGTTTCATTTGGTTTCCTCCTTAATACCGATCGGTCTATCTATCTCAAGAATTCCAAGGGCCCTGGCCAGGCCCGCTTCAGATGTTTTCAGCGAATAGAGGGCCGAGGCGTAGTTGGTTCTGGCCTGTGTAAGCGCGAGGAAGGCTCCGTCCATGTCCAGCCTGGTAATTATTCCCGCCTCGTAGGATACCCTGGCGATCTCAGCACCCTCCTCGGCCTGTTCCATGGTTGATACGGCGGCTGCAACGGTTTCCCTTGACTGATGAAGCGAGTTCCATGCGGCAACCAGACCAAGTGAGGCGTAGTTCTCGATGTTTTCCGCCTGGGCCCTGGTTGCCAGCCTGTCGTATCGTGCCGACCTGTACCCGCTGTAATCGTTCAGGCCGTTGAACAGGGGAACCTGAATGGAAGCCGATGTGGTCCAGTTCCTGGTGTAGTCCTCCCCGGTTATCTCCATGATGTCGTCCACGCCGGCCTGATAGCTGTAGCTGGTCTGGAAAACCAGCTGCGGCGCAAAACTCGCCGCCGCCATGTTAACCGTTGCGTCGCCCAGGGCACGCATCTCCCTGGCGGACTGCAGCTCGGCGCTGTTCATTTCCATGAGCCTGCGTGCCTCTTCCAGTGTTTCCGGCAGCTCCACCGGGAAGGGATCGCAGAGATCTCCTTCCAGAGTGACCGGCCTGCTCTCGCTGAAGCCGAGGCTCACCGCGAATGCGGCGGTGGCGTTTTCCAGGCCGGCTTCCGCGGCGATGGAGTCCGGCCTGCGGTTTTCATAGGCCACCCTGCTCTGAAGCAGCTCGAACCGGCTTATTGTCCCCGCCTCGTACCTCTGCTCAGCAAGAGAGTAGCCCTCCCTGGCTATATCCAGCGCCTCGGTGGTGACATCCCGCATCATTTCCGCCAGAAGCACTCCGTAGAAGGAGCCTATAACATCCTCAACGGCGTCCTGTTCCACCATTGTGAGGGATATGCGGGACAGGTTAAGGGCCCTGGAGGACATGGAAGCCCCCGCCGGACCCTGGAGCACCAGGGGAAGGGTTGCGGTAACGCCGTAGGAAGACGCCCACTCGGTGCCCATGGGTATGGAGCCCATACCGGGAATGGTAAGTTCCTGCACATCATGACTTTTCTGATAGGCCAGGGACAGGTTAACGCTGGGAAGGAACCATGTGTGGGCGGCATTTCTGTCCCAGCGGGAGCTTTCCAGCTCGTTCTCGGCGGAAACCACGTCTCCCCGCTGACGAAGGGCTGTCTCAATCGCCTCCTCCAGTGTGAATGCCGCCGCTGCGGAGACGGACAGCAGAAGGGTCATACCTGTTAATGCAATTTGTTTCATCTGGCGTACCTCTCTCCCTTTCCGATCCCGTCGAAGACCATCTGGACCATCTTCTCGGCGAAATCTTCGGGTCTTACCGATTTAAAGAAATCAATGCCTTTTATTCTCAGGGCGCCGTCGAGGAGGGAGTTCAGCATGCCCATTGTAAGGTGGAGGTCAGCATCGGGTCTTACCTCACCCCTTTCAATGGCTGTGTTGAATACCGGCTCCAGCCTGTTGAACATCCTCACTATCCGTGCCCTGGCCTCGGCGCCGCATATGGTCTTCGTTGTGGCCATTATCCTTATGGCGTTGGAGAGCTCCGGCTGATTCACCGTCTGGTCAACCCGGATCGCTATGATGTTCTTAAGGGCTTCCCTGAAGGATATCCCCGGGCTGAGACACTGTTCCACCATTTCAAAGAGTGAATCCTCTATGTGTTTCACAAGTTTCTGGTAGAAACCGACCTTGCTGCCGAAGTAGTAGTAGACCATGGGCTTGGTCACCCCGGCCCTGGCCGCCACTTCGTCCATGGAGATCTCTTCGGGGGTTTTTTCGCACAGAATGGCCAGCCCCGCGTCGAGAAGTCTCTGCTGGTTATCCGATCGTTTTGGCACCGGTCCTCCTGTTCTTACTTACGAGTAAGTAAAACATAAGCTCCCTGCGAAATCGTCAATCCCTGTCGGTTTATTGAAACGCAGGTTCGCCGGCGAAATCACGGGAACCATTCCGGGGCTTTCCCTGTTGTATTGTATGTAATAGTATTGTTGCCAACATATACGGAATCGTCCTTCCGTAATGAAAGTTACAACCTGCAAACCGAAAGGCTGCCGATGACCCTATTCCTTCAGATATCAATGCTCGTGCTCTCCCTGCAGGGAGCCGACATCACCTTCACTCTGAACCCTTCGGATGTTCAGTTCACCGAGTTCCGCGGGGAAGAGGCCGTATATCTTCCCGGCGGTGCCTGCCCCTTCGAGAACGGCGAGCCGGCCCTGCCGGGAATAGGCTATTCCATGGTTGTTCCCCAGGGAGCCAGCCTTGAAAATGTCTCCGTCGAGGTGCTGTCAACGGTGGAGCTCCCCGGCGTACACAGGATACTTCCCGTTTTATCGCTTCCCATCGGCGAGCCTATCCCGCCGGTTATCCCGAGAAGCGACAGTTATAATGGGATGATGTTTCCCGCCAGCATGGTCCATAACATCCATACGGGCAACAAAACCGGATACAGAATCGCTTCTTTTACTTTCGTTCCCTTTACCTGGAACCCGGGAACCGGCGCCCTCTCCGTTGTAACCGAAGCCAGGCTAACTCCTGTAACCGCAACGGATCCCCTGGTGCGCTCCCTTACCCTCACCGACGATCAGATAAGGACCGCCGCCCGGGGCCTTGAAAACCTGGTGCAGAACCCTGAGATGCTGAGGCACTACGCCCCTGCTTCCAGGGGCGGTTTCGACGGCCCTCCATGGGTGGTCATAGCCGACGAGGAACATCAGGAAACCCTTCAGCCCCTGGTCGACCTGAGGAACACCACCCATGGTTCACAGTTCGTTTCCACCCAGTGGGTGTACGACAACTACGACGGCAGAGACACCCAGGAACAGATAAGGAACTACCTGAAGGACGCCTACGAGAACCAGGGCCTGATCTATGCCCTTATAGTTGGTGACTTCGGTGAAACCACCAGGGTCTCTCAGTTGAACATCGGTGGGAATACCATGAACGCCGTTGCCGACCTGTACTACAGCGACCTCGACGGCGACTGGGATTCCGACGGCGACAACAAGTTCGGAGAACTCAACGACGGCGTCGACTACTACAGCGACATCTACACAGGCAGGTACTCCACCGATGTCCCCTCCCGCCTGGCAACCATGACCAACAGAACCGTTGCCTACGAAACCAGCCCCCCGGCGGGGGACTGGCAGACAACCGCCCTCCTTGCCGGTGCCGGGCTCTGGCCCGATGTGGGCTACTGGGGATCGTTCATCTGTGATTCCATCGACCTGAGGATCCCGGATTCCTGGACCGTACACAAGCTCTACGAAACATATACCTCCCATCCGAACAACATGATCGAACTCTACAACGAGGGGGTTTCCTACAGCAGCCCCACCGGTCACGGCTTCCAGAGCGGCATTTACTGGTACTACAATCCCCCCACTGACATTATATCCGCCGCTAACTACACGGGCCTCACCAACAACGACATGCCCACTGTTTCCACTCCATCGCCTGCCTGGCGGGTAATATCGAGAACATCGCCTCAATAGCAGAAAGACTTATGTTCTGGCCCTCCGGCGGTGCCGTGGCCGTTATGTTCAATTCAGAGAACGGCTGGGGCTCCCCTCCCAACATGGGTGCCAGCGAATGGCTTGAACTCTACTTTGCCATCGTGCTTTTCGAGCAGGAAGAATATGAGCTGGGGTATGCCCATTCCCTCTCCAAGGACCAGTTCAAGGCCAATGTGAGCATAGGCATGCAGAACTGGGTCCTTCAGGAGAACAACCTTCTCGGTGACCCGGCCCTCCGTTTCATCTCCGGCCAGATGGGCATCGAAGGGGAAGAGGAAGCGCCCGGGGCACTCCCTGTGATATTCGCTCCCAGCCCCAACCCCGTTTCCGGAGCATGCGCCATTGGTTATGACATGCCCGCGGCGGGTAATGCCCGGATATCGGTGTTCGACATTTCCGGAAGGGTTGCCGCCAGGGTTCACAACGGCAGCCTCGGAGCAGGAGCGGGAAGCCTGGGCTTCGATGCCTCGGAGCTTCCCTCGGGCTACTACAGTCTGGTGATCAGCACCCAGTCGGGAACCGCTTCCGCCCCCATGCTGGTCCTCCGCTAGAAGACATCTGCAGAAAAGGCCGCCCACAGAACAGGGCGGCCTTTTCTTCAACCCCCGCACCGAATAGTTTACCTTCTGAAAAAAGCTATGCAACGCAAACACAACGGGGGACAGCCATGCACACAGTTCTCGCGCTCTTAACGGTTCTTCTTTCCCAGCTTCAGCCGCTCTCCTTCTCCCTTGATCCCTCCTCAGTTGAGTTCTCATCATTCAGGGGAAGGGACGCGGTGTTCATACCCGGGGGGCATCCCCCTTTTCACCCGGCGAGCCGGCCCTCCCGGGAATTGGCTACTCAATGGTGATTCCCCGGGGTTCAACACTTGATGAGGTGAGTGTTTCGGTGGTTTCCTCGGTGGAGCTTCCCGGTGTGTACAGCATGGTTCCTGTGGTTGTAGTACCCCTGTCCATGCCGGTGCCCTCCATTTTGCCCTATTCATCTGAGGCCTTCGGTGAGCGGGTTTTCCCCGCCTCCTCCATCCACCACATCGATACCGGGAACAAGTGCGGTTTCAGGATCGCTTCATTCTCATTCGTTCCATTCCGGTGGGAACCGGCCACGGGAAAGCTCTCGGTTATAACCGAAGCGGTCCTCACTCCTGAGCTCACCATTGATCCGAGTTCCCCTTCCCTCACCCTTGCCCCGAATCAGGTTGACATGGCCACTGAAGCCCTTCAGCATGTGGTTATGAACCCCGAGATGCTGGGGGAGTACGCCCCGGCCACCGGGGATGGTTCCAGGGGCGCCCCCTGGATGGCCATAGCCGACGAAGCCCATCAGGAAACGCTTCAGCCCCTTCTCGATCTCAGGAACACCACACACGGTTCACAGTTCGTTTCCACACAGTGGATATATGAGAACTACGAAGGAAGGGACACGCAGGAGCAGATAAGGAACTACCTCAAGGATGCCTATGAGAATCAGGGCCTTGTGTATGCCCTTATCGTAGGGGATTTCGGAGAAACCACAAGGCTCTCCGGTCTGAATATCGACGGAACGGTAATGAACTCGGTAACCGATCTCTATTTCAGCGACCTCGACGGTTCCTGGGATCTGAATGGGAACGGCGTCTATGGAGAGATCAGCGACGGAGTGGATTACTACAGCGACATCTATGTTGGAAGGTTCTCCACCGATATTCCCTCCCGACTGGGAACAATGGTGGAAAAGGCAATTGCCTACGAAACCGACTCACCCCCGGGAAGCTGGCGAAACACGGCCCTTCTGGCGGGGGCGGGATTATGGGTGGATGATCCCCCGGGGTACTGGGGCTCCTTCGTCTGCGACTCCATCGATAAGAGGATCCCGGGCTCCTGGACAGTTCACAAGCTGTACGAGGACTATTCCTCCCATCCCAACAACCAGATAGAACTCTACAACCAGGGAGTGTCCTACAGCAGCGTTAACGGTCACGGCAACCATGGAGGGGTTTTCTGGTTCTACGACCCCCCGACCCAGATAATAGCCAATTCGAACTACAGCCAGCTCACCAACGATGGAATGCCCATAGTGTTCCATTCCATGGCATGTCACCCGGGACACCTTCAGGATATAGCCTGTATCGCTGAAAGACTGATGTTCTGGCCAGACGGGGGGGCATCGCGTGATGTTCAACTCCCACTGGGGTATAGGAATCCCCCCATACGTGGGCCCCAGTGAGTGGCTGGAGATATTCTTCGCCGAGGCCCTTTTCGTTCAGCAGCAACATGAACTCGGGGTGGCCCACGCCGTTTCCAAGGACGATTTCAAGGCCAGTATGTCCATCAGCTACCAGAGATGGATACTGCAGGAGAACAATTTCCTTGGGGACCCGGCTTTGAGGTTCGCCTCGGGCCAGGCTGGTATTGAAGGGGCGTACCTAAGAATGAATTGCCCCTCTTAACCACCCCGGCCCCGAATCCCGTCACCGGTCAGTGCGCCATAAGCTGCGAAATGCCATCCCCCGGTCATGCCGAGATTGCGGTGTTCGATCTTTCCGGCCGGCGGGTGGCAGGTGTTTACAGCGGTTTTCTTCCCCCGGGGAGCTCAAGCTTCACCGTGGGGGTGGAGGGGCTTCCCGCTGGATGCTACAGCGTGGTGATCACCACCGGAACCGGGAGCTCTTCTGTTCGAATGCTGGTGCTTAACTGATTCAGAAGCCGTTGGTGCTGGTCTTCTCCGGGGGATCTATCTCTTCCCTGGGGTTTTCCGGGGGGATAAGTTCTTCGATGTAGAACCCCGGGGGAAGCCCGAAGCCCCTTGACGTAACTGCGGTGTAGCCCTTTTTGCCCAGGGCGGGGTTGCACAGTATGTAGAAGGGCACGCCGTCCCTTTCCGCGGCCTTCACAGCCTTTTCCCTGATTTCCGCCAGTTCTCCCAGGACCATTCCGCCCCCTTTCACTTCAATCATAAAAGAAAAGGGAAGGCCTGTGAAACCTTCCCTCTCCTTCCTTCGCGGAGGAACTACCGCCGGGGGTGGATGCCTCCACGGCCTCCGTGGGGCACCGGGGCATGTTCCCTCTGTCCGCCGCGGGACATGTCATCTTCGAAGCTGGCGAGATCTGCCATTGAGGCCCTCTGCTCCGGGGTAAGGACCCCGTGTAACTCAACAACGGCCTCGGCGATCACTCCGTTGATCTCTTCGATCTCTTCAAGCCGTCCGTTAAGAACATCCTCCACCTGGGAAGCTGTTATGGAAGCCCCGGAGAAAAGCTCAAAGAACCTCTCCCTGGTATCCTCATGGTCTTCCACCCCGCGGATGGCCTCAATTCTCTCCCTGGCGTTTTCCATTATCTCCCGCACCCTCTCCATCTGCTCATCGGAAAGGTCTCCGTGGCGCAGCAAGGGCAAGAGGTTCTGAAGCATCATTCCTCCCCCGGGCATACCGGACCGCATTCCTCCGCCGCCCATCATGGGGGGCTGTGCCAGGGCCGATCCCGCTGCCATAAGAAGAGCAGCGGAAAGGGCGATCATGGTTATTCGCTTTTTCATTTTCATTCCTTTCTTTGCCTGTGTTCCCTTCCTCGGGGAGATAATGGTGAAAGGGGTATGCAGAAAGGTGAATGGAGTGTAACTGATTGTAACGAAAAAGGGGGCCGAAGCCCCCTGGACAGAGCTGAAAGACTCAGAAGGAGGCATTTCCTCCGATGGCGAGGAAGAAAACGTCCTTGTCGTAGGTTTCACCCTGATAAATGCCTGTTCCCTGGCCCTGGCTGGAAAACACCGTTCCAGCGGCAACGGTGAAGTCAAGAACACCGCTGGCCTTCCAGTTCACACCGCCGGAGAGAAGCCCGGCGTTCAGGTTGTACTCGAGGTCGGTGTAGGTTGTGTCGTTGCCTCCGTAGTTCGAATAGCTGTAGCCGAGCCCCCCGGAAACCCTGGGAGATATGTCGTAAGCCGCGCTGATGTTGGCTTCCCAGCCATCGGAATAGGCGTCATCTATGCCGTCGTCGGGGCCCTGGTCAGCAGCTTCCACGAAGTAGTAGTTGGCGGAACCGCCGAGACGGAGCCTGTCGTTAACCGCCATCTCAACGCCTATGGCCGCCACGGCGGGAAGGTCTCTTCTCTGGGTGGCGCCGTCGGCTATGTAGGGCAGCAGTATGTCCCAGTTGGTCTGGGTGTTGGCGGTGGCCTTGAAGTCCAGCTCTGTGGCTGTTTCGTACCTGGCGGCGAGGTTGACCCTGTTCGAAGGCCTGTAGTGAACGCTGAGAATTCCTGAGAAACCCGAAGCGGTGCGCTCAACGTCTATTTCCTCTGAACCGGTGCCCACTGGCTGTCCCGTGGACATGTCGATGACGCTGAATGTTCCGCTGCCCCTGTAGCTGCGGTTCCCCGAGGTAAATCTCCCGCCGAGGCCTGCGCTGAATCTTTCGCTGAAGGCATAGGCTACACCGGCCAAACCCCTCATGTAAACCGATGAACCCTCCATGCTGCCCTGGTTCAGCATGGCAAAATAACCGGGACCGTACTCTGCCTGGACCAGAGCGGTCTGAAGGACAGGCATGAAGAAGAGCCCCTCCTCGTACTCAAGGGTTCCACCGCCGGCGGGAACGTTGAAGCCACCGAAGGCGGCAAGACTGCCGGTCTTGTAAACCGCGTAGAAATTCGGAATGAAGGGAGTGGGTTTTGTGGTGGTAAGCTCAGTTTCCTCGGTGGTGCCCAGGAATGTTCCCGTGATGGTGTAGTTCTTGCCGATGTACTGCCCTCCGAAGTTCAGATGGAACCCGTCCTCCATGAAGGCAAGGCCTGCGGGATTGTAGGTTGCTCCGTCGGCGCAGTCGGTAACGGCGTTACGGGAGAGCTCCATGAGATACTCGGCGCTTCTTATGCCGAGGATATCGATGTTCCCCGCGTTAAGGACACCGAAGGAAACAAGAACCACGGCTGCGATCAAAAGACCCCTCATACTTCCTCCTAAAAATTTGCAGGTGGTGAAACCAGTTCAATCTAGCCAAGAAGCTCCCGGGGGTCAACGGAACCCTACTGCAGGACCTGAAGCAGCAGAACCCTGGGATAATACTCGGGATCCTCCTCATAGGCGGCGATTCCCCTTGGCGTTATAACGAAGGTAAAATCGGAAAGGTCCTCGGCGGTTTCAACCGTTACCGTGGAGGCGGGCACCGTTTCCCCGGCGGGGAAGAGGTCGAAACCGGCTGGCTCTCCCATCCCCTGCGGACCCACAGTGTGCCACTTGCGTCGATACCTATGGAGGATATGGCATAATACTCCCGGGGCGGGTCGTAGTCGGCCCCGGCGAACATCCTCCCCCTCCCGGAGGAGGCCATGGCCTGCATTCTGTCCTCGTATGCCTGTATCTCGGCTTCGATCTCCGCCTGTGACTTACCGACGGGAGAGTAATCCGGATATCTGAGCAGCCCCTCTTCAGAAGTGTCGAGGTCGAAGGAGTAAACGGCGTATTCCGCTGTACCCGGCGGAGCGTAGAAGACAATGTTCCCGTGGGCGGTTATCCCCGCCTGGGGCTGCATGAACCGTGCCGCCAGGTCCTCCGGGGAAAACTGCTTTCCCTTGACATCAGAAGTGTGGTCTCATCCGTGGAGAGATCCCAGGAAACCAGGTTTGCGGATATCGTTCCAGCGTCCCTGTTGAAGCCTCCCTGTTCACCGGCAAAGCGTCGAGGGTACCGGTAACCACGAAGGGGGCCCTCTCGGAGAAGTCGGATATGGTTTCGATGTACACATGGTCATCGCCGAAGATCTCCACCTCACGGCCCCTGGGGTCTGTCACGGCGAATCCCCCCGAGGGGAGGCAGGCTATCCCGGTGGGGTTCAGCAGTTCTCCGGGACCCTCGCCGCTTCCTCCGAAGGCCCGAGAAACTCCCCTGAGGTGGAGAAAACGCTAATCCGCTTCTTCTGGGAATCCAGTACCGCTACATCCCCCGCCGGGGTGAAGTCGACACCCTCTATCACTCCGAAGACGAAGTTCGAATCACCCAGTTCAACCCCTATCTCTCCGGTTATCTCCATGACGGGACCCGCCTGCACGGTCTGATCTTCCCCGCCTGTGCTCTCCCGGGACCCGCCGCAGGAAAGGGCGAGGCTGAAGGCGAGAACAGCGGCTGCTGTGTATTTCATGATACTGCCCTTCTTTGATAGTTTAGGGGAATATAGCCAGGGGAAGGAACCCCCGCCGTAACAGATTGTAACAGTATTGAAAGGGCAAAAAAAGAGGGGCTAAAAGCCCCTCGAACTTTCCCTGGCGACCCGGACGAGACTCGAACTCGCAACTTCCGGCGTGACAGGCCGGTGCTCTAACCAATTGAACTACCGGGTCACACAAGGAGTGCAAATATTTCAAAATATTTCAGTTTGTCAAGGCCCCGGTCTTTTAGCGGGTACTTTCACCGTGAGGAAAATTTTGGTATAGTTTCATGAAAACCTATACACGTCAGAAACACAACGAAGAAAGGAGTGGATCATGAGAATAACCTCTGCTCTGCTCATGCTGCTGGTTTCAATGGGGATGGCCGCCTCTGTCGAGGTGGGATCCTCTGAGACCCCCAGCAATATGCCGTTCTGTGCCGATTGAACGAACTCCATGCGCTATCAGGTGATAGTGCCTTCAGATGAGTTCAGCGAGGCCATGACCATCAATGCGGTATCCTGGGCTCCCTTCGAGGGTCTGGGAGATAATGTAAACTTCAATGCATTTACCATTGATATGGGCCTCTGTGCCGCAGACGTACTGGATCCGGTGTTCGACACCAACTACATCAGCGGAACGAAAACCAGGGTCTTGAGAGGACTTCCGGTTTTCCGTAAGCGCTGTATACCCATGGACGACGATCACCCTGGACACACCGTTCTTCTACGATCCATCCGCGGGTAATCTTATCCTTGAGATCCAGTGGCCGCAAGGCAACGAGCAGATATACACCTTCGATTTCGCCACCGAGGGCGTGTCGATCATCAAGGGTGGTTTCGGTGCAGGAAGCGGAGATCCCTTCCCCCAGGCACCCCATCTGCTCATCGAGGGAGAGCTTTCCCTCAGCCAGACGACCTTCGCCGGCATAAAGGCCACATTCAGGTAATCAGGGTACACTCAGGAGGGGATGTTGGGATATACCGCGGCTGTCTTCATACTTGTGACACTGGCCTTCGGCCAGTGCCCACTGGGCTTTACCCCCCGGGAAGCCTGCCCGGCTGACAGCCCCTCCTGCGCCCTGTACACCGATTCCAACGCCGACGGCCTCTGCGACAACCCGGGCCCTCAGCCGGAACCTGAACCCGAACCGGAGCCTCAGCCGGAACCGGAACCAGAACCGGAGCCGGAACCTCCGCAGCCCTTCTGTCCACTGGGATATTCTCCCCCGGAGGCCTGTGAAACCTCCAGCCCGGGCTGTGCCCTCTTCACCGATTCCGATTCCG
>MJAN01000019.1 GCA_001875255.1 Candidatus Sabulitectum silens | reverse complement strand
TATAATAGCTACTTAACTTCTGCAGCATAAATAAAGTGGGGGGGCAAGTCAAGACATGGTGAAGATATCAATGCCCTCTTTGCCTGAGTCCCGAAGATGTCTCTCTGTAACTGCCCTTCGGTCCCAGTGGTCTCTCATCTTGCCTTTTCTTCTTCAGGTAACTTCAGCAGACAAATCCATTAGGTCGCCTAATCCGATGTGATGCAGTGTATCTCCACCGGCTGTTTTCTGGTCCGAGGGACTTTCGGACCGGCAAAGCAGTTGAAAACCATTCCGAAAAATGGCAACCTGAAGGGAAGGTCAGTTGGAAACCGGTTGGGGTCAGCGGGTCAGGTGGACTCGGCTATCTCCATCCACTGCTCCTCGAGGACGGATATTCTGTCGCTAATGTAGCTGTGTTCCTTCTGGAGCTCGATGAGCCGGGGGGAATCCGCAACCACCTCGGGCTGGGAGAACAGCCCCTCTATCTCCTCCCGCCTGGCCATGAGGGGATTCATTTCCCTCTCCACCCTGCGGAGCTTTTTCTCAGTCTGCTGTTTGAGTTTATAGGCGGCATTACGCTCGGCGGCTTCCTTTCTCTTCCTCTCCTTCTCCGCTTCCCGGGAGGACTCCTGGGCTTTCCCCCTGCTCTGCTGGGAGTTGAGCTGGCTGTCAGCGAAGGCGCGCAGCTTTTCGACATAGTCGCCGAAGCTCCCCCTGAAGGCCTTAACCCTTTTGTCCTTCACCACGAAAAGCCGTTCTGAAAGAGCTGCGAGGAGTTTCTCGTCGTGGCTTATGAGAACAAGGGTTCCCGTATAACCGGAAAGGGCCTCCTGAAGAACATCACGGCTGAAGATATCGAGGTGGTTGGTGGGCTCGTCGAGTATCAGGAAGTTGGTGGGCTTGATGAGGATCCCAGCAAGGGCCAGCCTGCTCGTCTCTCCCCTGAGAGAACGGAGACAGGTTTCATCACGTCGTCGCCAGTGAAAAGATATCTGCCCAGGTAGCTTCTTATCTCCTTTTCGCTTCTGGCGGGAGCGATGTCGTGCACATGGCGCAGAACGGTCTTCTCGCCGCAGAGCTGCAGGTCTACCTCCTGGGAGTAGTAGCCCAGCCTTACACCGGTACCCTGGGTGACACTCCCGGAGGTGGGCTCCTCTATCCCGGCGAAAAGCGGGATAGGGTGGATTTCCCGCCGCCGTTCCTGCCCACTATCCCTATTCTGTCTCCACGGTGTATCTCAAGGGAAACATCCTCGAAAACAACATCGTCATAGCATTTTGAAACTTCCTCAAGGGCGAGGACCCTGGTCCCGCTTCTGGGAACCTCCGGGGGTTGATCATCATCCTTCTGGGGCTTCTGTATGTTTCCACCGCCTCCAGTTTCTCAAGCATCTTTTCCCGGCTTCTCACCTGGAACCGCTTGCTCTCGGTGGCCTTGAACTTCCTTATGAACCTCTCGTGGCGTTCCCTCTCGTCGCTTATCTTCCGGGCTTCCTTTTCCAGCAGTTCGTTGTGAACCAGCTTTTCCTTCACATAGAAGGAGTAGTTCCCTCCCCAGGAGTTCAGGCTACCGAACTCCATTTCCACAACACGGTTGATCACCCTGTCGAGGAAGGCCGGGTCATGGGAAATTATCCAGGCGGCACCCCGGAACCGCAGGAGGAACTCCTCCAGCCAGAGCCTGGCGTCGAGGTCGAGGTGGTTGGTGGGCTCGTCGAGGAGGATCAGGTCCGGGTTTCCCAGAAGGATGGTCCCCAGCATTGCCCGCATTTTCCAGCCCCCTGAGAAATCAGCCAGGGGTTTATCGAGGTCTTTCTCACTGAAGCCCAGGCCACTGAGAACGGCCCTGGCAGAGGACTCCAGGCTGTATCCCCCGGCGGCGTGGATGCGGTCCTGTACCCTGGCCAGTTCCCGGGCGATACCGTTGTCCAGTTCTCCCTGCTCCTCGAGGTGGGCGTGTATCTCCGCCTCCCTTTCCAGGGCCTCAGCCGCTTCGCCGGAACCGGAGCAGACAGCCTCGAGAAGGGTCCCCTCAGGGAACTCGTCGATCTGCTGGGGAAGGTAGCCGATCCTCAGGCCTCCGGCCCTGCGTATGTTTCCCGAGGAGGGTTCCAGCTCGCCGCACATGATGCGAAGGAGGCTGGTCTTTCCCGCGCCGTTCACCCCCACAAGGGCCACCCTGTCCCCGGCATTAATATTGAAACTGATACCGCTGAATATCTCGTCGGAGCCGAATTCAAGCCCCAGGCCGTTGGCTGAAAGAAGCATTAGTCGTACACCTCGCCGGTTATCTCCAGTGGCATGAAGTTGAGATAGTCCGCAGAGGCTATTAGGAACTTCACCCCTCTGTAACTCATGTTGACCTCCGGTGGCCACTGGCCGTGGAGATGGCCGTATACGCAGAGGGAGACCCCGTATTCCGCAAGGTACTCCGCGAACTGGCTGGGTCGTCCATCCACCACCGGAGGGTAGTGCATCATGTATATGGTCTTCTCCCCGTTCTTCCTTATGCGGGAGGCCATTTCCAGGGCTATCTGCATTCTGCCCAGCTCCCTTTCGTATATCCGGTCATCCTCCGAGGGCTTGAACCCCTCCCACAGAGGAGTGCTCCAACCCCTGGACCCGGCGAGAACGAATCCGTCGCACTGAACAGCAGTTCTCTGAAGAACGGTTATGGAGCCGCCGGTGTGCTCGCTGGTTTTCTTCCGGGAAGTCCACCAGTAGTCGTGGTTGCCCCGGATGATGTATTTCTTCCCGGGAAGGGAATCCAGAAAGTCAAGATCCGGTTTCGCCTCCTCATAACTCATTCCCCAGGATATGTCGCCGGGGACCAGAACGGTGTCTTCTGCGGCAACTGTTTCCCGCCAGTTATTTTCGATCTTTGCCGGGTGGTTTTCCCACCTGTCGCCGAAAATATCCATGGGCTTGTTCACCGCAAAGCCCAGATGAGGGTCGGAGAGAACGAATACCCTCATGAAATACGCTCCAGCCACTTCGCAGCGGCGGCGGCAACCCCGCCCTGGTCGTTGGAGGGGACGGAAGGATACTTCCTAAGAAGGGCCTCCGGGGCGTCTCAACAACAAAGGGGAAACTGGCCCAGTTCAGCATGTGTGTATCATTCCAGTCATTCCCCACCGCGGCGGTCCTTTCCTCATGGATACCCAGTCGTTCCTGATGAACTCACAGCCGGAGCCCTTGTGCACACCCCGGGGAAAAACCTCTATCCACACGGTTCGGTGATCTATGGGGCTTGTAGCCCTTATCACCGAATAGTTCTCACCCAGCTGCTCCCTAAGCTTTTCTATCACCGATTCCGCCCCCCCGGGGCCTGTAAAACCTATCACCTCGGAGGCTGTTATCTCCGGGGAGTCGATCTGTTCAGTGTGCCCACGGTAGAGTTCCAGTCTTCCGTTGAACTCCCTGCCGTGATCCCCGGGGATCCAGTGAATGCGGTGGGCGTCGGGAAAGGGTCCCTGTATGAAAACATCATCGATCCCCATGTTCTGAAAGGCTATGTGGATCTCCCTGGTCTGCATGGCGGAGAGGGTGTGGGAAAGGCACACTGTTCCCCGGCTGTTCAGTATCCCCGCTCCGGAGGAGAGAACATACCAGTCCACGGGAAGTCTGCGGTTCCCCAGGCACCTCCAGAGGGAAAAGGGGCTTCTACCCGAGGCCAGAACCACCGCGCATCCGGAATCCCGGAGCATCTGCAGGCCGCTGAGGTCCCCGGGGCTGAATGAGCCGTCGGTCTTCAGCAGTGTGCCGTCGAAGTCGGTTACGAACATGTAAGCTGCTTTCATGTGGTCTAATATATTCCCCTTCCATGGAGACCGGAGGAGATATGACTAAATTGGCAGTTTTTGACCTGGATGGAACCCTTCACCACACCGAGCTTGCCCTTGCCCCGGCAATAGCCAGGGCCACGGCGGATATCACAGGGGGAGGAGAACCCCCTATGAGCTCATAAATTCCCTTTACGGAGAACCACTTGAACTCTTCTGTAAACCCTGACCGGCAGGGATGATGCCGATACCACCGGCGCCTTTATGACACGGCTGCGTCACCACCAGTCCATCACCATACCGGAATCGGGAGCCCTCTACCCCGGCACAGTGGAAATGCTGGAGGAACTGAGTAAGGAGGGCTTTGACCTTGCGGTGCTCTCCAACGCCCACACCGATTACATAGAAGAGGTTACCGGAGAACTTGGGATAAAGGAGCGTTTCACACGGCTCTGCGGCAGGGGGGATGACCCATCGAAGGCGACGCGCCTTGAGGAGCTGGCCAGTGGATATGATTTCGCGGTGATGGTGGGAGACAGGTATCATGACATACAGGCAGCCAGGGAGAACAACGTCCCCGCAATAGCATGCGCATACGGTTACGGTGAAACCGGGGAGTTCGAAGGGGCGGATGCCGTGGTTCACAGCCCCGGTGAGATAGCCGAAGCAGTAAGGAATATCCTCAGGTTACATAACGGAAAACCGCGGCCACCTTGCCAACGACCCTGATATCCTCGAGCTGTGAGCCGAAGTATTCCATTGCCTTGAAGGATTCGTTGGCTGGAACCAGTTTGACGGTGTCGCCGTATCGGTAGAACCTTTTTACCGTGGCCTCGTCTTCCACCATTATAACAGCCAGAGCGCCCTGCTCAACGAAGCGCACCGGGTTTACCAGCACCAGGTCGCCGTTATGTATGCCGTCGTTGATCATGCTGTCGCCACGGACCCTGAGCCAGAAAACCCCCTGGATACCCTGGTATCGGTCGGGCACCGGCAGATGCCCCTCTTCATTCTCTTCGGCAAGTATGGGAAAACCTGCTGCCACTCTGCCTATGATGGGCGCAGTGAACTGGTGCCGGATGCCTCTTTCTCCCTTGCCGGAAGGCGGGAGGGAGAGTGCCCTGGCGGAACCGTTCTCCCGGAAAAGGTAGCCTTTTCAACCAGACGGTCGATGTGGTCTTTTACGCCCTTGGTGCTTTTAAGGCCAAAGGCCTTCTGGGTTTCCCTGATGGAAGGGGGATAACCGCGGTCGGCAATGAAGGACTCGATGAAATCAAGGAACTGTTTCTGCCTGGCAGTAAGGTCATTGTGCATAAAGGAACTCCCCTCTGAAAACATATGTTTACTATAAGGGGAGAGAAAACCGCCGTCAAGCAGACGGCGGCCATGTAAACTCAGCTGTCCAGCAGGTCCGTGAAGTAGATGATGTAAACGGCGATCCTCTGTTTCATGTCCTCATGGAAGCCGTCGGTGTAGAAGAGAACGCTGAAGGTGGTGGTCTCCACCGTGCCGTCGTCGCGGATGGCGAGCACATCTCGATAACGGTGGTTCTTCAGCCTGCCGTCCCTTGTTATCTCGAACAGGGGTTCTTCGTCCGGGGAGAGGAACTCTCCCTCCCGAATGTAGCCCAGAACATTGAAACTGTCGTCTTCTATACGGAGCATGCCCATGTCTTCATCCATGACTATCCTGCCAAGGGGCATGAAGGAGGCATCCTCTATCCGGCCGTCTTCCCGAACGAAGGCAACGGTTTCATAGTTGCTGTTCTCGAGCCTCAAGTGATCGGAAAAGGCTGCGGTGGAAAGAACCATCAACAGGACAAACACGATATTTTTCAAACGGGTATCCCCTTTCTTTCTATATTCACAAGGGTATACATTCTTCAGCAAGGGAGGGGGTGTCAAGGGCTATGTCAGTATTATTACTGTTGTTAGCAATAACCACCCTTTTGGACCCTCCTCCTCTGAACATCAACACCGCTTCCGAGGAACAACTGCTTTCCCTGACGGGAATTGGGCCTGCGAGAGCCGCCGCCATCGTTCAGTACAGAGAATCGGTTTCCCCTTCCTGCACCCTGAGGAACTCCTTTTCGTCCCGGGGATCGGTCCCTCCACCCTCGAGGCCATTCTTCCCTATATAGTTGCAGGGCATATTTCTGTTCCCGAAGATGTTCCATCCCTGCTCTCCCTTTCTCCCCCGGCGGACACCCTCCTTACCGTGGTATTCCTGGATGTGGGCAACGGCGACGCAATCGTTCTGAGCACCGCCGGGGAAACCTGGCTGATGGATGCCGGCCCCCCGGGTCAGGGCAACCTCAGGCTCCCGTGGTGCAGCGGCTCATGGAGTGCGGCTTTGATTCACTGGAGGTAATTGCCTTCACCCACCCCCATGCCGACCACATTGGCGGCTGCAGGGATGCCATGGAGGTATTCCACTGCGGAAAACTCATTGACCCGGGCATTGATCACCCTTCTCCGGTGTATGAGGAACTCCTTGAGTATACCCTGGAATCGGGCTGCGACTATGAGGTTCCCAGCACTGGAACGAGCTGGGAGCTTTCTCCCGGGGTAACCGTGGAGGTGGTCTGGCTGGAACGTGGTGCCGGCTCACCCAATGAAGCCTCGGCTGTTTATTCGGTTACCTGCGGATCCTTTTCCCTGCTGCTCACCGGTGATATCGAGAATGAGACCCTGATGGGGATGACACCTGCCCAGCAGCCTGTCACCGTGGTAAAGGTGCCACACCATGGCAGCGGATCCTCCCTGTTCCCTCCCTGGTTCCGCAGGGTCATGCCCCGGGTGGCGGTGTTCACCTGCGGCAGGAACAACCCCTTCGGCCACCCCCATCCCGATGTGGTGAGCGCCTGGGAGAACACCGGAGCTGAAATCTTGCGGACCGACCTCAATGGGAATATCTTCCTGTACACCGACGGGGAATCCATGACCTTTACTCTTACCCGCTGAATCAGTGAGAGAGAAATGAAAAAAAGCTCCAGGTTCACTCCATATCTCTATATCCTGCCTGCGCTTATCATCGTTATCGTCTTCAGGACGGTACCCATACTCGCCAGCTTCACCGCCTCCCTGTCTGACTACGACATCGGCGGGTTCCACGGTTTCATAGGGTTTTCCAACTACGCCCGAATGTTCTCCGACGCCAGGTTCTGGCAAAGCGTTACCAACACGGTTTTCTTCGTTCTGGGGGTGGTTCCCGCCGGTCTGCTCATTCCCCTTTTCCTGGCCATGCTTCTTCGGGGGGAGCTGAGGGGTAAAACCGTCTACCGGACCATCTATTTCCTGCCTGTGGTAACCTCGGCGGTTGCGGTGTCGGTGGTATGGACCTGGCTGTTCAAACCCGAGGCTGGGCCGATCAACGGCGTGATAACAGCCCTGGGCGGCGATCCCCTGCTGTGGCTCAGGGAACCCCGGGGCGTTTTCGAGATGATGCTTGGTCCACTGGGAATAAAACCGGAGGGCATCCTCGCCGGTCCCAGCCTGGCCCTGGTTTCACTGATGATCGTCAGCGTCTGGAAAAGCATTGGTTATAACACCGTTCTGTTCCTTGCCGGGCTGGAGAACATCCCCATTACCTACTACGAGGCGGCAAGGCTCGACGGTGCCGGGAAGTGGGGCACCTTCCGTAATGTCACTTGGCCTCTGCTGTCACCAACCACATTCTATGTGCTGATCATGAGCACCATCGCCTCTTTCCAGACCTTCGCCCTGGTCTATGTGATGACCCCGCCCCCGGGCGGCGGCCCACTGGGCACCACCAACGTGATAGTTTTCTATCTTTTCCAGAAGGCCTTCGACCGGTTTGATATAGGCTATGCCAGCGCCATAAGCGTGTTCCTCTTCTTCGTTCTTCTTATTCTCACCATCATCCAGCGGCGGGTTGGGGAAAAGAGGGTTCACTACTCATGAGGCCGTCGTCCTTACTGAAGCACTTCTTCCTTGTCGCCGGCGGCGTGATAATGCTCATGCCCTTCCTGTGGATGATATCCACCAGTCTCGAGCAGGGCGGCCTTGCGAACTATGTGGAAGCCTGGAACAGGGTGCCCTTCGGAACCTACTTTCTGAACACCCTTCTGGTCACAGGTCTTACGGTCATCGGTGTTCTCATCACCAGTTCCCTTGCCGCCTACGCCTTCGCCACGATGGAGTATCCAGGCCGGGACATGATGTTTCTGCTTTTTCTCTCCACGATGATGGTGCCCCAGCCGGTGTATCTGGCTCCCAGCTATGTGCTGCTTTCGAAATTGGCTGGATAGATACCTACATGGCCCTGATCGTCCCCTGGACCGCCAACGTGTTCAGCATCTTCCTCCTCAGACAGCACTTCAAGACCCTACCCATCTCCCTTTATGAAGCGGCAAGGCTGGACGGATGCAGCAGGTTCGGTTACCTCTGGAGGGTGGCCCTTCCTTTGTCCCGGTCGGTGATAGCAACCATTACCCTCTTTAATGTCATCGGATCCTGGAACAGCTTCATGTGGCCCCTCGTGGTTACCCACTCTGAAAAACTCAGGGTTATCCAGGTCGGTCTCAGCTACTTCAATCAGGAACAGTCCAGCAACTATCAGCTTCTCATGGCCGCCTCCACCTTCACTGTTCTTCCCCTTCTGGTGGTATTCCTTCTCGCCCAGAAGCAGCTGGTCGCCAGCTATACCCGCTCCGGCATGAAAGACTGATGGCCGCGGCGTTCCTCATGATGATTTTCGGCTCACTTGCCGGTGAGGTTGACGGGTTCCTGGAGGAGTACGCCTTTCACGGATACACCATTCAGTGGAGCAGACCCTTATATTTGAGCCTGGGAGACCCCTGCACCCTCTGGACCTTTCCCCCGGGAGAACTCCGGGGGGTGGTCTCCGCCGCCGGGGGGCCTTCGGTGCTGAACCTTGAAATGGAACTCATTACCCCTTATGTGAATATTACAGATGAGTTCCCCGACGATCTACCGGTGCTGGAGTTCTCCACGGGGAGCGAACCGGGCCTCTGCAGGGTGGTCGTTACCGCGGCCGACATGCTCTTCGGCGCCACCGCCGACAGCGCCTATGTATTCTGCGCCCTCCAGAGGGAGAGGGCCGAGAACGAAATTTCAGATCCGGACCAGCCGGAATGAGCAATACAGGGAGACTGACATGAAACTGACCTGCGCACTGGCACTGATCACAGCGATTGCGGCCTTCGCCGGCAATGGAACCACAGGGTTTACCTTTCTTCAGGTGCCCACCGGCGCCAGGGCCGTGGCAATGGGCGGAGCCTTCTCCGCCGTACCCGGAGACCCCCTTTCCCTTTACTGGAACCCCGCCGCCTCGGCCCTTGCCGGGAACAGCGCCCTTTCCACCAACTACACCAGCTACATGATGGATATGCAGGCAGGGTTCATAGGATGGGTTAACCCCCGTGAAGGCAGCACCATAGGAGTTTCCATGAATTACTTCTACGGCGGCAGCTTCGACAGAACCACCATGGAAGACCCAATGGGCACAGGAGAGCAGTTCTCCACCACCAGCATGGCCCTCGCCGGTACCTGGGCGAAACCCCTGAACGAATCAATCTCCATAGGCGCCACCGGACGCTTCATCTATTCGCAGATAGACACCTACAACGCCAACGGCTTCAGCGTCGACCTGGGCGGCATATACACCCCGGCTAACCTTCAGGGCTTCGCAGCCGCCATAGTCGTCCGAAACGCAGGCATACAGACCAAGGCCTTCTACAGCGAGAACGACCCCATGCCCACCGAGATATCCGCAGGCCTCTCCCAGACACTTCTCCAGGGCAACCTTCTCATCGCCGCCGACGCCACCATGCCCTTTGAAGGCGTCTTCGACGCAGCAGTGGGAGCGGAATACAAGCCTGTTGAGATGCTTGCCCTCAGAACAGGCTGGAGCCTTTCAGCCATGGACACCGCCGACGAGGCCGGTGGAGGCTTCGTCGACGCAATGGGTTTCGGAATGGGAACCCGCTACAACAAGTTCTCCCTGGATTACGCCTGGAAACCCTATGCGGATCTTGGCAACACCCACAGAATCTCACTGGGCATGGATCTGTAGCTGTTACTTGACCAAATCCCCTGAACCCCGTATATTCGGCTCTCAGTCGCGGGGTGGAGCAGTTCGGTAGCTCGTTGGGCTCATAACCCAAAGGTCGCAGGTTCGAATCCTGTCCCCGCTACCACAAATGAATGCCGCTGTCATTGAATATGATGGCGGCATCTTTCTGTATGCACAGGAAAAAAAGATAAAATATGCTATCCAATAGAGGGTAGTTGTCTTCTCAATCTCCCACAATTGAAAATTCTCGGTCTATCTTTGGAACATTGTCAGCAAGGATGGCTAATGTTAGAATATGACGGGGTGGAATTAAGCATAATTGCCTATAATATACCAAGCTGGTAGAAATTGAAGGAGGAAGAAAAGTGAAACATCTATTCATCATCTGCCTGATAGCATTCGTAACTTATGCCACTCCAGGAGAGCAGACTGACTGGTCTGGTGGTGGAGGAGTTACAGGACCAGTGTCAGATTGGGGCAATCAGTTCTGGTCAAAGGCCATGATTAACTGGAGTGGCCAGGCTGGAGAACTCTGTCTGGAGGAAACAGAGGAGAGCTACCTTATCTGGCAAATTGATGATCTCGAGTGGGTAAAGCCCTGCCATATGAACAACGACGAGTTTCCAGATGTGTTTGTGAAGCGAGATGGGCTGGATTGTGCGTGGTACATGAATGTAGACTACGGCGCTTCTTGGGGCTACAGACCAATTGAGAACAGTGAGAAAGTCATTGATTTTGGCGCAGCTGACATAGATGGAGACGGCGACATTGATTTCTTTGCATCAACACGCCCCAATCCCGAAGACGGTTTTCTATGGTATGAGAGACTGAATCTGGGAGGCACCCAGTGGGAGATTCATCTGATAGAGGAGATTTCCAGCGCAGGTAGAGTTGCAGCGGTGGACATGGACTCTGATGGGGATTTCGACTTACTGGGGCTTCATGGTGCATCTCTCGGCACAGATAATGAAATTTCATGGTGGGAGAATCTAAACAACGGGAGTTCCTGGCAACAGCATTCTATAGTTACCGTTCCAAGCGGCTATCTTACTTCTGTCGATATTGCCGATTCTGATAATGATGGTGATTTTGACTTAGTTTGCGGCAGCGACAGTGACTCTCTGTTTTTGTAGAACAAGTGACAAATGGCACATGGAGTCTCTATTCCACCGGGTTCAGTTGCGACGGTTATCTTGGCAATGTCGCTTTCTCGGATGTTGATGCAGATGGACTTCTGGATCTTGTTACTTGTCCTGCCTATTCCACACCAGTAGTTCTCTGGTTCAGAAACACCGGAAACCCTGAGAATTGGGTTACTTACTCAGTATCAATCAGTTTGGACAATGCGATCTCTGTTATGGCAAGTTACATCAATGGAGATGAGTTACTTGATTTCTGTGTCGTAGGTTCATCGGGATACCCTCTTCGGGCTTATTCCTGGATGGAGAGCGTAGATCCACTGAATGGTGTCTGGACGGAGCATACTTTGTATGAGGACTCTGCTTCTGGTTGGGCTTTCTCTGATCTGAACATTGATGGAACAGTGGATGTGATCGCCTGCTACAGAAACTACTCGAATCCGAATCTGAACGAAGCCTACTGGTGGAATATGAGCCCTGGCTACTACCAGGGAGAGACTTACCTGGAATCTTCACTGCTCTATGTTTACGATGTTGAGTGGGGAAGTATAGATTGGTCCGCTGTTACTCTCGCAGGTACTTCTGTTTCCTTCCAGGTCAGATCGTCCGACGATCCATCTGATCTGGGAGAATGGTCAGCAATTCTAACTTCTCCCTGTTCTCTTGCACCTTATCTCACCACCGGTGACAGCTATGTGCAGTACAGAGCCATACTGTCAACTGATGATCCGGAACAGACACCTGTTCTGGAATCCGTCTCCTTGTCCTGGACATCAACTGGAATTGAGGGTCCAGAGGAACCAGAGGTGCTCAGCCTTGAAGTTCTTGAAAATCCGGTGTCAGGCAGTGTAATGCTGGGAATGAACCTTCCTGACACAACGGAGCCAACCGTCTTGGTTTTTGACACTGCTGGAAGATTGGTTGAGACTGTCAGTACAGGTGAACTGCCTGCAGGATACTCCACTGTGATGATCGATCATCTCAGAACAGGAACCTACTTCTGCCTTGTGCAACATGGAAGGGCGGAAGCTGTAGAAAGGTTTACTGTAATCCAGAACTAGATTTCTCTGGAAGCACCAGTGCAGAAAAGAAACCAAAACGTACAAGCATTGAATTAGAGGTGGGGTCATGAGGTCGGAAAACCGTTTATCGAGAAGAAATCCTATACTCCTGTTAGCAGGTGTTCTATTGCTGGTTACCTACCCTTGCATTGCTCGAAACCTGTCCAGTACTCACGGAAATGATTACGAGTACACTATCAATGGGGACGCTTTCTTTCCAGTGGTTTGGGATGTTCGCGGTGCTTGGATGAACTATCTAAACTATGCTCGCTACTATCTTGGACATGATGATTTGCCAGCAAGTTCTTATGCCGACAGAGAGCTGTCGGGGGTATTAACACAAGCTGCAGCAGCAGGCGTGAACACTGCTCTCATCAGAAACTCAGTAGGGCATGATGCTCAGTATACAACGAACTACTTTCCCGGAAGAGCGGACCTTGTTAGGAGCTTGGGTCTGAATCTGATTTTGGGGGGATTCGGAGATGTCATCGACCAACCAAACCATAACATCCGAGTGCAAAATCTGATATCAAACTATGCTGCATTGAGTGCCCCTCCATCCTATTCTCCCATTGTGGGTATCCACGGATTTGATGAACCAGATAATAAGTGGGATGCTAATCCTGATGATAGAGCAGCAATAAGAAACGCTTTGTCCAATCTCCATTCATGGAGTAGCAATCTCGGTTATCCTCTGGGAAGCTTTCTCGCAAAACCAGCGCTCTATGTTCCCTCACTCGCTTATCCGAATAGTGGAACAGGATTAAATGCAACTATCTATCAAATTTGCCAGCGTCTTGATTTCCCCAATGCTTGACTGGTATCCCTGCAGAACCTATACGGATCATCCGGGGATTCCCGTGCTCTCTGCTGATACTTGGGGGGCAACAGATCTTGTACCTACTCCCAGCTCCAGCCATCACTATTATGCGTACAACACCCGTGATGAGTTATGGAGCGTTGCTCACAGTGCCGTAAGTGGCAACACAGTCTTTACAGCCTATGGAGTGGTTGATGAGGAAGAATACGGTATTCCTTCCTTCACACAGGAGTACACAGAAGTGATCGGTGTTACCTGGCCTTTCGAAGTAGCTTCAAGTGATTTCAGAGCAGCTGACATAGGCAACAGGAACACAGCTGAGCATAACCTCAATGCTGCTGTGGTCATGTACCGAACTGGTGATCAAATCGAAGATGCAGAAGTTGTCATGCACAACGGTGTGAGTTTGACAACGGTTGATCCTCCGAACCTGGGTGAAACTGCTTCCACAGTCCTGTTCTGTGTAGGAGAGGACAACTACAGCTCATCGGATCGCGTTTCATCAAGTCTTCCAAACAATTCAGGTGTAATCGGAAGCGCAGACCTTCGCATTCTATGGTGTGGAGACGGTGTTTCCGGATCACAGCTGCAGAAGAGAGTCTGGATTCTTGGGAAGAATTCTGCTGGAACAGGATTGACTAATGTCATCTCTTCACCACTTATTCTTCCCGGTAACTTCATGCCTTCAGGCGCGGTCTGGGGCTATTTCTGGGATGACACTTTCCCCTATCGTCAGAGCGGTTTCATCCTCTACAACGATCAGGGTAGCTACGTAGTGGTGTATACCAAGGATCACGATAACTGGCAGGTATCCTCAACAGTTCATTCCGGATTGTTCGGAGGAAGGATTAATCCAGGAGATGTGATCGCCTACAGGAGTACCGAATGGCCAGTCACGCCCTATTCTACAGCTGATGACTATCTCTGTGCGGTTGTTAATGACTTTTTTCCGGCTGTAGCGATGTATATGCACTGGTGCAGCGGGTTGGCATCAACCATGGAAATGACAGAAAACCATGATGAGTTCCAAGTCGGAGCTGGAGATGCTCCTTCCTACAACCATCTTTCTTACAGACAGGTTTGGTCGGGTGGCAAATCTCGATTCTTCTTCGGTGGAGATAATGCAGCAACCTGCTATACACAGAACATGAGAGGGTTTCCAGATGATTGGGCTTTGATTGGATCTGCAGTGCTTAATTACCCCCGCCAAACACCTGGGGTGTCGTCAGCTCTCCTATGCGGCTCAGGCATACGCGGAGAGCATTTGTAAATGCTGCAATGCCCAAGCTAACTGAGGATATTGTATCTGTCAGGGCTTGCGAAATCTGTTATGCAAACGGGAATGATCCGACAGTTGATGAGTATGCATCAGTTGAAACCTATTTCAACAACATGTGCGCCCTTGGTGAGACGGAGTATGGTGCGTTTGATCTGGAGTTTGAATGGGGGATAGATGAGACTTCAGAAGGGAACTGCCTTTTCGCAAACATTCAGGCTTTCGGGAAAGCCCCAATGCTCTCGGCAACTTTCTGCCCTCCGCATGATGATATGGATGATGTAGATACTCTGCTTTACATGACAGTTGCTCCAATTGTTCATGGAGCAAGAGGTATCTCATTCTATGCTCTCGACATGGCTCTGCAGGCAGGACCAGCAGCTAGCGGATTATCTGTACCCCTATACCGCGCACCTAATCCTCTGTTGAACTGGGTCCTGCTCGCAGCAGTTCTGAGAACACAGACATGGTATCTGATGTTCACGATGTAGTGAAGATGCTCACAGGGAAGAAAGGGGGCCGGACTACCTCGCTGCTCTGGTAGACCACACTGACTACTCTCTTATCACAAGTGCGGATAACGCTTATTACAGCATGGATGGAGGATGGCTGCTCTGCTATGATGACTACAAGTGTTTGAACTTCATTGCACTTGAGGAGAACAGCACTGGAGATATCCTTCTGTTGATATCCAAAGACTACGACGACAGCTTTGCTGAAGGAATAATGTTCCCAGGCTACCAGGGGGGTGATTACGGCCCCATTCAGTGCTGGGGTGGATTCTTCCCCTACATAGATGAAGGAGATCACCAGGCTGCGACTCTGGCACCTGTACCTAGTGAAACCGTCAGTGCTGCCATTTCCGGCAATCCTGACAGGAGTGTCCTAGTCGTTTCTTTGACTGGGATGCCAGCGCATTCAGCGAGTCTCCTCTATCTTCCCTGCTCGACTGACAGGGGGCAGGAGTATCAGACTGTGCAGAATCTGACAGGTGAACCTTTACTGGAAAGAACAACCGATGGAGGTTATTGTATCCATCTCTCGGAGATTGAGGAAAGTACTTCAGTGGAAGTGTTTGACCTTACTGGCAGGAGGGTGTCCGAGTACCAGTTCAATGCCGGGGATCGGTCTCCGCAAACAGTAAGTCTCCAGAGAGAAGATTACATTTCTGGAATGTATTTCGCTGTGGTGAAATCAGAGGGTGATGTGATCATGACAGAAAAGCTGACCTTCTTCTAGGTTGGAAAACAGTGAGGTCAATTTGAGCTAAAGAATGCTGCCGATCCTCTGTAACCGCTTGGCAACATGCTTTCTACCGACGACAGCCCACTGAATGGTTATTCCCAGGGATGTATGTCGTTCGGGTACGAAACCCGTCCCCGCTACCATCATAAGATGCCGTCCTCTCTGAGGGCGGCATTTCTTATTGCTTGTTTAAAAAAAGAAGTATTGACTGGATGTGGAAAACTCACTGCTCCATTGAGAGTTGTTTTGGCAAGGTTTGCCAATCTACTGGTTTCCCGGATTTCTGTTTTCCCGATTCATAATAAGTTGCTGGGGCATGAACGTCAAGAATTGACATTAATAATGATTATTCCGTATAGAACGTTGAATCACTCGAAGGAGGAAGGGATGAATGATTCTACGTTGAGTTACCTGGCTTGCTGCTGTTGTGGCTCGGAGTTGAGCGAGAGTAAGCGAAGACTGTATTGCACCAAATGCGGAATTTCATTTCCTGTTGTTCTTGGCAGACCGATCATCATGACCGGGAAAATGATGATGAACTGGAGGTCACCAATTGATGAAGCCCTTGACATCTCAGACCAGAGAACCCTGATGGATTCGCTGAGAACTCTTTCCGAGCTTGGAATCGACAAATCTGTGGAAATTGTACTCGAGAAGCAAAAGCAGATTGAGAGCATTACAGAGCTGGATACTGTTTCCGATAAGATACGGTGGAAAATGAAGTACAGGGCCAGCGGAAAGTGGTTCAAGTATTCAAACCGAACCCCCAGGTTACTAACTTTTCCCTGGGAAGAAGATTCGGACGGATCCTTCAGGGCCTTCATGAAGGCCATTTCGATCACACGACCAAAGGTTCTTCTCGATGTTGCTTCAGGAGGAGGATTTGGTGTAAGTCAGCAGGTGTACTTGAACGGAACAGTGATGCAGGTAATTGCCGTTGAACGGGATCCGAAATGTCTTACAAACATCCAGTACAGGTTCAAGCACATAGGGAAGAGTAGCATTGCTGATGCAGTTGGAGGAGATGTAAGGTATCTACCTGTACTGAGTTCCTCAGTTGATACGGCTATGATGCTTGGAGGCCTACATGAGATTCATGGAATCAGCAGAGTGTTGAGAGAAGTTTACAGGGTACTTAAGCCCGGAGGGTCTTTCCATGTTCTTGTAGGAGAGGAGCAGCTTTCAGTAGAAGGAGTTTCTGAAGATGATTTCAGATGGTTCACGTCCGTGGCCGACCTATATGCTGGAGGAGCATCATTTGTTCAGACTGCATCTTCTTGTGGTTTTGTGGTGAAATCACGCGTATTCTCTGGTTCGGAGGGAAGAAAGAGAAGGCTGGTCAAACTCTCAAAACAGGCTGAGGATTAAATAAATATAACTGATCAGCCATGAATCAATTATTTGAGAAGAGTCCCAGTCTCATTTCCGGTAATCATAGTTAACAAGGATCATTCGAAGCCAATCCAGCAGAAGGTTCAAACGAAGCTTTCTCTCCGCTACCAATCGATTGACAGACCCGTCTCGAAAGGGGCGGGTTGTCGCTTTGTGCTTATCTAAACAGCTTGTTCGGGCTTTGCGAGCACTCCATGTTCCTGAGATAGGCATGGGTCAAGGAACTCCTGATTTTTTGGTAGGGACATCTCCTGGAACAGTATTGAATCAGTTCAGGGCTTTGTGGCTTCTTGACCGGTGGGTTTCGTCTGTGTATTCTGCACTCAAGAGTTAGATTAACGAAATTTGATGAAATACCGATCACGAAGCATGGTCATGGAGCTATTCATAGAAGGGGTTAAATCAGGTTGCCTATTGCTCTCAGGGGGGGAGACCAGATCCATTGAGTACTCCCTGATCGAAAGAGCCAAGGAAACCAAGCACATGAGCATTCTCTTCGCCCGGGATGAGATAGGTGTAACCTACCTTTTCTGTACTATCCGGATCTGCCGGAACAGATCGGGAGGAAGTCACAGCAGGGAGGTGCTATGCGTTCGATCATCCTTGTCGCTTGTTCATTCTGGGGACTGAGTCTAGCCGCTTCTGCCGTCCAGGACTGCTGGATAGGGGGGCCGGGAGTGCCCGGGCCAGTTATTGATTGGGGCGATTGCTACAGCTTTTCTTCGGGCATTATGCCCCTGGACTCTTCTCTCATTCTGGCAGGGGGAGTACTGACCGTTCCAGAGAAGAATCAGATATCCGGAGGGCTTCTCTCTCCCGCGTGCGTCTACGCGTTTGACCTAGATCAGGACGGCGATATGGACGTATTCACCTGTTCGGAGATAACAGGAACAAGGGTCTCCTGGTGGGAGAACCTGGATGGAACAGGTCAACCCTCATCGTGGTTCGAACACGTTATCGACACTAATTTCCAGAACACCAATTCTGTGAGGGCCGCCGACATTGACGGCGACGGAGATATTGATGTCATAGGTTCTTCCCGATTGACCTGGTGGGAGAACGCCAACGGAATGGGAACTGCATGGGGAGAACACGTTATCGGAAACGAGCCTTCTGCGCATTCAGCCATACCAGTGGACATGGACAATGACGGAATTACCGATGTAGCTGCGGCCTGCGGATACGATGAGGTAGCCTGGTGGAAGAACGATGACGGTTCAGGGTTCTTCTGGACGAGATACATTGTATCCGAGGACTTCGACAATTCCTGGTCGATCTGCTCATGTGATTTCGACCAGGACGGAGACAATGACATAGCCGGCGCGGCTTTCACCGACGGAGAGATCACCTGGTGGGAAAACGACGGCGGTTCGGGGGTGCAGTGGATCGAACACATCCTTGATGTAGACGTTCCGGGTGCTACCTCAGTCGCGGTGGGTGACCCTGACGGGGACGGTGATCAGGATATCATCGGGACTTCCAGGTTCGATGACACTGTTTACTGGTGGGAGAATCCGTTTCCCGCAGAAGAACCATGGGTGAGGCATTTGGTATGCGAAACTATTGAAGGACCCCATTCCGCTTCATCAGTGGATCTCGATGCTGACGGCGATGAAGACATCCTATGCGCATCTCGTTACGAGAGCACCATATCATGGCTTGAGAATGTGACTGGAACCGGAATGGTGTGGGAGGAATGGACATTCCAGGAGGATTACCCATCGGTCCCTGGGGTTTGCGCAGCGGATATCGACGGTGACGGTTACCTTGACATCGCCGGCTCATCTCAGGATTCCTCTGATGTATCTTGGTGGAAGGTGTGCTGTTCCAGTACATCATATGGATTTCTTGAATCATCAATTCTCAATGTGGGAGAAGTCTCTGAATGGCAGCTGTTTCAAAGGATCTGCGACACTCCCGTCGGAACATCGACAGGTTTTCAGTTCCGCAGTTCTTCGGATCCGGAAACCATGGGAGCGTGGTCCGACACCATTTGGGCATCGGAAGCAGATCTATCCGGTGTTCTCAGTGATTCCACAGAATTCGTCCAGTACAGAGCATTGTTCTTCACTGATGATACGCTGACGACTCCGACCCTTGAGCAGGTCAGTATCTCGTATTCCATTGCCAGCGGAACGGGTGATTCCGCAGCGGACTTTGGGTTATCACCCTGCAGCAACCTTGTTCGGGAGATCTGAGGCTGATTGCCCAGGTGCAGGTTCCTGGAATTCTCTCAGTGGATATCTTTGACATGGCGGGAAGAATCAGGGGCGCTTACAGTGAGTTATCATATCCTGGAACGCATACCATCAACTTCTATGACCTGGAACAGGGACTTTACCTCTGCCGGATGACCAGCGGAGATCTCGTAGGTACGGCTAAGGTCATGGTGTTACCGTAGTATGGTGAGTCGCAGCACTTCTTCACTGCCAAGGCCGCTTATCCTGCAGAAGTAAACTCCTTCTTCCAAACCGTTCAAATTTAAGGAGTTGCTCTCCGAAGAACAGTACAAAAAGGTTCTTAATGCGATCCTGCCCGTTAGGTCGAACACCTGTACTTCCAGGACGGACGGCTCATTTGTCTGTATCTGAAGAAGCGCACCTGAGGCATCGCAGGGATTGATATGAAACGCTGCGTTCCAAGGCGAATCGCTTTCCTGGGTCTGGCCTGTTCCCAGTAAGCTTTCGAAGGTCAGATCAATTAGATCAAGCACAGGCGTCGACCATGGAGATGCACTCTCCAAGAGAACCCTGTACTGAATGAACTCTGAGGAGTCGGGAACAATACCCGAAAGAGAACCGGAACATTCGCTCAGGGTGTCAGACCAGGCTCCCATGTCCTCGGGGTTACCGGAACCCCTGATCTGGAATCCGATTGAGGAACCTTCGGGTTCCATCCATGAAGCCTCATAGGAGATCCATTGCGAAACATCATCAACCTGCAGAATGGATGATTCAAGCCATCCTGAGACCGCATAACCGCTCATGTTCCACCAGATAAGCTGTCCACCGTATCTGGGGCTGGCCACAATGTCTATGCTCCCGTTGCCATCGATGTCTGCTCCTAAGACGTTTGAGCCGTCGTAGCCGAAGCTGATGGTCTGTTCCAACCATTCAGTTCCGAAGCCGTCAAGATTCAGCCAGCAGCTAACCAGATCGCCTCCCATGGAGGTTCCCAGTATATCCATTGACCCGTCTTCATCAACATCGCAGGGGTAGGCAGACCCCGCACCTTCGTAATCCATCTCTACAGAATGTTCGGTCCAGATCATTCCAGCTCCGTCAGTATTTTCCCACCATGAGATCATGTTGTCAGCATAGGAAGATGAAAGGGCGTCCTGGTCGCCGTCGCCATCAATATCCGCGAACTGAATTGAGGTCGGACAGCCGAATGTTCCGTCGATGGTGAACTTCGTCCATGATGTTCCCGCCCCGTCGTTGTTCCTCCACACCGCGATCTCACCGTTCCAGTAGGAAGCGGCTGCAATATCCAGATCGCCGTCGCCATCAGCATCCACAGAGCAGACTCGGTCTATGGAAAAGTAGCTCATCACCACATGACGGGTCCACTGCATTCCCGAACCGTTCTGGTTCTCCCACCAGGAAAGATCGTTGTTACCTCCTGTAATCAGATCTATGTCTCCGTCTTCATCCATGTCCACCCCACGTATCGCGTCAGCATCGTAATAGGGATAACATATCTGATGGGAAGTCCATGAGGTGCCTGTTCCATCGGTGTTCTCATACCATCTGAGAACTGAGGTCTCATGGGTAGCCGATGGGATGTCATTGTCGCCATCTCCATCAATGTCGCAGGCATCTATCGACCATACTCCGTACCCTGATACCTGGTCTATCGGAACCACGGTCCAGGATGTTCCCTGGGAGTCTTCATTAAGCCAGAGAACGATGTGAGTAGTGTATGGAGAGTCCCAGAAGCACGCGACCACATCGAGGTCTCCGTCACCGTCCATGTCGTTGCAGGTCAGGTCACGGGAGAAGCTGAATCCTCCCGGAAGATTGTTGGGTGTGGCTGAGAACTCCAGCTTTGGATTTCCTGACTGCCAGGAGACACCATCGCTGGCGTAGTAACAGTTGCCCCAGGTGAATACCGGGCCGAGAACCCCCGGTCCGCCGGACCAGTTAGACTGATATACAGAATCAGCGAAGCAAACACAGTGAAGCAGAACCACCAGTGGAGCAATTGTTTTCATAAGTACCTCTTGTTGTCACTTCTATTCTATCTTCTGCTCCGGTTCTCCACAATACCTTTCCCTTAATCATTTACCGTTATACAGTGAAATTTACGGTTTTTGGCGGGTGTCAGGAAGTTCAGGTTCCCACTTGCTTTAATTGGGGAGTTGCCGCCAACAGGGACATGGTGAATACGTTCGAGACGTGCTGGAGGGGACGGTATCGGTTTATTGAGGCGCAAATGACGTTACCTCAAGGTAGTTCGCTATTCAGCATATAGTTTAGCCCTACCCGCCTGAGATTTTTAACACCTTGGAACACTCCGTGATATATCCAGCGTGAAGCCAATTATGGAATTCTTACGCTCATCGGGCATGAAACCGGTCCCCGCTACCATCATAAGATGCCGTCCTCTATGAGGGCGGCTTCTTCTATCTAAGTATCTGATAATGGATACTCATTGGTTCAACCAATAATTAATGGTTGAGACTTCACTAGGTATAGTGTTCCAGCTGGAAGTCTCAGTTGTTCAGTGAGATAATACTTTTTATGTCTTTCCAGGAAAGAATGCTTAGCCGGTCTCTTGTATAGGAGGAATCTCCACCATAAACGAGCGTGAGGGATTCTTCCCCCGAAAGATCCCCCCACCATCTTAACCCTGCAAGGTTATCTCCTGCATGGTGCTTCCAGATTTGACTTCCACTGCGCTGAGGCTGTTCCCTCTGTCTATGATGATATCTGTTTCATGGCCGGTTCTGTCGCGCCAGAAGAAGAGATTGCTCTGTCTGCCCCTGTTCAGCCTTGTTTTGATCAATTCGCTGATGATCAGGTTTTCGAACAGCGCCCCTCTTGCCGGAGAGATGTTCATGCTCCTGTCTGAATCAATTGAGAGAAGCCATGCCGCAAGACCTGTATCGTAAAAATACAGCTTGGGTGTTCTGATCAGCCTTTTTCTGAAATTCCTTTGATGCGGCTGAAGCAGGAAGACAATGTAGGAAGCTTCAAGCACTGAAATCCACGCTTTGGCAGTGTTGTGAGTTATTCCCGCGTCTGCTGCGAGATTAGTCAGGTTCAGCAGTTGCCCCGTTCTTGCAGCGCACAGCCTGAGGAATCTCCGAAAAGTGCTGAGATCCCGCACGTTCACAAGCATTCTCACGTCACGCTCTACATAGGACCTTATGTAGTTCTGTGCCCATGTTTCGGGATCGAGATCCCTGTCGTATACAGGAGGATAGAGACCCTTTACCAGTACCTGATCAAGATCGTTTCCCCTTATCTCGTTCAGGCTGAAAGGCAGCAGTTCCAGGTAGGCTGCCCTACCGGCAAGACTCTGGGAAATCCCCGACAGAACACCGAATCGCTGGCTTCCTGTCAGTATCCATTTCCCGCATGTCGCATCGAAATCAATGACTTCCTGCAGGTAGGATACCAGCATGGGGACATGCTGGACCTCGTCAATGATACAGCCAGCGGGAAATCTTGCGAGGAACTCCCTGGGATCTGCGGATGCCGCTTCCCTGCTGTCAATGTTTTCAAGGGAGATATAGGGTTTGCCGGGGAAGGTCATTGTGGCAAGAGTGGTTTTCCCCGACTGTCTCGGACCTGTGATTATTACTGCCGGGAAGCCAGTTGACAGCTTTTCCAAAGTATGCTGCGCGTCTCTTTTTATCATCATGGCAGTAAGTTACAAAAGAAATGGCAGATTGTCAATTCAATTCTCAATCTGCCATTCATCTTGTTTGCCCTATTTCAGCGCGAAGAGCATTCCGCTCTTAAGAGAGTGTCAGCAGGTACAAGCGCGGGGACTGTATCCTGTGCGATCAATTAACACATGTACTAGCGCCTGTTTCAACTTGCCAGGAGTATTGTTTCAGGTAGGGATTCTAAGAGTAGTATTAGGAGTTATGATAGTTTGGTGAATATTGCCTAACATTGCATAAGAGTTAGTAATTCCGTTTGTATCTAAAAGCAGGCTCCTAAAGGATACTCTTGGAGAAACTACTTCCTGTTCGCGGCAAGAGGTATCGGCAAGTCTACCTACCTGGTGTTCTGGGGTGCTCGGGGGATCAAAGAGGATTGACCTGCTTTCGCCGGATGTTCTGCGATGGAACTCGGCGAGACCGGAACGCCTGAAAGAGTACACCCTGGGTCAGCCAGCCGGAAACACCATAATGATTGATTAGGTTCAGAAAGTTCCTGATTTGCTTTCCGTCGTACATGAGATCCTCGAGATGAAGAGGGGATACAGGTTCGTTCTTTTTGCTTGCTGTGTTCCCTGTTGTTCAAGCAAGTCTTAACATAGCTCGGATTTCCTTTCATATTAAGGGCAATGCTTAACATGGGCTAAGCACAGCATTATATTAAGGCTAGCCCTTAGCATGAAAGAGAAGATATGGGAACCATGTCAGGCAAGTATGTGCTCCAGTCATCTGGTTACAGTGCTTTTTATCCAGACCCACTTCCTCCGAACCCTCCCGTTATTGTAAAGGGGAAGCTTCAGGAACAACTCTCGAAAGCCGATCGCGCTCTTGGGCGGCTGGACGGCACAACCTTTGTTCTGCCCAATCCGGGGCTGTTCGTCTACATGTATATCAGAAAAGAAGCAGTTCTTTCAAGTCAAATCGAGGGAACCCAGAGTTCACTTCAGGATGTTCTCACTGCTGAGGCCAAGTTGCTTGATCCAGATAGACCTGGTGATGTGAATGAGGTGATCAACTACATCTCAGCTATCAACCATGGCCTCGGAAGACTTGAGACCTTACCGGTTTCAACTCGATTGATCAGGGAGATTCACGAAAAGCTCATGTATGGAGTCAGAGGCTTTAATCTGACACCGGGAGAGCTCAGAAAGTCTCAGAACTGGATCGGTCCAGGGGGTTGCTCCTTAGCCGAAGCAACCTTCGTTCCTCCTCCGCCCGATGAGTTACCAGAACTGCTTGGTGCTCTTGAGGAGTTCCTTCATTCGGATTCCACGCTTCCCCTTCTGATCAGGATAGGTCTGGCACATGCTCAGTTCGAAACCATTCATCCGTTCCTGGATGGAAATGGGAGAATGGGCAGACTTCTCATCTCTCTTCTGCTTTGCGAGCGGAAAGTGTTGAGCAAACCTGTACTGTATCTCTCATACTTCTTCAAGAGCTGGCGAGTCGAGTACTATGAGAGACTGCAGAACATTCGCGACAAAGGAGAATGGGAGGAATGGCTGCTTTTCTTCCTTAGAGGAGTGGAAGAAGTAAGCTATCAGGCTTCCCATGCGGCTAAGGAGATAATCCTGTTGCGTGAGAGGCACAGAGAACTTATCACAGCAACTCTTCTGCGTTCAGCAGGAACTGCACTGAAGGTTCTGGAGAGCCTGTATACGAACCCGATTACTTCGGTAAAAGAGGTGCAGGAAGTTACAGGGACATCATACCCGTCAGCGAATGAGCTTGTGAAGAGCATGGAGGACATGAAGATACTCGTGGAGATTACGGGCAGGAAAAGGAATAGACGATATATGTACATGGATTATGTGAATCTGTTTAGAGAGGATTTACCCTGAACAGAAGCAGGAAACCCACTCAATAAGAAGGTTCAAACGAAGCACGCTCCCCGCTGCCAAGATTTTCCCGGCTTAACCGCCAGGACTTATCTTATGCTGTTTCAGGCTTATAGCGTAAATGATAACTTAGCAAGAGGAATGAAGGTTTGATTGCTTATAAGCTAGCTGATGTCGTTAAATCCCAAAAGAGTATAGACCTTTCACTCTAACTAGCTAACTACTGTAGCAATATCATTCTTCTTGTACTGGCATGTTCACCAATCCGAGCCACATAGAAATAGACGCCAGATGATGTTCTGTCGGAGTTCCATTGAATCTGATGATAACCTGCCGGTTGGTGGCTGCTTACCAGGGAAGCTATCCTTCGGCCGATCAGGTCATATATATCAATAGTGACATAAGATGCTTCGCTGAGAGTATACCCGATCACCGTCTGGGTACGAAAGGGATTTGGAGTATTTTGATGAAGCATGAATGGTTCGTTGGGAGAGTTCTCATTGATGGTTGAATACGGACCTGTCAAATTCAGCAGGATTGACAGATTGTCAGACAGATGGTTTACCGTTACCAGATCGCTATCCCCATCATTGTCAAAATCAGCCGAGTAGAGAGAAACAGGTATCTGACTGACTGCATAGTTCAGGGGCTTGGAAAGTCCCATCTCCATTACCCAGCAGAACAGATACATCGTGTGAAAAGTAGTTCGAAGTCGCCAGATCGATGTTTCCATCGCCGTCAAGATCAATCGGAATGGCCGCACAGGGTCCAGTTTGAACTGTGTAGTCTATCCTGCTCTGAAAAGTACCGTCACCACTGCCAAGCAGAATAGATACACTGTTCCCATGGCGATTCGCAGTCACTAGATCATGGTCACCATCTCCGTCAAAATCAGCAGATATAACTGAAGTCGGGTAGTTCCCTACGACATAGTGAACTGCGTTCTGAAATGATCCATCACCATTCCCCAACATGACAGATACGCGGTTGAAGTTAAGGCTTGAAGTTACAAGATCAAGATCCCCATCATTGTCAAAATCTTGTGAGAAGACAGAGTATGGGCGACTTAATACCCCATAGTTAATCTGACTCTGGAAAGTCCCATCGCCATTCCCTATCAGAATAGACACATCGTTTGAAGCGGAGTTTACGCTTACAAGATCATTTGCACCATCTCCGTTAAAATCAAACGGAAAATACAGAAGATGGAAATTCTCCGACAGGATACAGAACCGGGCTTTGAAAAGTGCCATCACCGTTGCCTAAGAGTACGGATAAATCGTCTGAGGCATAGTTACAAGTTACCAGATCGCAAATCCCATCACTATCAAAATCACTTGAGAAAAGAGACGTTGATTGGTCACCTCCGGTCGAGTAACTACTGTCTCTCTGAAAAGAGCCATCACCATTTCCTAATAGAATCATCACATCGATGTCAGTGGTCCCTAGATCGCTATAACCATCACCATTAAAGTCTGCCGAGAATACAGAGGAAGGTGCTTCTTCCGTTGCGTAGTTTACCGCACCCTGAAAAGTGCCGTCGCCATTACCAAGAATTACCGATAGATCATCAGAGGAATAGTTGGCGGAAACTAGATCGTTGTTGCCATCACAATCAAGATCAATCGCTATCACGGAAACAGGATCGTTTCCAGCTGCGTACAGTACAGGGCTCTGGAAAGTCCCATCACCATTTCCCAGCAGAACCGAAACCTCATCCGAATGATAGTGACGATTTGCCGTTACAAGATCGTTATTGCCATCGTTGTTGAAATCAGTCGAGAATACAGAAGTCGGATATCTGCCTGCCGGATACTGAACCTGGTCTTGGAAAGTCCCATCGCCATTTCCCAATAGAATAGAAACATCACCTGAAAGAGAGTTTGCGGTTGTAAGATCGTTGACGCCATCTCCGTCAAGATCTATCGGGAAAACGGAACTTGGATATTCTCCGACCGCATACTGGACCGGGCTTTGAAAAGTGCCATCACCATTGCCCAGCAAAACAGAAACATCATCAGAAAGAGAGTTTGCAGTTGTCAGATCTCTAACCCCGTCTCCGTCGAAATCGACCGAAAAAACGGAACTTGGATAGTTGCCAACCGCATACCGAACCGGGTTTTGAAAGGTTCCATCACCATTTCCAATTAGAATGGAAACATCATCTGAGACAGAATTTGCAGTTATCAGATCATGGCAACCGTCATCATCAAGATCAATCGCAAAAACAAATATCGGGCTATCCCCAACGTCATAGCTGATTGGATTTTGAAATGATCCATCGCCATTGCCAGGAAGAATCGAAACAGTGCCGGAGTCCTGGTTGGCGACCACTAGATCCTTGTTGGAATCACCGGTGAAATCAGCTGAGGAAGTTGAAATTGGAGCATCTCCAGCGCCATACTCAATTGATGTCTGGAAAGTCCCATCACCATTACCCAATAGAACCGATACGTTATCAGAGAGAAAATTTGCAGTAACCAAGTCATCGTAACCATCTTCATTAAGGTCAACTGGAAACACTGAATGAGGTCCATCTCCCGCGGGATAATCGCTTCTGGTGAAGAAGATATCCTGCGCTGAGAGTTCGCTCGAAAACCATAGTGTAAGTACAGATACGAATGCTGTGGTTCCTAAGCAATGCATTAATCGCATGAGAAGTCCTCCTGTTTCCTCATAGCATACTCAGACCCGTATTGATTCAGGCTCCATTAAGTATAAAGCAAACGATTTGAAGGTAACATGGCCCCCCAAGTTTCAGGGCAATTCAGGTGAGAAGACATTCGTTTTGAACCCTCATGAAATCAGGGAAAACAAGTGGTTCCCTGGTCTGTTTCTTGTGGCATTACTTTATTATCCAAATTCACAGTCAATCTTGCAACAGGTTCAAACGAAGCATCGTCCCGCTACCAAGTACTCCCGCTTAACGGCCGGGAGTTTTTTCACAGCGTAACTCAAGCTCATGTGTCTTATGCTCCTTCTTGCATATCCTGAGTACTTGTGCTGTCATATGGTCGTAAAATGGAATTGCAAATGCCATATAGGGAGCAGATATGGAATTAGCGACTCGATTCTTAGAGGATGTTCCAGGTGAAAGCTATTTTCCTTCGGGACAAGGGGTACCGGCAAGTCAACCTGGTGCCTTAGAGAACGGAGAGGATTGAAAAGGATCGACCTGCTTTCAAATGATGTCCTGCGATGGTACTCGGCAAAGGCGGAACATCTCAGGGAATACACTCTGGGACAGCCAGCAGGAACCACAATAGTTATTGGTGAGGTTCAGAAAGTCCCTGAGCTGCTTTCAGTTGTTCATGAACTTCTCTAAATGAGACATTACTACAGGTTCGTGATGAAGGATCAAGCTCCCGAAAACTGAAGCGTTACGGTGGAGATATGCTTGCCGGCAGAGTTCTGCCAGGAACCATGTATCCAATTCGTAGCAGCAGAGGTAAGGAAGAAAGACCTCAGACCGCTCAGAACTTTCATGGAGGACTATCCCGAGAGTCGGGGGATTATCCTTTACAGCTGGAGCTGATTCCCGGGAAGCAGTTAGTTCAGAACTGATGCTCTCTGCTTTGAGGCATACTACAGCCATCCATTGACGAACCCGTCTCGAAAGAGGCGTGGTCTCTTCTCCTTCCGGAACAGCCAGTTCCTTCCGGGGTTGGTCTTGACATCCGCCCTGGAAATGAGGACAATTGTCCCTGAATTCGGAAGCGCATCCTGCCTTTGGTCAATGGAACTCTGAGGCCGGGGAGATAACGAAAACAACCGATGGGAGAAATTGTTGATCAAGCTCTTCTTCATTCTGATGGCACTTACCCTTCCCCTGAAGTGGGTCTTTACCGTTGACGAGTCCAAGTGCAACGGTTGTGGCAACTGCCTCTACGGCTGTTCCGAGGGGGCAATTTCCCTGGTCGGAGGAGACGCATGGATAGACCCGGAGCTCTGCACCGGTTGCGGCAACTGTGTTTACTTCTGCCCCAGGGATGCCATATACCGGGTATGGTACACAGGGGTGGAGGGGGTTGAGGAGCCCTCCGGAGGCCTTGCCCTGAGCGCCAATCCCGTGGCGGCCGGTTCGGTGGTGATCCTGGGAGTTGAACCCTGCACTGAAGTACTGATCCTGGATGGGTTCGGCAGAGCGGTCACTCACGGGCTTGCAGACCCCGAGGGAACCCTGGAGCTGGATGTTTCCCGCCTGCCCGCGGGTTCCTACAGAGTGGTGGCAGGGGAAGAGGCGCTGGTCATCTCAGTTATCTGATGCCGTGGTGCAGATGAACTCCATTCGGAAGCCTGTGGATTTGTTCGGGAGGAGCAGGCGTCGGCCGCAGGCCCGTTTCCCTATCTAGCTTTGCCATTGCCTGCGCCTCTGTGGCTTCTCTTCAAGCCATGCTCGGAGAACCTTCCATGGCAGGACGATGTTACGGAGATAGAGGCCGGGTGAGGTTTGTTCAAATGCACGGTTTCCGCAGGGATCTCGGGCTTTTTCATTGACGGAAGAGGAGTTCAGGTCTATGGTTGGTTTCCGGGAAAACCGGGGAACCACAAGCTTCTGGCCATGCCGGTTTCAGTCAGGGATCGGAGGTTAACTGTGACGGAAGAGCTGTTTCTAAAAGGATCCCGAGCGGCCCTGAGATCAAGGTTCCCTTTGTCTGGCCTCCGAAGCTTTCTGTCAAGGATTTCATCGGAATAATGGCGGTGTATTGGCTGACGCGTTTCCGCCTATGAACTGGGGACTGTCTGTGAAGGTTTCTTTCGTTGTGCCCGTTACCCGGCCTGATGATGCCCGGGAACTCTATCGCTCACTGGTGCGTAACATTCCCGAAAGTGAAAGAGAGATAGTTCTGGTCTCCGACAGACCAGTTCCGGGCACGGAGGATTCCGCCGTGAACATTACAACCCCAGAGAAGCATGCTTCAGTACGGAGGAACCTTGGCGTTAAGCAATCATCAGGTCAGTGGATATGCTTTCTGGACGATGACACCATTCCAACCGACAGCTGGTTCGAAGTTTACAAAGAAACCCTTGCCGATGGCCATGCCATAGTTACCGGCCCCACGATCCCGATGACGGATTCGTTCCAGGAGCTCCTCACCGACATGGTCACCACTTCGCCCCTTGGAGAGGGAAGCCTGCTTTATGGCAGAAAGGATCGTGCGGTTCCATCCTTCAGCTCCATATACCTGTGCAACTGCCTTGTCAGAAGGGATGTCTGGGAGTCCGCAGGGGGCTTCAACGAGGTTGCCGACTGGCGTGTTGACGATACTGAATTCTTCTACATTGCCCTGAAGAAGGGCTTCAAACCCGTTATCAGACAGAATTTCATAGTGAAGCACAGAAGAAGGGGGTTCTTTGACGGTTTTCTGTGCCATCAGGGCAGAGCAAGGTACGCAACAGGAATGAATACGGTTCTTTTCCCGGAGATCTTTCTTCGAATACCCGGCGTTGTTGCCATGGTTGCAGGGATATTGCTTCTGCCCCTTCTTGTCTCTTCGTCTTTCCTCCTGGCGGCAGTTGCCGGGCTTTATCTCCTTGCAGTTATTGTTGACACACTGCTGAACCTGTTGCGCAGTGGACCCCGGGCCTGTTGCTTCCGGTATGCCATGTTGCCCATCACACGGTTATTGGTTCAGCCTTTACCGCGGGGTTGTTTGCCACCATGGTTCGACGAAGGAGCTATCGAGAAGTTCTTGCCCACAAGAAGGAGAGGCTCAGAGGACTGTGAATCGAAAACCCTATGGACTTGCCCGTATGATCCTGCGCTCGATGGGCTCTCCAGTACCCCCATACCTGATCTTCTTCGTCACATCCCGCTGCGATTCCCGTTGCATAACCTGCTTTAACTGGAAGAATCTTAACACCGTTAGAAAAGAAGAAGAGTTGTCCCTTTCAGAGGTGGAAAAGATCGCCGCTTCATGCAAGCCCTCGGTGTTTTTGAGCCTCAGCGGCGGCGAACCTTTCCTGAGGGAAGATATCGCCCAGTTATGCGGGGCTTTCAGCAGGCTTGCGGGAACGATGATGATCAGCATTCCCACCAACTGTCTGCGGCCCGAATCCATTTCTGAAAGAACTGAAATGATAATCAGGGAATGCGGAAGAACCCTTATTCAGGTAGAGCTTTCACTTGACGGTCTGGGAGAGGTGCATGACAGGATAAGGGGAGTGCCGGGCAACTTCGAAAAAGTAATGGAGACCTATGGTCTTCTCACCGATGTACAGAGTAGGCATTCCAGCCTCAGGCTTAAGGTGTGTTCGGTTCTCAACCAGTATAATCGCGGAGAGATAAAAGAGCTTCTCCGTTTCGTTTCAGATGAAATGAAAGTGGACGACCATTCCATCGTTCCTGTTCATGGCAATCCCAGGGATGAAGGGGTAAGGGGAGAATCCTTCAAGGATTTCACCGAAGTAGCCGAGATGGCTGACTCCCTGCGAAACAGAGATTCCGGCGGACTTCGGGCAATGGTTTTCGGGAGGTTCAGGCGATGGCAAGGGAGAGCATTCGACGAACCCTTGCCGGAAACCCCAATGGATTCCGATGTCCTGCCGGTTCCAGGGTTGCCGTGATCGGAGAGACCGGCCTGGTTTACCGATGCGAAACCTCCATGGAAGGTCCTGTTGGAGACCTGAGGAAGATGGGATATGATCTGCCCGGCGTTCTCAGAAGAGCCGGTACAACAGCCAACTCCTGTTCATGTGGCTGGTCATGCGCGCATCTTGCGTCGGTTCTGTTCACACACAGGGGACGGGCCGCCCTTGCCTGGAGATTGCTTAAGTCCTTTATGCGCTTGTCATGACTATATCGGTCTGATGTTTGATACAGAACGAAGCAACTGATGGAACCATTCCATTTACTGATAACCAATCCGGTTCCGGCGACTGATCCATGTCACTTCGCTCAAGGCGCCAGGCTCAGCCGCTGGCCCTTTCCCAGGCGCTGGGTATCTCGGCGGGGAACCTGTAGAGGTCTATCTCTTCCTGGTTAGCCACATAGAGACCGCCTTCGGTGTCCGGCGGGTAGCCCAGCCATGAGTGGAATGGTACTTCGTTGATGCAGTCTTCGGACACAACCGTCTTGGTTTTCTTGTCGGGATCGGCCTCAATTTCCAGTCTGGCGTCTCTGTAGCGGCTGAGGGCGGCAAGCCCTGGCTGTTCAGACTGCAGCTCGGTGAATATCACATGCCTGAACACCTTCCCCGGCCTGTGTGTGGCGTACCACGCGTACTCAACCGGGGTCAGGTTGGAAACAAGAAGTATCTGAATCGGGCACATGACCAGGTAGATCCTGGGGACTCTCTCGGTTTCGTTGGGGATACCGGCGGCCCCGGCCACCTCAGCCGGGGACATTTCCTCATGGCACTCGCCGGATACGAAGCGATGGAGCAGTTCCCCAGGTTCCATGGGCATCACATCTCCGCCGGTCTTTACCAGATAGATACGCTTGTAGGCGGAAATAGGCGTGCATGAGAATGCGTTGTTCGACAGGGCGGTCTTCGTGCGATTCCCCGACGCAGCCGCTGCAAGTGCGTTCACGGTGTCGGTGTCGGCATTCCTCCAGCCTCCGTCATCCAGGAACTGGAAATCCGGACGGAGGTCCCTGATCGCCAGATCGACGAAGATCTTGCGGTCTTTGAAGTGTCTTCCGGAACCCGGGCTGTAGTGTCGGGCCAGACCTGGTATCCCAAGGGAGGAAGCTGTAATGATCCCCTGGGGAATAGAAAGGATAAGATTGATATCGGGCATGAAAACTCCTTCGGGCTAGGGGCAAAAAAGCCTGCAAAAGCGGGGTTGATGACAACCCAGCAGTTTCCCATTTCTCAAAATTGACAATACCGCCTGACCCGGCAGCCGTCAAGAAATCCCCGATCCACTAACTGAACTCCGAGGGGTTCCATTCGTGGCTGAGTACCGAGTAGAAGTGCCTGTCTATCCATACCCCGTCCCGGCAGCTGTGCCTGCGCATGGTCCCCTCGTATACGAACCCCAGGCTCTTCAGGGTCCTCTCCGAGGCCTCGTTCCCCGCCAGACAGGTGGCGCTTAATCTGTGCATTCCAAGGGTATCTATTCCGAATTCCATGAGAAGTCTGGTGGCCTCCCTTGCATAACCCCTGCCCTGGTAATCCCGGGCGAGGAAGCACCCCAGTCTGCCGTCGCCTCCGTTGGCGCCCCTGCCCCGCCAGTGGAGGGTTGCGCTGCCCATTACCCTGCCGGTTTCATTACCGACGATGGCCAGGCGGTACTTGTCACGGGGATCCTTCTTCCTGTCCCTTATGCAGTCCGCCAGATAGAGGGAGCTTTCCTCCAGTGTCTCGGCACCCCAGCTGAGGAATACCATTACCTTCCTGTCCCCATGCCATTCGTGAACGGCGTGGAGATCTTCGGGGCTGTGTTCCCTGAGGGTGACAGCCTTTCCCTTCAGTATCATCTCCGAAACCCGCAAGTCACCAGGGACCTCACCCCGCCGAACTGTTGCAGTGCCATTGCAATCCCCCTTCATTCATGAAGATAGAGAAATTAACGGCGGATTATAAGCAAAACTAAAGGGGCTTTCCAGTGAGGGATTCATTGAAGAAAACCTCCACATCCCTGCGGAAAGACCCGAGGGAATCGGAGTCGAGATAGAACATGTGTCCCGCGGATAGTATTTCAATGAAAGGTTTTTCCTTACCTCAGGGTCCATGTTCATGTGGGAAACCATGTACTCAGTGGCCATGTGGGGGGTTGCCAGGTCATAGTAACCCTGTGCCGCAAGAACCTTCATGTTCCTGTTCTTTCCCATGGCCCTTCTCAGTGATTCCCCGGTGTCCGGCAGGGAGTTGTCCTCCCATTTCCACTTCCTCTCACTGAAATGCTGCATCACCCTGTATGCCATGTCGGTCTTAACTTCCAGCCGGGAACCCAGGTAGTCGTTGAATACGGAGGTGTAGGTGGCGAGAATGGCGGTCATTGACGGGTCATACTCCGGCCTGGCGTCGGATGCGTCGCCCTCTATGCCGGTGAACCGGGCATCAAGCCTTCCTATGCTGCGTTTGTCGCTGCGAAGCAGCTCTTTGCAGAACCGCATGATGTTAACCCTGAGGTTGGCGCCCTTCACATAGGATGCGTCGATCCCTATGTAGGAAGAGAGGGTCTCGGCCACACGGTCGTACTCCTCAGGTGGAAGCCTGTCGCCCTTGATAAGGCAAGGGCCAGGGTTGTTTCCGACCAGTCGGAGACTTCGCAGAGGAATTCTGGAAGGGGCATTTTGAGGAATTTACCCGCAAGTCTTCGGTGGTACCAGG
>MJAN01000018.1 GCA_001875255.1 Candidatus Sabulitectum silens | reverse complement strand
ATTCATCGGTATCAGTCCAGGCTGAAGTACTCCTCGAAGGGTTCGACATAGCCTCGGGGACATATTCGCCTGATTCCTTCACAACGGTGTATCTGCCCCGGTAGTCGCCGGAGGCGGCCTTTTTCAGCATGTGGATCAGCCGGTCAATATCCGATTCAGTGCTGTAGCAGCCCAGGCTCATTCTGACCATGCCCGGCATCTTCGATTTATCCCCTGCAAGGAAATCCTCCCTCCACATCACGGCCTCATCCTCCGACAGGCCAAGGAGGCTAACCACATAGGGGTGTGAACAAAAACAGCCGCTGCGGACCCCTATACCGCCCTCGTAGCCCAGAATTGCCGCCAGAAGGGAGTGGTGGATACCCTGAACATTGAATGGTATAACCCCGACCCTGTCCAGTTTTTCCGGATCACTCTCGCCGTAGATGATCATCCCGGGAACTTCCTTCAGCCTTTTCAGGGCGTATTTCGTGAGGATGACCTCGTGTTCCTCCACTTTTTTCATTGATCGTTTCATCAGAGCCCTTGCTGAAGCGGCCATGGCTATTGCCCGGGAACATTGGGACTGCCTGCCTCTTCCTTGTCCGGAAGCCCCGCCCAGAAACCTCGTTCTCGGTGACCACATTAACCGTTCCGCCACCGCTGTAGTCCGGTGAGCAGTTCATGAAGACACGCCTGGGGCCGATCAGGCAGCCGGTTCCGTAGGGAGCGTACATCTTGTGGCCGGCGAGGACGATGAAGTCGAGGTGTTCCGGGTGATCGTCGGGCAACATGTCTATCTCGCGGTGGGGGGCAAGCTGCGCCGCGTCGATGAGTATCAAGGAACCCGCTTCGTGAACCTTCCTGGCAAGCCTGTGGATGGGCTGAAGGTAGCCGGTCACATTGGCCGCACCTGTAACCGCCACCAGGGCAAGTTTGTCTTTATGACGGTGGAGCTTGGCGTCGAAATCGGCCTCGTCCAGCCTGCCGTCGGGCAGTGTGTTCACATGGACAACATTGTAGTGATCCCGCCAGGAGGTCATTGGAATGGTGTTCCATCCGGGTGGTCATGACCACGCAGTCCTCCTTATGGGGAAGGCTGTGGGCGAGCTTGTTGATGGCCTCGGAGGCGTTCTTGCCAAAGATTATTGTGTTCTCCGCGAGATCCGCCTTCACGAACTCAGCTATTATCTCCCGGGCCCTGTCGAAGGCCCTGGTGCTGAGCCTGGACTTGAAGCCGGTTCCCCGGTGAACGCTGGAATAGAAGGGCATGAACCGTTCCAGGGCCTCTACGGCGTCGAGGAGTGGGGGGTGCTGGCCCCGTTATCAAGATTAACATAGGTGACGGTAGAACCGTCCAGCAGGGGAGTTTCCCTGTCCAGTCCCAATATTCTGTCTCTCATCTTCCACCTTATGCGTCTGACTTATCTGGAAAGGATTCCACATGTTCTCGGAAATATACAAATACTTTTCATGAAACTCAATGCCCGGGTTTCAGCGAATCAGTGCAACCTTTTCTTCCAATGAGAAGGCCGGCCCTGACGGACCGGCCTTAGTGCACAGGGGTATCTCAGCCCTTGAGGACCTTTCGCATTTCGGTCATGTTCTTCTTCATGTCGCGGTTGGCCACGGCAATGGTGGTGAAGGCCTCGTCTATGAACTGAAGCCTCTTGATCAGTACTTCGGTAAAACGAAGAAGTATCTTTACCGCGATGGCGGGCTTCAGTTCCATGAACTCGCTGAATCTGTCCCAGGAAATGGCATAAACCACGCTGTCCTCGGTGGCTATAACCGTTGCGGAGCGGGGGGAACCCTCGAGGAACGACATTTCTCCAAAGACATCCCACTCGGAGAAGATGGCAAGGGGCACGGAATCGTCGTCCCAGCTGTCGCTTGCGGTGGCGGAGCCCTGCTGAATAAGGAAGAGAACCCTTGAGGTGTCACCTTTCCTTATTATCTCCTGGTCGGCCAGGAACACCTTCTTCTCGCAGAATGCCAGGAACTCGGTCCTCTCCTCGTCGGTGAGATCGTCAAGGAACTTTTTTGACATATTACCCTCCCTTGGTTTTATTGTTTTACAATAACATGAACTGAGGGATAAGAAAAGGAGCTCCCCATGAAGATGCATGCCCTTCTCTTTATTGGATCACTCATAGTGGTCTTCGGCTGCGGAGACCCACAGGAGGCGGCGGATACCCGGGACGGGAGTTCCGCTGAACTCGACACTGTAACAATTACAGCAGCAGACACACTGGGCTGCGAATTCGGCGAAGGACCGGACGTGTTCGCCTTCATCGCCGACGCAGCCTTTACCCCGGATGGGAACGTGGCTGTCCTGGATGCGGGTAAGGCAATGCTCCAGATCTTCACAACGGAAGGCGAAGAGCTTTTCACCGCCGGCAGGAGGGGTTCAGGGCCCGGGGAGTATACGATGCCCCTGGGGCTTGCGGTTATCAGCGGCGGTTTCGTTGTCTCGGACATTGCCGGGGGGAAGCTTCTCATCTTCGACTCCACAGGAGCTTCCACAGGCGAGATCACAGGCTTCTTCCCGGTTCCTCCGGTGAGGATCAGGGGAGCCGGTGACAGGTTCCTGGCAACGGACATCTTCATGGACATCCGGGAGGGAAGCCCCCCGTCGGTATCCATGGACTTCGTGGCCTTCATAGACCGCAGCGAACCAGCTGTGGTCTACGAAAGCCACACTATGCAGACCAGCGGGGGAATGGTGAACTCGGATGAGGCGCCGAGCTTCGCCTTCGCCGCGGGTCCAGGAGGGGAGGCATGCCTGGTGCTGATCAGCGATTCCCTGTTCAGACTCGCCTGTTACCGCCGGGATGGGGAGCCGCTTTTTGAGGTCTCCGAGGAGCGGGAGAGAATACCGCTTTCACAGGAGGAGCTTGCCGAGGACGAGCTGGCGATATCCCTTACGATAGAGAACGGGGAGACCTCCCTGGACAGGTCTAGACAGCCCGTGTCCGCCACCCACAGGGACATAGCGGAGGGGATAGGCGTGGACAGCAGCGGTCTCGTATGGATAAAGATGGGGGATAGGGGATCCCCCTATTTCAGGGTCTACTCTCCTGAGGGTGAGCTTCTGCACATCGCCGTTCCCGACGGGACCATCGACCCGGACGCCCGATATTCCATCTCCCCGGACGGGATGCTTGCCTACGACGCGGACCCCATGGACTGGCCCAAGGTCTACCTTCTTCAGGTGAACTGAAGGTGTTCCATCTGCTGCTGGCGATCATTGCCCTTCCTGTATTCCTCACCGAGGTGTCCGGCGAGGGGGAGATACTTACCATCGGAACCATTCAGAACTCCAAGGGCTATTTCACCGTGAGCAATGTGAGGGATTATCCGGGGGCAGTACCTGAGATCTACCTCGGCTATCTTGACAACCAGGGCGAAGGAACTCTCTGGTATTACCTGGGCGGTGAGAACGAAGCCCTTCAGCTCTGCGGTTTCGCCGGCAAGAAGACCATACTCGCCCACAGACCCCTTCAGAACGCCATGATCGTTCTTCAAACCGGTGGAGCTGAAACCGGCTATCCGGTCTTTCAGGACCAGTTCCTCGGAGGGGCTGCCATCTTCGCCGGCACGGAGCAGCTGGTGCTGGCCGGGAACGACAGTCCCGGTGATCCTGCTGTCAGGGTGGCGGTGATGAATACAGATATGGAGGTGCTCTCCAACCAGCTTTATCCCGATGTTCAGATGGAGGTTGCTTCGGTTTCCTCCCTGGACGGTGAGATCTGCGTTCTCGGTTCCACAGGCTTTCCGGGTGGGAAGGGATGTGACCCTGTTCTTCCCGGAGACCATGGAGGTCCGCCACTACATGCCCAAGCCTGGAAGATCCACCCGGTGGATCTGGTGCCCCTGGTGGAAGGCTGCATCGTGGTGTGCAATACGGAAACCGAGGACAACGGCCAGGTTGGCGGAGTACTAGTCATGAAGCTCGACGGGGATCTGGCCATTCAGTGGACGGCGGCACTGTACGGCGAAAGCTGGATCTCGGCATCCGCTGCGGATGCCACCGGGGAGGGCATAGTAGTCACCGGATGGACCAACGACCTGCCCATGTCCGAGGTGAACCGTTCGGACATAATGCTGGCGGAGTTCTCCCTGGAGGGGGATCTGCTCTGGACAATGATCCACGGCGGGAACACTGTGGATTACGGGCTGGACGTCACCACATGCACCGACGGGGGCTTCGCGGTCTCAGGGTGCTTTGCCGAGGAGCTTTACAACGGGCTGGTGCTCAGGACGGATTCCCTGGGAACCCTTGAGGGCATGGGTCTCGAGGAACAGGGCACAGTCCAGCCTCTGGCATCGGTTTTGCAGAATCCTTCCTGCGGCGGAACGATCAGCGTCCTTCTCCTGGAAACCATGGGAACGGATGCTTCGGTAAGACTGATCGACATGTCCGGGAGGGTCGTGGGAAGGACCTCAGCTGTCATCGGCGGCACAGCTGTTTTCAGGGATATTCCACCGGGTATCTATCTTGTCCAGGCGTTCACTCCCCTTGACTCCCATACAATTAAGGTCACTGTGACGGGAGGCGCACAATGACAGGGCTGCTCTTTGCCGGGCTCTTCTCCGCCACCACTATGCTATTCGTCGGAAACAGCTACACCATGGGAAACGGGGGTCTCTGGTCCCTTGCCGACAGTCTATTCGGATCGGTCACCGGGGACACCCTGATAACCCTGAGCCATACCATGGGCGGAGCCACCTTCCAGGACCACTGGAACCACCAGGAGCTGAGATGGCTCCTTGAGAACGGAGAGATAGACATCGCTATCTTCCAGGAGCAGAGCTGCATGCCGGTGGTGAACCCGCGTCTGACCTGGCAGTACGGCGACAGTCTGGCCCTACTGTGCGCCGCAGGGGGAATACAGCCATCCTTCCTGATGACGTGGCCCAGGAGGAACGACTTCTTGATGCTTCATGGCCTCGAGGCCTGCTATTCCAGGATGGGATACGTTCACCACTGCCCGGTTGCTCCATGCGGAAAGGCCTTCGGGATGCTTCAGGGGTCCTTCCCGATGCTGGATCTCTACGAAGCCGACGGCTCGCACCCTTCCCTGGAAGGTCCTACCTTGCGGCATCGGTGATAGCAGTTTCCGTACTGGGGGCTGATATTACGGTTCCCGGAGCCTGGAGGCCCCCGGGCATCTCTGACCCGCTGGGGGAACTCATCAGGGAGACCGCCGTGGAAGCCTGTTCACTCTACAGGCAGCCCATGGAAGGAGACCTTTGAGATACGACGCAGTGATCCTGGACCTCGACGGCACCCTTCTGAACACCCTTCCGGACATAACAAGGGTTGTTAACGGCGTGATCGCGGACATAGGGATGGCCCCGGTATCCCGGGAGAGGATAAGGGCCCTGGTGGGCTCAGGCGTGGAAGCGCTGCTGGAGGGACTGGGGGTGCCTGAGCAGTGGAACGCCCCCCTGTCAGGAGAGATAAGCTCCAGGTATGCCGGGATGAAGGATCCCATGTCGGAGGTGTTTCCCGGGGTCACCCGAATGCTGGACGTTCTGTTCCAGCGGGGGGGACCGGTCTGCGTACTCAGCAACAAGACCACCGCCGGTGTGAAGAAAGCCCTGGACCATCATTTTCCCGAATACCCCTTCACCGCATTCCGGGGATCAGCACCCGGCCGACCGGCAAAACCCTCTCCGGATGTTCTTCTGGAGATCCTCAGCGAGGCAGGGGTGAAACCTGAAGAAGCCGTGATGGCAGGGGACGGCGAAGCCGACGTGAAGGTGGCAGCCGCCGCTGGAACGGCCCACATTGCCTGTCTGTGGGGCTACAGAAGCAGAGAAGCCTTGCCAGGGAGGGCGCTGATGTATTTGCCGAAGGCCCCCTGGACGTGCTCAGGATACTGGGACTGCTGCCCTGAGACTTCCAGGCACCGAAACGAACTCCACCAGGTTCGAATCCCCCGATGTCCACCCGGTTCGCCGTCCAGCTCCAGCAGCAGCGGTGAACCCCCGGTTCGCCTCACGGCAATCCTTTCTCCCCTTGCGCCCCTGGCCCATCTTGTATCCCCCAGGGTTCCGGAGAAGATCCTTCCGAAGTTACGCAGTATGCTGAACAAACCCATTGGGGATAGGCACAGGCCGTCCAGCATGCCGTCCCAGGGGAGGGCAGACGGGGCAAGCATCATTCCTCCTCCGCTGAATGCCCCCACCCCCGCGGTAAAAGTGAGGTATTCACCTGTATGAAAAGGTGTTCCGTTGCAGGAAAACTCTCCCTTCCAGACCGGTGTAACCAGGGCTGAGAAAAGAAGACTTGCTGCATAGCATGTCCTGTTCAGGGAAATGACCCTCCTCATGGCCACGGCTCTTTTCAGGACCAGGGCGTCTAAACCAATGCCGGATGAGTTGAGGAAGAACCTGGATGATCCTTTCCATTCCGCCAGTCCGGTGTCGGTAACCCTGAAACTCTCCTCCTTCATCGCCTGCGCTGCGGAGAGTGGAGAGGGACTGCCATAGCCAAGGGACCTGGCCCAGTCGTTCCCTGAACCAGCGGGGAGGATAGCCAGTGCCACATCCAGATTCCCTGATATGACCGAAGCGGCGTCGGATACGGTGCCGTCGCCGCCGTAAACCGCTATCCCATCATAACCGGTGGCCACAGCCTCAGCCGCAAGGGTTCTGGTGGTCCCGGGCGAATCCGTGAAACCGGCGGAGAATACTATCCCGGTCTCCTCAAGCATGTTGGAAACACAGTTCCAGGCCTTCCCTGCGGAACCTCCCCCTGCAAGGGGATTGACTATCACGAACCACCTCATGGATACCTCCGGGAGTTTTCTACCATTCAAGGGAGACCAAGTCAACGAGGGGGGGTTGACCGTTTGAACCAATTCATTAGAATATGATAGTTGTGAAAACAATAACAGCGTTACGAAATGCACGAATACACGATTGGAGTCCTCTGTGATACCAGACAAAACAGTAGAAAGGCTCAGCCTTTACCGCTGGCTGCTGGAGGGCAGGGTGGACGAGAGCACGGTGAACCTGTTCTCCCATCAGCTTGCCTCCATGGCCTGCGTTACGCCGGCTCAGGTTCGCAGGGATCTCATGGCAATTGGATACACCGGCAGTCCCAACAGGGGGTACATGGTGAAGGATCTCGCCGCCAGCATAGGCAGTGTCATCGATGGTGAGGAACCGGCGAAGGTAGGCCTTGTTGGAATGGGAAACCTGGGCAGGGCAATAGTCGCCTTCCTCAGGGGTAGAAGATCCGCACTGAGGGTGGTGGCCACCTTCGACATCGATCCTTCGAAACCGGACGAATGATAAGCGGAAGCCGGTGCTATCAGCAGCAGAAGATCGAGGAAGTGGTAAAGGAACTCGGCATAACCGTGGCGATACTTACCGTTCCTCCGGAGGCGGCCCAGAGCATTGCCGACAGGCTTGTTTCAGCCGGTATACGGGGAATACTTAACTACGCTCCGGTCCCCCTGAGGGTACCGGACTGGGTTTATCTTGAGAACAGGGATGTTACCGCCGCCCTTGAGAAGGTGGCGTATTTCGCGCGGAATTCCGTGGAAGGGAACAACTAGATGAGTACTCTCACAGAAATACTTGACAGGAACGCAGGAGCCGGCAGGGACAGGCTCATTCCAATCCTGCAGGAGGTCCAGGAGGCCGAGGGCTTCCTGTCACGGAGATCGGTGGAGCGGATAGGCAAGCTCCTGGAACTGCCGGCAAGTAAGATCTTCGGTGTTGCAACCTTTTACAACCAGTTCAGATTCGAGCCCATGGGAAGGTTCCACATACAGGTATGCCGTGGAACAGCATGTCATGTAAAGGGTTCCGCCAGGGTTCTCGATTCCCTCACCGGAGAACTGGGCATCAAGCCTGGAAACACCACCCGGGACGGCCTGTTCAGCCTTGAAGTGGTGGCCTGCATAGGCGCATGCGGCCTCGCCCCTGTCATTGCAGTGAACGGAGAGTTCCACGCCAGGGTGGAGGGTGATGACATCCCGGGTATACTCGATTCATACAGAAGGAAGGCAGAGTAAAATGAGTGAAAAATTCCAGATGTGCTGCGACGAGTGCTGGCACACCGGCGAAAAGCCCTGCCCTTCAATGCTGCAATGCTTTACCTCAAGTCCGGTTTGCCACAAGAGTGACGAATGCTCATCAGTCCGGAAGGAATCCATGGGCACCCTTCTGAGGAAGGAACTCACCAGGCCGGCGATTTTCATAGGCACCGGCACCTGCGGACTGGGAGCCGGAGCCGGGAAGACCCTTTCCGTGATCAGAAGCTGGCTTGAGCACGGGTCAGTTGATGCCGATGTGATAGAGGTGGGCTGTGTTGGATTCTGTGCGGTGGAGCCCATAATGGACATACAGATTCCAGGCAGGAACAGGCTTTCCTTCAAAACGGTCACCGAAGACAAGGCCGCCGGTCTTCTGGAGTCGGTACTCCTTCATGGCAATGTTCCCGAGGACCTTGTCATGGCCCAGTTCCGTTCCGATGGGTTCCAGCGCTGGGAGGACGTAGTCTATATGGATGAACACCCCTTCTTCGGTGTGCAGACAAGATGGGTCCTTGAGAACTGCGGAATCATAAACCCTGTCAGCATAAGCGAGTACATCGCAAATGGCGGATACATCGGTTTTTCAGAAGCCCTCCGGGGAAAGACCCCGGATGATGTATGCACAGAAGTCGAAAAGAGCGGTCTTCGGGGCAGGGGCGGCGGCGGTTTCCCCACCGGGAAGAAATGGCGTTTCGCCATGGAAACCCCGGCGGATTCCAAGTATGTGATATGCAACGCCGACGAGGGCGACCCGGGAGCTTCATGGACAGGGCCGTGATCGAAGGTGACCCCCACAGGATAATCGAGGGAATGGCCATTGCGGCCTATGCCATTGGGGCCAGGAAGGCCTATGTCTACCTGAGGGCCGAGTATCCCCTGGCGGTTGAAAGGCTTCGCATCGCCATCGCACAGGCCAGGGAGTGGGGTCTTCTGGGCTGCAACATACTCGACAGCGGATTTGACCTTGACATAGTGATCAAGATGGGCGCAGGCGCCTTCGTCTGCGGCGAGGAGACCGCCCTTATACACAGCATCGAAGGCAAAAGGGGAATGCCCTCGCCGAAACCTCCCTATCCCGCGGTGAGCGGCCTCTTCGGAAAGCCCACTGTGATAAACAACGTGGAAACCTTCGCCAATGTTCCACCGATACTTAGAAGGGGTTCAGGCTGGTTCAGCTCCCTGGGTACTCCGGGCAGCAGGGGGACCAAGGTCTTCGCCCTTTCGGGAAAGATAGAGAATACCGGACTGATAGAGGTGGCCATGGGAACCTGCCTGGGTGACATACTCTTCAAGGCCGGTGGCGGAGTTCCCGATGGAAAGAAGTTCAAGGCGGTTCAGATAGGCGGACCTTCAGGGGGCTGCATTCCCGCGGAACACGTGGACATAACCATCGATTACGAATCCCTCACGGAGTTCGGGGCCATGATGGGCTCAGGGGCCTTGTGGTAATGGACGAGGACACATGCATGGTGGATGTGGCCAAGTTCTTCATGGACTTCATTCAGAGGGAGAGCTGCGGCAAGTGCATTCCCTGCCGGGAGGGCACAAGACGCATGCTGGAGATACTTCAGGGTATCACCAGGGGACGCCGGGGGGAGAGCGGAAGGCAGTCACTGGAGCGTTTCAGGGGCATAGTTAACCTGGAAAAGCTTGCCGGTGTCATACGGGAAACCAGCCTCTGCGGCCTGGGCCAGACCGCCCCTAACCCGGTGCTGAGCACCCTGAGGTGGTTCAGGGATGAATACGAAGCCCATATATATGACAGGAAGTGTCCCGCCGGGGTTGCACCGAGCTTCTGGAGTACTCCATAAACCCGAATAAATGCCGGGGTTGCACGCTGTGCGCCCGGAAGTGCCCCGCCGAAGCCATAATGGGAGCCCGGAAAAGCCCCCATTACATCATTCCCGACAAGTGCATAGGGTGTGGAGCCTGCCTCCAGGTGTGCCCCTTCGATGCCGTCGTGGTGGAATAGGGAAAGAGGTAACAGCAATGAGAATAACAATAAATGACAGACCTCTTGAAGCCAGCCCCGGGGAGACGATACTCACAGTGGCCGCACGGGCGGGCATATCCATCCCAACCCTCTGCCACATCGAGGGGCTTCCCCCCTCCGGCGCCTGCAGAATGTGCGTGGTGGAGGACACCGCCACTGGAAGGCTCGTACCCTCCTGCTCACAGCCGGTCACCGAGGGAATGAGCGTGAGGACCCACTCTGCAAAGGCCCTGGACGCCAGACGGACCATCATCGAGCTGCTCCTCGCCAACCATCCCGATGACTGCCTTTACTGCGTGAGGAACGGCTGCTGCACCCTCCAGGACCTTTCCGAGGAGCTGGGTGTAAGGCAGAGGCGTTATGCCGGGGAAAGGTCACGGTACGACCTTGACGTTTCAAGCCCGTCGATAGTCCGTGATCCGGACAAGTGCATCCTCTGCGGGAAGTGCGTAAGGGTGTGTGAAGAGATACAGGGGGTGAGCGCCATCGACTTCATCGGAAGGGGGAGTTCATCCAGAATTGGCTGCGCCTTTGAGGAGGGGCTGAACGTTTCAAGCTGCATCAACTGCGGCCAGTGCATCATGGTATGTCCCACCGGTGCCTTTACGAAAAGGGAAGCACCGCCGAGGTCCTGGCTGCCATAAGGGACCCTGAAGTTACCGTTGTGGCCCAGCACGCCCCGGCCATCAGTGTCTCCATCGCGGAGGAATTCGGGATCAGGGCTGGAACCGACATCGTTGACAGGATGAACGGAGCCATGCGCAGGATGGGTATCGACTACGTTTTCCCCACCTCCTTCAGCGCAGACCTCACGGTTATGGAGGAGGCCGCTGAGCTCGTGGAGAGGATAAAGACCGGTGGACCCCTTCCGCTTTTCACAAGCTGCTCCCCGGGCTGGGTGAAATTCATGGAGGAGTTCTACCCGGAGTTCCTTGAGAATGTCTCCTCCTGCAAGAGTCCCCAGCAGATGATGGGGGCGGTGGTAAAGAGGATATGGGCTCCGGAGAAGGGAATAGACCCGAAGAAGGTCTTCCATGTATCCATCATGCCCTGCACCGCCAAGAAGTTCGAGTGCGCAAGACCTGGAATGGGTAGCGGTTCGGTGCAGGACGTGGATGCCGTACTCACCACCCGGGAGTTCGCCGGGATGCTGAAGATGTTCGGCATGGACCTGGCTTCGGTGAACAGTGAACCGGCGGACAGCCATTCGGCGAAAGAAGCTCCGCCGGGAAGATCTTCGGAGCCAGCGGTGGCGTTATGGAGGCTGCGGTGAGAACCGCCTACAACATGATAACCGGAGGGGAACTTGAGCAGTTGGAGCTTAAGGAGGTCCGGGGTTTCGAGGGGATCAAGGAAGCATCCATACCCATTGGAGACATAGAGCTCAAGGCGGCTGTGGTAAGCGGTCTGGGCAACGCGAGAAAACTGCTGGACAGCATAAAACGAGGCGAGAAGCACTTCCACTTCGTGGAGATAATGACCTGCCCCGGCGGCTGCATCGCAGGGGGAGGACAGCCCTTCTCCCAGGATCCCGGAGTGATCAGGGCCCGGATGCAGAGCCTTTATTCCATAGACACGGCCTCGGCCCTTCGCACCGCCCACATGAATCAGTCCATATTAAGGCTGTACAGGGAGCACCTCGGAGAGCCGGGCAGCCATAAAGCCCATGAAATGCTTCACACGGGATACGAGGAGAGAAAGGTGCTGAAGTAGCATGTCCGAGACCAGGCTGGTGGAGACCATTCAGGACAAGTGCAGGGTGTGTTACACCTGTGTACGGGAGTGCCCCGCAAAGGCCATCAGGATATCAGGCGGCCAGGCGGAGGTCATAACCGACCGCTGCATTGGCTGCGGGAACTGCGTGAAGGTATGCACCAGGGGGGCCAAGAAAGCCGTTGGCTCCACAACGAAAGTGCTTGAGATACTCAGGGGAAAACAGAAGACCGCGGCGATCATCGCCCCCAGCTTCCCCGCGGAGTTCGCCGGCGTTCCCACGGAAAAGGTGGTGGGCACCATCAGGGCCATGGGATTCGACTATGTATGCGAGGTGGCCTTCGGCGCCGACCTGGTGGCGAGGGAGTACAGACGGCTCCTCAGAAAGAACCCGGACAGGCGGTATATCGCCGTATCCTGCCCGGCCATAGTCAACTATGTTGAGAAATACCTGCCGGAAATGGTTCCGAACCTTGCACCAATAGTGTCCCCGATGGTGGCGGAGGCAATGGTGGTGAAGCACCTCTATGGAGAAGACGTGAAGATCGTTTTCATAGGCCCCTGTCTCGCCAAGAGGGCCGAGGCCGAGGACTTCCAGGGAAGCCATGTTGACGCTTCGGTAACCTTCGCCGAACTCAGGAATATCGTATCCATAATGGGTATTGATCCGGAAAAGGTCCAGGGAAGCGATTTCAATCCCCCCACCCCGGGTCTGGGCTCCCTTTTTCCCATTAACAGGGGAATGCTCCAGGCCGCGGACATGAATGAGGACCTGCTCTCCGGGGAGATAGTAACCGCCGACGGCAGGGAGGAGTTCGTTGAGGCCCTGAAGGAGTTCGAGTCCGGGGACATGGAGGCCAGACTGCTTGAGATCCTGTGCTGCGAGGGCTGCATAATGGGTCCTGGAATGACAAGCAAGGCACCCCTTTTCAGACGAAGGGCCAAGGTAAGCAAATACGCCAGGGAGAGCCTGGACAAAATAAACTTCAACAGCTGGAACGTGGTGATGGACCGGTGTTCGGGAATAGACCTGAAGAGGACCTTCGCCCCGTCGGACATGCGGCTGAAGGCCCCCAGTGAAACCGAGATCACCCGCATAATGGAAAGAATGGGCAAGTTCACCCTTGAGGACGAGCTCAACTGCGGGGCCTGCGGCTATGATACCTGCAGGAACCACGCCATAGCCATATACAAGGGCCTGGCCGAGAGCGAGATGTGCCTTCCCTACTCCATAGAGCAGCTGAAGAACACCGTGGAGGAGCTGGCGGAGACCAGCGACGAGCTGGCCGGGGCAAGGGTGGCCCTGAAGCACGCGGAAAAAATGGCCGGGATGGGGCAGCTGGCCGCGGGGATCGCCCACGAGGTGAACAACCCACTTGGAGTGGTCCTGATGTATGCCCATACCCTTCTTGAGGAGAATCCCGGTAACCCGGAGCTGGGTGAGGACCTGAAAACCATCGCCCTCCATGCGGACAGGTGCAAGAAGATAGTGGCCGGTCTGCTGGACTTCGCAAGGCAGAACAAGGTCACAAGGACAGAAGTGGATGTTCCCGACCTGATGCGCAGGACCATCGGACCCATGAAACGCCCGGAGGGATCAGGGTGGAATTCATTTCCGAGGACATAGACCCCACCGCTGAACTCGACGAGGATCAGATAGCCAGATAATAATCAACCTGGCATCCAACGCCTTCGACGCCATGGGTGAAGAGGGTCGCCTCAGGGTGAAGACCGGCGGCGACGCGGAAAGGGTGGTTATCACCTTTGAGGACAGCGGCCCGGGGATAGACCCCGGGGACATAAAGAAGATCTTCGAACCCTTCTTCACCACAAAGAAGCGGGGGCAGGGAACGGGTTTGGGTCTGGCAGTGACCTACGGTATAGTCAAGATGCACAGAGGACAGATAACGGTGGAATCCAACACGGACCCTGACAGGGGGCCCACTGGAACCACATTCACGGTAACTCTGCCAAGGAGAGCACCGGAGAACTAAGAGGAGACCGCAGATGACCGATATTACCAGAGTGTTGATAGTGGACGACGACCCCGACTTCCTGGAACAGATGGAACTGATGTTCAAGTCCCGGGGATATGAAACACTGACCGCACCGGGAAGGAAGCAGGCCGAGGAGCTCTTCAAGGGGTTTGCCCCGGATGTGGCGGTGATAGACCTCATGATGGAGAACGACGACGACGGCTTCGTCCTGGCATACCGACTGAAGAGGACATTCCCTGATTGCGCCGTAGTAATGGGTTACCAATGTCACCGGGGAGACCGGTCTTGAGTTCCCCAGGGTGGACGATTCAGCCGGCTGGATCACAGCCGACGCGGTGCTTTCGAAACCGGTAAGGTTCGAGCAGATAGAAGAGGAACTGAAGAAGATTGGGAAGGGCTGACATGCCCGAAGATAAGAAGCTGGTTCTGCTGGTGGTGGACGACGAGGAGGGGATGAGAATGGGCATCCGGAGATCACTCCGGACCTTTTCCATGGACCCCGACGATGGAGAGCCCGAGGTTGTTCTGGACATAAGGGAGGCATCCTCCGGTGAAGAGGCCATTGCCTTCATGGAGAAGGAGCCTCCGGACATAGTCCTCCTGGACAACAAGATGGGAGGGCTCTCGGGAATTGATGTCCTCAACTGGATAAACAGCCGAGAACTGGACCTGATGGCAATAATGATCACCGCCTACGCTTCGATAGATACAGCGGTAAGCGCCACGAAACAGGGGGCCTACGACTTCCTGCCGAAGCCCTTCACCCCGGCGGAGCTGAAGGTGTCGGTGAAGCAGGCCGCCGCCCACCTGCTTGCCCTCAGGCAGACCCGTGAGCTGGAGGAGGAGAAACGCAGGGTAAGGTTCCAGTTCATAAGCGTCCTCGCCCACGAGCTGAAGGCTCCCCTGGGTGCCATAGAGGGCTACCTTTACCTCCTCCGGGACGGCACCGGAATGGATGATCCGAAGGTCTACGACAGGGTGGTTGACAGAAGCCTCACCAGGCTCGCCGGCATGAGGAAGCTCATATACGATCTATTGGACCTCACCAGGCTTGAGAGCGGCCAGAAGAAGCGGGAGCTGGTGCAGACCGATGTTCTGGAAGCCGCCAGGAACTCCATAGAAACCATGAAGCCCGACGCCGAAGCCAGGGACATAGACATTTCCCTGGAGTCAGATTCAAAAAGCATCACAATGCCGGCTGACATGGGCGAGCTTGAGATCATCTTCAACAATCTGGTTTCCAACGCGGTGAAGTACAACAGGGACGGCGGCAGCGTAACGGTGAGTGTAACAGACTCTGAAGAGAAGGTAACCATCGCCGTATCGGACACCGGAATAGGGATGAGCGAAGGGGAGGTGAACAAGCTCTTCGGCGAGTTCGTAAGGATAAAGAACGAGAAAACCAGGAACATACTGGGCAGCGGACTGGGGCTCTCCATAATGAGGAAGACCGCGTCACTTTACCGGGGGGAGGTTTCGGTACAGAGCGTTCCCGACCGGGGAACCACATTCACGGTCATCCTGGAGAAGTAGAACCCGTGGCAAATTCACTATCGGAACAGTTTGACCACCCTCAGCGATTCCGTTCCGCCGCCGGGGAAAACCGCCCTCAGTACGTAAACACCATCGGGAAGGTCTGAACCGTGCAGTATCCACTGCTCTGTAAGCCCGGACTCCCCGATGAGCCTCCCGGTCTGGTCGAAGAGCTGAACCGTTCCCGGGGTGGACAGGGTTACCACGGAGGAACCCGGGAAGGGATTGGACGAAACCCCCATTGAAGCCCCGGAAACCCCTTCAGCGGTTTCGGCGGTGCCGGAGATGTCGTACTGGGGATAAAAGGGCGGGCTCTGTGTAAGGAGCCTTTCATCGTAGGTGTTCACCATATCGAATCCCCTTGTGTATGTCCCGGTGTACCACTCGTACTCCACCTGAAATCCGCTGTACATGAAATCCACCCGGGGATTGGGGTAGAAATAATTCTCAGCCAGTATGCGGCCCTCAAGGGCCATGAGGGATGCCTGGTAATCTATATCCGTGGCGGTTTCGATCTCGTGGCCCTCCCAGCCCTGCTGGGGCCCGGTGGGTGTATCGGCAATGACGAGGTCTCCGTACACGCTGATTATCCCCGCCATTCCGTTGCCTGAGCATTCCAGGGAACCTGACATGTAGAGATGGCCGAACATTCCCATGGTTACAGGGGTGCTCACCGGGCTCCCCTGGGATCCCCTTATGTATATCCTGTCGTCTTCGCTGTTCTCCACCCACACCACCGGGTTGGTCAGGGATGAAAGGTCGTGTGAATGCTCCGCGCCGTATGCCTCTATCTTCACCAGCAGGGTGTCGCCCCTGATGCTGAGCCTAGAGCCGTTCTGAACATCTACGCCCCCGTATAGCACAAGACCGCCGTCGAAGGCCGCGGAACGCACCGACTGCCAGTCGACCTGGTCGGCGCCGAAGGGAGGGGGTCGGCGCCAAGGCTGAACCAGGGCGGGCCCTGGGCCATGAGCTCATAGGGCTCTATCCAGAGATTTTCCCACTGGGGTTCCGTGACCTGTTCACCCCCGGGGCCGGTGCCGTAGAGATAGTGATCCGATGAGAGGGTCAGGCTGTGGAAATACGGGTCGTTGTCCCTTCCCGGTGTAGAGCTGTAGATGACGATGGGGCCATTAGCGCGAAAGGGCCCGGGGAAGCAGTGGCCGTCGGTGTAATAGCCGGAGGTGGATGGCTCACTCAGAAAACAGCCGTAATATGAATAGCTTCCGGTCTCGCAAAGGGCAATGACCGTGAACACCATGAGGACAGTAATGCATTTCATCCTTGAATTCTCCCTTGATATTTAATGATAAATACATTCTAAAGGAAATTCAATCCAATAGCAACTGTATTCCGGTGATATTCCACCGGCAGTCCATGAAAACCATTGACATTGGCCGATGGGTGGATGATCATTCCGCGATATGGCGAAGGGCAACGAATGAAGTACGATCATACGGGAATTCCCACAAAGGAAAGATTTCAGGGCGAAATAGACCTTCCTCACCTGAAAATGACTGTCAGCGACCACAGGAACAACCCCTTCGGCATTCAGTGGCAAAGGTACTGGAAGGACGCCCCCTACCCGGAGCTCGTAAAGGAAGTGCCCCATGTGGCCTTCCAGGTTGATGATCTGGATGAAGCCCTGAGGGGGCAGAAGGTCATAATAGAGCCCAACAGTCCCTCTGAAGGGGTTATTGTTGCCTTCATCGAGGTGAATGGCGCCCCTGTGGAACTCCTGCAGTACGCCTCTCCTGTGGAGGGATGACGGTTCTTCGGCTATTCCGATGGATGTGGGGTTCTAGGTGAGAGACCGCAGGGCTCCGATGTTGATGGCCTGGGTCTTTCCCGGTTCGGTGCCGTCGGCTATCTCGAACTCAAAGATGAGGTCCCTGTCCGGAAGCTTGAAGTAATCCACGTTCCCCGGAAGGTTCGAGTCGTGGAAGAAGATGTTGCTGTAGGGGGAGCCCGGCTCCCTGTTGTCTATCTTCCAGAGTTCGCCGTTGTGGTTCCTGAGGAACCTGAAGAAGCCGAATCCCTTGTCATGGCTGACGCATACGCCCCGGACGAAGCTGCCCTTCTCCCCCCAGCTGGAGTAGTCCTCCAGACCCTTGAAGGGGAGCAGGTTGGGAACAAGGTAGCCGGAGATGTAGAGGTCCGCCTCGTCCCGGAGTTCCCTTGAGACATTATCGAAGGCAAGGACCTCCACACGGCAGCCCTTGTTCTGTATGGTGCTTACCACCCTGGTGAAGTCGCCGTCGCCGGTTGCAAGAAGGATCTTGTCAAGCTTGTCCGACTGCAGCAGGACATCCACGGCGAGATCCAGGTCCACGTTGGCCTTGCCGAAACGGGCCCCTGTATCGTCGGTGTACCACTTGGTGATCTTTCTGATGACCTTGAAACCCATATCCCTGAGTGCGCTGTGAAACCTTCTCTGACCTTCCCTGTAGTCGTTATCTGTCCTGGCCCTCTGTTCATCGTAGCTCACATAGGCGTTGAGCCTCACCGGCCGGGCTCCGTTCCTGCAGGCGAACTCCCTGAGGACCTCGTATCGCATCCCGTAACCGCCGTTCATGGTAAGGTTGGATACATCCACATAAACCCCGACCCTTGTACCGATATACCTTTCAGGCATGATATTACCCCCATAAATGGAACCGTAACTGAAAAAAACAATATGTCTGAACCCCTGAACGGAATATATGAATTTTCACCAATGGCTGAAGGCGGAGGGCATCGAATGCCCCGCTGAATTAACTCCGAAGATGGCCCTGGCCCTTTCAGAGCCCCTTCCCGATCCAGGCTCCCCTGCCATGAAGAGGATAGGGAGGATAGTTGTGCACCACTCCGCTACGAAAACCGGTTCAGCGGCGTTCTTCAGGGTGCTGCACAGGGGATTGAACCACTGGAACGACATCGGATACCACTTCGTGATAGGGAACGGAACCCTTACAGGGGATGGAGCCGTTGAAAAAGGCAGGGCGCTGCCCTATACCGGTGCCCACGCGAAGGGGGGCAACACCGATTCCGTGGGGATATGCCTGGTGGGGAATTTCAACCGGACGATTCCCACCCCGGGGCAGATGCGGGCCCTGGGAAACCTTCTTCGCAAGCTGATGCACCGGTTCGGTATAGAAAGGGAGGGCATAACCGTTCACAGGGATGTGAAGGGCTCCTCCACCGAGTGTCCGGGAAGCCGTCTCACACTGGCTGAAATACTGAAATTGATTGATGACTAACCACTTGGGCAAAACCCTTGTCAGCCCTTGACCTCTGTTGTATATATCGGCTTCGAATTTAAGGAGAAATCGATGATAACAGTACTTACTTTCCTTCATGTGATAATCTGCGTTCTTCTTGTGGCTGTGGTTCTGCTGCAGAAATCCAAGGGCGACGGCCTGTCCGGTGCCTTCGGCGGCGGCGGTGCCCTTACGGCATCCTTCGGCAGCAGGGGCGCGGCGGAGCCTTCTCAGCAAGGCCACCACGGTACTGGCGGTACTGTTCATGGTAACTTCGTTCCTCCTGGCAATATTCTAGGATGAGTGCCGGGGTGGTGGAATTGGCAGACACGCCAGGTTAAGGACCTGGTGGGCAATAGCCTGTGCGGGTTCAAGTCCCGCCCCCGGTACCACCCATAGAGACAAGGGAGCTTCGGCTCCCTTTTTCTTTACATCTCCAGAAGGTTCCTTACAGGGGCTTCAAGCCCTTCGCCGGCTATCTCGTCAGCACCCTGGGAGATGTGGTGAACAATCCCATGGGAATCGATGAGGACCGCCGTTGGAACCGTCTGTACTCCATAGTCCCCGGCGGTGTCCGAACCGTAGATCAGCAGGGGGAACCCGGTGTCCAGCGCGGCAAGCCTGAAAAGGGGGTCGTTGTTCTCCCAGATGGATATTCCATAGACATCTATATGCCGGCCGAGGCTCTGGTTTATTCTTTCAACGGCGCCCATGGCCTCAAGGGAGGCCCTGTCCCAGGAGGAGAAAAGAACAGAAGAACGGGCTTTCCCCGGGAAAGTCCACCCTTCTCGTGAAGCCGTCGGTTCCAGCCAGGAATACCGCCCCGGCGGAGTCGCCGGGTGCCGGAACCCCGAAGCCTGTCTCCCGGGTGTAGCCTGAGGGGACGGCGTCCCCGGGGTCCGGGGGAAAGGTAAACTCAATGTCGGTTATCCTCAGCAGCTGGCCCCCCGGGGTGCCCCTGTTGCCGTAGTAGCCCATTCTTTCCACCGCCCTGGGCAGAAGGTCTTCCATGCCGATGTACCAGACCGCCTCGGTGCTTTCCCCCGTGTGGTAATACACATGAAGGACATGGCATGGAACGCCCCCGGAGGAATCCGTTCTGAGGACCGCAATGGAATCAGCGGCAATCTCGTCAGAGAAGGGGTTCTCAAGGACATATTCCATCATTACCGAAGCCGGAGGGAAGTTGAACAGCACCGAAGCCTCCGGTGTAGCCGCTCCGGCGTACACCTTCCGTCTTGAATGATCAACTCGGTATAGGGTGTCATCGGTGGCTATGTAGGTTGAGGGAACGGTGAACTCATCTATGACCCCGGGAGCCTCGATCTCCAGAAAGTCCAGCACCATGAGGGGATGAAGGGATTCTTCCCCGGGGGAAAGGCTTGCTTTCCCGAGGAGCACAGGTATTATGTTTCCCAGGGAACCTGTTCCCCTGAAACTGAAGCTGTAGCTTACCCTTTCAACACCCGAAACCGCCGAATCAGCCCTTTGGAAGAGCGTGTACGGGTCTTCGGGGTATTCCCGGGATGAAACGGACAGAAGAAGAACGATGAGAAGAGACAAAGCATACCTCCGTTGCTCCGTGGTTTCATTGAATATACTCCTTCCGCTGCTGCTTCTGTTCGCCTGCGGCGGCGGTGAAGGGGAAGACCCCGCCAGGGATCTCTTCAGCATGGCGGGGGAGGCCTACCGCCGGGGTGATCCTTCGGCGGCGGCGGAATACCTCACGGAGGTCCTCAGGCTGAATCCCGGTAACGTGAACGCATGGTTCAACATGGGTACCGCCCGGATGGACCTTGGCATGTACGGCGAGGCGGTGGAGGCTTACAGAAGGGTGATCGAGCTGGATTCCACCCGGGTGGACGCCCTTACTGAGCTCACCGGGGCCCTCACCGGCGCCGGCAGGTACGAAGAGGCACTTCACACGGGAGAACTTGCGGTGCATCTCAATCCCACCGATGGCATGGCCTTCAACAACTACGGAATGGTCCTGATGGAAACCGGGCGGTTCCCCGAGGCCGCATCTGCATTCAACACCGCCCTGAGAAGGGCGCCTGACAACCCCTCGGTTCTGTACAACTGCGGACGGATAGCCTGATGTCCGGCAATGCCCGGGAGGCATTATCATTATTTGACCGGGCCGTGTCGCTGGCTCCGGAACACCTGGGCGCGTCTGGAACGGGCGCGGACACTGGGCATCCTGGGTCTGGACTCCCAGGCTGAAGAGGCGGCCCTGGCAATACTCGCGGCGGATCCCGGCAACAACGACGCCAGGGGAATCCTTGCCCTGGCCTGTTCAGCCCAGGGAAGGCAGGAGGAGGCCATAGAGCTTCTTGGTGAGGTCCTGGAGGACGATCCCGGGGATCTTCACAGTCTACTGGGCATCGCCGAGTGCCACTACAGAAGGGGTGACACATACCAGGCCCTGGAATACTACAGGTCCTTCATGGCTCAACTGGATGACACACTGGGAACGGTAACCGTGAGGGCCAGGATAGCGGAACTGGATGAGCTCCATGAGCAGAATAGCCGTTGAAAGAGTGCAGGTTGGCCCGATACAGACCAACTGCTACAGGGTGATGTGCCCTGTAACGGGGTACACCCTCATTATCGACCCCGGTGACGACCCCGAAGTTACAGGGGAGGGGCTTGCGAGGCTTGACTGCATAGCTTACACCCATGGCCACTTCGATCATGTCTGCGGAGCGGCGCCCCTGATAAGGAGATACTCTCCCCGGACCCTTATACACGAAGGGGACAGGGAAATGCTTGCCCGGGCATCCCGGGCGGCTTCGGAATGGGGGTTCTACGGCGAACAGCCGCCTCCGGCGGAGGACTTCCTTCGGGATGGTGATGAACTCCATGCCGGAGAGCTCTGCTTCACTGTGATCCACACACCGGGACACTCCCCGGGTAGTCTGTGCCTCTACGGCCACGGCGTACTGTTTTCCGGCGACACCCTCTTCGCCGGCTCCATTGGCAGGACCGACCTTCCCGGGAGTTCCATGGCTGATATGAACAGGTCCCTGGTGCGGCTGTTCGCCGCGGTGGACGATGACACAGTGGTTTATCCCGGCCACGGACCCTCAACCACCATCTCCCGGGAAAGGAAGACTAACCCCTTTCTTCAGCGCTGACGCCCTTGCACCCTTCCTGTGTATAATGAATAGTAAGAGTTCATGGGGGGGAACAAAGGGAGGCGTATTTGCCCGAAGAACAGATAAAGAGGCTGCTCAGTTCCGCAGAAAGGCGGGTGGCATTCGTTTCCACCCAGTTGACCGGCGTGATGGCATCGGAACTGACCGAAGCCCTCGGTGAGATCAGAAGATCGGTCAAGCTGCTGTCCCCGGAGGCCGAGGAAACCAGAAACGGAACAACGGTCCTCTTCGTTGACGACGAAGAGATCATTCGCCGGATAGGCACCCAGATCCTCTCCAGGGAAGGCTACAACGTTCTCACCGCGGCGGACGGAATGGAAGCCCTGGGGATCTATCAGCAGAACCGCGACTCCATAAAGTGCGTCATACTGGACCTGGTGATGCCCAAAATGGACGGCATGCAGACATTCAGGCAGCTTCGGTCCTCTGCGCCGGGTCTTGGAGTGATCCTGACCACGGGGTACGGAGAAGAGGAGATCAGAAGGCGGTTCGGAATGCTGAAGCTTCAGGGATTCCTGAGGAAACCATTCAGCGCCGGTTCTCTGCTGGAAATGGTAGGAGAGGCCATCAGGTACACCGAAGAAAAGAGTTGACATGGCTGTCGAAGAAACAAGGGAAGCTATTCAGGAGGGCAGCACCGTACACGACACCCTCATGAAACTCCTCGACGGGGCCGGTGTGTGCGTGCTTGTTGCCGCAGGGGAGAACGGCCGGGTGATCAGCGGTAATTCCCGGGCATACAGTTTTTTGGGCATCACCCGGGAGGATCTGCTGGGATCCCCTGTGGAGGAAGCCCTGGCTCCGTATTACGAGGAGGGTCTCAATGTTCACAGGGACCTCATTGAAGAGAACGGCGTGGTCTTCCAGGTTTTTCCTTCAGCGCCGGGGAAAACGAGCTAAGGAAGGAACTGGAAAAGAGCAGCGCCTTTTTCAGGCAGGTGGTGGAGAGCGTTCCCGACGCCGTTGTCACCGTTGACAGGAACGGCCTTGTGACCGGCTGGAACCGTGAGGCGGTGAAGCTCTTCGGCTGGAGTGTGGAAGAGGCCCTGGGCAAACCCCTGGACGACCTTGTGACAACCGATACCGGCAGGAACGAGATCAACTCCCTCAGCGTGATACAGGGTCAGGTGATCCGGGGAATGGAGTGCACCCGCAGGGGCAGGGATTCGGTGGAGAAGAAGGTTTTCGTTTCCGTGGCCCCCATCGTTACCAACGGGGAAACCCGGGGGCAGTTGGTGTCTATACAGACCTTTCCCACAGGGAAACCATCCTCGAGAAGCTCCGGGAGAACGAGATCAAGTTCAGAAGCATAACCGATTCCGCCCAGGACGCTGTGATAATAATGGACGACCAGGGCTATGTTTCCTTTTTCAACGCCTCCGCGGAAAGGATGTTCGGCTACAGCCGGGCGGAAACCATGGGAAAGCAGCTCCACCGGCTGATCGCCCCTGAAACCTACTGGGACATGTTCGAAGGAGGTTTCACCGAGTTCAGGAAAACCGGCGAGGGTATAGTCATCGGCAGGGTCCTGGAAATGGAGGGCAGAAGGAAGAACGGAACCATATTCCCCGTGGAGCTGTCCGTTTCATCCTTTTTCATGCACGGTGGATGGCATGCCACCGGGATCCTTCGGGACATTACCGAACGGAAAAGGATCGAGCTGGAACTTATAGAAGCCCGTGAGGGGCCCTGAACGCAGCCCGGACGAAATCCGAGTTCCTGGCCAACATGAGCCACGAGATAAGGACCCCCTGAACGCCATCCTCGGCACCACCGACCTGTTGTGGGAAACGGATATCGACCAGAGGCAGCGGAGTTATCTCAGGGTGAGCAGGAACGCCGGGGAGAACCTTCTTTCCCTGATAAATGACATTCTGGACATTTCCAAGGTGGACGCCGGAAGGGTTGAGCTGGAGGCGATTCCCTTCGACCTGATAAAGAACATAGAGAAAACATGTGAAACCCTGGCCCTGAGGGCCCATGAAAAGGGGCTTGAGATCAACTGCCGAATCGTTCCCGGCACACCGGAGTGGGTGATCGGCGACCCATCAAGGCTAAGACAGATCCTCATGAACCTCATTGGAAACGCCATCAAGTTCACAGAAAGGGGACATCACCATAACCGCCGGGCGGGAAAAGGGCGACATAATGCGCATTTCTGTGAGGGATACCGGTATGGGTATACCCCAGGGAAAACTCGAGTCCATCTTCATGAGCTTCACCCAGGCTGATTCCAGCCACACAAGGCGTTTCGGAGGTACCGGCCTCGGTCTCACCATATGCAGGAAACTGGTGGAGCTCATGGACGGCGCCATTACAGTGAGCAGTGAGCTAGGGAAGGGCAGCGAGTTTACCTTTACCTGCAGAATGGCTGAAACCCGTCCGGACAGCTCCGAACCCCGGGATGATCCTTCAGTTGAGGGAATGAGTGTCCTTCTGGTTGATGACAACACCGAGAACCGAACCATTCTCACCGAACTGCTGGAGTACTGGAAGGTGTCCGTAACCGCCGCTGAAGCCGTATCCCAGGCGATTCGCCAGGTGGAGAAGGGCTCATTCCAGGCGGTGCTCCTTGACTGCAGCATGCAGGACTCCGACGGCTTTCAGGCCGCGGAACTGCTTCAGCGGGCCGGGGTGAAACCGGACACAGTGATAATGATGCTTACCTCCAGGAAGACCGGGGCCAACGAAGAGATGTGCTCCGCCGCGGGCATAAAAAGGCACATGGTGAAACCCCTCAGGCGCCATGAGCTGAAGGAACAGCTGTCCGCAGTACTACGGGGGGAAACCCCAGGGGTATATGCCTTCAGGCCCGCGGAGGAGAAACCCAGGTCCATTGAGGACAGGGAACTTCGAATTCTCCTGGCGGAGGATTCCCCGGACAACCGTTTTCTCATATTGAAGTATCTCGAGGGCTATCCATGGGAGATCTCCGTTGCCGAGAACGGAAGAGAGGCCCTTGAACTATACGATTCAGGCAGCTTCGACATTATCCTCATGGATATGCAGATGCCGGTGATGGACGGTTACGAGGCCACCAGGGCAATACGCTCAAGGGAATCCATGCACCGGGGAATCCACACCCCGGTGGTGGCCCTGACAGCCCACGCCATGAAGGAGGAGATAGAGAAGTGCCTGAAAGCAGGCTGCGACATACATCTGTCGAAGCCTGTCAGGAAGGCAAAACTGATAGCAGAACTCGACGGACTCATTTCCGCCACAGGGGCAAGGGAGGGCACACCAGAACTGTCCTCCGCCGACGGGAGCGCCTCAGGGGAGATCGCCCGGGTTCCGGAGGACCTGAGGACCCTCATACCCGGTTACATGGAGAACCGGCGCAGGGACATAGAGACCATAGGCAAGCTTCTGGAAGATAAGAATTTCGACGAGGCCAGAAGGCTTGCCCACAGCATGAAGGGATCCGGCGGGGGTTACGGTTTCGACAGGATAACAGAACTGGGCGCCATGATGGAAAAGGCGGCGAAGGAACTGGATGCCCACGCTGTCCTGGATGGCCTGGAAAAGCTGAAGAACTACATCGAAACGGTCAAGATAGAGTATGTCGAAGAGTAAACTGCTGATAATAGACGACGATCAGGACACACGCAAACTCCTTGCCCACATTCTGAAGGGCAGCGGTTACGAAACCATAACAGCGGAGAACGCCTCGGAAGCCATGACCCTTCTCAAAGGGGGCGGCGTGAACTGCATACTCCTCGACCTGCTCATGCCGGGAATGAACGGCCTGGAGTTCTGCGAAGCCCTTCAGGCAAACAGAACCCTGTCAAGGATCCCGGTGATAATGATAACCAGCAGGTCCGACGAAGACACCAGAAGGGATGCCCTGAACGCCGGAGTGGCTGATTTCGTGTCCAAGGCCATGCTGAACAGGAAGAACCTGAGGGAAAAGATCGCCCGGGTCCTGGAGAACGCCGGAAAATGGGGAAAGCTGGATGTTCCAGTTGCCAGCGCCAGGTTGCAGGAATTCGAGGGATTCGTGAACTTCTTTCTTGAAAGGTCAGGACTGGAACCAGCCGGAGCGGCGATCCTTGCCAGAATGACCCCAAGGGACCCCTACGAAAAGGCATCGGAGGCGGGTGTTTCCGAAAACGATACCGCCCTGGCCATTTCCCGGTTCCTCCAGCTTCCCGACTATCCCTACATCGATCCTGAAACGGTTCAGGCGGACATATTGCCATCGGCCTTCTCCAGGGCCCACAGGGTGCTGGCGGTAAGGGATGGAGAGGAAACAAGGTTCGTCATGTCGAACCCCTTCGAGCCCCAGCTGATCGACATGCTCCATACACTCAGCGGATCATATCCGGCAATCGGTGTCACCTGTCCGGAATGCATCGACGCCCTGCTGAAAAGGGAGACCGAACAGGGAGGGGAAGGGGACTTCTCCGGTGTGGAACCCGATGGCGGGGAAGAGGAGGTCATCGCCGAGGTAACCGATTTCAGCGGTTCCATCGACATAAGTGAAAAACCCGCCGAGGAGGACATCAGGCGCTTCCCGATCCGGTACATTGCCGACAGCATACTTTTTTCCGCCGCCACTGAGGGAGCCAGCGACATACACATAGAACCGAAGCCGGAAAAGGTCCTTGTGCGTTTTCGTATTGACGGCGACATGAAGGACATGTTCACACTGGAAAAAACGGACGGGCTCCATACTGATAAGCCGTTTCAAGATACTGGGAGAAATGGACATAGCCGAAAGAAGGAAACCCCAGGACGCATTGCCGAGGCCAGGATCGCCGGAAGGTCATACAAGATGCGCTTCGCCACCACATCCACCCCCCAGGGGGAGAGCCTGGTGGTGAGGCTTCTGGACCTCTATGCCGACCCGAAGAAGCTCACGGAGCTTGGAATGACCAATGAGCAGGCCGAGGCCATGTATGAGATATCCAGCCAGAACAGCGGGGCCATTATCGTATGCGGCCCCACGGGAAGCGGGAAGACCACAACCCTGTACAGCCTCATATCCCACATCGACATAAAGAACCGCAGTCTCATGACCATAGAGGACCCGGTGGAATACAGGATACCCTACGCCAACCAGCAGCAGGTGAACGAGAAGGCCGGGGTCACCTTCGAGGCCCTGCTCCGGTCGGCGGTTCGCCAGGACCCGGACATAGTCTACCTGGGCGAGGTCCGGGACAGCTTCAGCGCCAGGACGTGTCTCGACCTTGCCAGCACCGGACACATGACCCTTTCCACACTGCACAGTTCCAACACCACCACGGCCCTGTTCCGTCTTGAAAGGCTGGGGATAAGCAGGGACGACGCCGCGGACAACCTGCTGGGCGTACTGGCACAGCGGCTTCTTAAGAGCCTGTGTCAGAACTGCCGAAGGATGAAGCCCCTGACCGAGGACGAGGCGGCAAAACTTCGTCCCTTCATCGATGACATGCCGGAAAAGGTCCCACACCCCGAGGGCTGTCCACGGTGCAGCTTCACAGGCTACTCGGGCAGGCAGGGCGTTTACGAACTGATGCGGTTCAGCCCGGTGGTAACGGAGATAATCAAGACCGCTTCCTCAATTCCGGAAATGAGGATAAACCTTAAGAAGGCCGGTCAGTTCCTTCTGAGCGACCACGCCATACTGAAGATGAAGAACGGTCTGCTCTCCTTCGACGATGTCTACCGGGTGATCCTCCTCGAGGAACTGAGGCTGACGGGAAGGACCGGAAAGGAGTCAAAGAAAGACCAGGGGGCGGAAAAGGACAGTTCCGCCGGGAGGATCCTGCTCGTTGACGACGACGACGATTTCAGGAATCTGGCGGCGGCGATCCTGGGATCCGCAGGATACAGTGTGGAACAGGCTACCGACGGCGTGGAGGCCATCGTAACCCTTAGGACAAGCGGTTTCGACCTCATACTTTCGGACATAGAAATGCCCGGACTCGACGGATTCACCATGCTTCAGGCCCTGCAGAGCAAGAACCTTGACACCCCGCTGGTGTTCCTCACCGCCAACGACAGCATTGACCGGGAGGAGAAGGGTTACGAGCTGGGTGCAATGGACTACATAAGAAAACCCATCAGAAAGGCTTCTTTCCTCACCAGGATCGCAAGGGTCCTGGAACAGGGCAGGTAAGGCCCGGGGAACCGGAATGAAATTTCATATGTTATGTTTTACGATCCCTTATCAAAGCAACACACTGCTGGAGGTTTTTAAATGATGATAATGCTTGTATTGGCAATTCTCGGAGGCTGGGGAACGGATCTCGCCTCCGGCAGCTGGGTTTCCCTTGGTGGGGATTACCAGGGGCCCGCCGAGGCGGTGGTACTCCAGTCCCATGACGATCATGCGGTGATACGCCTCGACCTTTCGGGGTATGCCGTTAAGAATGAAATGGGCTATACACGGTTCGACCTTCCAGGTACCGGCTGGAACGCCGATACCCCCATCGGACATCCGGAGCTTCCCCTGGTTCCGGTGGTGGTGGGACTTCCCGCGGGAATGAACCCTGAAGCGACCCTTCTAGAAGCCGAATGGATCCAGGCGGGCACCGGAAGGGCCTACCCCGTTCAGCCGCCGCTCTTTGACTGCGACTACACATACCCCGCCTTCGCCGGGCTTTCGGAAAACCTCACCGGCATCTATCCCAGGTCAGTCCTGGGGCTTCACGAAGAGGGCAGCTGGGCAGGGGCCAACACCGTGGTGCTTCAGTTCAACCCCTTCAGGTGGAACTCTGAAACAGGAGAGTTCCAGGTGGCCTCTTCGATTACCGCCAGGGTCGATTTCACCGGGAACAGGGAGTTTCAGCACTCCGTAAGGCCGGAGATCGCCTCCATGCACTCTTCCAGGATCATCAACTACGATGATCTCGGCATTCCGGTGGACGGATCCCCGGTTTCCAGCGAGGATGTGGTTTATATCTGCGTGGTTCCCCCGGAGAACCTCGAAGCTGTGACACCCCTTCTGGCCATGGTGAACGCCCTTGGCCACAGGGTTCATGTCATCGAGCTTGAGATCGGTACGAACAGCTATACCATTAAGAACGCCATAAGCGGCGTCTACCAGCCCGGCGTCACCCGTTTCGTACTTATTGCAGCAACCCATCAGCAGCTGGAGTCCAAGGCCTATGGCGGCTTCGTCGGCGACTACTACTACGAATGCATGGACGCCGACAACCTGCCGGACATCGCAGTGGGAAGGTACGCGGCCACGGCTGCCCAGATCCCCAACCAGATAGAGAAGACCATGTCCTATGTGACATACACCGGAGAACCCGGTGAGCCATCGCTTCCCGCTTCGGTCATCCTTGCGGCCCACGAAGAGAACTACCCCGGAAAGTACACCGCCAACAGCAACGAGGTCAAGAACTGGGACTACCAGCTGGCGGACCCGGTCTTTGAAACCTGCTATCCCCCGAGGGGGCACCGCCGAACAGGTAACCGACGCCATCAACTCCGGCGTTGGAATAGTGAACTACAGAGGACACGGCTCCAACACCGTCTGGCAGTGGTCTCCCGGGTGGAACGCCGGTATGATCTATGCCCTGGAAAACACACACTACCCCCCTGTTTTCAATATATGCTGCAGCAACGGCAACCATTCCCAGTCCTACGCCTGCCTCAGTCAGAGCTGGAACAACGGCCCGGGTGTGGGGGCCAGCGGCAACATAGGGGCCAGCGCTCCTTCCTTTACCACCGTTAACAACAGGATGCAGCGGGTTCTCTTCTGGGAGATTTTCGACGAGGGAACACCTGCGCCGGTGAGGTCTTCTCAGCCTCCCAGACCGACATCATACAGACCCAGGGCGGGGGAGGCCTGAACAACGCCCGCATGTACCACTGGTTCGGCGACCCGTCAATGGATATTCCCAACAGCGATCTTCCCGGGACCCCCCTTCCACTGGAAGTGGATGCCCCCGAGGAACTCAACCCCGGAGAGAACACCCTTCACCTTACCGTAACCTCCGGCGGGACCCCGGTGGAGGGAGCTGTGGTAACCGTTACCGACGGCATAGGGAACCACCCCTCCCAGACCGAAACCTTCTATGCCCAGGAGATAACCAGCTCCACCGGAGAGGTCTGGCTTGATTTCACCGCGGATGAATCGGATCTGTATTACGGGGTCAGGCTTCACAATTACGGTTCGCTTTTCGGGACCATCGAGCTAACCGCACAGGGAATAGAGGGCGGCGGCCCCATGGCTGCATCCCTTTCCCGGGTCACCCCGTCACCGGCGGTAGGAACCGCTTCCGTATCCTTCACCGCTCCCGAGGGCACCAGGGTGGGTCTCAGAGTGCTGGATATCGCCGGCAGGACCGTGGCGATTCTCCATGACCAACCTGTTCCCGGTGGTGAGGCCGCTCTCTCAATCGACACCTCCGCCATGAGCCCCGGGGTGTACTTCTTAGTAATGCAGACCCCGGAAACCACCATCACCAGGAAAATGGCCGTTGTCCGTTAAGGCCCTCTCTGCTGCCCTTTCCCTTCTGCTCCTGTCGGGTTCGTGCCTGATGGGAGCGGAGGAAGGGCTGAATTTCCCCAACTACCTCCAGGCATCCAGGACCCTTCCCGGTGAGATAACCGTGCCTCCGGTGTTCTCAGCCCAGGGGAACTACGGCATAGCCGCCTCGGGCGACACCCTTTACCACATGGAACTGCGCCACGGAAGGGTACACGGAAGGACCCCCGCCGGGGAAACCATAGAAGGGCTGGCCGCCGGATCCGAAGGAATCCTTTTCGTCCTTACCCGGGAAAGGCTTCTCAGGGTGGAGGGCTTCTCCGTATCGGCTGAAACCCCTCTTCCCGGTCCAGGCGCCGAGCTAACCATGAGCGGCACCCATCCGGTCATACTGCTGGAGAACGGCTCGATCCTCATCTACAACGGGGCGGACCTGTCGATAATACAGGAGGCATCCCCCCCCCTGACGGACATGGAGTTCCTTCAGGGCTTTCCCGGCATGGTCTGTGTTTCGTCCGAAGGGGGAAGGGTTACCACCCTTTCCGTTCCGGACATGACGGTACTCGGGGAGAACTCCTTTGAAAGCCCCCTTCTTTTCATCAGTGCGGCGGGTTCGAACCTTCTTCTGTCCACGGAGAACTGGAATGAGATAGCGGTATGCTCCCCCCAGGACCTTCGAATAACGGCAATGTACACCTTCCCCGAGGCTCCGGTTCACGCCGCGGCGGACCCTTCACTCTCCTATGTCTTCGGGGTCTGTCCCGCTGAAGGGGTTAACGTTTGCCTTGAAAGCGGAGAAATTGCCTGGCGTTCCAGAAATTACGGCATCGAATCCCTTGTTTCCCTGTCCGAAGACGGCGAAGCCGCAATGATATCCTCCGGGAACAGGCTGGACATACTGATCAGATGATCATACTTCGGGAATGACTATCTCCATGTCGGAGGTGCCCCTGCGCAGGGAAAGAACGATCTCCACCGAGCTGTTCTGAACAAGCACCTTCAGTGCTTCCGGGTGAAAGACCCTCTGGCCGTTCACTTCGGTGATTATGTCTCCCTCCATCAGACCGCATGCTTCCGCCCGGGAGCCTGGCTGTACATCCAGAATGAGTATGCCCTGAACCGACGAAAGCCCTCCGGTGGCCGGCATGGCGGTTACTCCGAAGGGGGGATGGCCCATGCCCGCGTGGGTTAGAAGGGTCTCAACCCAGAAATACCACAAATTGCAGGGAACCATCGCCATCAGTTCGCCACGGCCGTCACCGGGGTCGAATGAACCGGCCACCACACCGGCGAGCATGTTGCAGGAATCAAAGACCGGAGCCCCCATGAGCTCGGGGGAGGGGCTTGAGGCCAGAAGCAGGGCGCCGTCTTCCAGCTGTTCCATTGGAAAGGTCCTTACCGTTGAGATGCCGGTGGGATGTACGGCGGTTACAAGAAGAGCGGACCCGTTGGCCGGCAGTATGTTCCTGGGCTGCTCGTAGCTTGAGAAAAGGGTGTCTTGGAAAACCAGCAGCGACAGGCCCATATCACGGAAATCGATAACCGAGTCGGGGTATGTACGCGTGCCCTTGTTTATAACGAAAACATCGGCGTCCCTTGTAAAGGCATGGAGGGTAACCGCGTGCATCGGGGATACCGCCACCCCTGAGCATATCTCAACATGGGTTCCACTGGAGGAGTTCCGGCCTACGGAAACCGCCGGGGACCGGGAATACCCCCCTGAAAGCATGGAAGCAAGGATGAGAAGAAGAACCGGAGTGGTCATCAGTTCATCAGAAGGTTGTCACCGATGAGGGCCTTGAGTAAGCCATGACCGGTGCAGGGGCATACTGGTCCGGGGGGGAATGGAGTTCAGTTTGACCAGCCGGCTGATCCGCAAGACGGTGGGAGCCGTTCTCCGAGGAGTGATTGCTGAAGAAGAACAGGGCCGCCGCCGCGAAGGGAAGGACCGCTGCTATCTTCCACCGGCGGCTGAAGCCGTTGGAGGGCCTTGCAAGGGGAGAGCGGTCGTAGCTGCCTGAATCCAGCCGGGACATCACGCTTTCAAGGAGGTTTTCAGGCGGTTCGGGTTCGCCTATGCCCGCCATGGTTTCGGAGATGTCGCGGTTTACAAGCATTGCCTTTCTGCAGGCCGGGCATCCGTTGAGATGGAACCTGAGGACCTGCTCCTGTTCCGGTGTGGCCTCGTTGTCAAGGACTGCGTTCATAAGGGAGAGGGCGTCGGCACATTTCATTTCCACATCTCCCATACATCCGCCAGTGCTCCCGAAGGCAGGCCCGTGCCCGGTTGATCCTGGATTTCACAGTGCCTATCCTGATGCCGAGAACCTCGGCTATCTCTTCGTATGTGAGCCCCTGGCTTTCACGGAGCAGGAAGGGTTCCCTGTAGTGTTCCGGGAGTTCGTTCACCGCCTCCTCGATGCTTGAGGCCAGTTCCCTTCTGCCCTCGCGGTAGTGGGGGGTCATGTTTCCCGGACCCTTGAGGACCACTTTTTCCAGAGGGATCATTGACCACCTTGAGCGGCGGCGCCACTCTTTCTTGGCAAGGTTGCTGGCGATGGTGAATATCCATGTTACCAGGGGGCGCTGGGGGTCGTAGTTGTTCCTGTAGCGGTAAACCCTGCAGAATGTCATCTGAAGCTGTTCCTCGGCATCTTCCTCGTTTCCCAGCATGCGGATGAGGTGGGAAAAGACGGGTCTTTCGAACCTTTTTACTACCTCTGCAAAGGCGTCGTTGTCGCCTTTGCAGAGATCTATCATGAGCTGGGAGTCAGACCTTTTATCGGCCTGGGTACCCTTTTTCAAAGCACTCGTCCTCAGCATGCATACTACCTCCGTGTTGCTCTAATCTACACACCTTACCCCTTCCCGGTAGATTTGTTCCAAGGTTGACCGGAAGGGAATGTTTTCGCAAGAATAGGGACTATGAAAACAATACCTTTCTGAGGATCATCTCCCTTGTAAGACCCTACAAGGGAAGGGTGGCCCTTTCCATTCTGTTCGCCATGCTCTTCGCCGCTTCCAGCGGCGCCACGCTGGCCATGATACTGCCGATCTTTGACGACATACTCGGTGCCAACCCCGGGGAGGCAACCACCCACGATCTCGGTTACGCAATGTCCGCCACCGTTGTTCCGAAGATAGGATCCGCCTGGAACAGCCTTGCCCGGGGGGATTTTTCCAGTGCCGCCGGCCACACAGCTGACATTCCTGGGGCATTCCTTCAGGGGATAGGCCTGGCCTCTCCCCGGCAGGCCCTTCTCGCGGTGATAATCACCATGGTCTCCATGATACTGATCAAGAACCTTTCCTGCTTCCTTCAGTCCTTCTTCGTGGCATCGGTTGAGGAGGGAATGCTCCGGGATCTTCGGCTGAGGGTTTACAGCCACCTGCTTAGGCTGGACCTTGGCTATTTCGCGAAAAGCAGGTCCGGGGAGCTTACCAGCCGGCTGACCGCAGATGTGGTGAGGATCAAGGGAACCGTCACCCAGTCCCTGATCAGCTCCGTAAGGGAGATCCTGCTCCTGGTGGTCTATTTTTCCCTTGCACTTTGGGTTTCATGGAAGCTCACCCTGGTCACACTTGCGGTGCTGCCCCCCCAGCATGGCCCTTATCATCATGCTGGGAAAGAGCCTCAGGCGGAAAAGCCACAGGGCCCAGCAGAAAATGGCGGATTTCGCCAGCTTCCTCACGGAAACCATCACCGGGGTCCGTGTGGTAAAGGCATTCGCCATGGAGACCTTTGAGGAAAGACGGTTCTCGCGAAGCGTCGATTCACACAGGAACCACGAGATAAGGTTGAGGAGGATGAAGGCCCTATCCGGGCCGGTAACGGAGTTCCTGGGGGCCATTGCCGCCGGGGTCATCCTCTGGTTCGGGGGGAACGCCGTGATTCAGGGCACCGGCATGTCCCCGGGAAAGTTCATGGTTTTCCTTGCGGCAGCCCTGAGCATGATGGATCCGGGCAAGAAGCTAAGCAAGGCATATTCCTCCATCATGGCCGGTCTCGCCGCCGGCGAGAGGGTCTTCAGCATAATAGACACGGAACCCGCCATAACCGAGGCTGCCAGCCCTGTGGTCCCCGATGGTCTTCACAGAGGGATAGTCTTTGAGAACGTTACCTTCAGCTATGTTCCGGGAAGCCCGGTCCTCAGGAACATCAACCTTGAGATAGAGGCCGGTGAGATAGTTGCCCTTGTGGGCCCAAGCGGCGGCGGAAAGAGCACACTGGCGGACATGATCCCCCGTTTCTATGACCCGGATTCCGGAAGGATACTCCTCGACGGGTTCGACCTCCGGAGTCTATCGATCTCCGGCCTTCGCAGCCTTCTCGGGGTTGTCACACAGGACACTGTCCTGTTCAACGATAGCGTTTTCAACAACATAGCCTACGGAGCGGCGGATATCCCCTTCGAAAGGGTAAGGCAGGCGGCGGAGGTTGCCAACGCCATGGAGTTCATAGATGAACTGCCCCGGGGATTCGACACCGTTATAGGCGAACGGGGGTTACCCTGTCCGGGGGGCAGAAGCAGAGGCTGGCAATAGCAAGGGCCGTTCTCAAGAACCCTCCCATACTCATTTTCGACGAAGCCACCAGCGCACTTGATACCCTGGGTGAACAGCTTGTTCAGAAGGCCATAGACAAACTGGTAGAGGGAAGGACATCCCTTGTGATAGCCCACCGGCTGAGCACCATAATGAAGGCCACAAGGGTTCTGTACATAGAGGAGGGCAGGATACTGGAGGAGGGCACCCATCAGTCCCTGCTGGCCCTGGGCGGCAGGTACAAGACCCTGTGGGAGATGCAGTTCGCCCATGGCTGACAGGCATCTGCTCATAAGACTGCACTCACTGGGGGATGTGGTTCTGGCCTCGGGTCTCGCGGCATCAATGGCCCGTGTCCGGGAAACGGCCTTCCTTACAAGGAAGGAATACCTTCCCGTGATTCAAAGGATCCCGGGAAACATCCGGGCAATCCCTTATCCCGGAACCCCTTCGGGTCTCAGAAGGCTTGCCCGTGGCTACGACGAGATAATCGATCTGCAGAACAATCTCACCACAAGGCTGGCCCTTTTCAGGAGAAAGAAAAAGGTCTTCGCCTTCAGCCGAAGGAAGCGAAGGGATGTCCTGGCCGGGGGTGAATCAGGGCTCCCGTGGCGGGCAGGGCAGTACTACGATCTCTGGGGAGGCCCCGGCGACCCGGCTCCCGTTCTTGAGAGAAGGGCATTCCCACCGCCGAACAGGACCACGGTGGGCATAGTGGCAGGGGGAAGATGGCCCATGAAGACCATACCCCGGGGAGTCATAGCCGAGGTGGCAAGGCTGTTCTGCGACATATCCGGTGGGCAGGTGCTCATTCTGGGGGGGCCTCTGATGTGGAGACCGCCGGCTGGATAGCCGGGGAATGCGGCTACAGAAGTGTGGTCTCCGTTGCCGGGGAAGGAGGTCTGGAAGCACTTATCGAAAGAATTGAGACCCTCGATCTCCTGATAAGCCCTGATTCAGGCCCGGCGCACCTTGGAATAGCCCTGGGGGTTCCCACCCAGGTAGTTTTCACCTCCACATCACCGGCTCTGGGTTTCTACAGGGCGAACCTCCCCGGTGCCTTCTCCGCCGCCGGGGTTCCCTGCAGACCCTGCCACAGGCACGGGGCAAGGGAGTGCAGGGCCGGTGACATGGCCTGCAGGAATGAACTGGTACCCAGGGCGATCTATGAGGAGGCACTGTGCCTGATGCCATGAACACTCCCATGATGAGGCAGTATCTCGACCTCAAGAGGGATTACCCGGATTCGATCCTTCTCTTTCGAATGGGTGATTTCTACGAGACATTCCTCGATGACGCGAAAACCGTCTCCTCCATACTTGGAATTACACTTACAGCGAGGCAGAAGAATTCAAAGACCGGCGGGGAATACCCCTTGCGGGATTTCCCCACCACGCCCTTGACGGCTATCTCACCAGGCTGGTCAGGGCAGGGTGCCGGGTGGCGGTGTGCGAACAGACGGAAGACCCGAAGAAGGCCACCGGTCTGGTTAAGAGGGATGTGGTGGAGATCGTAACCCCTGGCACGCTGGTCTGCGGTTCAGCCCTGGAAGAGAGAGCTGATGCCCTGCTGGCTTCCCTGAGCATCATCCAGGGAAGGGCTGGTATAGCCATCTGCGACCTTTCCACCGGGGATATCAGGGCAACAGGAGTACCCGGGAACATGGCCGCCGGGGAGATAGCGAGGAAGGCCCCAGGGAACTTCTCGTCCCGATGGCCTTGCCTTCGAACCCCTGAGGGATGCGAGGTTACATTTCTGGATCCCTGGAAGTTCGATCCCTCCTCGGGCAGGGGAGAGATAGTTCATGTTTTCGGCAGGGCCGCCCCGGAGGGTTTCGGGATCGCCGATTCCCCTCCTCTTCTTTCGGCTCTGGGAGCAATGCTTACCTACATAGGCCACACCAAGGGAAGGGCCGTTTCCCATCTGGAGTTCAGGGGGGTCTACAGGCAGTCCGACTCACTTCTTGTTGACCGCGCCAGCTCCCGTTCACTGGGGATTGTCGATTCCGCCCCCGGCGAGGAGGATGCGGTGCTTTCCCTGTGCACCGACCACACGGTAACCCCCGGCGGAGGCAGGCTGTGGAGGCAATGGCTCACTTCGCCGCCCATGGCTGCTGACAGCATATCCTCCAGACATTCCGCCGTGGAAGAGCTGCTGCTTTCCGGTCTTCATCACGGAGTGAGGGAGATACTCGGGGATGTTACCGACCTCGAGCGCCAGGGTGGGCGGCTGGGCACCCTTAGGGCCGGGCCCAGGGACCTGAAGGCGGTGGAGAACACCGCCGGGATACTGCCCCGCTTGACCGGTCTGTTGGAGGGCTGTGGTTCAAGGCTTCTCAGCGGCCTTTCCTCAACGGATACGCTTTCCGACCTTGCGGCGGACATAGGCGGAACCCTTTCCGACGACCCACCGGCCAGGCTCACCGACGGCGGCTGCATAAGGAGCGGTTACTCCGCCGAGCTGGATGAGCTTAGGAAGACAAAGACCGGCGGGCGCAGGTGGATGGAGGAAATGGTGGCAAGGGAGCAGGCCGCCACCGGCATTCCGAAAATGTCCCTTGGATACAACAGGGTGTTCGGGTACTACATTGAGGTATCCAGGGCGAACCTCGGCCTTGTTCCGGAACACTTCATCAGGAAACAGACCCTGGTGGGCGGCGAAAGGTTCATCACACCGGAGCTGAAGGATATGGAAAACCGAATTCTCACCGCCGACGAGGAGATCGCACGGCTGGAACTCGATATCTATTCAAATCTTTTGAAACGGATCGCCGCTTCGGTGGCCAGAGTGAAAGAGGCCGGCAGGATGCTTTCCACAATTGATGTCCTCTCATCACTTGCCATTGCCGCGGAGAAGGGCGGCTGGGTCAGACCGGAACTCTCCGGAGAGCCCTGCCTGATCATCAGGGATGGAAGACATCCGGTCCTGGACAGCATTCTTCCCGCCGGGGAGTGCGTGCCCAACGATACCGAACTGATCCCGGAGAAGAGGATTCTTCTGGTTACCGGACCCAACATGGCGGGTAAATCCACATATCTCAGGCAGGCGGCTCTGCTTGTAATACTGGCCCAGAGCGGTTCCTTCGTTCCGGCTTCCTCCATGAAGTTCAGTCCCGTGGACCGGATCTACACCAGGATAGGTTCCGCGGACAGGCTTTCCCGGGGGCAGTCCACCTTCCTGGTGGAAATGGCCGAGGCGGCCTCCCTGCTCAACGGAAGCACGGAAAACAGCCTGGCCATCCTCGACGAGATAGGAAGGGGCACCAGCACCTACGACGGTCTGTCCATTGCCTGGGCAATGCTGGAGTATCTCCACGACGACAGGGACCACAGGCCAATGGTCCTCTTCGCCACACACTACCATGAACTCACCTCCCTGGCCGGCAGGCTTCCCCTTTGCGAGAACGCCAACGTCAGGGTCAAGGAGACCGGGAAAGGATATCCTTTCTCTACAGGGTTGACCCGGGCCCGGCGGACAGGTCCTATGGAATCCATGTGGCCTCCATGGCAGGTGTTCCCGGCCAGGTCGTGAAGCGCGCGGGAAGGGTCCTGG
>MJAN01000017.1 GCA_001875255.1 Candidatus Sabulitectum silens | reverse complement strand
CTTACCGCATGGCGAGCCCTCACTGGAAACCCTTCTGTCAACCGCTGGCACTCCTCTGCTCTTCAACGACCCCCTCATGTGCGACGACGACGGCCTCGACTCCATCCCCTTCGACCCCGGCGACGGCCACTCCATGGAAAGGATCCTGCCAACGGGCCCCGACGCCCAGTTCAACTGGAGGTCCTCGGTGTTCGGAGGCACCCCGGGAACCGTCCCCCAGGGCCAGGAATGGGCCGACCTCGCCACCGACAGCATCACCGTTCAGACCGGTGTGAAGGCCTGGTTCTCCAACTGCGGTGTCCTCCCCGCCCAGGGCCTTGCCACCATATTCTTCGACGCCAACGGCAACCTCCTCCCCGAACCACCGGAGGTCATCCACCAGACAACCCTCACTCTGCTGCAGGGGCAGTCCGATTCGGTCAGCGTTCCCTTCACCCCGCCGGACAGCGGCCTTTTCACCATTGCCGCCATCATCCAGTGCCCCTCCGACACCATCACCGGGAACAACTCCAAGTACGCGCATCTCATTCCGGCAAAACCGGCCTGGCCTGTTGTAACCGAGGTTCTCCCCAATCCCTCCAGCCAGTCCACCGACGAAGTCGTCGAGGTATACTTCCCCGGCCCGGGGCAGGTGGACATCACCTGTTTCACCATCACCGATTACGACTCGGAGGACATTCTCGTGGCAGTGGAAACCCCCTTCCTGGTCCAGGGCAGTACGGCCTTGTTATGGACCCGGACTATTCCCAGGGTTCAATGCCCTACGACATTCCTCCTGGAACGGTTCTCATACATCCGGGGAACAGCACCATCGGGAACGGTCTTTCCGGGAACGATCCCGTGGGTTTACTTTTCCTGGGCGGTGAAGTGTCCACATACGGCACCCCTTCGACGAAACCGACGGCATTCCCGTGAACCCCGGAACCGATCTCAGCATGGAACGGATAACCCCATTCCTCCCCGACTCAGAATCAAGCTGGTTCATCTCTCCCCTTCGGGCCGACCCCCGGCGCACCCCCGGAGAACATCACCCAGGGGGTGGACTACTCGGTGGCTTCCATCACCGCCCATCCGCCAATGGGGGCGGCGGGTACGGAAACCCTTATCTCAGCCATGTATACATCCCTGGGAACCGACTCCGTGCCCCAGGGAGATCTCAACGTTTCCATATCCGCCAACGGTTCCCCGGTCCACACCGCCACCCCGGCTATACCGGGCCTGGGAGACACACTCATGGTAAACTTCATCTGGGTCTCCTCCGAGAACGGCACGGAACTCTCCGCCACCTGCCACAGCCCGGAAGACGCCAACGGGGCCAACGACACGGCCCTGTGCCCATGGAACCCCGCTCCCGCAGTTGTCATTAACGAGGTCTTCCGCCATGAACCGGAATGGATAGAGATCCTCAATGGAACCGACCAGCCGGTTTCCCTTTCCTCCCTGGTCTTCTCCGATGCCACAAACTCCACGGAACTGCCCTCCGGAACACTGGAACCGGGAGAGTTCGCCCTTTTCACCGAAAACATCGATCTCTTCAGGAGCTACTGGGGTGACCCGCCCTGCCAGCTGTATCAGCCTGAGAACTGGCCAACACTGAACAACGGCGGCGATACCCTCCATCTGGCTACAAAGGAAGAACCTCTGGACATGGTCCCATACACAACAGCCTGGGGAGGGAATTCCGCCTCAAGCCTGGAAAGAAGGTCATCCGGTGTAATGGGTTTCATTCCCGAGAACTGGGGCACCTGCATTGAAGGAGCAACTCCGGGCAGAGAGAACAGCATCGGAGAAACCGCCGGCGGAACATTTCTTACCATGTCCCCAACCGTTTTCAACCCTCCGGCAACCCCACTTTCCATCCATATCAATCTCCCGATGCAGGCCTGCGATGTCACCGTGAAGGTTACGATGTCCGGGGAATGGAACTGGAACGGCTCTATGAAAACACGGTTCCCGGGGAAACCCTGGTTCTGGAGTGGAGCGGCAGCGGGTATCCGGTGGGCCGCTACATCATCTACGCAGAAGCCTTCGCAGGGGGCAACATCCTCTCCGACGCCGGTGTGGTCGTCCTGGCCCGGCCCCTGAACTGAACTTCATACTATATTAGTCAATAAGAATAACCCCGCCATGTAAACTGAAAGGTGCGAAATGAATATTCTCATTCTCTGTCTGGCGGCTCTCCTGGGGCAGGACCTCTTCGTGGTGAACGCCGACCTCCGCGGGGTCCAGGTACCGGACCAGACCTCCGTCCTCCATGTAGCCGAAAGCTGGTTCCTCGCCGCCGGCGATCCCGGGGATCTTCAGCTGGAAACACAGCTTCTGGAGCAGGGGCCAGTTCAGCTTACCGACTACAGCATAGTTCATCTCAGAACACCCGAGGACACCCATTCCGCCTCCGCCGTGGGCGAGGTCCTGTTCTGCCGGGGGAACACAGCACTGGTTAAGAACGGCGATTCCATCGGAGAACTCACAGCCTATCCCGGCGTACACCTCGTTCAGCCGCTCAGGGTATACTCCGGGAGGTCTACCCGCCCCTTTCGCCCCGGTGTCCTCAGCGATCCGTTCATTCATGACATTGTTGAGGCTGTTGACGAAGACTCCCTGACAGCTACCATCCAGACCTATGAGGACTATGTCACCAGGTTGTGCGTCACCGACCAGTTCCACGACTCCTGCGAATGGACCCATGACAAGTTCACATCCTACGGCATCGATTCCCAGGTGGAGGAATTCGATTTCACCTTCTACGGAACACCATACACAAGCTGGAACGTGGTGGGGGAAAAACCCGGGATCATCGAGCCCGACGTCATAGTAATAATCTGCGGCCACCTCGATTCCATAACCATGAGCAATCCCTTTGAAACCGCCCCGGGCGCGATGACAACGGAAGCGGCTCGGCGGCTGTGGTTGAAGCAGCCAGGGTCCTCTCAGAACATGATTTCAGGTACACGATCAGGTTCATCTGCTTCGGAGCCGAGGAACTGGGCCTGATCGGAAGCGATATCTACGCCCAGGAAGCGGCGGCGAACGGCGATTCCATCATCGCGGTTGTCAACCTCGACATGATCCTCTATGCCCCCGAGGGTCTCAGGCAGCTCTTCATTCCCTACAACACCATATCCGAAGAACTGGCAATGAACATGGAGATCATCACCGCAACCTATGTTCCTGAACTGGATCTCAACGTTCAGTATTCCCCGGGCACAACCTACAGCGACCATGCTTCCTTCTGGCAGCAGGGCTACCCCGCCCTCCTGGGGATCGAGCAGGGTGTTGACCAGAACCCATACTATCACCAGGAAAACGACCTTCTAGCCAACTACATGGAATACTTCCCCTTCGGTACCGAGTGCGCCAAGGCCGCCATAGCCACCGTTGCGGTCTATGCCGACCCCCTGGGCGAAGGGGTAGAGGAAGGCTCACCCTCTACAGGCCTTATCCTTTCCGCCGGGCCCATACCGGCGGCATCCACCCTTTCGGTGGAACTGGGCGGCTTCAGCGGACCCCTGGGTTTGAACCTTTACGACATGACCGGCCGTGGGGTTGCCTCAACCACCGCCGAAGAGGGAACCACCATGGTTTCCATTGATGTGTCCGGCCTTCCCAGGGGCATCTACGCCCTCAGAGGAACCTCCGGCAGCATCTCCGAAAGCAGTCTGGTGGTCATTTCCAGATAGATTACGAAAACAACTGAAGAAGCGCCCCCCGGAATCACTCCGGGGGGCATGCTTTTTTTATTGTGCTACAACTATTTACGCAATCCATTTGTCATATTTTGAATGGCTTCGATCATGTGGGCAGTCATGGATGCCAGGTCCCAGTCCGGGCTCCAGCCCCACTCCTCCCTGGCGGCGGAATCATCTATGGAGCGGCCAGGTGTCCGCTATCTCCTGTCTGAAGTCGGGCTCATAACTGATCTTGAAACCGGGAATGTGCTTCCTTATCTCCGCCGCAAGTTCGCCGGCGGTGAAGGAGAGGGCTGACAGGTTGTATTCGCAGCTGTGGATCAGACCCTTTTTATCGGCTTCGGCAAGGTCGATGGTGGCCTTGATGCAATCGGGCATATACATCATGGGAAGCATGGTGTCTTCCTTGACGAAACAGGTGTACTCGCCATTTTGAACCGCCTGGTGGAAGATATCCACGGCGTAGTCGGTGGTCCCGCCGCCGGGGGGGGTTTCGCTGGAGATGATACCGGGATAGCGTAGACCCCTGATGTCAGCGCCCATTTTTCTCACATAGTAGTCGCCCAGAAGCTCGCCGCAGACCTTGGTGACGCCGTACATGGTCTTGGGTTTAAGAACGGTTTCCTGGGGTGTTTCGAACCTGGGTGTCTCAGGGCCGAAGGCGGCTATGGAGCTGGGAATGATCACCGTTCCCAGGCCAAGCTCCACCGCGGCATCCATGATGTTCATGGAGCCGTCCATGTTCACCCTCCAGCAGAGGCGGGGATCCTTTTCGCCGGTGGCGCTGAGAATGGCGGCCATGTGGAAAATGGTGTTGAAACCTCCTTCCTCTATTGCGGTGAAGACCGCTTTCCTGTCGGTAACGTCAAGGGTCCCGCAGGGGCCGGTTTCCGCCAGCTTTCCACCGGGCACCCTTATGTCGGTGGCGGTGACGTTCTGGCCGCCGTATTTCTTTCTGAGCTCCAGGGTCAGTTCCGAACCGATCTGCCCCATGGCTCCTGTAACCAGTACTTTCTTGGTCATTGAAGCTCTCCGGTCTTGGAAGTGATTGTTAGTGCATCGGGGCAATTCTAAGGGTTTGCCCGGCGAATTTCAAGTATCCTCGTACCTATCTGGATGTCCTGGATACCTTCGGTGTTCAGTATCCGTCCGAAGGCAGTATAGCGGCAGTCAAGCCTTCTCTGACTGTCCAGCATTATGAAGAACTGGCTTCCGCCTGTGTCCATGCCGGAATCCGCCATGCCCACGGTGCCCCTTTCGTATGGAGCGGTGTTGTTCTCCGCGGGAATGGTGTATCCCGGACCTCCGTAGCCGTTGCCCTCGGGGCATCCCGCCTGGGCCACGAAACCCGGGATCACCCTGTGGAAGTAGATCCCGTCATAGAAGCCGGTTTCCGCCAGGTGCCAGAAGTTTTTGCAGGTAACCGGGGCAAGGTCGTTGAAGAGCTCCATGGTGTACTCACCTGCATCGGTAACCAGGACCACAGCTTCCGGAGGGGAAACACCCTGAAGGTCCCGGGTTCCCCGGGGCATGGCGAAGTCCCTTCCCAGGGCATCGGCGGTGATGGCCCGGACCATCAGATAATCATCGGTAAGAAGGAAATCGGCCCGCTCCTCGGGTATCCTCCACCCCAGCTCCAGCATGGCCAGCAGGGCCGAGGCCCTTTTGGCTGGATCCTCGCTCCTGTAGAGGCTGTCCTCAAGTATGGGGATCTGCCCCACCCCGGCCAGGGACATGTGGCCGATGGGACCGTCGGCGGAGGACATATCCAGGAGGATATCGGCCCTGCCGCAGGCTTTCGCCGCCATCATCCTCACCGCCGGCGAGGGGTCGTCCAGTATCTCGAAGGCCAACGAGGGGTTCCTCTGGATCACCGCCTGCCTCACGGCCCAGAAGGGGTCGCGGAGGAATCCGGAGAGTTCATCCTCCGGAATCGCAAGCACATAGTAGTAACGCTGCAGGTCGGTGAGGTTATCGGGATTTACATCCGGCGGTTCCGAACCGGTGGCGGAGCAGTACCTGAGAAGTGAGGTGAGGTTCTCCGGTGTGACCTGATCCTCCGGTGCGGGAAGGCCGCCGGCTCCGGCGAACTCCCTCCAGAGGTTCCTTGTGCCGGTGGACAGCTCCGGCCAGACGGAACCTATGTACTCGGAAAGTTCCAGGGGATGGTCCGGCGGAAGGCCGAAGGCGGACCTGTGGAACTGGCGAAGTATTGGGTATTCAGCAAGATCCGGACTTTCAGGAAGAAGGAAATCCCCTCCGAATTCCATGGATACCGGGTCCTGGGCGGACTCTACGGGGTTTCCGGATATGAAAGCCTCCAGGGCCTCTTCTGCCGGGACGGCTCCCAGGAGCATCAGGGAAAGGGCCAGCGGGGTCATATTTGTCCTCCTTATTCATGCGTTCAGGGGAAAAGTAAACTATAATTAAAGGCCGGCGTAAACGCCGGTAAATGAAAAATGAAAGGCTGACATGTCAAAGACCATCATTGAACTTGCCAGGGAAGGCAGGGCAGCGGAAACACTCACCATGGCCCTTGAGAACGAGGGTCTCTCCATGAAGACCGCAATCTCGGAAATAGCCGCCGGCCATGCGGTGGTGCCTGCGAACCGCACCAGAGTGGTGAAGAGACCCTGCATCATCGGCGGAGGAAGCCGCATAAAGGTTAACGCCAACATAGGCAGTTCCATGGACCATGAATCCATGGAGGAAGAGGTTGAAAAGCTCAAGACCGCCGTTGCCCACGGTGCCGATACGGTAATGGACCTCTCCACCGGAACAGCCTGGAAGGAGATACTCCACAGGATAACAGGCCAGAGCCCTGTTCCCGTGGGAACCGTACCTGTATACCAGGTCTTCGGAATAGCCATGGACCAGGGGCGGGAGGTGGCCGACGTAACCCCGGAAGAGATATTCTCAGCGGTGGAGGACCACTGCCGTGCCGGTGTGGACTATCTCACGCTCCACTGCGGAGTGACCAGAAGGTCGGTAAAACTGGTGAAGGACCAGGGAAGACGGATGGGTATCGTTTCCCGGGGGGGCTCCCTCATGGCGGAGTGGATGGAAAAACGGGGTCAGGATAATCCGCTTTACACCGGCTTCGACAGGCTGACGGAGATCCTCAGGAGCTACGATGTTACATATTCACTCGGCGACGGCCTCAGACCGGGATGCCTTTCCGACGCCGGCGACAGGGGTCAGATAGAGGAGCTGGTAACCCTGGGAGAACTCCAGAGCAGGGCCTTCACCGCCGGTGTTCAAACCATGATAGAGGCCCGGGGCATGTGCCCATGCACCAGGTAGCCGAGAACATGCGGATTCAGAAAAGCCTATGCGGCGGAGCACCCTTCTATGTCCTCGGGCCCATCGTAACCGATATCGCCCCGGGATACGACCACATAACCAGCGCCATCGGCGGAGCCTGGCGGCCTGGCACGGAGCGGATTTCCTCTGCTACGTTACCCCCTCGGAACACCTGAGGCTGCCGGACATCGAAGACGTACGCGTGGGGTGATAACCGCCAGGATAGCCGCCCATGCAGCGGACATAGCAAGGGGAACCCCCGGAGCCATGGAAATGGACAACGCCATGGCCGACGCAAGGGCCGCCTTCGACTGGGAAACACAGTACTCCTGTTCCCTGGATCCCGTCACCGCCAGAAAGTTCAGGAACGAGGCCCTGCCCGAGGACGGAGACGTGTGTTCCATGTGCGGCCATCTCTGTGCCCTGAAAACAAGCAGAAGGGCCATGGGTCAGGACAGCGAAAAGGGCTAGGCCTTCCTCACGATGTCGTCGGTGTAGTAGAGGGATGAAGGCACCACGGGGAACTCCACCCTTATCCTGTAGACAACGAACTCGTCGGGGTCCCACCTGAGGCACTGGAACACATCCCCAGCATCTCTGTGTACCTGGGAACAAGGGGAGTGTAGGCGCAACCGGTACCGGAACCTATCAGCATGGGCTTGATGTTCATGGGGATAGTGTCCCGCAAAGAGCGGTACTCAAGGGCTCCCCCCCTCTCGTAGTAGTCGAAGAGCATACATGCAGAAGGGTTTCCCGCCATGGTCTCGGCCATTGTCTCATGGAAGAAGAGATCAAGTATCAGGTTCTGAACAGGTGTGTATATCTTTACCGAGACCTCGTGCTGCCTTTCCGAGGGGTCGGGGTCCACCGGGAAGATGCCCCTGGAAACCGTGCCGGTAACGGTATCGATAAGGTTGGTGTTCCCCACCGGGCCGTCCTCCAGCTCATACACCGGACCGCAGCTTTCGAGGTGACCGCCTTCAGTGCCGGCAGCGGATCGCTGCAATACCTCTGAAGGAAGGGTACGTTCTCCATGAGGTTGCATGACGCCCCGCGGTCGATGGTTTCAGTGAAGAACTGCTCGTCGTGGGATGTACCGGTGAAGAAGCATGGTGTATCGATCACCCACTTCACGCCGGGGCGGTTCCTCCTTATGTCGAAAAGTCCCTTCACCTCAGCCACGTCAAGCATACCGGGGGTTGCCGAGGGACCGAAGAACCAGGAATCCAGCTGGGTCTCCGCCTGAAGTCCCAGCAGATGGCTCTGGGCATAGCAGGCCTGCTTCCTGAGTGTGTTGAAGGCCTGATCCCGGCCGTCCCTGGAGCTGGCCATGAGCATCATGTCCATGGACTGCCTGTCCCCGGAGTGTATGTCGATTATCTCATAGAACTCCTCCACGGCGGTCATGGCATTCTCCAGGCAGTCCTTTTCCACTCCCCTGGCCCTGCAACTTTTGATGAACCGTCCGAAAGAGTGCCTGCCGGGGACGAACTGAGCGGCGAAGAAGAGGTCGTCCTCGTGTATTATCTTGTAGATCCGCCAGCCGAGCTTCTTGTCCAGGCCCAGCACCTGATAGACATCGTGGGGGCTGTCTATCCTTTCCGGCAGTTTGCTTACTACAATACCTATGGCCTTGCGAAGACCGAGGATGGTCCTGGTGACATCCTCCTGAAAGCGGGTAATACTGTTTGGCATGTTCCTCCAGCCTTATAAATACTATTCGATGAATATCTGTAATGATTTGCGGTATAGCAAGGAGCGCCTTCAGAATATACCGGCGAAAAGGTCATCGCTTATGGTGGTCAGCACACGGAGTTCCCTCTCGCCCCCTGCCAGAAAGATGCGGTCCGAGGAGAGTATCTCCCTTATCCTTGTCCCCCCCGAGGCGATCCTTCTCTTAAGCTCGGCCGGTGACATCACCGTGAGGTGAAGCCTCCGGGCGGCTCCCGCTTCAAAATCGGAGGTGCATCTCCTTATGTTGTCCATTGTGGTGTCCCCTATTACCATAAGGTTCACCGGCGTGTCCAGTTCTGCCCTGCCCGTGGCGTAGTCGCCGTAGATAAAGGCCATTCCAATAGGATCCTCCGAGGCTTCAAGATCGTTCTGAAGGAGGTCTACCATACCCGTGGTCTTTGAAAAGATGGACCTGAGCTCACCGTATATGAGATTGCCGGTGTTCGCCCTGTAGTGAACCTGGTTGCCGATCCTTTCCCTTATGAGTATGCCGGCCTTAAAAAGCCTGGAAACCTCCCTCTGTACCGCTCCTCGCCCACAATCCAGCAGCCTGATCAGCTCCAGCAGGTAGAATGAGCGGTGGGGGTTTAGAACGAAGGTTGCCAGAACCTTCCTCCTTACCTTGCCGAAAAGGCTTTCCCCTATAAGTTCGTTGGTGTTGTTACTCATATTGGGTACATTAGTACTTTATCGGGGTATGTCAATATCCCATCAGTATTTCAGTCAATGATTCCGTTCATTCTTCCCACGGTAACGAAGGCCTCAACCGCCCTGTCCAGCTGCTCTCTGGTGTGGGCGGCGCTGAGCTGGACCCTGATTCGGGACTGGCCGATGGCAACCACCGGATAGAAGAACCCAATGGCGTAGACACCGTGGTCCAGAAGGTCGTCGGCGAACTTCTGAGCAAGTACGGCATCGTTCTCGTAGTCGCCGAACATTATTGGAACGATGGCGGTGCTTCCCGGAAGGACCTTGAAGCCGGCATCCTTTATCCTCTTTCGGAAATACCCGGCGTTGCTGTGGACCCTGTCCCTGAAGTCGGTGGTCCCGGTTATCATGTCCAGGACCCTGATGGTGGCCCCCACCACCGCCGGACAGACGGTGTTGGAGAACAGATAGGGCCGGGACATCTGCCTGAGCCACTGGATTATCTCCCTGCGGCCCGAGGCGCATCCCCCGCTGGCGCCACCCAGAGCCTTGCCGAAGGTGGTGGTGATCACATCCACCCGGCCCATTACTCCGTGGTGCTCGTGGGTGCCCTGCCCGTTCGGCCCATATAGCCCGTTCCATGGCTGTCGTCCACCATCAGTATGGCGTCATACCTGTCGCAGAGGTCAACTATTTCATCCAGAGGCGCGATATCGCCGTTCATGCTGAAGACGCCGTCGGTGGCCACCATGCGGAACGGCAGTTCTGCACCTCTTCGCTCATGAGTATCGCTTCAAGGCCCGGGAGGTCCTTCCCGTCGAAGGAATACTCACCGGTTCCCATGCTGTTGTGGCTGTATATGTACCTCCTGGCCTTGCAGAGCCTTACACCGGAAATGATGGAGGCGTGGTTAAGCTGATCGGCTATTATGGCGCTGTCGGAGTCGAGGAGTGGTTCGAATATCCCGGCGTTAGCATCGTAGCATGCCGCGTAGAGGATGGTATCGTCGGTTCCCAGGAACTCCGAAACCCTTTCCTCAAGTTCTTTGTGGATGTCCTGGGTTCCGCAGATGAACCGTACGCTGGAAAGTCCATACCCCTTGAGTCCACCGCTTCCTTTGCCGCCTTTATAACCTCGGGGTGGGAACTCAGACCAAGATAGTTGTTGGCACAGAAGTTCAGGACCTTTCCCCTTTTCCGTGTGACGATCTCCGTTCCCTGGGGTGAGGTTATTATTCTCTCTTCCTTGTAGAGGCCTTCCTTTTTCCTGCTCTCTATCAGCCCGTTGATGTGGCCGTATATCTTCTTCGACATTCCGGTTACCTCCGGTATTCATTATGCGGTTCGCCCTTTGTTCACAGTGGATCACAGCACCGATTATAACAGGGTGGCAAAGGGTTCCGAAATTATCAGGGAAGGCGGGTGTACCCGGGCCAGATGTGTTTGTAGACCACATAATTGTGGCTTACTATCTCCACATATTTCCGGGTTTCGTTGAAGGTGATCAGGCTGTAGAACTCTTCCGAGGGCATTCGGCCCCAGCCCCACAGAAGCGCATTGTGTGGACCGCCGTTATATGCCGCCAGGGTTCCGGTCAGGTCCCCCTGAAAGTCCTCGGAATAGGATGAGATACATGCTGTTCCGTACATTATGGAAGTGGCAGGATCGTAGAGTATGTCAGGGCTGTAGTCGTGGCTGAAGCCCTGTTCCAGGGCCACGTACTCAGATGTGCTGGGTATCATCTGTATAAGTCCCCTGGCACCGGCGGTGGAGAAGCAGTTGGGCTGAAAAGCGCTCTCCTGCTTCATTATGGACCACAGCAGAAGGGGATCCATCCCCCTCCTCTCCGTTTCAAAAAGGACCTCATCCCGCCAGGCATCGGGGTATCTGAGACGCCAGAGCTCCAGGGGTCTGTTGTCGTTCTCAAGGCTCCATATCCTCCAGGCGGCGGAGGGTCCCCGCTCCCAGATGCCTGGTGAAGATAGAAGGGGCCAGTCTGTACACATCCCCCACCTGCTCCTCCGCGTACCTGAACAGGTCAAGGGCCCATTTCCGGCAGCCCACGCTGGAGAGAAATACTCCATCCCATGCGTCCTCCGGGGGCTCCGCCTCCGGTCGGCCGTTCCGGGCCATCCAGACCGAAAGGGGCTCATCGACATAGTGTGGCCTCCAGGGGGAAGTCCCAGGTATTCCCTGGCGAAGACCGCCGGGAGACTTTCCGGTTTATCAGATATCAGCCTTTCCAGTACACCCCTTCCCGAGTCATCTCCGCCCTGTAGCTTGAGGACTCCATACCAGTACCTGGAGGCGGGCCTGTAGACACTCTGGGTCCACCTGGCGTTGAAATTGCCGAAGGCCTCCATGGCCTCCACGGCCCTGCCGGTCTTCATCAGGGCCATGGCGATATGGAACTGGGCGTCATCGGCGGTGCTGTTACCGGGATACCTGTCCAGTGTCTCCTGGAAATGGGGTATGGCCCTTTCCCAGTGGCCGTTCTGGGCAAGGCTGATTCCCCTGTACCAGGGAAGGTTGCTTATTCGCCAGTGATCCGGCCACATGGCACCATAGCGATCCAGCTGGACAAGGGCTTCCTCCACCCTTCCAAGGGCGGCCAGGTTCCTTCCCAGATAGATCAGCGCGTTCGGGGCGTCCTCCCCCCGGGGCCACCTTTCAAGGTAGAGTTCCAGAAGCTCCACGGCCTCCTGGTAGCGTCCCAGGCGGTCTCTGGTCCTGGCACCGAGATAAACCCCCCGGGCGGGGGGTGTCGAGGAGTTAACCGCGATGTCGTGGACCTCGTTCCACAGCCCCCCTCGTAGAATGGGTCGATGAGCTCACCGGCCAGAGAGGGATCGGCCAGGACAGTGTCCCGTATTTCTGTGTATGCCGCCGCGTGGACATCCCCGGCGGGCCAGAGGGTAAAGGAACGAAGAAGGTCCGGGATTCCGCTGTCTCCCCGGGCCATGCCCCGGTGGTGATAAAAGCGTGATTTGAGTATGTCGTCGGATCCGCCCATGACGGTGTTCCAGATGGCTTCCTGTGAAGCCCTGTCCCCGGTTCCCAGGGCTGCCCGATAAAGGCAGAGAAGCCGGTCGTCGAATGCTCTTCCCGGGGGAAGGTCCACGGAGTATTCAAGGAACTCCAGGGCCAGGACGGGATCGGTGGTAACCAGGGATTCCGCGGCCATCAGGGCAAGATATTCCGGAAGCCTGTACTCCCCGGCCTCGATCCCCGGAAGTATTTCCGCCGCCACACCGGCGCCTCCGTGAATCACAGCCCTGTAAGGGGCCCTCTCGTCGGCGTACTCCAGAAGTATCCCGGCGGCGGCGGGAAGTGTGCCCGGGGCTGCCCGAAGGGCGGCCTCGGCCAGGGCAAGCCGTGGTTCGCTTCCCGGATCAAGAAGCAGGGCGGCGGAGAGGTACTGCCCGGCGGCCCCTGCGGAATCACCGGCGGCCAGGAGTGAATCGGCGTGGAGGGATGCCGTGAGGCTCTTCTGGGCATCGGTGGGTTCCGGAACCACATCGGTGGAACATCCGCAGCCGGCTGAGAAGACCAGTGCGACGGCTGTATGAAAAAGCCTCTTCAACTATTCAGCGCTCCGGTGACCGTACTTCTCCAGCTCCTCTGTGATCTCCGGGTTGTCCGGAGCCGACTTCAGGGCCGTTTCCAGGAGTTCAACCGCCTCGTCGTGCCTGTCCATGGCCGCAAGGGCCCTTGTATAGGCAATGGTGGTCTTTACCGAAGGTTCACCGCTGAGTATTGTGCTCTTCAGGAACTCGATTGTTTCACCGGGACGGTCGGTCTTCACCATTATCATACCAAGGCCGGAAATGGCCGGCTCCAGCTCCGGTGACTCAGCCAGAGCCTTTCTGAACCTCTCCTCGGCGTCCTTAAGGTCTCCCATCGCCGCCAGGACATGGGCCGAGTTGCAAAGGAGCTCCGGGTTTCCCGGGGCGATCTCCAGCGCCTGGTCAAAAGCTCCCTGGCCTGGGTGTACTCACCCATACTGAAGTGGGAAACCGCCCGGGAGTTCAGCTCGTTAACCCGGTCCTCCCTGGCCCTGTCGGCGAACTTCGAGGTGAGTTCCACCATCTGGCCGGTCATGTCGGTGTTCAGTTTTAGCCCCTTCTGGAGTTCCTCCTTCACCTCGGCAAGGGTTTCACCGGCCTGCTCCAGGGAAGCATCGGCCTTTCCAAGGACCTCTTCGGTCTTTTCAGTGAGCCTGTCCATGGAACCGGAAACTCCCCTCCCATCTCCTGGAGCTTCACCGGGATCTCCTTCACCGCGGCAACCACCGATGAACCGGAGGATTCCACCGAATCGGTAATGGTTGCCACGAAGGCCCTGTCCTCGGAGGCCTTCTGTATGCTTTCCAGTTTTTCACGGATCGGCTCGAGTTCTTTGCCCATACCCTCCAGAAGGCTTTCCGGGATCTTTTCCATGGATGCGGAAACATCTTCGATAAGGGGTTTCATGACCTCGGCGGGCTTCATGTCGGTGATGGCGGCCCTTAGTTCCTCAAGTTTCTCCAGCACCGGGGTGAGGTCGGTCATGTACTCCCCTGGAGCAGGTCCCTCGGAGGAGACAACTCCGTGAATGGCCTCAAGCTTCTCGATGATCGGCTGCATATCCAGGGCCGTCCCGCCGGCCTCTTCCGGGGAAGCCTTTTCGGCGGAGAGGACCTGGTGAATGGCCTCAAGTTTCTCGAGGAGGGGCTGAAGATCAGCGGGTGGGGCTCCTTCCCCGCCCGCCGGGGGTCCTTCGGCTGACAGGGTCTGGTGAATGGAATCGAGTCTGTCAAGGATCGGCTGGGTGTCGAGCTGGGAATCAGGCCTTTCCTCTGAAAGAACTGCCTGTATGCCGTCGAGCTTCTGCCCAAGAGCGTCGAGCTTGGCGCCCAGTCCCATGACAGCCCTGCCCAGCTCGATCAGAAGCTGTTCGGTGGTGTATTCAGCGGGTTTATCAGCCATGTTTTCCTCCAACTTGCTAGAAACTGTATGTTATCATTGAAAGTCTGCTTCCAGATACTCCGGTTCTTCCAGTTCTCTGAAGGTGGTCGGGGTGGTTTTCCGAAAGAAGTCGTCTTGCCGCGGCGGCCTCACTGGATGCCCCCATGCACTCAAGGGCGTAGTGAAGCCTTGCCAGGTATTCCGGGCGGGAGGTTTCGGCATATGCCTTCCTCCAGACCCCGCAGGCGGCCAGGCGTTCGCCGGTTCGCCAGAGGGCTTCGCCCCAGTTCATGGGGTTTTCCCGTATCTCCTTCATGGAAAGGGCCTGAACCGCCCTGCCGGAGCGTATGAGGCTCTCAGGTGTACTGGAATCGGCATCCATTTCCGAGACCCTTGCCCGTACCCTGGCAAGGAACGCTGAGTCGCCCCTGGCCATTTCAAAGGCCTCAAAGACCCTTCCGGACATCAGAAGGAGGTCTATCACCTGCTCCACGGAGAGTGAGCCCTCCTCTCCCGCGGTGGGGAGATATACATCGACGACCTTTCCCGCAGAAGCGGCATTGGCAGGGGTACCGGTTTTCAGAAGATCCAGGGCGAGATGAAAAACGGTGTCCCTGGAACCGCACCTGAGGAGCATTTCTGTCAGGGCTTCCATTTCATCTTTCCCGGCTTCTGCGATACCCCGGGGATAAAGGGCGTCTATGGATGATTCGGCGGTTTTTCCGACTGGCACAGCCGAAGGAAATCCATTCTGTAATCGCGGTTCTCCAGTGCATCCCGAAGAAGGACCACCGAGCGGTCCTCACCAAGACCTGCCAGGGTGACCCTTATGGCATGGGCCTCTTCCGGATAACCGGCACAGCCGGCAAGGGTCTCAAGCTGAAGAAGGGCCTCCGCCGCTTTGCTGTCTTCCCATTCTGAGTGGGCTTCCCTGATCATATCAATGGGGATCACTACCCCCTCGGGTACCTCCACGGCAATGAAGCCCGTAGACATTCTTGAGGCCAGGGCCAGGAGCATCTGCAGAAGGGGGTTCTCACACCCGAGGGAACTAATCCTGCCATGGAGGTCCGGTTCCAGGCAGAGGGCCCTTACCAGGAGATCCGAGGGGTCGTAATCCTCCATATGCTTCATGCCAAGCTCGGCGGTGAAACCATGCCCGGGAAAAATCGTTATCCAGTGAGTATGAAGCACCGGTTCGAAGGATCTCCTCCATCAGTTCGGTATCCCCCTCGGCGGCGATTCCGGCGGATTCCATGAAACCCCGTGGATCACCTGCCATGAGTCTTGCCAGGGCCAGGACACCATGTATCTCGTGGGCTCCGGGAGCGCTCAGGACCGCTTCTTCCAGGAAGTCGAGAACCTCTTTCTCTCCCAGTACCGGCTTGAGGGTTCCCGCGGCGGATGCGGTGTCGCCTATCTTGATCTCCGCCCTGGCAAGGGCGATGGCGCCAAGGGGTGACCCGCTGTCCCTCTGTGTAAGTGATGAAAGAACGGTCCTGGCCAGGGAGGCGGTCCGTTCACCGGAGGCGGCGGTTGAAAGGTGTTCCACCGCGGCCTGCACGTCCCCGGCGGCGGCAAGTGAACAGCCCTGTACCAGGTTGGAAATATCGTCTTCTTCGGTCTCCAGCCCCTTTACCGCCGCGGCGCCGGTTCCCGGTTTACCCGTTTCAATGAAATATCTCATTCTGAAAAGAATGGTTTCCCCCGGGGAACCCAGTTTGACCTCCCCGGCCAGGTCGTCCATCCAGTCCTCGGCACCGGATACCGCTAGAAGGGGAAGCAGCTTTGCCACAACATCCCCCTGTTGTTCCTGTTGAGCTCGCTGAAGAGCCTGCCCGGTTTCATTGCGGAAACGACGAGAAGGGAAGTGAGGAAACCAGACCGGTTATCCTCTCAACCAGCTGGGGGGAAGAGATGGCGGCGGTGAGGTTCTCGGTGCTCTCAGCGGATTCACCCTGGTGTATCCTGGCCCCGGCCACCACCAGCTCCCCCGCCGGGGACGCCGGTGTGAAGCCGGACTGGAGTATATCGGCGCTTCTATCCTTGTAAACACCGCTGTCGAAGATAGCCAGGCAGCCCTCGTCGGTTACCGGTTCTCCGGATACAAGGAGTTCCAGCCAGTCGGCTGCGGCCTCGGAAGCCCTGCCGTTCGAGGCGCCGGAGGCTGCCCTGAGCCTTCTTAGTTCGGTGTGTTCTGCCATTAAATGATCAAATTCGGAAAGCACCGAAACGATATCCTGCTTTGATTTTATATCGGTCCTGGAGGCCAGGTGCTTAAGGGTGGCGGCGGCCTCTCCGCCCCTCTCAAGAACCAGCAGGACCACCGCCAGCAGTGTCAGCACCGCCGCGCTTGTCCGCTGGCGTTTCAGCAGCCTCTGAGCTTTCAAGCACCACTCCGGGAACTGTCCACGCTGAGAGAGAGAACCTTGACAGCCTCTTCCACGGAGCCCTTTTCAACCAGGAACTCTCCGAGTTTGCCGGTGACCAGCCCCTCGCGGTCGATCCCGCTGTCGATGAAGCTCCTGCAGATATCCACCACCGGGGAATCCGCCACATCCGGGCACTCGAACGCCCTGTCCACTGAGTCCAGGGCCTGGGTGTGCTCGCCCCTTGCCAGCCTTAGCCTGGCCTGAAGAAGGTGAGCCCTGGCGGAACCGGGGGAGCCCAGTACCATTCCGGTCACCGCCTGCTCCATAAGGGATGAATCCCGATCCCTTTGGATGAGGGGGTCAAGAATGAGACAGGCGTCGTTCACCCTGCCGGCCCTGCTCATGAGCCTTGCCAGTGAGATCCTGGATTTACTGGTGTCGTCGTGGGGCACCAGTTCCTTTTCCACAAGGGAAACAGCTCTGTTGAGGATGTCCGTTTCCGCTTCGTAGAGACTGGGCAGTTCGGCTATGGCCCTTTCCCGGTCCCCGATGGCGGTGAGGACCATTATCCTTTTCAGGTTCACTTCCATATCGGTTCCGCCGGTCCTGGATGCTATCCAGCCGCTGAGCCTGGAGAGGCTCTCCTCGGGGAAACTGCATCTTTCCGCAGCATCCACCAGTATGTCCATGGCAGCGGAGGGATCTCCCCTGTGAAGGGTGATCATGGCCCAGGCCAGTATTCTGTCGATACCGGCACCGAGCTCCCTTCCCTTCACTCCGTTAAGCGCCTGGGCGGAGGACTGGACAGTGTCGGCGAATCTGTTCACCGTTACCCTTTCGGTCCTGCCAAGAACGTCCATGAGACCATTGAAATCCCTCTGATGCAGCCTGGACTTCCAGATCACCCTGAGCAGCTCGAAGGAACGGGGGAACTGGGTCTGCTTCTCCTCCAGCAGTCTGGTGATGGGCATCCTGAGGTCGGAATGGGTCCTGACTATCCTTTCGCCTATCCGGCCGCCCAGATCCGGGTGGCCGATATCCATCAGGAATGGAACAAGCTTCGCCGCCACGTCGTGGTCCTCAAGAAGCGTGTCAAGCTCTTCCTCCACCATTACCGCCGCCTGATCCACCATATCACCCGATGCCAGATCCTGTACTTTCTTGAATGTTCTCTGCGCCTTTGATCCAAAAAGAAACGACATGACACCTACTCCGGTTTGATTAATAAGGTTTCACCGATTGACAGTTCTGCTGAATCCCTGTTGTTAAGCTCCATTATCTGATCCACGGATACTCCGTAAAGCAGAGCCAGATCCCACATTGTATCACCCTGGGCAACCGTGTGGGTCACCGCCTCCGGCGCCCGGACGATCTCCACCTGAGAGCTTCCCTCGGGGGGAATGCCCCGGAGAAGCAGTTTCTGGCCGGGGTAGATCACCGTGGAGGTGGTAATATCGTTCCATGCGGCAACCTCCCTTGAGGATACACCAATCGACGCTCCGATGCCACCCATGGTGTCCCCTGACCTTACCGTGTATTCATAGAAGCCCGCCCGCTGGGCAGCGGCGGAATTCACGGGAACCCTGCCACTTTCCGGTATGTACATGTATTCGCCCGGGGGGGCATTACACCGTTGTTCGCGCCTCGGAGTTCCGATTCTGTCACTCCCAGAGCGGAAGCCACCGACCCCCAGCTGTCGCCGTGTTTCACCAGATAATCCCTCCTGTTTATGGTCCAGGCGGTTCGAAACGCCGAAGAAGCCCTGGGGGTGGGAACCACCACCTCCCAGTTCCTCTGGCCCACCGGGGTTTTTTCAAGAAGGAACCCCCGGTTGTACCCGGCCATTGTTTCCACGGGGATACCGGCCTCCGCCGAGAGGAGCCTGAGGTCAAGCCCCGGAGGGACCAGCACAACCGACAGGTCCGGTACATCCCTTTCGCGGCTTCTCAGGGCCTCAAGGGCCGCGGAATATCTGGGAACGAAGGCATCTGTCTCTCCGGGAAGGTCGATCATGCCGAACTCCCTTCGAGATGCCGAGGAAAGGGCCCTCTGGACCACTCCCTCGCCGCAGTTGTAGGCGGCCAGCGCCAGGTGCCAGTCGTTGAAAAGGCGGTTCAGATAGGTCAGGTATTCCGATGCTGTGCGTGTGGAGGCAGTCCAGGAATACCTTTCGTCGATCTCGTCGGTCATGTTCATGTTGAAGTGCCTGGCGGTACCGCTCATGAACTGCCAGGGGCCTGCGGCCCCCACACGGGAGTAATCCCCTATGTAGTAGCTGCTCTCCACCCAGGGCAGGGCGGAAAGCTCGAAGGGGGCCCCCTGGCTTTTCAGAATGGCCTCGAGAAGCCTTATAATCCCAGGGTCCGCCGGGCAGGCATCAGGGGTGTAGGAAAGGTCGCTCAGGTGCGGGGAATGCAGGGGCATCCTGTGACAGACCTGACCACCGGACACGCCGTGAAACACATCCATCGCCGGCTGAATGGCACTCTCCATGGGGTTCTCCCGCTGGGACTGGTTAACGGAAGGGGCTCCAGCGGTTACTCCGCCACGGTGAAGCCTGGTGCCGGAACAGGCGGAAAAAAGCAATATTATGGCAAAGACGCACAACGGACCGAAGGATACTACGAAGGGGGACAGTTGATGATGAAGGTGGGAATTGCCGGGGCCACCGGTCTTGTTGGGCAGGAAATGCTGTCCGTTCTTCAGAAGAGCAACCTTTCTTTCAGTGACATTAAGCTGTTCGCCTCCAGTGGAAGCAACGGGAAAATACTCAATTTCAGGGGCTCTGCCCTTCCCGTTGAAATAATAAAAAAATCCTCCATGGAAAAGGGTATGATCATACTGGGGCAACCTCCCGGGAAGTTGCCTGTGAATGGGTTCCCGACGCTCTGTCGAAGGGGGCCCTGGTGATAGACAACTCATCGGCCTACAGGATGGAAGATGGGGTGCCGCTGGTGGTGCCCCAGGTGAACCCCGGATCCATTGAGGATCATCACCGACTGATCGCCAATCCGAACTGCTCCACTATCCAGCTTGTAATGGCCCTCGCCCCCCTTTTGCGGCTCTCACCGGCGGAGTGGGTCTCCGTTTCCACCTATCAGTCGGTTTCCGGGGCGGGGGGCAAAGGGATCGAAGCACTCCTCCAGCAGGAAAAGGACGGACCACGGCCCGGGGGCTTCCACAGGAACGTGATCTGTGAGATAGGAGAACCGGATGGGGGTGGGTATACACCGGAGGAAATGAAGCTGGTTCATGAGACATCGAAGATACTCGGAGGAGGCTCCCCTGCCATCTTTCCCTCCTGCGCCCGGGTGCCGGTTGCCGTTGGGCATACCGAATCGGTAACGGTCAAGTTCACAGGGCCTGTGACCGCCGCGGAGGCCGCCGGAGCACTTTCGGCATTCCCCGGTGTGACAACCTCCGTACTGGGCCGGGAGCCACTGACGGCGGCGGGAACCGACGAAACCTTCGTGGGCCGTATAAGGAACCACCCAACGGATCCCACGGTGCTTCAGTTCTGGGTTACCGCGGACAATGTCCGGAAGGGGGCCGCCCTGAACGCCGTTCAGATACTTGAGCTTCTGGCGGCACGGCGCACATAGCAGAAGGGCCCCGGCGGCAAGCCGGGGCCCTATCGGTTGCTTTTCAGCTTCTAGAGATCGAGATCGGAGTCGTCGAGGAGGTCGAAGTCGTCCTCAAGGGCTTCCTCTTCGTCGAGGGCGGCGCCGCAGTCCTCACAGAAGAGTTTCTGTGGAGGATTCACGTGGCCGCATGAAGGACACTCTACGGTGTCGTCGTCGGAGCCCTCTTCGTCGAGGCTGATGTCTTCGTCGAGTTCGAGTTCGTCGAGGCTGTCACCGGCTTCCTCCGCTGGAGCGGCGCCGGCGGCGGCTGCCGCTTTACCGGCTGTGGCATCTTCCACGTCCCGGAGGACCTTCTTCATGTCTCCCAGCTCGCTGCGGTAGCCGTCGAGCTCGTCAGCGGTGCTGTTCCTTGCTCCGGTGGCGTCATCGAGTTCCTTCTGGAACTTGGGATCGTTCTCGTCGTGCTCACGGAGTTTAGCCCTGATCTGGAGCTCTTCCACGAGATCGGATTCGCTCTGGTGTTTCTTTCCAGCTCGTTGATCTTGGAGGTGAGGTCGTTGACCTTGTCTTCAAGTGAGCCTTTTCAGCACCGAGATTATTCAGCACCTCGTTCAGCTGGCCGTCGTAGTCGGCTTTGATCCTGGAATAAACCCTCTGGTTGGTTTCCCCCTTCATGGATTCAAGGTTAGCCAGCCTTTCGGCCAGTTCGTTCCTTCTTCCAAGGAGATCCTGAATCTTCCTTTCGAGCGCCATTACCCCTCCATTCCAAAGAGCTTTTTTTCTAGCGGTTATAATGCATTGGGTTATTTTTCTTCATTAACATCCTGTTGTCAAGGTTAGAACAACGGAGCCTATGGCGACAAGGGGGTCGCCTCCGATCTTCAGCTGTTGATCAGCGAAAGCGAAAGACTCTAGCTTGGAAGCACTTGCGATGTTATTCCCAGCCCTGGCAAGCCCCTCGACCTTCTTCCATCTGAACCGGGGAATTCCCATCCTTTCCGCCACCGCCTTCGGCGGTATACCGTTTTTCAGCAATTCCTCCGCCCCTGATACCTGTTTCCACTGGCTGTAGAAAAGGGCAAGGAGCCTTATGGGTTCCTCGCCGGAGGCAAGGAGCAGGGAGAGGGAGGTCATTGCCTTTGCCCTGCTTCCGGCGAGGACCTCTTCACAGAACTGAAAGGCACTTGTTTCCCGTACTCCCTTTACCGCGGCGTAAACATCCGACGAGGAGGCTTTCTTTCCCCGTCCGTGGAAGAGAGCCACCCTGGAAATCACCTCATGCAGCCGCTGAAGCTTCCCTGCCGCGATGGCCTCCGCCGCCTGGCCGCCATCCCGGGTGAAGCTTATCCCCTCTTCCCCGGCCAGCCTCTTCGTCCACAGCCACATGGCGTTGGGAAAGGGGTCCCAGCAGGTGAAACCGGTTCCCGCGGTCTCAAGTGCCTTCATCAGGACAGTGGATGGTTTCCTGCCGGCGGTCCTGGCGTAGAGTATGTGCTGCGAACCGGCTTCCACTGCGGCCTTCAGGTCTGCCCTGTCGGCCTTTGAAAGCTTATCGACATCGTTGATGATCATCAGTTTTCCCGGACTGAAAAGGGATCCCTCGGTAAAGAGGGCGGAAAGATTCACCTCGGTCATGTCATCCGGGGTGAGCCTCAAAATCTCCAGGCCAAGTTCCCCGGCGCGTTCCCTGAGGATATGGAGCAGCCTTGCGGACTGGAAGTGCTCTTCACCGGAGATGAGGAACACATCACCCGGGGAGGCCTCCGCCATTCTGCTTTCCATCTCTTCGAAACTCCTGCTTACCAAATCCGTATACCCTTCGGCTATTGCCCCGCCCCCGGGGTTTTGCTTATTTTCCTGCCTCAAATTAACGGAGGAGAACTGTAATGCTAGTCTGGTTCAGAAACAATGCAAAGATATTCCTTATCGTCATCGTTGTCATCTTCGTAGGCATGATATTCCTTGAATGGGGTCGGGGTGGTCTGGACAGGGCTCAGGCGGACAAAATGGGTAATGGGAACGGTGAACGGCCAGGGTATCGATCCGGCGCAGTTCGACATGGCCCGCAGGGAGATCTACGGGAACATGGAGGAACAGATGTCCCGTATGGGCTATCCGAACGCCGAAAGCCAGCTGGCCCTGATGTACAACGACGTCAACGAAGCGGCCTTCGATCTGGTCATAGACCGCACTCTTCAGAACGATTACCTTGAGATGCTGGGCTGGAGCCCGGTGAAAATGTCCATGGCCGAGGAACTCCTGGAAACCCAGCTGATGCTCATGGGCATACAGGACCCCCAGGGGTACATCTCGGAATACAGGAACGACCCGAACTTCGGAGGCACCCTTCAGCAGGTTGTCTATAGCGCTGACAGGGCAATGTTCGGCTCAGCTGTTTCCCTGGAGAACATGATCTCCATGGAAGAACTTGAGTTCATGCTCAATGACGCCATGACCTCCGTGTCCGCACGGTTCGTCACCTTCCGTGCATCACCTCCCATGCCTTCTGTGGAGGAACTTGAAATATTCTATGATGAGAACCCTGAACTCTTCAACAGGACCGCCGGCTCCCGGGTACGCTTCGCAACCTTCATGATACAGCCCGGAGAGAACGACCTGGCCCTTACAATGGGCATGGTGGATTCACTGGCGGTCTCAGGGGGCGGCTCTCCGGACACCATGAACATAATCAGAGAACAGCTTGAGACCATTACGGGATGGAGCGTGGACATGTCCCCGGGGGAGGTCTCACGGCCATTCACCGCGGCATCCCTCGCAAACTCCGGGATCCAGGCCTGCCATTCCATCGAACTGCTTGACGTAAGCGCCTCCGACGACACCTCAGGCGCCGGGGATACCCTTACCATAGTCCACTGGGAAGTGCCTCTTTTCCCCGGAAGGAACACCCTGAGGGAGGCTTTCTGGGATCTCGACGGCGCCATCGAGGAAATACTGGCCAGGGAGGTGCCCTCCTTCAGCGGGTATCAGCTGGTGGATTTCGGCGAAATGGTGATCGACGGGAACACACAGCCTTCGGAAAGCATGCCCCAGCCGCTGATCTCCTTCGCCACCGACACGGTATGGGCCAGCACCACCGGACCGGTTTTCTATATTCCCAGCTTTTCCGGAAGCTATCCCGCCCTGATGCTGGCGGAGAAGATCGAAGAGATAGAGGGGGGCACCATTCCCCTGGAGGAGGCCCTGGAATCAAACCTGGCCCTTTCACTGTACTACTCCAGGCTTCAGAACGAGGCCGCTCTGCGCATGGCGGAGGAAGCCGCCGAAGAAATTCCGCCGGCGGAATGGGGCTGGCTGAATGGGCCCGATCCGATTCAATTGAGGTTCAGGATTCACAGCCTTTCTCCCCGGCATCGGTAAGGCAGTGGTCCGCATCGGATGAAGCCGCCTACAGGGGCTTCCTGGGCTGCGAAGGCCTTGCCAACGCCGCCCTTACCGCGCAGGAGTTCACCCTCATCGGCCCCTTCACCAACAATGGGGTGGCCTACCTTGCCGAGATCGTCTCCAGGACCGCGCCCCAGATACCCGAGGAGAGATCACAGCTCACAGGCTTCTACCTGTCCATGCAGAGCAGTCATAACTCCCTCTACACCGCCAGGCTCATGGAGAACATGAGGGATCAGGCGAACATCGTGGACTCCAGAGAGCAGTACTACAACACCATGGACTCCCTCAGAGCGGACTACGCCGCCAGACAGGAAGCCCTGGAGGAGTAGAGACCATCTTGAATGGGCCCCGCCGCTACAGGCGGGGCTTTTTTATGAGCAGATAGAGAAAGAAGGGTCCCCCGAGCAGGATAGTATTACGCCGATGGGAAGCTCCCCCGGGGAGATCACCGTCCTGGAGAAAATGTCCGCCCATATCATCAGCACAGCACCGCCAAGGGCGGACAGAGGCAGTAGCCTTCTGTAGTCCCCACCGGTCAGCCTCCTCACGATGTGGGGGACCATGAGCCCCACGAACCCAACCGGACCAACTGCCCCCACGGTTCCTCCCGCCAGGACCGCCGCGGACAGAAGCAGGAGGAATCTCTCCCTGGAGGTGTTCACCCCCCTGGATTCCGCCATGTCCGTACCAGCCAGGAACTGGTTCAGTGTTCCTGTACGAAGTACCGGAAGGGTCATGCCGGCAATGAAGAAGGGAAGCAGGAAGATTATCCTGCCGTAGCCCGCCACGGCCAGGTCGCCCATGAGCCACCTCACTATCTCCACAAGCCTTGAAGCAGGGCTCATGTACTCGATGAGGAGCAGCACCGAAGCACCAAGGAGGTTCACAGTGACCCCGGCGAGAATGAGACCGGAATCGTCCCTTCTGCTTCGGCCGGCAAGGAACCATGTAAGGCCGGCGGCGGCCATGGCCCCGGCTGTTCCGCAGAGGTAGACCAGGTAAACCGGCATGACAACTCCGGAAAGTATTATGAAACCGGCTGTTACACCGGCTCCGGCGCTGATGCCCAGTGTATAGGGTGTGGCCAGGGGATTCCTCAGGATTGCCTGAAGGATGCAGCCGGAGACAGCCAGGGAAGCGCCTGCGGTGATGGCCAGCAGGACCCTGGGAATCCTCAGTTCCCTCATTATCATTGATGAGGCCCTTATTCCCGCGGGACCCGCCGCCAGGGAAAGCAGCACCCCTGCGGCGAACAGGATAAGCAGACCAATGAGGGTGATCCTCATTCCTTTTCCCCGGGACATACCACCCAACCCTTTCCATGGCTGTTCCTTATCATCTTCAGGGGTGTCCTGTAGACATCGGAGAGAATATCATCCCCGGAGAATACATCCCCGGGTTCGCCAAAGACCACAGGCCGTCCGCGGGAGAGCAGCAGTATCCTGTTGAAATACCCGGCCGCCATACCTATTCTGTGGGTGGTGGCTATCACGATCTTTCCCCCGGCAGCCAGCTGGGAAAGGACCCGCCAGAGATGAACGGCATTGCCGTAATCCAGGGAGGAGGCCGGCTCGTCGAGGAGGATCACCGGTGTTTCCTGGGCCAGTACCGCAGCCAGGTTCACAAGGCGGAACTCACCCCCTGAGATCCTGTCCACGTACTTATCCGCCAGATGGAGGGCTTCAACCATTTCAAGTGCCCTCATGGCCGCCTCTCTGTCCTCCCTGGAATCGAAGGCCCAGGGGTCCCTGTGGGGGTAGCGCCCCAGAAGAACGGTCTCCAGACCGGTGAGCCCCGTAGGCACCGGAGGCGACTGGGGCAGGTATCCCACGCTGAGGGCCTTTTCCCGTTTTCCCATGGCTGCAAGGGGAAGGTCATCCAGTGTGGCGGTCCCGGACGCGATCATTCCGGGAAAACCCATCAGCCCCTTTAAAAGTGTGCTTTTTCCACTGCCGTTGGGGCCTATCACCGCTGTCACGGAACCCCCGGCGAGTTTCATGGAAACCCCCCGGACGACTCCCGGAGTTCCGGTGTAGCCCGCTTTGAAATCGGATAAGTTCAGTTCAGACAGTTTCTCATCTCCCTTACGAGCAGGGGCAGCCTTGCGCCGGGAATGAGGACATGGTCCCCGGTGAGTATGCACAGCCCCCCGGGATCAAGCCCGTTCCGTTCCCAGACATCCCTTATCCTCCCGGGACTCCCCCCGGGAGCCAGAACCAGCACCTGTCCGGGGCAAGGGAGAGTATCCCCTCTACGGAAACCGAGGGATAGCTCCCCGTTCCGGGAGCCGCCAGATCAAAACCGGCGCCGGTTATGATGTCGGCGAAATATGTGCCCCGCCGGCCAGTGTAATGGCGCCGTCCTCTTCAAGGTGTATCACTATCATTACCCTCAGGGGGTTTTCCGGGCATATCTGCCCCAGTGAATCCAGGGCTCCGGCCAGTGAGGCGGAAAACCGGTCCAGGCTGGCGTCAGGGTATAGACTGGATATGGTCTCGCATGAGCGATGAATATCCTCCAGGGTATCGAAGGAATAGGTGTACAAGGGAATACCAAGCCTGTCCGCAAGGGCTGACAGTGAAGGATTGCTTCCCACAACGTGTATGGAGGTGGGATCGAGTTCGGCAATGGCTTCCAGTGACGGACACATGAAGTCACCGGCCTGGGAACTCCGGAGAGTTCACCGGGCCAGATGGAATGCCGGTCGAGGGCGGCCAGCCTGTCGGATATCCCCGCTTCGTAAAACAGTTCCGCAAGGGAAGGGCCGAACACCACAAGGGCGGTGTCCGGACCCCGCCGGAGGTTTCTCAGCCTCCCCGCAGCCAGTCAGTAAGACGGTAGCCGCAAAAAGAATCGCGAAGAAGGCTGATGGCGGATTTCTCAATCTGTCGAGTCCTTTCTATGGAGAGCCCAGAACACCGGAAATGTCAGACAGGGTCCTGATCTCGCCGTCGAGGAGGCCGTATCGCATAACTAAAACGAACTTTGCCCGTTTGTCGAGGCGGGAGATGGCCTCCTCCAGCACCTTGCGAAGGTCGGTTTCCTCCGGTGGGGGGCCGTTTCCGGGGATCCTCTCGGACAAGGGGATGCCGGTTTCTCCGGAGGGCTCATGAAGGGGAAGAACGCTCTCCGAAAGACTCAGGAGGATGGGCCAGTCCACGCTGCCTCCGGTTTCCTCCTCTATCTCAACGGGAAGGGGATATCTTCCATGGGCGGCGGTGAAGGAATCGATCACCTCCCTGAGGTATATGGATTTCTTCACCGCGTGGGCGGGAAGCCTTACCAGCCGCTGCTGCCTTTCCATGGCCATGAGGACCCGCTTTTTGATCCGAATGATGGCGTAGGTTAGAAAACCCCTTTCCCGGGCGAAATCGAACCTTCTTACGGCATCGATAAGTCCTTCGCAGCCTTCCTGAATGAAGTCCATCTCCTCCATGGCCCCATATAACCGGTGGAATACCTTCTGACCACCATCATGACCAGCCTCAGGTTCCCCTCTATCAGCTCCTCCTCGGAATCGAGGAGGCTTTCGATGCATTCCATGGCCCTTTGCCCTGTCTCGCTGTCCCGGACCCCTTCCAGCCTTCTGTGTATCTCCCTCTGAACTTCGGTCCAGTTTCGAAGGGATGAGACCTCCTGGGGAATGTCAAGGAGTTCTATCAGCGTCTGCCTGCATTTCCTGATGGAACGGGAGAGTTCGGCTCGCCTGGAGCTTCCGGAGACCTTCCGGGAATCCACAAGGGAAACAAAACCTTTCTTTACAGTGCCCGGAGGGTTCCGTCAGCGGTCATGGAAACCGCCGAAGTCGTTGAGCTCTTCCAGTATTGCCGCCCTTTCCCCGGGCTCAGCCCCTCGGAGGCGGCCTATGAGCTCCCTCCTCCGTGGCTTCTCCCTTCTGTTCTTCTCTATTGTCCGTTTCAGACGCTTTATGTCATTGGTGGTAACGGAATCCAGTGAACCGGCGATATCGGCGCAGAGGCCGGAAATGGAATCTTCCAGTTCTCCGAAGACCAGCGTGGAATAGCCCATGTCCAGCTGGCGGACAAGTTCCTTCAGTATCGTTACGCCCAGCTGGGAGCTCATGTCTGCCGAATGCAGAAAACGAATGAGGTCCCGGTCCAGCCTTCCTGCTGCGGTGGCCGCCCGAAGCACAGCCCTGTCCCCGGGGGAAAGCTCTTCCATCGCCTTACTTCTCCGGGGAGCATCTTCCCGCCGCAGATCCTCCGACGCCTTGAGCAGCGCCGTTCTGGAATAACCGGTGTACTCTTCCACCTTCCGCCTCAGGTCCTCCTCGGTCAGTGGGTCCGAGGCCGCCGATGCCACCTGGAGCATCCGCCGGGCTGTCCTGGTCCTGGCCGCCCCCTCAAGGGGCCTTCCCTTCATCAGGGAGATACAGAAGGAAATAGGGTCCAGGGGGGTTTCAAGGAGCTTTTCGAACTGGTTCGGGCCCCTTTCCCTTACGAAGTCGTCGGGATCGCAGCCCCCGGGGAGTTTGATCAGTCTGGGATAGCCCTTCTGGGCAAGGATGGTTTCAGCCGCCTTCACCGCGGCCTTGCTGCCGGCGGCATCGCCGTCGTAGCATATAAGGACCGTATCGGCCATTCCGGTGAGGTTCCTGGCCTGCCTTTCCGTAAGGGCGGTGCCGCTGGTGGCCACTGTTTCCTCAAAGCCGCTGGCGAGAAGCCTGGCGTGGTCGAAGTAGCCCTCCACCAGTATTACCCTTCCCTGGGTCCGGGCGTGTTTCTGGGCCCTGGCGTACCCGTAGAGGAAACTTCCCTTCCTGTAGACATCGGTTTCCGGGCCGTTGAGGTACTTCGGATTGGTGTCGTCAAGGGCCCTGGCCCCGAAGGAAACAATCCTTCCCCTTCGGTCGTGGATGGGAAATGTAAGGCGGTTCCTGAACCGGTCGTAGTGGCCGTTGGCCCCTGTGCTCACCACTCCGGCCTCCTCCATGGAGGAAACGGAGTAGCCCAGTGACCTCAGGTGGGGAAGAAGGGCATTTCCGCCGGGGGCGTAGCCGATGCCGATTCGAAGCAGGTTCTCATCGATGTCCCTGTTCTCAAGATAAGCCCTGGCTTCCCTTCCCGGGGCGCGGCAAAGGATCTGGAGAAGAACTCCTGCACCGCTTCCAGAAGGGTGTATATGCCGGATCTCCTCTTGACGGCCCCGGAGACATCGCCGGTGACCTTCAGGGTGATGCCGTTCTCCTCGGCCAGCTCCTCGAGCACCTCGGGGAAGGTGAGGTTCCTGATCATCATGAGGAACTTGAAAACATCGCCGCCCTCGTGGCAGCCGAAGCACTTCCACATGTTCCGGGAGGGGTTTACGTTGAAGCTCGGGGATTTTTCCCTGTGGAAGGGACAGAGACCCACCCAGTTGCTTCCGCTCTTCTTCAGGTCTACATAGCGCCTGACGGTGTCCAGTATGTCCACGCGGTCCCTGAGAAGCTCCACATCAACGGGATTATAGGCCATCACTACCCCTTATCATTACCACCGATGCCCCGGTTCCGCCCTCTTCAGGCGGAGCGATGGAGACCGAACGCACCCTTCTGTCGTGCCTCAGCCAGTCGGTAACGCCCCGCATGAGCCTTCCCCTGCCATGAATCACCCTGAGCCTTCTCAGGCCCAGGGCGGTGCAGTTGTCCAGCTTTATATCAAGCTCGGCCAGAGCCTCGTCAACCGTCAGACCAATGAGCATCGCCTCGGGGCTTTCCTCTATGGGGGCGTATTCAGAAGAGCCCGTTGTCCTTTCAGGCGGAGCTTCCACCCTGGTGAGTTCCGCAAGGTCCTTCTTGATCAGCATGGAACCCATTCTGACCATTGCGGTGGAGCGGCTGAGCTTTTCCACGGTTCCCGTTTCAGCCCAGCCCTTTACCTCCACGGTATCCCCGGTCTTAAGCCCGCCGGGGGTCGGCGGGGGCAGATCGGGACCCTTCCCTTCCCCGGAGGGGCTTCCCTTCTGGCCATGTCACTGAGCTGCCGTCTTGCAGCCAGTCTCTGGTCCTTCCCCGGAGCGTTTGCCATGGTTGTGAGCAGGCTGTCCGCCTCGGACTGTATCCTTCTCAGTCTTTCATCCTTTTCCTCTATGGCCTTCCTGGCGGCCTCCGCAAGTCTGTCCCTCTCACGTCCAAGCTGTTCCTCCAGGGCTTTTCTGCCCTTCCTTGCCCTGGTCCGCTCAAGGGAAAGGGCCTCTATCTCAGCCCTCCGTTCCTCCTGAAGCTCCCTCAGGCTGGCCACCAGGCTGTCAAGGCTGAATGAATCCCCGGCCAGTTCCGAAGCTTCGTCCAGAATGTCAGGTGGAAAGCCGGCTATGGCCGCTGCCTCAAGGGTGCACGATGCCCCGGGGAGGTCTGGAATGAACCTGTATCCCGGTGTGAGGGTTTCAGGGTTGAATGACATGGATCCGTTTATGAAACCGCTGTGGTCCATGGCCAGAAGCTTCAGCTGCCCCATGTGGGTGCTAACTATGGACCTCACACCGGCCTCGGCGGTTCGCCTGAGGAACACCGAGGAGAGGCTGCGCCGGTGGAGGGATCGGTTCCCGCGGCGGGTTCGTCCACTATGGCCAGGGTTTCATGGTTACCCTGTTCGAGTATCTCCATCTGTTCGGAGAGCCTTGCGGAATATGTGCTGAGGTGCATGGCTATGGACTGGTTGTCACCCATGGAAACAATGATCCTGCTGAAGAAGGGCATTGAGGACGGGGACCTGACATGGGCGCCCAGTCCAGCCCGGGAACACACTGAAGCAAGGGCAACCGCCTTCAGAAGAACGCTCTTCCCCCCGGCATTAGGTCCGCTGACCACCAGTACCTTCCAGTTTTCCGGAAGCCTCACATCGCTCCGGACGGCGGTCTCTTCGGGAAGCAGCGGATGCAGAAGACCCTGAGGTTCACAGGACCCTCCTCGGGGAACACCGTGCCCCACTCCCTGTGGTACCTTGCCCGGGCAAAAATGTTGTCCAGCCCGGTGAAGATATCCATACCTGTCCTTATTGGCTCCAGATGGTTCCTGACCTCGAGGGTTGCTTCCCTGAGTATCCGCCTTCGCTCCTGTTCCAGGTCGAAGACCGCTTCCTGAACCTCGTTCCCCGCCTCCACAAGCTCGGATGGTTCCACGTAAAGGGTGGCTCCGCTTTCGGACCTGTCATGGATCAGGCCCTTCACCGAACCCTTTCTGGCGGCCGAAACGGGGATCACGTACCTGCCGGAGCGCACTGTGGGGGGGGCGTCCCTGAGTATTCCGGTTCCCGCGTACTTCGCGCAGATGGATGAAAGCCTGGAGGACAGGGAGGACCTCAGTGAATCTATCCTTCTGGAAAGCCTTTTCAGTTCCGGTGAGGCCGATGGAGAAAGGTCGCCGTCGGGTGTGGTAATGCGAAGGAGCCTTCCCGCCAGCGAGCCCAGGTCCGGAAGGGTAGCGGAATACTCATGGAGAATACCGGGTATGTCCTCCCTGACCGCCGCAGTGGCCGAGGCGAACCGCCCCATGCTGAGCAGGGCTTCGCCGGTTCCTCGAAGAAGGGATGGCTCAAGGGCCAGGGCGCCCTTATCCAGCTCAGTTACCGTTGCCATGAGGGCTCCAGGCCGGAAACCGCTGGTTCTATGGAGAACTCCAGCAGCCGGGCTCCATGCTCCGTTTCCCGTCTGAGGTATCTGCGGCTTCCCTGTCGAAGGCCGGCTGAAGCGACATTACCAGCTTTTTCCCAGGAGGGCTTCCCGCCAGTGCGGAGACATGCTCGAGGATCCTGTGGAACTCGAGCTTTTCCAGGCCGGGGTCCATCAGCTCTCGGGAGGTCTGAAGGAAGGGGATTCCTCCAGTTTATTCAGAAGCTCCTTTTCTTTGCGCTTCACCCTGGAGGGAACATGTATCTGAACCTGGGCGATGAGGTCTCCCCTGCCCCTTCTGTTCAGCCTTCCCATGCCCAGATTCCGCAGCTTGATCCTGGTACCGGGCTCTGTTCCACCGGGGACCTTGACAGGAGCGTTCTCCCCCTCGGGGGTGGGTATCTCGAAGTCCCCACCCAGAACGGCCTGGGGATAGGAGATCAAAAGGGGAAAGACGAGGTCATCCTCCTCCCTGATGAAGGGGCCGTAATCGATGCGGTTTATATGCAGCCTGAGGTCGCCGGGAACACCCCCTGGCCGGGATGGTTGCCCTGGCCTCGAAGCCTTATGTAGTGACCCGGGGACAGCCCCGCAGGGAGGTCCACGGCGATGGATGACTTCTTCCTTTCAAAACCCTTTCCCCGGCAGTGGGAACACATCTTCTTCGGGACCTTTCCGGTGCCACGGCAGATGGGGCACTCTTTAACCGTACGGAAGCTTCCCAGAATGGTATTCCTTGTGGTGGATATCCTTCCGCTTCCGTTGCAGTGCCGGCAGGTCTCGCTCCCCGCCCCGCTGTCCGCACCGGTGCCCCGGCAGTCTTCACAGGCTGTGTTCCTGTCCACTTCGATCTCACGCCTGCCACCAAGGGCGGCCTCCTGGAGATCGAGGTCGACCTTAACCGTTACGTCTTCTCCGTGGAGTGTGTTCCTGGAGGAACCGCCGGTGGAGAAACCGAAGTTCTCCATGAAGGCCCTCAGGGCGTCGTCGATGCCGAAGCCTCCGAAGATGTCCTCCATGCCACCCATGCCCGAGGAGCCCGGTTCTCCGGTGGTTCCGAAGCGGTCGTAGGCTTCCCTTCTGGAGGGATTGCTAAGTATCTCATAGGCCCTGGCGGCCTCTTTGAAACGCTCTTCGGCCTGTTTGTCGCCGGGGTTGCGGTCGGGGTGATTCTTCATGGCCGCACCGCGGTAGGCCCTTTTTATCTCATCGGGGGAGGCGTTTCTTTCAACCCCTAATACTTCATATGGATTCATGGCGTGAAATATACAATTCCCCGGGTGTAATCACAAAAAAAGGCGGACCGGTCAGGTGACTTCGGGTTCTTCCGGTTCCTTCTCCACTTCGGCGATGGATTCCAGGAACTCCGTGGTGGCCTCTTCCTCGTCGGTTTCGAACACCGCCACCAGCTTGGCTATGGATTCGGTGAGGGCCCGCACATGGCTGATCGCCTTGCCCAGTACAAGGGCGTCGTCGCGTCCCGGAGCTTCTTCAGGTCTTTTACCGCCTTGTCAAGCTCTTCCCATGATTCCCTGTCGAGTTCCTCACGGGCCACCTGGAGGGTTTTCGAAGCCCTGTAAACCGCTTCGTCGGACTCGTTGCGAAGCCCCACCAGCTTCATTCGGCGCTTGTCAGCCTCGGCGTTGGCGGCGGCCTCCTTTCTGAACCTCTCGATGTCGGCTCCTGAAAGACCGCCGCTGGGGTTCACCTTTATGCTGTGCTTCTGGTTGGTGTTGGTGTCCCGGGCGGAAACATTGAGAATGCCGCTTGCGTCGATCTCGAAGGTTACCTCTATTCGGGGCTCACCCCTTTTCGCCGGCTTTATGCCCCGGAGTTCGAAGGTGCCAAGGCTTCTGTTGCCGTCGATGAGGTCCCTCTCCCCCTGGGCCACATGAACCCCACCACCGACTGATTGTCGCTGGCGGTGGTGAAGATTCGGCTGTTCCTTATGGGAACCGGGCTGTTCCGGTGGATTATCGGGGTCATAACGCCGCCCAGGGTCTCCACCCCGAGGGTGAGGGGGGTTACGTCTATCAGCACGAGGTCCTTACGCTGCCCTGTGAGGACCGAGCTCTCGATGGCCGCACCCAGGGCAACCACTTCGTCGGGGTTCACCGACTGGGCGGGTTTTCTCTCAAAAACCTCTTCAACCAGTCGCTGCACCAGGGGGATCCGTGTGGAACCACCAACAAGGACAACGTGGTCGAGGTCGGGGATCTTCATTCCCGCTTCCTCCACCGCTTCCCTGCAGAGGGGTATGGTTTGCTTTATCAGGTCCCCTGCGAGTTCCTCGAAAGCTTCCTTGTGACCTTTATCTCGAGGTGGACCGGACCGGAGTCACCTGTGGCGATGAAGGGCAGGTTTATATCGGTCTCATGGGTCATGGAGAGTTCACATTTGGCCCGTTCAGCCGCTTCCCTGACCCTTTGGGGGGCAATGGCGTCCTTGTTAAGGTCGATCCCGGTGTCGGACAGGAACTCGGCCATTATCCAGTTGACCAGCTGGGTGTCGAGGTCGTCGCCGCCAAGGCTGGTGTCGCCCAGTGTGGCCTTCACCTCGAAAACGCCGTCCACCACCTGAAGCACGCTGATGTCGAAGGTGCCTCCGCCGAAGTCGTAAACGGCAAGTTTGGTTCTGCCCTTGGGCTCCAGGAAGGCCAGGGCTGCGGCGGTGGGCTCGTTCAGGACGCGCTTAACGTTCAAGCCGGCAATTTTGCCCGCGGCCTTGGTTGCCTCCCTCTGTACTTCGTTGAAGTAGGCGGGCACGGTGATCACCGCGTCGGTGACCTCCTCGCTGAGGAACTCCTCGGCGGTCTGCTTGAGTTTCTGAAGGATGAGGGCGGATATCTCCGGCGGGGTGTACACACGGTCCATCACCCGCACAGCAGCGTCGCCGTTGCTGTTTTCCACAATTTCATAGGAGACGGACTCGATATAGTCGGCGATCTCTGAATATCTGCGGCCCATTAGCCTTTTCACGCTGCTGATGGTGTTCCTCGGGTTTGTTATTGCCTGCCTTCTGGCAACCAGCCCCACCAGGCGCTCGCCCTTGGCTGAAAAGGCCACCACCGAAGGCATCACCCGGGATCCGCTCTTGGACTGGATCACGGTTGGATGACCGCCGTCGCTGAAGGCGATACAGCTGTTAGTGGTTCCAAGGTCAATTCCTATGGTTCTTCCCATGTCAGCTCCCCCGGTATGACACCGCTATGCAAAAAGCTGCCGGTAAAACAGCCAGTGTTAAAAAATCAATGCTCAGGAAAAGAAAAGTATGCCCTGTTCCTATTCTTGTCAACCTCAAAATCTATCTCATTCGGGCCCGAATAACACCCCTTTCACATATTATGGCAGTTATCAGTTCCACAGGGGTCACATCGAAGGCCGGGTTATACACCGGAACCCCTTCAGGAAGCAGCTGCCGGCTGCCCAGGGAGGCAAGCTCCTCCCTGCCCCGCTCCTCTATCTCGATGGCGGATCCCCCGGGGGATCCCCTGTCGAAGGTGGACAGCGGGGCGACTATGTAAAATGGCACACCGGCGGCGGAGGCCGCAAGGGCCAGGGAATAGGTCCCTATCTTGTTTGCGGAATCTCCGTTCATGGCCACCCTGTCCGCCCCGGTGATCACAGCGTCCACCGCACCGGAACGCAGGAGGGATGCCGCAGCGGAATCGGGGATGACAGTTACCGGTATCCCCGCCCTGGACAGTTCCCAGGAGGTAAGCCTGGCCCCCTGGAGAAGGGGTCTGGTCTCGTCGGCGAAAACGCCCTTGAGCTTACCCTGTTCATGGGCTTCGTAAACCACCGCCAGGGCGGTTCCCAGACCGGCGGTGGCCAGGCCGCCGGCGTGCAGTGAGTAAGGACGGTGCAGCCCTCCGAAAGGAGTCCTGCACCAAGCCTGCCCATTTTTCTGCTGGCGTCGAGGTCTTCGTGGAACATTCGCCGGGCGTTCCCGGTGAGTTCATGAAGGGATTCAGCCCGGGAAAGACCCTTCTTCAGGGTCTCCCTCTGAATATCAAGGCAGTTGAAGAGGTTCACCGCGGTGGGTCTGGTGGAGGCCAGAACATCCATGAGCCCGAGGCAGCGGTCATTCCAGCCCGGTGAGTCGCCGGCCTCCTGAAGTGCTATCACAGCACCGTAGGCCGCGGCAATGCCGATGGCCGGCGCCCCCCTAACCGCAAGGGTCCTTATGGCCTCGGCGAGGTCAGCCACGGTGGTGCAGTCGATGTACTCCTCCCTCGAAGGCAGCAGCCGCTGATCAAGAAGCCTCAGGCTGCCCTCCCTCCATTCCATTGTGGGAACGGGATGCAAATCAGCCCCCCCTTCCAGGATTTCCCTGCACATGGAAAAAATGTCCTCCGGCTCCATGAGCCTTCCGCCGCCGGTGGTTCCGCAGGCAAGGGTTCCCGTTACCGGTCCAGCCATGACCACGCCCCTTTCCATGAGCAGCCGCACATTGGCCTTTACCGCCGGGTTCTCCCACATCCTGGTGTTCATGGCCGGGGCTATAAGGACCGGAGCGGAACAGGCCAGGTAGGCTGATGTGAGGAGGTCGTCTGCCAGGCCCAGGGCGGCCCGGGCAATGAAATGGGCGGTTGCCGGGGCAACCACCATGAGGTCAACGCTGTCGGTGAGGGCGATATGTGGAATGAACTCGGCGGATTCAGTGGAAAAAAGCTTTGTGTGGCAGGGTTCACCTGTTACCGCGGACATCTGGGCGGGTCTTATGAACTCAGTTGCCGCGGCGGAGAGAATGGTGTTCACCCGGTGACCGGCCTTTCTCATTGAAGATGCCAGGGCAACTGCCTTGAAGGCCGCCGCACCCCCTGTTACCCCCAGCAGTATCTCAGCCATCAGCGCCCCTCCTTCCTGTTCCTTCTACCTATCTCGTCTATACCTGTAAGGGTGAGTTCAGGGCAGACCCTGAACCGGTGGCTGCACCTGCCCGCCATGGCGGGCCCCCACCCTCCGGTTGCCCAGAGAAGGGGTTTTCCGGAGAGCTCCTGCTCCAGAAGGTCTATGATGTGGTCGGCGGAACCAACGGCTCCGTGGAGCACCCCTGAGCGCACCGCCTGGGCGGTGGTCCTTCCTATGGCCCTCTCCGGGAACTCCAGGTCGATGGGGTTCAGCCGGGAGGCCTTCTTGAAGAGTTCCCCGGCTGCGGTTCCCACGCCGGGACTTATGGCTCCCCCGGCATATCTGCCCAAAGAATCCACAACATCGAAGGTTGTGGCGGTGCCGAAGTCCGCCACTATGGCAGGCAGTGTTCCGCACTTCACCGCGGCGCAGGCGTTAGCCAGCCTGTCCGGACCGATCTCGTGGGGATAGAGGTAATCAACTTCGATACCGGCGGTCTCATGGGAAACTATAACAGGGGAACACCCAAGCCGGCGCTGGGAAAGCTCCACAAGGGTGTGCCTGACCTGGGGAACCACCGAGGCGAAGGCGAAGTCCCCGGGAAGCCCATGGCCTCCGGTGCGCAGCAATGCCTCGAGAAGTATCCACAGCTCATCAGCGGTCCAGTGTTCCGTGCGGATCCTCCACTGGTCCCGAAGCGTGCCGGAATCGAAGAGGGCAAGGGCGGTCTTGGTGTTACCCACATCCACAGCAAGTCTTGTCATCTGGTCACCTCCCATGACGGACCCAGTCGAGGCCTATGTCGGCGCACCTCACGGAATGGGTCAGGGCTCCGGCTGAGATCCCCTGGACACCGGTTTTCGCCACGGCTCCCACTGTGGTGGAATCTATTCCTCCTGAGGCCTCCAGGTAAATACCGGTCCCCCGGGAGATCTCAACGGCTCTCCTCAGCTCTTCCAGGCTCATGTTGTCCAGCAGTATCCTGTCCGGCCCCAGGGGCAGGACAACCTCCAGCTGGGCAAGGGTGTCCACCTCTATCTCAACGGGAACTCCAGAATCCCTCAGCCGCTCCATCACCGGGCGGAGGCTTTCCACACCCCCGGCTATGGCCAGATGGTTGTCCTTCAGCATGGCCATGTCCGCAAGTGAATAACGGTGGTTGATACCCCCCCGGTCCTCACGGCGTACTTCTCAAGGGCCCGCATTCCCGGTGTGGTCTTCCTGGTGTCCAGCACCTCCACCCCGGTCCCCCGGCAGATATCCACATAAAGAGAGGTAATGGTGGCAATGCCGCACATCCTCCCGAGAATGTTCAGGAAAACCCTCTCTCCCCGAAGTACCGCCGACGCTGATCCCTGTATCCGGGCGATGTCTGTCCCCGGGGCAACCCTTTCCCCCTCGGCCACCAGTGGAACCACCGCGGTATCCCATGGAAGCTCCTCAAAGACAAGTGAGGCCATGGGGACACCTGCCACCACCATTTCCTCCCTGGCGTTAACCATGCAGGTAACGGGAAGCTCCCCGGAGGGTCCAAGGGCGCCTGAGGCGGCGTCCTCCATGGCCCTGTCCTCCAGCAGCGCCGTTCTGGCAAGTAGTCTTCCGACCTCCATGGGGTCTGTCCAGTCAATGATGGAGGGAATCATGAACTCTCCATTCTGAAAACTTCCTCTCCCCTCCTCAGTGTTCTTTCCACCGACACGCCCTCCAGGCCCAGGAAGGGATCGGAGGAAAGGAACACCAGGTCCCCGGGCCTTCCCGGGGCCAGGGGAAGCGAAAGTGGCTGGCAGCCGGAAATCCCGGCTGCATCAAGAGTATAGGCACCCAGGGCCTCTTCGGTGGTCAGCGACTGTGCGGGACTGGGATGGGAAATGGCTCCCCCCAGACCGTACAGGGGACCGAAGGGCATGCTGTCGCTTCCGAAACCAAGCCGGAAACCCCGGTGAAGAACGCTGCGGAAGGGGTTGAGTCCCCTGGCCCTCTCCGGTGGGAGAAGACTGTGGTACATCCCGGCGGGTCTCTGCCACCTCTCCACGAAATTGGGCTGCATGCTGAATATGTGGAACTCCGGGTCCCATGGCCCGGAAAGCACTCCCGGGAGGTCCTCAGCATGCTCCACCCTTATGGGAAAACCCCTGCCAAGACTGCCAAAGGCCAGGGAGGAAACACGGGCGAGCTGGTCAAGGGCAGCGGCGCCAATGGCGTGAATCACCGGAACCACACCGGCTTCCCCTGAATCAAGAAGTACCTGAAAAAGCTCCCGGTCATCGAGGAGCAGGTTGGCATGGCTTGAGGTATCGGTTGCGGCGTTACCGGCGCCGAAGGAGCCGTCGAGGAAGAGCTTCAGCATGCCTCCGGGAAACCCTGAGCCGGCAACCCGGGAGGGGGTGGTGTCCCTCAGGGCGAAGGTTATGTCCAGGGGCAGGCCGGCCCCGGCTATCGCCCGGGCTTCCGAGGGCTTCTCTATGGTGCAGATACCGGTTGCCCCGGCGGCATGTATCCTTGCTGTTACGTCCGCCATGCCCCTGGCAACCCCGGCGGGGTCCGGGGGGAACCGCCGTGAGAACTCCATCACGGGCCTTTCCAGTAGCCTGCCAGTGGAGCGGTCCAAAAGGGCCGGATCCTCAGGACCCATCATGGCAAGCATGGCTGAATTGGCCATTCCCGCGTGGCCGCAGACCCTGCAGAGGAAGCAGGGCATTCCCCCGGTTACCGCATCCAGTTCAGCCAGGGTGGGCAGTTCAGGGTTATCCCAGCCGCTCTCGTCATAGGATTCGCAGCGGAAAATGTCCCCCTGGAAGTCCGAAAGACCCAGGGATATCATGTCCAGCATCTCCCCCGGCGAGCCGCGCCGGACAGATCAAGGGATATCTCCTTCAGTATCATCCAGGAGAAATGACAGTGGGCATCAAAGAAGGCGGGCATTCCGAAGGCATGGTGGAAGCCATCGGGGGAAGGACGGCTTTCTATCTCCCTGATATTGCCAAGGGAATCGAAGTGTATCACCGCATTGTCCACGAACCCGCCGGGCCCGGTCCAGAGACGCCGGCAGCCAACCCTATCCATTCAGGGAATCCTGTATGTACTTGAACATCAGGTCTATTATCTCGTTCTTCACCTCGAACTTGAAGTAGGTGTGCTGATCACGCCTTTCAATGGCGCTCACCCTGCCCCTTATCTCCGCCTCCACCATTCCGCAGGAGGGTGGCGGCAGACTGCTGGTGAGGTCCCCGGCATCCCCGCCGGGGTCCTTCAGCTCACGGGCCTCTATGTTCAGCGGGTTGTCGTAGCTGAACCACTTCTTCAGAAGAATGTACTCGCCGCCGGTGAGGTTCACCCTGCCGGGGAAGTGAACGTCTATCTTCGTGGTTCGGGATTCCCGCCTTCTGTCGGTGGTGAAAAGCACCGCCTGGTTGCGCCCCATGGATTTGGCATCGTAAAGCGCCTGATCCGCGGACACCAGCAGCTCCGAACCCACCACATCGGTGGTGCAGGCAACCCCAGGGAGATCCGAACCGAAAGGTTCTGCGCCGTTGAACCGGTCCCCACCTCCACCTCGGAATTCCCCACGGAATCACAGAGCCTTCTGGCGGTGGCCAACCCCTCCTCCGGGCCGGTGTTCATCAGAAGGACGGTTATCTCCTCTCCGCCGTACCTGTAGGCCTCGCCCCGGAAATGAACGGTCTTCCTTATTATGGAGGAGACATGGCGAAGGACGATGTCCCCCACATCGTGGCCGTGCTTGTCATTGAACATCTTGAAGTGGTCGATGTCCACCATTATGGCGCAGAGGGGCATGGACAGGGCACCCATGGAACGGAGCAGTATGGGGATGTCCCCGTCGAGGACCTTCCGGGGAGGAAGGCCGGTAACCGCGTCCAGCTCCACCATCCGGGGAAACACAGCTGCTTCATCGTAGGGTTTCTCCTTCCTTGCACATTCAGGCATACAATAACCGGTTAAAACATCTGGTCAACGGGTCTGTTGACCGTGGGCCGAGGAAGATGTAGAGTGTTATCGGCAACCGAAAACAAAGGGAGGAATTGCCTTGAGATATGTTCCCGGGGTTCTGGCCCCTTTTCTTGTTTTCCTGGCCTGCATCGGCTGGACCGGTGGGCAGAAGGAAGTGGTCAACGCGTACAACCTCATCCGTACCAATACCCAGGATGAGAACTGGGAAGATCTTCTGGAAAACTTCACAGAGGACAGCAGGACGCTCCTGGAGGAAATGGCAATGGCCCTCACCGCTTCAGGCGTACCCTTCGATAATGATCCCGAGGCCCTTCTTGAGGCTATGTCCGCGGAAACCGACATGCTGAGCTTCCCTTCAACAATACTGTCAGTGGAATTCTCCGGAGGGTATGCCACCCTCACCGCTGAAGACAGCGGAAACCCCTTCAGCTACAGGTTCGAAAGGGAAAACGGCCGGTGGCGGATGGACCTGACCCCGGCGGTGAATCACCTCATGGCTGAAGCTTCCCGGGGGCTTCCCGAGACAGCGGCAATGGGAGCGGCGAATGCGGTGCCCTCATTGATTTCCCAGGGAGATGGGCCCTGCACCATACTCATAAGGAACCGCCTTCAGGGGATAGCGCTTCACAATGCATACTGCAGCCTGAGCACCAGCGACTCCTGGGGACCCGACCGCCTGGGCAGCAGCATACTGGGAACCGACTCCGAGCTGGCCCTGAACGTTGAAGCAGGTGAGTACGACCTTCAACTCTACGACTCCATGGGAAGGTCCTACACCCTCTGGCAGATAGGTATCGATGAAAATGGCGCCCTCTGGGAGGTAACCGAGGCCGATCTCGACCCCGGCGAACCGGATGTGGAGTAATCTCTTTCCCGGGGTCTTTACCGGGAGCTTTCCATGGCTTATTATGGCTCCCGTAATTTTGCGGACAGTTTGGTCCGTGTTTTCAAATGGAGGGGAAATATGAAACGGATCGCGGCGATTCTTGCGGCAGTTCTTGCCCTTACCCTTATCGGAGGATGCGGATCCTCCAATGTCCCGGTTAAGATCACCAATGATCTCGGAGCCTGGAACATAGAGGAGATTTACATCGACCCTTCAGACTCTCCCTGGGGTGAAAACCGCATCAGCAGCATTCTGGAACCGGGAGAAGACGTCACCATAAGGGTCCCCGGCGGAACCTACGACATCAGGCTCGTTGACGAAGA
>MJAN01000016.1 GCA_001875255.1 Candidatus Sabulitectum silens | reverse complement strand
TTGCGGCCTGCGGCTGGTAAGGGAAGCGGAATGAACCGCCGTCACATTCCTCAGTATGCCCTACGTAAGTTCTGTGGATAGAAAAAGCCCCATGAGCTGATCATGGGGCTTTGGCGCCTCGTGGAGGACTCGAACCTTCGACCTAGTGGTTAACAGCCACCCGCTCTACCAACTGAGCTAACGAGGCACCGTTCCGCGAGCGGTAATATCTGCCCTGTGCCTGTTTCTGTCAATGGATGGACTGCCTGGGTTTTCTCAGGTTGACCACTGTGTTCAGATGGCACATATAACCCTTGAAGGGGATTATATGGCTGAAGCGGAAGCCGGAGAAGACCGGGAGTTGTCTTCACAGGTCGAGGTTATTGATTCCATTCTAAAGGAAGCCTATCAGCTGCATTCATCGAATCCCGCGGGAATGCTTTCTCTTCTGGAGAAGGCCTCCTCCCTGATAGAGCAGGGGGGGCACACAGGGCTTCAGAGCAAGTGCAACAACATCTTTTCCATTTATTACGGAGTTACCGGCGACTACCACAGGGCGCTGCAGTATGCCCTTGAGGTGGTCAGGTCCGAGAAGGAGGATCCCTCTTCGGAAACCCTCTCGGTAAGGTACGCTAACATAAGCATTCTGTACGGACGGCTCTCCGAGTTCGAAAACGCCGTCAGGTATGCCGAAATGGCGGTTGAAGAGGCAAAGAAGGGGGACAACAGCCACAGGCTGGCCCTGGCCATCAATAACCTGGGAGTTGCCTGCGAGAACGCCTCGGATCCGGACAAGGCCCTTAGCTGCTTCCTTGAGTCGGCCCGGATACTGGGGGAGACAGGCCCTGTGGAACAGTATGCCATGACCCTTGTGAACATCGGCAGACAGTACTGCATCAGGAACAGGGCGGAAGAGGCTGAAAAATACATGAAGATGGCCCTGGACGCCGCAGAGGAGAATGGTCTGGATTTCGCTTCCGCCGCGGCCTCCCTGGAGCTGGCCAAGCTTTATGCCGGGCAGTCCCGGGATTCTTTCAGGATCAGGGGCTGCTGGAAACGCCATGGCCCGGGCCCGGGCCATCGATGACAAGGACTTCCTCAGCAGGACCTGCGAGACAATGGCCGACTGCCTGGAGCAGACCGGGGACTTCGCCGGGGCCCTGAAGGCCCACCGTGAATACACCGCCCTCCGGGAGGAGGTGCTGGGCTATGAGAAGATGCTTGCCGTGGCCAAGCTGGAAAAGGAGTTCGAGTTCCTGCAGAAGGAAAAGGAAGCGGAGATATACAGGCTGAAGAATGTGGAACTGGTCAGGGCCAGGGATGCGGCGGAGGCCGCGGACAGGGCCAAGAGCGACTTCCTTGCAATGATGAGCCATGAGATCAGGACACCCATGAACGTGGTGATGGGAATGGTGGAGATGGCCCTCCGCTCCGGTCCCGATCCCGAGATCGAGAACTATCTGAAAAAGAGCAATGTTGCCTCCCGTTCCCTGCTGGACCTTATCAACGACATTCTGGACTACTCCAGGATAGAGGCGGGGAAGATAGAGTTCGAGTCAATCCCCTTTTCCCCGGGTGAGTTGCTTTTGGAAACCGCATCCATTTTCGAGCAGACCGCCCGGGACAAAATGCTGGAACTCAGGGTCTCCTCGTCGGGGCTGCCGGAACTGGTAAGGGGAGACCCCGGCCGGCTGGGCCAGGTTCTCAGGAATCTCCTGTCCAACGCCCTGAAGTTCACCGAAAACGGTTACGTGGAGCTGGCGGGTTGCTCAAGGGTTAACAATGTTCTCACATTCACCGTGACCGACACAGGCCCGGGCATTTCCCCGGAAAAGCAGAGCGAGCTTTTCAGACCATTCGTTCAGGCCAGCAGCTCCATCGCCAGGACCCACGGCGGCTCCGGTCTGGGCCTTGCCATATGCAGCAGGCTCATGGAGGGCATGGGGGGAGCATATCCGTTGAGAGCGCCCAGGGGAAGGGGTCGGTCTTCACCGTATCCGCACCGTTCTTCAGGGTCTCAGGGGGCTCTTCTCCCGAGGGCGCTCCGTTGGATTCTCCCAGAAGCATCCATGGGATAAAGATCATGGTGGTGGAGGACATGGAAACAGGCAGGGAGGTGGCCAGATTGTTCCTGGAAAGCCTGGGAGCCCGGGTCCTGGAGGCTGAGAGCGGTTTCAAAGCCCTGGAACTCCTTGAGGACCATTCCCCGGACATCATACTGATGGATCTTCAGATGCCTGGCATAGACGGGATCGAAACTACTAAGAGAATACGCTCCGGAGGATTTGAGATGCCCATAATCGCTGCAACCGCCCATGCCATGAGCAGCCACCGGGAAATGTGCCTTGCGTCGGGAATGAACGATGTTGTGACCAAACCCTTCTCCATCGACGAGTTGAAGAAGGTCCTTTCGAGGTGGGTCTGAGATAATGAAGACCCGGAGCCGTGACCCCGGGTCTTCCTTGGACTTGCCGCCGTTAGAGCTTGATGAGGTCCAGGGTTTCCACGTTGCCGTCGTCATCGGCAATCACGAAAACATACCTGCCGGCGGGGGCTGAGGAGTTCCAGGTCCATGATTCCTGGAAGGAATCGGAAACTACCTGTCTGCCGTAAACGTCAAAGACAGATACAGTGGCGGAAACTCCAGGGGCCTGCAGTGTGAGGGGGCCGTTGAAGGGGTTGGCTGAGGGTGTTATGCTGACAGCCTGGACACCGCTGAAGCTTTCCTCTATCCCCTCGGTGAGGTCCACCTGATGGATCACATCGGACTCAACATCGCTTACCCAGAGGTGCCCGTTGGGATCGAGGGCAAGGCCCTGGCGTTGGGGATGAGGCTTATGTCGATGTAGTCAACCATGGTGTTGCTGTTGTCATAGCATCTTACGGCGAGGCTTGTGCTTTCGGAGGCAACCCAGGCCAGGTTGTTGGCTCCGTCCATGGCTATGTCGCATGTCATGCTGTAACCCGCCATATAGGTGAAATCGGTTCTGGTCGTGATGTTGGGAAGTGTGTAGCGGTAAACGCGGTTCTGATTCCTGCTTCCGAGGTAGAGGTAGTTACCGTAGGCGCTTAGTCCCGTCACCGACGAGACAGGGTTGCCTCAACCACCGCACATGTCCACCATACCCTGGTATGCCCCGGCGGTGGTGAACTTGTAAACATATCCTGTGGTGCTGTACCAGCCGCCGAGGTAGAGCATGTTGTAGGTATCCGAGTAGGCCAGGCCGGTGGGTGAAATGGTGGTAGGGTGGCTGAAGTAGAAGCTGCTCAGGACCTCTCCGGTTTCAGGATCGAGCTCGAAGACATAGTCGGAGACCGCGTCCATGGCCCACAGTGTACCGTTTCCCCAGGCAAGGCCGGTGATGTTGGTATCTGGAGCGTCGATGGTGGAAATTATGGCCTTCGCCGAAGCGGCCGCTGCGACCACCAGCAGCAGAAGCAGTACTTTTCTCATGTTACCTCCTTCTTAATAGTACTCTGAATCATAACATACTGCAATACTAATATGTTTCCCGAAACCGGTCAACGGGGGTCCGTCATCTCCAGTATCAGGGTTATGCTCCAGTTCTTTCCGGTGCACAGCAGGGCGCCGTCTTCCCTTCGGGCTATGCCGTTCATAACGCCGGCGGGAACGGAGCCCCGGAGGCTGACCACCCGGCGGACAATGCCGGTTCCCCTTTCTATGAACAGGATCCTGGAGGTTCTCCACTGGTTGGCCAGAATGAACTCCCCGTGGTACTCCAGCTCATTGAGAAAGGGCTGGGACTCTCCATTGAGTGTAACCTCAATCTCCCCGATTGGTTCAAATGTTTCCGGGGAGCGCAGAGTGAGGGTGGCGGTACCGTTGCTCTGGTAGAGGGTGTCCTCAGCAAGGCAAAGGCCCCATCCCTCGCCGGAGAAAGTGAATTCGCCGGTTATCTCCATGCTCCGTGGGTCCATGAGGAACGCCGTTCTCTCCCGCCACGTGAGAACGCACACCGTGGTGTCGTTCAGGAAGGTGAAACCCTCGGCGAAGACCGAGTCGGGGAAATGGAATATCTCCAGTACCTCTCCTGTTTCCAGCGAGGTTTTCCTGAAGGTGGAACCTCCGTAGAGGCCAGTGGTTTCCCAGAGATATCCGTTCCTTACCTCAAGCCCCTGTGTGAAGGCATCTGGATCATGGGGCATGACATTTGTCACCACCGGGGCAAGGGTCAGGGCCAGTAATAGAAGAGCCGGAGCTACCTTCTTCCTCCCTGTGTGTTATCTGTCCGGCCGCCGGTGTCGCCGTCGGACCTGCCCCCGGATGAACCCCTGCCGCCGGTATCGCCGCCCCTGGGCGGATTTGAGGGGCCCTGGGCGGTGGTTCCTGCGTTGGTGTACCTGTTGGTGAACCTTTCCCTGCGGACTGCGGTTTTCTCCGCCGGGGGTGAGGTCAGTGATGCCCTGGCTATTTCACCGCGGACCCACTGGGCCCTCATTGACGGTTCGGGGTGTGTCTGCCAGAATCCCGGGCCGCTTCTGTTCGTGAGCCCGGCCATCCTGTCCAGCACCGTTGCCAGGGCCATGGGGGTCGTATCCGGCCCTGTGAAGTATGTGGACTGCCAGACTGTCCGCCTGCTCCTCGGAATCCCGGCTGTAGCCCCTGGTGACCAGGTTCATGGTAATATCGTCCACCACATCGCCATAGGTGTTTGAGAGTTCCTGAACCTCCTGGCTGCCCAGATGCCTTGCCCCCTCGTGACCTAGGGTGGTCCAGGCGGAGGTGAGCTTGGCCTTCTCAACGGAACGGATTCCGTGGCTGAGAACGATGTGGGCCGCTTCATGGGCGATTATCGCCGCAAGTTCGTCCTCGTTCTGTGCCAGGTCGCAGAGACCCCGGTTGAGCAGGACTATTCCGCCGGGACATGAGAGGGCGTTTATGCCGCCGTCGTCCAGTATCATGAAGTGCCAGCCGCCGTAGGTGGAGGGCCTGGGGGAGAAGCCGGCGATCACAGCGCCTATCTCGTTCACATAGCCCGTTGCCTCCCAGTCGAACATGGGGGTTGATGAGGACAGGATATTGGCGGCTACAGCCCTTCCGATGTAATACTCCTCGGTTTCGGTTATCTCACGGTTTGCCTCGTCGAAGGCCTGGTAAACCGTTACGGCGCTGGCGACCTCGTCGCTCTCCACGATGTCTACGATGTCTCCCAGGCCGAAGGCCAGCAGGGAAAGGATAATAATGGTGCTCATCTTCCGCCCCCTCTATCAGCAGGCCATCGCTGAGGAAGGCCTCTATCGCCGCGGGATCAACCTCGATGGCCTCTATGCGGTCCACGAGGTCCCATGGAAGGGATTTGCCCTGGGCATAGGCGTCTTCCACATCGCTGTTGAAACCCCGGCCCGCAAGCATTATCATGTCGCTGTCGTCGGTGGACTGCGACCCCTGGGAAAGCAGGGCACCGGTGAGGGCCGTTCCGTGGACCCAGCCGGAAAGGCCCGAGGAGTTCTCTATGCTGAACCAGTCCCCCTGGGCTCCCGTTACGCTGACCACCTCACCGAAAACAAGCTCCCCCACCGGCTGTGCATAGAAGACCGGGGCGGGGAAGATGTGCTGTTCCTGTATTTTCACCGTGGCGCTGCCCCCGGGTTCCACCGGGGTTTCATCACCTATGGCGGTGAAAACAGGAAAAGCAGCACCGCGATGGCTGTTGCTCGAATGCGCATGTTACTTCCTTTCGTTACTTTGAACTGAGGATCCATACTCCGCTCCAGTTTTCAGGAGCGCCTTTTTCAATGAATGCTTCGCACCTGGCAGCCATTACCGCCGAGGGCTTGTCGGAGGGGTATTCCGCGAAGATGGCCCCGGCCCCGCTGAAGTCCCCCCTGCGGTACAGTGCCAGTGCTTCCTGGTAGGCGGCAGGGACACCGCGGCCCTCTATGTATGGCTCCCATATTGTTACCGGGGTTTTCTGGCCGACGACCATCACAGTGTCTATCTCCCTGCATAAGATGTCACCGGGGAGTTCGGACCTGGTGCCTCCGGCGATGAGTATTTCGGTTCCGTAGACCTTGTTCACACCCTCCAGCCTGCTGGCCAGGTTCACATCGCTTCCCATCATGGTGTAGTCGAACCTCTTCAGGCTGCCCATGTTGCCCACCACCATGGGGCCACTGGCGAGGCCTATCCTGGTGTGGAGTTCCGGGAACCCCTGCTCCGCCAGTTCCCGGTTGAGGGATTCGTGCCGGCGCTGGCACTGCAGGGCCGCCCTCACCGCCCTGACGGCGTGGTCGCCATACTCCACCGGAGCGCCCCAGAAGGCGATTATGGCATCGCCCTCGAACTTGTCCACCGTTCCACCGGAATCAAGGATTATGTCCGTCATTTCTGTGAGGTAGATGTTGAGAAGCCTGACCAGGTCCGACGGGTCCAGCTTCTCGCTTATGGTGGTGAATCCCGCCACATCGCTGAAGAACGCCGTCATTACCCTTTTTCGCCGCCCAGCCTGAGCATTTCAGGATTGGATGCCACCCGGGAAACCACCTCGGGGGAGAGATACTGGGAAAAGGCGGTCTTCAGGAACCTCTTTTCCCTTGTGGCGAAACGGTAGGCCACCACTGAACCGGCAAGAAGGGTGAGTAGCCCGGCGGTGAGGGGTGGAACGGTTTCCAGCCACAGATCGGCGTTCCTGAAGGATAGAAGGGAAAGAGCTCCGTAGAAAGCCACCGCCGCCAGACCGGAAAGGGAAGCGGGGATGACCCCGGGAATGAAGACCAGGGCCGAGGCCACTCCAAGGGCCAGCAGAATGGTGAGAAGAACCGTTGCGGCGGTGCCCGGGGTGCGCACATACCTGTTCTGTATGATGTTGTCGGTGGCGCTGGCTATTACCTCCACACCGGGGCACCTGGGGGAATAGGGCATGGGCTTGAGGTCCATGAGGTCCGACGCGGTGTAACCGATAAGCACTATCTTTCCCCTGAAGATTTCAGGATCCACCGCCGAGGTGTCGCCCATCATGGCCCCGAGCACAGAGGAAATGCCAACGGTTTCATAGGTTCCCACGGGGCCTGAGTAGCGGACCTGCATCTCGTAGCGTTGATTCAGGGGTATTTCACTTGTGCCCAGGACCAGTCTGCCCGGTGGAATTCAGGTTCATGTTCGTTAAGGAAAGCATTGCCAGGGCCAGTGCCGGGGAAGGAACGGCCCCCCCTTCCGCGGGGAAGAGCAGGGGCACCTTCCTGAAGATGCCGTCGGGGTCTGGGTTCGCATAGGGGGCGGCCAGCATGGCGGCCCCACGGGCTATGTCCCGGACCGGGGGTGAGGCAAACATGTACGCCGTTGAGTCCACGGGAAGCCCCGGGTCGATAAGGGCGTTCTCTGGGATGGGCATGCCGGTGTTCTGCCCCAGGCCGGTTATGAAGACAGTTTTCCCCTGTGCCGCCTCATGGCCGAAGACGCTGTCTTCGGCGGCGGAAAAGGTGGAGCTCGTCTGGAAGGTAATGTCGAAGTATACCACCTCGGCGCCGGAGTCGAAGAGGAAACCGGTGAGATCGGACCATATCTGCCGGGGCCATGGCCAGCCAAGCCAGTTCATGGTCTCCAGGGAGGCGTTGTCCACACCGATTATCACCATGTTCTCCCCGGCTGAGACGGTGTCAGGAAACATTCTGAACCTCAGGTCGAGGGTGAGGTGCTCAAGCTCCCTGTCCAGCCCAGCAGCTGTAAGGAGCAGGGCCAGTGCCGCCGCGGCCAGGGCGATTATATAGATCTGCCTTTTCATGTGGGATAATATAACCCTGCGGTTAGCGCGGAACACCGCAGGGGAAGTATATTTTACGGCTGAAAGAACTCAAATTGGGAGGAGAATCCCTTTGGACCTACCCGTTGTAGCGATAGTGGGCCGCGTAAATGTGGGGAAATCTTCACTTTTCAACAGGCTTACAGGCGGAAGAGCCGCCATTGTGGACAATGAAGCCGGTGTAACCAGAGACAGGAAGATAGGAACCGGGGACTGGAACGGCATCAGTTACATCGCCGTTGATACCGGGGGCCTATCCCCTGGCAGCGACGATCCCTTCCAGGAAGCCATCGTAAAGCAGGTGCGCCTGGCGGTTGAGGAGGCTACCTCCATCATTCTCATGGTGGACGGCAGCCAGGGCATCCACCCCTTCGACGAGGCTGCGGTGGAGCTGGTCCGAAAGAGCGGTCTGCCGGCGTATCTGGCGGTCAACAAGATAGACACCGCCCAGAGACTTGATTATGTGCATGAATTCACAGCCCTGGGAATGGGCGACCCCTGGCCTGTGAGCGCCGCCCACGGCCTTGGAGTGGCTGACCTCCTCGACGAGGTGGTGAAGAACTTCCCGAATGTGGAACCGGTTGCCTTCGACGGGGTTTCAGTGGCCATCATAGGCAGGCCCAATGTCGGGAAAAGCTCACTTGCCAACAGGCTTCTAAACGCTGAACGCAACATTGTAACCCCAGTGGCTGGAACCACCCGGGATTCCATCGACTCCTATGTATCCTGGCAGGAGAACCGTTTCAGGCTCATAGACACCGCCGGCCTCAGGAAACGGTCAAAGAAAATGGAGGACATCGAGTTCTACAGCACCCTCCGCTCCTGGAAGAGCGTTGGCAGCGCCGATGTGGTGGTCCTGGTCCTCGACGGCAGGGAGTATCCCACTACCCAGGACCTCAGGCTGGCCACAAGGGCATGGGAAATGGGGAAGGGGCTCCTCATCTGCGTGAACAAGACCGATCTGGGCATAGACCGCCCCCTCTGGATACGGAGCGTGAAGCAGAGGTTCCCCCTTGCAAGGTGGATCCCCATTTTCTTCACAAGCGCCTGGACGGGCAGGGAATGGGCAAACTGCTTCCCATGGTCCATTCCGTGGCCCTGAGAAGGAAGGCAAAACTCACCACGTCAGCCCTTAACCGTGTGATGCGCTCGGCGGTGGCCGAGGTACAGCCCCCCTCTCCCGGGGGAAAGATGCTGAAGTTCTTCTACATTACACAGGTGAAAGAGGCGCCGCCGGTACTGGTGGTCTTCGTTTCAAGGCCGGACCTCATCCCGGACAACTACAAAAGCTACTTCGAGAACAAACTCAGGGAGGAACTGAACATGAACGGCGTTCCCCTGAAGGTGGTCTACAGAAAGCGTGAGCACTGATGGTCGGCCTTCTTTACCTGGTCCTTGGCTTTCTCTGCGGTTCGATACCCTTTTCCTGGTTCCTGGGAAGGCTCCGGGGGGTGGACCTCAGGCAAACCGGCTCCGGTAATCCCGGGGCAACCAACCTTCTTCGGAGCTGCGGGAAGGGCATGGGCATTGCCGGGCTCCTTCTCGATGCCCTTAAGGGTGCTGTTCCCGTGTATATCGCCCTTCTCTCCGGGCTTGATCCCTGGGTGCCCGGTGGGGTGGTCCTCTCCGCGGTCCTGGGCCATGTGTTCATGCCCTGGTTCGGTTTCAGCGGAGGCAAAGGGGTGGCAACGGCCCTGGGGGCCTTCTGGTCCTGGCTCCCATGCCGGTACTCTGCAGTCTGGGGATGTTCCTGGTTCTCGTGGCCCTTTTCAGAATGATCTCCCTTGGAGCATCCTCGGTGGGCTGGCCCTTCCTGGATGGGGGTTCGTTTTCGGTGAACCGGCCTTTTCACTCTGGGTGCTTGGGGCCATAGCCCTGGCCATAGTGGTTACACACAGGTCCAACATCCTTCGAATACTGAACGGCACCGAGAGAAAGCTGGGACAAAGGGAATGACCAGCATCCTGCTCCTTATGCGGAGCCTTGTGGAAAAGGACCTTAAGGTAAGGTACAAGCGCAGCATGCTGGGTTTCCTCTGGTTCCTGCTGAAGCCTCTGTTCAGCATGGCTGTCTACACCATCGTGTTTACCAGGATCATCCGCTTCGGCGGCTCCATAGAACATTTTCGCTTTTCCTTCTCACCGGGCTTCTGCCCTGGAACTTCTTCTCCGCCTCCCTGTCCTCCTCGGCCAGGACACTGCTTGACAACCAGAAGCTCATAAGGTCCATATACTTCCCCAGGGCCGCCCTTCCGGTTTCCGCGGTGATCGCCAACGCGGTTCACATGCTCATGGCGATGGGGTGCTGGAGGTCATACTGATCCTCTCGGGCACACACCCTCACTTTCCCTCCTGCTGCTGCCCCTGGCGGTCATTCTCCTGGCCTGATGACTTCGGGGTTCGCCATGATGATATCCGTGGGAAATGTCTATTACAGGGACGTGGCCCAGTTCCTGGAGGTCATCCTTCTGGCCTGGTTCTACGCCAGTCCGGTGATCTATCCCCTGGGACGGGGCCTGATACCGGAGAGGATGGAGGCCGTGATAAGGTTCAATCCCCTTGCCGGAGCCCTTGAGATATTCCACTCGCTGATGTACTACGGAACATGGCCCGGGGGCTGGGCATGGATATCACTTTCCGCCTGGACCGGGGCGATACTTGCCCTGGGCTACCTCATTTTCAGACGGGCGGAACCCGCTGTGGTCAAGGAGCTCTGATGGGGAAGGGTCTTGTAAGGTTCACCGATGTAAGTCTTGACTACCGCCTTTACCGTGACCGTTCGGTGAGCATAATGGAGACCCTGCTGAACGTCTTCGGCAGGGGAACGTCAAAGGACACTTTCCGCGCGCTGGACCACGCCTCGTTCCAGATATCCCCCGGGGAAGCAGTTGCACTGATAGGGGCCAACGGCGCAGGGAAATCCACCACTCTGAAGCTCCTCGCCGGTATTTACAGCCCCACCTCAGGCAGGGTGGAGGCCCCGGGGCGGATAGCCTCCCTTCTCGACCTGGGAGTTGGCTTCCATCCGGAGCTTACCGGGGCTGAGAACATTTACCTGAACGGCGCCCTCCTGGGGCTGGACAGGACCCGGATGGCGGAACTGCTTCCCAGGATTGCCGAGTTCGCCATGCTGGAGAGGTTCATGGATACACCGGTGAAGTACTTCTCATCTGGAATGTTCATGAGGCTGGGCTTTGCACTGGCAACCAGCGTAGACCCGGACATACTGCTCATAGACGAGGTCCTCGCGGTGGGGGACTCCGCCTTCCAGAGCAAGTGCTACGACAGGATATTCGGCTTCCGGGAAGCGGGGAAGACCATCGTCTTCGTAAGCCACGACCAGGACGCCGTGAGGAGGCTCTGCGACAGGGCCATCTGGCTGGACTGCGGCAGAACCAGGATGGACGGCCTGTGGACGATGTCCTTGGTTCATACCTCGAGGAGAACGCCGGTCTGGTGAGCCACCAGGCAGCCTCCGCAGCCCCCAGGGAGTGGGGCACCCGTGAGGTTTATTTCAGCTCCGTTTCCATAACCGACAGGAATGGGACTCCCAGACGCACCTTCCGGCAGGGGGAGGGCATCCGTGTGGCGATGGAGATAGGAACAAGGGAGAACACCAGGGTAAACGGAATAATCCTGGGCTTCTCAATCCACAGGCTCGACGGTGAAACCGTTGCCGCCTCCAACAACCTGGAGAACGGCCAGCCCCTGATAACCGCCCAGGGCCCCACCGAGGCCTCTATCAATATCACACCGGAAATAGTCGAACCGGGCAACTATCTCCTTTCCATCTCCCTTACCGGTAACGACACCGACTACCACTGGCAGGACTATTTCTACCCCCTGTCCCTTCTCGGCCAGCGGAAGGAACCGCCGCTGAGGATAAGCTCGATCACAATTGACTGACAGTCTTCTTCTGGGCGGTTTTCCTCGCCATTCGGTACCGGGCACTTCATCTTCAGGGGAAATGCCGTTCTCAGGGTCTTTCTTCCCGGAACGGAGGTTCCGACATTCAATCCGGAATGGGAACCCCATTCTCCAAGTGTCTTTCCCGGGAGCTCTCAGGCGTATTCCAGGGAAGGGAACACCGAATCCCCATGGCGGGACTCTGTTTAAGCGACATTTCCCCCTTCCGAAGGGCGGTTCTTCTGGCCGCGGTACAGATTCCTGCGGGAAGAACCGCAACCTACGGCGAAACCGCTGATGCAGCGGGTTTCCAGGGTCTGCCAGGCTGCGGGAACGGCCCTTGCCCGTAATCCACTTCCACTGCTCATCCCATGTCACAGGGTGGTGGGCTCAAGGGGCAGCGGCGGGTACCAGGGAGGAAGGGAAATGAAGCTCTTCCTCCTTGAAAAGGAACGGGGCACTTGCCAAATCCCACGCGATTGTTTATTATACCCACCGTGATGTTTTATCACGACCATCTAATACCCAGCCGCGGGTACAGCGGCCTTTTCTTTTCCACGTGTCCGGCGGGCAGAGATTCGTAACAACCCACCGGACTATCAGGAAAAAAATGAATACAGACACAAAGGTTACCGAACAGTCAAGATCCCCCAGGGGGGTTTTCAAATCCTTTATTCCAGGCATAGTTAAGGCACTGGAGTCACAGGGCTATGTCACACCCACACCGGTTCAGCGGGAATGCATTCCCCATCTCCTCCGTGGCAGGGATGTCCTGGGAGTTGCCCAGACAGGCACCGGCAAAACAGCCGCCTTCGCCCTTCCGGTCCTTCAGCATCTTTCACAGAATGCCAGAAGCAGGAGAAAGGGCACCCCGAGGGTCCTGGTTCTTGCTCCCACCAGAGAGCTCGCCGCCCAGATAGCCGAGAGCATGGATGTCTACGGCAAGTTCCTCAGCGTCAGGACCACCATCGTTTTCGGCGGCGTCAAGCAGGGCTCCCAGGTGAGAAGCCTCAACGGAGGTGTGGACATTCTTGTGGCCACCCCGGGCAGGCTTCTGGACCTCATGGGACAGGGCTTCATCGACCTCGGGTCAGTTGAGATCTTCATACTCGACGAGGTTGACAGAATGCTGGACATGGGCTTCATACCCGACATCCGACGGGTGCTTGGAAAGATACCGAAGAACAGACAGACCATGTTCTTTTCGGCAACCATGGCAGGTCCCATGAAGACACTGGCGGACAGCATGCTAACCGATCCGGTGGAGGTCCGCATAACCCCGGAGCAGCCCACTGTTGACACCGTGGAACAGAAGGTTCTCTATGTGAGCAAGTATGACAAGGACGACCTCCTCAGCCAGATCCTCTCGGATCCCGCTGTGAGCAAGGCCATTGTCTTCACCCAGATGAAGCACACCGCCAACAAGGTGGCCAAGAAACTATTGAAGGACGGAATAAGGGGAACGGCCATACACGGCAACAAGAGCCAGGCTGCCCGAACCAAATCCCTTGAGGGTTTCAAGAAGAACCGTTTCGACGTTCTCGTTGCCACCGATGTGGCGGCCAGGGGCCTGGATGTGGACCACATAAGCCATGTGATCAACTACGACCTCCCCGCCGAGGCTGAAACCTATGTTCACCGCATCGGAAGAACCGCCAGGGCAGGTGCCGCAGGGGACGCAATATCCTTCTGCAGCGGTGCCGACAGGGCATACCTCAGGGATATTGAGAAGCTGCTGGGCAAGGACGTGCCGGTATACACCGACCACGAATACCACTCCGAGGCGGCCAGGAACTCCCGGGAAATGCCGGCGAAGATCACCGGAGGGAACCGCTCCAGAAGCTTCGGCCGCAGGGGCCGCCGCTAGACGAGCAGCGGGTCCGGTGAGTCAACCGAACCCAGCCTGACATTTGCAGCCTCCCTGCATCCGCCGTCGCAGTCCGTCATTCGTGAACAGGCTCGACAGGATGCCGGGAGGTATTTTTACCGGTGAATGTCTTCCAGTAGGGGTTCGTCTTCAGCCCCTTCCAGTCGGTAATGTGGTTCAGCCTGTTCTCCGAGTGGTTGCATACCCTCACATAACCCGAAGGTCCCACCACGAAGAAACCCCTGGCTGCGGAGCACCTGGTTCCCACCTCCAGCTTCTTCAGCTCAAGGCCGTCAAGGGCGCATAGGGGGATCTCCGTTCCCAGGTGACCCGTTCTGTTGGCCCGGACCAGTATGTCGTCGGCGGCAACCAGCATCTTCCTTACCTGTTCCAGATCGAGCAGTAGTTCATCTTCATGAAGAAGCCCCCTGCCACCGGGAAGGAACCTGTTCATCAGGAGCTGCCCGGCCCCTGCCAGGAACGCCGCGGAAAGGGTTTTGGGAAGCTCGTGGAGGTTAAGGGCGGTAACTGTGGAGTTCACCGTTGTGGACACACCGGCCTCCTTCGCCCTCCGGAACCACTTCAAAACCGTATCCGCATGGTCGAAGCCTGTATGCCTCTCGAAGGTTGACAAGCCCGGGAGGCTGATGCTCAGCTTTACATCCTTCCCGGCAAGGAAATCCATTATTCCTTCAGTAAGGGTGGAGCCGTTGGTGAGCAGGTAGAGCTCCGGTGTTCTTCTGTGCTGAACCAGCTCTCCCTGGATGGTCTCGGTTTTCAGCGCCTTGAGACTCGAAGCAAACTCAATCAGCTCCAGGCAGTCTTCACGAAGCAGGGCCTCTCCGCCGGTGAAGGCAAAGCTGGAGACCCCCAGATCGCACAGATCGCGAAGAGCATCCTTCCACTGTTCCGTGGACATCTCCTGCAGTTTCTCAAAGGACCTTTCAGCCTCCCAGGGACAGGAGCAGAAGAGACACCTGTGGTTGCATCTGTAGGTTAGTTCAATCACCGCCGTGGCAGGAAGGAATGATGGTGAACGCACCCTCATTGTTCAGCAAGCCCCAGCAACCGCCGCAATCTGTCAGCGTTATCCTTCAACGGAATTCTGTCATCGGTGGCGGTAACCCAGAAAAGCTCTCCCCTGAGGAAGGAGTCCAGCATCCTCAGGTCTGTTACGCTGACTTCATTGCTAAGCACTTCTCCTTCTGAAGTCGTGACCCTTAGCATAAGACAGGCATCCTCAGCGGAAGCATCCGAGCAGAAGGAGCAGTAAAGCGATTCATCAACTTCAATCATGAGATCCGTGGAGGATATGATGGAGTCAGCCAGCCTCCTGGCTGTCTCCAGTTCGTACTCGATGAACCTGGTATGCATGTTGTGGTAATCGTCTTCTCTCCGCAGACCGTGCAGGTATACTCGGATACCGATGGGGCCCGGCAACCTGGTAGCACATAGCCCCCCGGACCACTTCCGGAGGATCTTCCTTCTCAAGACGGGACAGGAGCAGATCGATCTCTTCCGTGGAGAGCTTCTTTAATAAGGCGGTACCCACGGGTCTGGCTTTATCAGCTGCCGGTCTGATGCCGGCGTTCCCCGCAAGGACTCCTGCCAGGGCAACTGCCGCAACCGCGGCTGCCAGGTACCACATTACAGCCCCAGAAGCTGTCTGATCCGTTGGCTGTCATCCTGGAGGGGTTCCTGGCTGTCGTTGTCCGTCAGCCAGTAGAGCCTGCCCTGGAGGAAAGAATCAAGCTTCCGGAGATCGGTGAGGAAGACCCTGTTCACGGTCTCTACACCCTCTTCATCGGTCACCCGAAGGAGCAGCGCCGGATCCCCGGAGGGATCCTCCGAGCAGTAGTCGCAGAAAAGGGTCTCATCGAGGATCACACTGAATTCCGTGGCTTCGTTGATGGATTCTGCAAGCCTTCTCGCGCCCTGCAGCTCCCATTCGATGAGTTCCGTATTGAAGTCTTCATAGATCGTTTTCTCTCCGCATACAGGGCAGATGTACTCGGCAACGGCCGGCGTGGCCATCATCTCATAGCACATGGCACCGAAGACCGGTTCAGGGGGTTCCTCCCGCTCGAGCCTTGCCAGAAGGAAGTTCACCTGCTGCATTGAAAGGGGTTTCATTGCAGCGGAGCTGATGATCCTGTGAATGGTATCGTTTCCCTTGATGAATCCGGTCCCCTGGACCTGACCGCCCCCGCCAGGGTCCCCGCAAGAACGATTCCCGCCGCCGCAGCAATGTACCACATATTTTTTCTTCCTTCGAGTTTGGACACCATGGATAATACCAGTCAGTCGCCCTTTATATTCCCAGAAGCTCCGCCACTCTCTCAGAATGATTCCTGAGGGGTGCATGCCCTTCGTTGGAAGTCACCCAGAAAAGTCTTCCCCGCAGGAAGCTGTCCAGCATTCTCAACTCGTCAACGGACACGCTGTTCTCCGTTTCTTCACCGTGCTCGCCTGCAACACGGAGCACAAGAACAGCGCTGCCTTCGCCGAACTCAGAACAGAACTCACAGAAGGCGCTCTCATCCAGCACCACGGAAAAGCCAGTTGAAGCGTTTATTGATTCCGCGAGCCTTCTGGCCGTATCAAGCTCATACTGCAGGTATGGAGACATGGCTCCGCCGTAAACGGTCTTCTCACCGCAGTCCGGACATATGTACTCCGCGGAGTCGGGAATGGCCATTGGTGCGTAGCACATGGCCCCCATCCGTGGCTCCGGTGCCTCCTCCTTCTCCAGCCTGGCGAGAAGCAGGTTGATCTGCTCCATGGAAAGGGATTCCACTCCATGAACCTCCGTTCCCGGATGGGACACCTGCTTTTGGGCAGGTAACCCGCTCCTTAAGCGGGACACTCCGGCAAAGGCTCCCACCGCGAGAACCAGGACCAGCAACGGCAAAAACCACATCCGGCCACCATACCTTCCATGACAGCAACACCAGCGTAGAGCCCTTGGGCAGTGTCTCAACAATGCCGAGACTTTCGATAATCATGCCGAACACCCCGGTTCCCGTCAACCGAGCCCTGGCTTACCCCCAGGTTTCGAAATCGGTACGGGGTGCAAACAAACAAGAGGGCATACGGTCTGAATCGCCATTTACAGAGTTAAAACCTCTCCACACTTCGCATTCGCAACTAAAGCATGGAAAAGGGATTCGTGTATACAGGTTTTAGGTGAGAATCACCTTGACGGCAGCGCGTGTAATTGCTGATTATCTGTATGACGGGATTGGTCATGGGTTACAGGTGTTGTCTTTACATAGGAGGAACCATGCGGATGCTCTTACTCCTAGCAGTATCACTTGCTCTAGTTCGGTCTGCAACGGGAGACTCGGTTTCTCAGACTGACTGGGATGGTGATCCGGGTGTTCCTGGACCAGTGACGGAATGGCTAACGAATTACCTGATCTCAATTGATGTCTATACTCGAAACTCCGGGGAGCTCGTTTCGGGGAATACCATCAGATCAAACTGGATACTCTGTACGAACACACGTATTCACCCAGTTCCGGTGATATCAATGGTGACGGCTTCATCGACGTGATCGCAGCTCCCCTGGCTTACCACACCGCATGGTGGGAGAACGTGGGCGGGTCAGGTGATCAATGGCAGGAGCACCAGATAGCCTCTGCCTGCTCTTCGGGCATCCACTTCAACCATCCGGTTGATGTGAACGGGGATGGCTTCTTGGACATTTGCGGTGGCAGTTACTGGGGTAACTGTGTGATGTGGTGGGAGAATCTTGACGGTACTGGGACTAACTGGTCGGAAACCATCGTTGACAGCATCATTGAAGCACCTATCACGATGGCTTCAGGTGATTTCGATAATGACATGGATGTGGATCTGGTGGTGGCTTCCACTGAAGGGAATCTTTTCTGGTATGAGAACTCAGATGGGTCCGGAGGCACATGGAGCGAGTTTCAGCTTGGCACAATGGACGAACCGAATCTGGTCTCAGTTTCAGATATCAACTGTGACGGCCGTCCTGATGTGATCTCATGGGGTGTTGGTGATGGTCTTGTGTGGTTTGAGAACACCGCCAACGATGGTATTGAATGGAACTATCACTTCATCGACGGGTGCTATTTATCCGGCATGGATGTCAAGGACGTGAATGGGGATGGCTATCCAGATGTTATTGCGTGCTCCGAGAATGACCGGATCCAGTGGTGGGAGAACCTGGACGGTCTTGGCACCTCCTGGGATTATCATCTGGTTGATGATATCTACAGTTGGAACGATGGTCTATTTGCCTATGACATCGATCTTGATAACGACATTGATATCGTTGCCACTTCCTGGCATGTAATATACTGGTGGGAGAACACTGACGGCCTGGGTTTGAGCTGGACAAGGCACTTCGTATCAAAGTACTTTAGAGGAGCCTCTGATGTATCCGCTGCTGATCTGAACGGAGATGGGGTGGTCGAGGTCATCTCCACTGTTTTCCAAGGCGATTTGTGCGGTCTTTCATGCTGGGAGATATCGGATCTTTTTTCCTGTTCTCTGATCTCCAGCATACTGTATCTCGGGAATGATCCAGGCTGGGATTACCTGGATTTCACCTCGGATGAGCCTGCGGGGACTGGCATTGGAGTGGCTGTAAGATCCACCGATGCACTTCCCATGCCGGACTGGCAGGATACCCTCTATGAACCGGCATCACTCAGCGGCGTTCTTCCTGAGAACGACAGCTATTTTCAATACATGGTCATTCTCACCAGAAACGATCCTGATACCTCTCCAACCTTTTATGATTTAACACTTAGCTGGAATCCTGTCAGCGTATCTGACCATTCAGGCAGTCTCGGTTCCACTACTGCTCTCCTGCCTGTTTCTCCCTCACCATCTTCTTCACCTCCTCTGATTAGATTCTCTCTTGCTGAGCCTTCCATGGCATCTATCACTGTCTTTGATCTTACCGGCCGTACTGTGTTCAGAAGTCTCCCCACCATGTGGGATGCCGGTTACAATGCCGTTCAAGTGGATGATCTGGTTCCCGGTGTTTACTTTACAATGCTTTGTGCATCTGGGCATACTGATGTGAAGTGCTTTGTCCAGATAGAATGAGTACTGGACTGGAGCGGACTAGATCATTCGATAACTGCCTCTCGCCTCTAAGAGAATCCAATACAGGATACCGGGAGTAGTTCTTTAGCTTTTATGTAGGGTCATTTTCATTGCATGTTCCACATATGCGCTAAGACCTCGCTGGGAACTTCGGAAGTGAAGTGGTATAGGAAAACCCCGTACATCCATCGATCCCCCCAATAATGTATCGGCTGATAGTACACTGATGAATCATCAGGGGAACTATTGATCTTGCCGAAGGGATCATCGTAGGCAAACCAGTCATCTGTGAGCAACTGTCCGGTTGTGGTAACTGCCCTTATCCCATCCCTATACCATGGCTCTGAGATGTCCGGAGGGTGAAGAATGTCAGATGATTTACCTGGTGGAAAACCAGGATTACTCTTCATCTGTTTCAGCGCTGCCTTGCTCACTCCAGGGGGTCACGATCTCCTCAGTCATTTCAGGATCTCTTTCGCTATAATGATATCCTGAAGGGCCATAAGCAATTGCGATCAGGTCAGAATCATCTGAAAGGCAGGTCAGGAGGTAAATATATTTGACATAATACGTTCCATGAATTGAGTCATCGGTGAAACATATCTGCAGGTCTTCAATGCCGTCGTGATTCACATCCCTCCGTTCAACCAGTTCAATGCAGTAGTACCAGGATTCTGTTTCAAAGACGATTCTGCCTTCTGATATCTCGGTTGGTATCAATCCCATGTCGGAGAAATAGCGCATACCGGGACTCCTTGCAGGCCCCAGCGAATTCCGGAATGTGGTCAGGTCCAGTCTTTCAACAATGAACTCCTCAAGGTCCTCTGACGGCATATATGATATCGTCGCATAATCTGATGCAGCAGAAGTGCCGGATAGAAGAAGACAGAGAACTGTGAAGACACTAGATCTGATTATCTCCGCTCTCTTGCCTGCGCCTTCATTGAACCCATCATATATCCCATTGTTGTTCATCTTCTTTTTCACTCCCCGTGTTTTCAGGATTGCACTTGTCTGCGGTGAACTGCTCACCATCCCCGGTTGAGTCCTCGGTAATGATGAATTTCCTCCTTCGGAAACAAAATATGGTGGCGGAAAAGGCGGGAAGGTCAGCGCCCTCACCGCCCTCGAAAAAGCCTCGGGGGGGTATAACCGGTGCTCCAGTTCACTTTTGTACATCAATTCCGCTCCTCGACCATTTTGCCGGCGGGTGCTGTTGAGAGCCACACCACTTGTCAGGTCATTCCAGCACTGAAGGAAAAGTTCATACCCCTTTTCTGTCATAAGATCATAAAGATCCCTTCCCGTGGAACCTCGAGGAACGGCAAAGGAGAGCTTCGCCAGAATGTCACCTGTGTCGATGTCCCTGTCGATTCTGTGCAGTGTAACACGTAGTTCATCACCGTTGATCAGGGCCCGGATGGAAGGGTATGCTCCGCGGTATCTCTCTGTATCTCCCAGATGAATATTCCAGGCTCCCAGCACCGGCAGTTCAAAGATGTCCGGTGGAAGGATTTTATGAAAGAACGCCGTAAGGATCAGGTCAGGGTTCCAGCTCTTTACATCCCTCCAGTCCATCTCGTTTATGTCAAGCTCCCTTGGTGTTCGGTACCATTGGCCGGTGACCTCTTTCCCGTTCACGATGAATGCACAATCCAGCCCGGACTCAAGGATGAAACCGGCGACCCGATACCCCAGATCCATTCCGCACATGCAGAGAATGCGAGGAGACTTGCAGTAATCAGCCATGGTAGAAGCTCCTCACAGAATCGATCACCTCTGATACATGATCGTCGGTGAGTTCAGCATGCATGGGAAGTGTCAGTATTCGGTCAAACGCCTTCTCCGCCACCGGCAGTGAGGGCTGCGGACCATAACATGAGTAAAGGTGAAGGGGTTTGTAATGAACTCCTGTAGAAATGCCCCTCTTTCCCATATACAGATTCAGTTCATCCCTGTTTTCCGCCTGGATCCGGTACATGTGCATCGATGATCTGAGATCCTCGGTTTCCATCGGGGCAGAGAAACCTCCTGAATGTCCTCCAGCCCGGCGCAGTAACTTTTCGCGATCTCCCGGCGTCTGTTATTGGCTGCTTCCAGTTTCTGCAGCTGCACAAGACCAATGGCGGCATGAATGTCGTCCATATGGCAATTGGTGCCTGCCTCGTCCACCTGATACTCCCACCAGTAGGAATGATCCATGTTTGTCTGTCCCAGGTTTCCCGGTCTATACCAAGCCATCTCAGCCTGCGGGCCCTTCTGTTAAAATCATCTCTGTCAGTGACAAGAGCGCCGCCCTCACCCATGGACAGGTTCTTCACCGCATGAAAGCTGAAACAACCGGCAATCCCCATTGAACCAGCGGGTTTGCCCTTGTAGATAGTGCCCGAGGCATGTGCACAATCCTCTATCAGCGGAAGATCCTTCGCAACGGATCTTAGTGCATCCATATCCACAGGGTATCCAGCAAGGTGAACGGCGATTATTGCTTTGGTTCTCCCGTTTACGAGCTGGCCGGCGTGGGCAGGATCAATGTTATGTGTGATGGGACAGATGTCGGAGAACACAGGTACTGCTCCGGAGTTAAGCACAGAATGGGCAGTTGCCACAAAGGTGATTGCCGGGACAATAACCTCATCCCCCGGGCCTATGTCCAACAGCTTCAATGCCATCTGAAGAGCTGCGGTGCCATTCGAAAGGCCCACGCAATACTTCGTTGAACAGAACTCGGCGAAAGCATTTTCAAACAGAGAGGTTTTCGGTCCCAGTCCTGTCCAGCCCGTTCCAAGAACTTCAGCAACGGCCTCGATCTCCCTCTCATCGTAGGAAGGCTTGAATAGCTGAATCATCCGGTCTTTCTTTTCCATAGCAATGCAAGTGCCTCCATGCAGTAGTTTCTGTTCCACCGTAAATCTCTGCGGCCTGGAAACAGGCCGGTGATCATCCGCTGCACCTGCAGCATGGACATAAACAAACGATAAAGGAACACATCCATAGTGCTGCCGTTCCTTTGAAGGAAGATGATCTTTCCAGGTATATGCTGCAGCCAGGCCAGGTCGCCGAACATCTGCCTGCAGGAACCGCCTTCTATATGAACGATCTCTGCGGATGACTCGAACCAGACCTTCCACCGGTGCTCTCTGAGCCTGTACTGAAGGTCAGTTTCCTCGTGAAAGAAAAAGAAATCCTCAGAAAACCCGCCAGTCCGGATGAATGGTTCAGTTCTGACAGCCATCATCGCACCAATGAGCCAGTCTGTGTATCCGCTTTCGTCATGGCTGGAATGCTTTTCTGTTGAACGCTTCAGGATGGGGAGATTTTCCTGAACCAGTTTGAAGGGAAATGGGAAATCTCTCCTTGAGGGCTGCAGTGAGCCGTCGGGCCAAAGAAGCCTGGGGCCCGCTAAGGCTACTTCAGGATGTTTCTCCATGCAACTCAAAAGAGTTTTCAGGCACCCGGGTCTTATAACAGTATCTGTATTGACCAGAACCACGACGGGCATTCCAGAGCTGCCTATTATCCTGTTGGCAGCCCTTCCGAAACCTATGTTTTCACTATTCCTTTGAACTTCAACAAGACTGTTTCCAGAGTACCTGCTCTCAACAAGATCAACAGAGCCATCGGAAGACCCGTTATCGAACACAACAAGGCTTGAGCCAGTTTCTTCCAGCTGGGGGATCAACGAGTCAATCATCTGGAGAATGAAGTCCCTGCCATTCCAGTTAATGGCCGCTACAAGGGCATTACCTGCCATGGCTTTTTTCGCTTCCGCCGGTAAATCCTCTGAGAACAACACCTGCCTTTTTAGCAGCTACCCCCGGATGCCGGGACAACTCATACAGCCAGTTCCTTAGATTCTTCGGGCTGGTCATCTTTCTCCAGCTCCTGTATCTCTCAATTCTATGCTTCCATCCGACAACATCAGAAAGCTCAAGCCAGGGCAGACGCATGTTCATAACCTCGCAGGCCCGGTTCCTGGCGGGATCAAGAAGTGAAGGATCGTCGTTTTCCATAAGATAGCCATTCTCCATGGCCCATTCATGGATCTCTCTTCCAGGTATGGCGGTGGAGAAATAGACTACGATGTCATCCGGCTTCAGCTTCTTCAGGTTTGCATAGGTCGCTGCAAGGTCTTCATCATTCTCCACAGGGCATCCTATCATAAGCATGGCAGTTGCCTCAATACCGAACTCACGGCTCCACCTGAATGCGGAAACGGCCTGCTCAGGCGTGGTGCCCTTTCGGTAAAAGTCCAGAACTCTCTGGCTTCCACTCTCGACTCCATAAGAGACACAGTGACAGCCAGAGTCGGCCATTACCTTAAGTTTCTCCCGGGTAACGGTGTCAACCCTTGTGGCGCAGTGCCACTTGAGCTTTATGCCCTTTCTCTGCAGCCCGTCCCGAAACTGTTCAAACCAACTGAGGGGGTGAAGTGTAATGGTGTCATCCTTGAAGAATACCGGAAGTTTTGATGTGCCGCGAAGGCGGGAGAGCTCGGCAAGCTCCTGAACAACATTGTCCGCTGACCGGTATCTTATTCCACCTCCGAATATCAGATCGGTGCTGGGCTTGCAATACATGCAGTTGTACGGACATCCTCTTGATGTTATCACACCGTACTCGTACATTCCATTCTTGAGATAGGCATCGTAGTCAACAAGATCTCTTGACGGGAAGGGAAGAGAATCAAGATCGGCATTCACTGGTCTTCGGGGGTTTGAAACAGCTGCTCCGGAGTGGTCCCTCCACGTGAGGTTCATTACTGTGGTAAGGTCTTCTCCCTTTTCGATCAGATCCACAAGCTCAACCATGACCTCTTCGGCCTCCCCGGCCACAGCAAAGTCAACAGGTAGTGTATCAAGCGAGGCTTTGGGGAAAATACTGGGATAAGCACCGCCAGCCACAATGGACAGTTCAGGAACCTACGCCTGATATGTTCAGCAACCGCAGCTGCCCTTCCGGTCATTGCCGCAGCTGAAATGGAAATTCCGCAAACACCGGCACCTTTGAATAAATGATCAAGCTCATCGATGGATTTGCTGAATGAGTAATCCGCCAGCACAACGCTGTGACCAGCAATACGGAGAGCAGCAGCGATCTGAAGAAGACCAAGAGGTTCAGCTAAACCATTGTATTCATGCCACATCCATCTTGGGTAAACCAGTACTACTTTCATTCAGTCTCTCCCTGTATTAAAAATAACCGGTACCGGAACAGATGCAAAGAAACATCCTCAATGAAGGGCTTTTCTAAGCAATCCCGCGATACGCCGGGGTATACTGTGTCTGCCGGGATAATCCAACGCGCTCCGGCCTTCAGTTTCCGAAAGAATATCCTCACGGCATCCGATCTCTTCCATCAGTTCAGGGAAACCCGGAGGAGGGAGGGACAGGTCACTGCTGCTTAGTATTTCAATGGCACGACTTCTTTCAATGAAACCAGAGCGAACCATGCCGGCCAGTAGAAAATCCATTTTACTGTATCCGGCTATCCTGTTAAAAAAGAAAATTGGAGTAAGGAGTAGCCCTGCAGTCATATCTGAACTCAGAAACATCCTTAATGAAACCAGCTTCCCTGGCAAGTGTCCGGTGAATTTCTGGAACATCCCACCTGATGTAATCCGGTATGTCTATATAGCGGATCGCCCACAGACGCTTCCATGCGGGAAAGAAGAAATCCCTTTCGAGCTCGTTCCGGGAGAAACCGTCCTTCATGATGTTCCAGAACCTGACTGCATCCATGTTTGCCATGGAAGCCGGGGGCTTCTCGGTCATTTCACAGAATGAACCTGCAACAAGCCTGATACCCTTTTCCCAGGCCACTCTGTTTATTGTGTTGGGAATCAGGACGACACAGGCGCTGCAGAACTCTCCAGTCTTTTCCATTGCGTGACGGTAAACTCTTTTCAACAGATCTGAAGGTGGTTTGTATATCTCCAGGTCTACACCAAGGCCAGTTGTGTACTCCTTCATGAACTCCTGCGCCTCAGGGTTGCGAAACCATTGTCAACATTGAAGGCAAGGGGTTTCATATCGTATTTTTTAACGAGCAGATACAGAGTGTAACTGGAGTCCTTTCCGCCGCTGAAAGGTACAAGGCAGTCATGTTCTCCATTGCCCCGCCCCCTGTACCTGTCCAGGATACCCCTTAATGCCGCTTCGCGACCATTAAGGTCAACATCAACGTAACGCCTCTGATGGGCTATGCACTCATTGCACAAACCAGTATCGTCAAAGCGCAAACCCGGATAGTTTTCAGGCAGAACACAGTTTCTGCACCTCCTCAAAGCCATATTCAGAAGAAAACCCTCCCCTCCTGCAAAACTGTCAGAAATAATGGGAAAGCTGGTTTTTCGAACTCCATACCTGCTCCCGGAACTTCAATCGGAGGTGGTATCATCCAATACCGCTAACAGTTTCATTACCTTTCCCCAACCAGAACTGAAACTGCACTAGTGTGCAGTAAAGTCCTTTAAGCATAGCAGAACCCACTCTCACCTGCATGCGGTAAGACCTTTTTCATTGATAGATATAACAGGGACCTCATGTACTGGCCAGGACGGAAGGGATTCGGCGACAAATATATGGAACTGCCCATCCATAACGGATTTCCTTGAATGGTGTTCCTTCACAGTGGCTTTTCACGGGAACTGCTGAACAGCTCCGCGCTCATGGGCTTCATTTCCACCGTTGAAAAGATGAACTCCACAGGGAATCCAAAGAACTCGCTTATCCGGAAGGCCAGGTCCAGGCTTGGATTGTACTCCTGCCGTTCAAGGTAGCCAACGGTCTGGAAGTTAACGCCGATGGCATCCGCCAGTTCCCTCCTTGTTACTCCCCTTTCCACCCTGAGTGCCGCTATCCTGTTGAAGAGTTTCCTTGTCTTCATGCCTGGTCCCTCCAGGCGATGAAGGCGCCGGGCATTGTGTGGGCAAGGTATAGAAGGCTGACCACCAGGGGTACCGTGATGGAGTACCTGGGACAGATGTCCATTCTGGAGATGATGGACTGGACAAGCATTATCAGAAGGCAGATAACCGCGAACCATCCGTAGGAATCGCCTAGAGCCTCCCGTGTAACTGACACCTCCCGTTCATCCAGGTTTTCACCGTTCTCGTGGGTCAGCTTCCAGATGCCGCTTTTCCAGAACAGAGGACGGAAGGTCACCGCTGTGACGATGAGGCAGAAGATGCCAAAGAGATCAACCAGATGTGCCGGATCCTTTATGAATGCGTAGTAGAAGGCGGCATTCATCAGAAGCAGGGCCCCGTAGTTCAGTATCACCATAGTCCTTTTTCGCATTTCAACTCCTTAGTGTTACAACAACGGATTGTTGTAAATATACGCAATAAGATTGAAATGCACAATGGTTCAGTTTGGCTTTCAGTTCACCGGTCTGGTATGTCATGTATCCATGTCACGAGCCAGGCGCCGGAACTGTCCGGCCTGCAGCATATGATGGTCACACCGGTCCTGGCCCAGCCTTCCCGGGTTAACCGGGCTGTGGGGCAGTACCGGCTACACTAGGCCCGTGGATGAATCGCATGAGAGGAACAGAAGGAGGAATACCCCAGTTATCGCATACTTAACCATTTATCCTGCCTCCTTTCCTTGTATTGCCTGTGCTGGAGCGGAAGTTCCAGTGGATTAATGGGTGTTTCCCGCTGTCAGTCCCGGCTGAGGCTTATGTGCGCTGATTGGATCCATCCGGAAACTCCCTCTGGACCTCCGGTGATCCTCAGCCAGTTGCTGTTCTGTTCAACCACCTCCGAGGCGGTACCCCCTCCAGGGTGAAGAGAACCGCCGAGGATGTGTCAGCGCTTGAGTGGACCGGGGTATCCGCAACTGTTATGGCGTAGGTGATCCCCGCCGCCGGGGCCCATACCCTTTCAAGGCCGGTGGTATCCACCGGGGCGCTTCCCGGGGGAAGCCATCTGTAGCGGAAGCTGCCGGTGGCGGCTGCCTGTGCGGTTCCAGGAATGAACCCCAACCACCCGTTCGGTGCAATTACGGTGAGTTCAACGGATTCCCCGGGCAGAAGCATCCCGTAGATGGTGGAGGCGGAATCCGGTCTGCAGTATACGCTGAGGGAGTCTCCTGACAGGAATGCCACGGAGAGGGCCGCCGCACGGATCAGGAATGCAGGCATGGTTCACCTCCGGTGTTTCTATTATGGCCATATTTGCCCGGCGGGAACGGCTTTGACCTGAGGGGTAAAATTGACGATTATTGCAGGATCGTCCAGCATGTTCAGGAGGGGGTTCCAATGAGGGTAACGCTTGTGTACCCGAAGTATTCCGAGGGAAGCCATTCCCTGTATTTCCCGTTCGGCCTGGCCTATGTTGCCTCATCGCTTCAGAACGCCGGTCATAGGGTTACGGTGGTTGACATGGAGGGGGACTTCCTTTCCAGGGACGAGGCCCTGGGGCGGATAGTGGATTCATCCCCTGAAATGGTCGCCTTCGGTGGAATGGTAACCCGCTTCAGATATGTGAAGGAGATGGCCCTGATGGTCCGCCGGGAACTGCCGGATGTGTTCCTCACCGCCGGCAACAGCGGAGCCACCACCGTTCCTGAGATATACCTCCGGTCATGCGGACTGGACTGCGTGGTCCTCGGCGAGGGCGAAGCCACGGCGGTGGAACTCGCCGACGCGGTTTCCATGGGGATGGACTTCAGAGCAGTTGCCGGCCTTGCCTGGCTTATGGAGGATGGAACCCTTGCCAAATCACCCCCCAGGGAACCCATCGCCGACCTCGACCTGCTCCCCTGGCCCGCCTGGGATCTCTTTCCCACGGAAACTATGTATCCAGCATGGACCACCGCCAGCAGAGGGTCAGGCACATGGAAGTCCTGGCAAGCAGGGGCTGCCCCTACAACTGCGTCTACTGCTACAGGATCTACGGCAGGAAGGTGAGAAGGCGCTCGCCGGAATCCATCGTGGCGGAACTGAAGGAGCTGGTAAGGCGTTTCAGGATCGAGTACACCGGTTTTCCCGATGACCTTTTCACCAGCGACAGGGATTTCGTTATGGAAACCTGCAGTCTCATCAAACAGGAGCTTCCAGGTCTGAGGTGGTCATGCCTGGGAAGGGTGAACACCGTTGACAGGGAAATGCTTGAGACCATGCATGACGCCGGATGCGACTGGATCGCATATGGAATAGAGTCCGGCAGCGATGAGATGCTTTGCAGGATGAAAAGGGGCGTCACGGCGAAACAGTGCCTGGAAGCCATACGCCTCACTGAATCTGTTGGAATACACGCCGACGGCAGCTTCATAATAGGAATGTTCGGGGAGACCAGGGAATCGGTTCGCCAGACGGTTGACTTCTGCAGGGAGGCGGACATCACCGCTCCCATGCTTTTCGTTACACCCTATCCCGGTACGGCGATCTTCAAGGAGGCTGTTGAAAAGGGGCTCATCCAGGATACAGAGGGTTTTCTGTGTTCCATGAACGCCGCAGACGAGCTTCTTGTTAACCTCACCGACTTCACCGACGGGGAACTCATCCACCTGAGGGACTGGGCCCAGGGGGTTATAGGCAGGAGCTACCTGCTGAGAAAGCCCCTGAAAAGGATTCCCGCCCTTCTCTGGAAGCACTTCACCCTGAGGGGGTTCAGGGGCCTTGCCCACGACGCGAGGGCCTTTTTTCGTTCCGTGTTCTCCAGGGGAAGGTCAAGCCCATGACCTCCTGGAATCCAATGGGAACCATGGAAAGACTTCTGCCCCGATCCTCGGCAATCATTCTGGCGGCGGTGGTGCTTCCCAGGCTTTTCTGGTTTTTCTTCCTTGGGGGACAGCTGCCCATGCCCACCCGTGACCAGGCCCTCTACATACATACCGCCGGGCAGATAGTCTCCGGCGAGGGGTTTTCCTTCTCGGGGGAGCTTGGTCTGGCCAAGAATCTTCGGAATACAGGCGATAACGCCCAGAGGGTTTGGACCGAGGATCCGGAGTACATGTTCGGCCTTGCTCCGGTTAATACGCCCACCGCGGTGATGGAGCCGGGCTACCCGGTCCTGCTTGCTGTTTTCTTTCGAGTCTTCGGCGCTGTGACCGGTTCCGTTTTCGCGCTGAACATGATCTTCTCCGTGGCCGGGGCATTCGCCCTGAGAAGGCTGGCCGCTGAAGCATGGGGACCCTTTCCGGTTTCATGGCGGCGGTTCTCTGGGCCCTTTACCCTCCTATGTGTACTATTCGGCCTACGCCATGACGGAAACCGCCCACTTCGCCCTGCTGATGATCTCACTGATGTTCCTGTTCTCAGCCGGAAGGGGAAAGGGAACAGGCATGATGGCCGGGATTTCCCTGGGTGCCTTCTTCCTTATAAGGGCCACCTCCATTTTCCTCCTTCCCCTTGAAATGCTCTACCTTGCCCTGAGGAAGAGGTGGAAGCAGTTTGCCTTCATTTCCCTGGGCTTTGCCCTGGCGGTTTCGCCATGGGTCATCAGGAACGCCGCGGTTCTGGGCTCACCGGTTCTCATGCCCACCAAGGGCGCCCTTAATCTCTGGATGAGGAACAACCCCGATGTGCTTGCCCTCGAGGGGATACATGTTCCCCAGGACATACCGGTGAATTCACCGGAACTCCTTGCTTATCCCTCCACCGACTCTCTGCCCGGGGAACTGGAGAGAAGCGCTGCCCTGGGCACCGCCGCAAGGAAATACATGTTCGCTAACCCCAGACTTATGCTGTGGCTTTCAGGGACCAGGGCCCTGGAGTTCCTGGGTCCCGGAGGAAGCACCCTGGGGGGCCGGGGCAGGATCGCGGGCCTTCTTATCTACCTCTGATGCTCTTCGGCGCCCTGGGGCTCTGGCGGAACAGGGGCCGGCGGGAAACAAGGTTCCTCGTGGCGGTGTTCATTTTGTATCTTCTCCTCCATGCTGGGGCCCACGGCGGTGTGAGATACAGACTGCCGGTGGATGCCGTTTTCCTGGCGGGAATAGCCATGTGCGGAAGATGCAGGGGTGGTGATTCATGCGGCGCCTGAAAAGGATCCTCTTCGTATTTCCAGAAACCAGGTATCCATCCGGGCAGCCAAGTCTTGGGATAGCAATGCTTTCCGCCGTTGCCCGGGAGGCGGGAGTCGAAACCGCCCTGTGCGACATGTCCTTCGCCGGGGATCCCTTCGATACACTTGAAAAACAGCTTCTTGAATTCAAGCCCGACGCCGTTTCCATTACCCTTGTAACGCCACAGATACGGGCAGCCCTCTCCGCCTGCGAAGTTGTCAGGAAAACCGCACCGGGTGCCTTTCTTATGATAGGCGGACCCCATGCCACTGTGCTTCCCGAGGAAACCCTTGAGACAACAGGCGCTGACCTTGTCTACGCCGGAGAGGGAGAGCGGGCATTCAGGATGATCATTGATGGCGTAGATCCCGGCGACATACCCGGAGCCTGCTTCATCAGGGACGGCTCTCCGGTACTGGTTCCCGGAAGGCTTCTTGTGGATGATCTCGACACCCTTCCCATGCCGGACAGAACCATTTTTGACATGAAGAAGTATTTCCAGACATGGTATTCCATGGACCGCGTGGACCCGTCGCTGCGGGCACCACCATAATGGCAACACGGGGATGTCCCTACCACTGTACCTTCTGCCAGCCGACCCTGTCTGAGATATTCGGAAAGAAACTGCGGAAGCGTTCGCCCCAGTCCATACTTGACGAGCTTCAGTACCTTGTCCGGAAGTATTCCATCAACGCCTTCATGTTCGAGGATTCCACCTTCATCGTGGATCATGAGTGGGTGGGGGAGATATGCAGGGGAATGCTTGATAGAAAGCTGAACCTCAGGTGGTGCTGCAATGTCAGGGCGGACCTCCTCACCGAAGAACTCCTTGACACAATGGTGGAGGCCGGTCTGTCAAAGGTTAACATGGGCGTGGAATCCGCTTCACAGAGGGTCCTGGACGATATCTACCAAAAGGGCATCACCGTGGAGGGCGTAAGGAGGGCACTTCGAATGTGCCGTTCAAGGGGGTTTTCGTACAGGGCTACTTCATGCTGGGTGCCCCGGGGGAAACCGTGGAGGAGATGAAGAAAACCATTGCCTTCGCAGCAAGGGAGCCCTTTGACGACGCTCTTTTCGACATCACCACCCCATTTCCCCACACCGGCCTGTGGGAAATGTCCAAGGACCTGATCGACGCGGATTATTCCGATTTCGACTGCTTTCACAAAAGCGTCTACAGACTTGACGGAATATCACCTGAGGAGATAGAGAAGCTGAAGAGGAACGCGTTCTGGAAATTCTACGCCCACCCGGCCAGAATACTGAGAACATTGCGCACTGTTCTGGGCCCCAGGAACTTCAGAAGGACATTGCTCAAGGTGAGGAGAGTATGAGAGAAGTAACGGTTACCATCGACGACGGCGGGATGCATCCGGCGGTGAACGCCGCCATAGACAGGTGCATACCCTCGGGAAACATCGGAAGGGTGAGCATCATGGCAACCGGTCCCTGTTATGCCGAAGCCATAATGAGCACCATGGCGGGAGGTGTCAGACTGGGAGCCCACCTCGACTGCTGCCAGGGACCATTCCTTCTTCCTGAAAGCGATTTTCCCCAGTCCTTCGCCGCCTGGCTGAAGTCCGCCGAAGCCCTTTCGGCAAGGGTAAGGAAAGAGTGGTCCGCCCAGATCGAGAAGATCCTGTCCACCGGGGGGTTGATCACCGCCCTTGACAGCCACCGGCACATGCACCACATACCGGCCCTGCAGGACGTCATGATCTCCCTGGCCGGGGAATACGGCATCAGGACCGTCCGGTCGGCGGTGCTGCCGGACAGGTTCTCCCGTTTCCCCGCCGGGCTGAAACTGAACTCCCTGGGAAAGGATCTCCAGGAAAGGCTCCGGGGGGAAGGTTTCGTCACCGCCGACAGGATGCTCGGCTTTGGCAGGGCGGGGAGGATTACCATGAAATACCTGCAGAAACACGCCGGGGATTGCGCCGAGGGAACCACTGAACTGGTCATGCACCCGGCCACGGAAGAGGTATGGTCAGCGGGGCAGACCGGAGAACTGGAACTTATACTGTCCCGGGAATTTGGTGAGTGGTGCGAAGGTATAAACTAGAGGGACTCATCCTTTTCGTGGCCCTCCTTGCCAGGGTGGCGGTGTTCTTCCTTGCCGCCAGTGGTTTTTCCTGGTGGGGGAGGGTGAGGTCCAGGCCAATCTGGCGGAGAACATCCTTTCCGGCAGGGGCTTCATGCTCTCCGAATCGATGTTTCACGACGATGATCCCAGGCGTGATGCCCACCTGGAGTTCTTCCGGGAGGCCGGGGGGTTCTACGGTGCACTGATACCGGAGAGGCCTACCACCTTCCTGGTTCCCGGTTTTACCCTTTTCGAGGCCTTCATTTTCATGCTCTTTTCCCCGGGGAACCTCCTTGCTGTCATAGGCGCTCAGCTGATACTGGGTATCCTTACGGTGTTCCTTGGCATGCGCCTGGCATCGCGGTTCCTTTCCGGCGGCTGGTATGCGGCGGCGGGGCTTTTCATGGCCCTTGATCCCTTCGAGCTCTATTATCAGGCCATACCCGCCACCCAGGCGCTTTTTCCCTGCTCTTTACCGCGGGGCTCCTTCTTTCTGTGAAGTTCCTTGAAAAACCGTCCCCCATGAAGGGGGTCTTCACCGGCCTCCTCTGGGCCGCCGCCTTTCTTGTAAGGCCCGTGGCCCTTCCCATGATCTTCTGGCTTGCGGTGGTCTTTCTGTTCTCTCACAGGCTGTCGGTGAAACGCCTTGTTCCCGCTGTGCTTCTCCTGGCGGTTTTCTTCGCGGCACTTCTGCCCTGGATGATCCGTAACAAGTCCACCATGGGGCGCTATCAGCTTCTTCCCCTCCAGGGAGGTGTTCAGCTGTGGGAGTTCAACGGCAGGATCTTTACCGACGCCTTCAGCGAGGAACAGGAAGGGGCGAAGCTTCTCTACGGTCCTGTGCGGGCCAGGTGGATCCATCGTCTGAACAGACCTGAACTGGCGGAATTCCCGGATTTCACCGATGAAACCGAGTTTGAGAGGGACAGCATACTCAACCACACACAGATCGCATTTCTCAGGGCGAACCCGGTTCTGTTCCTGGAGCTTTCAGCCTGCAGGTTCGCTGAATTCTTCAAACCCTTCCCCCTTAACGACTTTTCCTTTGCTCATACCTTTCTCGGGGTGCTCTCGTTCTTCTGGGTCGGTCTGTTCTTTGCCCCGGGGACACTTCTTCTCGTTTTCAAGGGTTCCCCGGGGGTCTACCTGGCGGGTGTGATAGCCGGATACATACTGATGCACCTGCTGACGGCGTCGGGGACACCCCACCGGGTGGCCCTGGATGTGCCGCTTTTCATTGCAGCCCTGATAGGGGTAAAGTTCTGTCGGGACAGATACAGAGCAGCGAAAGGCCGCTGATGAACATCCTTGCGGTGAAAACCCACGCCTTCGGCGATGCCCTCATGGCGACCCCTGCGGTAAAGGCCCTGATCGATTCCGGACACAGGTGACCGCGGTGGCCGGCCCCTCGTCCCTGCCGGTTTGGGGCAGGCTTCCCGGGCTTGAGGGAGTTGTTCCCTCCCCGGTTCCCTGCGGAGCCCTGAAGCTTTTGCGGTGGACCCTGCGCAACCGGCAGAGGGGCTACCGGAGGGCGATCCATTTCGGCTCTTCCACCGGTGCCCGGAACTGGGTGAGGTTCCTCTCCCGCTGCCCTGTTACAAGCGGTGCCGACCACGAAACAGGATTTGGCCTTGTGAAACCCGCTGCGGCGGATTTCTGCAGGATCGCCGGGGTCGAGTGCCCCGATCTCCGTCCGATCTTTCCCGTGTCCGCCGGGGAAAGGGACATGGTAAGGGGTTTAACCGGTGGGGTTCCCTATGTGGTCATAGCCCCCGGAGGCGGAAGGAACCCCAGGGAGTTCGTCCCCTGGAAAAGGTGGTCAATGGAGGGCTGGAGCGCCGTGTCCCTCTTCCTGAAGAACCTGGGCTTCAGGGTCTTCCTTGCAGGGGGAGCCGATGACGTCAGTGACATATCCGGGGTTCCCGGAACCTGCCTTGCGGGAAAGCTGACCTGGGGACAGACCGCGGCCCTTGTATCAGGGGCAGCCCTCTTCGCCGGGAATGACAGCGGACCGGCTCATCTGGCGGTATCCGCAGGCACCACGGCACTTGTGCTTTTCGGCCCCACGGATCCCGACGCCCTCTATCCCCCGGGAAGCATAGTACCCCTTCGTTCAGGTTCGTCCTGCGCTCCCTGCTACTACAACAGTGTTTTTAAGGGGTGCAGTGGAAATGGTGAATGCATGTCGTCCATCAACCAGGAAGAAGTTATCGAAACCATCAGGGGGATCATATGAGGATCACCGCCCTTAACCCTCCCTTCCTTCCACAGTTCAGCCGGGGACAGAGAAGCCCGGCGGTCACAAGGAGCGGCACGCTCTACTACCCCATCTGGCTTGCCTACGCGGTTGGGGCCCTGGAACAGGCCGGCCACAGGGTTCAGTTCATCGATTCCCCGGCCATGGAGCTGGATCTCAAGGAAACCCTGAGAAGGATAGGGGAGTTCGCCCCGGAGCTGATCGTCATCGAGACATCCACTCCCTCCATCATAAGCGACGCCCGTACAGCCGACCTCCTCACCGAGACCGGCGCATTCGTTTTCCTTGCGGGAACCCACCCATCGGCCCTTCCCCGTGAAACGGTCCTCCTTGGGAACCGGTTCCACGGCGTGGTTATCGGCGAGTACGAGAAACCCCTGCTGCAGCTGGCCTGGTCCATTGCCTCCGGCGGGGGACCCCGTGGCATACCAGGCACGGCCCTGAGGGACAGGGACGCCGTTGTGGTTACACCTCCCATGGGCTATCTGGAAGACCTGGATTCCCTGCCCTTCGTGAGTTCCGTTTACGCCGAACATCTTCCGGTGGAGAGGTACAACAACCCCAATGCCCTGCATCCCCAGGTGATGATCATGGGTGGAAGGGGCTGTCCCAACAGGTGCACTTTCTGCGTGTTTCCCCAGACCCTCACCGGCAGGGCCTACAGAAGCAGGTCCGCCTCAAATGTGGTCAGGGAGATGCTGTGGGTTCAGGAGAACATGCCCCGGGTGAAGGCGGTGTTCTTTGAGGACGACACCATAGCGGCGGATTCCGCCAGGCTTCGGGAACTTGCCATGGAAATGATGGACAGGGGGGTTACCATTTCCTGGACCTGCAACATGAGGGCATCGGTGGACCTGGAAACCCTGAAGCTCTGCAAAAGGGCAGGTCTGAGATCGGTCTGCGTGGGTTTTGAAAGCGGTTCCGACGAGATCCTGCTTGCCATGAAGAAGGGGCTGTCCACCTCCAGGATGAAAAGTTCGCCGGGGACGCCGCAAGGGCCGGTATCCTGGTCCACGGCTGCTTCCTCTACGGGATTCCCGGGGAAACCAGGCAGACCGCCGGTGAAACACTGAAATTCGCCCTGAAGCTGAACCCCGACACCGCCCAGTTCTATCCCCTAATGGTCTATCCCGGCACCGATGCCTATGCTCAGGTGGTCAAGGCCGGCATGCTGGCGGCGGACAGCTGGCGGGACTGGCTGAAGGAGGACGGCACCCACGCCTGTGTCGTACGCACAGGGGACATGACCCCCGACGAGCTGGTGGAGTTCTGCGACCATTCCCGAAGGAAGTTCTATCTCAGACCCGGTTACATACTGAAGAAGTTCTGGCGGAGCCTTTTCGACCCCGGTGAACGCCACAGGACCCTTCTGGCCTTCAGTACCTTCAGAAAATACCTTTTCCGGCGGAAAAATGGCTGACGCCGCCGTTGTGATTCCCTTTCGCGGACGGTGGAGCACCCTGCTGCCCCTCCTTGAAGCCCTGGCCCTTCAGACGGTTCGCCAGCGGCTCAGCGTGATACTCAGTGTCGACGGTACCGAAAAGCCCCCGGCGGAAATTGCTTCTCTCACCGATCTCGTGGTCACAGGTGAGCAGGCCGGCCCCGCCGCCGCCAGGAACCGGGGATGGCGCCGGGCGGATGCACCCCTTATCCTTTTCACCGACGGCGACTGCGTACCGGAACCCCGATGGGCGGAGGAGCTGATCCATGGGCTCGGGGGTGAGTACCAGGGAGTAAAGGGGGTATATTCCCGTGGTGGGACCAGGGCGATACAAAGGCTGGCCCAGGTGGAGTTCGAGGAAAGATACCTGATCATGGCAAAAGGGAATCGATCTTCCTCGCGGATACCTACTCCGCGGGGTTCAGGAAGTCTTCCCTTGAAGAACTGGGAGGTTTCGACCAGGGCTTTCCCTTTCCGGAACACGAAGACGTGGACCTGTCCTGGCGACTGATAAGACAGGGCGGAAAAATAGGCTTCATACCCCGGGCCAGGGTTGCCCACACCCACCGAAGGACCTGGCGGGAGTACTTCGACCTGAAGCTGAGAAGGGGCAAATGGAGGGTGATGCTTGTTAGAGGATTCCCGGAGATGGCCGTTGACGACGGCTATACCCCCCATGCCATGAAGCTGCAGATGATCCTCTGCGGTCCCCTTGTCCTTTCCCTGCTACTTATCTCCGCCCTGCCGGCGGTTTTCATGGTTCTCGCGGTTCTCTTCCTCCTTTCCTGCCTTCCCCTTGCATGGACCGCCCTTAAAACCGATCCCGGAATGGTTCCACTGGTTCCCCCCTTCGCCCTCTGGCGGGGGGTCGCCCTCACCGCCGGGGCGATATCAGGAATTCTGGAAGGGAGGCGGCATTGTTCGCCCCGATAAGGAAGCAGCAGAGGGTACTCATATCCTTCCTGGCCCTGGCGGATATCATCACGGTTCCCTCGGCCCTTCTGCTCACATGGTTCCTGCGAACGGAACCCCTGAGGAGATTCCTTCCCCAGTTTGCCCACACACTGGAAACCTATCTCAGGACAATTCCCGCCCTCTGCGCCATCATGGTGATCTCCTGGTGGTCCGCCGGGATGTACTCGGTCTCCACCCAGACCAGCGCCTTCTCCGGCCTTACGAAAAGGATCCGCGCCACGGTATATCTGGCGGTATCCATCATGGCGGTCAGCTACCTTACCAAGATCGACTATTCCAGGATAATGGTGTTCATCTTCATACTCACCTCCATACCGGTCAACGGATTCCTCCGCTGGGCCTTCCGAAGGACCGCCGGGCTGGCCTCGCCCTGCAAAGAGGCCCCTGCCACGCTTATAATAGGTTCCGGGGAGTTCGCTGAACGGGTGATCAATTCACTGGGGAAGCTGCCTGAACCCAGGCACAGGATACTGGGGTTCTCACCGAGACCCCGTTTCCCATGGGAGTATCTGCGGCATAGATGTGATCGGAACCGCCAGCGACCTTCCAAGGCTGTGCAAGAGCCTTTCCATAGATGAGGTTTTCTTTGCCAGCGGCTCAATGAGCAGAACGGAAATGCTGAAACTGGTGAACTCCGTGGAGAGCCAGGAAACGGTTTTCATGCTTGTCACCGACCTCTTCGAGATAGCCACTGGAATTGCCGACCTCAGCAGCATCAGCCGAATACCGGTGGTTGAGATAGGCCCTTCGGAAAGGGGAGGTTTCCACTCCTTCGTGAAGAGAACCACGGACATCGCAGTTTCCTCAGCCCTTATAGTCCTTCTTTTTCCCCTCATGGCTTTCATCTGGGTGGTCCTTCTACTCACCGGGAAGGGATCCCCGATCTTCAGGCAGAGAAGGATGGGGAGGCACGGACAGCCCTTTACCCTGTACAAGTTCAGGACCATGAAACCCGAGGCCAACGAGTACGAGGTGGCTCCCATGCGGAAGGACGACCCCAGGGTAACCTTCGCCGGAAGGATACTGAGAAGGACCAGCCTTGATGAACTGCCCCAGCTTTTTAATGTTCTCACCGGAAGCATGAGCATGGTGGGCCCCAGACCGGAGATGGATTTCATAGTTCGCGACTACAACGCCTGGCAGAGGAGACGGCTGGAAGTAAAGCCGGGGATAACCGGACTTTGGCAGATAATGGGCAGGAAGGACCTCCCACTCCACGAGAATCTGGAATACGATTTCTACTACATGCGGAACCAGTCACTCATGCTTGACATGGCCATACTTGCCAGAACGGTGGTAACCGTTCTGAAGGGAAGGGGAGCATACTGATCCCGACATTGATCCTTGCAGCCCTTGCCTCGGTCTGGAGCTTTTCCGGACCGCTGGAGAGGGGGCTGGGTGTTCACCCGGCCTCATGGAGCAGAAGCCCCGTCTCGGCAATGTCCGCCCCGGCGGGTCTGGGGAGGATGGGAGAGCTTCAGGCTGAAACAGCCTGGGGATACGAAGACCACGAACACTCCTTCGCCGCCGCCGCTGTGATGCCCCTTGGTCCGGAAGGTCTTTCAGCCGGTGCCGGGGGCGGATGGAACGGGGCCCCCGGCACCGGTTTCTTTCAGCTTTCCGGCTGCTATGTTCTCACCGGGGATCCCATAGGGTTCATGGAGGGGCTTTTCGGCCCCAGCGTGACCACCGGAGCCTCGGCTGGTGTCCTTACGGACAGCACGGGATCAACCGAGTCCTATTTTGACCTGGGCCTTCAGTTCTCCCTTTTTCCCTCCTTCGCACTGGGGGTGAACTGTTCCGATGTTTCAGGCAGCCGAGTCTTCAGCACGGGCTTCAGCCATGTATTCAACCGTAATCTGCTTATCCATGTGAACTACCGCGACGAAACCTGGCAGGCGGGAGCCGAGCTCACGGTGAAGCCGTCCTTCAAGCTCTTCTCGGGGACCGACGGCCGGGGCTCAACTGCGGCGCCTCCCTCTCCCGGGGGAATGGACCCTTTCCTACGGAGCCAGGCTGGTGGAGAACACCATAGACCACGGCGCGGGAATATCCAGGGGGTTCCCATGATAGCCATGCTGCTCATGTGCCTGGTGTGCCAGGAAGCCGAACCCCCGGGCCCCTCATTCGGCGTGCTCATCAGGGGTACCGGATCCGCCGACATCCGCCAGGGTCTTTCCACCCTGCTCTGCGACACCCTCACCGCCTTTCCCGTGGCAAATTACGAAGACAGGCTCTTCAAGCTGCACGCCAGGTTCTCAGCGGATCTTCAGGCTGACACCTCCACTGTGGTCTTCAGACCGGTCTCCGCCGGGGGCTTCTTCCGGTGGCCAGGTTCACCCTGCTGGCAGCCGGGGTCTTCAGGGGGATGAATGAACCATTCATACAGGGTCTGGAAACCCCGGTTGTTCAGTGGAATTCCACCGAAGCACTGGAACTCACCGGGGTTGCCGCCGAGGCCGGGGGAGTTCTTGGGTTCGACGGGTTCTGGAACCAGTACGGCGATTCCCTCTCCTGGTATGGAGTAAGATCTCCCTGGATGGGTTTCGGCATGGTTTCCTGGAACAGGCTTGAGAACCCGGTGGAGGATGTGGAAACGGTGTCCGGTTTCCTGGACCTCAGGAGGGTGCAGCCCTGGTTCATAATGACCGGGAGGGGGGACCTCTGGGCCACCGACATCGAGCTCCGGGGCTTCAAGCCCTTCTCCATGACCTCCAGTTCCATCGAGCTGGTACCCTCCCTCAGCTGGTGCGACGATTCCACCAGGGTATCCCTTGGCGGGTATCTCAGGGGAAGAACCGGAGTTTACAGCGGCTATCTCACCGGTTCCGCCAACACCGGCAAGCCTGAGGAGACTTCGCTCAAGGCCGGTTTCGACATGCTCTCCAGGGCCGGTGTGGACTGGTCACTGATCACCGCCCTCCACCGCATGGAGGACTTCTCGGGAAGTCTGTCCGGCCACTACAGGGCGGCCCCCGCAGGTTGCGGCGGAAGCCTTTCCCTTGTGGACGACAGCCTCGCGTTAACCCTTTCCGCTCTTTATTCGCCCCTCCGGGGTGTCAGTTCCGTTCTTTCGGTTACCGCGGACCTTTCCACCGGTTCCCCGGACCCCAGATGTCTTTTCAGCGTCCATGGCCGGGGCAGCAGGGGAATGGCCGGATTCACCGTGGAATGGGAAGAGGGCATAACGGAGCTTCGACTGGGGGTATCCGCATGGATAGACTGATTGCATTATCTTTGCTGCTGTGTTCCTGCAGCCTTTTCGTTCCCGCGGCAAGGGACGACGCCGGAGGGATGGTCTTCCATTATCCCGCGGCGGCATCGGTTCAGCTGGTGGGCGACTGGAACGAATGGGGGGGATCACCGGCCCGGCGGGCATAGTTGATCCCAACCTGGGCCTCATGGAGTCCAAAGAGGGTCTCTGGCGGGGTTCTCCACCGGAAGACCTGGCACGGGGAAGGTACAGATACGCCTTTCTGGTAAACGGCCATGAGCTTCATCGGGATCCCATGAATCCCAGGACCACCGAGTTCAGGGGCAGCCGGGTATCTCTTCTGATAATTGACTGAAGGACTCGCAGTATCTACTGAAAGGGGTAACTCTTGGCTTCCGTGAGGTTTGACTCTGTCGGCAAGGTATATGGCGCCGGTTCCAGGGCTCTCTGTGATTTCACTCTTGATATTGAAGACGGCGAGTTCGTGGTGCTGGTTGGGCCCAGCGGCTGCGGAAAATCCACCACCCTGCGAATACTGGCCGGGCTGGAAGAGCCAACCGAGGGAAGGGTTTTCATCGACGGCAACGACATAACGGAAACCGAACCTTCGAAAAGGGACATAGCCATGGTCTTCCAGAACTATGCCCTCTATCCCCACATGTCGGTTTTTGACAACATGGCCTTTTCCCTGAAAATGAAGAAGGCTCCCAGGGAGAAAGTACTGGAATCGGTGGAGGAGGCGGCGGAGATACTGGGCATTTCAGACTATCTCACCAGGAAACCCAGGGAGCTTTCCGGCGGCCAGAGACAGAGGGTGGCGGTTGGCAGGGCCATAGTAAGGCACCCGAAGGTTTTCCTCTTTGACGAGCCCCTCTCCAACCTCGACGCCAAGCTGAGGGTTCAGATGCGCAACGAGCTCTCAAGGCTCCATTCAAGGCTTAAGGCAACCATGATCTATGTAACCCACGATCAGGCCGAGGCAATGACCCTGGGCGACCGCATCGTGGTCCTCAAGGACGGCTGGATCCAGCAGGTGGCCCCGCCCCTTGAGGTTTATGACAACCCGGTAAACCGCTTCGTGGGGGGTTTCATAGGAAGCCCCGCCATGAATTTCCTGGGTTGCCGGGTGGCCGGGGGACGGCTAACGGCCATGGGGGAAGATCTCGGCCCTGTTTCACGGGATGACGGCAGCTACACCCTTGGAATAAGACCCGAGGACGTCCTGCCATCGCCGGCGGGGCCCCTTTCCTGTTCCGTGGAGGTGGTTGAGACCCTGGGGAACGAGAAGGTGATAATAGGCTCCGTCCCCGGGGGAGAACAGATCACCGCCAGGACCAGACCGGACATAGAGGCTGTCCCCGGCGGGGATCTTGCCTTCACATTCAATCTGGACAAGGCCCATTTCTTTGATCTCAACGGGGCGGAGAACAGGATATGATTCTTTTTACCGCCTTCATAATAGCTCTTGTGGTAAGCCTGCTGTTCACCCCCCTGGCCAGCCGCCTGGCCTTCAGACTGGGCATGATGGACGGCGACTCCAGTGAAGACGCCCCGGGCATACCCTCCATAGGGGGACTGGCCATCTTCCTGGGTTTCACCGCCTCCATACTGGCGGGGATGATCATCTTCCCGGTGCTGCCCGGGCAGACCATAGTGGACACCAGCATATCATGGAGAATGCTCTGTCTTCTGATGATATTCTCAGGCCTCCTGATGACGGTAACCGGTTTCATCGACGACAGGATCGAGCTGAAGCCCACCACAAAGCTTCTCCTTCACAGCATCGTGGCCGCCGCAGCCGGGGTTTTCTTCATACTTAGAGGGGCGAAACTGAGCCTCTTCCTGGATACCGGGGGCCTCTACTGGATGGCTGCTCCCATAACCCTTCTGTGGCTTCTGGGAATAACCAATTCCATCAACCTCCTCGACCACGCCGACGGAGTTACCTCAGGAATAACCGCCATCGCGGCGTTCTTCTTCGCCACCCTCAACTTCATAAACGGGAATCCTGCCATTGCCTATGTAAGTGTGGCCATTGCCGGGGCCTCAATCGGCTTCCTTTTTTACAATTTTCCCCCGGCATCCACATACATGGGGGACAGCGGTTCGAACTTCCTCGGGTTCATGCTGGGGCTGGTGGCGGTGCTGGGTATCTATACCCCCCGGGGATCAATTCCCTGGCTGGCGGTGATGTCACCTCTGCTGATCCTCGCCCTTCCCATAGTGGACACCATAATGGTCCTCATCTACAGGAAAAGGAAGGGCGCGCCACTCTTCAAGGGCGACAAGAACCATCTGGCCCACCGGCTGGCGAGGCTTGGCTATTCCAGAAAGACCAGCGTGATGATCCTTTACATCTTTTCCGTGGTAATGGGAACCACCGCCCTCATGCTTCCCACCCTGGAGCCCTATCAGGCGGTGCTGGCCTTCCTTAACGCCGCCGGGGTGGTTTCCGTGTTCGCCATTTTCATCTCCAGGGGAGAGCGGAGGAATTCCTGATGGACCGGGCGTTGTCAAGGGTATTTACTGTTCTGATGGCGGTGGTGATGCTGGGTGTGATCTTCGCCGTGCTCACCGACAGCCGGAACAGCATTATCGTCAAGGAGATGTTCTATGTGGCCGGGGGAGCCTGGCGGCCTTCTGGCCGGTCTGTTCCTGGCCGCCGGCAGCCGGTGCTCCTTCCGGCGGCTGCCCCGGGTTTCCGTGGCGGCCCTGGCGGCGGTGATCCTCTTCTCATCCTCAGGCATCACACCGGGATCGGTTCGTGAA
>MJAN01000015.1 GCA_001875255.1 Candidatus Sabulitectum silens | reverse complement strand
GGGACGAGAGGGGAGTGTTCTCCGGGATGGAGAGGGTTCCCTGGTAGTCAGGTCGATGATGAGGGCGGCCTGCCCCGGGGAAATGTATTCGCTTCCGGAATGGTGCAGGATGTCGTCGGTGGCGTCGCCGTCGGTGAAGTGACAGCCGGTGAGGGGGAAGACCCCGGGCCGGGGTAGAACACCTCGATGAACTCTTCTTCGGTTTCGATGACCGGGTTGGCCATTACTTCGGTTATTCGGGGATTGACACCGCCCCCGGTGGTGAAATGGAGCCGGGTTTCGCCGGTGGGGGTTTCACATACCGCCGGGTACCACTGCGGGGGGGCGGTGAAGAAGACCGAAAGGGTGTCGGTGGTTCCCGGGGCAAGACCCTCGGCGGGAATGGACAGGAGCAGTTCCGAGGCTTGCGCCGTTGAGTCTCCGTTGGCGTCGATGAAAAGGCAAATGCTGCCCGAGGGCGTCACCGTTCCCCAGCAGGAGACCGTGGCGGTGAGCCAGACCCTGTTCCGGGGTCGGGGTCGGGGTTGCTTAGAAACAGGGAATCGGTGGTTATCAAGAATGTGTCAGGGGGGCATCCGGTGGCCCCCCGGTGTTGGTTCCCCGGCGAACCAGGCCATCTCGCAGTCTGGCATGTTCTGGGGATACCTGAAGAGGGTGAGGCCTGTACCCGGATCGAAGGGGATGGAATCCTGGCCGTTATCGTCGCGCTGCTGCCAGTTCTCCCCGTTTAACGGTGTGCCGAAGGTGGAAAGAACGCTGGCGGGGGAAGTGCCGGATGAGTCGAACAGGGTGAGGGGATCGGAGGACGCCGCCAGGCCGTTGCATATGGCGTGGTCGGAGGTGGTGAGGATCACCGTTCCCGGCTGGAAGGTAAGCCAGGGATCCCCGGGGTAGTCTTCCTCGAGGAGGACGGCGTAGCCCCATGGCGGGATGAGGGTGGTCTCGGTTATGACATCCCCCTGGGGGAATACCCCGGACCAGCCGAACAAACCGTCGAGGGCATCGCCGTCGGTTATGGTGAAGCCCAGGACATTCAGAGTGTCCGGGGAGTTGTTCCAGATCTCCACGAACTCGCCGCAGGTGTCCACGGGGGGTTGGCACAGACCTCGGAAATGACCGCCAGGCCGTTCAGTGCTGCAAGGACGAGAAATAGAGCTTCCATATGTTGAGCTACCGACACGGGAAGGTTTTTTCAAGGGGTCTAAGGAAGGAAGAGGTTCTCCAGTTCACTGAAACGGTCCACACAGTGATCGGGATTTGATGCCAGAAGCCTTTCGCGGGAATGTGAACCCGTTGTGACGGCTATGCTCACGGCGCCCAGGTGGGCGGCTGTTTCAATGTCGAGGACGGTGTCACCGATTACATACAGGGTATCGAATTCCCTTCCAGTGATTTCCCTTGCCCTTCTGAGGGCGGTGTCGGCTATATCGAACCTTTTCAGTCCGTCCTCGCCGTAGCCCCCGGTGAGGAAGCAGTTCCACAGGCCTATCTTCTCCAGCTTGCAGCGGGCCCCCAGGGAGAGTTCGCCGGTGATAAGGGCCATGGGCCACCCCCTGGAACGAAGTGCGCGAACGAATGGAACCGCATCTGCGCTGGCTCTCCAGACATCTGTTTTTGCAAAGACAGTCAGCTCTTCAGCGTACAGTTCCATGAACTCGTCCCACTTCTTTGGGCTGTACTTCTGGCCATGCCTCTCCAGAACCTCGATGAGAACATCCCTGTCTGAACGGGCGGAGGTGTCCACTCCCTCCATGGCCCTTGAGACCCCGAGCAGGGCGTTCACCGCGTTGGAATATGGTATGTCCGTTCTTTCATCCCTCTTTATCAGTGTTCCATTTATGTCGAAAAATATCAGGTCATTCATATTCTGCGGCCTCCGAAGGTTTTCCAGAAGAAGGTTCAGGGGAAGCTCTTCCAGGCGGGGTAGAAGGGAATCGCCGGTGGAGGAGTCGTCGGCCCCGGTGAAGTCCGTTATCAGCTGGTGGAAATCACCGGGTGCCCAGAGATGGACCTCGTCCGGGGAGGCCTCAAGCCCTATCTCCGCGAAGAACATTCCCAGCCCCTCCGGTTCCGCCTCGGTGATCAGCCGGGTGAGGAGTGCTATGGCGGAATCGGTGTCCGCCGCGGGGTTTCAACGGTGTAAAACCCCGCCAGAAGAAGGAAGAGAACCATCAAATTCAGTCTATCAGGTAGGATACGGAAACGTTCATGGTGATGCTGGTGTTTCCCGGGGAGACAGGGGGTGCTTCGTAGTAACCGGCGGAATCGTAGCCGTAACCGTAGGGATCGCCGGCGCCGTAGTAGTCCACCCATTCGCTGACGTTCACAGGGGAGCCCAGGGATACGCCGAGACCCTCCGCCAGCTGTTCAGCGGTGGTTCGGGCATTTTCCAGGGCAATGGCCCTTGCTTCGGCCATGAGTTCGTCGCGGTTGCTCATGGTGAACTGAATGCCGTTCACCGTTGTGGCTCCACCCTCCACCAGAGCCGCCAGAACATCCCCTGCCGAGTCGATGTCCCTTACTTTCACCTTGAAGGAATGGGTGAGGTGGAAGAGTTCCCGTCCGGTGTATTCGTATGTCTCGTAGTCGTATTCCTCTTCCATGTAGATGGTGTAACCAGGGTTCGATGTCTTCTTCACCGATGCCGGCACCCTCGGCGGCGGCCATGCTGCCCCGGGCAAGCTCCGTGGCCTGGTTCACCGCTTCCCCCGGGTCCTCGGCGGTTACATCCACGCTGAAGGTAATCACCGCCATGTCCGCCGTTCCCGTGGCGGTGCCCACACCCGTTACGCTCACTGAAGGGGGATAGGGCTGATACTGTGAGGGAACCCCTCCCTCGTCGGTGCATCCCGCAATCAGAAGGAGCACTCCCGCTGCCGCAACTATCATTCTCATTTCTTTCCTCACTCTCCGATGATCTTAACCATTACCCGTTTTCTTCTTCTGCCGTCGAACTCGCCGTAGAAGATCTGTTCCGATGGGCCTGTGTCCAGTTTTCCCCCTGTAACCGCCACCACCACTTCCCGGCCCATTATCTGCCGCTTGTGGTGAGCATCGCCGTTGTCCTCCCCGGTCAGGTTGTGCTCGTAGAGGGAGGGGGAGTGGGGAGCCAGCTCCTCGAGCCACCTGCGGTAGTCGTGGTGGAGCCCGGGCTCGTCGTCGTTTATGAACACACTTGCGGTTATGTGCATGGCGTTAACGAGGCACAGCCCCTCCTGTATACCGCTTGAACGGACCTCTTCTTCCACCCGGGGTGTGATGTTGATGAACTCAACCCTGTTCTTCGTTTCGAACCACAGATGCTTCGTGTGTGAAGTCATAATCCTCCTCCTTCAGACCGGGGAGAGGACCGAGCAGCACAGAGAGTTCAGAGTTACCGCGATGGACTGCTGAAAACCATGGGCTGGAACATCCCTGGACCGGGCTGAATAGTCGTGGGGAAACCGCTGTTGAAGACAACCTTCCAGGTACCCCCGGAGCACACCTATCCTGTAGTCATGCCGGTCCACCGGTGTCATGTTGAAAACGCAGAGGAGGGGGGGATTGCCCGGGGCCAGCCGGAGGAAGGACACGATGGATGCCTCGGTGTCGGAGAATCGATCCATCTGAAGCCCTCCGGTGAGTTGTCATTCCTGAAAAGACAGGGGTTGGAGGTTGCGAACCGGTTGAGGGACCGGACATATCCCTTCATCTCGTCACTTCCCTCGGGCAGGGCTTCCCTGAAATTCCACTCCTTCGGAAGAGCCCTTTCGCCGCCCATGAAAAGGAGCTGCTTTCCGGGAAAGAACCACTGGAAGGCAAGCAGCAGCCTGAGGCCCGCCATCTTCTGCCCCTGGTCACCGGGCATTTTTCCAAGGAGTGAACCCTTGCCATGAACCACTTCGTCGTGTGAAAGTGGAAGGATGTAGTTCTCGCTCCAGGCATAGACAGCGCTGAAGGTTATCCTGTTCATCATGTGCTTCCTGTAGACCGGGTCGGCGCTGAAGAACTCCAGTGTGTCGTTCATCCATCCCATGTTCCATTTGAAATGAAAGCCCAGCCCTCCGTTCTCCGGCGGCTGGTCACACCGGACCAGTCGGTGCTCTCCTCGGCGATCATCACAACACCGGGGAAATGGGTCCCGACATAGTGGTTGAGCTCACGGAGGAACTCCACCGCATGGGTATTCTCCCTTCCGCCGCAGCTGTTGGGAAGCCACTCGCCCTCTTTTCGAGAGTAGTCGAGGTACAGCATGGACGCAACGGCATCCACCCTGATCCCGTCGGCATGATAGGTGTCCAGCCACTGGAAAGCGCTGGCGAACAGGAAGTTCCGTACTTCGTTCCTGCCGTAGTTGAAGATGAGGGTGTTCCAGTCGGGGTGGTAGCCCTGTCTTGGGTCCTCATGCTCGTAGAGGCAGGTTCCGTCGAACCTGGCCAGGGCCCATGCGTCGGCGGGGAAGTGGGCCGGGGGCCAGTCCAGTATCACACCTATCCCGGCGTTGTGGCAGGCGTCCACGAAGCCGCAGAAGTCCACCGGGGTTCCCATGCGGCTGGTGGGTGCGAGGAAACCTGTAACCTGATAGCCCCAGGAGTCGTCGAATGGGTGCTCCATGACCGGCATTAGCTCTATATGGGTGAACCCTGGTCCTTAACATAGGGGATCAGCCACCGGGAGAGATCCTCCCAGCTGCGGAAGTCGGTGTCCTTTTTAGTCCAGGACGGGGCGTGAAGCTCATATATGGACATGGGCTCCTGAAAGGGGTTTTTCGACCTTCTGCCCTCTATCCAGTCATGGTCGCCCCACCGGTATGAGAAGGGGTCGGACACCATGGAAGAGTTCCCGGGCCTTTTCTCGAAGAAGGTGCCGTAGGGATCCGATTTTTCGATAAGGTCACCGGTCTTTGAGGTTATCATGAACCTGTAGTAGTCCCCCGGGCCAACACCGGGAATGAAAAGCTCCCACACGCCGCTTGAGCCCAGGGACCTCATGGGGTGTCTGCTCCGGTCCCAGCCGTTGAAGGAACCCACCACGCTAACCGCCCGGGCGGTGGGAGCCCATACGGTGAAGAGGGTTCCGGAGACATCTCCGACCCGCCACAGCCTGCCCCCCATTTTTCTGTGGAGTTCAAGGTGCTTTCCCTGTCCGAAAAGATGGAGGTCGAGCTCCCCAGCTGGGGCGGGAAGGAATAGGGGTCAGGTGTCTGCCAGCTGCTGCGGTCGGCATAGGTGATCCGGAGCTCGTAGGGGAAGAAGGAGGTTTCACCCCTTGCGGCGGTCCAGATGAAAAAGCCCCTTTCATCGAGCTTCTTCATTTCGAAGGATCCGCCATGGCGGATGAGTTCCATGGAAACCGCCCCGGGGCAGTAGGCCCTCACGGCGAGGGCGCCATCCTCAAGGTGCATACCCAGTATGGAATGGGGATCCGCCAGGGGCCCTGGATGACCAGGTTCACCATGTTCATTCAGCTGCCCTTCGTTCTATCTCTTGCAGAGACCGAAACCGTAGGCCATTTCACCCACCAGGGGCAGGGGCTGTACCTTTCCTCCGAAACCGTTGACCAGACCGATTATGAAAAAAACGAAAACGGCCAGTCCGATGATGCTGTCGATGAAACCCGGGGTGAAGGGGATGAACCTAATCAGGGAAAGGATGATCAGAAGAAGCGACTGCTGGGCGTGGTACATGACGTAACGGTTCTCCCTGGAGGTCAGCAGTGCTATCAGGAAACCCAGCACACTGAAGTATGAGATCCCCGCCATTGCCTTACCCTGTTCTATTTCCTCGGGACTTATGTTGAACGATTCCATTATTCCCTCCCTGCAAAATGGGGGGGCGATATTACCGCCCCCCCGCTGAAAATGCCGTTTTTTAGTTACTCTACGTCCGGTGAACCGGGGGCTTCCGGAGTGGATGTGGTGGTGGTTTCCTCGGCCTTGAGGAGGTTGAGCTTGAAGGCCAGGTTGCCGATCACCGGAAGGGGCTTGATCTGCCCGCCGAAGCCGGCGATGAGACCCATGATGAACAGAACGAAGACTCCGAGACCGATGATCCAGCCGATCACCGGAATTGGGACTACGATCATGCAGATAACGAGCATGAGGCTCTGCTGGGCATGATACATGACATACTTGTTCTCTTTGCTGGTAAGGAAAGCGATAAGAAAACCGAGAAGACCGAAATAGGCGATTCCGCCCATGGTTTTACCCTCTTCGATCTCCTGCGCACTGATATTGTACTCGTTTGCCATTAAAGGCTCCCTCCTCTATTAAGACATACTACCATGAGTACCACACACGGTACAGGCCAACATTCAGCAAATTAAATGCGGTGTCAAGTTCGCCGTTCCTTGCTGCTTTCAGCGGCAGGGGCGGTTTTGCCGCGGTTGTCGTTTTTGCATTATTTCTTATTATACCCATTGGAACCAATACGTGTATATTCGGTTTAGTATTGCTGATGGAGCATGAAGGGGAAAACAACTTCATACGGGGTAGGAAAGGGATTCAAGTGAAGCCTGAAAAGATCACCGAAAAGAGACGCGAAAGCCGCTACCAGGGTACCCTTGATGTTGTTCTTGGGACCCAGGGAATGCCCGGGCGTCCGGTAACCGCCCTCAATATCAGCGCTTCAGGGCTTTACTGCGTGTGCGACGAGCCCCTGGGCGACCTCACCAGGGTGGATGTATCCATCGGCCTCGACGGCCATCAGGTCATGGCCAGAGCCGTTGTAATACGCGAAGAGGAACTTCCCGACGGCAAATGGGGTATAGGTTTATTCTTCACACGAATAAGATTCGAGGACAGACAGCTATTTGCCAGCTATGTTAACGGGGAGTGATTCACCATGAGAAAGCATTCGCTCATACTTCTTGCGGTCCTGTTCCTGTACTCCGCTTCATCCGCCGACAAGTACGCCGGTGAATTCATGTATGTGGGAGCCGGAGCCAGGGCCTGGCCATGGGGGGTGCCTTTTCCGCCGTGGCCGATGATATAACAGCCGCCTACTGGAACCCCGCCGGGCTTGCATCAGTCCGAACCCGCTCCGCTGCCTTCATGCATTCAGAGCGGTTCGGCGGGCTTATCACCTACGATTATCTGGCCTATTCCCAGGAGTACGCCGGGGATGTTTACGCCGCAAGCCTTTTCAGGACCGATGCCGGCAACATAGCCGACACAAGCGATCTTCAGTGGTATGACACCGGCTCCGACGGCGTTTTCGGCGAAGACGGCACCGGAGAGCCCGGTGACTCCGGCAACGACGATTACCATCCCGAGACCAACCCCATGGGAACCGAGGGCAACAGCCAGTGGGACCCCGGTGAAGAGCTGATCTACGACGAGGGCAGGATCACCTGGAGCAGTGCCTCCGACAACGCCCTTTACCTTTCCTGGGGAAGGGCCCTGAATGACGATCTGGCCATAGGCGCCACTTCCAAGGTGGTCTACAGGAAGCTCATGGACTACAGCGCCTGGGGTGTGGGCTTCGATGCCGGCATGAAGTGGAATCCCACGGAAGCCTTCTCAATGGGCATAAACCTCCAGGATATCTTCGGAACTTACATGTTCTGGGATTCCGGGGTGACCGAAAGCGTAACCCCCACCGCAAAGATAGGAGCATCCTTTACCTGGCCGGTGCCCCGTTTCGGGTCGGTTATAACCTTCGCCGCCGATGGCGACTTCCGGTTCGAAGGACGGGTATTCTCCGCCCAGTACAGCATTCCCGAGGCGGATATCAGTCTTGATACACATCTCGGTGCCGAGATCCGCATCAGGGACACCGTGGGGCTTCGAATAGGCTCCAACGAGGGCAACATGACCGCCGGTCTGGGGTTTACCATGGGCATATCCGGCCATCCGGTCTCCCTGGACTACGCATGGCTGAGCCACGACCAGCTTGAAAACACCCACAGGGTATCAGCAGGGGTTGGATTCTAGGGTTTAATGGCTTACATTGAAGAGGTTCTCCGCAAGGGAATACATTTCGGTTCCATAGTGATTCCCGCCGCAGCGGTTATACTGCCCAGAACGGAAATCGTACTCATTCTCACAGCCGCCGCCCTGGCACTGGTGCTTATCGACCTTCTCCGGTCGAGGAACCGCGTTTTCCGCCGGTTCTTCCTGGGGCTGTTCGGCAAGGTGATGCGGGGCAAAGAGCAGGACGGCGCCATGACCGCTTCCACGGTTCTCGTGGCAAGCGCCGCCCTAACCATACTTCTTTTCAGAACGGAAATAGCGGTGTCAGCCCTGGTCTTCCTCTCCGTGGGGGATTCCGCCGCGGCTCTCATGGGGCGGAAGTTCGGCAGGACGCCACTTGTTTCCGGCAGGACCCTGGAGGGCAGCCTTTCGGCCCTTCTCAGCTGTCTGCTCGTATCCATACCCCTCATGCATCTTTCAGCGGCGCAGGGGTGGAAGCTCTCTCCAACGGGCCTTCTCGCCGGAGCTCTGGCTGCCACACTGGCGGAGCTCTTTGAGGTGCCCCTCGACGACAACCTTCGAATACCGGTGTTCGCCGGTCTTGTGATGGAACTGGTAGTTCCGGGGTGAAGTGCTTCATAGAGATATACGGCTGCCAGATGAACGCCCACGACGGCGAGATACTGGCGGCCATACTGAAATCCGCAGGTCATATGATCGTTAAGGATCCCGGGGATGCCCGGGCCATATTCATAGTTACATGCGCAGTTCGGGAACACGCCGAAACCAGGGCGCTGGGCCGGCTCACACACCTTGCGGGCATCCGGACCGGTGGAAGGCGGCCATAATGGCGCTCTGCGGCTGCGTGGCCCAGGAGCACGGCGAAAAACTGCTCAAAAGGATGAAACTCCTGGATCTGGTGGTGGGCCCGGACTGCTATCACCTGATCCCAGGTCTGCTTCAGGAATCCCGAAGGGTTGCACTCACGGAACAGGGAGGGGAGGACTACGAGGGTTTTCAGCCAGTGCGCGAAGAGTTCCCCAGGGCATTCGTTAATGTAATACGGGGATGCGACAACTTCTGCACCTACTGCATCGTCCCCCATGTACGGGGCCGGGAGAGAAGCCGCCCCCGGCGGGCGGTCCTTTCGGAGATAGAAAGCCTGGCGGATGCCGGATTCAGGGAGATAACCCTTCTGGGCCAGAACGTTAACTCCTACCGGAACGAAGATGTGGGTTTTCCTGAACTTCTCAGAAAGGCTTCAGAAGCCGTCGGGGAGCGTTGCCGGCTGCGGTTCGTTACGAGCAATCCCAGGGACCTAACCACCGAGCTGGTTTCCGTAATGGCCTCCGCCGACAACATCTGCAATCAGTTTCATCTTCCGGCGCAGTCAGGCAGCGACAGGGTCCTGAGGGCAATGAACAGGGGGTATACCCGGAAAGGGTATATCGAAAAGGTGAATATGCTCAGGGAGGCCATGCCGGACATCGTGCTCTCCACCGACATGATAGCGGGTTTTCCCGGGGAAACCCCGGAGGAGTTCGAGGAATCCGTTACACTTCTTGAGGAGATACGGTTCGACTACGCCTTTCTCTTCAGGTACAGCGAAAGGCAGGGCACCGCCGCGGTGGACATCACCCCCCGGGTGCCGGTGAAGGAGAGGCTTCGAAGGCTTAACGAACTACAGGAACTCCAGATGGAAATAACCCTCGCCCGTTCCAGGGAACTTACGGGATCCGTCAGGACCGTTCTCGTCACCGGACCGGCCAGAATGCCGGGACAGCTTGCCGCGAGAACCGCCGGGAACAGAATGGTCATACTTGAGTCCACTGATCATGCCCCGGGGGACATGATCGAAGTGAGAATTACCAGGCCGACGGCTACACACACTTCGGAGAACCTGTCATTCCCCTATCTCGGTAAGCATTCCCTTCACCGATTCATCAGTTCTGGCAAGCCGCTTCCTCAAAACGCCTATAAGGGTCGAAGCCCTTTGCACCAGTTCCTCGAGGTCGTCCACCGGGCAGTCGTCCCTGCTTAGCTTGTCCACTATTTCCTGGAGTTCCCGAAGCATCTCAGAGTATTTCTCGCTCATTTTTCCCTTTCCTTTACCAGGGCCTTGAGGTTTCCTCCCTGCATGGAGATACCTATCAGGTCACCGGGATGGATGGCTGAAGCGTTCTTCACCGGTTTGCCCCGGTTGTCCCTGATTATGGCCCACCCGAGGCTGAGCATTTTTCCGGGTTCCTCATGTCCAGCCTGTTTTCCAGACGGGTCAGTTCCCTTTCACAGCGGCTGACCCTTTCATTTACCCCTATGATAAGCGCTGAAATGATCCTGTGAAGTTCTTCCCGTTTTCTTCGGGGTAGGGATGAGAGGGACAGTGCGAGGCTCCGGGCGATGTTCTGAAGCCGCATGCGCTCCATGGCGATCCGGGGAGAGAAGGCGGAAACCACACCCCTGCTCATCCGGGAAACACTCTCATCGAAACCCGCCACCATATCCACCAGCATGGATGCGGCGTGGGTTGGTGTCTTTGCCCTGGTATGGGCGGCGTGGTCGGGGAGGGTGGTGTCTATCTCATGGCCGATCCCAGAGATCACCGGCCATGGCAGCTGGGCGATGGTCCTTGCTATTCCCTCGTGGTTGAACCACGCAAGGTCCGTGGCTGATCCTCCGCCCCGGGTGAGGACCACCGCATCGATTTCGCCGGAAACGCCGGATGCCAGGAGCCCGGCAAAGGCGCCGCAAACAGAACTGGCGGTTTCGGAGCCCTGCATGCTTGCGTATCTGGCATATACCCTGAAAGGGTACCCTGATTCCTCCAGTGTTTTCAGGAAATCCCTTTCCGCGGCGGAGTCCCTTGAAGTAACAAGCCCAAGGGTGAGTGGAAGGGCGGGTATGGACAAGGTGGCGTTCTCGCCTATGACCCCCTCTTCAGTCAGTTTCCTTACCAGTTTCTGAAGGTGGATCGCGGTGGATTCCGACTGAAATGTGTGATCGAAGCCCTTCATCACTATCTGAAACCTGCCGGAGCGCTCCCAGAAATTGATCCGGGCCCGTATCCTTACCTCGGTGTTCTCCTTCAGATCGAATACGGCGCCCTGTCTGCCTGTCTCCATTGTCACCGCGGCCCTGTCCCCGGCAAAAAGAGCACAGTCTACCACCGCCGGTGACTGCCCTCCGGTTCCCGAGGGGTGGGCGAGCTGGAAATAGGTATGCCCTCTTCCGGAAACCTGCCTAAGACCGGTTACCACGCCCCTTACCCAGAATTCACCGGGGAAACCCCTTTCCAGGAGTTCCTTTACGGAGCTGTTGAGGTCGAGAACCGTGTATTCCTGCAGGTTGAACACCGGCCCTACTGAATCTTCAGTGTGAATTCTCCGCCGCCACCGCCCATGTCGTGGACCACCACGAAAACAGGACCGGAATAGTCGGAGGAGAGGGTGAAGGATTCATCGCCCTCTTCAAGGCCGGCCTGGATGGAGTACTCCAGGGCATAGAGGAAATCCTCCCGATAGGCCAGGTTCATGAAATGCTCGAAATCCATTTCAGAGGAGGATACGGAAATGTTGAGATCGGTTGAGCTGTCCAGGGACTGAAGGGTGATCCAGTAAACCGTTTCGTCCCCCAGTGAAACATTGTAGACCACCGTTCCACCCCGGGGGATGGTATCGGTGACATCCAGCAGGGGAGAGGAGGCGGCGAGGGTCATGAGCAGGGCGAAAAAAATAGTCATGTTTTCTCCATTTCAGAGTGAAAATACAATGAAGGATAGCCGGCGCCGGGTCAAGCTCTTTGGAAGTTCGATTCCCATGGGGCTTAACTGGCCACAGGAAGAGCAAAAAAATGAATACGATCCCGGGCTTGACCCCCCTTCCCACAAAATGACCATGATCGGCCCCGCCGCTTTCAATGTCGCATTATAGTAAAAATAAAACAGGTCTGAAGACGAATGAGGCCCTGCCGCTCCCTGTTCTGCTGCCCCGCCGGACCGGGGGATGTGTTCCCTTCCCGCCCTTCGTGGGAGGGGCGAAACACCCGGTGGATTGATTCATAAATAACCATAATATGGCGAGATAACCAGATGCTGCCCCGGGGTTAGAATACACCGGTGGGGGGTTTCCCGTGCCCTGTTTTTGCTGTATTATCAACAGTCATTAAGGCGAAAGGAACCATCAGATGACCAGGAAACTTCCCGAAGGAACGAAATCCATAGCCGTCCGGGACCTCACCGGCCTTGTACTACCCCTTGGAACCGTGGAGGGGGAGGATGTACCTCCCTGGGTCTCCGAGGGCAGAGAAGTCTACAGAAGGAGCCTGATACTGGCCCTTGACCAGGCTGTCAGAAGGGTATATCCCCACTGGAAGCTATGGGTTGAACACTCCATTTCCCTGGGCTACAGGTGCAGGATAGAGGGTATGGAACCGGGCAGGGAGGCCGAGGTGTGCGGCGCCCTGGATGTCGAACTGGAAAGGATAGCCGGGGAGGCGATCCCCATTGAATATCGTATTCTCCCTGCGGAAGAGGCATTAGACCTTGTGGGCGAGCATTCCCTCCTTCCAAGATGGCACAGGGGGCGGGATTATTACAGGGCAAATGTCCTGGGCGATTCATGGGCATTCGCCATGGGACCGGCGGTACCCGATACCTCCTGGCTCACCACCTGGGAGCTTAAACCCCTTTCCGGGGCATTCCTTCTACGATTCCCCGGAAGCGGAAAGTGGCCGGAGATCTCCCCCTATGCGGAGAGTCCCACCCTTTCCAGGGAACTCGACCTGGAAGAGAAGCACATCTCCAGGATGAGGGTCCACACCGTCGATATGCTCAACAGGCGTATAAGGGAGGATTCCGGTCTCAGGCTGGTGATGATGAGCCACTTCTACCAGAACAGAAGGATAGTCCAGATAGTGAGCCGCCTGGGGGACGAGTTCCCGAAGAAGAGGATCGTAATGGTGGCCGGACCCTCCTGCAGCGGAAAGACCACATTCACCAGGATGCTCTCCACCTACCTCAGGGCGGAGGGTTTCGGCACACGGCTCATAAGCGTGGACAACTATTTCAGGCACCGCACGGAAACCCCACGGCACAAGGACGGAAGCTACGATTTCGAATGCCTTGGAGCCCTTGATACCCAGCTGTTCGGAGAACATGTGAACAGACTCCTCGCAGGTGAAACGGTGCAGCTTCCCCTGTTCGATTTCCATACCGGTGTCCGGGAGGACAATGTCACTCCCATGACACTGGCGGACAATGAGTTCCTGATGATAGAGGGCATTCACGGCCTGAACGACAGCCTGACACCGGGAGTTGAGGTCGAAAAGAAGTTCAAGATATACATAAGCGCCCTGACCACCCTGAACATCGACAGGCTCACCCGAATGTCCACCTCCGACGGCAGACTGATGCGAAGGATCGTCCGGGACAGCCTGTACCGGGGCTATTCCGCCGAGGAAACCATCATCGGCTGGCCCAGCGTCAGGCGGGGGGAGCGGATGAACATCTTCCCCTATCAGGAGAAGGCGGACATGATGTTCAATTCAGCACTGCCCTACGAGCTTCCGGTTCTCAAGCCCTATCTCATACCCCTTCTGGAAGAAGTAAGGGAAGGCTCGGCAGCCTATAACGATGCACACAGGCTTCTCCGCCTTCTCGACTGCGTGGAGCACATCAGGGAAGAGGTAGTACCCAGATTGAGTATTCTCAGGGAATTCATAGACGGACTCCTTCTTGACTGGAGTGAATGATGAACATTGTCCTTATACTTATGGCGGCCTACAGCCCCAGGTTCAGCCCGATGGTGCTTACCAGGCCCCTTGCTCCCTCCATGCAGCCGCTTTACCAGGAATTTCAGCTTGAGCCCATCGATGTGCAGCATTATGACCTTTCCATAACCATCGACAGGGAGAATGAGACCATAGACGCCACCGCCGGTGTTACACTGGTGCCGGTGGAGAGCGGCCTTACATCCTTCAGGCTCTACCTTAAGGAGCTGGATGTCCTTTCGGTGACCGGTGCTGAGTCCTTCGACCATGTGGAGGACTCTCTTTTCATAAACCTTCCCGGGCCTGTTTCACCATCTGATACAGTGAGTCTCATCATCGAGTACGGGGGCACTCCCCCGGAGGAGTCATGGGGAGGGTTCCATTTTCATCCCTATGTCACCTACCACATGGGGGTTGGGTTCGTAACCGACCCATCCATGGGGAAGTATATGTTCCCCTGCCATGACAGGCCCTCAGACAAGGCAACCTTCGATTTTCACATAACCGTGCCGGATACCCTATACGCCGTGGCTAACGGCGACTCAGCGGGGGTTACGGACAATTACGACGGCACCCTCACCTACCACTGGACCCTCGACCAGCCTATGTCCACCTACCTCGCAGCCATAAGCGTTGCGGACTACGCCGTTCTTCACGACTCCACCGACGCCAGGATCTACTACTATGTCTATTCCTGGGATGTGGAGGACGCCCTGGGTTCCTTCGTGAACGTGGATCTCATGATGGCCAGGTTCGAGGATGTCTACGGCAGTTATCCATGGGACTGCAAGTTCAGCTATGTCCAGACGCCCCTGGGTGACATGGAGCATCTTTCCCAGGTTTACCATATAGCCTCGGCCATCAACGGGAACACCAACTACGACTGGCTCCTGGCCCACGAGATGAGCCACATGTGGTGGGGCAACTGCGTCACCGAAAGGTACTGGACCGATGTTTGGCTTTCGGAAAGCTTCGCCACCTACTCCGAGGCGATATGGATGGAAACCTACGGGGAAGAGCAGTACCTGGACTATATGGAGAACAACATAATGAAGCCCTATCTGAACAGCGGCGAGCTGTTCCCCATAACCGATCCCCAGACCCCGTCGGAACTCTGGAGCAACACCACCTACGAAAAGGGTGCCTCGGTCCTTCACATGCTCAGGCAGCTCATGGGGGACGGCCCCTTCTTCACCGCCTACGAAACCTACTTTGCCGAACATTCCTATACCACGGCCACCACCCAGGACTTCATTGACCATGTGGCCGCCCAGTACGGAGAAGACATCGACTGGTTCTTTGAGCAGTGGGTCCAGGGCGAAGGCTATCCGGTGTACGACATACAGACAGGCTGGGTCCAGCAGGGCGCCGCCTGGGAGCTCTCCATATACATCGCTCAGACACAAACGGTGGACAACTTCTTCACCATGCCGGTGGAGTTCCTTGTGGAGGGGCGGGAACCGACACACTGATAACCTTCTGGAACGACTCACAGGACCAGGAGGAAACCTTCCTTCTGTCCTTCCAGCCTGAATCGGTGGAGTTCGATCCCATGCTGAAGATCCTCAGTTCCGCCGTTCTGGGCATTGAAGACGCAACACTGCCCCCGCAGGGAGGGGTGAGCACCATGTACCTGGGACCGAACCCCGCCGGGACCTCCACCACCCTCAACTGGCAGGGCACCGGTGAAATGGAACTCGAGGTAAGCGTATTCGACCTCTCCGGCAGGGTTGTTATGGAAAGAACCCTTCCCCCGGCGTTAGAACCCTTGACCTCATGGGATTTCCCGCGGGAACCTATATTGTCGATGCCTCGGCCCCGGGAAACATCCGGCAGGCAGCCAGGCTGGTGATTCTGGGCAACTAGGAGGGAGAATGGAAAACGACGAACTGCTGAACCGGGCCTGGAAGAACCGGGTGATCAACGGCAAACCGAAAAGCCCCCCCGCCGGGGTTCTCTACGGGCTTTCGGTGGCCACAACGGACATTGCCCTTATCAACGCCATCTAAGAGATCTACGGAGGCGGTTTTCAGTATTCCCTGAACAGCAACTACACCTTCGTGATAGCCTTCATTCCCCAGAACTGACCGGGGCCGGCGTTTTACTCTCTGGTTCTTCGCATTTTTCTAAGATCGGCATCGGTCCTTTTAACGCTCCTGGCCCATTCAAGGGCAACGGGAACGTTCAGCGAGTACAGATAGTTGTATTCCGGATAGCAGGAGGCGGTGCAGGCGTTGCAGGGCAGTTCACTTTTTGAGAGGTTCTCGAAGGCCTTCTGAAAGCCGCTCTCAAGGGCGTTCAGCATCCCGGGATATTCGCCCATGAGAAGGGAGCAGGGATAGACCGTTCCATCCACATCGATGTTGCAGTAGGTCTTTCCCGCCCTGCAGGATGGGCCGTAGAACGGTTCACGCATCCTGGTCTTGGAGTAGTCGGGCCATTTTGAGGCCATTTTCAGGTAGCTGGTGCTCAGGGCGATGGGAGCCCCGGCCTTCTTCATCGCAAGCAGTCTGCTGAATGCCCGGGAGTATTCCTGTGCGGTGGGCATCATTTTCGAGGTGTTCCCTCCGAGGGTGTCGTTGTGGTGGAGTGTCTGAAAGGTGGTCAGGAAGCCGTACCGCCCGGCGGTGTCCATTATGGTGTCGAGATGGTCGATGTTGTTCCTGGTGAGAACGGTTATAGACCAGAGTCGAACCTTTCCGGAAGCGGTTTCAAAGGCCTTCATAACCTTTTTCCAGCTGCCGGGTTCCCGGTTGGCGTCGTGGGCTTCCTCCGGGCCGTCGTATGAAAGGACCAGGTGGTCTATGTTATCAAGTATTTCAGGTCTTCCGGGAATAAGGTATCCGTTGGAGTCCAGGCTGACATAGAGCCCCAGGGACCTGGCGAAGGAGCACAGCTCCACGATGTCGGTCCTTGCCATGGGCTCTCCACCCCAGACTCCGATACGCATGGTTCCCGCTTCGGCCATCTGTTTCAGAATGCTTTTCCACTGGTGGGTGGAGAGGTCGGGGCGGCACCGGGAAGGGATCTGGCAGTATGCGCACCTGCTTGGGCAGCGGTCGGTTACCGAAATCATTACATTCAGGGGTATCCTTGCCCCGAAAAGGCATTTAAGGGCGCCGAAGCCCATTTTCAACTGGCCGGCAAAATCCATGAAACCTCCGGTTCACAGGGTTCGGTGAACACTGGATCGTATTTGATCTTCAGTGGTTTAATATACTAGCCCCGCCCCCTGTGGAATACCTTCACGCCGCCGGACGTATCAGTTTTCAGCCGGGGGATTGACATGGAAGCCCCGTACAAGAATTATCTCAACCGGGGTCGATTCAATCTTTCGATCGCTGGAAACGCCGAAAGGCACCAACAACAAAGGGAGGCTGTTTTGAAAAAATCCATTATTCTTCTCATGCTGCTGGCGGTGGGGGCTTCATTCGCCGGAAGGCTCAACATAACCAACGACACCGGAAGCTACGACTTCTGGTACGTTCAGATCTCTCCATCCTCATCGGATTCCTGGGGCGACGACTGGCTGGGAGAGACCGAAGTCATAACACCGGGCAGCACCCGGACCTTCCAGGTGAACAACGGCACATACGACATCATGATCGAAGACGAGGACGGCGACACTTACATATTCTGGAACGTTGCTGTCAGCGGCACCCTCAATATGGTTGTTGACCTGAGCCACCTCGGTGAGCAGGACTGGGGCGGCGGAGCCAGCATTTCCAGCGGAACCATGGCACCGGTCACCATCGAGAACGACCTGGGCAGCTGGACCATCTGGTACGTTTACGGCGATCCCAGCGACGCCCGTGGGTGAGGACCGCCTCGGAAGCGATCTCCTGCAGCCCGGGGAAAGCATGACATTCAGTGTTCCCGCGGCAACTACTACGACTTCAGATGTATAGACGAAGACGACGACTCCTACACCCTCTGGGAAGTATGGGTAGGAGAGGATGGCTTCTACTGGAGCGTCGACCTTACGGACATGGACAACTAGACCGCACCTCAGCCTTGTTTCGGGGGGCCCGGACCGGGTCCCCCGTTCTTTATGTACCACGGGCATACTCCGGTGAGTGGGCAGATTCCGCAGCGGGGTTTTCTGGCGTTGCAAACACGCCTTCCATGGGTTATCAGCCGGTGGCTGAACATGGTCTGCTCCCCTTCCGGAATAAGCTCCTTCAGATCCCGCTCTATCTTGTCCGGATTTGTTTCCCCTGTGAGCCCCAGCCTGCCGGAAAGCCGCTTGACATGGGTATCCACGGTTATGGAGGGTTTGCCGAAGATCTCTCCGGTGATCACATTGGCGGTCTTCGACCCACACCGGGTATCTGCACCAGTTCCTCTATGGTGTGGGGAAGGCCCCTTTCGAACATGAACCGTGCCGCCTTTATGATCGACCTCGTTTTGTTCCTGAACAGACCTATTGTGCGCAGGAGTTCCTCCACCTCTTCCCGGTCAGCCTTCGCCAGGCTTCCATGTCGGGGTACCTTTTCCAGAGCCCCGGCGTGGCCTTGTTCACCGCCTCGTCGGTGGTCTGGGCGGAAAGTATGGTGGATATCACCAGCCGCTCGGGCACACCCTGGTACTTCAGCCCGCATTGTGCATCGGGGTAGAGCTCTTTCAGTTCCTTCAGAACGGTTCTGGCCCGGTCTTCCCTGTTCATGAGGCCTCCTTTTCTTATAATTCCCGGAACAACTTGAACGGAGAGTTCTATATGCCTGTCAATATGACCCGTCCCGGTGAGATCATCCAGGGTGTACTCCTGCGGGGGTGTACACCCTTCCCCGATGAACGCGGAAGCTTCTGCGAGGTCTTTCGCCCTGAGTGGACGCCGGGGTGCAACTACTCCGCAGAGATACAGATCAACCTCTCCCGCACAATGAAGGGAGCCCTGAGGGGCTTCACTTCCACAGGCAACAGCACGACTGGTGGGTTCCCATAGAGGGAACCTTTCAGGCCGCCCTGGCTGACCTCAGACCGAAATCTCCCACATTCATGAACAAGGCGGTCTTCAGGCTGTCCGCCGAGGAGTCCCAGTGCCTTCTCGTCCCGCCGGGGGTCGCCCACGGCTTTCTTGCCCTCAGCGACATGACTCTGATCTATGCGGTGGACCGGTACTACGACGGCACCGACGAGCAGGGTGTTGCCTGGAACGACCACACCCTGGCCATACCCTGGGAAAGCGCGTCCCCAATAATCTCCGAAAGGGATAGACGCAATCCAGATGTTGAACAGCTGCGGCTTTCAGGCGGGCTTCCCGGTTAGAGATCCCAGTCGAAGGACGGCTCCGGCATGAACAGGGCTCTTTCCAGATCCATGAGCAGTTCTTCTGAAGCCTCCACCCTGTCCGTGAATGGAAGCATCGCCGGTCTTGCTGTGCCGTTCCACATTTTCGTGAAGGTGTTCAATGAGCATCGCATGAGGGGCGATCCCCCGGTGTGCCCCGTTTCAACGAAGGAATTCTCTGAAAGGTGAACCGTATATTCCCCTGAGCACCCCCTCCAGGCCATGGAACCATCCAGGAATCCCTCAACCGGATCATGCAGGGTGAGGGAGAAGGAGCAGGGCTCTCCGGGGCAGCGCATGCCATCAATGGCACCCTTCAGGTCAAGTATTCGGCACTGGGTCCAGGCCAGTGTTCTTATATCCACCCGTTTGAGTGGATCCTGAAAACTCCGTCGGCGCTGTGCCAGGGGTTTTTTGACAATGGACTGAAGCTGTATGCCCGGGGGCTCCATCAGCTGGATCAGATCGATCTGATCCCCCATGGACCTCAACAGAAGCATGAGATCATGGAACTGGTGCCGGTTCCTGTAGGCAAGCCAGCCGGTGTGGAGGGGGCCGTTCTCCCCTTTGCAGGAGGTGAAACAAATGTGATGGGTCAGTTCGCCGGATGGATCCCTGAAACCCATTACGAAGGCTCCGGGAGCCAGAAGCATGGTGTCCATCGTGTTCACCGGTTCAAGATTCACCGAGCCGTGGCATCTGAAGCGCCTTGTCCTGCTCCGGTGGATCTCACTCCACTGCTCCTTCTCGAGACGGACAGGTCTGGAGCTCATTGATCCGTCGAGGTCGATCTCCGAGGGGCGCAGGTAAAAATTCCTCCAGTAGGGCATATTTGAAAACCCGACCCTGTCGTAATAACCCTGCTCGAACATTCCCAGGCCGGCGCACACGGCTCCCTTTCCGGCGGCGATTGCCAGGAGCTCTGCGGTGAGGGCTGCACCGAAACCCTCCTTCCTTCCCTGGAAGGCCACTGTAACGCCGCTCACGGAACAGAAGGGCAGTGTTGCCTCATGGAGTACATGATGAAGGTCCCCGGTGTTGGAAAGAACAAGGGCCAGGACACTGTCATCCACCGTCCCCACCAGACCCGTGGAGGCTTTGAATATTTCAGCCGCGGTGTCCTCTTTGCCCTTTTCCAGCCATCCGGCATCCTTCCATGTGGTCAGGCTGCCCTCAAGATGCTTTTCTGGATCATATGGAATTCCTCTCACCATTTTCCCCTTCAGCCCGGTGTTCCCAATATAAAAAAGGGCCGCAACTTTCGCTGCGGCCCCTGGTACCGTGGGGGGGACTTGAACCCCCACAAGGTTGCCCTCACCAGGTCCTGAACCTGGCGCGTCTGCCAATTCCGCCACCACGGCTCTGCGGCTAGAGCGCAATTATGCTAAAACCCGTGCGGAAGTCAATCCCCCCTGATATATTTCCCAGTCAGGGAAAGGATAAGGATGACCGAAGAAAAAGCCTTTGTGGCCAGGAACCGAAAGGCCAGACACGATTACCATGTTCTCGAATCCATCGAGATGGGTCTGGTCCTCGTGGGAAGCGAGATCAAATCCCTCCGCCGGGGCAGGGCAAGCCTGGTGGGGGCCTACGCCCAGTTCGACGACAATATTGAGCTCTGGGTCCATGGAATGCACATTGCCGAGTATCCCGAGGCCAGGGATAACCACGACCCCGACAGGCCCAGGAAGCTTCTGGCCCACAGGAAAGAGCTTAACAAGATTAGGCGGAAGGTGGAGGAGAAGGGGGTAACACTGGTTCCCCTGGATATCCACATAACCCCCAGGGGCAGGGCTAAGATCCAGATAGGTCTATGCAGGGGCAAGACCAAGTACGACAAGAGGGCGGACATCGCCGACCGCGATGCCCGAAGGCGGGTAGAAGCGGCAATGAAGCATTCACTGAGGGAGCAATGAGGGAACTCTTTCTCATTACGGCGCTCTTCGGGGCGTCGCTGAATATTTTTCCCAGGTACGACGGCGTTGTCATGGAGCTCACCGGGGATTCCAGGCTGGAACCGGAGCTCCAGGCATGGGGAACCACGGTTCGCATCGATATAAACGAGCCGGTGTTGGGGGGTGAACACCTTCATCTACCCATCTGGATGGATCATCTGGCCCTGGACAGCTGTGGCCTTACCGCGGTCTTCGATCCGCGTATCGTCTCACTGGACTGGGCCTTGAACGGGGATTCCACAGTAATTCTGCTCTTCGCCTCCTCGAATGAACCCATGGAACTGCCCTCGGTTGCCTGGCAGGGACCCCCTCCCCGTCCACCGGTTTCCGAGGTACCCGATTCACTCATTTTCCAGGCCTTTGAAAGCGGCGGGGTATCGCCATGGCTATCCACCTTCGACTGCGTGGTGATAGATCCCGGCCACGGAGGCCGGGACCCGGGTGCGGTGGGGCCCTCCGGTACATACGAGAAGGATCGGGTCCTGGAGATATCCCTTCTGGTCAGGGATCTTCTCAGGATAAGGATGCCTGAACTCAGTGTTGTCCTGACAAGGTCCGATGACAGATATGTATCCCTGGGCGCCAGGACCCGCATGGCCAACGCAAGCAGGGCGGATCTCTTCATAAGCATCCATTGCAACGCCGCTGAGAACCGCGATGCCCACGGGTTCGAAACCTTCTTCCTGTCCAGGGCCAGGACCGACGACGCCAGGGCGGTGGAAATGCTTGAGAACAATGCCATTCAGCTTGATGAAACCCCCGCAGTTCCCGATGACCCCCTTTCCTTCCTACTGGCGGACATGGCCCAGTCGGTTTTCCAGAACAGGTCCAGTCTCCTGGCGGGAACGGTGCAGAGCAAGTTCCGGAGCAGTTTTCCAGCCAGAAGGGACCGTGGCGTGAAACGGGCGGGTTTCTATGTTCTCAGGGGCGCCTATATGCCCGCTGTCCTGGTGGAGGTGGCATTTATCTCAAATCCCGTGGAGGAGGGCAGCCTTCTGTCACTGGACTTCCGTTTCAGGGCGGCGGAGGCTATTGTTGAGTCCATAATGGAGTACGCGGAAAGGGAAGCCGATTGAGCAAGAAAGAAAACGGGAACAAACTGTCCAGGGCCAGGATGGTAAGATCACTTATCATCGTGGCGGCCATGGCGGTTTTCTTCGGTCTGTTCTCGAAGATCGCAATGGAGTTCGTGAATAGAAAGATGGGCCTCGAACCGGGTGAATCCATATCCGAGCAGCCTCTGCCACCGGAGCAGGACCCCTTGGATATTCCTGAGATGCCGGTTCTCGACCCCGTGGAAACCATGGAGACAGGTCTCTCCGTATGGGCTCCCGACTGGGAGGTAACCCCCTGCTCGATCTTCGTCTCGGGGGCTGAAGCAATACAGGATTCCCTTCCACAGGCGCCGGAGCCTCGGAAAGGGCCACGGAACTGCAGCTCCTAATGGAACTCTGGGCGGAACATGCCGGTTACATGCAGACCGACATCGAAAGGGTGTGGAGCTTCTCCAGGAACGACACCTGCTATATCGACCTGCCGTCGTCTCCGGACTGGGCCGCCGTGGCCATGACCATTGAGGGAAGGTTCGTGAGCTACACACGGTTGTTCCCCTTCGTAAACGGAGATCCCGCAGGCGAAAACGACGACGGAATACCCCTGAGGGGAATTCCATTCAACTGATACACCGGACCAATGATTGGCAGTAAAATGACAGAAGACCTGAAAAGATCCGATGGCCGCCTTCCCGAACACTTAAGGGACATCACATTCGAAACCGGGTTCCAGCCCGGTCCCCAGGGAAGTGTTCTGGTTTCCTGGGGAGAGAACCGGGTCCTCTGCTCGGCAACGGTGGAGTACACAGTGCCCTTCTTCCTTCGAGGAAAGGGAAAGGGCTGGGTCACCGCCGAGTATGACATGCTCCCGGGAAGCGGTGACAGGAGGATTCGCCGCGACCGCACAGGTAACGGGATAAAGGGCAGGAGCCAGGAGATACAGAGGCTCATCGGCCGCTCCCTCCGCCAGTGCGTCCGGACCGGTGACATGCCGGACAAGACCATAGCCGTGGACTGCGATGTTCTGGTTGCCGACGGCGGAACCAGGGTAGCCAGCATCACCGGCAGCGTTGTGGCCCTTCGCATAGCCATCCTCAGGCTGCTTTCATCGGGTCAGCTGGAGAAGGATCCCTGGAAGCAGTACATAGGCGCCCTCAGTCTGGGCGTGGTCCGGGGGGTTCCCCTCCTCGACCTCTGCTACGAGGAAGACAGCCGGGCGGACATGGACATGAACATAGTCTCCGGCGAGGACGGCAGACTTATCGAGATACAGGCCTCCGCCGAAGAGGAACCGGTGGGAGCGGATACGGTGTTCTCCATGGCGAAAAGCGCCGTGGAAGCCATTACGGATATCGTTATCCCCGCCCAGAAAGACGCGGCCGGGGAGTGAGAGGCGAATATGTCCTGGCGTCGGCGAATCCCCACAAGCTCCATGAGCTAAAGCTTCTTATGGGGGACTCATCCATTTCTTCGGTGGGGGACATCATACCCGGCTGGGACATAGAGGAAACCGGCGTAACCCTGCAGGATAACGCCCTGCTGAAGGCCAGGGCGGCGGTCAGGGCCACCGGCAGACCGGCCATAGCCGACGATACAGGGCTTTTCGTGAAAGCCCTGGGTGAGGCCCCGGGGGTGTACACAGCAAGGTACGCAGGTGAGAACTGCACCTACCGCGACAACACCGAAAAGCTACTCAATTCCCTGAGGGGTGAAAGGGGCGACAGCCGCATCGCCGTGTTCAGGACCGTTATCGCCCTTGTAACCCCGGATGGAAAGGAGTACACCTTCACCGGGGAGGCAGAAGGCTGCATAACCGAAGAGCACCTGGGTGAAGGCGGTTTCGGCTATGATCCGGTGTTCTACTCCAGGGAGCTGAGAAAAACTTTCTCCCAGTGCACACCAGCGGAAAAGCACTCAGTTTCCCACCGTGGCCGCGCCATGGAGAAACTCAGGGAACACCTGGAGAACGGTAACTGAGCTTGTCCCTTGACCTTCATGGATACACCGTAGCTGAAGCCCTTGATCTTTTCACCAGGGAGTACAACGGAAGGGTTGACAGGGGAGACCTGTCCAGTTTCAAGTGGTCCACGGTTACGGTTCCGGCGGTACAGGAGGAAAGATCCGCACTGCCCTTCGGAGGATACTGGCCTCCTTTGAGGACGCCCTCCAGTACCGGACCGATCCGGTTAACCCCGGTGTGACCATTGTGATCCCCCTCGGCAGGCTGCCTGAAGGGGCGGGAATACTATCCGCCCTTCTTCTGGAGTTCTGTTCCACAGGTAAGGCGGAATCGAAGGTTCTGGGAAAATTCAGGGAGCACGGCGAACTGGGCGTGAAAAGAACACTCCAGAAACTGGTGAAACAGGGGAAAATGAATGCCTCCCGCAGGGGGAGGCATATCATCTACACGGCGGTGTGAGGGCTACCTGTCCTTGCGTTCCTTCAGCACTTCCTCGGCGATGGAGGAGGGAACCGCCTCATAGTGCTCGAACTGCATTGAGAAGTTCGCCCTGCCCTGGGTCGAGTTCCTCAGATCGGTGGCGTAGCCGAACATCTTTGACAGGGGAACCCTGGCCCGGAACTCCTTGGCGTTGCCACGGTCCTCCATGGACATGATGGTTCCCCGGCGCTCATAGATGCTTCCGGAAACCCCTCCGGAGTACTCCTCGGGGCTTATCACATTAACGGCCATCACAGGTTCCAGAAGAGAAGGTCCGCACTTCATGAAGGCCTTCCTGAAAGCCGCTTTGCGCATGACCGGAAGGCCATTTCAGAGGAATCCACAGCATGGCTGGAGCCGTCCTTCAGGGTTACCTTCACATCCACCACGGGAAAGCCGCAGTAACGCCTTCCTTCATGGCGTCGATGATCCCCTTTTCCACCGCGGGGATGTACTCCCTGGGGATATTGCCGCCCTTCACCTCGTTCATGAACTCGAAGCCGCTGCCGGCCTTCAGGGGTTCCAGGGTGAAGATGATATGGGCATACTGACCTTTGCCGCCGGTCTGCTTCTTGTACCGCTCGTTCCAGTCGATGGAGCCGTTGATGGTTTCCCTGTAGGCCACCTGGGGTTCATTCTCCTCGACCTCTACGCTGAACTCACGCTTTATCCTGTCTACGATTATCTCCAGGTGGAGTTCGCCCATTCCGGAGATCACAGTTTCGCCGGTCTCCTCGTTGGTCTCCACGGTGAACGTGGGGTCTTCCTCGGCCAGTTTGGCCAGTGCGTCGGTGAGTCGATCCCGGTCCTGCCTTTTCAGGGGCTTAACGGCTATGCTGATCACCGGTGCCGGGAACTCTATTGCCTCCAGTATTATCGGGTTATCCAGGGAGCAGAGGGTATCCCCTGTGATGGTATCGGACAGTCCTATGATGGCGCCGATCTCTCCGGTGTTAAGCCTTTCCACCGCTTCCCTGCGGTTGGCATGCATCCGCAGTATACGGCCTATTCTCTGCTTCTTTCCTGTAACCGAGTTAAGGACGTGGCTTCCCGCTTCCAGAACGCCGGAATAGACCCTGGTATAGATGAGCTTGCCGGTGTGGCGGTCGGTGACGACCTTGAAGGCCAGGGCGGCCAGGGGACCGTCGTTTCCAGGTTCCCTGTGTTCAAGGGCGCCGTCCTTGCTTCTGCCGCTGATGGGGGGGAAGGTCAACCGGGGATGGAAGGTAGGCTACAACGGCATCGAGGAGCCTCTGAACGCCCTTGTTCTTGTAGGCGCTTCCGCAGAGCACCGGGCATACAAGACCATCGTGGGTGGCCTTCCTTATGGCCAGAGAAAGCTCTTCCTTCTCTATGGGTTCGTCGGCGCAGAACTTGTCGAGGAGTTTCTCGTCAACCTCGCTTACCTTTTCTATCAGTATCAGCCGCTGCTTCCTTGCGGTCATTTCCATGTTGTCCGGTATGGGTCTTTCATCATACTTCATGCCCCGGATGACTCTTCGTAGTAGACGGCGCAGTTGTCCACCAGGTCGATGATACCGAGAAACTCCCTGTCCGGGCCGAGAATGGGGATGGTTATTGGAATGGCGTTGGCGTTCAGCCTGGAGTGAAGCTCCCTGAGAACACCGTAGAAATCCGCTCCGGACCGGTCCATCTTGTTGATGAAGGCTATCCTGGGCACATTGTACTTTTCCGCCTGTCTCCAGACGGTCTCGCTCTGGGGTTCCACTCCACCCACGGCGCAGAAGAGGGCTATGGTGCCGTCAAGCACCCTGAGACTCCTCTCCACTTCCACGGTGAAGTCCACATGCCCCGGTGTGTCTATGAGGTTGATCTGGTGATCTTTCCAGTAGGTGGTTGTGGCGGCGCTGGTTATGGTTATGCCCCGTTCCTGTTCCTGGGCCATCCAGTCCATGGTGGCTTCGCCGTCGTGGACCTCGCCGAGCTTTCTGGATTTTCCGGTATAGAACAGGATCCTTTCGGACACAGTGGTTTTCCCCGCGTCAATGTGGGCCATTATCCCGATGTTCCTGATCTTCCCGAGATTGTAATCCCGTGACATCTATCCGTCTCCGTTCCTTATTGAAATCCTTTAATGAGAGCCCGAATATAGCCTGTGTCATGTTAAGAATGCAAAGAATGTATATTTGCCCCTCAACAGAAGGGAGATCTCTTGGATTACCGGAAAAGGATTGCCTCTGAACTGTCCCTGGACCCCGACAGGGTTGCCTTGGTCATGGAACTCATGGCAGGCGGTGCCACCATTCCCTTCATCGCCAGGTACAGGAAAGAGGTTTCAGGGGGTATGGACGAGGTGGTCCTTTCAAAGCTTCGCGATCTCAGCCAGACACTGGAAGCGGTGGAAAGAGGAGGTCCGCCATACTTTCCTCCCTTGAAGAGCGGGAGCTCCTCACCGGAGAGCTGAATGACAGGCTGAACACCGCCGGTTCCCTCACCGAGCTGGAGGACATCTATCTTCCCTTCAGGCCAAAACGGCGCACCAGGCAACAATGGCCGTTGAGAGGGGCCTGGAGCCCCTCGCGGACCTTATCATGGCCCGGGAAAAGGAAGACCCCCTGGAGCTGGCCCTTCCCTTCGTCAGCCGGGAAAGATCGGTGGAGGACGCCCCTGCGGCCCTGGCGGGAGCCAGGGACATTATTGCGGAGAGGATAACACAGGATCGGGATGTCCGCTCACTGGTCCGGGGACACTACATGGACAAGGGTGTTTTCAGAAGCCGGGTGATAAAGGGAAAGGAGGAGGCCGGAAGCAGGTATCGCAGCTGGTTCGACTGGTCCGAGCGGGTTTCGAAAGCCCCCTCCCACAGGGTGCTGGCCATGCGCCGGGGTGAAAAGGAACTGTTCCTCAACCTCACCGTGGAGGTGGATGAGACCGCTGTGTTTTCCCTCATAAAAAGGGTGTTCCCTCCCGGGGACGGTCCCTGCGGAGAGCAGGTCGCCATTGCCATGGAAGACGGCTTCAAGCGGCTTCTTGGCCCGCAGATGGAGACAGAGGTCCGCCTGTGGTCCAAAGAGAGGCTGACAGGGACGCCATATCGGTCTTCGCAGTCAACCTCCGGGAGCTTCTCATGGCGCCTCCCCTGGGGGAGAAGGCCGTTCTCGCCATTGATCCGGGCTTCAGGACCGGCTGCAAGACAGTCTGCCTCGACGGCCAGGGAAAGCTGCTGGAGCACACGGTGATCTATCCCCACACCGGCAGGGCCGATGCCGCCGGAGATACCGTCCGGTCCCTTCTGATAAAGCACGACATCCAGTGCGTGGCGGTGGGCAGCGGAACCGCCGGCAGGGAAACCGAAGCCTTCCTGAAGAAGCTTGGGACCGGTATTCCCATAGTATTGGTAAACGAAAGCGGAGCTTCAATATACTCAGCCTCAAAGATCGCCAGGGAAGAGTTCCCGACACTGGATCTCACGGTGAGGGGGCTATCTCAATTGGAAGACGGCTCCAGGACCCCCTTGCGGAACTGGTAAAGATAGACCGGGAACGTCGGGTGGGGCAATACCAGCACGATGTGGACCAGAAACTGCTGAGGGCCTCCCTTGACGATACTGTGATGCTCTGCGTGAACCGGGTGGGGGTTAACCTGAACACCGCCAGCGGAAGGTTGCTCTCCTATGTTTCAGGACTCAGCCATGCCAGGGCCGCCTCCATCGTGGAGTACCGGGACATGAACGGCCCCTTCGGTTCCAGAAAGGAGCTTCTCAAGGTGCCCGGGATAGGTCCGGCGGCCTTCCAGCAGTCCGCTGGTTTCCTCAGGATACCCGGAGGAAGCAACCCCCTCGACGGAAGTGCTGTTCACCCTGAAAGTTACGGTATCGTACAGCGCATGGCTGAGGATCTGGGAACAACGATACGGGGTCTCATGGAAAACCCCGGGCAGTGGGGGGACCTCAGGCTGGACAAGTACACAACGGACACCGTGGGGATCCCCACACTGAAGGACATCCTGGTGGAGCTGAAAAAGCCCGGCAGGGATCCCAGGAGCGGCTTTGAACCCTTCGCCTTCGCGGATGTTCACTCCATGGAGGAACTGAGGGAGGGCATGAAACTCCCGGGAATAGTTACGAATGTCACCGATTTCGGGGCATTCGTGGACATCGGGGTTCACACCGACGGTCTGGTTCATGTCAGCAGGCTGAGCACCTCGTGGATAAAGCATCCCTCGGAGGTTGTCCACGCCGGGATGAGGGTTGATGTTACCGTTACCGGAGTTGAACTGAAGCGGGGGAGGATCAGCCTCTCAATGGTTTAAGCGGGGCTGGAACACCGGTGCCCGGGCCGGGTAGAGACCGTAGAAGGAGGTAGCGTTAATGCGGAAAGCCATTGCATTCCTTGTTCTTCTCGCATCCCTCTCCCTTTCGGGGACCGGCAGCGCCACCGTGGAGATAAGGAACTGCACATCCACCGAGTTCTACTTCGTGTGGGTAACCGAATCCGGCAGGGAAAAATGGATAGACATGCTGGGGCTTTCAATACTTCCCCCGGACAGCTCCGCCTTTTTCCAGGTTACCGGGGGTTTCTACGACTTCCGAATAGAGGACCGGGAGTGGAGGACCTACTCCTTCTCGAACATTCCAATAGAATCGGGATCATCCTTCGTGTGGGAGGTCCTTCCGGTCCATGAAGATGGCGGCTAGGAACCCTCAAGCTCCATTCTCACCGCTTCATGCATGTTCTCGATGGCCTTTCTGAGGCTTCCGCTGCCATTTCCCTGGCCCTGGTCGCCATAGGCAACCTGAAGGAGGGCATCGTTCGCCGTGCGGAGCCTGCGGCACACGATGGCCGAAAGGAACCTCATGAAATCCACCGCGGTCCGGGGGTCTTTCTCAAGCATAACGGCGTATTCCCCGTCGCCCATTTTCAGCAGACTGCCGCTGCACACAGCGGATACGCTGGCGGACCTTTCGCTGTGGTCGATGAAGGACATCTCCCCGAAGATGTCCCCCCTGTTCAGCATGGCCAGAACGAAGTCTTCCCCGGCTGAATCATCGTGGACACGGAACTGCCCCCGGGAAATGATGAAGAGATCGTGCCCCGGGGAACCCTTTTCAATGACGGTTTCACCCGCCTGAACATTCATTCGTGTACAGAACCAGACTATCTTTGCCGCCAGGGCGGCGGGTATGGTAACGCTCATTGCTGGGGCATCTCCATTTTCAGGGGTTTCATGTAATCCGGGGGTTCACCGAGGTAGCCGGGGTAGTACAGACCTGCCCGCAGGGCATTTCTGATGAACATCGCCCGTGACTGGTAAAAAGGACATAGGGGTTCAACGAATCGGTTTCCGCTTCTATCACCTCGGCGATAATGGTGGCGGAGGATGGTTCGCAGTAGGGTTCTCCGCTGTGGCCCGAGTTCCGCCGGAGGAGGTCGCGGTATGCCAGACACTCATGAAGTATTCCGTGGGGATCACCGGTTTCCGTTTCCCAGAGCAGATAGGTGTACTGAAAACGGACATCCAGGCTGTCGGGATTGTGCCTGAGCCCCTCCCTGATGAAATCCATCCCCTCATCCACCTGGCCGAGGTTCACCGCAAGGTGGAAGGCAGCGTCGGTGTAGACATCGGTAAGCCCGGGTCGAGCCTGGCTATCAGCCACATCTGGGGCAGGTAGTCGGTTACCTGGGACCAGGGAATGCCCTGGTACATTTCGATGTGGTGATAGTCATCCAGCTGAAGATAGAGGGCGCTGGCGATGAAATGCCTCAGCCGCTGGAAACCGGAGCCCACCGCCTCGACATTTCTGAAGGTGTCTATCTGCACCCTTTCGGAGACCATGGCTCCGGAGATCACCGCAAAGGAGAGGAAAACAAGGGATAAAGCCCCGGAGAGAACCCTGGCCTTCATCTCTTCCTTCCCCTTTTTCCAGTGGCCATGAAGATCGCGGCGGCCAGGACAAGGAAGACCCCGGCGTCCCTCAGGAGCTTGCCCCAGATGAAGGGTGCCGCCCAGGGCTGGTTGAAGAACCATCCCGTGCCGTGATTCCTCTCACCGGCTCCGTGGGAGTGGCCGGATGGTCCGTCTTCAATGCCGGTGTGGACCTCGGCATCCTGATGGTCATCATGGTGATCGTGTTCGTGATCGTGGTGGTGGTCGCAGGCTTCCGTTTCAAGATGCTCGTGGGGGCCACCTCCTCCACATCGTAGTCCTCCATGCAGCCCAGGGCGGAAAGAAGAATGAGCGTAGGGAGAACACGTCTCATTTGAGGTCACGCCCCCTGAAGACCGCCAGGGCCAGGGAGAGCATGAAGGCGGAGTAGCACAGGCCGTAGAAGATGGCCACGGGGAAATACACAGGCTCGATGTGGAAACCGTGGGCTATTGGATCCTTGATATGGAACACGTCTGCGTGGGGAAGGAGAAGCCTCAGTGTTCGCATCAGCCCCGGGGCGGAGGGCATCAGGCCTATGAACTGGGTAACGCTCATCTGGCTCACGATGAAGAGCATGGTGGTAAGGGGCCAGTTCAGCGGGGGGAGGCAAAGAAGCTGAAGAAAAACACCGTGGACAGCAGGAACCAGCCCTCCACCAGTATCAGCAGGGTTGCCGGAAGGAGGTTTCCCGGTATTGGCATTCCGTTGAAAAGAAGTATCAGCATAAGGCCCAGACAGCTCACCAGCAGGGCGGCGGCCTGGACAAGGGCGGCTCCGAAGAACCTTCCCAGAAGGTACTGCCACCTTGCAAGGGGAACTGCCACCAGGGGCATCACCGTTCTGGTCTCCCTGTCCCTGGGGTAGAGGTTCGCCCCAAGGCCCAGGGCAAGCACCAGGCGCCCACCTCTATTCCGAACAGGCCGAAATCCAGTATGAAACGCCCCTGGTTGGATACGTCGAAGGAGGGCACGGAGGCTATTCCCGCAAGGGCCAGAAGGATCACCAGAAGGATCCCCCAGATGGTCCTCCTTCTGAAAAGCATTCTAAGTGTCATCAGGGAGAAGATGTAGACAGCTTTCATTCTTCATCCCCTCCGCTCACCGAGAGGTAGACCTCTTCAAGGGTTTTCAGCACCGGCTCCACCCTTGTTACCCACAGGTTCCTTCCCCTGAGGGAATCTATGCTCTCCTGGAGTTCCCCTTCATTTACGGTGAGTTCCAGGCTGTATTCGGTGTCCCGGTTCACCGCCGCGATGCGGTATTTCTTTTCTCCGCCCAGGAGATCCTTCATGAACCCCTGGGTGATAAGGTTTCCCCTGGAGAGCATCACGGCCCTGGTGCAGACGGTCTCCACCTCGGAAAGTATGTGGGAGGAGAGGAAGACAGAAGCGCCCCGGGCGTCTCCTCCAGGATTATGTCCCGGAACTCCTTTCTGGCCACGGGGTCGAGGCCTCCGGTGGGTTCGTCCATTATGAGCAGGTCAGGTTCCGACTGCAGGGCCAGGGCGAGGCTGAGCCTCTGGCGCATTCCCTTTGAGAACTGTCTTATGCCGGTTCTTTCCCACCCCTGGAGACCGACCCTTGCAAGAAGGGCCCTCCACTGCTTTTCCCCCCCGGTTAGACCCCGCATGGAGGCGAACATTGAGAGGTATTCCATGGAGGTGAAAGAGTCGTCGTAGTCGGGGTTTTCAGGAACATAGCCCAGCCTTCTTCTCACCGAAGCGGCACCGGGGGGGATTCCCAGAGGGAGATCCTTCCGCCGGAGGGCTTCAGAAGGCCCAGAATACACTTGATCGTGGTTGTCTTGCCGGCGCCGTTGTGGCCTATGAAGCCGGTTATCTCTCCTGGTCTTACGCTGAAGGAAACGCCGGATACAGCATGGATTGAGCCAAGGCCCCGTTTGCCCGGGAACTTCTTGCTGAGATCATTTACATGCAGTGGGTACGGATCGCCCATCTATTCTCCCGCCGTTGGTTTCGCTTGAACAAAGGCAAGATATTTCAACGGGGCTTCAGGGACAAGCCCGGTCAGCCAAGATAACCGAGCCCTTCGAGCTTTTTCCTTATGCTCTCCTCGGACTCGCCTGACCCCGGGTCCAGCTTTTCCATTTCCCTGTTCACTATGTGCAGTATGAACTCTTCCGCCGAGGAGTATCCCCCGGCGTCGGCCACCTTGTCCAGCCTGTCCTTCATGCCGTTGTCTATCTTCAGTTTGATCTTGGGCATTATTCCCTCTCCTATACCTTTACTCTGAAAACCACCGCGCCCAGTATCGCCCAGACGCTGGAGAAAACCAGGAAGACCGCGAACCAGCTCCATCTTCCCCCGAGTATGCTGTAACGGGCGGGCTGCAGGAAGGCCCTTGCTGAATGGATATCCCCGGGGGCCACGGCATTCCAGGGACGAAGCAGATAAGGAATGATGCCCCTCCCCTCCGAACCCCTGGTCACGATGCTTCCGGAACCCCCTGAAGAACCGATGGATATTCCCGTTTCCTCCAGCTGGAAAACACCGTTCTCTCCGGTGAAGGAAAAACTCTGCTCCAGTGAATCCGGGATGATGACCACAGGGGAGACGATGCTTCCCATGGAAGGTTCGGGAAGGGGGGCTTCGGGAACGGCGTCTTTCCAGGTTATGGTGAGGGTGGAGGGCCTGTCCGGCGTGGGGGGATCCTTCCGTATCTGGCGTCGAGTTGCGCCGCAACCAGAATGAAGGCACCGCTATTACCAGCATGGGCCGGAGGAGGTGCCAGAGATAGACGAAGTTGTCGGTGATCAGGCCGAGGCAAGCTTCAGAACGGTCCTGGGGCTTTCCAGATAAAGGAGCATTCCAAGGGCCCGGCTGCCCATCCGCTGCCTCAGTTCGGCGATGGACTGCTGATCGGAGGTCTTCTTGAATATGAGTATCATGAGTATCCCGGTGAGGCGCTTATCCATATCTGTCCCCAGAGGGGGTGCAGTGAACGGAAGGGAAACAGCAGCAGATCGAAGAACCAGTTCATGACAGGTCTTCCTCCGGCAGGAGGACCGAGTTGATAAGGCGTCCCATATCGGTTAGGCAGGGGCTTTCAGGGATGTTCCGAAGGGTTGTTATGAGGAGCCGGGGCAGAGGTCCGGGGATATGCAGTGGGTGCCGCTCCAGGGGTCGTTGTTGTCGGTTATCACCTCTTCGGGGAAGGCCCCGAGGGTGGTTTCCCAGCTGGCCCTGTAACCCATGCCGTAGCCAACCAGCATGTCCGGCGCCCAGGGGGGCAGCTCCATGCCGGGGTAGAGGTCTTCCACTATGAACAGGTTCTTTACCGGTCTTTCTCCCGTAAGGATCCGTGGCGGACTCAAGGGAAGACTTAAGGTTCTCCATGAGCCTTCTGCGGTCTTCAGGGGGAACCACTCCATCCCTTTCCCTTCCGGCCTGGTTGATGTAAAGTCCGTTCAGTCCCAGACCGTATGCCCCGGTGCCGCTCCAGTCCAGGCAGGCGTACATGTCGCTGTTCCTGCTTGCCGGGGAGCCTATGGATGCGAATCCCTCGGCTGCCAGGAAGGAGTTCAGGTTGAAGCTTCGTCTGAAGGGAGCGAAGCCGTGGTCGGACATGAGTATCATTTCCGTTCTGTCATCGAGGAGCTCCATTGCCCTGCCCACGGCTATGTCCAGCCTGGAGTAGAGGTCCGCCACCACCCCCCGGAACCTGGGTTCGACCTGTCCGTAAAGGGGGCTCGCCGGGTCCATGGACCGGAAGAACATGTGTATGTTGAGGTCGAGGCTGGAGAAGTAGAAGAAGAGCAAACCCTCGCGATAGCTGGAGAGAACGGAGTCGAAGAGGTTCATCCGTTCGTCGAATACCAGGTTCGCCTGGGACAGGTAGTCGTCGTCGTTGAAAATGCCCCTGGAAAGGGCCTTGGTGTCCTCGGGGAACCCCTGGGTGTAGTAGGGGCCGGTCCTTTCCGCCAGTTCCCTGGAGTACCAGCGGGCTGGAACCGGGAGGGCGGGGTTCTCGGGATCGATGTTAAGCGGAGTGAGGTAGAGCTTCAGCTTCGGTGACACCTCCTTGAGGTAGAATCTGCCTATGGCGTGAACGGTGGATACACCGGGAATGGCCGGAAAACCGAAGCGCATCCAGGGGCTCCACTGCCCCTCTCCCAGGACGATGGAGTCGTTGTCGAGGTCTATCCTCACCGCGGCGCTGTTCCTGTCGGCCCAGGCCTTCACTTCAAGGCTCATGGTGGGATTGCCCTGGATCAGGGAGTTCGGCGGGCCATCCACCCTGCAGGTGTAACAGCCGTCTCCATAATCCCTTACAGGTATGACCACCCCACCGCCGGTGTCATCGGAAATAGACCGGGGGTCGTCGGTGAAGAATGTGAAGCTTCCCTGGCTGCCCCTGACATCCGGTGTGCCCAGGCCGGACAGGAAGAGGCCGTGGGAATGTTCCGGAGGAGGTGGGAAGTCCACCGGGAGCTTTACCATGGTAACGGGTATGTTCCCTTCGAGTAGACGGTTCCAGAAGGGTTCTCCCCGTCGGAGCAGGTTAACCCCGCCGCCGGAAAGGGGTAGGCGGAGTTTTCCCAGGTTAAGTGTGGAGTCCGGTGAAACCACCTCGGAAGTGGACAGGTAGGGCATGATGTCCGGGGGTTGCGATGGACGAAATCAAATATTCCGTGAACAGGGGACGGCCGTCCGGTGATGAAGTTGGACCAGGCCACGGGACTCTGGGGGGGATTGGAGGTTCCCAGCCTGCTGAATGTGCCATTCTCCATGAGCCTTGCGGTGTTGGGCATCAGTCCCCTCTGGCAGAAGCTCTCCACCAGACCGGGGTCCATGCCGTCCACACCCAGGACTATGAGCCTTTTGCCGGATATGGTTCCCCGGCCTCCGCAGCCTGCATAGAGCGCCGCCAGGGCCGGAGGGGCCATTGCGGCCCTTTTAAGGAATTCTCTTCTGTTCACAGCGGCCTCCCGTCCATGTATCCCGGGGGATCAAGGCCCAGGGTCTTCAGTACCGTGGGGGCGATGTCCATGATGGATGGCTCTTCGGAGGAGTGGCGCCAGCTGGTGAAAAGTACCCCCTTCACCAGTTCGCTGTGGTGGCAGTGGTCGCCGTTCCAGTGCTTTTCGTTGGGATAGAGCACCCTGTTGCCAACGCAACCGGTGACACAGCCCCAGTCCGCCCTGTAGCCGGTGCTGGTTCCCGGTATCATGTCCGGGCTTCTGTTCACATAACCTCCGGTGTATGTCTCCGAGGCGAACTTGACCGAGGTTATCACCGGTGTTTCGCCGTCCCTGAGCCTCATTAGCTTTTCCCTTATCTCCTCCATGAGGCTCCCGCGTGGTGGGGTGAAACGATACCCCGGCCCTCCCGGCCCATGAGGTTGATGTTGATCCCGGTGAGGCCCAGGGCGTAGGCCCGGGTTCTGGACCAGTCAACACCGTGATAGGATGCATCAACGGTTTCCACGCCATCCTCCAGGACCAGATAGCCCTCTTCGAGGAGCCAGCGGTTGAAGTCGATGCATGTGTGGAAGGACGTAAAGCCGTGGTCGGACATGACCACCAGTCTCTGGTCCTTCTTCATCTGCGACATGGTCTCTCCCACAAGTTCATCCATCTTAAGGTACATGGAGTGTATCACGCTTCCCGGTTCCGTTCCATCCCCCCAGAACATGTGCTGGATACGGTCGGAGGTGTCGAAAACGCAGACGGTAAGGCCGTCCTTGCCGTTCCTGAGGGCGTTGATGAACATTTTCCTTCTTTCCTCGCAGTAGGCCCAGGCCATTTTGAGGAAGCTGTCCCCATCGAGGTGGCCGTTGGAAAGGGCCCATGTATCCTCCGCAAGCCCCAGGGTGGCGAACCGCCCCACGGCCCCGGCCAGATAGCGGGAATAGTGTACAGGGTGGGAGAGGGGCACCACAGGACTTGACGGGTCCACATGGAGGGCGGTGCAGTAGACCACCGGGCCTTCGGTGATTCGGAACCTCGCTATGCCCCGGACCTTCGTCCGTCCTGCCCGGTACTCTACGGTGAGCCATGAAGATAGCTCCCCGAACCTGCAGTTCAGGGAGTTGTCGCCGGCTGAAATCCTCCAGTTACCCTTGCCCCTGTCCCGGAAGGTGAGTTCCACGGGAGGACACCCCTCGGGCCCCTCCAGGGAGCCGGCCCAGCTATCGCCGTTCTTCTTCTGAAGCACAGCGGAGAGCCCGCCGGTGAACCGCCGGGGTACCTCCGGGGAGAAAAGTGTATAGCTGCCCTGGCTGCCCCGGAGATCGGGAACGCACATTCCTGAAAGAAGCCTTCCGTCGAGGGGTTCAGGGGGATAGGTGATCGGAACCCGTAGTATGGTGGAGCGGATGCCGTAGTTTCCCAGAAGTGTCCAGAAGGGTGTGCTCATGCGAAGGATGGAGGATGACACCCCGTCCCGGACCATTCCCAGAAGATTCCTTTTTTTATAGGTGGTGGTCTTCACCGAGCTGAGCACCGCGAGGTACCTTTTCCTGTCCGGTGCCAGAAAGTCAAAGATGCCGTGCTTTCCCGGATTGACCCCGGTCTGGAAGCTGGACCAGGCCACCGGTGAGACCCCCGGCGTGGTGGTTCTCAGCCTGCGATAGGTTCCCGTCTCCGCAAGCTTCTTCAGGTTGGGCAGATCCCCATTCTCCCAGTACTTTTCCACTAGATGGGGGGAGAGGCCGTCGAGGCCCAGTATCACCACCCTCTCGCATTCCGCCCTTCCCGGGCGCTTTCGTTTTTTCAGCGTCCTCACCAGCACCATGATGGGCCAGAAGAGGAATGAGAGCATGGAGACCGCCACGGCGTTCAGGAACACCACGAAGGAGGTAAGTATCCCGAAACCGGCCCCGGGGCCTATGTATGCCGGGGCGGAGGATGGCAGAATGAATAGAATAACGAGCAGGCAGATGAATTTCAGGGGATCCTCCCGGGAAAAATGAAAAGCAATTATACTCCCCATTGTATACCGGACGCAAAACCATTAGTTCCCGAACAGGAGGAATCATGAAGAAGACCATCCTTCTCTCCCTGATAATGCTTCTGTCCGCCTGCGGCGGCTCCAGGCTCGAGTTCAACAACGGAACCGGTCTCGACCTGGAAACCGTCAAGGTGACCATAGGCGATAACACACAGACCTGGAACAACATATCAACAGATGAAACCTTTACGTCAAACCTTCCCCTCTCCAGTTCCCCGGAACCGGTCCTCATCCAGTGGGAAACCGCCGGTCAGTCCTGGGAAATGGAGTACATGCTCATCGAACAGGCGGCGGATGCCAAACGGGTCAGCGTTCTCTTTGCCCCGGACGAGGTGAGCATCAACTACTCTTTCTGAGCCGAAGCCATCCGTAAATTTGGTAAATAGATTCTGTAACAGATTGAATACCAAATATTTAAGCATGAACTTTCCCTGGCGTTCCTGAGAGCATTCAGGAATGGTGCAAAATAATGCTGTTAAAGCATTTACATGTTCGGGGTGCCCAATGGGGTGTCTGTTTTGCATATTCCATCCTCATCACCCTGAACTGGAGCATTCATGAATTTCGACAAGGCTGGCATAGATATAGGGTCCGTGGCGATCAAGATCGCCTTTCTGGCTGAGGACAGAATACACCACTCCATTTACCGCAGGCACGGCGGCAAACCCATCGAAACGCTTCTCACCCTCTACGGGGAAAATCCAGAACTGGAAAGGACACCCCTTGTCCTTACCGGAAAGGGTTCCCTGATCGTAACCGCCGCAGCGGGGCATACCCCGGTGAACGAGGTGGTTGCCCTGGCCGCCGCCGTTGCCCGGTACCTGCCGGACACGGGTTCGGTCATAGAGATGGGAGGCCAGGATTCAAAGCTGCTCCTTCTAAGGAAGGACGCCACTGGGGAAACTGTCATGGACGAGTTCAGCATGAACTCGGTGTGCGCCGCCGGCACCGGTTCCTTCCTCGACCAGCAGGCCTTCAGACTGGGCCTGACCCCTGAAGAAATGGGCGATCTGGCGGCGGGATGCGATTCACCGCCGAGGATAGCCGGCAGGTGCAGCGTCTTCGCCAAGAGCGATATGATACACCTGCAGCAGGTTGGTGCCACAGTGGAGGAAATTGTTGCCGGGCTTTGCCATGCGGTTGCCAGGAACTTCAGGAGCGTTATTGCCTCGGGCAGGAAATTCCGTTTCCCCGTTGCCTTTGTCGGGGGAGTGGCTGCAAACAGGGGTATGGTAAAGGCCTTTGAAACCGTTCTTGATGGAAGGGTTTCGGTGCCGGAAAACTATGCGGTGCTCACCGCCGCCGGTGCGGCCCTCTCCGGTAAACCTGCTTTCCTGTCCCCCGGGGCGGTTCAGGATGTTCTGAGAGCGATCTCCGGTGGAATGGAAACCCTGCCCCCCTGAGTGGGTTCGCACCGGAAAGGGCCGATCTCACCATATCAGGTGAAGCTTCATCCGAGGGTGTTTTCCTTGGAATAGATGTTGGCTCCATCAGCACTAACCTTGCGGCGGTTTCCCGGGATGGTTCCATCGTGGGAAGGGTTTACCTTCGCACGGCGGGGAGACCCCTGGATGCGGTGCGGAAAGGTCTTCAGGAGCTCGGGAAGGGCCTTTCCGAACTGCCTGTGCTTGGTGTTGGTGTTACTGGAAGCGGCAGGTACATGACCGGTGATTTCGTTGGGGCGGATGTGGTCAGGAACGAGATTTCGGCACAGGCCAGAGCAGCTGTGGAGATCGATCCCGAGGTAGATACGATATTTGAGATCGGCGGCCAGGATTCCAAGTACATCTCCATAAGGGACGGCAGGGTGGTGGACTTTGAAATGAACAAGGTCTGCGCCGCCGGCACGGGCTCCTTTCTGGAGGAGCAGGCCGAAAAGCTCGGTGTAAGGATAGAGGACTTCGGACCTATGTCCCTGGACTCAATTTCCCCTGTAAGGCTCGGGGAGAGATGCACTGTCTTCATGGAAAGCAATGTCGTTTCCCATCAGTCCCAGGGTACCGAAGTGCACCGAATAACCGCTGGACTCTGCTATTCCATCGTGCGCAACTACCTTCACAGGGTGGTGGGAGAGAGGAAGATAGGGAAAAGGATATTTTCCAGGGCGGAACGGCCCACAACCTGGGTGTTGCGGCGGCTTTCAATTCGGTGCTGGGAAAGGATCGAAGGGTCATCCTTCCACCTCATCATGATGTTACCGGAGCCATCGGAGCAGCTCTTCTGGCCAGGGATCACATGGAACCGGAAAGGAACTCCACCTTTCGCGGCTGGGAGCTGTCCGAAAACGCCTACACACAGGATTCATTCGTGTGCAAGGCCTGTGCAAACCACTGCGAGATACACCGGGTAACCCTGTCCGACGGAACGAAACTCGTCTATGGAGGAAGGTGCGAGAAGTACGAGACCGGGTCCATGCAGGTCATTGCCGGCGGAGAAAACCTTTTCCACAAAAGGGTGGAGAACCTGTTCCGCGCCGCCGGGGAGGACTGGGGGCAGGGCCCTGAAGTGGGTATTCCCCGGGCGCTCTGGTTCTGGGAGCTTTTCCCGTTCTTTGCTACCTTCTTCAGAACCCTGGGCTGCAGATTGAGGGTAAGCAGCGAATCCACATCGGCAACGGTGCACAACGGGGTTGAGAACGTTGCCGCTGAAACCTGTTTCCCTGTGAAGATCGCCCATGGTCATGTGCTTGAGCTGATAGACTCCGGTGTGGAAACGATCTTCCTTCCCTCCATTTTAAGGAACAGACCACAGGGTGATTTCACCGAGTCACACAACTGCCCCTATGTTCAGGGTTCTCCCTATCTGCTCGACGCAGGACTTGCCCTCAGCGAGAACAGGAACCTTCGAATACTCAAACCAGTGATAGATCTTTCCCTGCCCGGCGAGGAATGGATGAACGCACTTATGGAAACGGCGGTGGAACTGGGTTTCAGCACCGGTGATGCTCGAAGGGCCATCCATGCCGCGGAAAAGGCTCAGAATGCTTTTACCGAAGGGAACCGCGAAGCAGGAAGGGTCGCTCTGAAGAACCTGCGGGGAAGGCGGGGGTTCGTTGTGGTAAGCAGACCCTACAACGGCTCGGACCCCATGGTGAACACCGATCTGCCGGGGAAGCTGGCAAAGCTGGGGGGTGTGGTTATTCCCCTGGACATGCTTCCACTACCCATGGAAAGGACCGCAGATGAGTTCAGGAACATGTACTGGCATTACGGGCAGCGCATACTTGCCGCCGGAATCGCCATAAAGGAGGATCCTGATCTTCACGCCGTTTACATAAGCAACTTCGGCTGCGGTCCCGATTCCTTCATTGAGCACACCTTCAGTGAGATAATGGGCGAGAAGCCCTTCCTTTCCATTGAGATAGACGAACACGCCGCCGACGCTGGCGTTATAACGAGGTGCGAAGCATTCATTGATGCCCTTGAGGGAGCCGGGAACAGCGGTACAAAAACCCATGTGCCATGGACCCCGGAAAAGACCGATCTCTCAGGAAGGACCCTCTGGATACCACTGATGAGCGAGGCAAGCTACCTGGCGGCGGCGGCGGTTCGAAACAGAGGGCTTAACGCCAGGGTCATTCCCCCCACCAACGCAGAAACCGTAGCCCTTGGCAGGACCGTGACCACAGGGAAGGAATGCTACCCTGCCATAATCACGGCGGGGAACATGCTCAAGATACTGGAGAACGGCGAGCCCGACGAAAACGCCTTCTTCATGGCCACCGCCTCCGGTCCCTGCCGGTTCGGCAGGTACTGCAACTTCCACAGACAGGTCCTCGAGAAGAAGGGATACAGGGGAGTGCCGATACTTACCGCCACTTCCAGCGACTCCTATTCCCAGGTGCCCGGACTCAGCTCACGGAAATTTCAGAAAGACCTGCTGCAGGCCCTGGCCGCCGCTGATATATTGAAGAAGGCACTTCTTCGGACACGGCCCTATGAAGCGGCAGCGGGTTCAGCGGACCGGCTTTTCGGGAAGTGGCTGGGAATCCTCGAGGAAACCCTGGAGAAGGGCGAATCCCTTTCTTCACGGGCCAGGAAGGCCGCGGCGGATTCCGGAGGCTTTCACTGAAGGAAGGGCCAAGGAAGCCCCTTGTTGCTGTTTTCGGTGAGATCTATGTGCGAAATGACGACTACGCCAACGACGATACCATCAGAAACTGGAAGCCCTGGGTGCCGAGGTCGTCTACACACCCCTCACCGAGTGGTTCGACTATGTGAACTACAGCTACATACAGAATTCAAAGGCCCGGGGAAATACCGGGGAAGTCATAAAGGGAAAGGCCAGGGAGATGCTCATCTCAAGGGTGAAAAGGGCGGTGGAAAAGCCCTTCGACAGCCTTCTGAAGAATACGCCCCACGCCACCGCCGAGCAGATACTGAAGGCTCTGCACCCTATATGGAGGAGAACATAGGAGGGGAGGCGGTTCTCTGCATTGGAACCCCCCTGGCTCTCCTTGAACACGGCGGAATAGACGGCGCGGTGAACGTTTACCCCTTCAGCTGCCTTCCGGGTACAGTGGTCTCCGCCGTTTCCAGAAGGATCAAGCGGGACAAGCCCGGGCTGCCATGGCTGAACCTTGCCTTCGACGGCCAGGAGGACACGGATAATTCATCCAGATTCGAAGCCTTCATGCACCAGGTGCGAAGGCTTCATATGGGAAAGACGGGAGAAGCCATATGAACACGGAGATAGAGAAACTGGTCACCTTCCTGAAGAACAGCCCCACCGCCTCACACTGTGTTGAGAATGCCGCGGAAATACTGAAGGAGAACGGTTTCAGTGAAGCGCGCATGGGGGACAAGTGGAACCTCCGCCCGGGGGAAAGAAGGTTCGTGATAGAGAACGAATCCACCCTCGCCGCATTCATAACCGGGGAGAAGCCCGCCGGGGAAGCTGGATTCCGAATAGTGGGCACCCATACCGACGCCCCGGGATTCAGGCTGAAACCCGAGCCCTACAACTACTCAGAGGGACTTTCGACCCTGGGTGTGGAGATATATGGCGGACCCACCGTGGCCACATGGATGGACAGGGACCTCGGTCTGGCGGGGAATGTGACCTTCATGGGGGAAAAGGGACTGGAGACCAGGCTCTACAGGATAGACCGGCCTGTTCTGAGATTTCCCTCCCCGGCCATCCATCTGAACAGAACAGCCAACAAAGAGGGTTTCAAAGTGAATGCCGAGGATGAGCTTCTGCTGGTGTTCGGGGATGAGGACAGTGACTTTGACGGGCTGAAGGAATGGTGGCAGCAGCAGCCGGTATCGAAAGCCCCGGCTGATAGACTTCTCCGGTGAGCTATACGATCTTCAGCAGCCCTCCCTGAGCGGATTGAAGGCCAACTATCTTACCTGCGGCGGAATAGACAACAGGGCAAGCACCCATGCTGCCACAGAAGCAATTGCAAGGGCCAAGGGATCTGATCCAACCGCGGTGGTCCTGCTTTTCGACAACGAGGAGATCGGCTCCAGGACTGTAAACGGTGCCGCATCCCCCTTCATGGAGAGAATACTTGAAAGGCTTGCCGGGGGCAGGGAGGAGTTTTTCCGTGCCTGCAGCCGCTCACTGAATGTAAGCGCCGACTGCGTCCACGCCGTTCATCCCGGCTGGATAGGCAAGCACAGCAAGCTCTCCAAGCCCCATCTCAATGGCGGACCGGCCATAAAGACCTCAGCCGGGGGCAGTTATGCCTCCAGTGCAAGGACATCAGCCTATTTCATCAAATGCGCTGAACTGGCAAAAAGCCCCGTTCAGAAGTTCGTATCAAGGGCCGACGGCAGGAGCGGCGGTACCCTGGGACCCATCGCCGCCGCGGGAACCGGTATTCCCACGGTGGACGTGGGGAACCCCATGCTCTCCATGCACTCAGCCAGGGAAATGGCCGGAACGAAGGACCACATCAACATGATCAACTGCATGAGGGCGCATCTTGAGGGTATGATACCCCTTGCCTGAACCCTTCGGGACACGCTACCCAGGGGAGTTCGTGGTTTTCGGCACTGGCCCGGGCACAAGCATTTGAGGATCACTGACAGGTATATGCCGACTGAGCCAGGATAGACCTGTCAACAGGCCACGGCGAGCATCTACGATTCTGATGGCGATGCTCTGCCTGCTGAAGCTTTCCGAGGTTGATAAACACAGAATCCTTGCCCTGGGGGACAACTGGTACCGGGGGGCAGTTACAGAGAGATATCTTCGGGCACTCAGGCAAAGAGGGCATTGATATCTTCACCATGTCTTGACTTGCCCTCCCCCACTTTATCTATGCTGCAGTCAGCAGGCAGTTATTATTTTCCTGCCCCTTGGAAGAAAGCCGGTTGCTTCAGATATTCGATGACACCCAGGGTCTTGATGCGGACATCAGGATAACCGACCCTGACCTGGTCATCATCCAGCCGGCGGACGGCGACACACTGACAGACTATGCCGGAGTACC
>MJAN01000014.1 GCA_001875255.1 Candidatus Sabulitectum silens | reverse complement strand
GATCTTCATGTTCCATCAGGTATTTCAACCAGGAGAATATCCCCTGGGATCAACCTCCTCGAAGGTAGGAAGAGAATCTGATCCACAAGATGCCTGGCTTGCGTATACAGATTGGGAATGTAGTCATCTACTTCATAATACCCCGCTATGATGGAATCATGCACCATGTGAGTCCACTGCCTGGAGGGAGCTTCGTCAAATGTGTTATAGAACCAGACCTGATCTTCACTTCCGAAGTAGCTCTCCATAATACCGGCAGCCACTTCAAGTGAATCCCGGATTTCCGGTGCGCTGAAAGTCTCTATCAATGTGTCTTTCTCGAAAGTTATCGTATCCTGCCCGACGATGATCGATATGCCTCTCCATTCGGGCCTGGCGTAAGCACTGTTACTGGAAAAGCATGTTCAGACATTCTTGCGACCCATGTCCTCGGCCAGTGACCCCACCGGGCGGTGGGAACAGGATTCAGGCACACGAACATCCCTGTCTCGTTTGCCGGGGGTACAAATGTGTTGTAAGCATGCCCTGCTGACATATCACCGGCTTGAATGGCATCAAAGAAGTGCCAGGAAAGCATGAGGAAGGTGTCGATGTCCACTTCGCTGACATTAGGCCGGTCGGCAATAATCGGTATAGTGTTTGAGGGAGGGCTACCGGCGAATCCGGTCGTGGTCAGCAACAGGAAAACAATGGTCAAGAGAATATCCTGTGAGCTTGTTGATTTCATGTTAGTCACTTCCTTCATTCAGTATTGATATACTATTTATTGTGGAATATGACATGGCATGGGGGGGGCGTGTCAAGAGGAAGCTTCATCGGATTGAAGCTGGCGCATACGGGCTTGGTATGGTTCTGTTTTCCGTTCCATAAGAACATGTTCACAAACGAATCTGAAGTACTGCTTCGGTGGCGTCTGAAGAGAACAACCGACCAATGGAAAAGCCCTGAACTCGAGCTTATCTTGGCGATACTGCTTTGCGTAGTGTTCTTTCAGTTAACAGCACTCGTTCCCAGTGATCTCCCATGGCTTCCACTTCCTGAATCAACTCGTCTGGAAGCCTCAGCAGATTGAGCATCTGAGTCACCCTTGCTCCTGAGATGTTGAGTTTCCTGGCCAGCTGAGCTTTCGTCAGACCATGGTATTCCATATCAAGCTGCATCTCTTTCGCCTGTATGATCGGGTTCCTGAAAGTCTTCCTCACCTTCTTCGGCCGAGTCGGTTCGATGGTTGCGTCATAACAGAAGAAAGTTCGCTGGGAGAGACGGTCGAGGCGCCAGATTAAGGCTCCAGGCGAACTGCCTGGGCCTTTCCATTATTGCTCATCCAGTTTTAGCTTTATTGAGTTCAGTATCTTAGTACTGTCTGGGTTTCTCCTCGACCGACCCGAGACATATCTGTGAAGAATACTGCTGATAAGGGTCTGGTAGGGAAGACCGTCCTCCACTGCCATGAGCTGCAGGGTTTCCAGATCCTTTGAAGATATCCTGATGTTGATTCGCCTGTCCTTCTTCAGGGTATTCCTGGCATATCGCTTGTGCTTTCCGATCTCTGATTCACCGTCAGGAAGTGGCACCCATTCATCCTTCTCAAAGGATTCAAGGATTTCCTTTTCTTCTTTGGTAAGTTCATTCCTTTTCATTTTCATCTCCTATATACATCCGTGTCGCCCTGCGACTGGGAATGATCGTCTTCAGGAACCTTCCGTTCTCATCCTCAACAAAAGGAACAAGATAGCAGTAGCGATCTATCTCTACTACTAGAATTCTCTGGTTCGTGTACTTGTCCTTATTGGGGTGTTCATACACTGCCTTCAAGTTTCCCGCCGCGATCTGCATGACAACCTGTTCAAAGCTGACACCGCGTTCAGCTCTCAGTTTTTCGTTCTTCTCATTACTCCAGTTATAGTGTGCCATGCAATGAATGTATTCCATTGTGTGCCTTTTGTCAATATTGCTTTACCATCTGAGCATCCTTTCGGTCAAAAGCCTTCTCTCCCAGTTGTCCCCCATCGCCTTCAGCCTCTCGATCTCCCTCCTCGCAGCTCAAGCAGAGTCAGCCACTGGTAAACTCTTTCCCTGGATAGCCCATGCCTTCGGGCCAGTTCCGCCTGGGATATCCCGTCTCTCTTCATCTCTCTGAAGTTGGGAACATTCCCTGCGCAGCTGAACCCAAGCCAGAGCATGCTGAACTGGTCGTGCTCTCTTTTTGGAATACATTGCTCCACAGCGGGAGGAAGGCGACCACGGTGGTTCTTACCATGGCGGCGCTCCCGCTCATCAATCTCAGGTTCTGATCCTTCCTCCCCAGTGCCTCCATGCGCTACCCTGCTTCCCTTAACATTCTGTTACAGCCGAGTAACATCCTCTTAAAAAGCGTGCCACATGGTATTTTTGCCGGGATGGTCCGGTGGAAAGGGGGAATGAGATGAACAAGACAGCTGCACTTGGAACGGCTCTGATGATGGCTCTTTTCTGGGGATGTGCGCAGTCCCCGGAGGTCACCGATGAGGACTGGATATCATGCCTGTTGGCATCCTCTGACCTTGTAAGGGGTTACGGGCTGGACGGCACCGGGGACTCGGACAGGGGGGCCGTGGGTTTTCCGGAGATCTGGTACAGGGAGCTGCTTTCAGAACCGGTGAGGCAGGTCATTCTGGAGAATGATCCGGCGGCGGGGGTATGTACGGTCACGGTGATTCACAGCATCGAGGCTCAGCTTGTTATCGACACAGTGCATGACGGTGTGTTCGAACCGGGATTCAAACCCATATCCGACATAAGGTTCGTCAGGGCGGCCCTGGAGAGGAACGTAAACGCCGAGGGATACGGAGGCTGGGAGATCGTATCAGTGACACCCGCCGAGCATATGCTCGACTCCGGAGAACAGGAAGTGTTCATTTCTTCCATGAGGATCTTCGTCAGGGATGAACTGATCTGGGAATGCACAGATACGGGACAGTTCTACGATGTTCAGTCCGAACTCCCCGACCTTCAGGAGGGTGACCTTGCCAGGATGGAGGTAACGGTGAATCACCTGAACCCTTCCTACGACCCTCCCTTCTTCGTGATCGCCCACGGACCGCTTTCCGGACATCCCAGGCACATGATGTACGACAACGGCCTTTACGGGGATGAGGCAGCCGGTGACGGCGTGTACACATATGAATGGTACGTTGAGTACACCTCTGAATACCGAAGGATCGCCGCTGACGTGATCGATGCCGACACCTTCGCCGATCAGACCGAAGATGATTACGACGCAGGAGCCTGGGGCATAGCCTTCAACAGATAGCCTGACTTTTCGTATAGTACTGCTCATGAAAGTTGCGATCTTCGATCTTGACGGCACCATAAGCGATCCGTCGGCGGGAATCACCTCCGGCATCAACCACTCGCTGGGAATGATGGGGCTCCCCGGGATAGAGCCCGGGGAACTCCTCAGGTTCATAGGTCCCCCTCTCAGTGAGATATTTCACGAACTTGTGCCTGACCGCCGGGATGAGGGAACCGCCTTGTTCAGGGAGTACTACAGGAAAAAAGGATATTCTGAGAACGTCCTCTATCCCGGCATGAGGGAAGCTCTAAAGACCCTGCGCATGGCTGGAACGGTTCTATGCATAGCCACCGGCAAGAAACCGGAAACCGCGGTGGATATCCTGGAGATGTTCCATATAAGGGAGCTTTTCAGCGAGATCACAGGCTGTGGCCACGGAGGCACCAAGGAGTATCTCGTTTCGGGACTTATTGCACGGTACGGAGGGAATGCTGTAATGATCGGGGACAGGAAGTACGACTTCATTGCAGCCTCTTCCTGCGGTATCCCCTCCGCCGGAGCGGCCTGGGGCTTCGGGAACCGGAGTGAACTGGAGCTTTCCACTGTGCTGATAGATAGCCCCGGGGATATCCCGGGGACAGTGGATCTTCTCCTGGAGGGGTTCCCTGCTGAACCAGACCCCTGAGGAAGCTGGCGGTTTTACCTGAAGAACGGGTTACCCGCCGGGATCTGCATGACGACCTTTTAAGAATTGACACCGCCTTCACTTTCAGCTTCTCGTACTCCTTATTGCCCGGCTGGAGTGTCCAACGAAATCAGACTGTCACATTGTGTGACCTTCGTAAAACTGATCAATCCGGTGCTTGACACATATGTATGTTTGCATATATTTGCAAATGTATTGGAGGTTATTCATGGATGATAGGGACTACTATCGACGAAGAGCAGAGCTGATAGGGGCACTTTCCAACCCCTGCAGGCTTCAGATGGTGGAGATGCTGGCGAATGGAGAGCTGTGCGTCTGCGAGTTCAATTCCGCCCTGGATCTGGACTATTCAACAATTTCCCGGCATCTGTCGGTGCTGCGAAAAGCCGGTATCGCCGGCTACAGGAAGAGCGGGAAGCAGGTTTACTACCACCTTCGGGTGCCCTGCATCATGAACTTCCTGAAGTGCTTCGACGAAGTCCTGAAACTGAATGTTGAGGAAGACGCTCAACACCTCGAAAAAAGGAATGGTGCCTGATGACCTGGAAAAAGGAATGGAAGACACTGGCGCTCATGGCCGGGGTTTTTCTTGGGTTCTATTACCTTCCCCTGGGAAGCCCGCGGTTCGACAACGCTGTTACCGAGGCCCTTGCCCTTACCAAATGGTATGCCAGGGAGCATGTGCTCCTCTGCCTGATTCCGGCGTTCTTCATTGCCGGGGGAATTGGGGTTTTCGTAAGCCAGAACTCGGTGATGAAATACCTGGGCGGGCAAGCGAAAAAGGCTGTGGCCTACGGTGTGGCTTCGGTTTCAGGCACCGTTCTGGCGGTTTGTTCCTGCACCGTTCTTCCCCTCTTCGCCGGGATTTACAGAATGGGCGCCGGACTGGGACCCGCAACGGCCTTCCTATACTCCGGCCCGGCGATAAACGTTCTTGCCATTATCCTTACCGCCAGGGTGCTGGGAATCGAGCTGGGTGTGGCCAGGGCGGTGGGAGCTATTGTCTTCAGTGTCGTCATTGGTCTTCTCATGCATCTCATCTTCCGCCGGGACGAAAGGGAAAGACAGGCGGCGAATGTGTTCCAGAGCCCCTCCGGTGAAGGAAGACCCCTGTGGAAAACGGCGATCTACTTCGCCTCCATGGTGGGAATACTGGTGTTCGCCAACTTCGCCCCGGATGACAGCGGAGGTGTCTGGCAGAGCCTTTACCAGATGAAGTGGCAAATCGTTACCGGATTCAGCGTTCTGCTGGGGATCGTTCTGGTCCGCTGGTTCGGGGCCTCCATGTGGAAGCTCCTTGCGGTGGGCCTTGTAACCGCTGTTGCCTCGATATTCTCCCCTTCCCCTGAACTGCCCTTCGCCGCCGGTGTGATAGGGCTTTCCATAGTGCTGGCCTCGGGGCCTGAAGAGGGAAAGGAGTGGTTCGGCTCCACATGGGGCTTCGCCAAGCAGATACTTCCCCTGCTTCTTTTCGGCGTCCTGGTGGCAGGTGCCCTTCTGGGAAGGGTCGGTCACGAGGGGCTCATCCCCTCCGGTTGGGTGGAAAGGGCAGTTGGCGGCAATTCAGTCCGGGCAAACCTCTTCGCATCGGTGGCAGGGGCCTTCATGTACTTCGCCACACTTACGGAGATCCCCATACTCCAGGGGCTCATCGGAAGCGGAATGGGCAAGGGCCGGCCCTGGCTCTGCTTCTTGCGGGACCCGCCCTGAGCCTTCCCAACATGCTTGTGATAAGAAGCGTCATGGGAACCAGAAAGACAGTAGTTTTCGTTGCACTCGTGGTTGTGATGGCTGCGCTGAGCGGCATAGCCTTTGGAAAATTCTTCTGATTGGGAGAAAGAAATGAAGATACAGGTACTGGGCACCGGCTGCCCCAAATGCAAAAAGATGGCGGAGGTGGCGGAGAACGCCGCCCTGGCAATGGACCTCGACTATGAGATAGTGAAGGTAACCTCCCTGAACGACATAATGGCCTTCGGTGTGATGATGACACCGGCCCTGGCGGTGGACGGCGAAGTGAAGATAGCCGGGAAGGTTCCCTCTCTTGAGGAGATGAAGACCCTTCTGGGCTGATATGCTGAAGGCGGCGTTCTTATGCGCCGCTTTCAAACGGGATCATTTCACACCATTTTGATATGGATTGGAGAGTATCGGATGACATCATCATTGAGTCGCAGTCTGCTTGTCCTCGCCTCCCTTGTTCTGTTCGCCGTTTCATGCGGCACTGGTGAAGAGCCCGCAGCTGAAACCTCTTCCCCCTCTGAATCCCCTGTGCTGGGTTATCTGAACGGCCTTCCCGCCCTTATCGACCTGGGCTCCAGCAGCTGCGTGCCCTGCCAGATGATGGAGGACGAGCTGGAGAGGCTGGACTTCGAGACCGGCGACCTGCTGGACGTGCAGGTTATAGACGTGAACCGGAACGGCCAGGCGGCAAGGGACTTCGGAATAAGGGTGATCCCCACACAGGTTTTCCTCTCGGAAACCGGTGAGGAGCTTTTCAGGCACGAAGGGTACATGTCCTGCGACGACATGATGGCCCGATGGCGGACACTGGGCTACACATTTGAATAGGGAGACTATATGCTTGCCGATGTGATGCAGGCCCTGAGCAGGGCCCTGTACGCCTCCTTCCCCCTTGCCCTGGCGGCGAGTTTCGCCTGGGGGCTGATGAGCATGATCCTCAGCCCCTGCCACCTTGTGAGCGTGCCCCTTGTGATGGGCTACCTGGGAGGGAACACCGGGGAGATGACCCGGGGAAGACGGTTCAGACTGGCCCTTCTCTTCGCCCTGGGAATGACCATATCCATAGCCCTTATAGGTCTCGTCACAAGTCTCCTGGGCAGGCTTGCCGGAGATATTGGCCCCGTAGGCAACATCCTGATGGCCGCTGTGCTTATCTATGTGGGCCTTTCCATATCAGGTCTGGTGGAGCTTCCCCTTCCGGGAAGGAGTGGAGGTAAACTGCCCGGGGGCAGCGGCGCCTTCGGGGCTGTTCTCATGGGCCTCGTTCTCGGAGCCGCCCTGGGCCCCTGCACCTTCGCCTTCATGGCCCCGGTGCTTGCCCTGATGTTCCAGCTTGGAGCCGAAAGACTGCTTCAGGCCATTCTCCTTGGAAGCCTCTTCGCCGTGGGGCACGGTATCGTAGTGGTCTTCGCCGGCTCCTTCACCGATAAGGTGCAGAGGCTTCTTGACTGGTCCGGTGGCAGCAGGACCGCAAGGACCTTCAGGATCATCTGCGGAGTCCTGGTGGTGCTTGGAGGGCTCTACCTGCTGAAGGACGTTATCTCGGGGTTCTGATCAGGCGGAAGCCCAGGTCGTAGTCGGCCAGGCCCGGTGTGCGGTGGGAACGGGCCGCTGAGCGCAGCTGGCTTGAATCGAAGAAGAAGCTGCCCCCCTTATGACCCTTGTGGTTCCCCCCTCCAGCATGGGTGTTCCATCCGCCAGACAGAGCTCATAGTCGGCGGTGTACACATCCTGGCACCATTCCCGGACATTTCCGCACATGTCATAGAGACCGAAGGCATTGGGTTCCTTCTCGGCCACCGGCTGTGTGGAGTCGGAGTTGCCGCTGTACCAGCAGTAGCGTCCCAGGGTTGAGGGCAGGTCGATGTCGCCCCAGAAATGAATGGTCTCGGTGCCCGCCCGGCAGGCGTACTCCCACTGGGCTTCGGAGGGGAGGGAGTACGTGTAGAGGGTATCCGACTGGTTCAGGGCCTCTATGAAATCCTGGCAGGCGTTCCAGGAAACCAGGTATACAGGATGATCATCTCCGGTTCCCCTTCCCCCTGCGGGGCTTCTGCCCATAACCTCGCGCCACATACCCTGGGTGACCTCTGTGGTCATCATTTCAAAGGCATCCAGGGAAACCCTGTGCGCCCCTTCGTCCGCCCCTCTGCCGCCGCGGTACTCCGGGGAACCCATGAGGAACTCCCCGGCGGGTATCGTTGTGAATTCCATGCCCCCGGGGAGTGAAAGGGCAGGGGTTCCTGATACAAGGATAAGAATAACCGGTAACAGCCCTTGGATATTGCCCTTGTCAAACACTTTTACCTCCACTGTTTTCCATGTCGATGTATTGATGACGGCGGTTCGTTGTCTATGTTGAATAATGGAGGGATTCCAGGGAAAAGGCAATACCCGCCGGTTCTTGACATGGAACCCGTGCAAGTTATGGTTTGAGTGACCCTTCATGGTTCATTGAAAGGATGGTGCCCATGGATCCCGGAATTGTCTGCGTTGCCCCGGCGGCCCTTCTTATCCTTTTCTTCATAGTTCTGATAATCCGTTCCCAGGCCAGACCGGACTTCCATGGAATGGAGAAGATGGTGGGGAAACCGGGTTCGTCCAGAGGATCGATCCTTTGAAGAAGAACCTGAGGGTGGCGGTGAACGGGGAATCATGGCTGGCGGTCAGCGATTCACTTGCCCATCTGGCAAAGGATGACAGGGTGGTGGTTACGAAGGTGGACATAGACACACTGACACTGACCGTGGAGCCGGCCCCGGGCTAGAACGAGGTCTTTATCCCCCCCAGGTGGTCTGCCCCAGGGCCATTCCTATCTCAAAGGACAGTTCGGAAACCATATAGTCCCCCGACGGGACCTTGTAGCTCCAGAACAGCGTCCCCCGGCTGTGGCTGTAGGCAAGGCCGGCGGAGGGCTGACAGGGGGCCGGGCACTGGGCTTTCCCAATGTACTCCAGAGAGGTGTTGTTCCATTCATAGAACCAGATGTAGTGGTTGCTGTAGGTGGTCAGGGCAATCCCGTTCCGCCTGAAGGGGGAACAGGGCAAGACCGCTGAGAAGGTCGGCTATTTCCGGTGTGGCGTGGTTTTCGGAGACGCCGCCCGGGGTGAACCGGATCACCCCGGCATACCCGTTGGTGCTCCAGTAATGGGTGCCGTCGAAGTCCAGTCCCCTGCCGTAGTTCTCCGCCGGGTCCGCACAGGTGCTCCATGAGTTGCCATTATCGAAGGTCTGGAACAGGGAGACCGTTTCCCAGTCGTTTGTGAGGAAGCTTCCGTCGGCTGGGTTCCATGCCACACCGAAGCACTTCTGGTTGGCCGGGTCAAGGAAAAGAGAATCGGTGAGAACCCCCTCGGGGGTGTATATGTAGATCTTCATGGCGTTGTTGTTAACACCGGCCAGGAACACATCAGGCCCGCCGGTACCCTCCATAAGTGACATGCCGAATGCCCTTCCCGCCGGCTGGAAGGTGTTTTCCATGGTGAGGGTAATCTCCGCCCGGTCGCCGGGAGCCGCAACCTCCCGGTGAGGGTCCGTCGCCAGGGAGACCAGGCCCAGAAAGAACAGCATTACCGTCATGTGATTTCTCCTTTTCCCGCCCCGGCGGGTCACTGCAGTGGTGAACGGTTTCGGTAAAGATATTGCATAGCACCCTGACGGGCAAACCCGTCGGTTATTGGAAGATTCGCTGATAACCGGAACCTTCGTAGCGGGGGGGGCTTTTGTTCCTCCCCTTGCCCGGGGATAGCGGCGGTAACATATTAATCAAAGCTTTTTCCGAGGGGTCTGGAAAGGTTAACCGCTTTGTTCACTGACATTCCCGCTTCCTTTACGGAAAGGGTGCTCTGCTCCATAGACGAGCCTGCCCTCATTTTTGATGAAAACATGACCATCTGCTGGGCGAACCCAGCCGCCGAGATACACTTCGGCCACAGCTCCCAGGTCATCCATGGCAAGAAATGCCGTCAGTTCTTTCACGACAAGCTGGTGTGCATGGAAAAATGCCCGGTGGAGAAGGCGCTTCAAACCGGTACTGAACAGCTTCTTGCGGTTAACACCATACGTAACCCCACAAGCTGATCGAGGCCATTCCCTGTTTCAGCGGTGACAACAGTTTCGTGCTGGCCATCATACATTCGGCCCGGAATCAGCCGGGCGTAAGGCCCTCAGACGGGACCTCGCCGCTGCCCTGAACAGAAGCGCCACCCTTCCCGAGGCGGCGGACACCATACTGGATGCCATGGCCGGCCTGGCCTTCGTTCACCGGCGTGGGATATACTCCCTGTCTGAGGATGGCTACCGGCTTGTAAAGGGCATCGGAGTTCCCGGGCTGATAGATCACGGTTCCCTGAACCTGCCGGATGAGCCCGGTATGGTATACATTCCCGAAAAGGATGCTGTGTTCCACGAAAGGGAACCCTTCACCGACGGCTGCGCAGTGGTTCCGGTCATGTCCTCCTCCGGGGAAGTTCGATTCCTCCTGCTGGCCGGCCGGGGATCCTGGGGAATGGAGTCCCGAAGCATGCTGGAACTTGTTGGAGAGGTACTTGCCGAATGTGCTGAGCGGCTTACAGGCCCTTTTCTCCCCCCTGGAATCACGGGCTGAATGCCTTCGGGCCTTTCATAATTCACATCTCAGTCATATACTTGCTTCATATCACCCTGAAGCTGAAAATGAAGGAACGACATGACTGAACAACCGGTAAAAAGATCAGAAGTCCCGGTGGAGGACACCTGGGACCTCAGCGTAATGTACCCCGACCGGGAAGCATGGGCAAAGGACCTGAAGGAAGCATCGGCCCTTCCGGACAGGCTGGCTCTTCGAAGGGGAAAGGCCGTAACCTCGCCGGAAACGCTGATTGAAACCATAGAGGATATTCTCCTTGCAAGCCGCCGGGCGGAAAAGATATTCACCTACGCCCACATGGTGAACGACCAGAACCTCGCCGATCCCCGGGGAAGCGAGATGAATCAGAAGGCCATGGACCTTCTGACCAACCTGGCCGCATCGGTGAGCTGGTTCAACCCCGAGGTGCTCTCGGTGCCCGAAGGAACAATGGAAAACTGGCTGAAGGAAACCCCCCTCTCCAAGTACAAGGTCTGGCTGGAGGATGTTCTGAGGAAACGGCCCCATACCCTTTCCTCCGGTGAGGAAAAGATCCTTGCCCTGGCCTCCGACGCCACAAGGGGTTTCATCGGCGCCTTCGGCAAACTGAACAATGTTGAGATACCCGCCCGGTTCCCCTCGGTAACGGATCCCTCGGGGAAGAGTGTAAAGATCTCCCACGGAAACTTCGTCCCGCTGCTTCAGGAGCCGGACAGGAAGCTGAGAAAATCGGTATTCAAGGGCTTCTACGGAGAGCTTCCGGCAACACGGAAACCCTGGGGCCCTCCTCGACGGCCAGGTGCGAACCAGCATCTTCCGGGCCAGGGCAAGGAAATATCCCTCGGCCCTTGAGGCCTCGCTGTTCAACGACCGGGTGAACAGAAAGGTGTATGAATCCCTGATCAGCGCCGTTCACGACAGTCTGCCCATAATGCACCGGTACTACAGGATGAAGAAAAGGTCCATGAACCTCGACGAGCTTCATCTCTACGACATTTACACCCCTACCGTGCCCGGTGTGGACACCAGGTACACGGTGAAGCAGGGCGAGGAACTCACACTGAAGGCTGTTGAGATCCTGGGGAAGCAGTACCGGGACGACCTGATGCGTGGGTTTGAAAGCAGATGGACCGACCGTTACGAAAACCTTGGCAAGAGGAGCGGCGCCTATTCCGGAGGCTGCTACGACAGTCCTCCCTACATGCTTCTGAACTATTCCGGCACACTGGACTCGGTGTTCACCATGGCCCACGAAGCCGGCCATTCCATGCACAGCTGGTACTCCAGAAAGAAGCAGCCCTATCACACAAGCGACTACAAGATACTGGTGGCAGAGGTTGCAAGCATCACCAATGAGATGCTCCTTGCCAACCACATGAAGGAAGGGGGAACTGATCAGAGCGTGATGGCCTATCTTATTGACAGCCAGATAAATGATTTCAGGACAACCCTTTTCAGACAGACAATGTTCGCTGAATTCGAGCTTCTGGTCCACCAGAGGGTGGAGGAGGGTGAATCCCTCTCCTCCGACTGGCTCTCGAAAACCTACTACGACCTGGTCAGGCTCTACCACGGAGACGCCTTCGCATTCGACGGAGAGGACGAACCCATTGCCACGGAATGGGCCCGGATCCCCCACTTCTACTACAACTTCTATGTGTACAAATACGCCACGGGAATGGCCTCCGCCGCATCAATAAGCAGAAGGATACTCAGCGGCGAACCCGGGGCTGTGGAAAGCTACCTTGACTTTCTCTCCTCAGGCGGCTCGAAGCCTCCCCTGGATCTCCTCAGGGAGATCGGAATAGACCTTGAAACCCCCGGTCCTGTCCGGGAGGCCATGGCCATGCTTGAGAACCTGACGGAAGAACTGGAGAAAATGCTTGAAACCTGAGGACAGGGATCTCAACAGGTATCTGGAGCTGGCGTTCAATCAGGCCAGGGAACTTGTCTACATAAAGGACAGCAGCCTGAAGTTCCTTACCTGCAACTGGGCCTTCGCCGACTTCTTCGGCCTCGACTCCCCGGAGACAGCCCAGGGATTGGCCTCTTCTGAACTGATGCCGGCCCTTGCCGCGGAGAAGGACCTGGAATCCGACAAAGAGGCCATGCCACCGGTCTGTCATCAAGGTCACTCTTGTCCTTCGATGAGATCAACGGCGAGAAAAGGGTCTTCAGCTGTCTGAAGGTCCCACTCCGGGAGCTGGACAGCCCGGCGGGAATATTCTGCATAATGAGGGACATCTCCCACGAAGAGAAACAGTTCGAGACCTTCAAGAGCAGAGAAGCGGTGAACTCCGCCATAATCAGGAACGCCCCGGTGGGGATATCGGTAAGGGACCCCGTGGGGAACCTCCTGATGTACAACCGTGCCTGGCGGACAATCTGGGGCACCACCGAGGAGGAAATACGGGAGGACATGGAGAAGGAGCGCACCGAGCTTAAGCTTGACAGCTCCGACTCCTATCTGGCGGGTTATACCGACAGGCTCCTGGAGATATACAACTCCGGAGGCGAGCTGTTCATTCCCGAGGCGAAGACCCATTCCATAAGGGAAGACGGCCTTGCCGTGTGGGTGTCCCAGCACTTCTATGCCATAATGAAGCCCGACGACCGGGTGCAGTGCGTTGTAGTGATCACCGTGGACATATCGGATCAGGTCTACAGCCGAAAGGCACTGAAAACCACCCAGAAGAACTACAGGAACCTCTCTGAGACCATACCGGTGGGTGTGTTCAGGACTGAGGTAAGGGAACACGCCCTTATCCTATCCATGAACCCCGCCTTCAAACGGATGTTCGCTTTGCCGGCGGAAAACGGGCAGAACGTTCGGCTCTGCGACCTTATCTCCCGTAAGAGCGACGAGGAGGTAATGCTCACCCTGTTGAAGGAACAGGGCAAGGTGGACAACAGGGAAATGGTGATGAAGAAGTTCGACGGCTCGAAGTTCTGGGCCTCGGTCACACTGACCACCCTCACCGCCGGATCGGTCCTCATCGCCGAGGTGTGGTAAACGACATCACCGGGCGGATGCAGGCCTTCCAGCAGCTTGAAAAGACCATTGAGGGAACCGTTCTGGCCATGAGCAGACTGGTGGACATGAAGGATCCCTATACCTCCGGTCATCAGAAACGGTTGCTGACCTGGCCTGCGCCATCGCCACAGAACTTGGGATGAAGAGCGAAATGATAGACGGCCTCAGGCTGGCCGGAATACTCCACGACATTGGCAAGATGGCGGTTCCCTCGGAGATACTCACTAAACCGGGATCCATAACCAGGAGCGAGGTCCTGCTTCTCAGGGAGCACGCCGAGAACGGCTACGACATACTGAAAAGCATCGACTTTCCCTGGCCTGTGGCGGACATAGTGCTGCAGCACCACGAGAGGATAGACGGCAGCGGCTATCCCATGGGGCTGAAGGGTCCCAGGATACTACCCGAGGCAAAGATCCTGGCGGTGGCCGACGTGGTGGAGGCTATGGCCACAATGAGGCCGTACCGCGGAAGCAAGGGCCTCCACGAAGCCCTCCAGACCATTACCGCCGGTTCTGGAATACACTTCGACAGGCAGGCCGCCGAGGCCTGCGTGAGGCTGTTCATGGAAAAGGGCTACAGGCTTCCGGAAAGCAACACCATGGAGCCGGGTTCCTTCAACTGGTGAGGTCTTCTATGGCCTTCCGCACCGCTTCCGTGTCCACCATTGTATCAAGGCAGTCGCCGTGGGGACGGGAGTTCTCTATTCCATATACAGGAACAGGCCATGCATCCAGCATTCCCTGGCCCAGATCCCTGGGGCAGGCCACAGCGATGACCGCCTGGGGTCTTTCAGCGGTCACATGACGCCTAGCAAGTGTGCCGCCGGTGGCCACGGCGATCTTGATCCCGGTTTTCTCCGCCAGGTCCACCAGCTCCCCAACCGGGCAGCCGCCGCACCGTTTGCAGTTCCCGGGGTTAAAGGTTATTCGGTGTTCGCAGCTGTGGTTCTGGAGGCAATGGGGGAGCAGAAGAAGTATCCTGTCCGGGGGATCCCCCTGGACTTCACCCCTGAAAGACCTATGACCATCCGTTCCGGAAGGAAAGCCTCTTCCCCGGAAATTCTGGAAAAGGGCTTCAGAACATGGTAGGCGATCACCAGAAGCCAGTGGGCGCCGGTCAGGCACAGCAGGTTCATGAAAACAATGAAGGCCAGGGGATAAAGCAGGGAATCCGCAATGAGGGCTATCAGAAGCCCGGGAAACAGCGCGAACAGGGTAACTCCCAGGTGCAGATAGAGCCTGTTCCTATTCTTCTCCAAAGAACTCCCCCGTTTTTATCCTGGCGCCCCTGAGGAAGTCTTCTTCGGACATCCGTTTTTGCCCTGGGGCTGAAGCTCCCGAAGAACCAGGCGCCGGTGCCGCAGGCGGCGGTCAGGGGATTCACGGCTATGATCTCCCCGGGGGTCCCACGGCCTTCGCAGGGGGCCGCCTGGAATATCTTCAGCATTTTGCCCCTGAAGAAAGTCCTGGCACCGGGAACGGGATTGAAGGCCCTGACCATTCTGTCCAGGTTGGTTGAACTCTCCCTCCAGTCCATCAGGGCTTCCTCCGGGGTGATCTTTTCAGCGTAAGTGCCGTCTCCGGACTGAGCCCGGGGTTCAAGGATACCCCCTTCGTAATCCAGAAGCACCCGGGGAAGCTGCTTTGCCGCCAGGGCGGCAAGCTGTTCTTCGAGCTCTCCCGCTGTGATCCCCGTGTCCACCCGGTGGGGAAAGGCCTTTATCACAGGGCCTGTATCCCACCCGGAGTCGGTGAGCATGAAGGTAACCCCCGTAACTGCGTCGCCACTGAGGACCGTCCTTACCACCGGAGCCGCGCCCCGGTGCCGCGGAAGAAGGGAGGGATGGATGTTGACCACCCCCAGGGGAGCCGCCTCCAGGAACCAACCGGGAAGCCAGCCTCCATAGGAGGCGGAGACCATCACCTCCGGAGCAATGCTCTTCAGTTCTGTGCGAATTTCAGTCAGTTTCTCAGGCTGATGGAGCTGAATACCGATCTTTTCAGCTGCAAGGGCCACCGGGGGCCGGGTCAGCTTCCTTCCCCTGCCGGCGGGTCTGTCCGGCCTTGAGACAACCCCTTCGATGGTGATGTCCCTCCGCCGGTGAAGCTCGTTCAGGGCGGGAACCGCAAAGGATGATGTTCCCAGGAAGACCACCCTCAATCGGCTGTCTCCCGCATCTTCCTTATCTTTCTCCTGAGGAACCTCTTTTTCATGGGGCTGAGCCTGTCGACGAAAAGGATGCCATCGAGATGATCGGCTTCGTGCTGTACCAGCCTGGCTGAAAGCCCCTCGACATCCAGGGAGAACTCCGCTCCGTTCCTGTCCAGGGCGGTTATCCGTGCCCTGGAAGGCCGGTCGAGGGTTTCATATATACCCGGTACGCTCAGGCAGCCCTCCTCCCTTGTTTCCATTTCGCCGTAGGCTCCACAACGGGGTTGATGAATACGGTGTGTCCCTTGAGGTCCTCGAGGTAATCCGGAAGGGCTATGAAGAGCCTGATGGAGTTGCCCGCCTGGGGCGCCGCCAGGCCAAGGCCCTCTTCCCGCTCCAGTATTCGGAACATCTCCTGGAGGAGTTCTTCGACCATGGAGGCGTCTTCCGGAAAGGCAAGGGGACGTCCCTTTTCCCGAGGACCGGGTCGCCGATCACCCTCACCTCTCCGGACCTGCTTTTCATCCCTGTTCCACTTCTCCAACCTGGCCGGGAACCAGTGTGAGGGAGTTACGGTCGACTTCGATCTTCACCGAATCGGCGATCCTCACGGTGACAATATCGCCCTTGAGGTTGGTGATGACCCCGTGAATTCCGCCTCCGGTAACAACGCGGTCGCCCTTGGTGAGAGCCTTGCGCATTTCCGCCATCTGTTTGCTCTGCTTCTGCTGGGGTCGAATTATCAGAAAGTAGAAAATGGCCACCATGGCTACTATGGGCAAAAGGCCGGTAATTCCCCCTGAGCCCATGCAGCCCGCCGGGGCCTCGGCGGTTTCAGCGGCGGCCTCCTGGGCCAACGCTGTGGCCGCTGCCAGAATGGGCATGATCGCAATGCTTCTTAATTTCATCTTTGCCTTTCCTTTTCATATGAACCGGCAAGGGCACCGACGGTTCCGGTGACCGCGCCGAGGAGAACAACGAGGCTAATCCAGTGGGGCGGCATGAACCTGTGGCTCACCGCCGTCGAAAGCACGGAGGAGAGAACTCCGGCGAGACCCAGACCTCCAAGGGCTCCGGCTACACCCATAAGAATTCCTTCCACCACAAACGGTATTCTAATAAACCACCACGGTGCCCCGACAGTTCTCATGAGATCCACCGTGAGCCCCTTCGGACCACGGACAGTCTGACGGTGTAGAAACCACCATGGAAATGCTGAATACGAGCACTATACCAAGGAGGAGGACCAGCCTGCGTATGGTGGATACCGTTCGGATCAGCCCGGGAAGGAAGTCTTCCCCGTAAACGGTTTCCTCCACACCCTCAATTGCCGCCACCGCCCGAGATATCTCACGGATCCTTCCGCTGCGGGTAACTCCCTCGGCGAAGGTTACCTGGAGTGAGGGTGGAAGCCTGAAGTCGGACCCCATGACCTCCAGAAGGTGTGTCTGGTCTGGAAGCTCCGCCCTGAAAAGGGCCTCCGCTTCCGGGGAGGAGACATAGTAAACCGATTGAACCCCCTGCATGTCACCTATCAGGTCGCCTATTGTCCTGCCCTCCGCCTCGGAGAGTTCCCTGGAGAGGAAGACCTCCATACCAACCAGGCTCTGCTCTCTGTCCATTATTCTCTGGAGGTTCCAGGAGATTATTAGGAAGGTATCGAACACCACGAAGGCAAGGGAGACCATGAGAAAGGTAACGAGCCTCGCCCCCGGTCTTGTCCTGAGGTTCAGTGTGGTTTCCCGCAGTGCGGCCCTGAGCATGCTCACAGTTCATCCTCTATTTCAGCCCACCTGTCGGCGCCCCTCAGCACGCCCCTTTCCAGGAACAGGAACCTTCCCCTGCCCGGGGGGACCTGCCTGGGGTCGTGGGTTGCCATTATCACAGTTGTTCCGCCCCTGTTTATCTCAAGGAGGAGTTCGATCACCTGACGGGAAACATCCGGGTCGAGATTGCCCGTTGGCTCGTCGGCCAGGAGTATCACAGGGTGGCCCACCATTGCCCTGGCGATCGCCACCCGCTGCTGCTCACCCCCGCTGAGCTGATGGGGATAGGAGTTCCTTCTGTGGCTGAGGCCCATTCTGGCCAGGAGGGCTATTACCCTTTTCCTCACAACCCTTTCACCGGCTCCGGTTACCTGCAGGGGCAGTGCCACATTTCATACACGGTTCTGTCAAAGAGAAGCCTGAAGTCCTGAAATACGATGCCTATCTTCCTTCTGAGAACCGGCAGCTGGCTTCGTCCGGCGGTGTCGGAGCTGAAGCCCGAGACCTCGACGGTGCCTGAATCAGGGCGGTCCCCCATCCAGATCAGGCGCAGCAGTGTGGTCTTGCCGGCACCGCTTGGGCCGGAGACCACCACGAACTCGCCCTGCTCCACATCCATGTCTATCTTGTCCAGGGCCGGCCATCGGCCATAGCTGAGACGCACGGAACGCATGGTCAGGAGCAATCGGTCCCCCCCGGTTGAATGATCTCGTAGAGTTCCTTCCTGTCCTTCCTGGAAACGGTTTTCGTTCCCGGAACCGCCAGGACCTTTACTGTGATGCTTTCGCCGTCGGGCCTTATCAGATCGATCAGTGACCCCGGCTCAACGGTTGCCGAGGCCTTTGCCCTGGCTCCGTGGATGAGAACGGCACCGGAAGCGATGGCCTTTCCGGCGATGGACCTGGTTTTCAGAAGGCCCGCAACCTTCAGGAAAACATCAATCCTCATGGCTGATGTTGACCAGCACGGGAATAGTGTTCCTCAGGGAATCCACCATGCTTTCATAATGGGTGTTCCAGAAAACCGACTGGAGCATCAGATCCAGTTCATCCTGTTCAAATTCGTCCCAGTCGATGCCGTCGCTGTGGTTCCTTGTGAATATGGCCACCGCCATGGACTGCTCTATTTCCAACGGAGCTGATACCTCGCCGGGAAGCAGGGAGATTACCTCGGATCGAAGTTCGCCCTCCCAGCTGCCCACGTTCACTGTGCCTATGAAGCCGCCCTCAGCGGCGGTACGGGGATCACGGCTCACCCTCCTGGCCACATCGGCGAAACCGGCTCCCTCCTGTATCTCAGAAAGGGTGCGTTGAGCCTGTGCCAGTGCGGAGTCGAGATCGGCGGGTGTGAGCTGGACGGTCCTCAGTATGTGGCTGGCCCTTACGCTGTCCTCGGTCATGTCGGAAACCTTTACAAGATGAACACCGAAGGGTGTTCTGAATGGCCCTGCCATTTCACCGGGATCAAGGGAGTACACCTGATCCTCGAAGGTGGCGGTCATGTCGCCCCTTCCGAACCAGCCCAGATCCCCTCCGGATGATGCGGAGCCGTCCTCGGAATAGGTCGCCGCGGCGCTGGAGAAGGTCATCTCTCCCCCCTCTATCCGTTCCCTGACATCGGACAGAAGGGCCTCGGCCTCTTCGGTGGCCCCGGGAAGCACCGGAATGTAGATCCAGCTGAGGGACCTGGGGGCCAGGACGGCCTCCACGGCTTCCGGGTGAAGGGTGAACCAGGAGACGGGATCCATTGGAAGGGAGGACATTACCCTTCCGGATCGAAGCCTTACGAAGTTCTTACCGGCGAGCCTGTCCCCCAGAATGGTTTCATAGCTGTCCCGGAGGGCTCTGACCGTCAATCCCATTGAAGCGATATAACTTATGAATTCCTGTTCCGAGCGGAAGCCCTCCCTGGCCTCGGTCATGGCGCCGTCCACCGCCTGCTGTATCTCATCACGGGTGGGATAGACCCCCTCCCTCCTGGCGGCCTCCACCAGGAGTTTCTCACGGATGATCTGCTCCATGGACTCTCTGTAGGCAGCGGTTTCACCGGAGGATGATACGGCTCTCTCCGGATCGATACCCGACTCAATCATCAGTGTTATCACATCGGAGTGAAGAACGGGTTCGGAACCGACAACGGCCACCACCCGCTCCATGGTGAAGGGCTCGGCGAAGAGAAGGGCCGCCGATGCAAGAAGTATGGTGTTCATTAAAGCTCAACCTCCACAGACAGTTCTTCACCGGCAGCGCTGAGGACGCTGTCGATGGCTGCCTGGATCCTTGTTTCGTACATGATCTGTCCGGCGCTTTGAACTCCCCGCAGGGAATCCTGCAGGGCCCTGGTCTCGCTTACTCTGAAGATGTGCCATCCCAGGTTCGATCTGATGACCGTACTGAGGCCGTCGAGGAGGGCGATCTCCAGGGGAAGCCCCTGGGCAAGCATTTCCGCGCCGGTGACGAACCCCAGGTCACCTCCCACGCCGGCCTTCTGGCCCAGTGAGATGTTAACCGCTGTTACGGCGAAGTTCTGCCCCCATTCAAGCCTTGTCAGGACGGAATCGGCCATGGCGCTGTCCGCCAGGATTATCTGATGGTAGTGCCTCTCGATGAGGTAGAGCTGGGGCTCGAGTTCCATTCGTGCATGGATCTCGGCGGTGGAGGGGTACTCAACGGACCTTATCAGGCTGTCCACCATGAGGTCCCTGAGGTAGAGCTGCCTTGCCCTGGCCGCAACGAAGGCGCTGATGGCGGGGTTCTCCAGCCGGCGTCTCGGCGGCGCAGGCCAGGATCTGATCCGGGTCCAGGCCTCGGCTGCGCCTCTCCGGCCCGCACCAGGGCTAGATCGGTATCGTAGAGGGTGTACTCCCCCACAACCGCCACGGGATCACCCCTGGAGAACCCCTGGGAATGATCTTCGTTGTGCTCCGGTTCCGGTGAACCACCCATTCCCAGCAAAACCCACAGAGTGACCGCCGCGGCAATGGCCGCAGCTGTCCAGGCCGCCGTACCCAACTTACCCCTCAATGGACCCCTCCGCCCTAAAGATGATTGAGAAGACGCTGTGGCCAGGCATTGACCGTGTGACCGGCGCGGAGTTCATCGATAAGCTCCACAAGTATCTCTTCCTGCCTGGCGGATTCCAGTTCCATGGTGGCCAGCTCAATGATCTGCGCCTGGGTAAGGGGACTCTGTGTCTGGCGCTTCTCCATAAGCTGTATGATGTGGTGCCCCATGGGTGTTTGAACCACCGGTGATATCTCGCCGATCTCAAGCTGGCATACCGCCTCCATGAACCCCGGGGACGCCATGCCCCTGCTTATCCAGCCCAGGTTCCCTCCGGAGGACGAACTGGGACAAACGGAGAACTGCCCCGCCAGGGTTCCGAAGGACTCACCGGCAACAAGACGGGAGCGCACTGAAGATGCCATGGCATTGTCCGGCAGCAGGATGTGGCGCACATTGTATTCCATGGAGTAGGTATCACCCCATACATCCACATAGTTCTCCACTTCGAGCCTTGAGACCTCCACATCGTCCAGAACATCGGTGATGTAAGCCTCGACCACTATCTGGCTCACCGCCTGCTCTATCATTGCGGCAACATCGGGCCTTTGGGCAATACCGCTTTCCTCGGCGGCTATGAGTATAAGCTGTTCCCTTATCCAGGATTCCAGGACCTCACCCGCCGCTTCCCGGCTGGTTATTCCGATCCCGGAAATGGCCTCGGCCCCTCCGGCCATTATCACGAGATCTTCCCAGGTGAGTTCCCTGGTATCAACCGATGCCAGAACATCGGAAAGGGCGGTTCCCGTTATTAAAAATACTGCGAGGAGAAGCAGAACTCTGTTTCTCATGGCTTATTCCCTCCAGGTTAGTTTACAGAACCCCACAGATCGATCTCCACCACGGCGGCGGTATCGATCTCCACCGGATACTCCGTTCTGAGGTCCCGAATGAGTTCCTCGAAACCTTCTTCGAACATCTCCATTGCAGCGGCGGCGGAGACCACCGGGAATATCTCCTGCAGGTCCGCCACACCGGGGGGCTCAATACGCACTACTTCAAACCAGGCCGCAAGTTCCCCGTCGAGGTAAACCGGACCATTGAGTACACCGGGCCGGGCCTGGAAGATCTCCTGGCCCAGGACCTGTCCGAAGGACTCCTGGATCTGTGGAGGTGTGGGCATCATGGCACCGGTGGAATCGAGAACGGTCTGAAGACCGGGGATATCCTGTAAGTCCCCCGGGGCTGAAACTGAAGCGGCGGTAAGGCTGTCGGTGTATCCGAGAAGCACCGACCTTCTTTCCGGGAGCACATACATGTCGGAGTTGGCTTCGAACCAGTCCGCCACGCCGGCGCTGTCCGGCATGGAGTTCCGGAATACCCTCTCCCGGACCACGCTTTCAGCCCTGGGATAGTCAAGGTCTGCCTCTCCGGGCTCGATACCGGCTTCAACGGCCATTTTCCACATTGAATACCTCTGGGCAAGGTTCCGGGCATAGAACCAGAGGGTAAGCTCCGGGCTCATGGAGAACCGGGGCGGGGCAATGAAGCCCAGCTCTTCGGGCACGCTTCCGAAGAAGTTCTCCGGGGACGCCCTCCGCATCATGTCCAGGACCTCAGCCACGGTGACGGTATCGGTGCCCACGGCAAAGAGTGGAGTGTTGTCCCCCTCTCCCGAAGGATGAGAACGGTTTGCGATGGAATCACATTGTCCGCCAGGCTTCCACGCCCTTTGAAAAGACCTCTTCGCCGGATGCCCTTGAGAGATGGATCATGAGGCCCGCCGAGGCGGCATTGTCGTCGGGGGTCCACTGGCCGGGAATGAGTTCCAGAAGGCAGACGCACCACTCCCCGTGCATGGGAAGCACATGAGCGGTGCCCTGCTCAAGGGAAAGAAGGGGTTCGAAACTGGCGGTAAACCTGTGAAGCGGCCCGCCTAGGGTTCTGTAGCTGCCGCCGCCGGCGACGCTCCAGGGGGCGCTCACCGAAGGAAAGGAATCATCGATATCCCCTCACTCCACCTTTCAGCAAGGGTCGCCGCCTGGGTGGAATCGTCGAGGAGCACCGCCCTGAGCTGAAAACCCGAATAGCCGGAGGAAGCAAGGGAATCGGTGTAGAGTTCGGGATCGTATTCCGAGGCGATCCTTCGGAACATGGAATCGGAGAGGAATGAGATACTGTAGAGTTCCTCGATGCCCGTGGAAATGGAGGGATCCTCCTCCCAGGCCAGGAGAAGAAGCTTCTTCCTCACTATTTTTTCCATCAGGGCCATTCTTCCCCCGGGCTCCAGTACATCCACCTGCTCGGAGGCTGGAAGACCGTTGAAAACTTCAAAGTATTCCTCCCGGGTCAGGGGGTGTCCGCCAACTGAACCCAGGTGCTGTTCACCACCGCATCCTGAAAGGACCAGAAGGATAATAGCTGCTGCAAATAATACTGACATCCGGTGCATTAATACCACCTCTGCTGCTGTTTCATAAATTTTCGTTTCTACGGTAGGCACAGAATATACGCAATACGGTGAGCACTGCGGATATCCTCTGTACTCCGGTAGAGCCTTTCATACCGGCGGAGAGTATGATCCGTCCGGTCTTGTCCTGCACCGCCTGCCAGTTATCCCCGGCCAGTTTTCGTACCTTTTTCAGCGTAGGGGGGCTTTCCGGAGCAAAGACCAGCCTGGCGCCGGTGGAGGACACCACGGCGTCCTCTATGCGGCTTCCGGAGGCCAGCAGGTTTATCCTGGCCCTGAGGGCAACACCCTTGACCGGGTCCGGGGTTTCACCGAAGCGGTCCCGGACATAATCCAGCCACTCATCTATGGTCTCCTCACCCCTGGCCCGCCAGACCCAGCGGTACAGCTGAACCCTCTCCGCCGTGTCCGGCATGTACTCCTCGGGGATGTACGCCGGGCCCGGGACCTCTATCCTGGTGCGGAAATCCGCCGGGAAACCCTTCTCGCCCTTCAGTACAGCAACTTCCCTGGCCAGGAGCTCCTCGAACATGGAGTAGCCAACGGCGTCAACCTGGCCGCTCTGTCCGGATCCCAGGAACTCCCCTGCGCCCCGGAGTTCGAGGTCCCTCATGGCGATGTGCCAGCCGCTGCCGAGCCTTGTGTAGCGTTGAATTGCCTCCAGTCTGCTTCTGCCCTCGGGCTTCAGCTTTCCCAGCCCTCCCGGTGTGAGGAGATAGCAGTAGGCCCTGTGGTGGCTTCTGCCCACCCTTCCCCTCAGCTGGTAGAGCTCTGCCAGGCCGAAGTTCTGGGCGTTGTCTATGAACATGGTATTTACCCTGGGCAGGTCTATTCCCGATTCTATTATGCTGGTGCAGAGGAGCATCTGGTACTCCCCTGCCATGAAGGCGTGCATCACGTCCTCCAGCTGGGCCGGGGACATCTGTCCGTGACCCACCGCGATCCTTATGTCCAGGAAGGCCTCCAGCTTCGTTCTGACCTTCTCGATGGTGCTGACCCTGTTGTGAACGAAGAAGAGCTGCCCGTCCCTTTCAAGTTCCCTTGCCACCGCACGGCGGATTATCTCCCTGTTGAATGTGGTTATCTCCGTCTGTATCGGGTAGCGATCCCTTGGAGGGGTAGAGATAATGGAGATGGACCTGAATCCGGAAAGGGCCATGTGGAGTGTTCTGGGAATGGGAGTGGCGGTCATGGTAAGTGTGTCCACATTTGACTTCATCTCCCTTATGTACTCCTTCTGCCTCACACCGAACCTCTGTTCCTCGTCTATCACGAGAAGACCCAGGTTGTGGAACCGCACATCCTTCTGGAGTAGCCTGTGGGTCCCGACCACGATGTTCACATCCCCGGCGGAGAGGTCCTCCAGGGATTTCCTCTGCTCCCCGGGGGACTGAAAACGGCTGAGGACATCCACCCTCAGGGGGAACTCCGCCAGCCTGTCCCGGAATGTGTTGTAGTGCTGCTCGGCAAGGACGGTGGTGGGGCCAGCACCGCGGCCTGTAAACCGGCTTCGGCTGCCCTGAAGGCGGCCCTCAGGGCGACTTCGGTCTTTCCGTAGCCAACGTCGCCGCAGACCAGACGCTCCATGGGAGAATCCCCGGCAAAATCCTTCATCACCGCATTTATTGCCGCGGCCTGATCAGGTGTTTCCTCGTAGGGAAAACTCTCCTCCATTGCCCGCATCATTTTCCCAGGGGGCGGAAAGGGCGGTCTGTTCCTCACGGCCCTCTCGGCATAGAGTATCGCCAGCCTGCCGGCTATCTCATGGGCCTTCTTCTTTGCCCTGGAGAGCCTCTTGTTCCAGGATGTGCCGCCTATCTTGTCCAGCTGGGGGCCCCTCCCCCGGGGCTGAGATACTTCTGAAGCTGGCCTATCTCCTCAAGGGGCACCAGAAGTTTGTCTCCGTCGCGGTAGACCACCTCGAGACAATCGGCGTCGCCACCGGCCACGGAGACCCTTCGAAGCCCCAGGAACATTCCAATTCCGTACTCCCCGTGGACTATGTAGTTACCCGGCTGAAGCTCCTCCCAGGAGGCCAGCACCTCGCCGCCGCGGAAATTCCTTACCCTTTCGGGTCTTCTGCGGGTGCTCAGCAGCCTTCTTTCACAAAGAAAGGCGATATCCCCGGCGGATGAATCCCTGAGGATGAAGCCGTCGGAGATGGGAAGGGTCACAAGTTCGATGGAGGGTTCAATGTCCTCGGGCAGAAGCTCTCTGAAGGTTCCCAGCTCGGCCTGGGTATCACAGGCCACGGCCACTCGGAAGCCTTCGGTGAGCCAGGAGCGCATCTGGCGGAACATCTCATCCCTGTGGCCCATGAAACCGGTCTGGGGCTCGGTGGGGAGATAAACATCAACATCACCCCGGGGTACCAGGGTGTGCTCAAGGATCCGTCCGCAGCGGTTTATGGCCCCTTCTATCTCCTCCCAGGGCGCGAACATCCCGCTGAAAGGAAGGGGATATCCCCTGGGAAGGAACCCCTTCTCGCCTCTGTGGTCTCCTCTATAACCGACTTCAGACCGCCGGGCTCCACCAGTATCAGGGTGCCTATATCCGCCAGGTAATCAAAAAGTGTGGAGAGCTCCCGGAAGAAAAGGGGCAGATGGTGCTCGATCCCGGGAAAACCCCCGGCGCCGTACATGAATTCCTCCAGGGGATGACCCTCGGGAACCGAATCGGCGGCCATATTCCATTCTTCGGGCCCCAGGACCACCTCCCTGGCCGGGAGTATCGTTGCCGCCGGAACCCTGTTGATGCTCCGCTGGGAGTGCTGATCGAATATCCTCACCGATTCCACTTCATCGCCAAAGAACTCTATGCGGAAGGGATTGTTGGAGCCGTAGGTACCAATATCGATGATACCTCCCCTCCGGGACCATCTGCCCTGCTCATAAACAGCGGTTTCCTTTATGTATCCGGCGGAAAAGAGCCAGCTTTCAAGATCGTCCGGCCCCAGCCTCATTCCTGTATACACCGAGAAAGGCCTGAATGCGTTCACCGGAGGAAGTCTCTTTACAAGGGCCCTGGCCGGTACCACCACCAGGGTGTCAGGCCTGGAGGAGGAGAGCCCGGCCAGGCACTCTATCCTGTCAGCAATAACGCTCTGGTGAGCCTCCTCGCCCTGGAAGGGAAGGGTCTCGTAGGCGGGAAAATAGAGCACATCCCTGCCGGTCAGCGCCCTTATGTCATCCCTGAGGGACTCCGCGGAGGTAACCGTAGGGGCCACCACAATGGTGGGGCCGGCCAGCCTGTGGGCGGAAACTATGGCAATGGCCAGAGAAGCGCCGCCCAACCCGCCTGTGGTGGTGAGTTTCCCTTCGCCCAGGAGGTCGAGCACCGGGGAGAAGACAGAATCCCAGAAAAACTCGTCGGTGGGCCATTGGGTCACAGGATGTCCGCCTCCGGCTGCTCGGTAAAGACCGGTACTTCCATGCCCGCCAGCAGGCTCCACTGGGCTTCAAGGACGGGAAGCTCTTCCAGGAACCTTTCAAGTTCGGGGCCCTCCAGGGGGTCAGCCGGGGGCATGATCTCCGTGGCGGGATTCACATAGGAGCCGTTCTTCTTCATTTCGAAGTGGAGATGGGGTCCGGTGGACAGGCCGGTGGAACCCACATAGCCGATTATCTCACCCTGACGCACATAGCTTCCAACGCTCTGGCCCCGGGCAAAACCGTTCATGTGGCCGTATCCGGTTTCGTAGCCGTTGGCGTGGCGTACCCTTACAAGGTTGCCGTAGCCGCCGCTCCAGCCCCTTGCGGTTATGGTGCCGTCGCCCACTGCGTAGATCTCGGTTCCCAGGGGAGCGGCGTAGTCTATTCCCCGGTGGGCCCTGGTGTAACCCAGGACCGGGTGCATCCTGGAATCGGAATAGGCGGAACTCACCCGTCCGAAGGGAACCGGCATTTTCAGGAACATGGTCCTCAGGGAAGCGCCGTCGCGGTGGTAGTGGTCAAGTATGATCTCCGCCTCCTCGGCCTCGTCCGGCCGGTGGAAGAAGGGAAGGGCCTCGGCCATCCCTCCGGCGGCGAACCCGTACTTGGCCGCCAGTATCCTTCTGAAACCGGTTTCGCCGTCCACGGGATAGCGGTTCTCCTCGATGAGTATCCAGAGGCTGTCCCCAACCCTTACATCGTAATAGAAATCAATGTCGTAGCAGAAGAGGCGGTCGGTGAGTTCCCTCTGGAGCTCGGATACGTAACCCACCGCCCGGGAAGAATCCCTCGGGGAGACCAGCATTCCCGATACAGAAAGGTCAGGGGGCAGGGCTGTCCGCCAGAGGGCGTCCCACACCGTGGTGGTTATCTCACAGCTGATTGCCCGCTGCCGTACCCATCTCTCCTGGGGAACATACTCCCAGTTATTCGGGGACCCGTTCAGAAAACCGATCCGGTAGAAACCCCTTCTGTTCCCGGGATAAGCCCTTACCTCGGATAGAATGCCCCGGCAGTAGATCGCCGAGAGGGTATCCCCGGCGCGCTGGACACTCCAACCCAGGCTGTCCATGAGTACACCGCAGGTGGCGAGATAGTCCCCCCTGAAATGCCCAGTTCCCGCACAGCGCCGCCCAGGAATCCCTCTCCTATGGTGGACACCACCACATCGATGGTGTCAGCCATGGCAGCGGCGATCTCCATTCGGCAGGACTCCATGAGTTCAAGCTTCCCGGAAAGTCCCAGCTTTCGCCGCTCTGGCCGTCCGGGGCCGCCCTGAGAACGAATGTGCGCCGGCGGCGGCAAGGATAAGGATTACCGCGGCGAAGTTCCGTCTGTTTCGAAGCAAATTTCCTCCGCTTTCAGCTTCAGTGGCCGTCCGAGAAAAGCCTGTCGCCGTAGTCGCCCAGACCGGGACGAATGAACCAGTTAGAGTCCAGCTCACGGTCCACACAGACGGTGATGATGGTGAGGTTCTCGAAATCCTGGAGCTTCGCTATTCCCTCAGGTGCAGCAACCACCGATACCAGTATTACCTCGGATGCCCTCTTCTGAAAGAGATAACGGATAACAGACCCGGCGGTTCCACCGGTGGCCAGCATGGGATCCAGTATGATCACCTTTTTTCCCGCAACATTGGGAATGGAGGAGTAGTGCCAGTCCGGTTCAGCGGTTTTCTCGTTCCTGCTTATCCCTATGAAGGCCACCGGTGAGTCCGGGAGAAGGTCCTGGAAGGCATCGAGAATGCCCAGGCCAGCCCGGAGGATGGGAACGATCACCGGAGGGTCCACGAGGATCTCGCCCAGGGTGGACTCCATGGGGGTGTTAACCCTTGCGGGAACGGTTCTCAGATCACGGGTTGCCTCCACCGCCAGGAGATAGCCCAGCCTATGGGAATAGGCCCTGAAACGGGAAGGGGGGGCGTCGTTCCTTCTCAGCCTCGTAACGAAATCCCTTGCAACGGGATGCTCGAACTCAATAATTTCCATATGGTGATTTCCCTTTCTGAGGTTCGTTGACAAAATACTGAAAAATGGTTACTGTCGCCAGATGTATCAATCAACCCGCAGGAGGAGAGCAACATGAACGCGCTTCAGGATCTGAATGAGAGAAGCCTCGTTTACCAGATGACCAATGAAGAGAAACTGAACGAGCTTCTCGCAGGTGAATCTCTCTCCTTCTACATCGGATTTGACGCCACGGCGAAAAGCCTGCACCTGGGGCATCTGGTTCCCCTGATGATAGCAAGCCACCTGCAGAAGGCAGGACACAAACCCCACATCCTTATCGGAGGCGCCACGGCCCTGGTGGGGGATCCCTCGGGAAGGTCCACCGAGAGGACCCTGGAATCCAGGAAGACCGTTAAGAACTGGGCGGCATGTCTGAAGGAACAGATGACCCGGTTCCTTACATTTGGCTCCGACGGTTCCGGCGCGGTGATGCTGGACAATTCAGACTGGCTCACACAGCTGAACTACATCGACTTCCTCAGAAATGTGGGAAGGCACTTCAGCGTTAACAGGATGCTCACCGCCGAGAGCGTGAAGACACGGCTTGAAACCGGTCTGTCCTTCCTGGAATTCAACTACATGCTGCTTCAGTCATACGATTTCCTTCATCTTTTCAGAAATCATCGCTGCATTCTTCAGGTGGGGGAGCCGATCAGTGGGGGAACATTGTTGCCGGCATCGACCTCATCCGAAGGAAAGAGGCGGCGGAGGTCTATGGTTTCACATGTCCCCTGGTAACCACCGCCACCGGTGAAAAAATGAGCAAATCCCAGCCCGGCGGAGCATCTGGCTTGATCCGGAACTCACATCCCCCTACGACTACTACCAGTTCTGGATAAATGTAGACGACCGGGACGCGGTGTACTTCATGAAGCTCTACACCTTCATGCCCACCGATGAGATAGCACAGTACGAGAAACTCACCGGGGCGGACATCAGGCGGACGAAGGAAAAACTGGCCTTCGAGGCAACCTCCATAGCCCACGGAACCGAGGAAGCGAAGAAGGCCCGTAAGGCTTCCCGGGAGCTTTTTCAGGAGGGCGGCTCCGGGAAGGACGCCCCCACCACCGAGATAAGCAGGAAAAGGCTTGAAGATGGCATTACCGCCCTGGACCTCTTCACCGAGACCGGTCTCTGCTCAAGCCGGGGTGAGGTCCGCCGCATGGGCCAGCAGGGTGGGCTCTACATACAGGGCGAGAGGGTGACCGACCCCATGGAGAACATTCCCGCAGCAGCTGCCTCGGAAGGTGTTCTGCTCCTCAGAAAGGGAAAGAAACGGTATCACATCGTAAAAGTGGTGGACTGAGAGCCGTCACTCCATTTCCCTGAGAACCTCCAGGGCAGCATCGTAGTCCGGTTCTTCACCTATCTCAGGTACGAGCTGGGTGTATATGACAAGGTCGGAGCTGTCCAGTATCACCACCGCCCTGGCCAGTAGACCGGCCATTGGGCCGGTGGTCATCTTGACGCCGTAGTTCCTGGCGAAGTCCGGTGAGCGGAAAACCGACAGGGGAACCACGTTCTCAAGCCCTCGATCTCACAGAACCTGGAATGGGCGAAGGGAAGGTCGGCGGAAATGCCTAGAACCACCGTGTTCTCAAGCCCGGAAGCTTCGGCGTTGAACCTCCTCACCGACGCGGCGCACACGCCGGTGTCTATGCTTGGAAAGATGTTGAGGACCTTCCTTTTTCCGGCAAAATCCTTCAGTTCCTTCATTGTGAGATCCGTGGCGGTGAGGTGAAAGTCCGGTGCCGTGTGCCCTCTTCCGGAAGGACCCCGCCACCTCTATCTGCTTACCTCTGAGCGTTACTGTTCCCAAAATTACTCTCCTTTCAGTAGTTACCGGTGTCCAGCATAACGATGGTGTCGCCGCTGGTGATCCCCACAGTCTGCCCTGCTGATCTATTACCATGTCACTGACACTCACACCGGGATCGAAATCCCTGACAAGGTTGCCGTGGGCATCGAACACCTTCAGGTCGCCGAAGTCGCTGATCCATAACCTTCCCCGGGGGTCCACATCCATGGCGGCGGGCATGGTGAAAATGTCATCGCTTCCGAACCTGTCGATGAAGCTCCCCTCTGAATCGTGAACCACCACCACGCTGTTGAAGGAGCCCAGTGTGAAGGTCTCTCCCCTGTTACCGCAGGCAACCATGGCGGAAAGCTCGCTGTCGCCGGTTACACCGGATACCGCTTCACGCAGGAGGACCAGGATCCCGCCCCGGGGATCGAAGGTGATCACATCGTCGCGGTTCTTGTACCAGAACGCCGTTATGATGCCGTCGGGGGAAACATCCACATCGGAAAAGCCCCAGCCATCGGGATGGGACAGATTCCCCAGGTGCTCCCCGGTCTCTCCGCTGTGAATGTGCAGCTCGCTCTCATACACCATGTACAGTATTCCATCAGGAGAAGAGGCCATTGAGGAAAGATACTGATCCCCGGCCCTTGCGAAGGTCCACTGGGTAATGAAAACGCCTTCGTCGTCGAAAACCTGTACCCGGCCGGACTCACTCTCACCCACATAGATCCTTCCACCTGCATCGGTGGCTATGCAGCTCGGCTGGTCGAAGAGGCCCCTGCCGGTGCCGGTGCCTCCGAACTGGAAAAGGTCTGGTCCGGTATCCGATGGGGTAACCCCGGGGACAACCAGGCTCTTGACCTGGTCACCGGGCCCTCCCGGGCCATAATGAAGAACAGAACAGCACCCGCCACGGCAACCAGCACTCCGAGCCCGGCCACCATGGCCAGCCGTAGCTGGCAGCCGCTTCCCGGGGGAACCTGGCCGGGGGACCTGCTGTGGGCCGACCGGGATGATACGGAATTCCCGCAGTTGGAGCAGACCCCATCGGGCTGGCCTCTTCCCATGACCACATCGTTGCCGCAGACAGGACATTTCACCCTTGCCATAACCCCTCCTTCTGTTTGCGATTAGTATAATCGGGAAAACACCCCGGAGCCATACGACGGGAAACCATGATCGACCTTCTGGCAGCCATAGCATGCAGCACCGCCATTGCCCTGATACTGAAGCACGGCGAGGAGCGGAACCACGACAGGTACGTGATACTGGCCATGAACTACTCCATGGCCACCGCCCTTTCCCTGTGGCTGGTCCTCCGGGGCGGTCTTTTCAGCTACCTGAACACACTCTCCCCTTCGGGTCTTGCAATTGAGCTGGGGGTTGGTCACGGCGGATCCGACGGCTTCCTCTCCCCGGAAACTCCGCTCTGTGGGCCCTTTTCATAGGGATACCCACCGGTGTGATGTACTTCCTGGGTTTCTACTACTATCAGCGTTCGGTGAAGGAGAGCGGAGTTGGAATGGCGGGAAGCTATGCCAAAATGGGGATACTTGTTCCCATGATACTCAGCATGCTCTTCTGGAGGGAGTTCCCATCGGGGCTTCAATGGGCGGGAATGCTCCTGGCCCTGGCAGCCATAGGCATGGTAAACCTGAGGCTGGCCAGGGGGCGGAGCATCTTCTCGAACATGAAGCCGGCGCTGCTTCTGCTTTTCCTCTCATGCGGTGTTTCCGAATTCACCAACAAGCTTTATCAGAGATATGGAATGCTCTCCATGAAGAACCTCTTCCTGTTCTTCCTGTTCCTCACCGCTCTGCTGACCAGCCTTCTGAGGATCAGAAGGAAGCCGAAAAGGAATGAGTTGCTCACCGGGCTTGCTGTGGGGGTTCCCAACTTCTTTGCCTCCTTCTTCCTCATCAACGCCCTTTCCGCCCTTCCCGCCTCGGTTGTCTTTCCCACCTACAGCGCCGGATCCATCGCCCTGATCTGCCTGGGGGGAAGGTTCATCTTCGGGGAAAGGCTCAGCCGCCTCGAGTCCCTGGCGATCCTCCTGACCATGGCGGCCCTGCTATTGATCAACCTGTAGTTTTTCCCAGTCTTCCCTGATTATGGAGTTCATTACTATGTCCACATTGCGTCCCTTGTGGAAAAGGGCCTTCCTGAGAATGCCCTCGGTCTTGAAGCCGCATTTCTCCATCACCCTGAGGGAGGGTTCGTTACCGGCTATGGCAGTTGCCTGGACTCGGTCGCAGGGCTTCCGGTGAAACAGGTACTCCACCAGGAGGGCAAGGGCCTCGGCGCAGTATCCCTTACCCATGTCCGCGGGCTTGTAGATCCTGTAACCCACCTCATAGCCGCTGCCGTAGGGAATTCCCGGAAGAAGAATATCTGCCCGAGTATCCTGCTGTCCTGGATGTCTGTTATGAGCAGCCCCCGGAGTTCTCCTCCCAGCAGCCGGTCTTCTGGAAGTGTTTCGCCTGCTTGAACTCCGACATGAAGTCGCAGGGCCAGAAATCACCCATGTCCTCGAAGTGCGCGGCGAGATCATGGAGCACCTCGAGGTCGGACTCCCGGTAGGTTCGCAGCTGTATCAGTTTTCCCTTCAGCATGGTGTATCCCTTCTTCGGTGTTGCCGATGCATTTTTTAGAAACTATTATCCCATCTGGAGAAAATACTCATTTCCGGAGGTAACATGGCCGAAACTGGCTTCCTGAACCTTAAGATACAGGGCACGCCCTGTGTGAACCGGTGCCGGCACTGCTGCGGGGAGCATTCCTCCGGGAATGACTTCATTGACAAGGGCCTTGTCTTCGATATCCTGGAATCAGCAGCTGCATACAGGAACAAGACCGGCTCCACCGTTTTTCCCAGGTTCTGCCTTGAACCGGCGATGCACCCAAGTTTCGTCGAGATCATCGAAAAGCAGTTCGAGCTGGATCTTCTTTTCAGGGGATTCTGGTTCAACACCACCGGCCGGGGACTTGCGGACATGTCACCTGAACAGTGGCTGAGGCTATCCCGCGCAGGGTTTTCCTGGCTCAGGCTGGGGTTTTACGGCATCGGCGAATCCCACGACGCCTACGCCGGCAGGAAGGGTGCCTGGGAAGAGCTGGCAGCCACCGCCAGGCTGGCGGACGAGTTCGGAATGGAATGGTTCCCGGTGGTTTATCTGACAAGGGAAAACGCCGGCGGCTTCCAGGGAATTGCTCGGGAGATATCAGCACTTGGTACTCCGGCTCTTCCCCCGGGGTGGACCATTCCCCAGTGGAGCAGAGGGGAAAACACCGGAGGGTCCCGGGTAACCATGGATCAGATCGCCCCCCTGATGGCCGAACACAGCCCGTGGTACACCGAAGCTGAAACAGTGAAGGATGTTCTTGCTTCCAGTCATCTGGGCGAAATGAGGGCCTTCGACAGGTCATCGGAAACCGTTTTCCTGCGTATCGACCGATCAGGCAGGGTGTACCTGGCCGGCGGCTGTCATGGAGATCCCTTCAGATACTCCCCCGAAGAAGACATGCTCCTCGGCGCCTTCACGGAGAATAACAGCTTTGAATACTTCCTGAACCGGTTCAGGGAAAACCCTCCTCCCGAGGCCCTGGCCCTTGAGGGGGTCACCTGGGCGGAACTTGCGGAAAGGTATGGAGACCCTCGAAGCGATCTTGTCTACAATACCCGGGACCTCGTGGTGAACCGGTGGGGATCGATGTACCTTCGGGATGTCCTTAAAGGATAGTAACCCTTCCGGCGCCTGAGATGTGTCTGTGTACCTTCCCCGGCTTTCCCGAGCAGCTCACCCTGCCCGCCCCTGATATCCTTACGGAGAGTTCCTCTTCGGCATGGACATCCACCCTGCCCGCCCCTGAAACCACAACGGCTACCCTCCGGGCGATCAGTTCAGATGCGTCAACCCTGCCGGCTCCCGACACCTTGACCCTGAGTTCATCTGTCTCCCCGGAGGCCTTCACCCTGGCCGCCCCCCCCAGGGCTAGCTCCCTGAGTTCAGCGGCGGAGATGGACAGCCGAAGGGGGACAGAGGCTGATACCCCCCTGGAAAACCCCACGTGAAGGACCCCTTTTCTTACTTCGGTCCTGACGAACTCAAGGAGATTGTCATCGGTGCTCACGGTGATGGACGGTTCATCCCCGATGACCACCACGGCGGAAACCTTCCCTGAAACCTTCACCGAATGAAAGCTCTCCAGGGAGCGTTCTTCGGTTCTTTCCCTGCCGCTTCCCCGCCTGCCGGAGCTGAATATCACCCAAGAAATGAAATCAGGGGAACGAATATTATCAGGAGGACAAGGATAACTGCCACCACCAGGAGCACCCCGGTGAGCACCGCGCCGAGAACAGGGATCAGTATGACGGCAATAACCGCCAGGAGGGCCGCTGCGAAGACAGCGGCCCCGATGGTAATTACTGTTTTCAGGATCGGGTTCTCAACCTCGTGGCCGAAGAACTGAACCGGCATTATTATCTGCGGCCGGTGGACCCGCCGGTGGTTCCTCCGGTGGTGCCGGTGCGTCCGGTGCTGCCGCCGCTTCTACCACTGTCGCCAGGATTTGAACCCAGGGAGTTGACCCTGTTCCTGAGGGTTGCCAACTCACCCTGAAGGTCCTCGATCCGGGTATGCAGGGAGTCGATCTGAAGGGACTGGGCCTCCACCAGATTTGCCATCTCAATCGTGAGCGAGTCGGTCCTGGAAGTGAAGGTTTCGAACTCCTGATAAACTGAGTCAGTTCTGGAGGTAAGGTCATCGAACTGCTGGTTGATGGAGTCGGTTATCTCGTCGATGTTCACCTCGGGGAACTCGATGGAGCCAGCCGCCGAGGAAAGCTGGCTTTCCAGGGAGGCCACCCTGCTGCGGAGTTCATCGGTTTCGTCGGTAACTGATTCCACCTGGTCTGAGATGCTGTCAACCTGGCCTTCTATCTCGTCGGCTACCTCCTGGACACCGGGCATCTCGCAGGCAAGGAACATCAGGCGAATACCGGCATAAGCAACAGGACTATCTTCATTTCTATCTCCTTCACGGGTTTGATTCCTCACGGATGACTTCCGCGGTATATGCCAACAGTTCCGTGGCGGGGTCAAGCCAGGCGTCCGGGGGAAGGGAGGCCTTCAGGCAGGTATGGGCAAGGAAGGTTTCCCTGTCCCAGCCCTCTTCAAAGGCCACCTGGGGAAGGAGGGTGCCGCTCCTGAAGCCCCTTCTCACATAGAGACCATGTATCCCGGGAATGATCTGTTCGGCTTCGATGGGTTCCATGGAGGAAAGAACGGAGACCTCCACGGTTATCCCGGGAAGTTCTTCCGGGGTCACCGGGGGAAACGGGGGTCGCCAAGGGCGGCCTCGGCGGCCATTGCCCTGATGGTCTCCCCCAGGGAACCCAGCCCCTGGAAATGCCCTATGCACCCCCTGAGCCTGCCATTCCTCTTCAGCGTGACGAAGGCCCCTCCCCCGCCGGAGAGAACACCGCTGCCGGGAACTTCCGGAGGGGTGCTTCCGGAGACCGCAGCCTCAAGGGAGAGTTTCGCGAAGCCCAGTACCGCCTTCTTTTCAGCAGGTGTCACAGTGTAACCCTTCCGGCGAAATAGCCCACGACTTCGTGGTTCCCGCCCCGGCGTCGGCGGATGTGGAGTAGTGCAGTTTTTCAGCCCCGGTGGCCGCCCTTGATCTCGCCAGGTGAAGAAGGGTAAGCAGGGGATACCTTCCGCAGGCCTCGGCTCCCCGGTGAAGGCGGCTTGAGAACTCTTCGGGAGAAAGGGAGAGAAAACCCCTGATCGCCGAATCGTCGAGTTCCCTGGCCCGGCTGAGCGGATGGAAGTGGGACAGGTCGCTGGATGCCACGAAGAGTGCATCCGGGGCGTACCGCTCCACCAGCTCCGCGATTTCCCCGGTGTCCGGTGAAGCCCCCAGTATAATGGGAACTATTTCAGCCTCTGGCCATCTGATCTGGATGAAGGGAACGATTACCTCAAATGAATGCTCGTTAAAAACAACAGAATCGATCTCTTCAGCAAGCTTCCCGGTGATTCGCCTGTTCACCGGGGCTACCCCCAGGGGGTTTCCACTCCGTCGATGTCAAAAACCGTGGCGGAAAGCAGGGGGAACCGGTGACTTGGGGCACAGACCACCACAGTTCCCACATTATCCGGGGCCGAGGCAAAACCGTAACCCGCGGTTTTTCCAGAGTAGACGTAACCGGCATGGGGAACCACGATCCCCAGGGTGTCCTCCCGGGGTTCTACACCGCAGGAAAGAAAACCCCGCACCATATCCTCAAGTGTATCAGCCTCTGCGGGATAGAAGGTTCCCGCAAAGGCGGATCTAAGCAGATCAGCCAAGCATGTCCTCCATTCCGTAGAGACCAGGTTCGCTGTTCACAATGAACTCCGCCCCTCGGATCGCCCCAGGGCGAAACCCTTCTGTCGGTGGCGATGTGGCTGAGGACAAGCCTCTCGCCCTGGCCCAGATAGTGAAGATGATGCTCCCCGGTGATGTCGCCTCCCCTTATTGAGTGAACTCCGGCGGAACCGGGCCAGTTCTTGAGAAGGGTCAGGGCTGTCCCGCTGGGGCTGTCCACCTTGCGGTTGTGATGAAACTCGATCAGCTCCCTGTCAAAGGGGTCTCCAAGCATTGCGTTGGCCTGCTTCATGAGTCTTTCAAGAACATATATGCCCACGCTCATGTTCGCGGAATAGAAAACAGCCCTTTCCCGGGACCAGCTTTGAAGAAGCCGGTGGTGCCGGGGCTCCAGACCTGTGGTACCGGAGACCAGACGGGCAGATGACCCCCTCAGGAGGCTGTTGAGATGGTCCCACGCCCCGGGAAGGGAGAAATCAAGTACCACTCGGACCTCGGAAGACAGCTCCATCCTGTGGCCCCTGTCGAAGGTTTGAAGTATATCGAGATGGCCCGGGGCTTCCCGAAGGATCAGACCGCCCATCCTTCCCGCGGCACCGAAAACAGCTGCGGGTATCAAAGGAGTTCCAGCTCCGAAAGGACCCGGGAGAGAAGGTTGGCGGTTGATGGCTGAACCTGGACCAGGGCTCCCGGAGGAGTCGGATTCAATGACGCCCATGAGCTCCAGGGCCTTCTTAACCGGAGCGGGATTTGTTTCTGTGAAGAGTGCCCGGAAGAGGGGAAAAAGCCCATCGTGGATCTCCAGGGCCCGGCGGACCTCCCCCTGAAGCCCCCTCTGTATCATCTCCGACATCCGGGCCGGGGCGGCGTTGGATGTCACCGAAACCACCCCGGAGGCTCCCATGAGGACCTGGGCCAGGGCCAGATGGTCGTCGCCGCTCATGTAGGTCATGGAGGATATCCTCCTTAGTTCCGTAACCCTTTCGACGCTTCCGGCTGCGTCCTTCACGCCGATGATGTTCGGATGCTCGCCCAGTGCCGCCAGGGTCTCTATGGTCATGCAGGTTCCGGTCCTTCCCGGCACATTGTAGATGATGACCGGCTTCTCGCTGGCGTCAGCCGCACGGCTGAAGTGGGCGATCTGACCATGTGGAGTTGGCTTGTTGTAGTAGGGGGTGATCACCAGACGGCGTCTACACCCATGCGGCTTACCTTTCTGGTGAACTCCACCGTGGACGCCGTTGAGTTGGTTCCAGTTCCGGCTATTACCGAAAGCCTTCCCTGAACTGTTTCAAGAACGCCTTCCACCACCGCCAGTTTCTCGGTTTCGGACAGGGTTGCCGGTTCCCCGGTGCAACCGCAGGCAAGAAGCCCCTGAACACCCCCGGCCAGCTGGTGTTCCACCAGCCGGCCCAGGGAGTGGAGATCAGGTTCGCCGTTCTTGAACGGTGTGACGAGGGCAGTTACTGTTCCCTTAAGTTCCATGGCGTCAATCAATGAGCTTTTTCATGAAGGCTGACATGAAATCCATGGGGATGGGGAATGCTATGGTGGAGTTGTTCTCCGCGGCGATGTCCCCAAGTGTCTGGAGATAACGGAGCTGGAGCGCCGTGGGGTGGGTGTCTATTATGGCCGCGGCCTCGGCGAGTTTCTTTGATGCCTGAAGCTCGGCGTCGGCGTGGATGATCTTGGCCCGTCTTGCCCTTTCCGCCTCTGCCTCCTTGGCCATCATTCTCTGCATGTTCTCAGGGAGGTCCACATGCTTCACCTCAACAGCTGAGACCTTGATGCCCCAGGGGTCGGTCATTCTGTCGAGGATGTCCTGGAGCTTCGTGTTGATGTCATCGCGCTGGGCGAGAAGCTGATCCAGGGAGGTTTCTCCCAGACGCTCCGGAGGGTTGTCTGGGCCAGCTGGTTGGTGGCGTACATGTAGTTCGTGACCTCGAGAACGGCCTTCTTCGGATCGATAACCCTGTAGTAGGTCACCGCGTTCACCTTAACGCTGACATTGTCCTTCGTTATGACATCCTGGGGAGGAACGTCCATGGCTATCACACGGAGATCAACCTTCTTCAGGCTGTCTATTATGGGAAAGACGAAGATAAGACCCGGCCCCTTCAGACCGATGACCTTTCCCAGGCGGAAAACCACGCCCCTCTGGTACTCCTTCAGCACCCTCAGCGAACTTAGGATGAGAATGAATAGAATTACCGCTGGAACACAGATGATACCAGGCATACTAACCCCTTCCTGCTGGTTCTATTGTCAATACCATATCATCGGGATCAAGGCCGGTGATGAGGACCTCCTGCCCAGGTGAGACCGTTCCGCCTCCCTGGAGCCTGCTCCACCAGTTCTCACCCCTGACCTCAATGACGACCCTGTTCCTGAAACCTCTTGTCTTCCTTACTATGCCGGTGTCCCCCACAAGGGTCTCGTTCCCCACGGGATTGACCCCTTTCTGGGCCTTCAGCCCGAGCCAGGCAAGAAAAACCGCAACAGCAACGGCGGTTATACCCAAACCCCATAAGACTCCGATCATTTTACTCTATCCTCCAATCATCGGCGGATTCCACACCCTTTATCTTCAGATCGAGCCCGGTGGGATTGGTGGCGGCGGTAAGGGCGGTTTCCTCATCTATCCTGCCCTGCTTGAGCAGATTGTAGAGGCACATATCGAAGGTCTGCATACCGTACTGGTTGCCTCCGGACTCCATTGTTTCGTGTATCAGATGGGCCTTCTCCGGGTCGGTGATGCAGTTCCCTATGGTTGCGGTGTGAACCATTATCTCCGCCGCAAGGACCCGTTCCTTGTCCTCCAGACCGGGAAGGAGCCTCTGGGATATCACCGCCTTCAGAAGGCCACCCAGCTGTATTCGTATCTGTTTCTGCTGGTACGCCGGGAACATGTCAATTATTCTGTTTATGGTTTCCGGAGCGTCGGTGGTGTGCAGAGTGCTCATTACCAGATGGCCGGTTTCAGCTCCGCTGAGGGCTATCATGGCGGTCTCGGCGTCGCGCATCTCCCCTATCAGTATAACATCGGGATCCTGGCGGAAAACCGCCCTGAGGGCAGTTCCCCAGGAGGGAGTGTCTATTCCCACCTCCCGCTGGCAGATGGAGCACTTCCGGTCGGGGTGAAGGAACTCGATGGGGTCCTCTATGGTTACGATGTGGGCATTCCTTTTTCTGTTGATCTCGTTGATCATGGCGGCCAGGGTGGTGGACTTTCCGCTTCCGGTGGCACCGGTGACAAGCACAAGCCCCCGCTGCTCCATGGCGATTTTGGAGACTATGTCCGGGTGACCCAGCTGGCCAAGTTCCGGGATCTGGAAGGGGATCTTTCGCATAACGATGGCGGGGGTACCCCTCTGGTTGAAAATGTTTACCCTGAAACGGGCCTTTCCCGAGAGGCTGTAGGCGAGGTCGACCTCCTGGCCTGATGCCACCAGCTCACGCTGTCTCTGGTTGGTTACCTCTCCGGTAATCTGAACTATGTGATCAACTGTGAATGAGGGATAATCCTCTGAATGCACTATCTGCCGGAGCGGCGAATTACAGGGGGTGAGCCCACCTTGAAGTGTATGTCACTGACCCGGTGGTCGACCAGAGCCTCGAGAATGGTGTCAATCGCCTTTTTCTGCGCCATAAAGCCCCTGCTCCTTATATAAGATTCTACCGGTTCCGGTACAAGGTATGAGATACTCCTTCCCTTCCGCACCCTGGCCCGGATGTCCGACGACGATGTCCATACACCGGGGAAGTGAAACACCTCCACGTTATCGAGAAACTTCGGTGCCACCGATGAAACATCCCAGTCGGGTCTGGTGCCCACCAGGACCCTGGCCAGCTCCAGTATTCTCAGGGGCTCCTTCCATGTGTGAATCTCTCGAAGGCTGTCCATGCCGATGATGAAGCAGGGCCTGTAGTCCGGGGAGGATATCCTTTCCAGCATATCCACCGTGTAGGAAGGGAAACTGCGTTCCTCGATATCCGCCACCTGAAAGGCCGGATTCCCGGCAATACCCAACCGGAGCATACGGCTGCGGTGTTCGAAGGGGGTGATGTCCCCGGGATCCTTGTGCGGAGGGCACCTCGACGGAACGAAACAAACCTGTTCCAGTGAATACTTCTCAAGGGCTTCCTGGGCCAGGGAAAGGTGACCCAGGTGGAGAGGGTCAAAGGTTCCCCCGAGGAAGCCCCGGTTCACTGAAGTTCCCTGAGACCCCTGAGAGCCTGCTCCTCTTCTTCAGATGTCAGCTCACAGTCGTCAATTGCCCGGTTATAGTAGATCCTTGCGGAGTACGTGTTTCCCATGGATGCATAGAGATCGCCCATGGCAATCAGGGTGGCACCCCTGCAGGTGGTCTCTCCGTAGTTGTCCAGGGCGTCCCGGAGGTAGAGCAGGGCGGCATCGGTCTCGTTCCTTCTGGTGTAAAAGCGTCCGATGAAAAGGGAACGCCTTGCCAGATGGTCGTTGATGCTTATGAAGAGCTCTTCCGCGCGGTCCTTCAGGGTGGATGAGGGATAGTTCTCGAAGAAACGGAGCATCTCCTCCCGGGCCCTTATGACCTGGGTCTGATCCCTTCTGTAATCCCGGCGCTGCATCCACATGGTCTCCGCAAGGGCCAGCTGGGCGTCGTCGGCCCAGGGTCCCCCGGGATACTCGTTCACCACCCTGTAGAGATAGAACTCGGCGTCGGCCCACAGTTTCATGCCCCTGTCGGCGATACCGCTTCTGTATAGGAAGAGGTCGGTCTGGATGTCCCCGGGATAGCGGAACATGAGCTCGGTGTAGAGAAAGGATGCCTGGCTCCACTGTTCCCGCTGAAAGTGCGTGTCCGCCAGGTCGATTATCTCTTCCCTTCCGAGGCCCTCGGTGGAGGGGAAGGAACCGCAACCGGCGGCAATGGCCAGAAAAAGCGATGTAATTGCGAGATACTTCATTATTTACAGTCCTCTTGCCTTCATGGTAGTGTAAGATATCTAAGTGAGTCTCTTCTGGCAGCGGCCCCAGCCGCGGCGGAGGAGCCCAGTCCGGGGCTGATGGAGCAGGCCCGGTTGTACCACATAAGAGCCTCTATGGGATCACCCTGGGACTCTTCCAGAAGCCCCATTCTGTATGCCGCCTCGGTTCGGACCCCGGTGAAACTGGACTGCCACACCTCAAGGAGCCTCTCCCTGGCGCCGTAGATGTCGTTTTCCTCGATGTCCCTTTCCGCCAGATAAAGAAGGATCTCCATTCGACGCTGCCTCCCGGAAGGATCCAGGCTGCCCATTCTGTCCAGCTCGGTGAGGGAACCCAGCTGATCCTCCTCCCGGCCGGGACGAACTGCAGCAGCCTCACCCTGGCGGTGAGGACCCCGGCCCTGAGATCGGTCCGCACCAGGGATACCCTTCCCAGCTCTACTATGTGCCCTTCGGCGGATGCCGCCAGCATGCTGTCTGCCAGGGGTGTGCCGGCGATGGAGTCGGGTACATCGGTAACGGAGGAAAGGTGCTGTGAAGCGTAGGTTCCCCTGAGGAGCCACTCTTCCTCGAACACCTGATTCAGCCCCGGTGCTATCTCTATTGCCCTTCCAAAGGCTGCATAGGCCTGAAGTGATCATTGTCCCGGGCCATTTCCCAGCCAAGCCTTCGCCACAGATGGCCGATGGAAAGGGAATCGTTTTCGCCGGGTCTGGTGGACAGGAGCTGAAGGGCGGCCCTTGCACGGTTCCTGTAGCCGCGGTTCCTTTCGGACTGACTGGCCAGGACCGCTGTTTCCGCCAGGCGGAACTGAAGGGCGGGATCGTACCTGGATGTGTCTGCGCAGAGCTCTTCATAAATGGGAAGTGCCTGGGAGTATCGCCCGGCGCTGAACAGGACCTCCGCCTGCTCCAGGGCGGCTTCATCCTGTACTCCGGAGCCGCAGGAAAGGCCAAGAACAACTGAAAGGAGGGTGAGGATCCGTTTCAACTATCAGTTCCTGCTTGAGTAGAAGAGATAGACCAGGGCGGTTACCACGCCGGTGACCACAAGGGGTTCAAGTATGTTTCCGCTCTCCCGGCCGGATATCTCGCCGTTGACCCATCTTTCGGTGGAGCTTTCGAGGTTCACTATGCTTCCCTCGGACACGCTGTTGTCAAGAACGGCACCCTCCCTGGCGGTGAGAACTATGTTCCCCTGGGGATCCACCAGGGTGGCGGATATCTGGCAGCTGGCCAGCCTGGGTATGCGTTTTCCGCCAAGGAACCAGCTGCGGCGGGCGTGTGAGTAGGTAACCCCCAGTTCCATGGGCCTTATGTTCAGTCTCCAGCCCTCGTGCTCCCTGGAACTCACCACGGTTACACCTTCATCGCCCAGGGCGGCGGCGGCGGCCTGCTCGATGAGCCAGCCCCCTTCGTGTTCTCCCTGGATGCCCAGGGAAAGGATCTCCACCCCCTGGGCGGACACCAGTTCAGCCACCGGAAGAATGGCATCGGAAACAACAGATTCCACCATTTCAAGGTTGGTCATGTTACCTGTGAGGGCCACCAGGGCCACGAGAGCGTTAATCATTTCAGGTCCAATCTTTCTAGTGTGTCAAACCCTGCATATTGGTTTCGATTATATCAATCGTCCAGGGGTTCTGCCAGAAGAACCGCCCCGGATGAATCCAGTATCCTTGCCCGTACTACCTTCCCCGGTTCCACTTTTTCCGTAAAGGCCACCACGCTGTCCACCTCCGGGGCGTCCCACACCGTGTGACCGGTTTCGTCGTCGTCGGCCAGGACATCGGTTTCCCTGCCGGTAAGCCTCTCGTCCCAGGATGAGTAGAGGGCGTCTCCCACAGCGGAGAGCATTGCCAGCCGTTCAGAGGCCACCCCGTCGGGAACGGAGTCCCTCCTCCTTATAGTCCTGGAGTACTCCGGTGTTCCCTCTTCGGGGTGCCATGTAAAGGCGGCAATATGCCTTCCGCACCTGTAATCTCCAAGAAAACTCCTGAGGACCTCGAAGTCGGTATCGGTTTCCCCGGGATAGCCGGTGATCACCGTATACCTCACCGCTATGTCAAAGGGAAGGGCCTCAAGACCCTCCATGATCCCCCGGAGCTCAGCCTCGCCGTAGCCCCTGCCCATTCTTTGAAGGATCCCGGTGCTTGCGTGCTGAACCGGCATATCTATGTAGGGCAGCAGATTGGGAAACTCCTGAAAGAGTTCGGCGATGTCCCGGGGAAAATGCAGCGGATGAAGATAATAAAGGCGGAACCATGTATCCGGATGTCTTTCCAGAAGCCCCCTGACCAGGCCGGTAAAGGAAAGACCGCCGTGGCTCCAGCTGCCGCTGTCCTGGGCAACGAGGCCTATCTCCCCGGCGCCCTGGCTTACAAGGAGCCGGGCCTCCCTTTCTATCACGCCGGCGGGCACCGCCCTGAAATCCCCCCGGATGGATGGAATGGTGCAGTAGGCACACCTGTTGCTGCATCCCTCGGCTATCTTCAGGTACCTGTAGCTTCCCCCGCCGCTGAGGAGTGAATCTTCCGGAGCGGAAATCCCAAGCCAGGCCCCCAGCTTCCTCCAGTCCCCGGGACCCAGGACCAGGTCGATGCTTTCCAGCCCGCCGCTGCCGTCATCCGGGTAGCGGCCGGGAAGACACCCGGCCAGGACCAGCTTTCTTCCCTGTTCCTCTTCCCTCCAGTCCATGAGTTCCTGAAGGCTGTCCAGGGATTCCTCGGTTGCCGGGGCAATGAAGGCGCAGGTGTTCAGAAGGACCAGGTCGGATGAATCGATGTCCCCTGAACGGCTCCATCCCGCTTCTTCAAAGACCCAGGAGTACCTCTCGGAATCCACGGTGTTCTTCGGGCATCCCAGGGAAACGATGTGATACCTCACGGGACCCTCAGATGCTTCCGGCGTCCACCAGTGAGTAGCCTGGCAGATCGGGCAGGGAGAAAACATCCGGGGCGCTGTCCGCGGTGGAAAGCCCGGTGAGCTCCCAGGTGGTGGTGTTTCCGTTGGAGTCTTCCGTAACAAGCAGATAAGGCAGTGAGTCGGAAAGGGTATACCCGGCGGTCATTCTGGTTATTCCCCCGTGGAAATCCCCGGACATGGTCACGGTGAGGCTGTCGCCGTTTAGCTGATACTCCGCGGTGGACTGCCCCTCCGCCGGTGTGGACAGTATGTGAAGGAACCCCGCCGGCGTTCCGGAGTAAACAAGTATCTCGCTGAACTCCGGGTCTACGGTGAAGACCAGGTCGCCTGTGCATCCGGTGGCCCTTCCCGGAATGTCGTCGTACTCCAGAAGGAACAGATTCGGGTGGGCCAGGTGAAGGGTTCCCCGGGATTCCTCGGAATCCATGGTGAGGGCCCAGTAGTCGGTCTGGACGAAACCGCCGGTAAGGTATTCGATGGACTGAAGCTTCTCTGTAAGGGGCTCCAGGGAAAGCGTTGAAAATACCAGGCATAGCAGTATGGTGGTCATTCTGTCCTCTCTCAGTTCACAGGGGTATTGAATACGGCGTCGTTGCCGATGATCACCAGCACATCGGACCCTGAAGCCACCGCTTCGATGAGTTCCTCGCCGTGTCTTGCGCCGATGGTTTCAGGCCTGGCCAGCCAGCGGTCCAGGGAATCGGCCACAATGGATGCCTGCTCCTGGAATCCCCCGGCATGGAAAACCATTGTGATCTCCGGCGCCTGATGGTCTGTGAGCTCCGTAATGGATGCCCCGGTGCCCCTGAGGAGGTCCGAGGCGGTACCCACATTCCCTGAAACCGCCGGACGGCCGATCACCGCTATCCTCAGATCGAGCTCAGGCATGGCATGGGAACTGCCCTGGGCGGATAACTCCCCGGCCAGCTCGCTTTCGATCCTTCTTACCGCGAGCCTGGCGTCGGAAATGAAGGGGGAATCGGGATATCTGTAGATCACTCCGTTGAACTCCTCAAGGGAGGCGGTGAGCCTTCCCCGGTAGTAGAGCTGGCTTGCCCGGGTGAACTGTTCCAGTGCGGTCTGGCCCGGGGCCAGTCCCTCTTCGTCGAACACCCCTTCTCCGCAGGCCAGGAAGAGAACTGGAAGCATGAACAGAAGCAGGGCTTTTTTACTCATCGGTTTCCTCCTTCCCGGGATGCATGAGGACTTCCCGGGGCTTGCTGCCCACATGGGGGCCCACAACTCCCATTCTCTCCAGCATGTCGATCAGTTTCCCGGCCCTGGCGTATCCAACCCTGAACCTTCTCTGTACCATGGAAACCGAGGCTGTCTGCTGTGAGATAACCAGGTTCTTCACCTCTTCCAGCAGAGGATCATCGAAGTTTATTTCGCCGGGCTCAAGTAAGTTCCCGTCGGGGTCGTCTCCGGGCTCGAACTCGAAGGGCATCTCAGGCTGCCCCTGCCAGAATTTCACCAGGTCCCTGGTCTCTCCCGTTGACACGAAGGAACCGTGTATCCGTACCGGCTCCGGGGAAGCGAAGGGGATGAAGAGCATGTCCCCCTTGCCCAGGAGCTTTTCCGCGCCGTTCATGTCCAGGATGGTCCTGCTGTCGGTCATGGACTGAACGTTGAATGCTATACGGGCCGGGAAATTCGCCTTGATAACACCGGTTATCACATCCACCGAGGGGCGCTGGGTGGCCACCACCAGATGTATTCCCACAGCCCTTGCCATCTGTGCCAGCCTTGTGATGGGGGCTCCACATCCCTGGAGGCCACCATCATCAGGTCCGCCAGCTCATCTATTATCACCACGATGTAGGGCATGTTCTCCCCGGCCTGTTCCTGGCTTATAAGGGAGTTGAACTCGGTGATGGAGCGGACACCTGTCCGGGCCAGGAGGTCGTATCTCTCCTCCATTTCCCTCACCAGGGCCTGGAGGAGGCGTGCGGCCTTGTCGGTTTCGTTACCACCGGGGACCAGAGGTGGGGAATGCCTGAATAGGCCGAAAGCTCCAGCATTTTCGGGTCGATCATGGCCAGTTTGACCTGATGGGGGGTCCTGGTGAGGAGAATTGTGGATATGATGGCATGGACGCACACGCTCTTGCCGCTTCCGGTGGCCCCGGCTATGAGGAGGTGGGGCATCTTGGAGAGATCCGTGGCGTATGGCTTACCCTCGAGGGTTTTCCCCAGGGCCACCGGGATCTTCTCGTGTTTGAACTCCGAGAGTATCTCGGCGAGATAAACGGTCTCGGGGTTCCTGTTCGGCACCTCGATGCCAACGGCTCCCTTGCCGGGGATCGGGGCCAGTATCCTTATTCTCTTTGCCTGGAGCCCAAGGGCGAGATCGTTGGAGAGGTTCAGTATGCGGTTCACCTTTACTCCGGGACCCGGGGTCAGTTCATAACGGGTAATGACCGGACCGTCACAATAACCGGAGAGTGTGCACTCCACTCCAAAACCTGAAAGCTTCTCCACCAGAAGATCCGCCCGGGAGGTGATCTCCGCCTTGGTCTGCCTGACCCTTTCCGTTGGATGGGGCACCTTCAGGAAATCAGCCGCCGGAAGGCTGTAGGGATCCTGGCTGGAAACGGTGGATACCGGCGAAACCACCTTCAGGGGAGGTGACGGATCCACCGCCGGGGGCGGGGGGGTTTCACGGATCTCCGGTGTTTCCCTTTCCCGGGGAACCTCCACCGGAACCGCAGAAGGGTCCGGTGTATCCCCCTCCCTTTGCCAAAGGCTCACCGGGGTTTCCCGGGGGGCTTCCCGCCGGGTTTCCACGGGAACTGTCCGGGAGGGCTCCCCGGCGGGTCCGGACCTTCCC
>MJAN01000013.1 GCA_001875255.1 Candidatus Sabulitectum silens | reverse complement strand
TTGCGCTCTTCCCTCTGGGGATTATGTGTATGTGGCGAATTGGGACGATGGTAATGTTTCGGTCATCCGAACTTCGGACAACAGTATTGTTGCTACCGTGAATGTAGGCAATGGTCCATACGGCATTTGCGCTCTTCCCTCTGGGGATTATGTGTATGTGACGTATGCTCTTGATGATAGAGTTAAGATCATCCGAACGTCGGACAACAGGATTGTTGCTACCACCGTGTATGTTGGCGATTATCCAAGGGCAATTTGCTCTCTTCCCTCTGGGGACTATTTATATGTGACGAATTGGTACGATGATAGTGTTTCGGTACTGCATTAGAGTTTTGTGAAATCCTTCACGCTGTTTTCATCGTCCTGGCATCCTGCTTTGCAGGCAAATAATTCCAGTGTGAAGTTACAATCAGTGAATACATCAAATCGACCCCCAAACCTGCAGTAGAGTGCTCAAGTCCCACTTCTTCTGTGAATTCCATCTGCAGCCTCTGATTGGATGGGTTCGTTTTCCTCGTCCGGTTTCTCTTCCTCGCCCCAGTTCCATTCCGCCGGGGCATCTTAACCGATTATCGTACTCAAACCGCTGTCTATTCGAAAAAGCATCTACATTGGGTAATGGGCCGCACATGCTTCCTGCCAGGAAGACTGGACGTGGCGTAGATGTCGGTGATCTTCTGGTAAACTTGCGCTCTGAAAGTCGGATTTCCCGGATGCGCTCCAACTGTTCTTCAAAATATTGTTCAGTCAGGATGGCGCCGCCGTTTTTAATCCGCTCGTCATCCATCACATAGGCTTTGATGGTGTACTCTTTGATGACGGTGGTTGCCCACTTTCAGAACTGTACAGCTCGTAAGGAGTTGACCTTGTAACCAACAGAAATAATGGCCGAGAGGTTATAGTGCCTGCTGTTGTAGTTTTACCATCGGCAGCAGTTATTCGAAATATTCGAACAACTGAATCTTCTTCGAGCTCGCAGTCTGAAAACACCTTTTTCAGATGGTAATTAACCGTATGGGTTTCAACATCATAAAGAACGCCCATCATTTTCTGAGTCAGCCAGATGTTTTCATCGGCATAAACCGCCTCAACACCACCTTTGCCAGAAGCCGCCACAAATGTCAGATACTCAGCCGCCGAGGAACGAACCATCGAAGTCCTAGTTGGATTACCGGCTTTCTCTTCTCCCTTTTTTTCACTCGTTTCCTCTCAGATGCTTCTTTATTTATCACATACCAACTTGCTGTGCATCTCGGTAATCTGATAAGTCCAGTCCGGCTACATGCTGAAAACCTAAGAAGCCTGAACAGCGCCGGCAATGAGCAATGCCATTGCCGGCAGCAGGAGGGTAGTTCTCATCAGTCTATCACCAGGATCTTTCTCCTGAGAATAAGGTCTTCACCGTCATTAAGGAGTATAACATAGCAGCCAAAGGGAAGTGACCCGTCGCTGTTCGATATATTCAGCACTACTGATGATGAGCGTCCGTCAACATGGGAATGCGCACTGTACCCGCTTATCGCTTGATCAGGCGGCGTGCAACCGAAGGTCCCCGCTAAAATAGCCTTGGTGGTGGCGGCGGGAAACGTGCAACGCCTTGGCCACCGCAATGCTCGATGGCCGTAACTGCAAGAATGCCCTTATGTTACAGCCACATTGATGGTGGAGGCGTCGGGATTCGAAGCCGTTGCCGTACAACAATATACAACTGACAGATGGGGGACAGAACTACGACAACTCCTCTACAGATCAGTACAAAACTGAGCGTTCTCAAGAATCCGGTTTTTCTCAAGAGGAGACCCAAAATGCAAATGTGGAACACTTCTCATACACTACCATGCAAAATCTGCGTGTTCACAGCGTGCACTTCCAGGAAATGCCTCCGGATCTTCGGCTGGTGATTGAGGCCTGGGAATCACTCTCAAAAGAGACCAGGTTGGAGATTGCAGGCTGGTGCTGGAGGATGTGACATAATGATGCGCAGAACATTGGTTGATACATACTGCTCTTATGTTACTATCATCATTGATTGTGCTTAATGGATAATAGTAAATTTCTCTACTATTGATTCTGATTCAGTGATGAGTTGAACAAAGTAGCACCCAGAGGGAACGCTTGTCCCTGATTCATCTCTAAGGTCCCATGAAACTGTATTATGCCCTGAATGTAAGATAGATTCTGAGAGGTCAATAACTACTCTTCCGGAGATATCACGCACTTCTAATCCGTAATCGAAAGCTTGTTGTGGAATAGAGACGCTAATTAAAAGGAGGTCGTTTGCTGGATTTGGATTGATACTGTTGATTTCCAATATCATAGTTCCTTCATGAGTTAGATTACTTGTTTCATTATCAGAGTGGATTCTTGCATTAGCATCGCCAGCTGTTCCTCCAAGGTTAACATTACCCATATAGTAATGTTGATACGAGCCATCATCAATAAAATATACCGGTATATTTACACTATTTCCTGTAAATACTGGTTCAGGGTTATTTGAATTTATATAGTAGTACTTTTTGTTGTGCTGCAATACCATGCATCACATTTCTCGTCTCCAAAATATGTAAACATATATGCCATATACGAATCTCCTGTCTGGCCATTAATGACATGCCACACTTCTTGAGACCAATCAGGACCGTAGATGGGTGCCCATATTTTTCTCATTCTACGCCACAAATAATTTCCTGGATATGATGTACTACTGTTTTCGTCATATGTATACCATAAATCAGGTCCAAAATATACATAACTACTCGTTTGTTCATGATGTTTCCAATAGAGACATTCGTTTAAATTCAGGACATAAATACTTCTGCAAAAGCACAAAGTGTGTTCATCGTTATAGATGTCAACAAAAAAAGTAGACACCAGAACTATAATCGATTGAAGCACCAAAACTACAGAGACGATCCCAATCATCACTCCAATCATATACTTTAGTAGAAAGATCAATCCTTGCAAGTTCTGTGTTCCCGACAGATGCAATGCATTCTAGAAACTGATTTTCTTGATCTATATCATAGCTCCACCCCACATTTCCCCAGGTATAGTAGTTATCTTCACTTTCATAGTTTGCGGAAGGATAGCTTCCATCTGAATTTCTCGCATGCGCTATTGTTGAAGGATTGCCGTCTATCATGTTTCCAGCATAATCGCACAAATCAGGTGTTTGCTTAATAGCGATGGTTATAGGACCTTTATATGCATTGGGTGACAATCCAGTATGATAGTATAAATACCATACACCATCGCTCAAACGACTTGTATTCAATTCCCCAAAACGATCAGGCCAGTAGCTCTGAACATCTGCTGGCACAAAGCGCTCAGAACTCCATGTAATATCTCCGTTCAATTCAGCTGTCATAAAAACTTCATCTTTAGAGGTATTCATTGGTTCCGAGTACCTTACAGCAATCCATAATCTATCAAACGAAAAACTGGCAGGATACCCATACACATGTTGATCTAAACTTGCGACCATACTCTCTGTGTTCTCATCCCAGCCTGCTGTATAAAATACTGTAGGAATGGCTGATGACGAAAAACCCTTTGAGTAGACGATTATTGAATCAACATATGGCCTGTGGTTATCAACGACGATTGGGTCTTCATTTGATGTAGGGTCATCAATGTTTTCTGATGGCAGGTAGCGTTGAGTTATACTTGGGCTTGCAAGAAAGGCACTTCCTTGGCTTGTTGCTGTTACATCAACAAGATACTCCCCGTCGGGAAAAACTGAGTATTGTGAAATTGGAGCTTGATCGTCGTTTTCAGAACCACCCTGTCTCCTCTTCTGAGTCTTGTATCCCAGCCTCCTGCACACATGACATTCGAACTCCAATAATTGTAGCACAAAGAATTGTTTAAGGTGAAGACATTCTCCCAACCAGTTGGCCCAGGTTGGAGATTTCCTGAGTTTGAAAGAATGTATGCGCTATCAAACCACCATTCTGGTATTTCAAAGAATGAATTTGATTCTCCAGGGCAGTTCCCATCAAGAAATGCTGCCCTATACTTGTCTGTATCTGTGGGATATGGAAGAAGGTCTGATTCGTATGGCAGTTCATTCTTCATTTCAAATAGAGTGCGATAGTCATAGTCAGTTTCTGCTCTCGACTGATTAACATTACTATCAAACACATTCTCATAATAAACTGGATCATAGGTACCGATGTATGGATTGACCCATGCCAGCTTGTGTCCTACGCTGTAAACACCGCAGCTGTCCCTGTTCGGGAGATCTCCAAATGCTGAATATGGAGAAACTGAGAAGTCTACTTTTCCAAAAATAGCCTCTTGAAATTGATAAGCACTTATCAAGAGACCAAACTGATCTGCAGTCTCCGTTCCATCTGGAGAGAACCAAATACCCCGTTTCTGCGAGGCTGCTTCTTCAATAACTCTATTGTACCTTACAGTGTCATAACCGATAAGATCCTCCTGTGGGAGGTACTGAATTGGATTAATGTATCCTCTCTTGGGAGAAAAATCCTCACCATTATACCTCGCACCAGGTACCCAATCACCATAGGAAGAGCTGTACCAGACCCACATCCAATACAGATGAAAATGCCGAAAAGTATTGTCAGGGGATGCTTGAAGATCAAGATTTGTGCCTGATCCAACGTAAGTTCCGGGTGAGTAATCTGCCCATCTCTCTGCAGTAAGAGGTTTCTCTATATGATCGATCTGCCATCCCCAGTTTGTGTTTTCTGGATTATCCGACCCAAACACAAGAGAACCCTGTGTAGAAATGTGAAAAGCACTTACCGGGGGCCATTGCCCAATGATACATCCATCTGATGCCAATGGAGAGTGGAGATACTCATCATCAACGGTAAAATCAAGACCGGGATGAGGTCCTTCGGTGTTTGTGGCCCAATCGCCGTACCCGATCGCTATGCTAACAGGATTACAGTCGCCTATGAACCAGTCCATTCCGACGGGTGCTTCCCAGGCAGGTGGATTGACCCCAATGATTATAGATATCGTAAGGTGAAGCATTAATGGTTCCACCTAATCTCGTTGATAGAAATGAACGAGCCGTTCGGAAACGCGGCCATAATGCTGCTATCTGAAATGTGATAGAATGCCACTGGATAGTAGTCCAACCACCATTCCGGACTGAAATTGCCATGGAATCCAATGACATTCTCAATGTGCTCAGATTGCCAGAACATAGCATTACCTTTTACGAGACACAGGAAATTGTATTGGGGGTTAGAATCGCTTCTTCGAAGCAATATTACAGAACCATCTGAATGCGTGTAGAATGTTGGACCAAAACGTTGTCCTATTCTTCCATTTTGACAGCTGGCATCAGCACTAAATACTTCTTCGCCATAAATATCTGATACTATTAAGTGAGCTGTATTGTCAGGGGGAAAGACCTTTTCATTTCCTCTGGATTTGAAGATACCGGACCAGAGACTGCCTGTTGACGACAAAGCAAGAGAGGTGTTCTCTCTATAGACGGTGTATGCCATAATCTGATCGCCTGATGCTGTTTCATATGCGTAAAGGGCGTCCGGGTATCTCAGAAAGAAGGTTTCCGTGTTCTCATTCATTCTGATCCTGAAAAGAGATGGAGGAAGGTCATCAGTGTTCACAGGTTCATGAAAGCTCCAGATCCTATTGCCTTCTTCATCGAACCTTCCAATGGTGTTGTCATAGTAAGCAAGGGTCACTTCGCCGTTTTCCGAGCGGACTATCTCGGGCAGTATAGATGGGAATCTGATGAAGCATTCTTCATTTAAGGTCGTGTCCAGCATGAAAAGCGTGTCATTTGAGAGATCGTACCGGCCCCTGAGCCAATCCTCCCTCTCCAGTAATCGTCCATGAGCCAGAAATGCGCATGATCCATCGTTGTCCACCCAGAAGACTGGTTCGCGCCCATATGTGAATGTTCTTTGAAAGCGGGACACCGACCGGCTCTCAATATCAACCAACGAGAAGATGCATTGGGGGTCGTCCTCTGTTCCCACTTCAGCACCCACCATTGCATAGCAGCCGTTATTCGAGAAAACCGCCGACGCGCAGTCAGGGTAGCCTATCGGTATCTCGACAGTTTCATTGCCCTCCTCCACAACAACCAGCTTGTCTCGGTAAAGAATGTTCACTCTCCATTTGATATTTCCATCTTCCTCTATGAAAAAAGGCTGGCAGGCAACGACCCGCACTTCATCGCCTTCGCCTGTCTGGGGAGTACCGTATGCGAGCAGGTCAATGGATGCGATTTCAGTAACCTCAACCCCGGGAGCGATCCATTCACCGTCGGTGTCGGGGAAAACCAGTGTGCTTGTGCTGGAGAGCAAAGCCAGAGCGAGAAGGGTACTGATAAATGCATACATATTTTACCTCACTTAATGGCGTGTTGTGTATCAATTGTAAACATCAGTAAGTCATCTTCATTTGTCAAATCTCCCATATGCATTCTAAGGTATGTAATCAGCAGTCTGGCTGGAAATGGGAAAATGGCAGGATTTGGAAGACCGTTTGACCAATCTGATAACACTTTATGCCAATCATGCCATCACATAAGAGGTCTGTGTTACTGTGGGGGTAAGGAACCAGAAGCCTGACATTGTCAACTGAAGAAAAAGAGGGGGATGGCGATGACGCCATCTCCCACTCTGGCAACGACTTAGATGCCGTTGATTGATGGTGGAGGCGGCGGGATTCGAAGCTGTTGCTAGGCAATTCGTTAAGGCATACAGAACCAGAACAGATCCCATTCAGAAGCCATACAGAGTCACTCAGTTCCAACCATTCCGCAAATCTGACCCAACCGGCTAGAGCGCCTAAATCGACAGTTTCAGCACAGAACCCCGACAGTTCCCTGCAAAAAAAGTGTGCTGTATGCGTGCAGTTCCAGAAAATGCCTCTGGATCTTCGGCTGGTGATTGAGGCCTGGGAATCACTCTCAAAAGAGACCAGGTTGGAGATTGCCAGGCAGGTGCTGGAGGATGTGACATAATGATGCGCAGATACAGTGTCTATGACAATTTCGACAGAAATCCCCCCCCGAATGCAGGTAAGTTTAAGAATGCGAGGCAATTATGTTTCCAGCGCTAACTAACGGATGCGAATGGAATGGTCAGGCGATAAAGCTACTTAAGAACGAGGAGAGACTTGATCACTCAATGACAGCAAATCCAACTGATAACGCTTCTCTCGTTGTCGCCGTACTTTTTGGAGGTTTCAATGCGAATTCGTACCATCAAGCCTGAGTTCTGGATTTCAGAAGACATAGCCCGCTTGAGCGACAAAGCCAAGCTTTTAGCCATTGGTCTACTGAACTACTCAGATGATGAAGGATACTTCTTGGCCAAACCCAATCTGATCCTGGCAGCCATTTTCCCGCATGAATTAGACACACCCATCTTGATGTTGCTCGATGAACTCAAGAAACCAAATGCGATGAAAGAATCTTACATCGATATATGCATAGGGAAAAACGGTGGGCCGATTGGGAGGGTCGTAAAATTCAACGACCACCAGTGCGTGAACAAACCTAAACCATCTAAATTCAAGCTCTTATGGGTTGACTCCACCGTGTCCAGTCTCCCTATCGGACTCTTCCGGGATGAGTACGGTACTGCTACCGGAACAGTACCGGAGGAGTGTAGTAGCGATACGGGAGGCGTACCTGCTGGAACAGGGAAAGGAAAGGAACAGGGAACAGGGAAGGGAAAGGATACTATGTCACCCTCCGAAGATGAGCAAAAAAATATGCAGAGACGGACTCAGTCATTGACCACTTGAACGAGAAGGCTGGATCCAAATATCTCCACAAAAAGTCAGCCCGGGAACCGATCCACGGAAGACTGGAGGATGGACACTCAGTCGATGACTGCAAGCTGGTCATTGATTTCAAGGTGAACGACTGGCTTGAGACCGATCAAGAACAATACCTCAGACCGATAACGCTCTTTGCACCGAAGAAATTCGAAGGCTATCTTTTTGCGGCCCAGAGGTGGGTCAAGGCAGGGAGGCCTCATAAGCGAGGGCTCAAGGAATTTGAACGGGTAGAAACAAACTATCCTGAGGGAGAGGAGATATGAACATACTGATCATCATCGGCATCGTCTGGCTGGCCGGCGCCATCATAACTGGGCTGGCCATCACATACAACTGGCGTGGCCTAAGGACCTTGGTGTTGAATGAGGTCCCGGAGGGATCCGTGGGCCCCCTGGTTTTGGTTGCCTGTCTGGCGTGGTTTCTGTTCGCGGCCATATGGATTTCTGCATGGATAAAAGAGTTCATTAACCATTGGTTCTCCCGATGAAGGGTGTCGTATGCTCCGAAATGCCTGCAGATATCGCATGGAGCAATCACTGGTGTCCTTTGTGCCGCCACATATCTGTCATGGGATTTCCTGACCATTATCTCCAAGCCCAGCGGCCAGATATCACCCATGCCCATACAGCCCCTTTTCCGGGCCGTGAGAGCATTTTCGCCTGGGGCAGGGAAAGAGGCTTGCGTCCGCTCTGATGCAGCAGGAAGCCCGGTAAACATCAATATTGTGTGCCATTGCATGTCAGTGAGCCACTCTAGCGATTCCAGACTTCTTCCCCACCGGCGCCAGAGTCCGCCGCAACGGCAGTCTTCTTTCGCCTCTCGCAGGGATCTCTCCAAAACTGAAACCATCAAAGCCCCGGGCCACATGATTGTCTATAGGAAGCTGAGGTTGCTGAGCCAGAGCATTGCCCCAGCGTCCGAGCTCCTCAGCAGAGAATAGACAGCACATCAACACAATACCCGAAGAGGGTAGGAAGGAGCAACTATGCTTCCAGCAGTAGTTAACGGATACGAGTGGGATGCTCACGAGATCGAGATCATCAGATTGGGGAACGAGCCTCTATTCAACGCAAGGATGGTGGCAGCCGCTCTAAGCATGTCTGATAGCGCAGCGCGTTCGGCTGTCAGTAACATGGAGGATGGCGAAGACTACAGGATCGTAACTAACTCCATGATAAAGAGTTGCTCTAATGTCCATCCTATGGACATCCGAAAACTGAACAATCGTGGTGAAACTTTCCTCACAGAATCAGGTCTATACGAGATAATAATCCAGTCCAACAAACCAGAGACCAAGGCCTTCAGGCGCTGGATCACTCGAGAGGTTCTGCCCGCTCTAAGGAAGCAGGGCTACTACGGGAATGTCCCCAACCAGTTCCAGGTCCCACAGACTCTTGGCGAGGCCCTGCAGTTGGCTGCAGACCAGCAGAAGCAGATTGAGGCCCAGGAAAAGAGGATACGCCTGGATGCTCCCAAGGCAGTCAACTATGGGATAAGCCCTCCTAGGCCGTTCTGAGCCCTACAGAGGCTATGCGAACCGGCCCTCCGCCTTCGGGTGTCTGGGGAGCAGTTTCCTGCCGCATTTGTTAGGTTCGTGTATTATGGACTGCAGATTCCATCTGAATAACATCTGCTACAACATCCAAAGGTCTAAGCTACTTCGCTGCAAGCGGGGAAGCTCGCATGATCGCATCCCGGATTCGTTTCCCCATTCGTTTGAATCCCAGCTCCTCCGCCACCTCCCGAAGGAGCTGTTCCTTGGTTCTTAGTTTGCCGTCAGATCTGAGCCAGTTGATAACTTGGATGATCTGCTGATCTGAGTACTCCGTGATGGGAAGCCCCCTACGGAAGGAGGGGCGCGACACCTGGCGTAATGCGCTGTGGTTCACCTTCTCTAGATTCTTCCGGTAGACATCTGCTTCCCAGTCCACTCGTGCCTGCTGCTTGGGCCTGCCCTGCTCCTCACTTTCGGCAGGTCGTGCTCCCTGCTTGAGAACTATTTTTGGTGCAGCTTCTCGATAGAGCTGAGGTGCCCAGCACCTTGCGTAATCCCATCCCAGACCTTGGAGCATCGCCGGACGAATACCCTCGCGATCCCGGACGGTCGGAAGAGTGTAGTAACCTGGCCCATCCATCTCGATCGCTATGGATTGGGGTTCACCGGAGTTGCTGCCCAGCACAGCGAGATCGATCTTCGTCGCGGACACCCCCACTTCGGCAACCTTGCGAAAGACAGCATCATCGTACATCGCACCGACCTTCTTCAGGAGTGGATCACGGATCATGGGTTGCCCGATCACCGTGTTCTGACTCCCCTGCTTGGTGTACGTGATGTACTCCTTCAGTAGAGCTACCCCTCGTGCCGAGGTTTTGGACAGGTCGATCTCGTGGTCATCAAAGGAGGAGAAGACAATCATCCTCTCCCGGGCACGCGTGACCGCTACATTCAGCCGACGCTCCCCACCCTGCGTGAGCAGGGGGCCGAACCGCAGCGGTAGAGTACCCTGGGCGGTCTTGCAGTAACCTACAGACAGGAGAATAATGTCGCGTTCGTCCCCTTGCACCCGCTCCAGGTTCTTGATGAAGAACCTCTCCTCGTTGCTCTCATCGAAGAATGGGTCGAACCTGCCTTGGGTTTCCAGCCAGTGGTCGAGAATCCCCTGGATCTTGTTGGCGTGTGCCAGCCCCATTGTGATGACGCCAACCGATTTCCCTGAATGCGTCTTTGCCAGAGTGATGACACGCTTCACGACGGCCCTGGCTTCTTCCGTGGAACTGCGGGTGGAACGCTCGCTACCGGCAAGGGTCGTGTCCGCTACAAGAACGTGCTCCACGGCTGGTTCCGTCGCGGGTGCCGGGAAGGTGATAAGACTGTTGCTGTAGATCTCTTTGTTTGAAAAGGCGATCAGCGATTCGTTGCGGCTTCTGTAATGCCAGTTGAGCGGCCAAGTATCCAGGAAGGTCATGGAGACATCCAGCAGGCTCTCGTAGCTATTACTGTTAGTGAACCGCTCCTCGTACTCCTCCTCAGTTACATCTACGCTATTGAAGAACGTTGTCGGTGGAAGCTGATGCGGATCCCCAGCAACGATGAGCTGGTTGGCCCTCATAAGAGAAGGGACGGCATCCTCCGGAAGAACCTGACTCGCCTCGTCGAAGATCACAGCGTCGAAGTAGCGGTTTTTGTATCGATCATCTGGCTGACAGAGAGAGGGCTTGCCAGCCAACATGGGAACATCTCGAGTATCACGTCCGTCGCTTTGGGGATGATGTGCCGGATTGGTAGCTGCCTGCGGGATTTCCGGGCCTCCGCTCTGACGATCATCTCTTGGTCGGGATGACGATTCATAGCCTGGATGATGCGCTCCTGTTGCGTTCGCCGGATCCGAAACTGGTTTAGCACCAAACGTTTCCTGTCTGCCAGCAGGAAGTCGTCTACCGTCTTGTTCATCCGCTCGGCATCGAACATCGCGATCTCAGGGTCCTCGAATTCCACTCTTTTGATCAGTGAGGACAGGAAGACCGCATCGAACCACTTCTTCCAGAGTGCCGGGGAGGGAGTCCTAGACTTGATCTCCTCAAGGAAGGGACCGAGGCCCCGTTCGATCAGGCTCGCTTCGGCCATGCATCGATAATGCTGCCGCCCCAGGCCGGCAGTATCATTCGCGAGAGAACGTGCGTAGGAGAGCAGTTGCTCGTCGGTGAATTCCGGAGGGAGATTCGTCCAGTTTCTTCGATAGCACGAAGGGTCTGTAATGCTGCATCCCAGGCATCAAGAGCCTTCAGGTCTGATGAAATCACGGCATCCAACGATTGATTGGTGGTCTTGCTCCAGGTTTCCTTTAGCGCCTGGAAGCGATTCAGGTCTCTCTTTAGATCGGCCAGTGTCCCACTGCGAGGTGGCTTTTGAGCAGGGCTCTAGCCGCGCGGTATCTTTTATTGAAGATAAGGGCCATCCACGGCCCTAATCCACGGGCACCCATCGGAGAAAGGTCATGCAGAAGCCCCTTCAGATCCTTCCCGATGAACTCTTCGGGAAGAGACGTGCGGAGCCGTACGATCTCCACGGCAGACTCGAGCAACCCCGCCAGCTCTGTCAGCTTTCTTGATGCGGACAATCCATACCGAGCATAAAGCGCTGTGGTGGCTTCCACGGCCGGGGGAAGATTCCGGTAGGCAAGGGTCTGTGCTAGTTTTCCAAGCTTCGCGGCATCCTCCTGCGATTCCACCCGCATGTTTCTCCATGGAGATTTGGACTGCCCAAGGAAAAGATCGGCTACCCTTTGGAGTGTCTCGATATCTGCGTGGATGGCCTGGCGGGTATCCGGATCCAAAGTGTCCAGAACGTCATCAAGAAATCGGATCGTGGGTTTCCGTTCCAGCTCCAGTACCAGATGTCTCGCATAGGCATCGTAGAGACTAATCTCCCAAGGAACGCGCTTTCTGTTTAGCGCATGGGCATGGGTCTTCAGGATTGTGCGGCATTCCGAGTACCGACGCATCAGTGCGGAGGTCTCCACCGCACTCGACCGCTCAACTTCCTCTAGGGATGCCTTTACCCTTTCGTAGAGTCCTTCTTGGAAAGGCTAGATCCATGGATGTCGAGTACAGTGTTCTCGAGACCGACTTCTCGAAGGCGCTTCAGGACTACATCAAGCGCCGCTCGCTTCTCGGCCACGAAAAGGACCCGTTTCCCCGCGCCGATCATCGCCGAGATAAGGTTGGTGATCGTCTGGCTTTTACCGGTCCCCGGCGGCCCATGCACCACGCCACTCTCCCCATCAAGTGCCCGCTGGATAACCATCTGCTGGCTGGAATCCGCGCTCATCACCGAATGGTCCGCCTCCGGTGCTATCTCATCCAAATCGATAGGCTTTCGCTTCCCCTTCAGGGACACACGGGCATCCACCTGCCCGATAAGAGCTCGAACAAGGTTGTTTCCCAGTTGGGAATCGGTGCTGTCCCGGATGTCCTTCACCATGGACATCTTCTGGAAGAGGAAGTTCGCGACTGCAATCTTTTGTGTGATCGAGACATCGGTCTTGCTGAACAGGGTCTCTTGGACGTGCTCCAGATAAGCGAAGGGGTCGGCAACCAGCCGGCTGACCTCCTCCTCGGAAAGCGCAGCAGGCAACTGGATTTCCTTCTGTTCACGCATCACATGGGCAAGAACGGGGCTGAAGGTCGGATCGTCAGTCGCGCTAATCATCAGGTACTTCCAGCCCCTGCCTTTGCGGGAGATCTTCAGTGGCACGAGGAAGACGGCGGCTTCAGGAGGCCGACCGGAGTCATCCACGCCCCAACTGGCGAATCCGAAGGCCAAGTGCAACGTATCGAGCCCTTTTTCCTCGAAGAAGGAGAGGGCTTTACGGCGAATGCTGTTAAGGGTCTTCTGGCTATCCGGAAGAAGGTCTGGAGGTATGATATCTTCTAGGGCGACTGCACTTCCGGACATGGCTTCACGAAGTTTCTCCACAGCCATCTGGCTGATGTCCAGGGTTCCACGTTTCGTCTCCCGATAGTAGAGGAGGTTGTTTCTCCGGGAAAGATCGATTAGCGAGGCAATCCAAGTCTTCCGGGCAAGCTCAAGGGTCCCTGGCGACATGAGGGTCCTTCCTGCTACAAGTGGGGCAAGCAGTTGTACAACGAGTGGCCAGCCTCTTTTCAACGAAGGGAGGCTCAATGGCCTGCAAGAGCTTGATCACTGGGTGTTCCGATGGAGACTGTCCAAGGGCTGATTGGCCCGATGACATTGTGGGCTATGTGGGGCAGCGGGCCGTTCTGAGATCACCTTCAGAGTGCGTTAGGTTGCACTGAAGTCTCGCCGAAGTCTCCATCCTCCGTTATGATTCTTCAAAAATGAAGTAAACCTGATTTCACACCTTTCATGAATCACTCAGGACCATGCTCAATGATTCGCATTTTCACTTGTTTACATCGATTGTGATACTTGATTGTAGAATACCGAAGCGGAACTGACAGGTCAAGAAGAGAAAAAGCCAGAAACTGTAACATTACTATGCCAAGGAGGTAACCTGCCCCATAAGGTCAGAAGTTCATTCAGCCTCTTTCTCAGGTACATTATCACTCCATGGAAGCACGCACATTGAATCTAAAACTATCTCTAGCGGCTCCGGGGACGGTCGACAATCTATCAGCTCCCTTCATAGCTCTTAACGATTAGTGCTTTCGCTTTCTCGAAATCATCTGCATTCCTGAGAGACAATTCCAAATCCCCGGTGCTGAAGTGCCCAACGCTTGAAACATCACGCAAAAAGCCCTTCTCCAGATCCACAAGGGACAAATAGCAAAGGGTAACTAACGCACTGACCGCGCGATACGAAAGCCCAGACCGCCGCTCCTGACGTCGGGGCTGCCGCTGACGCGATCGGCTGACCGGCAGTCACGGGCGTTGCCGCTCCACCAGCCGCCGCGAAAGATGCGGTAGGAGCCTGAACCAGTGTAGGCGCTGCCGTCGGTGGGGCAGTTGTCATAGTTGTCGGTGTAAACATCCTCGCACCACTCCCAAACATTGCCGCTCATGTCATAAAGGCCCCAGTCATTGGGAAGCTTGGTGCCTACAGGGTGGGTAGAACTGTTGGAGTTGCCCCGGTACCAGGCATAGTTCCCTATCTGAGTTTCACTGGAATCATCCCCCCAGTTACAATAGGTGGTCGTGCCTGCCCGGCAGGCATACTCCCACTCCGATTCACTGGTTGTCTGTGGTGAGAGAGGGATCCATCTCTTTTCGCCTGTCTATGAACTCCTGGCACTCGTTCCAGCTGGTCCCTTGAGTGAAATGAAATTAAGGAACAGATTAGCTCAACTTGACGGGTCTAACCATATAAGTGATATCTTGTATCAGCCGCTACAAATATGAAAGGAAGGTTGAGAAGCACATGGAGTCACAGCAGATAATTCGTGAGACCAAACATTTTCACCTTAATATGCATTGCACTGCAACAATATTAGGCTTGTTGTTAGTGTACCCGCTCAATTCATATGGGAGCATTGAAGCTGAGACTCTACATCTTGAAGATGCAGAACGAGTAGAAGAATATCTTATAGACCAAGGAATTCCATCTGAGATGTTTATTATTAGTATATTATCTATAGATACAACAACTAACTATGTTCTACAATGGCCCGATATTAAGCTATCGCCGGAAGAGGGCGAGATTATGCAATATATTGGTGTGCAAATGGCATCTGTAGAGGCTGTTGCAAACGCTATTAGGATATCAAAGTGGGATTCTGATTATTTATTATTACTATATGATGATGGATTTTCTGCTATGGAATCAAGCAGCGTTCAAGAATATTTAAACATTCTTACAAACGCTAACGCAATGGATCCACTAACATTTATCAGTATGCACACTCAGTATTACATAAGTGAAGCAAATCAGGGCGCAGATACAGCAAAAACTCTTCCTCCCCCAATTCTGATTGAGGCAAATCACAATCCTCATCTCCACAGTCAAAGAAAAATCTCCATTCTGCAGATGGATGTGGACAATAACTCGGTAAGGATTTTGAATCATCAGCCCAGACCCACCAGCCGCTGTTTTCGAAAGCCCCCCAATTTCTTGACCACCTTATGCCGCATTCGTAAAGCTCAGATAGTTCATCAAGATTTGGCATATGCCAATTGCTTCCCAAGCCGTTCACCCAGGAGCATGCTTCGATATAGTTCACATCAATGTCTGGACCAACCTGCCATTGCAGACCTGTCTCCGTGTCCAAGATGATGCCATTTGCAGACTCAAATCTAGCTACTGTGGCTTCAGCATCATCGGAATCTGCAACTTCTTCAACTTGATCAGGTATGTCATCTACAACCGGTTCGTTCGGGTTAACGAAGGTAACATCACCATTCTCGGAAATCACAGCATAGTTGTCGGTTTCTATTCTGATGGTAGTTAGTGGAGTAGATGAGGCCGCATGTTTCATCAGTTTGGCTATCCAGTTTTCTTCCCGAGCGCCTGGAGAATAAACAAAATGTAAATTGCATCTGGGTGATCTCTGTATTCATAGCCGGTACTCGCCGATACATTCTGAAAGAGGGTATTCAGAAGACCTTCCATTTCGCCGCGCGAAATCTCACCAACTAGCTCAATGTTTTGAGTGACCTGGGTCTTTACAGGAGCATCATAGATGTCTTCAGAGACAATTTCATAAGTGAAACTGGGAACGGGTTGATTAACCTCTGCAACTACAGCTGGCAGATCTTCGTGCAAATCACCACAGCTGAGGGTTAGCAATAGGGTAAATAAGGGATGTATGAGTCTTTCTGCTTTCATCATCAACCTCCACTTCATTCCCAATTATCATTAGTGTGCGATCTCGCTCTGCTCGAAAGCTGTCATCACAATCTGGATGAATGACTATGCATAACTCTATATCGGCCGCCAATCCTCCTTCTTGCTATATCAATCCTCATTCTTCATTGTAAGCGGGTCAACCTTACCGAAAGCAGGCAGCACCGATGTTAACACTCCAGCAGCTCGAATCCCATCTCTGGGGCGCAGCGGACATCCTCAGAGGCAAGATAGATTCCTCGGACTACAAACATTACATCTTCGGTCTTCTCTTCTTCAAGCGCATCTGTGACGTCTGGGAGGAGGAATATGAACAGAGACTCGCTCAGTACAACGACAAGGAGATCGCAGCCTCACCTGATGAGCACCGGTTCCATATCCCAGAGGGCGCATTCTGGAGCGATGTCAGGAAGCGAACCACCAATATCGGGGAATACCTTAATGCGGCGTTCCACGCCATTGAGGACGCCAACCAGCGACTTCAGGGGATATTCCAGGATGTGGACTTCAACAACAAGGAACGGTTCCCTGATGCCACCCTGGAGCTTCTCCTGGAGCATTTTGAGAAGCACCGCCTTAGAAAGTGTGATGTTGAGCCCGATGTACTGGGCAATGCTTACGAATACCTCATTGCCAAATTCGCAGATGATGCCGGCAAGAAGGGTGGAGAGTTCTATACTCCCAAGATGGTCGTTCGTCTCATTGTTGAGTGCCTGCAGCCGGAGAACAACATGAGCATTTACGACCCCACCTGCGGTTCAGGCGGCATGCTCCTGGAATCCATACACTACATGGAGAGGAAGGGACTCAATCCCAGATCGGTCAGCCTGTACGGTCAGGAAATCAACCTGAATACCTGGGCCATTTGCAAGATGAACCTCTTCCTTCATGGGATAGACGATGCAGAGGTGTTGAAGGGAGACACGCTCAGGAACCCAAGACATCTCCAGAGAGAGGGCAGCAAGAGCATCAAGCGGTTTGACCGGGTGCTGGCCAATCCCCCATTCTCCCTTAAGAGCTGGGGCAAGGAAGTATGGGATGCTGGGGATCCATACAGCAGAGACAAGTATGGGTGCCCTCCTAAGAGCTATGGAGACCTGGCCTTCGTACAGCACATGATTGCCAGCCTGAAGCCCCAGGGAAAGCTTGGAGTGGTTCTTCCTCATGGTATTCTGTTCCGAGGCGGCGCAGAGGGCAGGATTCGGGAGGGCATACTGGGTGATGACCTGATCGAGGCTATCATCGGTCTTGCCCCGAACCTTTTCTACGGAACCGGCATTCCGGCTTCTGTCCTCATAATCAACAGGGATAAGCCTTCAGGCCGGAAGGGCAAGGTGCTCTTCATCCATGGAGCTGAGGAGATGATTCCCGGGAAAAATCAGAACAGCCTATCCGATGCGAATGTTGCCAGGCTGGTTGAGGCCTACAATGCCTACGAAGACGAGGAACGATTCTCCCGGATTGTTGACCTTGAAGAGATCAAGGGTAACGACTGGAACCTTAACATTGCCAGGTATGTGGACTCCACAGAGCCCGAAGAGCAGATTGATGTTGCCGAGGAGTACAAGAAGCTCAAGGAGCTGACGGCAAAAAGGAATGAAGCCGAGGGAAAGATGGAAGCCTACCTGAAGGAGTTGGGTTATGACCGTTCCTGAGGGGTGGAAACGCCAACGGCTTGATCGACTTGTTGCCAAATTCATTGTTCCAATGAGAGATAAGCCAAAGCGTTTCTCTGGGAAAACACCCTGGTGTCGGATTGAGGATATTGATGGTAACACCATATCAGAATCGAAACTTGGGCGGTGTGTAGATCTACAGACTATTAAGGAGATGAAGCTAAAGGTTTATCCAAAGGGAACTGTCCTGTGCTCATGCAGCTGTACACCTGGGATTTGTGCGATAGCCTTGAACGAGCTGGTATCAAATCAGACCTTCATAGGGCTAGTACCGGGCAGCAATATGACAACAAGTTCCTTCCTGTTTTACCTAATGTCTTCGATGTCAAAGCAGTTAGTTCGTTCATCAACGGGGACCACCATATCTTACATTCCACGCAAGAGATTTGAGAGACTTGAGGTTCTTGCCCCCCCCTCCCCGAGCAGAAGAAGATCGCCGCCATCCTCTCCAGCGTGGACGAAACCATCCAGGCCACCGGGGAAACTATTGAGCAAACCAGGAAGGTCAAGCAGGGGCTCATGCAGGAGCTTCTAACAAGGGGGATTGGGCATACGAGTTTTAAGAAGACTGAGATTGGGGAGATACCGGAGACCTGGAAAGTATGCAAGCTCTTTGAGATTGGCGAAGTATCGAAATCCCATGGAGGTTCAAAGAAAGATTCCATCGAGATGGGATTCCCTTGTGTAAGGTATGGTGAATTGTACACCACTCATAGGACCTTCATCAAGCAATTCACATCTTACATCAGCGAATCCAGTAGAAACTCCTACACCAGAATACAACTTGGTGATGTCCTGTTTGCTGGATCAGGCGAAACACACGAGGAAATAGGTATGGCAGCAACTCTACTGCGTGACATCGAAGCCTATGCTGGTGGAGACATCATACTTTTCAGACCTTCCGCATCAGTGTCTTATCATTATCTTGGTCATGTAGTTAACTCACCTGTAGTTAATCTTCAGAAATCCAGATTTGGGCAGGGGAGCTCAGTAATTCATCTTTATGCCTATCAGGTGGAGCAGCTAAAAATACCTATTCCCCATTGGATGAGCAGAGGCAAATTGCAGCAGTATTCAGCAGTGTTGATCATAAGATTGAATCTGACGAAACCTTAGTGGAAAGCCTCCAAATCCTCAAGAAAGGCCTCATGCAGGACCTCCTCACCGGCAAAGTAAGGGTGGCCGTCTGATGTCCACCCCTTGCGAATACACCCTCGCCGAAAAACCCTGCATCGAAGGTCTTCAAGCACTGGGTTATTCCTGGCTCCACCCCAGCAGGAACGAGCTTGCCCGTGACGGCTTGAACCAGGTTCTCCTCCGTGATGAGTTCATCTCAGCCATCTGCGAGATCAATGACCTTGATGAGGATACGGCCAGAACCGTCTACCTGGACATGCTTAATGTGACGGATAACCAGCAGTGGCTCTCTCTCCTTCGAGGCAACTACAGCAGACATGTTCCCGGCTCATCCACCAAGCAGACCATCCACCTCATTGATTTCCGGAATGTAGAGCGTAACCGGTTCACAGTGACCAACCAACTCTTCGTTAAGGCCCAGAGTTCCCGCAAGCCTGATGTGGTCGTATATGTGAACGGCATTCCTCTAGTCGTCATTGAAGCCAAGAGCCCCGTTGCCGTCGGAGACAAGGTCTCCCAGGGCTTCGAGCAGATCAAACAGTATGAGAGGGATATTCCCCGACTCTTCTACTCCAATCTCTTCAGCGTCATCACAGATGGTGTGCGTACCCTGTACGGAACCACGGGAGCTCCATCTGAATTCTGGAGTGTCTGGAAAGACCCATGGCCCAGGAACGAGACCGAGTTCGCTTCTGCTCTGGATAACGCCCTCTACTGCCTGCTGGAGCCATCACGACTGCTGGACATGCTGGCTCACTTCATCGTGTTCGAGACCCGCTCCGGCAAGACTGTAAAGAAGATGTGCCGGTATCAGCAGTATAGGGCCGTAAACAAGATAGTTGACCGCGTGGTGAATGGGAAACACCGACAGGGCCTCATATGGCACACACAGGGCAGCGGCAAGTCCCTCACCATGGTATTCACCGCCCTGAAGCTCAAGATCCACAGAACGCTCTCAGATCCATCCCTGGCAAGCCCTAACATCCTGGTGGTAACGGACAGGATTGACTTGGACGACCAGATTGCGAAAACATTCCAGGCATGCGGTCTCCCCAACCCGAGGCAGATGAAATCTGTTCGGGACCTCCACAGCTATGTCCATTCCGGCACTGTGGGCTTAACCCTGCTATCCACCATCTTCAAGTTCGACGGCTCCCGTAAGTCTGTGGAGAACAGCTCCAACTGGATCGTCCTGGTGGATGAATGTCACCGCACACAGGAGAAAGACCTGGGAGCATACCTGAGGGCAACACTGCCTGATGCCTGGTTCTTCGGGTTCACAGGAACCCCGGTGAAGAAGAATGACCTGAATACCTATCAGAACTTCGGCGCGAATGGAGAAGGCTACTTGGACAAGTATTCCATTGATGATGCCGTTGCGGACGGGGCAACCGTTCCAGTTCGTTACACCAGCCGCAAGACCGAATGGCAGGTTGACGAAAAACACCTGGACATGCAGTTCGACAACTGGTTCAGCGATCTGGATGAGGAGCGGCTGAACGAGCTCAAGGAAAAGAGCGTAACGGTCTCCATACTGGCAAAGCATCCAAAAAGGATCAAGACCATCGCCGAAGACATCTGGACACACTACAAGGCTCATGTTGAACCTGACGGATACAAGGCCCAGATTGTCGCAATTGACCGGGAAGCCATCATCCTCTACAAGAGAGCCCTGGATGAAGCCATAGCTGATGACATGATCCGCAGAGGTACATCACCCGATGAAGCAGCAGCAAAGGCCGCAGAATTAAGCGCCCCATCTACTCAACCAACCAGGAGGACGGCAAGCCCAGCGAGGATGCCTGGCTTAACGAGATAAGGGAAGACCTCGGCAAGTACAAGACTGAGGGGCAAGAGGAGAAGGACATCATCTCCAGGTTCAAAGACCCGGATGGAGACATCAAGTTCCTCATTGTGTGCAACAAGCTCCTGACAGGCTTCGATGCCCCGGTGGAGAACACCATGTACCTGGACAGCCCTCTGAAGGACCATAACCTGCTCCAGGCAATCGCCAGAACGAACAGGGTATTCGGAGACCACAAGGACTTCGGCCTGATTGTGGACTACATCGGTGTTACCCGCTACCTGAAGGAAGCCCTCTCATCATACCACGAGCCCGACATTGCTCATGCCATGGTGGACATACAGGCAGAGAGGGAAGAACTGGCCACGGCCTACGCTGAAGTGTCCCGGCTGACATCCGCAGTCAGGTTGAATACCGGCAACATCAAGGCTGAAATGGATTCCATGCTCTCCCTGCTTGAAGGTGAAGACGACTGGTACAGCTTCAAAGGCAAGGCAACCTCCTTCCTGAAGGCATACGAGGCCCTGAGCCCGGATCCCTTCGTTCTTGACTACTCGGCTTACATGAAGTGGATTGCCGCCTTCCTGGCCTATGGAAAGCTCAGGTTCGAGCCCGGAGATGATTTCGACCTCAGGAGCTACAGCGCAAAGGTCCGTGAAATGCTCCGTGACTATCTCGAAGTATCCGGTATGGTCTCCATCATCAAACTGAGAACCCTGGCTGACCTGCAGCCTAAGACAGTAGATGCAGAGGAACCCGCAGAGCTGAATTCCGCAGCCATCAGACGGGGTTCAGAGCTTACGAAGATCCTCCGGGAGAAGACTGCTGAGAATCCTTTGAGATACGACAAATTCTCCGCAAGGGTGATGGAGATACTGAAGCAGCTCGAATCAAGGCAGATAGACGCCTCTGAGGCCCTTAGCGGCCTGGATGACGTTCTTGCAGGGGTAAGGGAAGAAGAGCAGTCCTATAAGGCCTCAGGCATGAATGAACGGGCCTACGGAGTGTATCGTCTGCTGCAGGAGTACCTGGCTGAAGAGACGGAACAGCCAGATGAAGAATGCAACGCCGGTGGTCAGGGAGATCAGAAGAGCCTGATGGACTGGATCCGTGAACTTGCCCAGGAGATCGACCAACTCTACTCCGATGATGATGAAGCCCCTGTCGGCTGGCACATGAAGTCTCAGCTCAAGAAACAACTCAGGCAGCAGGTAAGAGCAATGGCATACGAAGCAGGCCTGCAGGATGCAAGAAAGCTCATGCCCCTGCCGCATAAGGTGGAGGAGTTCGCTCTTCGATTCTATGTGAAGGTAAGCTGATGCCTGTACTCACCGTCGGTTCCACTGAGATCCCTTACTCCATCCGTTACAGCACCAGGGCAAAGCGCATGAGCATCCGTGTAACTCCTGATTTGGTTGAAGCCGTGGCTCCAGAGGACGTTTCCAGAGACAGAGTTGACAGTTTTGTCAAAAAGAAGAGGCAGTGGATTACCGCAAAGTCGAAGACATGGTCGCACTGGAAGAGAGATCCATCTTCTCCTGGCCGGAGCGGTTCGTGACCGGAGCCAAGATACCGTTTTACGGGCGGAACATGAAACTCCGGGTACGAGAAGAAGACATCAACCGCGTCACAGTCTCATATAGACACGGATTCCTCGTAACAAAGCCCTGCAATGCCTCTGAGAACGATGTAAGGGCCGCCATCGAGAAGTGGCTCAGGTTTAGACTGAAAGACGATGTAAGGCTCTAATAAGCCTCTATGCCCCTGTTCTGAATGTAGCACCAGGACCGGCAGCGGTATCAGCACTAAAAACCCGTTGGGGAAGCTGTGGGAAGACCGGCAGCATAAGGGTCAACTGGCTCCTCGTCATGGCTCCGAAGCCGGTACTTGAGTACGTCGTAGTTCATGAGCTTTGCCATCTCAAACACAGGAACCATTCCAGCGAGTTCTGGAGCCTGGTATCCTCATGCCTACCCGACTACGCCGGTGCGAGGGAGTGGCTGGAGAGGAATGGGAGGTTCATGACTGTATGAGGGTGCAAGGCTACAAGAGAAGGTTTCAAAGGCAACCGGCATGGGAATACCTGCCAGGTAATTCTCTTGGCGTGGCAATGATGCACAATAATCATATATTCGTTTACAGAATTACTAAGAATACTCGAATCGGCGCAATCATTGTCATGCAAGTGAATCGGGAGAAAACATGATACCATCGCTAAACCAATCAGGTGTACTTCCACCATTTCTACCTAATGCAGGACCCACGGAATCTGCTGCAATGGCGCCCTATCAAGCCACTCTTGTTGAGATTGTCCAGCGTTTTGCCTCATCACCCGAAAGAGTAAGCATCCTCAACGGTCTTCTTAGATATCGAGAGAAACTGCGAAGCTATGGGATTATTGATGGATTTCAGTGGATTGATGGTAGCTATCTTGAAGACTGCGAGAAGCATCGCTCTAGGCCACCAAGCGATATTGATCTTGTTACTTTCGCAGAGAGACCTGTGCATTGTAGCGACCTCTCATCATGGAAAGATTTCGTTGCCCAGAACAGGAGCAGCCTTTTTGATCGAGATGCAATCAAGCAGACGTATTCCTGCGATGCATTCTATGAGGATCTTGGTTTGCCCAGCCGACAGCTCGTATCTCGCTCTCGCTATTGGTTTGGGTTGTTCTCACACCAGAGAATGACATACTTATGGAAGGGGCTACTGATGGTCCCCCTTCAAGCGGATGATGCCCAGGCTATCTCTATGATTGGAGGACTCAACCATGCACCGTAAGCTGGAACTTGAAGCCCTCGAAGCTGAGCTTGCGGCACTTACATTGCTTATGGAAGATGCCTATGATATCGAGGATCCAGTCGGACAGATTCAGTATGAGCAGAGAAAAAGAGAGCTCTTGAAAGAAATTGAAGCACTTCACTCTGCGAGGATACACCAAGCGAGTCTTGCTCTCTATTTCGGAGGGAAACCTGTATTTGGGTCTCGCGGGATAGCAGCTAATTTTGCTGGAAGAGCCCTTGAGCACTTTCAGGACATTCTATCGAAGCAGTATGCATCTGCGGAACTCGGTGGACTGGGAGAGCGGGGCAGAGTCCCACTAAAGGACCTGACTACACTAATGATAACAGGGGTAACACACGGTTCTTTTGGTTTTCTCCTTGATGAACTTAGTGATCAAACACAAATGTTTGATACGGCTCTGAAGGAGTTAACTGCTAAAGTACTTATGCTTCTCGAATCCTCAGGCTCAGTTGATGAAGAGGTGTTCGAACATGTTGCCGAGGATCTTGATCCCAGGTCCTTATCTGCTCTGCGTGATTTCTTCATCGACCTAGACACCAGCGAGGCGACAGTGCGTATTGTTAACGATACCAAGGACATGACAATGGATGCAGCAGCTGTCCATCGAGCTAGGATTCGAATGGAAGCTACTCAGATCGATGAAGAGGGTGGTGAAATCTCAGGGACGCTTCTGGGCTTTCTACCTGAACATCGTCGTTTTGAGCTTCGGCCCATCGATAATCCAGATGATACAATCTACGGATCGGCTTCAAAGGAGGCCACAGAGCAATTCACTGAGACCATTCATAGTGGAACTCCAGCCATTGGAGAGCATTGCATGGTTAAGGTTCTGATGAGAACAGTGCGCCCCCGGAACCGCCCCCCACGTTTAGTGTATCGTCTTCTCGAGTTCTTGCAGATAGGAGAAGTCCATAACAACAGCGTGGACGGTACGCAACCATAGGTCGCGACCGTCACGCTGAACGTTAGACACAGAAAATGTGCTTCGCATTTGGGTACATTTGAAAGAGAAGAGCAGTAATGCAGTTCATCACCGACGGCCCAGATATCCCCGACTCGCTTCTGCAGGCGCATGAGGAAGGTCGTGTGGTGTTTTTCTGTGGTGCTGGGATTTCCTACCCTGCTGGCCTTCCAGGTTTCTGTGGATTGGTCAAGAAGATCTACGAGCTGAATGGAACGACCCCTTCAGCCATAGAGAGGAAAGCACTCGAACTAGGGCAGTTCGATGCCACACTGGACCTGCTGGAGAGACGTCTACCGGGGCAGCGCTTGGCCGTCCGGCGTGCGCTGGCAAAAGCGCTGAGGCCCAAACTGTACCGTAAGGGTGCCACTGAAACACATTCGGCGATTCTACGGCTGGCTCTCAGTCGTGAGGGAGCTTTGCGACTAGTTACCACAAACTTCGACCGGGTATTTCACTCAGCTGCAAAACGCATTGGCCAAGTGTTTCAGGCATATTCTGCGCCGCTGTTGCCGGTTCCGAAGAACAGCCGATGGAATGGACTGGTTTTCTACATGGATTACTTCCTAGTAAAGAAGATATAACTGCACTAAATCGACTCATTATGACAAGTGGTGACTTTGGTCTAGCCTACCTTACAGAACGCTGGGCTGCACGTTTCGTTAGTGAATTGTTCCGAGAATACACAGTATGCTTCATCGGATACAGCATAAATGATCAAGTTCTCCGCTACATGATGGATGCGCTGGCCGCTGATCGGATGCAGGGAGAGGTAACTCCAAAAGCTTGGGCACTCGGCGATTGCGAACCCGGGAAAGAGAAGTCCAAGGTCATTGAGTGGGAAGCAAAGGGTGTAACGCCCATCCTATATGAAATACCTGCTGGCAGTAACGATCATTCCAAGCTACACAAGACCTTGCACGCTTGGGCAGACACTTACCGTGATGGCGTACTAGGCAAGGAACGTATTGTTGTAAACCATGCTCTCACAAGACCCTCGAGTAGTACGCAGCAGGACGACTTCGTCAGTCGGATGCTGTGGGCTTTGTCCGACAAATCAGGGTTGCCGGCTAAGTGCTTCGCCAACTTCAATCCCGTACCGTCTCTAGATTGGCTGTTAGAGTCCTTCGCAGATGAGCGCTTTCAGCACGATGATCTTATTCGATTCTGCGTTCCCCCCCACGATGAAACAGACGCCAATTTACGCTTTAGCCTGATTCACCGACCAGCTCCTTATAATCGCGCACCGTTCATGTTGCTTGCTTTCGGTGGTTTTACTGGCAGTCAATGGGATGATGTGATGTTCCAACTGGGGCGTTGGCTAGTGCGCCACTTGGATGATCCAAGGTTGGTTCTTTGGATCGTTCAACATGGTGGGCGGTTGCATGATCGTTTTTCGAGTCTCATTGAGCATCAACTCACTCACATTGCATCACTGGAAAGTGCAGGTAAGAATGACGAACTGGAGGTGATTCGGTCACAAGCGCCCAATGCTATCCCTAGCCCATCGATGAGGGTTTTGTGGCGATTATTACTCAGCGGAAGAGTGAAATCTTCGCGGCGTAGTTATGAACTTTATCATTGGATATCGCGTGTTAAACTAGTGGGTCTTACTGCTACTCTACGTCTGGAGCTTCGTGAATTGCTCGCACCCCAGGTCGTCTTGAGTAAACCATTTTACTGGGGCAATGAAGAAGAGAATACTGATGAGCCCCTACGGGTAAGCCAGCTTGTGGATTCCAGTTTGGTACTGACCACTGATGACGTGCATTCGGCTCTAATGGAATTATCCAACTCTGAACTGTCGTCTATCTTGCCGCAATTGATAGGGGATTTTGAGCAACTGTTGTGCGATGCGCTGGATTTGCTGCGAGAGTTAGGTGAAGCTGACGACCACAGAGACCTTTCTTACTGGGATTTGCCATCAATCACACCACATTGGCAGAACCGAGACATCCACAACTGGGTTTGTTTAATCGAGTTACTGCGCGATTCCTGGCTGGCGGTTTCTGTCCAAAATCATGCCCGAGCTATACGAATTGCACAGGAATGGTTCGAGCGGCCCTATCCTACTTTTAAACGATTGGCTCTGTTCGCTGCCAGCGAAGGTGAATGGATCCCATCCAATCAATGGGTGGATTGGTTGATTGCAGACAACTATTGGTGGCTCTGGTCTGTGGCTACCGGCCGGGAGGTGTTCCGGCTGTTGGTACTGCAGGGGCGCGAATTGAGAGGGAAGTCTAAGGAGCGTTTGGAAGCGGCTATCCTGGCGGGTCCTCCACGCGAGATGTATCGAGATGATCTTGAAACAGATATGTGGCATAACATAGTTTCACGAGCAGTGTGGCTACGTCTGGCTAAACTGAAAGCCTCAGGTGTCACACTGGGCACCCCGGCAAGAGCCCAGCTGGAAGAGCTATCTAGCTCCCACCCGCAATGGCACCTAGAGGACAACGAGAGCGATGAGTTCTCAAACTGGATGAGTGGCACAGGCGATCCCGATTTCGAAGAAAGCCGTGACATCGACATTGCCCCTCGAAAAAGACACGAACTGGTGCAATGGCTGAAGAATTCACATCCCGAACGAACGCCGTTTCAAGAGGATACGTGGCGCAATGCATGCGAAAAGCACCCTATGAATTGCTTGTTCGCTCTTGCTGACATAGCAAAGGAAAACCTTTGGCCTGCTGATCGATGGCGGGATGCCCTCTATATTTGGGGAGATAAGAAGCGTATACTGCGAATGTGGCGCTACGCTGCACCTACAATGCAGACCATGCCTGATTCGGTAATCTTGGAGACCATCCACAGCGTAGCGTGGTGGATTGAGGCTGCATCCAAGAGCATTGAACACTACCAGGACATCCTGCTGAGCTTGTGCCAACGAGTACTAGCACTGTCACTCCAGTTGGGGAGGGATATGGAGCGCAACGATGATATCAGCGACCAGCCATTCGCTGAGGCAATTAATCATCCAATTGGGCTTATTGCGCGTGCGATAATTAATCTGTGCTTTCATAGGCAACTGAATGATAATGACTTGCTACCAAGTGACATCAAACCTCTATTTACACAACTGTGTGATGTACGGGTTGAGCGATATCGCCACGGTCGTGTGCTCCTGGGTTCGCATGTAATTGCCTTCTTTCGGGTGGACCAAAAGTGGACTGAGAAACATCTGCTACCACTGTTTTCCTGGGAGAATCCAAGCGAAGCGAGGGGGGTTTGGGAAGGATTTCTTTGTTCACCACGGCTGTATCAACCCTTGCTGATGGCCTTCAAATCACAGCTTCTGGAATGTGCAAAACATTATGCAGAGTTCGGCGTTATCCGACATCAGTATGCTACGTTTATAACGTATGTAGCATTGGATCCTCCTGAAGGATATTCGGTGGATGAGTTGCGAATAGCGATTGGCGCACTACCTCAAGATGGGCTCGAGGAGTCCGCTCAAGCACTCTCCCAGGCTCTTAAGGGGGCCGGCAAGCAGCGTGAGGAATACTGGGAGAACCGTGTTCAGCCATTCTGGCAACATGTGTGGCCCAAATCACTCAATCTTGTCACTCCGCGGATTGCCGAATCCTTGACCCTTCTAGTTATCGCCGCCCAAGGCAAGTTACCGGAAGCATTAGCTATGGTTCAAGACTGGTTGCGACCAGTTGAATCCTCCGACTTCCTCATCCATCTACTTCAAGAATCTCATTTGTGCAGTCGATTCCCTGCGGAGTGTTTATTGTTGTTGAATGCATTTATTACCGAGGGGATTTGGGCTCCACGCTCGCTAGGAGAGTGCTTGGATGAGATAGTGCAGGCAGAACCAGAGATTGCGCGGAAAGCCCATTACATCAGGCTTCGTGACTACTTCCGAAGTCGGGGGAGCTGATGGTTTTACAATCTACATACTCGGCAAGAATATGTACAACAACAGTATGCAGCTACCCAGCTGCTGATTCTGGGTGTTAGACTCACCACGGAGAACCCATGCTATATGAAGAACCGAATCGGCACTCCACTACGAGTTGCGATGATCCACTCTCATTTGCACGCCCCCGCCTGTTGCTGACATGGTCATTACCCCGATTTGATCGCATTCACATTCTTTGAGAACTGCCAACATCCTGAGAACCATCTTGCCGGCAGCGGTGATTATGTCGATCCGCTCTGAGAGGCTGAAGAGGTCAGTTCCAGCCTTGTGCAGCTTGTCTGCCACAATGAGAGAGTCTCTCGTGCTCCTGGAGAGCCTAGAGAGGCTGTAGACAACCAGTACAGCCGTCTCGGCACATTGAACTCTATGGCCCTTCTGAGGTCGACTCTGTTCCTTATGAGCTTGCCGAAGATCCATATGTCCTCAGCGATGAAGAGGAGCTTTTCCATCAAGCCCGGTTACGGAGCCAGCCTGTGCCCACTGCTTCGGGACACTCTATAAACCACAGAAACTGAGACGGAGATGGACGCAGCGAGGCTGGACACGGAAGCGATTCGCGAGAGACTGCCTTGAGTTGGTTGTAAAAAAACAGCTCAGAAATGTTTTATTGACCCTCTCGAGTCGAATTTGGCAATAGACCTTACTCCCCCCCTTACCCCTCCACTTACCCCTCCAGCTAGTCCTACCGAGGAGGCAAAAAGGCCTCCCCTTGCTTAGGTATTACCTAGCGTATCACTCAGGCCTTACACCAACCCCTGACACCAAGAACCCTACAAGAAGGAACAATCCGATACAGAAACGTAGGCTCAAATTGGGCCTGTGGATGGGCTGTATTGGGCTATATTGTTTCTTGCCATCAACTTGTAGCGTTTTTGGTGTTGGGGGCCTCTCTGTGAGTGGTTGGACAGAGCTGGCCGAAAACTTTTTTTGAGGGCGAAATCGGACTGACTTGGAAAGCAGTCATGTCGCATTATTGGATATTGAAGCTACGGGATGCCGGAGAATGACTCCGAATCCCCGGGGTTTGCCAAGAACACCTTTCAATTTACTAGATTTGCAGCATTAAAACACAAGCGTGCAATCACCGGATGCCGATGGTATGAGTTCAGACGCTGACCGGCTGGGATGTATGATTCATCGTCATTCATGAGGCATGCCCCCGCCGGGTGGTGACGGGGGCACTTCCTCAATGAGAGGACTGCTGGATCCTCTTCAGTCCGAACTAACGACCGAAGCTTACAAGGAATCCAGCCTGTATCGTCTCTCTCTCATTAAGGGTAAACAGACAGAAGGGACGGATGGAGTGGCCGCTTGGAAGGTCAAATCTCCAGCCGTGATAGAGTACAGGCACGAACTCATCATCGTCAACCATTCTGATCTTGTCGTTCCTGTATTGCATTCCTCCGCCGAACTCCATACCGAAGTTCGACTCAAGCATTACAGTGCCTGAAGCAAGGCCAAGAGCAGTCATTCCTGGATGATGGGAGTAACGGGGATAGTAGATGGTTCCCATGATCCTTGCTCCCCAGTCAATGCCAAGGAGTTCAGCTCCACCTTCAAGGGTTCCTGTCCATCCATAGTCAGCTGCTGACTGTTTCTCGTTGACAACAGTTAGTCCCATGCCCAGTCCTACCGGTGCGGCAAAGCTGGACAGGCTTACAAGAAGCACTGCAACTATCAGTATGCGCATTATCCTCTCCTCTCTTGATTACATGCTAAATGGGGCCTTTCTGAAGCGCCATTTTCGTGTTCACAGACTCAAGGCTGACATCAGCCCCGGGTCACCTTCATATTTGACTTTAAGTACAATACCGGACGGTTATGGACGTACATCTGCTTGTAACCTTATCCCATGTAGCGGTTAAGACTCATCCTTTTCTTGCGTGGAGCCCGTTGTTCAGGATGTAGTTGATGGTGGACGGATGCCATCGGCAGCCTCTCTTTGATGGGATTCTTTTCGTATTGAGGTGCTGTGCGATCCGTCGCAGGCTCTTCCCTTGCCGATGCATTCGCTTGATTTTCGTGATAACCCTCTGCTCTTCGGGCTCTGGTCTGAGTGCCTTGCCATGTCTGGTGAATCCGTAAGGCGTGGGCGAATAGGCCTCAAGGAGTGACTTCTTGTGCTGAAGAATGGCGCTGGTCCTCTCTGAGATCTGATCTCTCTCGAACTCGCAAAGAACTGCAAGCATCCTGAACACCATTTTCCCGGCTGCTGTGGTAGTATCTATGCGTTCTGAGAGGCTTACGAGGTCTGCTCCCGCCTTGTCCAGCTTATCCGCCACCATTAGGGTGTCTCTGGTGCTCCTGGAGAGCCGAGAGAGGCTGTAGACGACCAATGCCGCTTTCTGGGAGCATGCAAGCTCCAAGGCCCTCTTAAGGCCCTCTCTCGCGGTTATACTTTTACCGGATATTCCGGCGTCTTCCTCAAGCGCAACAAGCTTAAATTCCATGGCTTGGACCCACGCCTTTATCTTCGATCTCTGTGCTTCCAGACTCATACCCTCTCGCACTTGTTCATCGGTGCTGACCCGGATGTATCCGACAACATTCACTATGGTCACCTCCCTTCAGAAATGTTTGGTTTGATGACTTCTCACCTCTTTTCGCGACTCAAAGACGCTTTCTAAGCCCATTGACACCGGACGAAACCGTCCGGTTTTGTACACCTGCGGTAAGCTGCCTTAGAGAAAAGATCCTAGATCCAAGGATTGAACAAGCCTGTCGATCGTACCTGCCTAGGTGTTTTCAAATTGAATTAGCAGGAATCATCAGGTTTGGTGACAGCCGCCCCATAACCACATTTACTGTAAATGTGCCAATGGACTTGATGCACCTGTATGTGATTGGATCTGAATGGCTTCGCGACTGATGGTGCTCTGGGAATTTTCTACTCTCATATGAAAATGCTCTTTGAAGAAGACGCCAAAAAAAGTGTACGTTCACTTTACTGGCCATAATTTGTATATATATAAATAGAGGTACTTCGGTATGCTCTTCGGAAAGTCCAAAGAGTTTGATCCCTGCCAAACCTGCAAGCAGTTTCCATATCAAGTAAATATTCGAGAAAGGAGGAATAATGAACAAACATTACGTTGAGTACTATTTAGTTAAATGCATTTTCTGGTTAATATTTGCATTTCTTGCGGTCAGCGGATTTACCCTGTTTGGTGTCACACTGTTGAGTATTGAGCAAGTAATTGTTTTGTTTATCTTATAGCTTCATTTGATGCTTGTACTAGTATGTGCTCCGATACCTTCAGAAGTATCGGGGCACTTCTTGTACCGCTAACTGGGGAGCCAGAGAATGCTCGTTGGCTGACATGAAGAAGACCTCTGAATCCCCAATGATTGATCGACCCAAGTATCACCTCTCAAGTGTGTGGGACAGACCAATATTTTGGGAGGGGCCGGTACTTGCAGTTCTGCACCAGCCCTTTTCCCAATTATAGTAGCTTGAATCCGTTACCCAGCCTCCCTCATCTCCACCCGGATGCAGTCCACGATCTCCCCGAAGGCTTCGCAGGTGGTCGGCTTCAGGACGATGGTGGATCCAGCCCAGTTCACCGCCTTAGGCTCCCTGAGCAGCTTGGCGATGCCCTTGGCGTTGGTTTTGTTGAGGATCAGCTCCTTGTCCGTTTCCTTGAACCTGAGGATGTATTTCTCCGCCTTCTGCCCCGTGGCCATCTGGACCTTGTCACGAATGACCTCGGAGATTGTAAGAGCAACAGGCTTTCCCTCGAAGTCAGCCGCCTTCAGGTAACGGCTGGGGAACATAAGGTCGACGTGGAACTGCGGGTTATCCTGCTTTAGGTCTTCACTTTCATCAACTCCTTCGAAGTCAAGGCCTCTTCTGTACCTGATGACATCGCCCACGCAGGAGCAGACAGTTCGCTCTCTACGGGCTCAGGACCAGGCCAGAGGCCGTTTTCTCTGCATTCCCTGACCTTCTCCAGCCAGGCGATGTATTCTTCATGTGCTTGCTCCAGGGAGTCCTCATCAAGCCAGTAGAGACGGCAGGCATGGGGAGGATCCTTCTCCACGGCGATGATGCCGCTTCGAAGGAGGATTCCTTTGCCCGAGGCGACTGAGTAAGCCTCACGGTACATGGCTGCCTGGTGGAAGTATCCCATGGTCCATGCCTTCAGGGCGAATGCCCTCTGGTCTATGCTGCAGGTTGTCTTCAGATCGAGGATGGCCCCTTCACAGGCTATCCAGTCAAGGCGCCCCTTGCATGCCAGGCCAGTGGCCGGGTTATTCCAGAACATAGAAACTTCTGAATGACCCTGTTCCAGGAGCCTTGCCACTTCAGCGGTGTTCTTAACGGCGTTTTTATGGCAAGGGCTGTGTCCTGCTCCGTTTCCTTAAGAATGGAGCGGCCCTGTTGGGTAGCTTCCTCGGCGAATTCCTTGTAAGCCTTGCCTCTTCGGTCTCCGTGCCACAGGGCATAATCAAGCTGGAATCTCTCCGGCTCGAAAACCGCTGTGTGAGTAGCCCTTCCCAGGAGCATCGCAGGTGTCTGTGAAGGCGGGTTCCTGAGTGCATGCTGATAGTGAAGGGGCTTGTGGCCATGCGCTTCAAGGTTGAGAAGTTAATGCCCGGTGAATCAACATAGTCCTGGAACCGTATCTGCATTCCGGGGGACTTGATTCGAGGAACGAGTGTTCGGTGTGCCATTGATTGATACACCTCCTTTCATGTTAGAGATGGGAAGGTAGCGGCTCATGGTGTCTCCCACCCCTCGTATTCGGTGAGATCTCTCTTGTACTTGAGCCAGTTTGCCACTGCCCCTGGATCTTCACCCTCATGGTAGAAGCCCATCAGCAGCGGCTCATCAAGGCAGTCTTCGATGTCCAGGCAGAATCGTCGCCGCAGTTCATGCTCAAGACGGAGCCTCCAGTTGCGGTAGCCTCTCATGCCGGCACCAGACCCATGCTCTGGAGCGAAACCCAGCTGGATTCGCTGTCGGAGATTCCAGGTGCGTAGATGATGTGGTCAAGGAGACGGACATCAAGCTCCTTCAGGTGCTCATGGATCTTTCTTGTAAGGGCGATGTCCTCCCTGCTGGGCTGTGTGCTGCCTCCGGGGTGGTTATGAGCGAGGATCAGCCCTGTGGCGTTGGTCTCGCACAAGAGAAAGACGAAGATTTTCCTCAGGTGTACCCTGGCACTGTTCGATGTGCCCTCCTCCAGCTTCATAAAGCCCAGGAAACGGTTGCTGCTGTCCAGAGCGATGCAGTAGACAGCTTCATAAGGCTCCTGGTCAAAGAAGGGCTTTAAGAGGGCTCTGGCGGCCTCAAAATCGGTAACCGGTCCATGCCTCCGGGTAACATGCTCGCAGACGGAGATGCATCTGATCTTCTTTCTTGCCACCAGGTACATCTCCTCGTCTTGTGGCGTTGTTTCGTGGCTCATTTTTCCTCCCCTTGAAATACGGGCATGGATGTCGGTAACTAGTAATGTCACCTTCACCCATGCCCATTCTTTAATTCCTGGTTGATCAGGCTGCTCTGTTGGCAATCCTCCCGAGGAAGTAATCTCCAATCTGTTCTTCGTTCTGAATACCGGCTCTGCCGCGACCATGATGGCTCAATCTATGCGTAACTGCCTGGTACAAGTCCCAGGCCGTCTCTGAGCCTCCGAGAAGCTTACAGACCTCTCCCACTCCCGGTTCGGCAGGGTGTCTCGTTCGCAACCTGGCTTATGAGATCGACAGTCAGAGGGATGCGGCTCAGACGGTTGACCAGAGGAAGTATTCCCTCCAGCTCTCCCATGCCCTGTCTGATCTTCGCCGCGGCAAGCCCGAAACTTAACTCTTCGTCACCTACGTGCCGCATGGAGAAGCTTGAGAAGTGTTTCGGGCTGACCAAGCCGTTGGTGCAGGACAGTACGAAGCCCATCAGAACCATTCTGAATTGGCAACTGCGTCGTAACTGTTCTCGATCCTGATGCCAAGGCTGATCGTGTCGCCTACTTCAGGCACATCCAGGTCGAGGTTGGACCTGTAGAGCTTTGCCCAGTACCTGCCTGTCCAAACCTCCCTTTGAGGAGTCCACTGCTGGCCTGTCTGGATGAGGATCTCCTCGGCTATCTCGTTGACCAGGGCGTTAGGAACCAGTTTGTAGCTGCTGGAGTGGATGTTAAGACACTGCCAGTCTCCGTGGTCATCCCGGATCTCGATGCCCTGGTTCGATACCTGGCTCCCATGCACACTTACCGGGGAAGTTCTTACCTCCGAGAAAGGCGAACTTACCCTGACACGGCTTCGTTTCGTTACTGTATCCATCATTTCCTCCATTCCGTTAAGAGAAGTGGCCAGGAAGCCCATTCGGAACCTCCCGGCCACAGTGTTTAATGTTCTCAGTCACCGCTCTGCGTTGAAGGAGAGGCCGGAAACCCCCTTTGAAGAGAGCCTCCGGCCTCACTGATGCATCTCAGGCATGTTCTTTCGTTATCGGAGTCAGAACCGTCGATCGGCCCTTTGCTCGAGGAACTCGCGCACGAGGTATGTGGCAAGAAGGCCCACAACTGTGGTTGCGATCTCGATGGTTTTGCTGTTTATAACCATATGTCCTCCATGGGATTAGGAAAAGCAGCGAATGCCCCATTTTTCGGATTCTCGATAACCTAAGATGCTTCATTATGTTTATAACTTAATATACCATAAATTAGCCTACTTTTATGCTTTGTAATGGCATTTCATACGACGAGACAGCCATCCCCCCATATGTTGCTGTCATGCAATTACTTACACAAGTTGTAGCGTTCCAGGACACACCTTTTTTGCAGTTTTCTGTATCTTTGACTCAAGTAAGGAGGTTAGCAATGTGCGGTTTCAAATCAACGTTACGATCGAGTCGAATTCTTAAAGATGCTCGTATAAAAGAAAAAGCATTCACAGCATGAGCTTAGTGAACTGACTGGAATTCCGCAGACCAGAATTACCCGTAGGGAAAGGGGTATCCATTCTGAGAGTAAACTGTCTGATTTGAAAATCTTAGCCCACCATCTTGATCTTCCTTTAGAGCCATTAACAACATTGGTAGTGCACGAAATAGAAACAAGACGACGTACGAGGTTATCCATCGCATGTATTGCCAGCATACTAGAAATCGCGGTGTTAATGATGACATCAGATGAACAGAAAGAGACAGTCTGTCGCATTGGGAAGAGAATTCAACTCTTCGCTGAAGACTCAGAGCAGCTCGGAAACAACATCGCTTTGTTTCTAACTGGGAATCTTAAACTTGACGAAGAACCGAAAAATGGACTTCGCCCGCTCAGGCACTATATCTGTCCTATTACACAGGATATCGAGGACTGGAAAAACCTAGAACTCCATGAGGTGCAGGTGCCATACAAATTTGATGAAATACCCGAAGATGGGGGTCACGAATGAAGCAATACCCAGTATCATCAAGATACTACCAAGGAGTAGATGCAAGTGGATGATAGAAAGAATCCGCCGGGTTGCAGCCCGGCGGACAGTAAAACAGTACCCCAGTCCAACCAAGGAAGGAGACACTTATGTCTGTATATACCGCTGTAGGAACGCCCTGTAAAGGGTTAGCTCACAATCCAGATTCAATTCCTACAACGCATCTCATGAGAATCCAGCTCATGAGGGGGTGATTCCATTGATTTAAGCATCCGCACCTTGGCAACCAATGCCAGGCGGTGAGTCACCCACTGAGAAAATGGTGATCCTGTAAGGACATTGATCAGGAAGGTCCTGCGAAATACCCCTACAGGCATTTAAGTAAGGAGATAGAATGATCAGATACAATAATGTGCCGCACTCTGGGCACCGACGAGCAGTGGAGGAATATCCAGATGGAAACCAGAACGAGTACAGGAACCCGCAAGACGAAGTTACCAGATAAGAAGCCCGGAGCGTTTGTCTTCTCAAGGGAGAGCGCAGACCCACTGGATCCGGATGCATACTACCAGTCATCCCAGTGCTATAGCTACTGTCGCAGACATGGATTCAAGCCCAAGAGATTCTTGGAGGAAGATATTGAATCAATGTGCGGTGAAGAACTACACCATCTCACTAACATCCTTAACACCGTGATTGCTGAGAAGCCAGAGTACTTCGTCACGACAGGTTTCAACAGAATCAGCGCAAATCCGTCAATGGCCTATTGGTTTATCAGAGCACTTCAGGACCTTGGCATTGAGGTACGCTTCGCAGACTATGACTTTGAGCTGCTGGCTGCTTGGCACAAACAGCAAGAAATCGAGGGAATTCTGTGGGATGATTCGGGTTCAGGGTGTACGGAAGGTGACCGAAATGAATGATTGCATTAACTCTTCCGGCAACTCTAAAATACAGCCCAATGCTGTTGGGAATCAAATCTGCTCCTGGGGAGCACATCTTTCTGAGATCCCCATCGATTTGCTGCCAGCATGGATAGAAGGCTCCAGACTCCGACGGGATAGATCAAGAAATGCCTATTGTGTCGTAGGGGGTGGCATCGATGAGATGCGATGAGCATCAGCATTCCAGCAGAGAAGGCATAGTAATCAGTTCTTTGGCTGAACTGCCTGACAATGCACTGATAACTGAAAAGGCTCTTGCGGATATATTCTCATGCAGCACCGCTACCATTAAGAGAGCGGTTGCCCGAAGAGAACTACCACAACCGATAAGGATGTTCGCAAAGCCAAGTTGGACCGCAGGTGCAATCACTAAGCATGTTAATGCAAGGCTTGAAACGGCGCAGGCAAAGTATGAAGCTGAGATGCAAAGACTGGCACAGTACGACGAATAGCGTACGGAGCTAGTTGTCTGCAGCAGGAGAGGTGTGTATTTAACTTGGACAGGTCATCACAACGGTCTTTCGTAACGATGGCCTGTCCGACCAGAATAGAAGTATTCGGAGGGTAGTTATGGCGAATGTACGGAACAAGCCGGCGGAGAACGGCAAGTACCAGGATGGTATAAAAACTATCGAGGCAAGCGTATCTTCTTCACCGGCACAACGAAGAAGGTTGAGACAAGACGAATTGCCGAAGATCATGAGCACCACCATGCAATGATTAGATTGGGTCAGGTGCCTCCTCCCTCAAAGGCAACAAGAGCCGGGAAAAGACAGTTCTCGGAGGTAACTCACGAATACCTTGATTGGGGAAATAGCCAGGGGGGTAGAGACGGAAGACCATGGGGCAGAACGCACGCCAAGGAGCGAAAGAACAAGCTTGCCTGGTGGCAACAGCGCTTGAATCTTGATCGCTTGAGCGATCTGAATGGAATACTCCCAGAGGTGGAGAAAGCCCTTAGGGACCTTCAGCGGCACGGACATGAGAACACTGGAAGGCCTGTCTCAGGAAAAACGCTCAGGAATTATGCGGAATGCCTGAGATCATTCTGCAGATGGGCTAAGAGGAGGGAATACCTGGATAGAGATCCACTCGAAAACCTCGATCAACTTAATGGGGCACCTACCTCAGTAAGACGTGTTCTTACAAATGACGAGGTTGTGAAACTTCTGGAGATTGCACCTGATCATAGGAGGCTGGTTTACGAAACAGCCCTCATGACCGGTCTGCGTGCTGGTGAACTGCGCTCCCTGACAACGGACGATATTGACCTGACGAACTCGAAGCTTGTGCTTCATGCGGAATGGACAAAGAACCGCAAAGCCGGCTATCAGCCAATACCGGGTGACCTTGCACTGCGGTTGCATGAGTACGGCGTCAGTGGAGCAGCAAGACAGCTATACGATGACCGGTTCGTCAGGGTGGACGCTGTGAAGGAAGGCGTTCCAGAGAACCCTCTCCTTTTTGTATCGACCCACCCATCAAGGGAACTTGATATTGACCTCCAGAAGGCTGGGATACCGAAGCACGTGCATGGTGAAGGCAAAGTCGATTTCCACTCCCTTAGGAACCGCTTTATTTCCTGGCTGATGGAGGCTGGAGCGAACCCAAAAGAGGCCCAGGTACTGGCCAGACATTCCGACGTGAGACTAACCATGAACACGTACGCGCGTGCACAAAAGGACAGTCTTAATGCAATTGTAGACAGTCTCTTAGCACATGTGCCACAGAAAAGTGTGCAGTATGCGTGCAGAAAGCAGAGGAGGAGGGGGATGGCGATGACGCCATCTCCCACTCTGACAACGACTTAGGTGCTGCAGAGGGATGGTGGAGGCGGCGGGATTCGAACCCGCGTCCGGTCACGGGGACTCGGCAGGCGCTACATGCTTAGTCCGCCTTGTTTTTCTCGCCCTCCGGTTGGCTGCGGACATCCGCCTTCGGGCCAGTTTCCATTGATCTCACCGATTCCCCCGGGAAACACGGGTTGGCGGCCAGTTCCCTGATCGACGCCCCTTCCGGATCCGGGAACGCAACCCGGAGGGACGGCTGCCCCTTAGTTGGGCAGCTGTCGCAATTTATGCGGCAGTTATTTCTATTTCCACCTTTTTAACGAGGCCGGTGGAACCTCGGCATGCTCCCACGGAATCGCTTCCGCACCCGTCGAGACCTGTCGCCCCCACAGATTGCCTGTGCAATATATACAATTTCCCGGGGATGTGGTTCCAGCTTGATTTTGCCCGTGAAAAGAAGTATATGTTGCTCTCACTTGTGAAATTCAAAAAGGAGACGATAATGTCCTGGAAGTGCGATATATGTGGTAAGGGGCCCTCAGTGGGCAACCGGATAAGCCACTCCGACAAGAAGTCCAAGCATGTTTTCAAGCCCAATCTTCAGAGTGTAAGGGCAATGATCGACGGCAAGGTGAAGAAGATCAAGGCCTGCACCACCTGCATCAAGAGCGGCAAAGTTGTAAAGGGCTGATAATTCCCGTTTGATACCGGGGGGAAAAGCTTGCTTTTCTCCCCGTTTTTTTGGCCGGCGGAGGTTACTGCTCGGTGAGTCTTCCCTTGCGCTCGTCTTCAGCGGCCTGGGCCATCTGGTACTCCCTGGCGAGCCTGGTGTATCCGAAGCCCATGTTGAGGAACTCCCACGGGAGCTGGGCGGCCTGGTCCGAGGGCTCGAACACCGAGTTCATGTCCACACCGGCGAAATCGAAGGCCGTGTTCCAGCCTACGCGTCGAGCTTTTTCATCAGGGCCTTGCCCACGGCGGCGTTGCCCGTATGAGAAGGGCCTGTATGTGGGTATCCCTTGGGTCGAAGCCCCTGATCTGGGTAACACCCAGGGACTCGAGTTCCTGCTTAAGTTGGGCAAGGTATTCACGGGTGTCACGGAGTGGTGCCATGGGTGACCACTGGAAGGCGGTCCAGGGCCTGGGAATGAACTGGTCGGCCCTCACTATGATGGGAAGGTCGGTGAGGTGCTGCACCTGCTTAACGAACTCGATATTCCCTTTTCTGTCATCCTGGTTCTCAAAGGGGAAGCCAAGCTGAAGGTTTATCTGAACCGCCTTCATTCCCTTCGGCATGTTCCTGACCACCGCGAAATAGCTTTCATTGTCCCGGTGTTTCCCCAGGACCCTTCGGAGTGTTTCGCTGCCGGTCTCAGGGACAAGGAGGAGGGTTTCCGCATCCATTATGGTGGGGAGCTCCTCGGCCAGCTCCGGTGTTTCCCTCATGTGGGAACTGACCCGGGCGTGAGCCTGCTGGACTTCGCCAGGCGCATGAGCTCCTTCAGCTCGTCGTGGCCCCCGGGGGTGCATGCCGTATACACCACTGTGGTTCCCTCGGGTATTCTCTTTATCTTTTCCTCGAGGTCTTCAGCCCTCTGCTCGCGGTATGGGAGCAGGAGGTAGCCTGACATACAGAAGCGGCAGTTGAAGGGGCAGCCCCTGGCAATTTCAAGAATGTACGTATCCGGCATTATCGAATGTGCGGAAATGGTGTCCGTGAGGGCGCCCACGCTTTCGGAGCTTGCCCACTGGCGCATTATGGACTGTTTCGGCTCCCTTCCGTGGACCGCCGGGACATACAGGCCGGGGAGGTAGGCCAGGCCCTGAAGAATTTCACTCTTGGGGCGCCTCCGGGAGCCGAGGCTCTTTATTATGTCCAGTACCGGTCCCAGGGTCGGTTCCGTTTCACCGATGATGAAGGCGTCGAAAAAACCGCTCATGGGTATGGGATTGGCGGTAACGCTCATTCCCGTGGCCAGGAGAATGGGCCACTTGTGCTGGCGCTTTTTGCTTTCCAGGGTAATTCCAGAAAGCTCCATCATCTGGAGGGCCGGGAGCCAGTCGGTTTCCGATGGCATGAGGAACACAAGAAGGTCGGAATCCTTTATTGATTTGCCCGTGTCCAGTGTATCCACCGGTTTGTTCTGCCTTTTCCGCCAGTTGTACTCATCCTTCTCCGGCAGAAAGGCCCTGGCGCACATTGTATCGGGCCATGTGCTGAGCTGTTTGTAAAGCCTGTGAAAGGCCAGATGTCCCATTGCCTGGGAGTACTCTCTGGGAAAGGCTACCAGAGTTTCAAAAACACCCTCGGAATTTCCATAGGAAAGGCGCCTCTCTGCGTCGAGCAGTTCGCAGCGCCTCTCTTCATACTTGTCACTGGCGGATTTACGGCTCATAGATACCCCTGTTTCCCATGGTGATATTAAAGGGGAATATACTCAAGGTGACTAACGCCGGCAAAAGAAGTATGTTTATTTCATTATTCCTTTAATCTATATCTCTTTTCAGGAAGGCTGGAATGTCCACTTCACTTGTGCTCATGTTTCCGGGGCTGCCGGTGGCGAAGGAGTGCCTGAGGTTCTCCGTTCCCCTGCGCTGGTTGCTGAAGGGGAAGGGCTGCTGGTCTCTGTTGATGGAAGCTCCTCCGGGGCGCTTTCCTCGGTCTGACCAAACCCGGTAGCGATAACGGTTACCTTTATCTCGTCACCCATCTTTTCGTCCACGCTGCGGCCTATGCGAACCTCCACCATGTCCCCCACGGCGTCGGCGATTATTTTCTGGGCTTTGCTGAACTCCGCGTACTTCAGTTCCTGGGAGGAATGGATGTTCACAAGGACCTCCCTGGCTCCCTCAATGGAGATGTTGTCCAGAAGTTCGTTGCTTATGGCTTGTCTGGCCGCTTCTTCCGCCCTGTCGGCCCCCACGGCGACTCCGGTGCCCATCATGGCCCGCCGCCCGCTGGCTATCACCCTGCGGATGTCCTCGAATCCAGGTTGATCTCACCGGGGAGGATATGATGCTGCTGATACCCTCCACCGCGTTGGAAAGAACGCCGTTGGCGATTCCCATGGCCTGGTCGAAGGTGGTGTCCTCATCCACAACGCTGTCCAGCCTGTCGTTGGGGATCACTATCAGCGTATCCAGCTCCCGCTTGAGGCGCTGGATGCCGTCCTCGGCCCTTTTGGCCTGATGGCTCCCTCGTAGCTGAAGGGAAGGGTTACGACCCCCACCGTGATTATGTTGTTGTCCTTGGCAAGTCTGGCTATTACAGGTGCGGCGCCTGTGCCGGTGCCTCCCCCCATTCCCGCCGTTATGAAGATCATGTCCGCCCCGCTTATCACATCTTCAATGGCGTTCACGCTCTCCTCGGCGGCCTGCTCACCCAACTCCTGGTTACCCCCGGTACCGCGGTTCCTTGTTACCCTGCTGCCTATGAGTATCTGCTCGGTGGCCAGACACCCCTTGAAATCCTGGTGGTCGGTATTCACCGCCACATACTCCACTCCCTTTATCTGGTCCCTTATCATCCTGGTGATTGCGTTGCATCCGCAGCCGCCAACCCCGAGGACCATTATACGGATGTTTCCGTTAAGGTCCTCTCCAACTTCCCTCAAATCGAATACTGCTGCCATGGTTACACTCCTCACTTGAGTTTATTAAAAAAATCCCTGAACCTGGAAATCATGCTTCTGTAGTCACCGTTCTCCCTGTCTGCAGCGGTCCTTCGCATGAGCATGGAACCGTGCTTCACCAGCCCCACTGCGGTGGCCATTTCCGGTGTGTTCACCAGTTTGCTGCCGGAGGTGAAACCCCTGGGGATCCCCGGTTCCACCATCTGCCCGGTTATCTCGGAAGCGGCATCGAGTATCCCCTTCATCCTGGCTCCTCCGCCGGTGATGACTATTCCCCCGGTAAGGTTTTCCATCCCCGCCCCGGAGGCTGCGATCTCCTCGCCTGTGTAACGGAAGATCTCCTCAACCCTGCCTGATGCGATCTGGGTAAGGATCGGCAGACCCACTGATATGCTTCCCCTTCCCCCTACCTTCCTCACGGAGATGGTCTTCGATTCCGCGGCGGTCTTCAGGGCGGTGACATTCTCCACCTTCAGTTTTTCCGCGTCAGCCCAGGATATTCCCAGGCTCTGTATGTCCGCGGTTATTCTGTTGCCCCCCAGGGCAAAGGAGGCTATGTGAACCGGCGCGCCACCCTGGTAGACCACCAGGTCGGTATTTGAGGCTCCCATATCTATCACCACGGTGCCGGCGGATTTTTCGTCGTCGTTCAGCACCGCCTCGGCACTGGCAATTGCCGAGGGAATGACCCCCTCAACGGAAACCCCGGCGTTCTCTATGACGGAAACAAGGTTCTCAACTGCTATCCTGTCGGCGTAGATGGTGTAGACCCTTGCCTGAAGACTGGAAGCACGAAGACCCACCGGCGGGTCGGGAAGGTTGTGGAAGCCCTCGAAGGAATAGTCCCGGGGTGTTCGCTCCAGCACCCTGCATCCCGATGGAAGGGTTATGCTCCCGGCGGCTTCTACCACCCGTTTTACGTCCTCCCCGGTTATTGCTTCAAGCTCTTCTCCCCTGCCGTCGCCTATGACCAGGGTGGAGGACCCCAGAATACCACGGACATGGAGCCCGGTTATTCCCACGAAGGCGGTCTCTATTTCAAGGCCCGAGGTTTCCTCCGCTTCTTCGATGGCCTTTGCCACGGCGTCCCCGGCGATGGAGGCATTTACCAGCACTCCCTCACGGATATGGCCGGTACACAGACTCATTCCAGCTCCGACTATCTCCAGGCCGCCGTGATCATCCTGCAGGGCGGTAACGCATTTCACCCCTGAACAGCCTATGTCTATTCCTGTTATGGTTCTCTGCTCACTCATACTTCAGCTCCCCGGGAGTGCCTTATGACGGCCTGTCCGCTGTAGCGGAGATCGACCTGGGCCGCCGTTGGCGGTACCGATGACCTTATGCTTTCCCATGTATTCCAGCCCTCCGCGGCTCTTTCGCCGTTGAGGAGAACCGGTATTGAATTGTCAAGAACGACTATGCCCCGGGCGGAAACACTAACTCTGGCAGGTTCTTCTACTCGCCTTTTCAGAAGGAGGTCCAGCCCCGCCGTTAGAAACTCCTGGCAGGGATTTCCATTTACGGTGAGCACCGGAAGGGATTCGTCGGCCCACCTTTCCGGAAGCCTGCTTCCGCTGAATGACACGGGGTAGTTGCCGCTGCCGGTCTCTATCATTGCTGCGGACCTTTCCGGCTCCATTGATACTATGATGGTGTGGGGATAGGAAAAGGTGACCGAAACGCTCCTCAAGCCTTCAATCCCAGCAAGCTCACCCTCCAGTGAATCCCTGTCCAGCTCCAGCAGTGACCTGCCGAAGCATGGTTCGAGGATTTCGGCCACCAGACAGGAATCCACCGGCCCGGAATTGTCTATCCTGGCGGTGTAAAGGTCGAACCTGCCGTTCCTGTCCGCCCATCGCAGGGCAAGATAGCCCACCAGAACAAGCAGAAGCACCGATGAAAGAATGATCATTCGCTTTTCATCTGAAGCACTCTCCTATGGCCTGCCTTGCATACTCATCCACAGAACCCGCTCCCATGAATACGGTCACTCCCCCGTCGGATCCCTTCAGGATATCCGGGATCCCGTCCAGGGAAAGCCCACGGCAATCCGCCCCGGCCCGGCTGGCCGCCCTGACCACGAGCCCCCGGTCAACACCGGGGATCGGTTCCTCCCGGGCGGGATATATCGGAAGCACGAATGACCTGTCGGCGATCCGCAGGGCAATGCCCATCTCCCTGTGGAGAAGGGAGGTCCTTGAGTAGAGGTGGGGCTGAAAGACAACCGTGAGGGGCCTTCCACGGAATTTTCAATGAACCCAGTGCGGCGGCTATCTCGTCGGGGTGATGGGCATAGTCGCTAACGAAGACCGTTCCATTGTGTTCACCTATCTTTTCCAGTCTTCTTGAAACACCGGGCCAGGATTCCAGGGCCTTTACAGCATTTTCGGCGGGGACTCCGCAGGCCATGGCAAGGGCGATTGCCACCTGGGCGTTCCTTATGTTATGGGCTCCGGGGCTGGGCAGGAACCCTCTGCACCCGAAGAGTGTGAACTTCTCTCCCCAGCCTTTGTATTCACCCTGTCTGGCATCTATCTCGCCTCCAGGGCCGCTCCTGAGCACCTTCCTTCCGATCCTTCCCGCCCAGTATCCCAGACCGGGTTTCTCCATGGGAACGATCACCGTTCCACCGGGCAGGACCGACTCCAGGAATGCCTGAAATGCCCATTCCAGGGCCTCCGGCGAACCGTAGCACTCGAGGTGTTCCAGGGCGTAGCTTGTAACCGCCGCGTGGGCCGGGGTAAGCCTGAGAAAGGTTCTGTCGAACTCATCGGACTCTATGACCGCTATTTTGCCACCGGGTCTGAAGTTACCCTGCCAGCAGTTCATGTTGCCGCCGACGAACACCGTGGGGTCAAGGCCGCACTCCTGCATTATCCAGCCAGCCATGGAGGTGGTGGTGGTTTTCCCATGGGCTCCGGCAACGGCAACTACTGTGTGGTTCAGGGAGAGTTCCGCCAGGGCTTCGCTTCTTCTGAGGAGGGGAATTCCCCTTTCCCCGGCGGCTATGAGCTCCGGATTATCCCCGGGGACAGCCGCGGAGAAAACCAGCCTCTGTATGTTATCGAGATGCTCCGGTGAGTGACCCCTTTGAACGATGATCCCGTGCTTTTCCAGGGAGAGGGACTTCTCATCCGAGGGATCTCCGTCGCAGCCGGTAACAGTGTGTCCGAGGTTCCTGTACCAGAGGGCAAGGCCGCTCATTCCAGCTCCGCAGATCCCCATCAGATGAACATTCATGATACCAGCTCCAACAGGTGACGGGATATTTGTCCCGCCGGGTCGGGGGGATAAAGGGAACCCATTGCCCTTCTCATCCCATCGAGTTCAACCGGGGTCGAGAGGAGCCGAAGCAGCAAACGGGACAGCTCACTGGGGGTTGTTTCCCCCTGTGAACTGAGGATTGCCGCTCCGGCCCTCTCCGCGACGGCCGCGTTGGCCGTCTGATGGTCGTCAGCCGCGTATGGATAGGGGATGAGCACGGCGGGAAGCCCGAAGGCTGACAGTTCCGCAATTGTCTGCCCTCCGGCCCTGGCAACCGCCAGCTCCGCGGCTGAATACCAAAGTGATAGATCGTTCAGGAAGGGTTCTATAATGAGATTCCCGCTGTTCCCCCGGGCGGTGACCCTTTCCAGGTCGGTCTTTCCGCACTGAAGGAGAACGGTGATTTCACCGGGCATTTCCAGTGCCAGGTCGTTCACCGCCCTGGCCCCCTGGCTGCCACCGAGGAAAAGGACCACCGGGCGGTCCTCATCCAGCCCCAACTCCCTCCTTGCATTTGCTGTTGAATGCCTTTCAAGTGAGGCTGAGACCGGGGTGCCGGTGTTATGTGAAGGGCAGCGCAGCCCCCGCTCTCCCCCGGGAAGGCCAGTGAAGGCCACGCGGCAGAATCTGGAGGCTATACGGTTGCTTCTTCCGGGAATGGCGTTGGTGTCCAGAAGGGCGGCGGGTTTGTTAAGTATCCAGGCGGCCAGTATGGCAAAGAATGATGAATAGCCGCCGGTTCCGAGAACAGCGTCAATACGGTTCTTCTTCAGGAGTTTCAGGGCTCTTAGGAGGGAAGCGGCTGCGGTAAAGGGAAAGAGGAATTTCATTCCCCTGTCCAGCCTGGGGGATCCATAACATGAACTGTCTCTTCCACTTCGGAATACATGATACGGTCCACCGGCCTGGGGGTGCAGGCGTAGGATACACTGAAGGAGTGACTTGCAGCATTCCCCACAGCGATGGCAGGTGCGATGTGTCCCCCGGTACCGCCGCCTGCTATGAGAAGGTTGGGCCTTTTCATTGGGACGCCCTCCCCGCCATTCCAGCCACGGTGCCGATGCATATCAGGTTGACCACCATGGAGGTGCCGCCCCAGGAAATGAGGGGCAGCGGCATTCCGGTAACAGGGACCATGCCGGTGTTAACCAGGGCATGGATGACTACACCGCATATCAGTATGGCTGAAAGACCGCTTCCGGCTATGGCTTCAAAGGCTGAGCCCGCTGCCCTGGCAATTCGCAGGAGTCCCGTGAAGAGAAGACCGAAGAGCACAAGCATCGTAAAGGTTCCGGCGAAGCCGGATTCCTCACCGATTATCGCCATTATGAAATCCGTATGGGCTTCAGGAAGGAAACCCCTTTTCTGCCTGCTCTGTCCCAGGCCCCGTCCGAAGGGCCCGCCGCTTCCAAGTGTGATCCTGGCCTGGATCGGCTGGTAGTTGTCGTCCTGTTCAAGGCTGTTCCCGTTGAATACCGCCTGTATCCTGTCCAGCTGGTAATCGTCCCGGACAAGCACGGCGGAGAAACCCACCACCAGAAGAATACCTGCCAAGAGCAGTATGTGGGTGAACCTCGCCCCGCCCACGAAGAGAACCGCCATCATTACCATTACGGTAAAGGCGGTGCCGGACAGGTCCGGCTGAAGCATGGTGAAAATGCTGGGAACGAGGGCAAGGGAGGCGATGAGGAGCACCCCTGGGAAACTGCGTATGTCCACCGTTGTCCGGGAGATGAGCAATGCCGCAAGAAGAACGAATCCGAACCTGAGGAAGTCCGCCGGAAGCACCCTGATACCGAGATTCAGCCAACGGACGGAACCGTTGATCTCCGGGGCGAACCTGGTTTCGGCAAGGACCAGTGTGGCAACAACCGCCAGGAAACTGAGGACATAGATCGGAAGGGCGGCTTTCCTTATCAGGGCCAGGGCGCCCTGGAGGCAATGAAGGCCGCCGCCAGTCCTATGGCTACCCTGACCAGGTGATCCCTGAGATAGGTGGTATGCGAACCGGTCTCCAGCATTGAATAGAATGAGCTTGCTGAGCCAACGGCGAGTATTCCCACCACCAGAATCACCGAAGTAGTTATCAGGAGCGTGTTCCTTGCCCTCAGAGCACCGGCGTTCATGAAAACCTCCCGGTTATCCTTCTGAAGTGCTCGCCGCGCTCTTCGAAATTCCTGTATCGGTCGAAGCTGGCGCAGCCCGGTGAGAGAAGGACGGTGTCTCCCGGCGCGGAATCCCTGAAGGCTATCTCAGCGGCCTCCTCAAGATCGTCGGTCACCACCGAAGGCACCGTTCCAGCCCACTGTTCCCCCAGGGAACCGCCGTCGGCTCCAAAGAGGACAAGAAGCTTCACCCTCTCCCTTATCAGTTCTGAAAGGACCGAGTAATCACTGTTCTTGGCCAGGCCGCCGGCGAGAAGTATCACATCGCCGTGAAAGCTCTCCAGGGCAACCCTGAGGGAGTCGATGTTAGTCGATTTCGAGTCGTTCACCCAACTTGCCCCGTTTATCGTTCCCAGCTCTTCCAGCCTGTGGGGTACCCCCCGGAAGGAGGCGAGCAGGTCGGACATGCCGGCTGGATCGATCCCCAGGGAAGCCCCCATGCAGATCACCGCAAGGGCATTTGCAACATTGTGTCTGCCGGGAAGTGAAAGTTGTTCGCCCTTTATAACAGCAGTTTCCCGGGAGCCGTCCCTGTAGCGAAGGATTCCGGATCCATCCAGCCAGGCACCGGCAGAGACCCCTTCAAGGAGGGAGAAGTAAAGCACTCTACCCCGCGGAGCCTTTCTGTAGGGGACGAGGAGCGGGTCGTCGAGGTTCAGTACCGCGGTATCCTCCGGGCGCTGGTTCATGAATATCCTTGCCTTGGCGTCGCCGTAGTTCTTCATTGTTCCGTGCCTGGCAAGGTGATCCGGCGTGAGGTTCAGAAATGCCGCGGAGCGGACCCTGAGATCAACGGCGGATTCCAGCTGATAGCTGCTCAGCTCAACGGCGAACACCGATGCTTCAGGGTGGTCCACCACCGCGTCGCACAGGGCATATCCCATGTTTCCTGCCACCACGGCGCCGGAATATTCTTCGGTACCCCTCAGAAGATGCCCCAGCCACTCGACGGTGGTGGTCTTGCCGTTGGAGCCGGTTACACCCAGAATGTCCGCTTCGGTAGCGGCAAAGGCAAGTTCGATTTCCCCCACCAGGGGACTCCCGCACGGTTTGCCGCGTCGGTGACCGGAGAGACCGGAGGGATGCCCGGGCTCATGACCAGCATGGAAAGACCCTTCATTTCCCCGGGGGAGGGATCGCCGGTGAAAAGGCTGGTCACATGTGGAGGCTTCACCGCTTCAGGGGACCCGTCGAAACCCGTGACAGAATATCCCCGGAGGGCCAGAAGCCTGGCAGCGGCGGCGCCGCTCCTGCCCATTCCGGCCACCCCTGCCCTTCTTCCCTTTCCCGACGGGATATTCTTCATTTTCCTACCTTATCTTGAAGGTGCTCAGGCCAAGGAGGGCAAGTATCGCCGCAATGATCCAGAAGCGGACCACCACCTTGCTCTCTGCCCAGCCCAGGAGTTCGAAATGATGATGGATCGGAGCCATCCTGAAGACCCTTCTGCCGGTCCTTTTGAAATGGGACACCTGTATCATCACGCTGAGGCTTCCGCCACGAACACTCCTCCCACAAGGGCAAGAAGAAGCTCGTTCCTGGTAACCACCGCCATGGAGCCTATGGCCCCTCCAAGGGCCAGTGATCCGGTATCCCCCATGAATACCTCCGCCGGTGTGGCATTGTACCAGAGGAACCCCAGGCAGGCCCCCACCGCCGCACCTGCGAAAACGAATACCTCTCCCACACCGGGCAGATGGGAGAACTGGAGATAGGATGCGAAGTTGGCGTGGCCCAGGAAATAGGCAAGTGCGCCGAAGGCCAGTATGGAGATCAGGCTTACACCGGTTGCCAGGCCGTCCAGTCCGTCGGTGAGGTTCACCGCGTTGGAGGTGCCTGTGATCACCAGTATCACAAGAAGGATGTAGAAAACTCCCAGATCCAGCCTGAGGCTCTTAAAGAAGGGAACCGTGGTCTCGGAGGAAAGGATGGTGATCTCCTGGTCCCCGCTCTCAAGGTCCACTATCCGCACCGAGGGGGTGTAACTGAGGGGAACGCCCTCGGAGGATGGCTGGGGTGGAGTATTGAAAAGCCATATTCCCACTATGATCCCCAGGGCGATCTGACCTGCCAGCTTGTACCTTCCAACGAGACCCTTCGAGGAATGCTTCACCACCTTGAGATAGTCGTCAAGAAGGCCTATGAGACCCATCCAGACCGTGGAGGTGAGAACCACCAGAATGGCGGTGCTGTCCAGCCTGCCCCAGAGAAGGACAGGAAAAAGGATGGAAAGAAGGATGATCAGACCTCCCATGGTGGGAGTTCCCTGTTTCTTCAGGTGGGTGGAGGGGCCGTCGTTCCTGACTTCCTGGCCAATCTGCCTGCTCCTGAGGAAGCTGATTATCCTTCCTCCGAAAATGAAGCTCACCAGCATGGCGGTAAGGGTGGCGCCGGCGGCCCTGAAGGTTATGTAGCCGAAGAGGTTGAAAAAGGTTGTGGCCTCTCGAAGGGGATAAAGCAGCCAGAAAAGCATCAGAAACCCTCCTTCTTCAGTCCGTCCACTACCCTTGAAAGACCCATGGAATTGCTTCCCTTCACAAGTACCGAGCATCCCGGGATGGCTACCTCACGTAGGGCCTCCAGGGCTTCTTCGGCGTTCTCGCAGTTTATGTATCCCTCTGATCTCATCTGTCCGGCGGCCTCCCGATAACAGCCGCCCACGAGGATCAGTCTGGAATAGCCCAGCTCCTCGGCGGTGGAAAGGGCCTCCATGTGGCATTCAAGTGAATCCCGGCCCAGTTCCAGCATATCGCCCAGGAGGGCGATCCTGGGGGGGCTGAATCCCGAGGCCACACTGTGAAGACAGGCGGAGGTTGATTCAGGATTGGCGTTGTAGCTTTCGTCGATCACCGTAATACCGTCTATGTTGAGTATCTGTCCCCTGCCGGGTGAAGGCTTCAGGTCCGCTATTGCATCGGCGGCGTCCATGGGATCCACACCCATCCGCTGGGCGAAGGCCATGGCTACCAAGGCGTTGTTAAGGTTATGCCTGCCCGGGTAACCCAGGAAAAGGTCTATGTTCCATGGCATGGCCCTGCCCTGGTCCAGCCAGCAATCCCCCCCGGCCCGTGATGATTATCTCCAGCTCCCGCTCCTCCGCCGCCCGGTAGAGTATGTCCTCCCCGGAGGGAATAACGGCTATGCCGCCCTTTTCCGTGGTCTGGATAAGTTCGGACTTAGCGGCGGCTATCTCGTCACGGGATCCGAAAAACTCTATGTGCGCCCTGCCTATGTTGGTAATAAGGCAGTGGTTATGCCTGGCGGCCCAGCCCAGCCTCAGCAGTTCACCGGGATGGTTCATTCCCATTTCCAGGACCAGGAATTCCGTATCCTTCCCGGTGTTGAGCAGTGTAAGGGGAAGACCCAGGTGGTTGTTCAGATTTCCCGGGGTCTCACCCACCTGATAATGACAGGACAGTGCGGCGGCCACCATTCTTCTGGTGGTTGTCTTGCCGCTGGAACCGGTTATTCCAACCACGGGATAACGCATGGTATCCCTGGCCCAGGAGCCCGCCTCCAGCAGAGCCTCCTCAACGCTGTCCACCTCCAGTATGGGCCCTGTAAAACCGTCCCTGGAGACCACGGCGGCGCCCCCTGCACCAAGAACATCGGCCACATAGCGGTGGCCGTCGGTGTTCCTTCCAGGCAGGGCAAAGAAGAGGGTGCCCCTTCCCGCTTTCCTGGAATCTATGATGGCCTGATCGAAAAGGTATTCCTCAGGGGCGGGACATCCAAGCCTTGCCGCCAGACCTATCAGTGAACGCAATTGAAACCCCTTTCTTTCAGTGCCTCGGCCGCATGCTCCCTGTCATCGAAATGTATCTTTTTTTGGCCCAGTATCTGATAGTCTTCATGGCCCTTGCCGGCTATGATCACCACATCCCCCGGTGAAGCGGCTTCAACGGCCCTGTGGATGGCCCTTTTTCTGTCGGGCTCCACCTCTATCGAGGTTCCCGGCGGGATTCCTCGAAGAATGTCCTGGATGATGCTTTTCGGGTCTTCGGTCCGGGGGTTGTCGCTGGTTACGATCACCACATCCGCCTCCCTGGCGGCGATACCTCCCATGATCGGCCTTTTGCTTGAATCCCTGTCCCCGCCGCATCCGAAAACGGCAATGAGCCTTCCCCCGGCTATGCTACGTCCCTGGGATAGAACACTTTCGAGGGCATCCGGGGTGTGGGCATAATCAACGGCCACAAGGAAATCCTGGCCCAGGCTCACGGCTTCCATCCTTCCGGGTACACCCTGGAAGGACTCAAGGGCCTCAGCGCATTTTTCAGGGGACAACCCGAGGGTGACACCGGCGGCCACGGCGCCGGCGGCATTGTAGACATTGAACCGTCCAGGTGCCGGGATAATTACTTCTATGGTGCTGCCCGGCGTATTCAGTGTAAAGGTGGAGCCGCGTATATCGGTTTTCGCCCGGCTGATGCGGAAGGTGTCTTCCGGTCTTTCTCCGAAGGTGATGGCGCCTGGTATGTCAGGCCAGCCCGGGGCGTATGACCCCACGATGGCACTTCCACGGTCCTTTAGAAGGAGGAACAGCTTCTTCTTCGTTTCCAGGTACTCATTCATGTCCCTGTGAAAGTCCAGATGATCCTGGGAAATGTTCGTGAAAAGGGCTATGTCGAACCGTACGCTGCTCACCCGGTTCAGGGCCAGTGCGTGGCTTGATACCTCCATCACGCAGGCCTCGTCGCCTCCGTCGGCCATTATTCTCATATAGCGGGCCACTTCCAGGGAGTCCGGAGTGGTTACCGATGCTTCCATGGGCCTTCCCCCGGCCACATGGCCAACCGTGCCCATTATTCCAGTACCGGTTCCGTTCTTTTCAAGGATCCACCTCAGCATGTGGGCTGTGCTTGTCTTGCCGTTGGTCCCTGTTATTCCCGCCGTTCTCAGCTCCATCCAGGGGTTGTGGAAGAACTCGGCTGACACCCTGGCAAGGAGTTCCCTGTTGTTGCCGGAGGGATTGACAAGGATTCCGTGCACCTCAGGAATGCTCACCGGCCTTTCGGTAACCACCGCCCGGGCACCGGCTTCCAGTGCCCTTTGAATGTAGGTGTGACCATCGGATGAGAACCCCTTTATCGCCACGAAAAGCCCCCCGGGGGAAACCCGCCGGGAATCGTTTGTTATGTCGGTGATCTGAAGGCCGGCCAGGTTCTCTGGAACGCTAACGGCGGTGTTTTTGAGTATTTCTTTGAGATTCATTCCCATGGTTCACCCCCGTCGGCCAGCATGTCATCACAGGAAAGTGGCGCTCCAAGGGCGATCTCCGGGGATGTGGCCATAACTCCCGCCACTATCCTCTGAAAGACCGGGGCCGCCAGGGCGCTGCCCCACCGGTACTCCATATCCGGCTGGTCAAAAACCACAACGGCAACCAGCCTGGGGGAGTCCGCCGGGACCATTCCGGCGAAGCCGCTGAGATATCCATCCTGCACAAGCCTCTCGGCGGTGCCTGTCTTTCCGGCGACGGTTACACCGGGGATCGCCGCGGAGGAACCCGTTCCGTTCTCCACCACATCCTGAAGCACCCTTCTCACCGCAGCGGCGGTTCCCGGGAAACCACCCTTCTGGACGGTGACTGTGCCAGGGGTCTGAACACCCCCTCTTCAAGGACCGCCCTCACCAGACGGGGTCTTCTGAGTACTCCGCCGTTGGCTATGGCACCGTAGGCCATGGCAATCTGAAGGGGGGTAACGGAAACCTCCTGCCCGATGGCAAGGTTTGCCCTTGAAAGGCCGGACCACCGTGAGGGTTCGGGAAGGACGCCCCCTGCTCCCCGGGGAAGTCCACCCTGGTTTTCTCTCCCAGGCCGAAGGCCCGGCAGTACTCATAGAATTCCGAATCCGGTATCCTGTCGGCGAGCTGGATGGTGCCCACATTGCTTGAATGGGAAATAACTCCGGTGAGGTCCAGGAATTCGCCTATGGGATGGCTTTCGTGTATGCGGTGGCCGAACAGCTCAACATAGTTCTGCCTGCAGTCGAATGAATCCGCAAGGACGGCGTATCCCCCGTCCAGCCCGGCGGCCAGGGTGATCGTTTTGAATACCGAGCCCGGTTCGTGGGTGCTCTGTACACAGTGATTCCTGGCCAGGGAGCCGTCTTCGTTGAAGACGGGATAGCTGGCCATTGCGAGAACATCCCCCGTGGCCGGGTCGAGGAGCACCGCCGCGGCCCATTCAGACCCGGAGTATTCCACCGCCGCTTCAAGTTCACGCTGGGCGATCTCCTGGTATCTGGCGTCGATGGTGAGCTGCAGGTCCCGCCCGTGGATCGGAGGAATGTTCTCGGCCTCGTTATCGATGGATGTAAAACGGCTCCAGGCGCTGGCCTGATAGAAGCTTTCACCATCGGTGCCCTGGAGGATGTCCTCCATCTGGTATTCCAGACCCTGGGAGCAGTTATCGTTATGGGTGCCTATCACCGGCGCCATGGAAGGCCCCATGGGATACATCCTGCTGGTAACGAAAACGCAGTCCACATACCGGGACATGGAACCGATAACCCCGGCGGCGAACTCCCAGGGGACATTCCCGGCGATAATCTGATTTCCACCGGCGGGTTCAAGGGGAAGGGGGCTGTGAGGTAATCACCTAGCATGAGGGCGAAGGAATCCACTTCTGATACCTTCTCAGGGGGAACCATTGGCCAGTAGACCGAGAAGGAAGCCTCGGTGAGATTCCCCGCCAGAAGGTAGCCGTTCCTGTCGGTGATCTCCCCCCTTCTGGCCTGAACCTGGACCCTTATGGTCTGGTGGCGGTCAGCCCTGGTGCGGTACTCCCGGTGGTGCATTATCTGAATGCCGGCAAGCTTGGCGGTAATGAGCAGGAGGAACACGCAGGAGACCACCATGAGCAGACCGATCCTGGCGGAGACCCTGTCGAGGCAGGTAACATTCTCCCTCATCTCACCGCCTCCAGGAGCATGAAGTTTTCAAGGGGAAGCGGCGCAAGCCCGAGATGCCCGCCTGCCTCCCGGAGCCTGGGGGGCGATTCAAGGGCGGCTATACGGCTAATGAGGGCCTGTCTGGTTCTCTGGAGGCTGTCCTGCCTGGCGGATTCCACGGTGTATTCCACCGATGCGGCCACATAGAAATTCCTTGTAACGAGCTGGGCTATGAAGACGAACATTACTCCGATTGCAAGAATCAGTGCGAAGCGCTTCCAGTAGCGGGTCACAGCCTCACCCCCAGTCTGAGCCTGGCGCTTCGCGCCCTTCCGTTCTCCCTTTTTCCTCCCTGGACGGCAGCAGCCAGGGCGGGTCGAACTGGGTGAAACGTGGATCGTCCCTGAAGTGAAGCTTTATCATCCTGTCTTCCAGTGAATGGAATGTGAGCACAGCTATCCTGCACCCTGGAGCGGTCCACAGATGCATATCACCAAGGAGGGTTTCGAGATGCTCCAGTTCCCTGTTCACATGGATGCGAAATGCCTGAAAGACCCTGGAAAGGGGTTTGACCGGGTTGCCCCGGACGGCGGTCTTCACCGCGGCTGCAAGCTCGCCTGTGGTGACCGGCCCCCTGTTTTCTTTATCTCCCTGGCGATCACCCTGGACCTGCCCTCTTCGCCGAACCTGTAGATGATGTCGGCTATCTGTTTCTCGGTGAGTTTCTTGAGAAGGGCGGAGACCGGCTCTCCCAGGGATGTGTCAAAGCGCATGTCCAGGGGGCCATCGGTCCTGTGGGAAAAGCCCCTTTCCGGATCATCAAGCTGCATGGAGCTCAGTCCGAGGTCGAAAAGAGCGGCGGAGGCCATGGGAAAACCATGTTCCTCCATCACCGGGGGAATGCCTGTATAGCTCCCGGTGAATACCCTTACATTTGAACCTTTGAACCTTTCCCGGAGTGCATCCGCCGCCTGGGGGTCCCTTTCAAAGGCCAGCACCGGTGATTCCGGAAATGCACTGGAAAGAAGTGCCGTGTGTCCCCCGCCTCCGGAGGTGCCGTCCACTACCGTACCGGCGGAAGCCCCCTGAGATACTCTACTATCTCCCGGGGCATTACCGGTTTGTGACCAGGTTCCGTCAAAGCGCTCCCTACAGAGGCAGATCAAGATCCTCGGCGATATCCTCACATGAAAGCTCTGAGCTGTTGATGTACTCGTTGTATCTCTCCGGCTGCCAGAGCTCCATAGTGTCGAACTGACCAAGGAACAAAACCTCGCCTGTTATACCCGCTTTATTTGCCAGTTCAGCGGGAATTGAGATTCGTCCCTGGGAATCAACACTGACGGCCTTCAGGTTCTGGGCAAGGCTTCTGTAGAGATAACGGGTGGTTTTGCTGCTGCGGGACAGCGAGAGTAGTTTCTCTTCCAGTTCCTGCCACCTCTGGGCGGGATAAAGAACCAGACAACCCTCCATACCCACGTTCAGATACAGGTCTTCCGCTGTAAGCTGCCTTCTGAACTGGGCTGGAACGCTGACTCTCCACTTGTCATCCAGAGTGTGAATGTGTGTGCCGATGAAAGCCGCCATACTGTTCCCCTTCCGCAGCTATCATTAACCCACTTTATCCCACTGTCAACCCACTACTCCCCATTTCATCCCACTATCATTTTTTCGCAACAAGAAGCAGGGCCCGGAACAGGCCCTGTACGGATACTCTATTATGTTTTATGTCAATGGTTTACATTATGTTTTGTCGTCGTAGTAATACTTGTAACGGTATGAGTAATATGTGTAGGAGGTATAGGTACGAACGGGATCGAAATCATTGATCACCGCTCCGGCAAGATGAGCTCCGGAACGCTGCAGTTTCTGCCACACACCCTGAACCACCTTCTGCTGAACCCTTCCGCAGCGGCTGACAAGTATCACGGTGTCAACATTGGGGGCTATGGATACCGCGTCGGTGACCACCGCCGCCGGGGGGCTGTCTATTATGAGGAGGTCGCACTGCTCTGAAAGGATCTGAAAGAGGTTCCTTCGAATGGCCGCCTCGATTATCTCCGAGGGATTGTGGGGTATGTGGCCGCTGCATACAGCTGAAAGGCCATCTATTCCCGTTTTTCTCACAACCTCCGCAAGCTCGGCCTTCCCGGCCACCAGTTCGGAAAAACCCGGTTTTCTCTGGAATCCGAAGATCTTGTTCACCATGGGCCGCCTGAGGTCGCAGTCCAGTAGAATGACACTCCTGCCCGCCTGGGCTTCGGCGACGGCAAGGTTGGCGGAGATGCTGGATTTTCCCTCCTGGGGACCGGAACTGGTTACCAGTATGGTTTTCATGGGCTGGTCCGGCCTGGTGAATGAGAGACTCGTCCTCAGATCTCTGATCGCCTCGGAGTTGGGGATTTCGGGTTCTCTATTATGGAAAGGACTATGCTGCCCCTGTCTGTTCTCACCTGGAATCTGGGGATCACCCCGATAAGGGGAATGCCGAATTTTTCCAGATGCTCAGGGCTTCGAACGGTGCTGTCCATCTGGTTCAGGAGGAAAACCAGGCCGATACCCGCCGCCAGGCCCACGAGTATTCCCATGATGAGGTTGCGTCTTGTTGTGGGTCTTATCATGCCCCCGGGCAGGGCGGTGTCGACTATGGTGACATTGCCCATCTGGCCAACCTCAGCTATGCGGACCTCTTCGAACCGGGTTCTCAGAAGTATGTAGATGTTTTCATTGACCTGTCTGTTCCTCTCAAGGGAAACCAGCTCGTACTGATGCTGGGGAAGTCGGGAAAGACCTTCGGACAGCTCCTGGACGATACTGGAAAGGGCTCGTTCCCTGGCGAGACTTGACCTGTACTCACCCTCGGCGGAGGCCATTGCGGTGACGAGATTCTCCACTCCCCTTTCCGGATCCCCGGGGTAGTCCATCCCGGGAAGGGCGGCGATGGCGGCAGCAAGTTCTTCCTGTCTGGTGGCGATGCGCTGTTCAATGGCTGCCACGGGATCGGAATCTGGAGAGGCGCCCTGGGAGAGAAGGGCGGCCCTTGCACCCTCGTAGCCTGCCAGGTCGCTCTGAATGCTTCTGATGTATTCGCTGTTGGCGTTGATCATGTCAAAGGCGATGCGGTCCCTCTGGGCGCCAGGAGGGTGGCGAGATGGTCCCGCCTTACCCTTGCGGCCTCGGCGTTGGTGGCGGCGGTCCGCATCTGGGTCTCAAAGCTGGCCAGATCGTTGATGAGATTCCGGGTCTCGGTGTCTATATCGGTGATATCGTTGCTCTCCTTGAAATCAAGAAGGGCTTCCTCGGAGTACTCCAGCTGTGCCGCCATCTGCTCAAGCTGCTCTTCCAGGAAAAGCCTTACCTCCCTGTTCTCTCCACGGGCCTGACGCTGGTTCCAACGGTAGTAGACATGGAGCACCAGGTTGGTTATCACCGCCGAGGCCTCGGGGCTGTAACCTGTTCCCGTGAGAACGAAAAAGTCGGTGTCCTTGATCCAGCTTACGGAGACCCTGCCCTGGGCAATTCCCACTATGCCGTTCCTTATGTACTGCCTTTCCGGAACATTTCCGCTGAACAGTATAGAGATGAGGCTGTCGGAGTCGGGGGAATGAAGAACGGAATCGGCAACCTGCTCAGCCATTGCCCGGCTGTTTATGAGATGGATCTGGTCGTTCCTTATGGCGTCCATCTGGAACCAGGAGGTGCCGGGCATGTCCAGGGTCCTGGCCATGCTGTTGTCGCTGGCGTAGATGAAGGTTGAGCTGGAGCTGTAGACTGGTGTGGTGGTCCGGTTGACGTATCCCGCCGCCAGAAGACCGGCAAGAACGAAGGCAAGAATTATCCATTTGCCCCGGCGGAGCATCCAGAGATAGTAACTGAGATCGATGGACTCTTCTTCCCTGGGGTCGAAGCTGTCCGGATAACCGCCTGGGGTGTTCGGGTTCATGTGCGGCTCATTACCCAGATCACGTTTGCCATGATAAGTATCTTGTAGGTGAAATCCACCACATCCTTCCACCACTCATAGCTGGAAACCCTTACATAGACCGTTGCGTTGGGTTCCATTTCCGGCAGGGGGCCGCCTTCGCCACGGAGGTATTCGGAGAGATCGTAATCGATCTCCAGACCGGTGGAGATAATTCGGATCGAGGAGAGATCCGCGTCTGCCAGGGGACCTCCAGCGGCGGAAAGGGCACCACGGAGGTCGGAGTCCCAGGGGATGTAGTGAAGCCCCGGATTCCTCACCTGCCCCCAGACATTCACCGGCATGGTAATTTCATCGGAATCGATGCCGGTCACCGCGTAGTCCCCGGCGGCGAAGGCCGACAGGGCAATGACGATCAGCACCACAGAGGGCAAACTCACGCCTTGAACACCTTTTCCTTCCCCGTGGAAACACCGACACAGGCGTTCCTGGTGTCAACCACAATATTGCTGTTTTCCACTATCCATTGATAATCATAGCAGTCGTGGTTGGTTATGACAACGGCGCAGTCATACCCCGAAAGGGTCTCGGAGGTTAGCTCCACCGACCTTGGCTGAAGGTCGGTCTGCCTGGTGGTGGGGGGTATTGATGGGATGTAGGGTCGTTGTAGTAAACATCGGCGCCCCTTTCAAGGAGTTTCTTCATTACCTTGAGGGATGGGGTCTCCCGGTAATCGTCGATGTTGGGCTTGTAGGCCATTCCCAGTATGAGGATCCTGCTTCCATTAACGGATTTCCTTGCGCTGTTCAGGGCTTCCCCGATACGCTCCACCACATACTCGGGCATTGAGGTGTTGATCTCTCCGGCCAGTTCGATGAACTTGGTGGGCATCTCGAACTGGTGGGCCTTCCAGGTGAGATAGAAGGGGTCGATGGGTATGCAGTGTCCGCCGAGGCCCGGGCCGGGATAGAAGGGGGTGAAGCCGAATGGTTTCGTTGCGGCGGCGTTTATCACCTCCCATATGTCTATTCCCATTCCCTGGGCCAGCACCTTCAACTCGTTCACCAGGGCGATGTTAACCGCTCTGTATGTGTTCTCCATTATCTTGGCCATTTCCGCGACCTCGGGAGAACTCACTGGGACTATGTTGTCTATGGCGAAGGAGTAAATCGCAACGCTGGCCTCGGTGCAGTCCGGTGTTAGGCCGCCAACGAGCTTCGGGATGGTGCGGGTGGCGTATTTCTCGTTGCCGGGGTCCTCCCTTTCCGGGGAGAATGCCAGGTGAAAATCGGTTCCCGCCTTCATTCCGCTCTCTTCAAGGACAGGAAGCATCTCCTCCCTGGTGGTGCCGGGATAGGTGGTGGACTCAAGTATCACCACCTGACCCTGTTGAAGGTATCTGGTTATCTCCCTGCATGAGTTGATGACATAGCTGAGGTCCGGCTGACGGCTCAGTCCCAGGGGTGTAGGGACGGCGATAATTATGGCATCGGCACCGGTGAGGACGGAAAAATCGGTGGTGGCCTTCAGCCTGCCGGTATCCATGGCCTGGGTGATCCTGGAATCGGGGAAGTGCTTCAGATAACTTTTTCTCTTTTCAAGGAGCTCCGGTTTCGTCGGGTCCACATCCACACCAAGAACAGGGCATCCCCCCAGAGCGAATTCCATGGCCAGGGGAAGGCCCACATAACCAAGGCCTATCACGCCGATAACCGGTTTCTCCCTGCCGGCCATCCTTTCGGTGAAGGCGCTCATTTCTCGCCTCTTCCTATCCCGTGGTAGGTGAACCCCATCTTCCTGAGGGTTTTGGGGTTCCATATGTTGCGGCCGTCGAAGATCACCCTGCGCTTAAGGGCTTCACCCATCCGCTCGAAATCAGGTTCCCTGAACTCGGTCCATTCGGTGACGAGAAGCAGAGCGTCTGCGCCCTCCAGGGCATCATATCCCGAATCGCAGAACTCGATAGAGTCCCCCAGTATGCTTTTTGCGTAATCCATGGCCTCGGGGTCATAGGCCTTCACAACGGCACCCCTGTCAAGGAGGTCCCTTATTATCACCAGGGAGGGCGCTTCCCGCATGTCATCGGTGTTGGGCTTGAAGGACAAACCCCACAGGCAGAAGGTCTTTCCGGAAAGGTCCTCGCCGAACTCGGATGCTATCTTTTTCCCCAGCAGCCGCTTCTGTTCGGCATTCACCGAGGTTACCGCCTCGAGGATGTCGAGGTGGTAGCCATACTGGTCTGAGGTGCGCCTGAGGGCGTTCACATCCTTGGGAAAACAGCTGCCTCCATAGCCCACACCGGGAAAGATGAAATGGGGCCCTATCCTCCTGTCGCTTCCGATACCCCTTCGGATATCCTGAACATCGGCCCCCACCACATCGCAGAGATTGGCTATCTCGTTCATGAAGCTGATCTTCGTTGCAAGGAGGCTGTTCGCCACGTACTTGGTGAGTTCGGCGGATCTGTTGCTCATTATGTAGATGGGATTGTTGGTCCGTACGAAGGGACGGTAGAGTTCCCTCATCACATCGGCCACCTCTTCACTGCAGGTTCCCACCACGACCCTGTCGGGCTTCATGAAGTCGTCGATGGCGGCCCCCTCCTTAAGGAACTCGGGGTTGCTCACAACATCCACCCTGAACTCGGTGTATTTCCTGACCTCATCCCTTACCAGCTCGGCGGTGCCAACGGGAACGGTGCTCTTGTTAATCACTATCCTGGGGCCATCCATGGCCTTGCCTATGTCCGCAGCCACGGCCAGGACATGCTGGAGGTCGGCGCTGCCGTCTTCGTCGGGGGGTGTGCCCACGGCGATGAATATTATGCCGCTCTTCCTCACCGCTCCACCGGTGTCAGTGGAGAAGAAAAGTCGTTTTTCCTTTACATTCCGTTCTATAAGAACATCCAGACCGGGTTCGTATATCGGAAGGATACCCTTCTCCAGCCCGGCTATCTTCTTCTCGTCCTTGTCCACGGAAATAACGGTGTTACCCATTTCCGCCAGGCATGCCGCCGCCACGAGACCGACGTATCCGCTTCCGACCACTGCTATTTTCATTCGGTATCTCCTCTGTACATGGGGAGTAGTGAAGACTGTGTCCTGCCAGCCGTACAAGCTCTGCGAAGGCATGAGAATATCAAAAAATGACGCTTCTGTAAAGTAAGAGCGGGGATAATAGCAGCTACAGAAGGTGTCGCAGGTCGCCCTCCCGCCTGGTCAGCTCCTTCAGGTCCATCAGTTCCGCCCACATCATGGTGAACTTTCTGGAAACACCCAGCACCTCCCGGAGTTCCCCCGGTCGGAATCCCCGATCCTGGAAGGCCTTCCTTGCCATTTCTCCGGCCCGGATAAGCATTCCCGGGGTGGTTACCAGTTCCCCGGAGAGCCTGAGCAGGATCCCCCGGTGAACAAGACCCTCGATATCCTCCCGGCGCCTGGCCTCCTCCGGGGAACCGTAACCCTGGAAACCGGCCTTTTCCACATCGGTGACTATTCGCCTGGCAAGGGCTTCGGTCTCACCCTGGAGTTCACCGGGAAAGTCGCTAAGGGCAAGGAACTCTCCCCTTCTGTTTACCTCACCCCTTTCCTCAAGGTCAGCGAGGCAGAAGCGAATGGCCCAGACCGGTGTTTCCCCTGGAAGCTGCCTTGCCAGCCTGGCGGCTGGCAGCCCGGGGCTAAGGGGAACGTTCCTGTGCACCGTGGCAATACTGCCCAGTATCTTCCTTTCCAGATCCTGAACCGCAGCGGTGAGGATCAGCTTCTCAGATTTTCCTTCACCGGAGGCAACCGCCCTTCCCTGTTCAACAAGGGAATTCACCGCGGTCCTGAGTTCCGATGGCTCCACACCTGTGGAGGCAAGGAAGCCCGGTATCTCGATGTAGTTCCCCTGCCGGTCCTCCATGGTTTCAAAGAGAATGTCCTCAAGGTCGCCGTGGGAGAGAAGGTCGAGGTGTTCCAGCCTTGTTTCCCTGAACCTGGCCCTGACCTTTCTTGTGTCGGCGTCGAGTATTACACCGCCGCCTATGGTGGTCACCGGGGAATACCTTCTGATGACGAACCTGTCTCCGGGCATTGCCACCACCGGGTGCTCAAGCTGAAAGTGAACGTAGCCGGTTTCACCCCTGAGGAGCGGCTTACCCTCCACCGGTATGGCCCGGGCCATTACCTCGGCGGTGCCCACATGGAAACGGACCCTCTGTCTGTGGATGAGGTCCACATTACCCGGAAGCATGGTGCATGTGGTGTCCAGACTGGTCGGGGTCTTCAAAAAGCCCGGTTCACCCGCCACGCTTCCCCGGTGAACATCCTCCTTTCGAAGCCCGGTGAGGTTCAGTGCGATCCTGTCTCCGGCAAAGCCCTCCGGAGCATTCCGGTTTTCGTTCACACCCAGCTCACGGAGCCTGAACTGCTTTCCAACGGGCTGTATCTCAAGGGTGTCACCGGTACGAACAACCCCTGAGAGACCGGTTCCGCAGATGATGGTCCCGAAACCCTTCAGTGTGAATATCCTGTCAACCGGCATCCTGAACCGGCCCTCGGAGCTTTTCAGCGAGATGGAATCGGCCATCTCGTAGAGGGCTTCCTTCAGCTGATCCAGACCGTAACCGGTTTTCGCGGAAACCTTATGATGGGAGCGTCCTCGGCGGGGGTTCCGGTGAGGGCTTCCCTGACCTCCTCCTGTGCCAGTTCGATGAGGTCTTCGTCCACGAGGTCGCACTTCGCCAGGGCCACTATTCCCCTGTTGACCTCAAGAAGCCTCAGAATGTCCAGGTGCTCCCTTGTCTGGGGCATGACCCCCTCGTCGGCGGAAACCACCAGAAGGAAGCAGTCCACCGTGGAGACCCCGGCAACCATGGTCCTGACGAATTTCTCGTGGCCGGGAACATCAATGAAGGAGATGGATCGATGGTTATCTCCCTTCATGAAAACATAGCCCAGTTCAATGGTAATTCCCCTTGCCTTCTCTTCCTTCAGACGGTCGGGGTCCTTGCCGGTGAGGGCCAGCATGAGGGTGCTCTTGCCGTGGTCGATGTGCCCGGCGGTTCCAATGATCAGCCCCAAAGCTCACCTGCCCTTTCGGTGATAAGCCCGGACAGAACAGCATCAAACTCCCCGGGAACCCCACGGAGGTCGAGCTTCAGGCGGCGGTCCTCCACCCTGGAAGCCACCGCCGGGGAAGAAAGGCGCAGGGCCCGGGCCAGTGACTCCGGGTCGGGACAGGCAAGGGAAAGACCGGCGGAGGGAATGGAAAAGTCCGGAAGGCTTCCGCTACCCACATATCCGCTCATGCTTTCAACCGAGGCGGAACATCCAGGGGGAAGGGAAAGGGTTTCGGCGATCCTTTCAGCCCTGTCGGCGAGCTCGCCTGCCGGAACGGAGAAGGAGCGGTAAACCGGGTGATGGGAGGCAATGTAGTCGGCGCCCTCGAGAAACACCCTTAGGGAGGCCTCAAGGGCGGCTATGGTAAGCTTGCCCACTCGAAGGGCCCTTGCAAGGGGGTGTTTCCTTATGATGGAGAGATACTTCTCCCTTCCAAGTATGATACCGGACTGGGGCCGCCTATCAGCTTGTCTCCGGAGCAGGTGACCACATCGGCACCGGTTTCGATGCTCTGAACGATGGTGGGCTCCGCCGGGATCCCGAAACGGTCCAGGGGACCAGACTGCCGGCGCCGAGGTCGTCTATCACCGGTATACCGTGCTCCCGCCCCAATGCCACCAGTTCCTCCAGTTCCACCTCTCCGGTGAAACCCTTTATTCGATAGTTGGAGGGGTGTACCCTGAGGATCGCCGCGGTGTTATCGGTTATGGCGTTCCTGTAGTCCTTCAGGTGGGTTCTGTTGGTACAGCCCACCTCTACCATGACGCAGTTGCTCTGCTTCATCACATCGGGGATCCTGAATGCTCCGCCTATCTCCACCAGCTGCCCCCTGGAAACGATGACCTCCCGGCCCGCCGCCATTGCGGAAAGCACCAGAAGGGTTGCCCCGGCATTGTTGTTCGCAACGGTGGCCGCCTCGGCGCCGGTGAGTGCCTTCACCAGTGCCTCCACATGCTCGTCTCGGTTGCCCTGCGGCCGGTTTCCCTGTTCCACTGCAGCACGGAATAGCCCGAGGCCACCCGGTGCACCGCCTCCACCGCCGCCGGGGGAAGGCTTGCCCTGCCCAGGGCGGTGTGCAGGACCACCCCGGTGGCATTGATCACCGACTCCATTGAGGGCCTTGCCAGGAAAAGCCCTATCTCCACGGCCCTCTCAACGATTGCAGCAGTATCCGGAAGGTCTTCCCCGTTCAAAACCAGTTCCCTTGCCCAGAGGACACCCCTTCTGGCAGCCTCTTTCACCTGGGAGGGATTCAGCCGGGAGAGCCTGCCCTCTATTTCCGGGATTATTTCATGAACCGCGGGCAGGTCCCTTAATACTTCCATTCCCATATCGTCTCCAAACAAGAAAAGTTTGTTATTCCCTTACAACAGGTGAAGAATAGAACGAAGGCTGTAACAGGGCAAGTGCAAAGGAACGGAGGACGCTCTATCGGGGTATGTTTATAATAGTAACCGGCAGGACGGGAAAGGGTGATGAACATAAAGAAGCTTCTCTGGAACATTGCCGCCGGGGGCAGGAAGAGAACCGGAGATATCGACGAACTCCGAAAGGTCCTCATACTGAACTCACTGATGGTTCCCGGGATCTTCTTCACGGGTATGCTGGGAACAGTGGCCTTCATTGAGGGCAACACCTTCCTGGGAATGATCGATTTCCTGCTTTTTGCCATACAGGGGGTTCTATTCGTTTACACCCGCAGGGCCGACGACCTGGGCAAACCTGTGAGGTTCGCCGTGGTGGTGCTCTGTGTCTTTTTCCTGCTGCTCACCGCCCAGGGCGGGATCAACAACACTGGCATTCTCTGGATACTCATATTTCCCGGGGTGGCGGTTTTCCTGATGGGAACAGGAAAGGGCTTAATGGCCAGCCTCCTGCTCCTGGCAGGGGTAATGGTGCTCTTCGCCCTTCAGGGGCACCCCTTGGTAACCGGTGAGTACCCCTTCAATTTTCAGGTACGGATAATCGCTGTATATCTGGTTCTCACAAGCCTCTCGGTGGTCATAGAGGTGCTTCGTCACACCATCCATAAAAGGCTTCAGGAATCCAGTTCAGAAAAGGACCTGGCCATAGAAAAGCTGAACAACTCCATCAGGGAGATCAAGACACTTCAGGGAATTCTTCCCATCTGCCTGCACTGCAAAAAGATCAGGGATGACGAAGGCTACTGGCAGGCGGTTGACCAGTACATACACAACCGAACCGACGCCAGGTTCTCCCATGCCCTGTGCCCGGACTGCCTGAAGGAACACTACCCTGATTACCCCGGCAAAGAAGAAGAACAATAGTTGGAGGGGCGCCCGGGGCGCCCCTGGTATCACTGCTGGGAAAGGACCCCGCCCATCATCCTTATTGATTTCTTGGGACACTTCTCCACGCACTGACCGCATCCGATGCATTTCTCCGGGATGACCTCGTGCTTTTCCTTGAGGTTCCCCTCTATGGCGTCGGTGGGACAGACACGGGTGCAGAGGGTGCAGCCGATGCATGAGGTGTCGATGTATGCCTTTGGCCGAACCGGAATGCCGTCGAGTATGGCCCCGGTGGGGCATTCCGTGGCGCAGAGACCGCAGTTTATGCACTTCTCCGGGTTGATCCTGGCCAGGTAATCCTCGACAACGATGGCGTCAACGGGCACACCTTTTCACATTTGCCGCAGCCGATGCAGGCAACTGAGCATGCCTTCCTGGCGATGCCGCCCTTGTCCCGGCTGGAGCAGGACACGATCACCTTCCGGTTATCCGGCCAGAGGGTGATGATGTTCCTCGGGCATTCCTCCACGCACTTCCCGCAGGCCACGCATTTTTCCGTATCAATGAGGGGAATGCCGTTCTCCCCCATTTCCATGGCGTCGAAGGGGCAGACTGAAACGCAGTCGGCGAAACCGAGGCAGCCGTAGGTGCAGGCCTTCTGACCACCCATCAGGAGCATGGCGGACTTGCAGCTTTCAGGGCCATGGTAGTCGAAGGCGTTAACGGCGGATTTGCCTCCGTTGCAGAGAACCACCGCTGTTTCCTTTTCCTTCTCAGTGACCTCCGCCCCCATAATACTGGCGATCTCGGAGTTTACGGAACCGCTTGCCGCCGTGCAGCCGCTGACAGGTGCCCGGCCCTCCACCACGGCAATGGCGAAGGCGGCACAGCCCGGAAAGCCGCACCCTCCGCAGTTGGCGCCGGGGAGGACATTCTCTATGGCTTCAACCCTGGGATCCTTCTCAACGGCGAACTTCTTGGCGGCAAAGGCAAGCCCCAGGCCCAGAATGAGACCGATGGAACCCATTACGATCGCCGGACCCGCAACCGCCGAAGCGATTTCAGGTGACTGGGCGGTGAGTATCAGTGCCGTCTGTGCTATGAGTATTGACATATTCTAACCCCCAAGCCCGGCGAAGCCGAGGAAGGCTATTGACATGGCCCCGGCGATGAGGAAAGCGATTGGCAGCCCCCTGAGGGATTCGGGAACATTGGATGTTTCCATTCTCTCCCGAGACCCGCCATTAGCACCAGCGCAAGGGTAAAGCCTATCCCCGCGGCAACCGAGTGGATCAGGGCGTAGCCCAGACTGAACTTCTCTTCGATGTTAATCACCGCAACGCCGAGGATGGCGCAGTTGGTGGTTATCAGTGGCAGGTAGATACCCAGTGCATCGTAAAGGGCGGGGCTGAACTTCTGGAGGATCATTTCCACCAGCTGCACCAGCCCGGCAATGATGATGATGAATGAAATGGTCCTCAGGTATACCATTTCATGGACCACCAGCACATTGTGGTAAACCAGATATGAACCGAGGGAGGCAAGGACCATCACGAAGATAACCGCAGCCCCCATGCCCACCGCGCTGTCCAGCTGCTTCGACACGCCCAGGAATGGGCATATTCCCAGGAATCTCATGAGAACGAAGTTGTTCACGAATATCGCCGATATGATTATTGCCATCATTCTGGCCACGCTGAAGGAGGGTTCGCCCCCTTCAGGGGCCGCGGCTATCACAGATAAGAGGATCGCCGGTGTCATTTCGCACCTCCCTTACGCTTTTCCATTATGTTGAAAAAGCCCAGTATGAAACCCATGAGAATGAAGGCCCCTGGAGCCAGGATGGCGATGAGGAGGGGCTGGTTCTCGTAGGCTTTCCCAAGGAGGTTGACATTCAGCCAGCTTCCGTTCCCGAGTATTTCCCTGAAGGTTGCCATTATCACCATTGCTATGGTGAAGCCTATGCCCATTCCGATGCCATCGAGGATCGAATGGGAAACACTGTTCTTGTTGGCGAAACCCTCGGCCCGTCCGAGTATGATGCAGTTCACCACTATCAGGGGAATGAAGATCCCCAGGCTCTGGTGAAGGGAGGGCAGATAGGCGTTCATGAGAAGGTCCACAAGGGTCACGAAGGTGGCAATTATCACTATGTAGGCGGGAATTCGAACCTTCGCCGGTATTGCCTTCCTGAAAAGAGAGACAAGGAAGTTGGACGCCACAAGTACGAATGTGGCGGCGGCTCCCATTCCGAGAGCGTTCTCGACACTGCTTGTAACGGCCAGGAAGGGACACATTCCAAGTGCCTGTTTAAAGACCGGGTTCTCCCTGAAGAAACCCTTCGTCAGCTCACCCATGGCGCTCACAGTGCACCTCCTTCCCCGGGAATGAGGCCGGCATCGGCCAGGGCCTGAAGCCCTTCCCGAACCGAATCGGTTACCGCCCGGGACGTAATGGTGCTTCCCGTTATGGCGTCCAGCGTGCCGCCGTCCTTTGAAAGGAGCAGCGAGCCTGCATCATTGCCGGCAAATTGATAGAGGAACTTCTCCGGGCTGGCCACATTGGCCCCGAGACCCGGTGTCTCCTGCTGAAAGAGTATGGATGTGCCGGTGACGATACCCTCGGGATCCACCGCCACCATTGTCTGTATGGTACTGGAGTATCCCCTGCCGTAGGCCACGAAGATGTAGCCCAGCCGGTTTCCTGTGGAATCGGATACTGAAACCACGGCAAGGGTTTCATCAACCCCGGCGTAGGGGTTCGCCAGTTCAGGTACGGAAAGGCTGTCGAAGGTGAGCACGCCGGTGGCCAGGCTGGTTGCCACGTCTATCATGGCATCAAGCTTTGCCTGTTCCTTCTGGGCGGCGATTATGGGTTCGGTAATGGAGTTCACATATCCAAGAGAAGCCGCGGCTATCACCGCTATGAACATTAGAATGAAACCGAGCTTGAATATCTCACCCATTCTTCTTCACCTCCCCGAATGATGCCGGCCTTGTGTATCTGTCGATAAGGGGGGTAGCCAGGTTCATGAGCAGAATGGAATAGCTGCAGCCCTCGGGGTATCCGCCCCACCGGCGGATGACCATGGTGAGAAGCCCGGCTCCCACGCCGAAGATGACCCTTCCCCGCTTCGTGACAGGTGTGGTAACCATGTCGGTTACCATGAAGAATCCGCCCAGAATGACCCCCCGGCGAAAAGGTGGAAAAGGGGATTGCCCTGGAACCACCCCTGGCCGCCGAAAAGCCAGGCGAAGAGGGCCACCGATCCCAGGTAGCTTATTGGCAGTCCTCAGCTCTAGAACGCCCCTGAGGATCAGATACAGAGCGCCGAGAAGGAGCATGATCGCGCTGGTCTCCCCTATGCAGCCCCCTATTCTTCCCATGAAGAGATTCCTCAGGGTATTCCTTGAATAGAGCATTGACCTTACCTCGGTTGCCCTGCCGGGATCTTCCTCCCAGTCAAAGGTCTGTTTCAGCACATTCAGTGGAGTGGCGCCGGTAAAGGCGTCCAGCTCTCCGAAGCGGCTGAGTTCGGCGGTTGCAACGCCGGATGCCTGAACATCGATCCGCTGGCCGTCCTTCCATTCCATGGGAGCTATCCACCCGGCGGTCATGAGAACGGGAAAGCTTGCCACCAGAAAAGCCCTGCCCAGCAGAGCCGGATTCACGATGTTGTGCCCAAGACCGCCGAAGGCCTGCTTGGCCACTGCGATGGCAAAGGCGCTGCCCAGAACGGGGATCCACCATGGGACCCCCGGCGGCACATTGTACGCCAGGAGTATTCCGGTTACCACTGCACTGCCGTCGAAGGCGAAGTTAACCGGCCTCTTCATGAACTTCAGGCAGAGCCACTCGGTGGCCACTGCGGCAAGCACACTGACGGCAACAAGCATGAGCGCCCTGGGGCCGAAGAACCAGAATGCCGCGATAAGGGCTGGAATAAGGGCTATCACCACATCCCACATGACCCTTTTCGTGGTCTGTGAAGAGCCAACATGCGGTGAGACGGCTACATCGAATGTTCTTTTCTCAGCCATTATGCCTCCCTCGCACGCTTGAGGGCGCGAATCTCGTTCTGCGCCCGTTTGATACGATGGACCAGGTACCTGCCAGCGGGGCATACATAGCTGCAGGTTCCACAGGCCATGCAGTTCAGGGCACCGGCCTTCTCCGCCTCTTCCCACATCTCGTATTCAGAAGCGTTCCCTATGATGCTGGGAACCAGCCTGAGGGGGCAGGCGTCCACACATTTGCCGCACCTGATACAGGGCCCCTCGGAGGTATCCCGGACCTCTTCAGGTGTAAGGGCAAGTATTCCGCTGGTGCCCTTGGTAACAGGAACGGAATCGGTGAACAGCGCCATTCCCATCATGGGGCCACCACCGATCAGCCTCTGGACCGCATCGGTATAACCCCCCGCGGCGGCAATGAGGTTCGCCACCGGGGTCCCGACGCAGACATCGAAGTTACCGGGAGACGCCACTCCCCGGCCGGAAACAGTTGTAATTCTCCGTATGGAAGGCATTCCCCGAAGAACCGCGTCGGCCACCGCCGCACAGGTCCCCACGTTCTGCACCACCACCCCACATTAAGGGGCAGACCTCCGGCGGGTACCTCCCGGCCGGTCACCGCGTCGATCAGCTGTTTCTCGGCGCCCTGGGATACTGAACCTTCAGAGGAATGACCCTGACACCCCTTCCGGAGAGCAGCTCTATGGCATCGGGCTTGTTGACCTCGATACCTATGCTGGGCTCCTTCACGCCGAGTACATGTGCGATCATTTTCATACCGGCGATGAGGTCGTCGGGCCGCTCCATCATCAGTCGGTGATCGGCGGTGAGATAGGGCTCGCATTCAACACCGTTAATTATCAGATGGTCGATCTTCACCCCTTCGGGGGGTGACAGTTTGACATAGGTGGGGAATGAGGCTCCACCCATTCCGCACACCCCTGCGTCCCGGATCCGCTGGATGAGCAGCGACGGCTCCGCGTCGTTCCAGTTCTCAATGGGTTCATAAACCCCGGGACCATCCTCGGAACCGGTCCTGATAACCACCGCGGGACCGCTGCGCATGTGGGGCATTGGAACGCTCTCGACCCTGAGTACCTTGCCGTTCACAGGTGAATGGGTCGGAAGGCTTATGAAACCGTTCTGCTCTCCGATGACAGAACCTTTTTTTCACTTCGTCGCCGGGTTTCACCACCGGTTTCGACGGAGCTCCAAGATGCTGACAGAGAGGAACGGTTACCACCTCGGGGGCGGGAATGGTCACCACGGCAGCACCGCTGGCCAGCTCCTTGTTCCCGGGAGGGTGGGTTCCGCCGGCAAAGCTTCTTACCTTGCTCATGTTCCTCCAGTGTTTGTGTTAACATTATCTTATTGCAATACATTCACTTAAACAATAATGACGCCACGGTTGGAAAACCGGAACCCCATAATGAACCTGGATTCGCTGAATATACAAAAAAGGAGCTGTCCGTTCAGCCCTTGAGAAGCTTGTCGAGTTCCTCCCGGAACTGGGAACATCCCTGAACTGTCTGTAAACGCTGGCGAACCTCACATAGGCCACCTGATCCACATGCTGGAGGAACTCCATGACGCACTCGCCGATGAAACCCGCGTCCACTTCATCGGGGTATTCTTCGGTGATCCTGGCAATCGTCTGCTCTACGATCTCCTTGATCTGGTCCATGGAAACCGGGCGCTTCTCGCATGAGCGGGCTATGCCCTTCTCCAGTTTGGCCGGGTCGAAGGGCTCACGCTGACCGTTCTTCTTCTTCACCGTGGGATAGCTTGTTTCAATGTACTCGTAGGTGGTGAAGCGATAGCCGCATTCGTTGCACTCCCGCCTTCGCCGGGTAGCCCGGCCTTCCTTCACCGATCGGGAGTCTATCACCCTGTCGTTGCTGTTGGCGCATCTTGGACATTTCATGATAGTGTTACTTACTCCAAGGCACTCCCTTCGTCAAGACTGGCCAGGGGAAGGTTGACGAACAAAGACGGCGTATTTAGAATTGGGGCACCTCAGTGGTGGGAGTAGTTCAGTTGGCAGAGCCCCTGACTGTGGCTCAGGTGGTCGCCGGTTCGAGCCCGGTCTCCCACCCCACAACGCGTCCCTGGCTCAATTGGCAGAGCAACGGACTCTTAATCCGTGGGTTCCGGGTTCGAGTCCCGGGGGGCGTACCAGGGGGGACATGGAAGCATGTCCCCTTAACATCTCTTCTTGTGCGCCCGTAGCTCAGCTGGATAGAGCAACGGACTTCTAATCCGTAGGTCACAGGTTCGAATCCTGTCGGGCGTACCAACACCTATTGGATCAGAACCACCGACTCCGTAACTGAACCCGAATCACAACTGTACTGCACAAGATAGCATCCCGAGGAAAGCTCCCCGGGAACGGACCACTGCACCGTACTGCTTCCCGCAGGGAACTCACCATGGGCAACGGTGGAGACAAGCCTGCCCCCGAGGTCGAACACCATTAGGGAAACATTGCCCTCTTCGGGAAGGGTAAAGTTCACCGACAGCACTGAACTGCATGGGTTGGGGGAAAGCTCCAGGGACAATGAGGAGGGATCTTCACCGATACCAAGCTCAGGGGCGTACTTGATCAGGAAGCCCGATAACCTGATCCGGAAATGTATGAACGCCCTGCAGCAATGTATCCTCCCTGGGATAACTGGGTTGCCGAGTAAATAGCATCGCAGGAATGATCATAGATGAAGTCGTGCCACAGATCTTCCCCGTGTGAGTCGAATCTGGCTATCACACCGCATACGCCCCTGGAGTCAGGTTCACCCCTTATGTCGCCGCTGTAGAGTATTCCCCCATCCATGGTTGTGCTTAGAGAGGAACTGTAGGGCTGGTTTCCCCCCGGCGGCCAGAACCACCATTCAGGTTCCCCGGTATACGAGGTATGCACGATTCTGGGCCAGTAGTTGTCCATCAGCAGCAACCCGCCGTCTGAGGCCTCACACATGGCCTGGGCACTATAGGCTGGCCAGTCAGGGAAGTCAGTTTCCCAGAGAAGGTTCCCATCCATGTCATATCTGAGCAGATGAGGTCCGCCTGGCGTTGAAGGTGTGTTCCCTTGAGCGAAAACAGTGAGTCCGTTATCAAGGTAGAGGATCTCTACAGCTGTAGCCCAGCTGGTATATCCCCACTCCCTGGTCCAGAGAGTGTCTCCCTGGGAGTCAGTGCGGAGGATCCAGGCAATATCCATGCCTTCAGGGGGATCAATGAATCCGCATATTCCGTACCCGCCATCCGGAGTTTGACATACTGAGCGAGCGTACTCATCTGCGGAGTCCGACCAGTCATAGATCCTGGTCCAAATCTCAGCACCTGAGGAATCAT
>MJAN01000012.1 GCA_001875255.1 Candidatus Sabulitectum silens | reverse complement strand
GGCATATCTTCCGGCAATACAACCTTTGCGACGACTACAGGCTGATACCAGTATACCGGACAAAAATGATGAATCCGGGCATATCCGCCCACGATAAGCTGCATACTAAGATATTGTCCATTGGTCTCCGGCTCATTATCATTTATCCAACTGGCAGATGATTATTGAAGGCAATAATCTCAGAACAACAAAATGCAGTAGAACTGCGCTTCGGTGATTGGGAGTCAGGTTTTCGCAGTCTACTGATTTTGAGCGTTGTAGCAGGAAAGGAAGAAGTGGTCGAGGTTAAGCAAAATAAGGAATTCTATACCTTCTGGTTATTAAAAGATGCAGCACGCGAAAACCTTCAGATGCTTGAAAACAATTCCAGATGTAACGGATATGCTCGAATGGAGGCAATGCTATTATCTGCTCTTGCCATGGAAGCATACCTGAACCATGTGGGTCCATTCCTTCTGAATTCCTGGGAAACGATTGAGAAATCACTGGGACCTAAACAGAAACTTGTCTTGATACTCGAAGTTCTTTCGCACTCACCATCAATGGGACATCGTCCATATCAGACATTTCATGACATGTTTAAGTTTCGTAATCTTCTTGCACATGGTAGAACTAGAAAAGTTATTGATCACATTTCTAATCAAGATCGAATTCCCGGGACGTTCCCGGAAGAACCAAAGACTGATATTGAAATGTTGATAACCAATGAAAATGCTTCCAGATATGTAACCGATATGATTGAGATGATGAATGATTTAGCAGAGCAACCGAAAATTAAGGAGATTACATCACCGCCATATGTTTTGTCGAGTTGTAGTTTCGAAAGCATATAGTTGCTACAACCAACGCATGAACCAGACGCCTATCAGGGCATGGAGTAGAGGTTAACGGCGCTGGTTACGCGTATTGTTGTCACTACAGAAAATGACATGCCTTGCGTTCGTATGTATTCTAATGTATTCTATAGGCACAGGAATGCATGCGTAAAGGAGAAAGACATGACAAAGACAATTACTCTCAGGCTAAATGAGGAACGGTATCTCCGTTTCCGACAGCTTGCAGAAGAAGATAACCGGCCATTGTCGAACTTCATCGAAACCGCGGTTCTGAGATACATAGAGGATCAGGGATATGTAGATGAATTTGAGATGTCTGAAATCAGAGAAAATGTGGAGCTCAACGAAAGCCTTATCCGTGGTATGAGGGATGCAGAAACCGGAAAGGGTAAGTTTGTCTGAGTTCAGGATATTCCAAACCGATGAGTATCTGAAGAAGATGAGTAAGCTGCCGACCAATGAGGCTGATTTCCTGGATAAGAAACTCAGAGAATATGTGTTTCCTCAACTTAAGGCTGAACCTTTCTATGGAAGAAACATCAAGAAACTAAGGAATTACACACCGGACACTTGGCGATACAGGATTGGCAAATTCAGATTGTTCTACATTGTTGATCCCAACGAGAAGATCATCTATTTGCTAACCATTGATTTACGTAAGGACGCTTACAGAAATTAGGTGACAACCACTGAATGCAGCAGAACTGCAACAGGGTAGCGAAAAGTAGATTTCTCGCAGTCTGCTGATTCAGATTGTAGCCATCTTGCTGCTGGCACACAAGGTCATCAGGAATATCGTTCCCGTGAAAGAACAGATGTCGTACCACAATGTGAATCATTTCAGCGATGTCTTTTTGCTTGACAAACACACGTGACAGTCACATGCTATTTGGCGGTTCATCAGAGGCAAGGATGACAATGTGTGCGAGAGTGCTGGTAGCTCTTCTGAACATTGCCCCGCATACATTGTGCGATGATGAGGCATAACCCATGTTGAGCAGTTTTTAACTTTAATGAGTGTGGTTTTGGGGAGAGGGAACAAACGATGTGTACAAGTTTTGTGTATAGGAAGGAAAATGTCCTCATCGGTATGAATTTTGACAATGATGGCAAAGACTTCAACATATCAGCCGATCACGGACACAATTTTCTTGTTTCGGTCAACATCAATAAACGCTTTTTTCCTTCGTTTGGCATCAATCGGAATGGGATCTTTGTGAATGATTTTATGGTTGATTCAAATGGAGCTGGAAAATACAAACGGCAGAGTGCGAAGCGGTGGGTCACAACGTCGTTACTCAACTTCATCATGGAGGAACAGGCTGAGTTTGATGATGTGAAAGATGTACTACAGCGTGTAGAAATCGTGAATGCTCCAAATGCAAGCACTCATAATCTGATCGTTGATCGAAATGGTCAGAGTTGTGTTGTCGAACCAGGACGGCAGAATATTTTTACGACGCCCCAGGATTCCGACTGGTATGTGATGACGAATTTCCCCTTATCTGAGTACGATGACATCGTTCCGTCAAAGACTTCAGGAAGTGGCTCAGAGCGGTATCAACACGTTCTCAAGATGATGTCAGCACAAAATGGGCAGATGACGATTGCACAAGGGTTTGAGATCTTACAACGCGTCACGCAAGATGGTCCAGTGTGGACGACTGAATTATCCCTGATGTACGATGTCATGAATCAGGAGTTGTGGTATTGTAAAGACCAGAAATTCGATACACTCTTCCACTATGATGTTGGCCCATAGGACACCTTCTGCAAACAACACTCCAACGGAGCAGAAAGCAGAAGGTTCCAGAAACGGGGCGCGAAAGAATGGCGTGCAGACAGATCGAACTCAACAGGGATGCTGATTTTATTGTGCATTCGCTCTCTTGATTAATGGCATCTGCGCTAACTTGTTGTAAATAAAGGTAATGGCTAACAAACAATGCAAAAGACCCTTCCCGCGCGCCGTAGTTTCCGCATAATTGCCCGCCATAATGGTTTGGAGGCTGGTATTGGCTGCTTCCTGCCGTTCATGGCGCGAAAACGGCTTTTGATTGTAGGCGTTGTGCCGACCACCCACCGTACACGCAGAACAATTCATTGAATCCGAATAAATGAATGCAAGGCTTATACCTCCGCCGCCGGGAAACTCATCCCGGCTCAGTGTTCCGCCCACGAGAAACTACACTGGTATGGGTATCTTCCCGGGAAAAGCTGCCTCCTACCGGGGCCAGCTTTGAAAAGGAGATAAGCACACCTCAAGTGACTTCCAGATTCCCGCAACTGGCGAAGCTGATTCATGAAAGAGAAAACCGGGAAATCTAATTGTCGTCAGCCACAATTGGCAGATCATCCGGCAATACAACCCCTGCGAAGATTACCGGCAGAAACGAGTATACCGAGCAGAACCGAACAAACCGAACCAATCCAAGCATATCCGCCCACGAAAGTGTTCATCCAGAGATATTGTGTATTGAAGTCGAGCTGATTATCATCTATCCAACTGGCTGAGAGTATAACCAGAACTCAAGCACAACAACAAAATGCAGTAGAACTGCTGCGCTTTGGTGATTGGGAGTCAGGCTTTCGCAGTCTACTGATTTTGAGCGTTATGCATAGAAAGAGGCTTACTTGATAAGAGCCGTAATTTTCGATTTTGATGGTACTCTGGTTGACTTCAAGAATACGGATATCGACTGTCTCAAGCTGATTCTTAAGAAAGCCAGCGCACAGGTTGAGCCTGATGCTTTTGTTGATCACGCCATCAATCACACTATTTCATTTCATAAACTTGTTGATTCAGGAGAAGAAGATCCACTCAAATTTCACCATTATAGGCTATCTCATACATTTAGTGATTTCGGGATGTCATGGGATAATACCTTTGTAGACTACTACAAACAGTTACTACTGGAGAGAACTATTCCTAACAAAAGGATTTCAGCCATTCTCAGCTATCTTCAAGGCAAAGTGAAACTTGGGATTCTTACCAATGCTTACGATCCAGTGATGCAGACCAAGAGAATTGAGGCTTCTGGCTTATCCGAATTCTTTAATGAAATCCAAATATCAGGAGAAGAGAAGTATGCCAAACCTGATCCTGAAGCATTCCATATAATCTGCAATCGGCTCAATAGTAGACCGGAAGAGTGTATTTTTATTGGAGACTCACCGAAGTATGATATTAGTGGTGCAATAGCAGCAGGCTTGCAGACAATATTGATACAAAAAGAGAATACTGGTTCAAGTGTCAAACCGGATTATCGAGTTGATTGTATTGAAGAGATAGAGCCAATATTGAAGAAATTGATTGCATAACAACTAAATGCAGCAGAACTGCACTGCGGTAATTGAGAGTAAGCTTCTCGCAGTCTGCTGATTTAGAGCGTTATAGCAATAAGGAAGCGTGCGAAAGACGGTACAAGAGAGGGGCGGTAGAATAATGTTGCGCATCACTGGGTTTTCATTGATTCTGTTTTCAGTCGTGTTACATTCTTTAGCGTATGCAAGTTCGTCTAGAGATTCTGGCTCAGATCCTTTCCTCGGAAGCGTAAATCCGTACAGTGTTTCAACTCGAGGAGACGAGTTCGGTTCTTTGAGTGATCTCAATCAGGATTCCCCTGAGATATGTTCTGTTGGTAACTGGCCTTTTGGCAATCCTTACTCTGTTGTAGTGGATTCGACAAGAGATCTTTTGTTTTGCGGATCAGGGGGAGGTGTATTCATCTATGATGTTTCTGATCCAGCCAACCAGCTGCTCGTTTCAGAAGGTATCCACACATATGGTCCAGCTGTTATCGAAATGTCTTATGATGAGGAGTCTCAACGTCTCTACATTGCAGCTGACTATGATCATTTAGAGATATGGGATGTTCAGAATCCCGAAAATCCAATCAAATTAGGCAGTTGCGAGGTTCCTGGGGATGCAAGAAGTGTAACTGTATCGGGGAATTACGCTTATGTGATCTCGATTCATTTGCGCATCATTGATGTTTCAGATCCTTCGAATCCGTTGGAAACGGGCTTCTTCATCATGGATGAGGATTACAACCAGGATGTGGCGGTATCGGGAGACTACGCCTATTTGACGGATTCCGGTCAGATCAGAATAATTGATGTATCTGATCCTTACAACCCGATTGAAGTAAATACTATTAATGATGCAGTATCAGGAGATATTAAGATCACTGGCAATCATATGTATGTGTGTAATGGTGATGAAATAGGTATTTATGAACTTACAACACCAGCCAATCCTGTTATTATTAGCAGTACTGATTTGGGCTACGGCTATCTTGGTAGCATGGATGTAGTAGGAAACCTTGCCGTCTTTTCTGACAGCTATACAGGTCTGCTGGTTGTTGACATTACATCCTTATCGGAACCTGTTGTAACGGGGGTATACGAGGTAGATGAAAGAGTTGAAGATGTTTCTCTACTGGGTACAGCGGCTTTCCTTGCAGCAGACCATGATGGCACCATCTCTGTTGATGTAACTGACCCTGGAAACCCTATGGAATACTGGACCGAGTATTTACCTACTGTCACATGGGAAGTGGCGGTTGATGACACATATGCCTATCTGGCAAACTGCAGGGGTATTTATGTTATCGATGTGTCAGATCCCAGTGATTCATATGAGACTGGCAAGTGGACATCGACTTTCTGGATATGTACTCTGGCTCTGTCGGGCAACTATGTATTTGCTGAGGAGGTTGGTGGGGGAGAATCGATTCTAAGGGTAATTGATGTATCGCAGCATGAGAATCCCATTGAAATAGGAAGCTATAACCCACCCGGTTTGATCAAGGATATCGCGTGTTACGATAGTTATGTCTTCCTGGCCATGGGAGATTCTGGTATAGAAATTGTTGATGTCTCAATCCTTCAAGCCCAGATCAAGTATCCTCTTTGTCAGTCGGCGCAAGTGCTGATATAGTTCTCCCAAGCAATAATATATTGTATGTAAGTACTGACTCTGGTTTATTGATTTTCGACATATCAAACGTTCTTAACCCGACTCTTCTCGGAACTTACTCAGGTTCTGTAGGGGACATAGCTTATGCAGACGGGTACATCTTTGCCACAATTGGGTGGAACGGCATGGTCGTCATTGATGTAACGAATCCTTCAACTCCTGCCCAAGTTGCTGCCTGCTCCGTTGACTGGTTTGCATCGGACATTGCCATTTCCGATGATATTGCATACATAGGTGACCCAAACTCTGGAAATCTCTATGCAATCAATATCTCTAATCCCCATGATCCATATATAATGGATACTTACAGCACGCCGGACTTTGCATACGATGTTTTTGCTATGAATCCATGGCTTTTATAGCCGACTATGGAACCGGATTGCAGATCTACACATACATGGAAACCGGAGTTGGGAGCGAGTTCATTGATCCGTCCACTACCCGTGTTTACCCGTTAACCAACCCGAGTAGTACTTCACCATCCATAGGGTTTACCCTGACTGAGACTAGTTATGTACAACTCAGTGTGTTCGATCTAGCCGGGAGGATGATTCAGACAGTTTCTGAAGGGTTTTACTCAAAGGGGAGTCATGAGATTGATGTTCAAGAGTTACCTGTTGGCTCATATCTCATTCTCCTAACGACTGACGGGGATCGGTTTTGCAGCAAAATGGTGGTTCTTAACTAACCAAGCTATAACCACTGAATGAACCAGACGCAAGCTTGTAAGCGCATGGAGTTGAGATCTTTGCGCTGGTTATTCAGATTGTTAGAGCGGAAACAATATTGAAGGAGGTCAATCATGGCAGAGTATGTTTACACTCCCAAAACACCTAACCTTAAGGAATTCATCGAAAAAATTCACGAACTGGGCATTCCTGATAAGCTTACTAGGACGAAGCTTGAAGCGCTCGGGTACAAGAGCAAGAATGATCGCCCCATTATCGCCATATTGAAGGCTCTCGATTTCCTAGGTTCGGATGGCGTACCTACCGATATCTGGAGGCAATACAGGGATAAATCCAAAAGCAAAACCATCATGGCTCAAGCTGTTCGCAAATACTATGCCGATCTATTCAAGCTGTATCCGAATGCTTATCAGAAGGATACAGAAGCTTTGACCAACTTCTTTCGCAGTCATACATCAGTTGGAGATCAAGCACTGAGTCAAATGGTTAAGACATTCCAAGCCCTTGCTGAGCTTTCGGAATTTGAGGAAACTACAACTCCTGAAACTCCTCCTGTTGATATTGCCGACCCCATAGTTGCAGAGAAGGTTACTCCAGTAGTTTACTCAAATGGGCAACCAGTCATTCATCTGAATATCCAACTAACTCTTCCTGAAGGAGCAGATGCAAAGACTTTCGAGGACTTCTTCAAGGCAATGAAGAAGCATCTTCTGAACTAGTTCATATGTCTAACTATGACTTAGTCAGTAGGATAGAGGCTTTCAAGGGTGAAATTCACGATTTGCTTAGCAACATGAGACCTCGAGCTCGAGAGTCTATCATCTTACTACGACCTATAACCAACTTAAAGGGTTGTCGCTAAATCAAGATGACCTCTGCAGGCAGGCTCTTCGGTGTGCAGAACATGAACTATACAGATCGGCACATGTAATGGTATGGGCTGCCTTTATGGATTTTCTTGAGCATATACTTGCAGTTGATGGTCTCAAGAAACTGCACTCGAACTACCCAAGTTTGGCCCAATTCAAGTCTATTGAGGACTTACGGGAAAATGTATCGGAGCATACCTTGATTGAGATAGGTCGCAAATTGCAGCTACTTGGTAAAACACAATCAAAAGCACTCTTGGGCTTATTGAATAAGCGTAATGAATGTGCTCATCCTAGTACATATTATCCTGGCTTCAATGAGACTCTCGGCTACATTTCGGAAGTTTTCAAGCGAATGGAGCAATTACAGAAAGTGAAGTATCCATAACTTGGCTCTAACCAACGCATGAACCAGACGCTTGTGAGGGAGTAGGTTAAGTTCACAGCGCTGGTTACGCGTATTGTTAGGCAGACAAGCCGCAGGAGAGAGTGTGAAGAACTGCTGGGACATCAAGAAGGAGTGCCCATTCAGGGGCACCGACCCCGCACTTGCGAAGTGCCCGGCCTTCGCTGGTCAGGTATCCTGCTGGGAGTTCGATTGGCTGAGCTTCTACCGCGCCATGCCGGGAAGCTCAGAGAAAGCTGAGTGGAGGTCCATGATGCTCGAGTGGTGTTCGCGTTGTGAGATACGCGACTCGCACGGTGAGGAAGTGGACTCCTTCCTTGCGAGGCTTGGAGCGATGTAGCGGCTGGCTGCCTAACGAGCGTATGCAGCCGACGCACTCGCGTTCGTCACTTGACCTGCAAGGGGGCTTCCGTTTCGCTTCGGCGACACGTCCCGCGCCGCCACACTGAGCGGCTGATACGCGGGTTATGCATAGAAAGAACCGGAGAATATGGATATGACCAGGGCTGAGCCAGAATCAAATCAACAAGCAATCTTCGCTGAGTTGATTGGTCTACTCTCCGATAGCGATCGTGCTGTCGATCCGGCGCGGGATATTGTTCCCAAGTTACATCTGCTTGACCCGCAACTTCTGAATAATCAATCAATTGAGCTCATTGCCAAAACAGCATTCAGACGAGATCCTGGTTTGCTTATTGATATTGCTTCGGGTCTTCTTCGAGCTCCCCTGGATAGCCAAAGGCATTATGTCAATGTGATAGAGCAACTTGATCCAAATTGGCTGGCAATTAACAGAGCCTCACTGGAGGAGATATTGTTTGGACCAATCGACCAAATGGATTGGCGATAATGCGACCAAGCATGATGAACATGAAAAACAGGATACTGAAATGGGTGTTGAGTTGAAATGCAATTTGAGCATAACAGCATGAACCAGACGCCTGTCAGGGAATAGGGCAAAGGGAAACTGCGCTGGTTACGCTGATTGTTATGAGCAAATCTCCCTGACTCAAGCCTGCTATCCTTAGAAGCAACAAGCCTGTTACTCAGCAATAGGTGAATTGGCGTGAATAACTTGACAATGCACTACAATGTAGTTACAATCGGTGTATTAATGAAATCCGATTTGAATTGGATACTGAAAAGACAAAGCTCAATGCTGAAAAACATGGAGTAACCTTCGAAGAAGCTGAATCAGTTTTCTACGATGAATAAGCCATTCAGTTCTACGATGATGAACACTCTGAATGGGAGGACAGGTTTCTGATGCTGGACCTGAGCGCTAAGTTGAAACTCTTGCTTGTTTGCCACTGTTTCAGGGAGAAAGACTCGGTCATCAGGATCATTTCTGCCAGGAAAGCTACTAAAGCTGAATCCAGGCATTAATGGAGGTGAGAAGTAATGAAAAAGGAGTATGACCTTTCAAAGATGAAGTCCCGGAAGAATCCTTATGCCAGGCAACTCAAGAAGCAGATTACACTTCGCCTTCAGCCTGAGGTTATCGAATACTTCAAGGAGATGGCCAAGGAGTCCGACATTCCATACCAGAGTCTGATCAATCTCTATCTTCTGGATTGTGTGAACAGTCATCGTAAACTGAAAATGGAGTGGACTTCTTCTTAGAAATCCATCCTCATTCCATCGCTCAACCAGTACTTGCATGGGATTACAACACCTGTGAGGAATACTGGAGAATTTGTATAGATCGAACATCCGGACTGAACTGCTTATGCCAAGCTGAATCATCATATTGTGGTGAAGACTTCCCGTCATTTTCATCTATAGGACTGATTCAGGCAATCGATAGAAGCAAACTTTTCTTAACTGAATGCAGCAGAACTGCGTCAGGGTAGTGAAAAGTAGGGTTCTCGCAGTCAGCTGATTCAGATTGTTATGGCAAAGAATGGAATCCGCAAATATTGATAAAAGCCCATACGAATAGCAATATTTACTCATGAGTAGGAAAACGGATTTCCAATGGGATCCAGAGAAAGACAAAGCAAATCAAGACAAACATGGTGTCTCATTCGCTAGCCGGTCAAGACTAGTTTGCGATAGGGGCCGCGTGCAGTTCAAGGCCAAGCGCATGCACAACCTTGAGAATGGTATCAAATCCTGGGGTGCGATCACCGGAAAGAGCTTTGTAGAGGCTTTCTCGGGAAAGACCGGCATCACGAGCAACCTGGGTCATACCTTTTGCTCTTGCGATATCTCCAAGTGCTTTGGCAACAAATGCTGCATCTCCGTTTGATTCCTCAATGCAAGCTTCAAGGTAGGCAGCCATTTCCTCAGGTGTTCGGAGATGTTCAGCTACATCGAAACTAGTTGTCTTTGTCTTACTCATCTATCTTTCTCCTACAGTTCGCGAGCCAAGCGCAAAGCTGTTTCTATGTCACGCTTCTGGTTTCTCTTGTCTCCACCAGCAAGCAGCACTATCAAGTGTTTTCCTTGCCTCTTGTAGTAAACCCGATATCCAGGTCCATAGTCAATCCGCATTTCCGATACTCCCTCGCCAACTGGCTTGACATCTCCAGGGTTCCCGCAGGCCAACCTTTTAATTCGAGCCAATACTCGAGCTCGAGCGCGAATGTCCCGAAGGCCATCAATCCACTTCGCGAAGTTCTCGGTTTTACGTATTTCCATCGCCACTCATAATGTAGCCAACAGGATACACTTTGTCAAGTTCCATAAGCCTAATCTTAGGGGACATCCAGTTTTCCGCATTAGTGAATTTCATTCTCAAGAAAAGGAAGTAATTGGCGTTGGCAATCGGAGCTTCTTTCGGCAGTACAACAACTGCGAAGATAATCGGCGAATACGACTTTACCGGAAAAATTATCCGGGCAAGATCGTCGAGGTTGTTCTGATTCATCATATTGTGTCCGAGAGTCCGGGTAATTATCATCTATCCAATAGGTAAGGTTATTCATCCGGGCAATCCCGGACATAACCATGGAATGCGCAGAACAGCCTGTTGACAGATTGATAGGGGTGTCTGCTGATTCGAACTGTTCACGGTATATCTGAGGTAGCATTTTAGACTTGAGTATACTGATAACCAGAGAAAAAGTGGGAAATAGCAGGAAGGATTAATACATATGACTGGCTTATTGTGCCTGATGGTACTCTTTACGGGCTTTCCACAGGAGAGTGATGCTGAGTACAGGTTCATGTCGACTTGCCTGCTCGATGGTGATTGGGTAGAAACAGAAGATACATGGTACGGGCTTTTTCAAACGGATTCCACGTTCGAACTCCGCAAAGTGGAGCTCCAGCTGAGTAGGAGTACAGCTCCGCTGTGGGAAGGGGAAAGACCTCACCCAATCAAGGTAGAGCTTGTTGGTGAATCCGATTGGCCCTTGATTATCTTATCGTCATCGGAAAAGGAGTTTGTCGAAGGACCCATAAATACTGCATTTCGAAACTACCAATCCCTTGTACCAGACACATCCATAATACTGGAAGCTCCCGGTATACAGGAAACCCTGCTGTTTACCACAGAAGAGGGATTGTTTCTATCGAACGGTGAAGTATTTCAATCTTTATCGGATACATATCCAGGCGAGGAATACAGCGGTCAACACATGGGAGTTGTGTGGGCAGGTGATCTCGACAGGGATGGGAGAGTCGATCTGATAATCAACGATATCGATGACGGCTATTTCCGTTTCAGATGGCATCTTTTTCTCTCTTCCGAAGCAGAGCCAGATTCTATTGTGGAGATGGTGGCCTCTTTCTGCGATGTTTACTACTGATATTCGTTCTAAATTCACTGATCATCATAGTCTGAAAAGTATAGGTCCATTGAACAAACAAATGCAACAGAACAGTGGCTCAATCTGCAATAAAATGGTTATCGCTGTCTGCTGATTTGAGGCATTAGCACAAAAGAAAGGTTTGACTTGCAGTATCATTATAGATACTATATTCTATGGCGAAGGTTGAAGAACTCTTAAGACAAATGCGGAGGAATCCTAAGGATGTTTCCTTCTCAGACTTGCTCAAGGTTTGCCGACACTACTTAGGAGAACCAAGAAAATCAGAATCAAGCCATGTTGTTTTCAAGATTCCATGGCAAGGAGATCTGAGGGTTAGCATTCAGAACAAGAATGGCAAGGCAAAGTCCTACCAGGTCAGGCAAGTCCTCCGGGCCATAGAAAGGTTAAGTGTGAAAGATGTCACTGAAAAATGACCTCTACACATACAGAGTAACCTGGTCCGAAGAAGATCAGGAATATGTGGGTCTGTGCACCGAGTTTCCCGGTTTGAGCTGGCTTGATGAAAGCCAGGAACTTGCCCTTAAAGGTATTCGGGAACTGGTTACAGAAACAATCAAAGACATGAAAGAAAACAAAGAAAAGGTACCCGAACCATTCTCCACAAGGAAATACAGCGGTAAGTTCATGGTTCGTATTCCACCGGAAGTACACAGAAAGCTTGCTGAGCTTGCAGCAGAAGAAGGTGTAAGCATTAATCGATTGGTAAGTGCGAGACTGTCAAAATAGAGTGCTAACAAAATGCAGCAGAACTCCGCCAATGAGTCAGAGTCAGATCTTCGCAGTCTGCTGGTTTAGAGCGTTGGGTATACAGATTGTCAGGCCTTCATCTAAACGGGAGAAATGAAATCTGGATCTCAGGCTGAATCATGATATCCGGGCAACGCCATGCTGCAATCAGTATCCTTTCCGGCAATACAACACCTGCGAGGATTACGGTGAACTCGAGAATACCGTTGACTTGACTCAGGAGCTCACTCGTAGTGGGTCCACATCCGAAGAACCTTTACTGTATGCTCTCCTTCGATGACCTGATACACGATCCTGTGTTGGATGTTAATTCTTCGGGAAATCGCACCGGTTAAATCACCGACTAGTTTCTCGAAAGGTGGTGGAGTTTGATAAGGATCTATAGAGATGATGCTCAGCAATGCTTCCGCTTTAATCTTAAGACCTGAGCTAGCAAGCTTTTTTGCATCTTTATTGGCCTGTTTGGTGTAAACCAGACGCCAGGCTACCAATCGAGTTCCTCTTCGCACCCCTCAATGGGAGTCTGCATCCCTTCTCTGATGGATTCCCTCATTCCGGGTATACCAAGAAGGAAAAGAGTCTCCTTAATCGCTCTCCAGTCATCCTCAGATACAAGGACTGCAGAGTTCCTCTTACCAGCTATCTGAACAGGTTCATGCGACAAGGCTACCTCATCAAGTAGCGTGTATAGCTTTTTCCTTGCTTCGGTTACAGTGATGTTTGTCATATCAGCCTCCATCCGTACGAAATATCGTACGTATATCTTCTTGTGTCAATGACATGATGTAAATGGATATCCTGATTCCAGCACTGGTCAATCTCATTTTCGAATAGGGTATTGGAAATGTCTTCATCAATCGGTCGATCTTTCGGTAATACAACACCTGCGAGGATTACCGGTAAGTACGACTATACCGGACAAAATATCCGGGCAAACCGGACAAATCCGCCGAGGTTACACTAAACCATCATATTGTTCCAGGACACCCCGCTCATTATCATCTATCCAACAGGTTGAGTTAATCATCCGGGCAACTCAACCCCAACTGAATGAACCAGCCACAGGCGTTAAGGCGCTGGTTTCGGTAGTACCTCTTCAGGTTATTCAGAGCGTTAGGCGGGCAGCGGGTGGCCTCTTCACTTCTCCGATGTGATCGGGATGAGGATGCCTGTATGATCCCGGCGGCGAACCCAGAAGAGAACCCCAAGAAGCATTGTAACGAAACCTGGGTGAGCACAACAACAGGAATCAATCCATAAACCTGGTCGTTTCTTGAAGGCGGATGGCGCTTGTATGGTTGCACAATCAGGTTTTAAGTCTCGACAGGAAGGGAGCGTTGTTAATGAATCAAGAATCAAATGTTAACCAATCTGAAGAAAAGATAAAAAATGGAGTTTTGGGATTATCATTGGAATAGGTATCGCGGTTGCTCTGAGTGTGGCATTAGATAGTTTACCAATAGGCATAGGTGTCGGTCTTGTTTTTCTTGGTGGGCTTTACCAACAGCGCAAACGAAAAGACAAGTCAAACGGCAACTAGCATACGGCTTCTCCTGACGAGTTAATAATGCACAAGTACATTGCCCTGGCGTGCAGGTCGATCCCACATTAATATTGATGGGTAGTGGCATAAAATCTCATCGGGCCTCCTCCTTTCAGGGATTGATTTGCATCCACAGCATACCAGAGCGGTATGCCGATGTGGGTGAGGCCTCAATGAGTAGCAACAAAATCAGTTAAACTGCGTTTGGGTTGCAGAAAGTTGTGTTATCGCATACTGCTGATTCAGAGTCTAGTGGAGAAGAAGGGCAACGAATGACGTGTTAGGGATAAGCAGACTCTTTGGTATACTGCTTTTTTTGGTCAGTGCAGCTGGCGCCCAAGAGGTGGTCCTGGTCCGTGCAGACAGCTGTCTTGGCTTGATGAATCCACGCATTCAGGGTTTTATTCACGGGAAGGATGAACAGGGGAGTTTGGAACCTGCAGCGGTAGAGACCCTTTCGCCGGGGAGCTGGCGACTATCGAAATATGTTACCTACGTTGTAGCAGAGCAGTTCCCGGTCAGTATCACATTCAACCTGAGCGATAGCTATGCATGGTCTCAAGGTGGATATCCAAATGCCAAACCCTGGTTGGACTGGGAAGAATACGAAGATCACATTATTTCACTGCTGCAATGGGTATATTTCTACTTCCCCGACAATCCGCCGGAGTTCTTCGATGTATGGAACGAACCCGACCTGCCCTACTTCTGGTCCGGTAGCTATGCCCAACTCCTGGAGCTCTACTGGCGCTGTGCTCAAGTCGTCTGGAGTGTAAATCCCGATGCCAAGCTTGTAGGCCCAAGTATCGCAAGATATAACGAGAATGGCACCAATGTAGAAAGGATTATTCCCTTCTTGGAGGATTTGGATTCTGAATACGGGTTGCGCCTGGACGCGATAGCGTGGCACGAGAATGAAAGCGGTATTCTAGGAAGTGATCGACCGGAGGATATTATCGATCACACCAACAGCATTCGGGCAAATCTCCTTGAAGCTTTCGGCCCTGGCTACACTCCAGAGCTACATGTGAATGAATATTCTGGACGATACGTTCATCTTTCTCCCGGATACAACGCCGGTTACTTATATTATCTACTTGAGGCTGAAATAGATTGCGCCATGCGAGCTGCCTGGACCGTATACTCTCCAAACGATCCACCGTATGGATACTGGAGCGATTGCTGGTCGGGGCTGGACGGTATGTTCAACTGGGATGGGTATACACCGCAGGTCATCTACTGGGTCTACGAGTTTTTTGGGAGGATGCTTGATAAAGACAGGCTTCTGACAGTTATCCCGAACCCCACCACCGTTGCACAAGCTGTAAGGGATGATTCGTTGGAGACCGTATCGGTCATGGTTGGTCGTTACCATCATTTTGATCAACCATCCAACCTGACCCTGGTGGTAGAAGGCTGGCCCTACGATGGTGACAGTGTCCATGTTGTAGCAAAGAGGGTGCCACACTATGATGGGTTCTTTAATACATCGTGCCCAATAACCGTGAGTATGCCCGATGGACCTGAAGACTCACTGGTAATGGATGTCAGCTTAACAGCAGGGACCTTTGAGGTTTCAGTTGAGGACTTCGAGGACAATGATGTTTGGCTCTTTACTCTTATGGGAGATGAAGCAAGTTTCATCCATCCAGACCCAATCGATGACCATGGTCTATATGCAGCTCCGAATCCTTTCAACTCATCCACAGAAGTTCACTTCACTATGCAGAATGCCGGTCCTGCTTGTATAACGATCCATGATATGACTGGAAGGCTTGTAAGGTTATTGACAGAGGATGACACCCCAGCAGGTGATCAGAGTTGCATCTGGGATGGTAACGATAATTCTGGTATGAAGTTACCCACAGGCGTCTACCAGCTTTGCTTAACCACAGATACATATATCGGGCGTCAAGACTGGTGCTGATTCGAGATTAGGAACCACAAAAATGGCAACAGACAAATAGTATATTTAATTATATATATGCAGGTAATGGCCACTTAAGCCTAACAAGCCGGCTGTAAGCGATGCTTGACAGGCATGTCAGCCCCATCGTGTTGCAGATATCTTTTGACCTGCCTGAAAGGATCTTGCAGTAATGACTGATTCATTCCTGACACTGAAAAACAAGGGCAAAAATAGCGGAAATGTTTGGGTTTCCCAGTAGAGGGCATAGGCTCATGGGTCTCACATTTGCTGTTTTCTCGGCAGTGGGGATTTTGTGTTCATGACAGAGTCGCAGTCCCTGGATTTGCACAGACTGAACAGCAGTGTCTATCTGAGAATGGTCAGCCGCTGATCGCTGGAGGCTCCTGAGTGCTGCAAGCGCATAACATAGAGCCCAGAGGGCAGAAGATCCCCTGAGGAAGCTCTGCCTTCCCAGTACAGCTGATGTGTTCCTGCAGTAAACTGCCGATCGATAACACTTGCGACCAGGTGACCAGCAAGGTCGTAGACATTCAGTGATACATCCCCTCCAGCTGGAATGGTGAACCGTACGGAGGTTCCATGGCTGAAGGGATTTGGAGCACAGCTCTCAAAAACCAGTTCTCCCGGGTGGGGTTCAACTCCGGTCAGCGTTGGCTCAACACAGATCGTATAGGGGAACACCTGTTCGCTTCCAGCGAATACTTCAGGCAATGACCCCACGATGAAATAGAGAGCGGTATCAGCAGCTGATACATCCACGGTCAAGCTCCCGAGGACATCGCTTTCCATTTCCAGGTCGTAGAATCTGGTTCCGGAAAACGCATTCTGTATGACCACCTTGCCCCGGAAGAGAGAAGGATCTCCCATGGTTCCCTCTTCACTTCCCTGAAGAATGAAACTATACCCGCCATAGCTGCTGTTCAGAACCTTGTATGTGTTGAAGGACCACGCTGTGGTTGCCAGGGAATCAGGTGGAGAATACCATCCATATGGGGACAGTTCATCAAAGATAACCGTGAACTGATTGTCGTCCTCTGGATCACCATAGGTGTTCCAATGGTACTCGGCGGTTTCCAGTTGAGAGGGGAGAATGAAGTCGAACCCGTTGGTCATTCTCGCTGCCCAGTTCATGAAATGCGTCCGGAGGTCCCCGACACACTCGGCTTCAAAAAGGAATTCCTGGGGATTAAGGTCCTGGGGAAACGAACCGCCATTATAGAATCCATCGCATATAAGGGAATGGGGCATCCCCTCTATTTCAGTAAGATAGTAGAGGAACAATGCCATTGCGTATTGATGACAGTACCTCTGCCAGTTGTCCGGGTAGTACGAGGGGAAATTGTCATAGCCAAGCCACATTGACACATGGGGAACCTTCACAAGGGTCATGGCTTCCATGAATGCGTTTTCGCTCTCAGGATAGGTAATTGCAGCAAACCAGTTGGCCGAGGCCTCTATGTACCAGAAGATATCTACCCCCTCAAACCCCGGTGAATCACTGCTGTACTGGAAAACATGAAAACTCTCATGACTTATGGTTATCCAGTCTTCAAGGATCCCGATGGGAAGGGTCATGTATGGATAACCGTAGCAATCCGTACCAACACCACAAGCCCAGCCATCGGGGAACACATCCCCCGGTTCATGAAGATAAACGTTGAAGAAGAAACCATCCTGGGGATTGGGAGGGTCCTGCATTTTCAGGGAGCCAAGACACGCGTCGCGATACACCGCCATGCTGTCCAGGAGTATATTGGCTTCCTGGGTCAGGTCATTACTGTTATCCCACCAGACCAGGAAGATCCCCTGGGAAACGTAGTTGCAACTGGAAGCATCACCGAACTCGCTCTGGATCTCATATTCAAGATCGTAAGCACCGGTGACAGATCCCATGGCCGATGTAGCCATCAAAGCCAGAGAGAAGATCATCTGCATTTTCAGCACCGGGCGACCCCAATCGGTTTTAGAGGACCAGAAAGCTTCATATAGCCTTATACACCGGGAATGCAACCGGTTAAAGCATAAACCAATTCCCTTCCATGTACAACACAGAATGCCGGGTCATCATTCGACATATCCCGCCATGGGATAATTGCACACCCTCAGGCCCCGGATTTGTTTTATCAAGTATATATTGTTGAACAGGAAGCAGAATATCAACAGCATGAGACACACCCCTGACAACAGCAGGTCAGTGTGCAAAACTGGTTACCCAGAGTGTCAGGAGCAGAGATCATGAGAGCGATTTGCATGCTTGCCGCCTGCCTGGCTGCTGCCGGCTGTGGCCAGCACCGGGACTATACGGAATACGCCCTCGACGAGAACACCTTTGACTCCGAAGCCATGGCGAAAATCGAACAGGAAACCGGCTTCGTCCTTCCTGATGGTGCAAAGGGTCTGGCATTTTATCACATACCTCCAGTTGACCCTGTTGTTTTCGCCATTGTTCAGATCCCTGGCAATGCTGAGGAGTCAGTCACAGATCAAATTCGAGCCCTGCAGGAGACCGAGTTTCCAGGCGATTTCGCATACGACAGATGTGACCGGTGGCCACCGGCTCCGGAGCACATTCTGCTGACGAAGCGGGCATTCAGCAACGGATACCACATAGAGCTGCATCTGGTTAAGGAGGGTGAGCAGTTATTGCTTTACATCCAATACTTTACGATGTAACCTCTGGTTCATGGCAACGACTGCTCTGAGCGTTGACGATGGGAAGAATGAATGCAACTGGTCAATGAAGCAGCCGAATACTACGACTCACTCGCCGGTGGATATCACCGGCGATCCGGTTACTACAAGGAAAACGATTCAGATGGATTCAGGGAGATCAAGAACCTCATCGCTGACCTGTTCACCGGCGGGGATGTTCTTGAGATCGCCTGTGGTACGGGGTACTGGACAGCAGTGATCGCAGGGGCTTCTGGATCAGTAATGGCCACTGACCTGAACCGCTCGATGCTTACTGAAGCAAAGCAAAATCTGTCTTCATACTCAAATATCAGTTTCACCGAAGCCGACGCTTACTCCTTGAAGAACATTAACGGCCTGTTCTCCGGGGCTGTCTCAGTTCTATGGTGGTGTCATATGCCGAAGAGAAATATCCCTGTTTTTCTCAACGCACTTCACAGCAAACTGAAGCCGGGGGCCAATGTACTCCATATCTGTCAGCTGGAGGACCTTGATTCAAAGAACCATATCATCGATGCGGACGGGAACACCATTGCCCTGAGGAAATCAGGAGAAAGGTGTTTTTCCATCGTTAAGAATATTCCCTCTGAACCTTTTCTGCGGGAAGCCCTTGCCGGGGTCGCAAGGGATATTGAGTACACGAGATATCCCGGTTCAGGACTGTGGAGTTTATCATATTCGATATGAAACTGCCTCGCCGTGGCAAATGGAGTAGAGCTGCATCATGTTACTGGTAGTCACGTTTGGCAGCCAGGCCGATAGAAATGTCATGTGGAAACTGTCAGCACGGAAAGGGTTGATAACAATCTATGGATCACTGCTCAAGAACATCACCGATCGAGGCCCTGTTCCGGAAACAGGTGCGAAAAGACCCAGGGTAAGAAATGCCTATCTGCTCGTGCATTCGGACAGGACCGGGCTTCACATAAATCTGGCGGAGGGCGCGGGAGATAACGGCGCACCTGCGCCGCAGCAGCCCAACTACATGGCCAGTGTGGGGAAACTGTTTACCTCCGTCGTTGTCTGCAGGCTGCACGAAAGGGATTACTGTCCTTTGAGGATCCCATCGGCTGCCACCTCGATCACGGATTGATGGACGGCCTGCATGTCTACAAGGGAAAGGACCATCTCGAATACAGGTACGGCATCTTTGAACCAGACCTCCGGCCTGCCGGATAACTTCTTTCCCCTGTTCCACAGGCTGCTCGCGGACCACGACCTGGACATAGACCCCCGGGAAGCGGTGGAATGGGCAAAAAGGAACCTGACGCCCCGGGCGATTCCCGGCGCAAAAGCCTGCTATACCGATACCAACTACCACCTGCTGGGCCTCATGGTGGAGAAGGTGTGTGGGAAGCCGTTCCATGCCGCTTTGAAGGAACTCGTCTTCGATCCCGTCGGGATGAAGCAGGCCTATATGCTTCACTCATCGGAACCTGAAACCCCCTCCCCCTATCCGGAAGCCGGTTTCTATGCCGATCAGACCCGGTTGAACGATATCAGGGGGTTTGCCGGCATTGACTATGCCGGCGGCGGTGTGGTGGCGCCACTGGAAGACTTTCTGCTGTTCATGAAAGCGCTGGTTGGTCACCAGCTGGTTTCGGAAGAAACACTCTCCATAATGAAAACCGACAAGGCCAGGCTTAATCCGGGTTTTGACTACGGATACGGTATCTGGCAGGTTCGGACCATTCCGCTGCTTATTCCCGCAAAATACAGTTCCTGGGGAGTGCTGGGGGCAACAGGCGCTTTCATGTTCCATCATCCGGAGCTGGATGCCTATGTGATCGGAAACTTCAATCACCTGGCGTGGCAGAGGAAATGCGTACGATTCATGTTCAGGGTGATGGACGCTTTACGAGAGTAATTCATGGATACATTTCCAGGAACCGCATACTCAGGGGCATCCCTGCCAATGCTGTATTGATCTGTCGGCTCGAACCATTGGAACATCTCCGGTTAGCCCCGCCGGAATACCCTATCAGGGATAACTGACATGCGGAACGGAAAACAACGAGAATGCCAGGGCTTCGGTAAGAATTCATGAAGGGCCATTCAGCATATTGTCCCGGATAGGCGAACTGGTTATCATGTATCCGACTGGTTCAGCCATTCAAACGGAACTGGATCCCTCCACGACCACGGCATGAACCGGCCCCCTGACCGGACTGGGAAGGGGTTTGCAGCCCGGGGAGTTCCACGGGCATCGCCTACACGGATCGAAAGGGGTAGTGGCATGGAGAAAGAGTATCCACCTGTCACGGTTCCAGGGGCAGTTTCCCTCACACAGGACCCTCCTAGTATGGACCCTGCCGTCATTACCGTTCTGATCATACTCGTCGCAACGGTGATCGCCCTGATCCTGGAGGTCTTCCGGATAGATGTGGTAGCCCTTCTCTGCATGCTGGCCCTGGGATGGACCGGGGTGCTCACAGCCCGGGAAACCCTCTCCGGTTTTTCCAGCAATGCCGTTATCGCAATGATAGCCGTAATGATCCTGGGGCAGGGAATTGCAAGGACCGGGATAATGGACAGGTTCTCAAAGGCAGTACTGAAAAAGGTGGGCACCGGAAGGTCCGGGGTGATCGGTGTAATGTCCATTTCGGTGGGGGTGCTCTCGGGGTTCATACAGAACATCGGCGCGGCTGCGCTGTTCCTGCCGGGCATTCTGAACATCTCGCGCCGGGAAAGGATACCGGCATCGGCCCTGATAATGCCCATAGGGTTCGCCGCAATAGTGGGGGGCACATTGACCATGGTTGGCTCCGGCCCTCTGATACTGATCAACGATCTGCTCCGCGGGGCGGACCTGGAGCCCTACGGATTGTTCAGCGTAACTCCGGTGGGTTTTCTGCTGCTACTTTCCGTGATCGTCTTCTTTTTCCTGTTTGGGAAGTTCCTTCTTCCCCGTTCGGATTCATCCGGGGAAACGGTTTCCGAGCAGGAGAAACTCATCGAAGCCCTTCATCTGCCCAATCAGATCTGGCACTATGAAGTTCCCCGGAACAGCTCACTGGCCGGCATGACCACCGAGGAGTCCGGCGTGTGGGGGGAGTATGACCTGAACATCCTCGGTGTCTCCCTGGGCAGGGAGGCGGAGTATGCACCCTGGCGGGAAACGAAGTTCATGGCCGGTCATGAGATAGCGCTGTTGGGCAGCGAAGGGAACGCGAAAAGGTTCGCTTCGGCCTACGGGCTTGTCAGCAAGGAACCGGATCACCGGTTCTCCAGCCTTAAGGATCCAGGGTATGCCGGTTTCGCCGAGGTGATCATTCCACCCCGCTCGGACATGACCGGCAGGACCATTCGCCAGTTCTCACTTCGCAAGCGCTATGCGGTGGAGCCTGTGATGATGTTCAGCAAGGGGGAGGAGATAAGGGGGGATTTTCCGACCGCCAGATAGCTCCCGGCGACACATTGATAGTGTACGGTCCGTGGGAGAATGTCGGCGAACTGAAAGCGAGCTCGAACTTCGTGGTTGCCACCCAGTTTACCGTGGAAAAGAAGCAGGACCCCTCAAAGATCCTGTGGGCCGCCCTCTGCTTCCTGGGCGCCATAGGACTGGCAATGACCGGGGCTCCAATAGCCCTGGCTTTCTTCACCGGCGCCGTCGCCATGGTGCTTACCAGGGTAATCACAATACAGGAAGCCTATCAGGCCATCGAGTGGAAGGTGGTGTTCCTTCTTGCCGGGCTTATTCCCCTGGGTTTAGCCATGGAGAAGACCGGAACCGCAGCCTTTCTGGCGGAGAGAGTGATGTCACTGGTCCAGGGGGGCATCCGCTGTTCATCCTTTTGACCGTTGCGGTGTTATCCACGCTGTTCTCTCTGTTCATGTCCAATGTGGGTGCCATCGTGGTGCTGGCCCCCCTGGTTATGAGCATGGCAAGGATCGGCGGGCTGGATCCCCGGCCCCTGGCTCTGCTGGCCGCTGTGTGCGCGGCAAATTCCTTCATTCTGCCCACCCACCAGGTCAATGCTTTCCTGATGTCCTCCGGGGGATATCGCAACGCGGACTACTTCAAGCCCGGCGGCGGAATGACCCTGCTGTTCCTTGCTGTGGTGGTGCCGGTGTTTTACTTTTTCTATGTATGAAACAGGGAACTGAAGGAGAAATAACATGCTGCTCAAACATTTTTTCGTGGGCAAGATAGCCCACAGCTCCTACCTTCTGGCGGGGAAGAAGCAGTGCGCCGTGATCGATCCCCGGCGGGACGTGGATGTGTACATCAAAGAAGCCCGATCAATGGGGGTGGAGATCACACACATACTCCAAACGCATCTTCATGCCGATTTCATTTCCGGACACATGGACCTGGCGGTGAAGACCGGCGCGAAGATCCACATTGCGAAGTCCGCGGGGTGCACCTTCGACCATGTACCGCTGTCGGAGGGCGATTCCATAGAGATCGAGGATATGCTTCTGGAGGTACTTGAAACACCCGGCCACACCCCGGAACACCTCAGCTATGTGGTTACCGACAGATCCCGGTCGAACAGTCCCATCGGTGTGTTCACCGGGGACACCCTTTTCGTGGGGGATGTGGGAAGGCCTGACCTTTTCCCGGAAATGGCGGAGGAACTGGCGGGAAAACTTCACCACAGCCTGCATGACAAACTGCTGAAGCTGCCGGACTATGTGGAGGCATACCCCGCCCACGGCGCGGGTTCCCTGTGCGGCCGTGCCATGGGCGCCAAATGGCGCACCACCATCGGTTATGAACGCAACTTCAACCCTTCCCTGCAGATCAAAGACAGATCGAAGTTCATTGAATCGCTAACTAAGAATATGCCCCCCGCCCCGGATCACTTCAGCCGCTGCAGCGACATAAACCGCCGTGGACCGGCACCGGTTGCCGATCTTCCCGCCATTGAGGAGTTGCCCCCCCACAAGTTCAGGGAACGGATGGGTGCCCCGGACACGGTGCTGATGGATGCCAGGGGCTATCATGCCTTTGCCGGCCAGCACATACCCGGCGTCTGGCATCTTGATCCCGCGGGCAATTTTCCCACCTTTGCCGGCTGGGTCATGCCCACCGACAAGGATATACTGCTAGTAGCGGACGACTTTAAAAGGGCCCGGGAAGCCAATACCTGGGCACACAGGGTCGGTGTGGACAGGATAGTGGGCTGCCTGGACGGCGGAATGGTGGCCTGGGCAACCGCGGGATTCAGGACCGGTCACATCGGGCTGGCTTCCGCAGAGGATCTTCACCAAATGATCACCGGCACCGCAAGCATCGTTCTGGTGGACGTACGGGCACCGCAGGAGTATGAAGATACCCACATCAAAGGCGCCATCAACATTCCCGTTGCCGAGCTGCGCACCCGGCACAATGAACTGAACAGGGACAGAACAACGGTACTCATGTGCAGCTCCGGGAATCGTTCCACCCTTGGAGCCAGCATTCTGAAACAGCATGGATTCAAGGATGTCTACAATGTCGCCGGAGGATTGTCCGGCTACAGCGCCGCGGGGTACATCCGGGAGTGCCGGGTCTGCGTGAATCCCCATGGTTCCAGATTCTTCACCAGATCCGGCGAACTCAATGAAAAAAGGAGGGCGATATGATCGAGTTCCTGAAGGAAGTCAGCTGGTCGCCATACGCGGTTGGAGCCGGTATCGGCATCCTGAGCTGGCTCAGTTTCCTTATCTCCAGAAAGCCCATTGCCTGTTCAACCAGCTTTGCCAGGACCAGCGGCATGATCGAAAAACTGTTCTCTGGGAAAAAGGCTGCTCAAAAGCCCTACTACCAGAAGATAGGGCTTGCGGTGGACTGGCAGTGGATGCTGGTGGTGGGGGTTATCATCGGCTCTTTGATCTCTTCGCTGCTGTCCGGCGACTTCAGCTGGCAGTGGGTTCCTTCGGTCTGGGCAGCGGAGTTCGGCCACGGCCCCATGCTTCGGGTCATCGTGGCCCTGGCGGGAGGCTGCCTGATCGGTTTCGGCGCCCGGTGGGCGGGGGGATGCACCAGCGGACACGGCATAAGCGGAACACTGCAGCTTGCCGTTTCCAGCTGGATTTCCGCTATCTGCTTTTTCATCGGCGGTATTCTGATCACACACATCATTTTCGCCCTGATAGGCTAGAGGGAGGTGAACATGCCATCAAAGGAACCCATGGATAAGGGGAAACAGGCTTCCCCGCAGAAGAAAAGCAGATCACCCCTTCTCTGGGGACTGGCCTTCGGCATTGCCTTCGGCTTTCTGCTGCAGAAGGGAGGCGTGACGAAGTATGACGTGATAATCGGGCAGCTGCTGCTCACCGATTTCACCGTTGTGAAGATCATGCTTTCCGCCGTGGTGGTGGGGATGATCGGTATTCATGCCATGAAGGCCCTGGGCTGGGTGGAGCTCACTCCCAAATCAGGCTCCGCCGGGATGAACGTCATAGGAGGCCTGATCTTCGGCGCGGGCTTCGGGGTACTGGGCTATTGCCCCGGCACCATTGCAGGAGCAATTGGCAACGGCGCCCTGGACGCTCTGGTTGGAGGGCTTGCTGGAATAATCATCGGCTCGGGCATCTTTGCAGCCCTTTACCCCGGGCTCAGGCGGGGCATTCTGATGAAGGGCGATTACGGCGATTTGACCTTCCCCCGGCTGTTCAAGGTGAACGACTGGGTTGTAGTCATCCCAGCCGCGGCCCTTATTATCCTCCTTCTCTATCTGATAGAACAGGCCGGATTTTGATAGAATCGGGAACAGCCTGTTAAACCCGTTTGCGAAGTGATTAATCCTGCCATGGAAGGGAAGCCGATGAAACTGCCCAGCCCTGACTGGTTCGCCGATGAAGAGTACTGGCGGACAAATCGCAAGTTCATCTGGAGCGATAAGAGGATCGAGATGTCCGCCGACGCCGCGGCAAGCATCTCAGAGCTGCTTGAGATGAAACAGGGAGAGACGGTCCTGGACCTGGCATGCGGGTTTGGCAGATACTCCATTCCCCTGGCAAAGCTGGGATTTGCCGTAACCGGTGTCGACCTTAACCGGGATTTCATTCGGGAAGCTTCAAAAAAGGCGCGGGAAATGGATCTGAAGGCACATTTCCAGTGTGCGGACATGCGTGAATACTCAAAACCGGATTTCTTCGGCAGGATGATCATCATGTACAACTCCTTCGGCTACTTCCAGAACCCCGCCGACGACGGGAAAGTAGTTGAGAACTGTTACCGTTCACTGAAACCCGGCGGCAGGCTGATGCTCCACTGTGCCCCGAGGGAGCTCATTGCAGCCGGCCGGCGGAACAGGTTGACCAGGTACTGGTTCGAAGAGGCCGATGGAACCCTCAGGCTGGAAGAATCCTCCGCAAGCGATGACTGGACCTGGAGCACCACCAGGTGGATCCTCATCAGGGGCGCTGAACGCCGGGAGTACACATACGGAATGAGGATATACAGCACTGAAGAGTATATCGATCTGTTTACATCGGCTGGTTTTGCTAATCCTCAAACCTATGGCAGTGTCAGCGGCAGAGCCTATGAGAGCGAGAAGGACCATCTTGTTCTGGTGGTGGAGAAGCCGGGATCACCCGGGGATAGAGGGAGTTCATGAAGCTGCATCTGCATCATGTGGCGGTGCTCACCGGATCATTGTCCGCGGCGGAGGGGTCCCTTCCTCTTCAGCTGACCCGTCTGGAGGTTAAGACCTTCCCCGGCGAGGGCACGAAGGAGCAGTACATCGATCTGTCCGATTCCCCCGGGCCGTCCCTTCTTCTAATAGAGCCAATTGGTGAGGGTCCCTACATGAGGGCGCTTCGAAAAGAGGTTCGGGTCTTCACCATTTCGGGCTTTTACCGACAGCATCAACGATGCCGTTGACCGTTTAGCGAACAATGGCCTGCTTCTTCATCCTGTCACACTGAAGACCTTTAGCAAGGGAGTCGTCTGGATGTGCCGCCCCGGTATCCCTTTCCTGGTGGAAATAGTGGCGGCTGATTCACCGGACATAACTGAACCTCCCCGGATCGACGTAGCGGTACAGGGACTGGAAGGAGATGGCATCCAATGGATCCCCGGCGTTTCGATCCGCAGGTCCGATGACCCCGCGGTTGGGATATCCACGGGAAACCACTCCTTCAGGATCAGAACCAGCAGATAGCAGGACGGAAAAAACCGGATACCCTGCGCCGGAGAGACGATATTGTTCAATGAAGTTGAGTGCATTATCATTAATTCACATTGTTGAGCTGTTCATTGAGGAATCAGCTTGCCGTACTTGCTGCCGGTGAAAGCTTGCGGTCAATGGAGGGGGACACGAATGAGGAATAAACTTCTCTCGGCGTCATTTTCGGGGTATCCTTCTTTTGTCTGCTGTGGTTCTCCCCCGGGGAACGGGGTCAATCCCCGGACACCGGCGTTCCCCACTACAACCTGTGTGTTGTTGACTCCTTTGGAGTTGAATTCGGCGATTCATTAAGGATGATCGGCAGCATTGATGAGTTCTGCATACATCCTGACGGTTCAGTTCTCATTCTTGACAGGGCTTCCATGTGTGTCAGGGTGATCCCCCGCCCGGGGGAGCCGTATCTCATAAGCAGGGAGGGAGAAGGCCCCGGTGAACTGCTTTTCCCCATGAGCATGTGTGCCATGCAGGATAGCACGATCCTGGTTGCTGACGCAATGAAGCGTGCGGTAATGGAATTCACTCCCGAGGGAGTTTACGAAGGCGATCTCTTCACCACGGATCGATATGTGCCGAACCGGATGTTCCAGGTTGATTCAGCCTCCATCACGGGATCAATGATGCACCTTGAAATGGGTGATCAGGTTTTCTTCTCCTTCTACATCGGAAGGTTTGACGGCGATTCCCTGCCTTCGGTTAAATACATGACCATGAGCTGGGAATGGCCGGCACCTGAGTTGTACAGCGAGATGGAAGTCGTCGATTTTACCGCAGGAGCGGAGGGGCGCGTTTTCATCGCTTTGGATAACACATCTTACCTTGTGTCGGTGTTCGACCCATGGGCGAAGAAATGTTCCGGATAGAGAACACCGATGTGGAAAGGCTAGAGAAAACACCGGAAGAGATAGAGGATGAGATCGAGTACTTTGAGTCATGGGCCAGTGAAGATGAAGCCTACACAGGAGGTTATGAACCACCTCCATATCAAGGGTTGATCTCCCTTGCCGGCGTTGACCCACAGGGCAATCTCTGGATAGAACGACTTGATGCCGAGGCAGGGCACAGCTTCGATGTGTGGGATGATTCGGGAGATATTCTCTTCACTGCCTCTCTCTCCGGATTCGATGACATCGACCTTTCATTCAGAATTGGTCGCCATGGGATCCTTGCCGCCGTGGTAGATCCGGAGCATTATCCCCGAGTATTCACGCTGGAGATGGAAACCGTCGGCGATAACGCTGAAGAATGAGCTGAGAATTAGACATTCAGGTAGATTCATGAACAAGGGAGTATGAAGTGGCGGTATCACTGAGGGACATAACCCCGGACAACTTTTACGAGGCAGTGGATCTGAAGGTAAGGAAAGACCAGCCTTCGTGGCATCGAACACCTTTTCCATAGCGGAATCAAAGCTCTTTCCATTCTGGATCACAAAGGCCGTGTACAATGATGAAGAAATGGTCGGATTCGTCATGTATACGAAGGACTATGAGAAGGGAGAACTGTATCTGTGCAGATTCATGATCGACGCGAAGAGCCAGGGAAAAGGCTATGGAAAGGCTGCCCTGGACCTGCTCAGGGAAATCGCCATGAATGACCGGTGCATAAGATCCATAAGGCTGAGCACCGATCCTGATAACAGTAATGGAATACGTATCTATGAAAAGTACGGATTCGTGGATACGAATACCATGGAAGATGGTGAAGAGGTATTCGTTCTCACGCTGAACAGATGAGGGATTCCACCGGGCAGGTTCGTTTTCTCAGAATGACCCATGAACACGGGGAAAGCATCTTTCATCGAAGGGGGAATATTGAAAGCACGAGTCGGCTCTTTGGTCCTCTTCGCCGCCGGTGGCCTTTTCTGTTCCGGCTGCGGGGAGTCGGAATGGTCTGAGAGCTTTCCCGACAGATCGGAGATAGTCCTACTGGACAGCATTGGCGTGGAAACGGTGATTCATGCATGGTTTTCGGTTCCATCAGTGATGCTGAACTCTCTTCTTCCGGAGAGATTTTTGTTCTGGACCAGGCCGCCTGTTGTATTCGAAAGTACACCCGGGAAGGCGATCACATCCAGACACTGTTGCGCAGGGGCAATGGCCCCGGAGAAACCGTCTTTCCCACGGAATTAGCCCTGATGCCCGGGGGAGAGATCATCGTCAGGGATATGAGAAAAACGTCCCTGATGGTTGTGGATGAAAACGGAGAACAGCTGTCCGAGTTCGTTGACTGGTCCATGATCTTTCCCCCGGAGGCCATCGTGGCAGTGGATTCCGGAAGCTTTTCGGGATATGAGCCGAATTTGACAGCGGAGGGATCGGATTACATTGCCGTGTTCAAACCCGCTCTCTATTCTTTGAGTGATGCAGAGAGGCTGACGCGGTATCCCGCCGATTCCATGGGGATAGCAGTGGAGCGGATGGCCAGTTCACTCAACGGTCTGCAGGGCACTTCCCACATGGCAGCCGATGCCGAAGGGAGGGTCTTTTACACCAGGAGCACATGGGATGAGTATCTGGTCCGGTGCTGGGATCAAGGGGGAAGCCCGCTGTTCAGTTTTTCTCTTGACATCCCTCCGGTGGAAAAGACCCCGGAGGAGATACAGATGGAAACGGATTATGCCCGAATCCGTTTAGCTTCCATGGGAGGCACTCTTCCTGAAGGCTTTGAACCGGAACCTTACCACAACCTGGTGGAGAGCATAGGCGTTGACAGCCTGGGCAATCTCTGGGTTCAGAGGGGAACGGAAGAAAGACCCGTCTTTGATATCGTGAGTCCTGAAGGGGAGCATATAGGAACCTCGGAGTTTCCCATGGCCGGGAGGTTCTGGGAAATCAGGATAACGCCCCATGGAAGCCTGGCATGGAACCTGGACCCGGAATCTGGAGTGCAGAAGGTTTATATACTTGACCTTCCCGGGCTGTAAGGGCCGGGTCTCGAGCTAAAGGGAAGATGAAGCACATGAAACCGAACTTCACCGCCAGGGAGCACTATGACCGGCTGGCTGAAATGGGCAATGGTCTCGATGACCCTCCCTTCATGCAGGAATACATGGCCCGGTGGGACGGGCCTCCCTTCTGGGATGCCCTGGGCGACCTGAGGGGAAAGGATGTCCTCGAGGCGGGTATCGGGATCGGCCGCATCGCCCGGAGGATACTGAACCAGGGCTGCCGCAGCCTGACCGGGCTGGATGTTTCCCCGAAGACCATCGAACTGGCCGGAGAGCAGCTGGGTGGCTTCTCGAACCTTGAGCTGATACTGAAGGACATTGCCGGGTTCCGCCGGCGGGAGAGCTTCGATGCGGTATGCAGTGTTCTCACATTCATGCATGTAGAGTACAAAAGGAAAGCCCTTGAGAACATGGTGGACTGCCTCCGCCCGGGGGGGCGCATTGTTCTCTCCATCGACAACGCCTCCCAAACCCTTGATGCGGGCAAATGGACAGTGACCCTCCATCCCTGGGAGCCGGAAAGGTATGCCGAGGTGCTCAGTTCCGCCGGTTGTGAGGCGGTGGGGCTTACGCCGCTGAATGACACATGGTCCGGGCCGGAGGGGGAGAGAATGGAAACCTATGGGCAAAGGATCGCAACTGTGATCCAAGCACGCAGGAAGAAGACGCTATGAGCAGATGAACCATGGGCGGACCCGCTGTGAACCGGCGGTAAAAGGGACAACTATCCGAACACCGGTTCACTATCTTTGAAGGGATCGAACGGGATAATGATAATCGAATAGGAGAAAGGCGAGTTCAAATGAGGCTTCCCGAGGCAGGTGAAAGGGTTGAGATACTGGTTACCGGTCTTCCCGGGGGTGTTCTTCCAGGTGTTCAGCTCTCCTTCCTGATCGATCTGCGGGGAGGAAGCAGGGTTATACACATCCCCGGGCACCACAGAGGGCCGGACAACTGTACCCCGGAGCATTCCGAGCAGGCGGACTGGCTGAATGGGCTGAATGACCTGATGCGCCCGAGCTGGGATTGCCAGTGGACCCTCCACGATGATGGGGCCATGAAGGCTTTTCTGGAGCAGCTCGACGGGTTCCTTTCCGACTACAGGATAGTTGTGGGAAAGGAAATCCGGTGAACTCATGACGATTACCGGTCCGATGTGGGGAAGTGTGTCCCTGTGGGTAACCACACCATGGACCGTGTTCCCGGCCCTGATCGACGGAGAGTCCGACGAACCCTCTGATGTGATGATTCCCGGGCCCGGTAAGGCAAAGATGGAACGGTATGAGGAATTGAATGAGTTGAGTGGACCGGTCCTGGCCCGACTTTCGAAGGAGCTGGGTATACGGGTTGAAGGAACTGAAGGATAAGGCACTGGCCGGAGTCATTCGTGGTTCGCATAGAGGGCTTTCAGCACGGACGCCCGTGGTTAAGTATCTGAAAAGGTTTTCAGACCTCCGGGACACCGAACCATCGATCTATCGGTTCGCCGAAGGGACCCCGGAGTTCCCGGCTCCTGGCTCTGCGGAACTCCTGATCGACGAAGAGGTGTGGCTGGTTCTGGACCGGGCTTCGGGCACCCTTCTGGCCGATGTATGCGGCGAGGGGCTTTCCAGGGCTTATCTGGATGCTGCCAGGGGCCTTGCGGAGTATCACAGCAGGGCCGCTCTGCTCCGGTGGACCGATGAGTTCAAGGATCTGCTGGTAACCCCGGAAAGTGTTGAATCGCTTCCGGAGTCCGTTCTGGGTGATCTTTTCAGGAAGGTGGACACCGGGGAGTTTTCCGGGGTTGACCGGTCTCTTCTGCGAGATGCGGCAAGGGCGGTGGAAAAGAGCTGGCCTGAGATCGCAGGGTCTTCAACGGATCTCCCTTCACACTGGTCCATGGAGACTGCCACTACGGCAACCTTTTCCTTCCTCCAGGCGGAGGCGTCTGTCTCATAGACTGGGCATCGGCTGCGGTGGCACCGGGGCTTGTTGACCTGGTGGCCCTTGTGGACGTATCACTGAGAATGGGTGTAAGACCGCCCCCGTGGACGGATATGCTCTTTGCCTATCTGGAGGGTTTTCCCGGTGACCCGATGATAGCCTGTTCCCTGCCGGAAAAGACCTGGAAGGTCTTCAGGTGTTACAGGGCCTTCAGTGAACTGGAGTGGTTCATCTCTTCCGGGGAGGATTATGGAGCCAGGGCCCGGAGGGAGCTGGGCATACTTCACTCCCTTATGGATCAGTAGAAGTATTTGTTATGCTTGACAATGGCTGGATATAGAAGTACAATTGTACATATGAGAATTGTAACTGACTCAAGTGTATTCCTGGCTGTGGCATTGAACGAACCTGAGAAGGTTCGCTTGATTGAGATCACAACTGGTAATGACCTCATTGCTCCAGATGTTCTTCCGTTTGAGCTGGGGAATGCATTGAGTTCGTTATGCCGCAGAAAACGAATATGTGCAGGCGATGCGCTGAAAATATGGGATGTCCTGATGGACATACCCGTTGAACTGAAACCAATTGAAATCAGATCAGCAGTTGAACTGGCAACGCAAAATCACATCTATGCTTACGATGCCTATTTCCTGGAGTGTTCCCTGCACTGGAGATGTCCATTGCTGACCCTTGATAAGAAGCTTAAGGCAATCGCAATCAGCAAGAACATAGAAGTATTGGAGATATGATATGCTTGTTTTTACATATTCCGAGGCCAGGAAAAAACTTGCTGAAGTTCTTGATCTGGCCAAAGAAAATGAAGTACTGATCAAGAGAAGAAACGGAGAGATCTTTAGCCTAAGTGAAGTCAGGAGAGGATCATCTCCCTGGATGTTCCAGGGTTATCAGTTGAGGTAACTACTGACGATATCGTTGCTGCAGTCAGAGAAGGAAGAGAAAGATAGAAGCATGACCATCGAATGCAGCTGAACTGCATTCCTGGAGCTGGAAGACAGAAGGGAGACACTGTGCATTCAGAGCCCCAGGAGACGGCGGAGTAATGAGAAGCCTGACATTCCTTCTGCTCCTTGCTGCCTGCCCGTGTCTCTCCGACGGGCTGCCGCCTCCCGAGGTGACCGGGGAGACCCTCCGGAGCTATACGGAGAGGGTGGCGGACCACTGGAAGCTTTCGGCTTCGGTGTACGCCGAAGCCCTTCAGGCCGAGGCCGACAGCCTGGCCGGGGAGATAGAACTTCTTCTGGGCGGGGTTCCGGAGGCCGCCGGGGCCTTCGGGCGGTCCCACGAGGCCTTTACTGAATATGCACGGACACAGGCTGAGTTCTCCGAGACACTGCAGTGGTACGATCTTTCCTCCGGGGAGGCGTATTATGGTTCCGGTTACGGTGAGACCGCCCTCATGGTCCTCTGCTCCCTCTACTGGGAAAGGGTGGTTTACTACAGGGATTTGATGGGATCACAGTCCCGCGGCGGTATTGTCGACGCTTTTTTTCCCGTGCTTGAAACCGATTCCATAGGGGGCTTCTGATGAAAAAATGTCTGAAGGTGTGTCTGGTGTTGACCATCCTGATGTCCGGGTGCTCCAGGAAAAGGACCATGACCCTGGAGACGGTAACCGATGAGCAGATCATAGCCATAGGGGACCGGGGCCTTGAAGGAGTGCACTCCCTGTTCCTGGAGATCTCCGGAAGGATTGATGGAGAAGCTGTCATCAGGCTTGAAACCATAATGGAAGATACCGTAAGCGGAGAATTCCTGTTCTCCTATTCCGGGGACTGGTACAAGGGCGACGCCATCATAGAGTATGTGCCATCCGGTGTAACCGGGGGTTCCCTGACGGTGGAATACGAATTCATCACCTTGTAAGGGTAAAGATTGAACTAGTCATCACTTCCGTTGAATATCCGTGGCCAGAGGATGAATGGACTGATGATGAAGTAGAACACCATTGTGAGCCCGATGAGGACCCACTTGATCACCTCGTAAACCACTGAAGTTCCGAAATCCCCCAGCACACCGGAGGCCCCCAGGACCAGCCAGAGAATCATCGGGCTCCAGCCATGATGGAAATGACCATTGCGGTTGCCGTCTTCATGTTCATAACGCACCTCCCCTGTGGTTATCATAGTCCATCAGGGGAAATCCCGGTAATCCCGGGGCATTCCGAAGGATTGGGCTATGTTAGGAAAAACACAGGAGGAGGCAGACAATGAGGTTTTTGCTGTTGTTCCTTGCCGTTGCGGTCTCAGCGGCCCGGGGTGATTTTTTTGACGACTTCGAATCATATCAGCCCGGGGAGGACCCCGGCGATTCCTTCCACTGGACCAGGGAACCCGCAGGGGGGCACGTTATGGTTACCGTCCAGGGGGATGAACAGGTGATAGAAGCGGTGTTTCCCGATTCGGCCTATCTGGCCTACATATGCAACACCGCTGGTTTCTGGGGCGACGGCACCGTGTCCATGGACTTCAGGCTGGACGGTTCCGGCAGTTTCGCAAATGTCTATTCCCGTATGCAGCTCGCCACCGGAGAGGCCTATGTCGGCGGGGTCTTCATGTTCTTTCAGCCCTACACCTATTCCTATATCGGTTATGTGAGCGTTACCGGGGAGTATGAGCTGCTCTACTACGACTTGGGCCCGATACTCTCTCCAGATGACTGGGTGAACGTGGGCCTTGAGCTCCAGGGAGAGGACCCTGTCATCCTGACCCTGTATACCAACGGTGAGGAAACCGCCCAGGTATCCGATCCCCAGTTCCTGCTGGAACCGGGGCTTTCCGGTTTCGCCCTCCTGTATGAGGAAGAGCTTCCACAGATATTCGCCGACAACTTCCTTGTTGTGATCTCCCCCCAGGCATTCAGGGCGGCGACATTCGGGGCGGTGAAGAGGGCTTTTCAATGACCTCCCCCGGCGCCGTTCCTTTCTTTTCATGGTGGGGCTGTCTGTTTTCCTTCTTTGTCTCTCCCTGAGCGCGGGGCTTCTTCACTGGAGGGTTGAGAACGAACCCGGCGCGACTTCCTCCCCGGGGCTCCTTACCGCCCACTTCGTTCTGCTTGCCGTCGGACTGGCCGGCCTGGGCGGTTCCTCCATTCCACTGTTCAGGAACCGGGACCGCCCTCTTCGGGGGATGCTTTCAGCCGCGGCGGTGGCGTTACTGGTTTATTTGCCTCTCTTTCTGCTAACCCTGATGATGCTGGTATAGGTAAGGCAGGAGGAATACAGAACGGGAGTGGATGGTTACCGGCTTTCTTACCGGGTTGATACCAGGGTGTATTTCCCGGTGGACAGGCGGCATATTCGAAGAACACTGGAAAGGAACACCAATGGCACTGAGGACCGTTCAGTTCAGATATGGCACCGACAACCTGGGATACCTGATCCACGGCAAGTCAGGCGCCGTGGCGGTGGACGGAGGAGCCGTGGAGGATATCTGCGACTACCTTTCCCGGGAGGGCCTGGAACTTGACCACATAATGAATACCCATTCCCACGGTGATCACACCTGCGGTAATGCCGGCCTTGCGGAAAGGACCGGAGCCGGGGTCGTGGATGTTTCCGATCTCCCGGGAATGGGAAAGTTCCACATTGAGGGGAACACAGTTCGTATCATTCACACACCGGGGCACACCGAAGATTCTGTCTGCTTCCACCACGGCATCCATCTCCTCACCGGCGACACCCTGTTCAACGGCAAGGTGGGAAGGTGCTTTACCGGGGACACCACGGCCTTTTTCAAGTCCATCAAAAAGCTGATGGCTTTCCCCGATGGCACCTACATACACGCCGGCCACGACTACCTGCTGGAGTATCTGGACACCGCACAGGAAATCGAACCGGAGAACAGGCTCATAGAGGTGTACCGGGACGGCTATGTCCCCGGGGAAGAGCTTGTTTCCACACTGGGCTGGGAGAAGAAGGTGAACCCCTTCATACGCTTCAATCAGCCGTGTATCATCTCCATGCTGAAGTCCAGGGGGCTTCCGGCTGAAACTGAGTATGAACGGTTCTCATCAATGCTCACACTGATGTAAGGAGGGTTTCATGACAGAGGCCAGACCAACCAGGGAGCAGGCTCTGAGCCTCCTCCTTGAATACAACAGCAGCGATTCACTGATAAAGCATGCCCTTGCCGTTGAGGCGGTGATGCGCCACCTGGCACTGAAGCACGGGGAAGACCCGGACAAATGGGGCGTTATCGGGCTGATCCACGACCTCGACTACGAAAGATACCCGGAGAAGCACTGCAGCATGACCTACGCCATACTCATGGGGAAGGAGTGGCCGGAGGACTATGTGCGGGCTGTGATGTCCCATGCCTGGGGGATCTGCACCGAGGAGAAGCCGGAACACATAATGGAGAAGTATCTCTACGCCATCGATGAACTCACCGGCCTGGTCACAGCATGCGTTCTGGTCCGGCCTTCGAAAAGCCTGGCGGACCTCACTGTGAAGTCGGTGAAGAAGAAGTGGAAAACCCGTCATTTCGCCGCGGGAGCCAGCAGGGAAGTTATAGAAAAGGGCGCCGAAATGCTGGGGGTCGAGATATCCGAACTGATTCAGGACGTTATTGACGGCATGGGCACCGTGGCCGGCGAGATCGGCCTGGACGGTTCAGCAGCCACGGGACAGGAAGGGGAATGAGTTGACCGGCACCCTGGTCAACACCGCCACCGTTCTTGCCGGGGGAACCCTGGGAAGCTTTCTGGGAGCGGGGCTTCCCCTGCGGATCCGGGGAAACGGTGATAACAGGCATGAGCCTGGCGGTGGTTGTCCTTGGCGTGGGAATGGCCCTGGAGACGTCGAACATACTCATCCTTCTTGGCAGCATTTCTCTGGGAGGCATAACCGGGGAACTCCTTGGAATTCAGAGACGGCTGGATAACCTTGGTGACATCCTCGAGGGCAGGGCGGCGGGCTTTCCCCTGCTGTCCCGGGGCAAGTTCAGCCAGGGTTTCGTTACCGCCTCGCTGGTTTCTGCGTTGGTCCCATGACAGTTCTGGTTCCATACAGGACGGCCTCACCGGTGACAGCTCCCTGCTCCTGGTGAAGAGCATGCTTGACGGCTTTGCCGCCCTGGCCTTCGCCAGCGCATTTGGCATGGGAGTCGCCGCCTCGGCCCTGGTGGTGCTGGCGGTTCAGGGGTCGCTGACACTCGGGGCTTCATTCTTCAGCGGTCTCCTTACGGAACCAATGATCACGGAAATGTCCGCCGCCGGAGGAGTTATAATGATTGGCATAGCGGTGCACATGCTTGAGCTGAAGAAGATCCGTCTGGCCAATTTCCTTCCAGCACTGATCTATGCTCCCCTCATAGTGTGGATATTGGGGCTCTTTCCGTGACAGGTTGCATGAGGAAGTGTTTCGGCGGTATTTATTCAGCAGGGTGCATTACTGAAAGAAGTGTAATTTGAACAGATCCGTATTTTTCATACTGCTGCTGGTCGCCGGGGCCGGGCTGGGGTTCCTTTCCGGAAGCCTTTTCGCCCCCATGGTGTTTAGCACCCCGGTTTTCCTGTCATCCATGGGCTCCGCCGCCGCCCCGGTGACCGTACCGGATGTGGCGGGCCTAACCAGGGCCGAGGCCCAGAGGGAGATCGAGGGCGGAAACCTGGTCCTGGCCGGGGAATGGAGCGAGTACGGTGATTTTGACACAATGGGCATGGTGGTAAGGCAGGACCCCCCCCTGGAACACAGGTTCCCCAGGGGCTCCTGTGAACATCTTCTGGAATGTCGGTCCCCTTTTCAGGGCCTTTGACCCCGATGAACTGCTGGGGCTTTCCGCCAGCCAGGCCGAGGAAAGAATAGCCGACTGGCAGCTGTATTCCGCCGGAAGGACCAGGATCCCCCATCCCTCTGTTCCCGAGGGCCATGTGATAGCCGTTGCCCCCAGGTTTACCGACAGCATTTCCGTGAGAAGGCCCATTAGGCTCCTTGTCTCCTCGGGATGGTCGGGGATCCCGGTTCTGGTGGGCTTGTCGGTGGCCGACGCGGAAAGCATTGCCATTCAACGGGATCTGGTGATGATAATTACCGAGGAGCGAACCATAACCGATGTCCTGAAACAGGGAACGGTGCTGGAGCAACAGCCCCCGGCAGGAGGGAACTACAGCCGTGGCGACACGGTGTCTGTTGTAACCGGCGCCACCGGGGGAGGAGGCTGGGGCCAGTGGTAGTCAAGGTGGCTCCCTCCCTTCTGGGCTGTGACCACGGCGATCTTGCCCGGGAGGCCTCAAGGCTCCAGGACCAGGGTGCCGACTGGATACACCTGGATGTAATGGACGGGGTTTTCGTTCCGGTGCTCACCTTCGGGGCCGGTGTGGCCCGGTCCATCTCCCACAGCGTTACCATACCCGTGGACGCCCACCTGATGGTTCAGCGTCCCTCTGATCTCATTGAGGCCTTCGCAGTGGCGGGTTGCCGGTACATCACCATTCACCCGGAATCCTCGGAACAGCACCTTCACAGACTTCTTGGAAGAATAGCCGGCCTGGGATGCCGGGCCGGTGTCGCCCTTAACCCCGCCACGCCGCCTGAAACCGTGAAGTGGTGCGCCGAGCTCATCGACCTAGTTCTGATCATGACGGTCAACCCCGGATACGGCGGGCAGAAGCACATCACCTCCATGGGGGAGAAGATAACAATGGTGAGGGGAATACTGAACGATGCCGGCAGGACCGATGCCCACGTCTCAGTGGATGGCGGTGTGAACGGCTCCAACGCTGCCCGGCTGGTCCTGGCCGGGGCCGATGTGCTGGTGAGCGGTTCCTTCATCACCTCCTCCGCTGATCCCAGGGCCTCCATGGATTCCCTTAGGGTTTCCCCATGAGGATCATTCACCTGGCTGCCATGTTAATAATTTTCCTTGCGGGCTGCGGTACCAGGAGCTCCGGCGAAATGGACATCGACGAGATAAGGGAGAGGCTGAACCGTAACTCATGCAGGATAAACAGGGATCAGCTTGTGTTCGCCCTGGGAGACCTGGAGTTCCACAACGACACAACCTATGCGGAGCTTCCCGTGGAACTGCTTGCCGATTCCCTTGTTCGATGCCCTGTTTCCGAAGAGGTCTACGAAATGCTACGCCTGGACGGCAGCAGGGTTCTCCGCTGCCCCTCCGGCCACGGGGAAACGAAGTTCTAGCCGTTATTTGACACACAGTTCATTTTCGTTATAATCGCTTGACGCTCAGGGGGGATTTCTGTACCCTCCTGCAGCAGTGTAATTTGATTGAACCGCATTTTATAAGGGGTTATTCCGTGTTTGATAAGCTTTCCCAGAGGCTTGGCGATACCTTCAGAAACCTGTCCGGCAGGGGAGTTCTTTCCGAGAAGAACATTTCCGAAGCCATGCGGGAGGTGCGGAGGGCCCTTCTCGAGGCCGATGTCAACTTCAAGGTGGCAAAGCGGTTCGTGGCTGATGTAACGGAAAAGGCCACCGGAGAGAAGGTTCTCAGAAGCCTGACCCCCGGTCAGCAGGTAATAAAGATAGTGAATGACCAGCTGGTGGAGCTTCTGGGAGAAACCCCCGAAAGGCTTGCCCTCACAGGGAAGCCCCCCCACGTGATACTCCTGCTGGGCCTTCAGGGTTCAGGAAAGACCACCACCGCCGCCAGGCTTGCCTGGCTGCTTCAGAAGAAGCAGAACCGCCGGTGCATGGTGGTGGCCGCCGACCTCCAGAGACCAGCCGCCATCGATCAGCTCGAGGTCATGGCGGAGAAGGCCGGGGCGGCCTTCTTTGCCGACAGGAGCCAGACCGACCCGGCGAAGGTGGTTGAAGCCGCCATACACCAGGCCGGACTGCAGTACCAGGATGTTGTAATAGTAGACACCGCGGGAAGGCTGCACATAGACCAGGCCCTGATGGAAGAGCTGAAAAGGGTGAAGGACGCTTCCAATCCCGACGAATCCCTTCTGGTCCTCGACGGCCTCTCCGGTCAGGACGCGGTGAACGTGGCCCTGGAGTTCGATGAACAGATAGGTTTTACAGGCTCGGTACTCACGAAAATGGACGGCGATTCCAGGGGAGGGGCGGCCCTCTCATTCAGGGCGGTTACGGGAAAACCCATCAAGTTCATAGGCGTGGGAGAGAGCGTGAAGGGCCTCGAGGAGTTCGACCCCTCCCGGCTGGCTGGGAGAATACTGGGCATGGGCGACATCGTCGGACTGGCGGAGAAGGCCCAGGACATGTTCGACGAGAAGGAGGCCGTAAACCTTCAGAAAAAACTGAGGTCCAATTCCTTCAACCTCGAGGACTTCAGGAAGGAACTGACCAAAATAAAGAAGATGGGTTCCCTCAGCGAGCTGATGGCAATGCTTCCCAAGGGGATGCGACCCGCCGGGATCGACCTCGATCAGTCACAGTTCACTCGAATGGAAGCCCTGATAAATTCAATGACCTCCCGGGAGAGGGAGAAACCTGAGATAATAAACGGAAGCAGAAGGAAGAGGATAGCGAGGGGCAGCGGAACCACGGTACAGGACGTGAACCGTCTCCTGAAGGAATACAGAACCATGAAGAAGATGATGAAACAGATGCGCGGCAACCGCGGATTGGCTGGAATGTTCAGATAGCGTTCAGCCGCGCCGAGAACAGGAGGAAACGATTGGTCAAGATCAGGCTCAGAAGGATGGGGAGCGCAAAAACTCCCTTCTACAGAATTGTCGCTGCGGATGCCCGCAAGGCGAGGGGCGGCAGCTTCATTGAGATACTCGGATACTACGATCCCCTGCGCAAGCCACTTGAACTGAAGGTCGACGAGGAAAAGGTGTTCAAATGGCTGGGCCACGGCGCCCAGCTCACCGACACCATGAAGAGCCTTCTTCGGAGATGCGGTACCATGGAAAAATGGAGCCGTATCCTTCACGGAGAAGAGGGTGTGGAACCGGAAACCGTGTTCATCAAGGGCGAGAGCAGGAACAGCTGACAAGAGGGATAATGGCCCAAAACCACACAACCGGAGGATAAGATGAAAGAACTCGTTGAACACATGGCCCGCACCCTGGTCGAGCACCCCGACGAAGTAGTCGTCGAGGAAACGACAAGGGAAGACATGACTGTCTACGAGCTCAGGGTCGAGGAAGCGGACCTCGGCCGGGTTATCGGTAAGGAAGGCAGGATAGCGAAAGCCATGCGGATGATCGTTCGTTCCGCAGCGGCGAGAAAGGGAGAAAAGGCCACTATCGAGATAGTGGACTAGATGCCATGGAGAGAAAAGTAAACTACGGATACGTGGAAAGGACCCACGGCCTGAAGGGCAGGATGATACTCAAGCTCTTCGTCATGGGCCCCGCGGTTGCTCGAGGAGGGAACCGTGCTCTACCTTGGCGGGAAGCCCTATACGGTCACCCGGTCACGGAAGAGGGATAACGAGAGGATAACCGTGGACTGCCAGGGGGTTCACACAATGGACCAGGCCTCCCGGCTCACCGGTGAAACGGTCATGGCCGATGAATCTTCGGTCCTGAAGGAGGGTTATCCACTCCCGGTCCACGGATTTACCGGATTTACCATTCTCTCCCGTGGCGAAAGCTTCTCCGTTGAAGAGGTGGAGTACAACAGTTCCAATCCGCAGCTGATGGTCAGGGGTAACGGCAGGACCTTTCCGGTGCCTCTGAACATGGCCCTTGCCGGCACAGTGGATGCCGAAGGCCGTACCATCACCGTCGAGCTGCCCCGGGCCTGGAGGAATTATAGCTCCGGCCCTGAGAGTAGCCGTTGCATCGGTCTTTCCGGAACTGTTCGCTCCGTTCCTCACCGCCGGGGTTGCCGGAGGGGGATAAGCAGGGGAATAGCCTCTGTGGAACTCTACGACATCAGGGATCATCCCGTTGACCGCAGGGGTTCCATAGACGACTACCAGTTCGGAGGCGGAGCTGGAATGATAATCCGCCCGGAACCCCTGTTCGACACGCTGAACTCCATTCCGTGGAGGCAGGGTGCGAGGGTAGCCCTGATGACACCCCAGGGCAGGCGTTTCGACGCCTGCTATGCCGAAGAGCTGGCCCTGTGCGAAAACCTGATAATTTTCTGCGGCAGGTACGGCGGTGTGGACGAGAGGTTCCGCAGAGAGGCGGTAACCGACGAGATATGTGTGGGAGACGCGGTCGTTTCCGGCGGTGAGATACCCGCCATGTATGTGATGGATGCTGTATTCAGGTGGCTTCCCGGAGTTCTCGGACGAATGGAGTCCGCCTGCAGCGACAGTTTTCCACCGGCCTTCTGGATTATCCCAGGTATACCCGGCCGGCGGACTATGAAGGAATGCCGGTTCCCGAAGAACTTGTTTCCGGCAACCACGCGTTGATAGCCGAATGGCGTTTCAGGGCCGCCCTTGAAAAACGAAAAGGGTGAGACCTGATCTGCTTGACAACTGTAACGAGGAAGAAATAAAAAGAGGTTCGTGGAAATAATGAAGGAAGCGGACCGGGCAAAGGAGCAGGACAATGGATGAACTGCTGAGAAGTGTGGGTCAGGGACAGATCCGAACGGATCTGCCTGATTTCAGGGCGGGTGACACCGTCAAGGTACACTATCAGGTTATCGAAGGCGACAAGGTAAGGGTACAGATATTCGAGGGCACAGTGCTTTCCCGCAGGGGCGGCGGCATCGATGAAACCTTCGTTGTCAGGAAGATCTCTGGCGGCGTTGGTGTGGAGAGGGTTTTCCCCTTCACTCCATCAGAATAGCCAGGATCGAAGTAGCCAGGCGGGGAAAGGTTCGCAGAAGCAAGCTTTTCTACCTGCGCAAGAAGGCCGGAAAGGCCGCAAGGATCAAAGAGCGCAGAACCTTCGAGGGATAGTTGAACGACCTGTATCTCTTCGACGAGGAATACAGGTCCGCCTGCGGTTCCCTGGCGGGCCTCGATGAAGCGGGAAGAGGACCTCTAGCGGGTCCTCTTGTCGCATGCGCCGTCATACTTCCGGCGGACTTTCACAGCGATGTGCTCACCGACAGCAAAAGCTCACCGACCCAGTTCGCAGGGAGCTGAAAAAGCTGATAGAAGACTCCGCCCTGGGGATATCCCTTGGTATAGTCACCCACAGCGAGATCGACGGCAACCGCATGTCCTGGGCGGTGAGAACCGCCTTCCGCCGGGCCATGGCCCCCCTGTCCAGTAAGGCGGGTGTTTTCCTTGTGGACGGCAACGGCGTTCCCGGCCTGGAATACCCCTGCAGGTTCATAGTGAAGGGCGACTCAAAGAGCCTTTCCATAGCAGCGGCAAGCGTTGTTGCCAAGGTTACCCGGGACGATATGATGCTTCGTGCCCACACGGAATACCCGAAGTACGGCTTCAACCGCCACAAGGGATACGGAACCAGGGAACACATAGCAGCAATCGAATCCCTGGGTCCCTGCCCCATTCACAGAATGTCATTCGAGCCCCTCAGAACAATGTTTCAAACCGGTCAGCTAACCCTTTTCCCCGGGAAGCCCGAGGCCCTGGGAGAGCCGCCGAGGGCGGCGCAGCTGAATACTACCAGAGGCTTGGATTCACCGTGCTGTGCAGGAACTGGAGATGTCCCCAGGGAGAGATCGATCTCATTCTGAGCCGGGGAGATACCGTTGTCTTCGTTGAGGTTAAATCCTCCTTCACGGGTTTCGAGGAGATGGCCCTCCATCGTGTAACCCCGGGCAAGGTGGAGAGGATCTCCCGGGCGGCCAGTGTCTGGCTGGCCAATGAGGGCTTCACGGGTCCATGCAGGTTAGAATGCCTTATCGTATCCCCCGGTGGGATGGAAGCCATTCCTATACCATATCTAGACAATAATCCGTCACAGTAAGTTGGCATTTCCTTTTTAAAACCCATCAGCCCTATACTTGTTTTCACTATTATGTGTGTATATAATTTCGTGAAACATTTCCTAAGAAAGGAGAAATCTGTGAAAGTTACATTTGTCATTCTTGCTATGCTGGCCGCGGCGGCCTTTGCTGCTGACCGCGTGGTACTCTGGGAGTATTTCACCCAAACCGGTTGAGGCACTTGCTACAGCAGCTGGTCAGCTGCCAAAGCCGCCATCAACCCCTTCGTCTCTTCTAATGAAGTCGCGCCCCACTACCTGTTCTACAACGGCCCCGAGGGCAACACCTCAAGGTTCAGCTATTACGGTGTTACCGGAACGCCAACGGTGAAGATCGACGGTCTTGCCGCCAGCGCCACCCCCAGCACCTACGCCGCGGCCATCAACAACCGTCTCAGTGTTCCCTCCTACATCGACATAGAGGTCAACTGCGTGGGCAACGCCAGCGGCGGAACCGCATACATCAGCGTAACCGCCGAGCAGGAGCCCCCCGCCGGTACCATCAAGGTCTGGTCCAACATTCTGGAAGACCATGAGATAGCAACCGGAGCCTGGGGTGGCTACAACGGCCAGGAAATGATGTGGATCCCCGTGGCCTGGCCCCTCACCACCAACGGAAGCGTTCTTAACTTCACCGGCCCTATCCCCAGACCATCGAGGTAGAGGGCAACTACACACTGAACCCGGTCTCAGACATATTCGACAACCTGAACGTGTCCGCCTGGGTGCAGCTCACCACCGGTAACAAAGAGGTTCTCAACGCAAGTTCCAGGACCTTCCCGATACTGGAACCGGCGTTTATGGCGATGGGACCTCTTCCCTTGAAGATGCCGCCCTTCTTGGCGCCTGGCCAAACCCCTCCAACGGCAACTTCTCCGTGGCCACCCAGCTCCCGGCTGGAGTCAGCGGAACGGTGGAGATCTTTGACATAGCCGGTCGTTCGGTTGAGACCTTCACCGCCGGCCCGATACAAAGCATGAACATCAGCGAGGCGGGCCTCTACTTCATAAGGCTCACCACCTCCACCGGCGAAATACTGAACAGACAGATCGCCATCACAAGATAACTGCGCGGCGGAAGGGCCGGTGCCCTTCCGCCTGCTTTCCCCGCCGTCAACCTTCGAAGGGAGAATTTCATGAAAATGACCTGTCTTCTTCTCGCTCTGCTTTCTGCGGCGGCCTTTGCCGCGGATCGCGTGGTGGTTTGGGAGTACGCCACCCAGACCGGTTGAGGCAGCTGTTACAGCAGCTGGTCAGCTGTTAAGAGCGCCCTGAACCCCTTTGTGGCCTCCGGGGAACTCGCCCCTTCTATCACTTCTACAACGGGCCCGGAGCCAACCCCTTCTCCTCGGCCAGAATAGGGATATTCGGTCTGGGTTACACGCCATGCGTGTCCATCGACGGCTTTTCCGCAAGCAGCAGCCCCGGGACCTACGCCGCCTCCATAAACAACAGGCTAAGCGTTCCCAGCTATGTGAACATAGAAGTAAGCTGCGTGGGTGACGAAACCGGAGGAACCGCCTACATCAGCGTTACCGCCGAGCAGGACCTCGATACCGGTGTGAAGCTATGGTCCGCCATACTGGAGGATCATGAGGTGGCCACCGGTTCCTGGGGCGGCTACAACGGCCAGGAAATGATGTGGATACCGGTGGTGGCCCCCACCCCCACTTCGGGAACCGTGCTGAACTTCACCGGACCCTATCCCCAGACCATCGAGGTGCAGGGTAACTACACACTGAACCCCTCGATCCATCCCTATGAGAACCTGAACTTCGCGGTGATAGTCCAGGGATACCAGAGCAACGAGACGAAGGAAGTTTACAACGGTTACTTCGATGTTCTCGGCGGATTGACGGGGGTTTCCGAAGGGAACACCGCTCCCACCGAAGCCGGCGCCCTTCTCGGTGCCTGGCCCAACCCCTCCACCGGCAACTTCTCCGTGGCCACCCAGCTCCCGTCTGGAGTCAGCGGAACGGTGGAGATCTTTGACATAGCCGGTCGTTCGGTTGAGACCTTCACCGCCGGCCCGATACAAAGCATGAACATCAGCGAGGCGGGCCTCTACTTCATAAGGCTCACCACCTCCACCGGCGAAGTACTGAACAGACAGATCGCCATTACAAGGTAACTGCGCGGCGGAAGGGCCAGGTGCCCTTCCGCCTTGACTTCCAGGGCCATTCCGGTTAATTTGCCAGCCGTACTGATTCACGACATACCTTCCTGAAGGGGATTTGAAATGAGCAGATGGCTTGTGACCGGAGGTACCGGCTTCCTCGGTATCAACCTTATCCGCGAACTGGTAAATAGAGGGCACGAAGTGGTTTCACTTGATATAGAGCCCTTCGACTACCCGGACATGAAGGACAGGATCGACCATCATGTGGTGGACATAAGGGACCGGGAAGCCGTGGACCTTCACATGTCGAAGGACATCGATGTTTTCATGCACGGAGCCGCAGCCCTTCCCCTTTACAAGAAGTCAGACATACTAACCACAAATGTCCAGGGAACCAGGAACGTTCTGGAGTCCGCCGGGAAATATGGAGTGAACCGTGGGATATACATCTCGTCAACGGCGGTTTACGGGATTCCCGAGAAACACCCTATATACGAGGACGACCCCATGGTTGGGGTGGGCCCCTACGGCTGCACCAAGATAGAGGCAGAGGGGATGGTGAAGGAGTTCCGAAAAAAGGGAATGGTTATAACCACCATAAGGCCCAAGTCCTTCGTTGGACCTGAGCGTCTTGGTGTTTTCGCCATTTTCTACCAGTGGGCCTCCGAGGGAAGGAGCTTTCCCATGATAGGCCGGGGGAAGAACCTGTACCAGCTGCTCCATGTGGCGGACCTCTGCGATTCCATAATACTTGCCGCGGAAATGGAAGACACCGACAGGGTCAACACCGAATTCAACATAGGGGCCAAAGAGTTCTCCACAATGCGGGAGGACTACCAGGTGGTCCTGGACAAGGCGGGATTCGGAAAGAAGATAAAGGAATCTCCCGCTCATCTGGTCATCTTCGCCCTTGAGATACTGGAGTTCTTCAGGCTGTCCCCCCTCTACCCATGGGTTTACAAGACCGCCACGAAGGATTCCTTCGTTTCAGTGGAGAAGGCGGAGAAACTCCTTGGCTTCACACCGAGATACTCGAACAAGGAAGCCCTTCTCACGAACTACCAGTGGTATCTCGACAACAAGGACAGGTTCGAAAAGGGCGGCGGGGTTACCCACAGGGTTCCCTGGGGGCAGGGAATACTGGGGCTCGCCAGGCATTTCTTCTGATGCCTCCTTCTGCACTTGTGGTGGGAGCTGCCTCCGGAATAGGCAGGGAAACCGCCCTGCTCCTCAGCGCCGGGGGATACACCACCCACGGGGTGGACAGGAACGCATTTGAGTTATCCGGCGTTAAGACAGCCCTTCTGGACATCACCTCAAGGGAAGAAGTACGCCGTTATGCCCGGGGCTTCAGCGAGCCCCTGGACGCCCTGGTGGTCAGCGCCGCGGTCCACAGCACCCACCCTGTGGAGCACCTGTCCGACGAGCTGGTCGACCGCGTCCTGGACATCAACCTGAACAGCCACATCAAGCTTGTCCGGGATTTCCTTCCCCATATAAAGGACGGCGGTTCCATAATCGGCATAAGCTCCATCGCGGCCTGCGTCGGGGTGCCCATGTCCTCGCTCTATTCCGCTTCCAAGGCTGGTCTCGAGGGGTTTTACGAGTCACTCAGGACCGAGATGTGTCACCGGGGAATACGGGTATCCGTCATTCACCCCGGCAATGTCAACACCGGTTTCAATGAAACCGGGAACACCTACACTGCCCCGGGCGATTCATTCACCGACCGCCATTACCGGGCGGTGGTGAAGGGCATCGACAGCAGTCTGGGAATAAGCCCGTTGAAGGTTGCCCGGACCACTGTGAAGGTGCTGGGGAAGAAGAACCCCAGGTTCTGCTACGTTGTAGGGATGAACGCCAGGAAGGCCAACTGGGCGAAGAAGCTGCTGGGCCGTGACCTGGCAATAAAACTCATGGGAAAGTTCTTCGGATTCTGAAGGGGCGGCAACCGCCGCCCCCGCTCCGTTCCTCTAAAGGGACAGGACCTTCATGGCACTCACCGACTGCCGGTTGTTGTAGACAACGAAGTGAACACCGGCGGGGATTCCCTGACCGGGAATGGACAGCATGTGCTCACCCGGTGACAGCTCCCCCTGGAAAAGGGTTTCAACCCTTCGTCCTGTCATGTCGTGGAGGGATATGTCGGCGTATCCCCGGGATGGTTAACCGTTACCCCTCCGAATGCCCTGGCCAGAAGGGCTTGTCCCCGGGTTCTTCTCCGGATATTCCAGTGAAGGTGGTGGACATGTAGACCTCCACGGTGTCCGCGGTCTCTGGAATGGCGGAAACGAACACAGCTGTGTCCTGGCCGTTGTATTTCCTGCTGTCCGGTGTGGACCAGTAACTGAACTCGGTGTTACCGGTGTTGCCCGGCCACGGGTCGCCATGATCCCCTGAGTTGACGTCCTGCTCGAGGTCCCACTCTCCGTCGGCCTGTTCAAGGGCCACCAGGTAGTGGCCGTAGGAGGTGTACCCTGGATACCACTGGTTGTCGTTGCCTGACTGGGTTTCATCCACATGCCAGATAAGGACACCGGCGGAGGGAAGGTACTCGTCCCACCTTATCTGTCGCCGGTTCTCGAGGAGGAAATACTGGTAGCTGGGCGAGCCGTCGGTCCACAGCCTGTATACAACGTTGGAAAGCTGCACCGCGGGGACCTGATAGGTGCCGGGAGTGGTTATGTCTATGTATTCCGTTACACCAAGCTCGTGACGGCAGTAGGGGAGAACTCCGCCGGGCTCCAGCCGCCGCCGTTGTATACCCCTCCGGCCATTATGCCCCAGTTGCCTATTCCCCTGGAGTCGTAGTCGTAGTCGTAGAGGTCGGGGAGGCCCAGCACATGGGCGAACTCGTGGCAGAAAACCCCTGCTGACTTGTCCCCCGGGGAGCTGTTGTATTCGTTCTGCACGCTGAAGGCGTACACAGTTACTCCGTCGAACTCCACACCGCCCCCTGGAAGGACCCACATGTGGGGCCATATTGTGTCGGGGCTTCCTGTGAACTGCCCGGCGTACATGAGGTTGACGCCGTCTACATAGCCGTCGTTGTCGTTGTCGTACTGGGAGAAATCTATGTAGGGGTCAACCAGTTCGCAGACCTCTTCAACGAGCCCCTGACTGTTCTGGGGATAGTTTCCCCAGCCGTAGTTGTTGTTCACATAGTAGCCGTAGTCCTGGGAAACCCTGTTCCAGCCGGTTTCACTGGGCATGTTTACGGTGACTATGTCTATCTGGCCGAAGGAGACATCGCCGTAGTACCTTTTCAGGGAGAATGTGTCGGTGGCAAAACCCATGGAGTCGAAGTAGACCGGTGCAGTCTGGGCCTGGTTGTCGTCGAAATCCACCAGAAGGATCAGGACGTTCATCTCTTCGCCGTTAAGGGCCTGGACGATGGGGTTCCCGGAGCCGTAGAACCCGGTGGGGGAGTCCACCCCCCTTTCCATGGCCTCGGTGTATGAACGGATCCAGTTAAGGTGTTCCCTGGATGGACCGCTGAACATGCCCGGGGGAGGTGGAGCCGCATAAGCTGTAAACAGGGAAGCGGTTGCCAGGATGATTAACAGAGTTTTCATTGTTCTCCTTTTTCACTGTGCAGGTTACTGATAATATAATAGGCTCAGGAGAAGAGTTTTCGATCACAGAAGGAGCCCCATGCTTACACTGGAAGATACCGTGAGGGAGAACCTTGGTTCCGTCAAAGGGGAAATAGCCGATGCCGCCGCCCGGTGCGGAAGGGACCCCGCCGGCGTCACCGTAATGGCGGTTACGAAAACCCACCCGGTGGATCATATGCTGGCCGCCATCCGCTGCGGGATAGAGCACATAGGCGAGAACAGGGTAACCGAGGGGGGCAGGAAGATAAGGGAGGTGGGCCCCGACGCCGCGGTGTTCCACGCCATCGGGGTTCTCCACAGAAGCGAGGTACGCCAGGCGGTAAGGGATTTCCACTGCCTGGACGCGGTGGACAGAATTAAGATACTGGAGGAGATAGCCCGGAGGGGTGCCTCTCCGGATATTCTTCTGGAGGTGAACACCTCCGGTGAAAAGGCCAAGAAGGGTTTTCCCCCGGATGAAGCCCTGCTCTCGGAAGCCCTGGGAAAGGCCCGGGAACTTGGCCTTCAGGTAAGGGGTTTCCTCACCATAGGCCCCCTTTACGGGAACGAAGCCGACAAAAGAGGAGCCTTCGCCCTTCTCAGGGAACTCCGCGACACACTGTCCGGGGCGCTTGACATGGAACTTCCTGAGCTTTCCATGGGAATGAGCGACGACTTTTCTCTTGCGGTGCTGGAGGGCTCTACCATGGTAAGGCTGGGCACCAGGCTTTTCGGCGCCCGGGGCAGATAACCGGGAAACTAAAGGGGCATTGCCGGGTATAACCTCTGGAGGTTTGCGGAAGTGTTTTATTGTACGATATTCAGCCCTGCGGTCATTTTTCACATAACACCAACGGAGGGGGCTTCGTGCGGGTAACTCCACTGGACATAAGAAGGCAGAAATTCCGTAAGGGAATGCGGGGCTACGACCCCGGAGAGGTCGACGCTTTCCTTGAGATGCTGGCGGACGCCTGGGAGGAAGCCGCCGACAGGCACGAAAAGGAAAGCAAGGAGCTTGAGGTCCTCAGGCCCGGGCCAGCGACTTCGATCGAATGGAAGGCGCTGTTCGTGAAGTTCTTGTGGCCCAGCAGAAAAGCGCCGATGTGGCCAGGGAAGAGGCCAACCGCGAGGCCGACCTCATCATAAGGGACGCCGAGCTGAAGTCCCAGAAGATGCTGGACGAGGCAAAGAAGCGGGTTCAGATACTCACCGAGGCCATAAGGGAACTCCAGGACCGCAGAGTGGAAATACTGATGAAGATGAACTCCTTCATAGAGAACCAGAAGAACATGGTAAAGATGGAGGAATCCAAAATACGCAACGAGATCATTCCAGCGGATGAAAGACTTCCCGGCGAGGAAGAGGGGGACATGCCCCTGCTGGAGCTTTCCGAACTCTAACGGAGGACCGATGCTGTTCATTACCCTGCTTGCCCTTGCCGCCCTGCCCCCATCCCTTTCCGTAACCGGGGAAAGCGCCCTTGTCTGGGACACCTCCGAAATTTCATCGGAGATCCATTACGGCGAGCTCCACAGCATTGAGGTCCCCGGCTTCAGCAGCTGCCAGTCCGGCGTTCTTCTTCCTGAGAAACGGGTAATGATCCCGGTTCCTGTCACCGGGGATGTGTCCCTTCGCGTGGTTCCCTCCGGTGTCAGGTCCCTGGGCCCACCACCCCCCATGGCCATGTCCGGCTTCGAAGAGGGCAGGGAGGTCTTCACCGAAGCTTCGCCCTCCTCCATTCCAACCGACTGGGGCGGCATTGCCGAAAGGGGTACCTTCCGCCGTGCGGGGTATGTTTCCGTTCGGCTGAACCCGGTGATACTAAGCGGCGGCGAACTCCTTGCCGCCGATGGACTCAGGATCGAACTCGATCATTCCCCATTATCCTCCCCGGCAAGGGTTCGTGGGCACGAGGGTGAGATATTCCGGGCTGTCTTCGGAACCGACGAAGTGTGGCGGGAGCCTGCCGGGCGCGCCCTGGACAGCCCCTTCTGGGGCAAGCCCTGGGCCCGTATCCAGGTTGACACCGCCGGTGTGTACGCTGTAACCGGGGACATGATACCCGAAGCGGTGGGAATGCCAAGCGGCAGCTTTTCAATGATCACCGGCAGGGGTGAAATGATGAGTTTCGACGACCCCGCCTCCGACGCCTTCGTTCCCAGGCCGGTAGCCGTTCATATAGAGGACGGCGGCGACGGCATCTTCGATTCAACCGACCGCATACTTTTCTACGGCCGGGGCCTTTCCTGGTGGGGCGGTTTCATGGGCGACCATTTCAACAGCCGCTACTCCGGTTTGAACACATACTGGCTTACCTGGGGCGGCGAGGGCGGCCCCTTCATGGAAGTGCTGGACGGTTCCGTCACCGGCGCCCCTCCGCCGGGGGTTCCTATGTGAACAGACTCCATTTCGAGGAGAACGCCGTTCTTGCCCCCTCCTTCAACGCCTTTGAGGACTTCTACGGCTGGCACCGGATAACATCGGGGACAGCCAACTACGGTTTTGCCACCCCCGGTGCCACCGGAAGCGGTTCCATGCGTCTGGGCATGTACCTCGAAAAGGGGAACGGCGTCCAGATACGTGCCTCTGTCAACGGTACACAGATGGCCGATACCCTTCTGAGTTCAACCGGGGCTGTTGAGTGGGAGTTCGACGTCACCGGTTTCAAGACCAGCGGCAACAGCCTTTCCCTGAGCATACAGAGCGGTTCCACCTTCGTTCTCTACACCGGGTGGTTCCAGGCCTTTCCCGAAACCGGCTACAGAAGCTGGTCCACCATGTGCCAGGTCCCCCTTGACCGCCAGTTCCAGCCCGGTGAGCGGAAGCTGGTGAGCTGGGCCCAGAACCTGGGTTCCGAGGCCTTCGTCTGCCTTGCCCGGTCCGACACCGAGGCGGCCCTGATAGACATTCCCGGCGGGAAGGACTTCGAGGTGGAGCTTCCCGAAGGCTGGTCGGAGCCTGTGATGTGGGTTGTTCCCGGTGGGGCCTTCCTTGAGCCGGTGTCCGTTTCCCCGGCGGCGCCGGGGAGGATACTGGGCACCATTTCCTCAGGCGGCACCGCCTACATCTACCCCGATCAGTTCGCCGACGACATGCCCCTGTTCCTCCGGGGCAGCACCGATGTTCTCTTCTTAAGCCTCACTGAGATCTACGACGAGTTCAACGGCGGCGTTCCCGATCCCGGCGCCCTCCGGGCCTTCTTTCAGCATACCCTCAGGTACTGGGATGAGCCCCTGGACCAGATGGTTCTCGTTGGAAGCGGCCACTGGGACCCCAGGGGTTTCCTTACCGAGAATACCAGCTTCATGGACATAATCGTCTATCAGTTCTACACCGGCAGCCCCATCTGCAGCGACAACCTCTACACCCTGACCCCCTCTTCCACCCTTCCCCAGGGTGCTGTAAGCAGGATCCCCGCCACCAGCAGGGGAGAGCTTCAGCTGATCGCCCAGAAGAGCGCGGAATACGCCGACCTCTCAAGCGGCAGCGGAACATGGCAGTCGGTGGTTCTCGGGGCGGCGGACGACGAGAGGTCCCCCAGGAACCCCTCAGGCGACGAGAAGTACCACACTGAAGACTCCGAGGAGGTCTTCGTGGACCATGTGCCCCACCGCTTCGTGCCCCTGCGAAATTACCTGATCTTCTGGAACTGGAACAGCAACTGGAAGAAGCCCGAGGCCAGGACCGCCTACATCGATAACTGGAGCCGGGGGGCCCTTGTGTCCTTCTTCCTGGGCCACGGCAGCTTCGACCAGATAGTTGACGAGGGCTTCTCTACATAGAGGACGCCGCCTCCCTTTCCTGCGGCCCCAGGCTGCCCTACGCCTTTTTCGGCTCATGCGATGTGGGGTTCTTCCAGAATCCCGCCCACGACTGCATAGCCGGGGATGTGACGCTGGTCTCCGGCGGCGGCGCCATCGTTTCCAGCGGAGCGGCAACTGTGAGCAACGGAAGCAGGAACGCCGCCTTCCTGAAGGAGATACTGGACATAATCCTTCACACCGACCAGTTCACCATGGGCGAAGGCCAGTGGCTGGGGCTGGTGAACCACGGCGACATGTCCAACGACCGGCCCTACATAGTCTTCGGCGACGGCTCCCTGCACCTTGCCCTTCCCGATTCCAGGGTCTCCGTAACCGAGCCTGAGCTGTTCACTTCTCAGCTCTGTCAGGTACAGGGTACCCTCCAGGATCCCGGGCTGGTGATGCTCACCGCCTGGGAATCCGCAAGGCCCGATTCCTACTACACACTGAACAACAGCTATCTCATCGAACACCTCTCAACACCGGGGGTGTTCTACCGCGGTCTCGCCCCGGCCTCGCCGGAGTTCACCGGTGAGATGTTCGTTCCCGAAGTGGCCGCCACCGGTGACCATGCCCGGATAAGGTACTTCGCCCCGGGTTCAGGCGGCGGAAGCCTTGAGTGCTCCTATCCCCTTGACCTCCAGTACGGCACCGGTTCTCCGAGTGACACCACCGGCCCGGTGATCGACATGTGGATAGCAGGTTTCCAGGGGGTGGAGAATCCCTCGGTATCCGGCAGCGTTGTCTTCGAGGCCCTTCTTTCAGACGATTCCGGTATCAACCTGCTTCCCTACCCCGGGAATCAGCTTGCCCTATACATAGACGAAACACCTGTGGACGTTTCCGAATACTTCACCTACCAGCCCGGTTCCGCCACCACCGGCGGAATAGTCTACCCCCTTCCGGAGCTTCAGCCCGGTGACCACACACTGAGGCTCAGGGCGGCGGACAACCTTTCCAACATCAGCTGGAAGGAGATGACCTTCCACCTTGCCGAGAGGTCCTCACCGGAGATCAGCCAGCTGTTCGTTTACCCCACCCCTGCCTCCACGGTGATGTCATTCAACTGGACCCAGAGCTCCAGCGGTCCTGTTGACCTGACCATTTATACCGTTTCCGGCCGGCTGATAGCCGAAAGGGGCAACCTGCCCGGAGAAGCAGGCTACAACCAGCACACCTGGGACCTTACCGATTCCGACGGGGACAGGGTAGCCTCGGGCACGTATATTTACCGCCTCTCCGCCGGGGAATCAGAGGTTACCGGGGTTGCGGCGGTGGTGAGGTAGCCCCGGATCAGAGGTAAAAAGGGGAACTTACAGATTGATTCGGGGTAGAATCATCATACCCGGCAACCGGCTGCAGCACTGCAAAAGGGTTGCCCCGGGGGCGCCGGTCTTCTTAGTATCGGCTGATGTTAAAAGACGGCGATAATGCTTCGCGATAGCTTTTATTGATATACCGCAAATACAGGAGGAAAAAAATGCGTTTACTGCCGGTTTCAGGCCTTGTTCTTCTGCTGGCGGCCCAGGGGGCCCTTGCCGCCTCCGCCAGTGTGATCTGGCTGGACATAACACCAGGCGCCAGGGCCAACGGAATGGGAGAATCATTCACCGCCGTCTCCGACGACGCCACTGCTTCATACTGGAACCCCGCGGGGCTTGCCTTCGCCGCACAGGAGAAGCGGGAGATAACCCTTCAGCATTCCAAGTGGCTTCCCCAGCTTGCCGATGACCTTTACTACGAGTTCCTGGGATATGCCCAGCAGATAGAGGGCTGGGGCGGAGTGGGCGGAAACATCACCTTCATGTCCATGGGGGAACAGGATGAGATAGAAGAGGGCAGCTCCGAGGCCATCGGAACCTTCTACTCCTACGGCGTCGCAGCCGATGCCGCCTTCGGAACCGAGGTGGCCCCCGGGCTCGCCGTGGGTCTTGGCCTGAAGTTCATATACGACCATCTCTACTACGAGGACAGCGGCAAGGGCACCTCCTTCGCCGCGGACTTCGGTGTTCTCTACAAAGTTCCCGAACAACCCTGGGGAAATGTTTCCGTGGGGCCACCCTCACCAACCTGGGGCCGAACATGAGCTACGGCGGAAGCAGCGAGTTCAATCCCATTCCCAGGAAGTTCAAGTTCGGCGTTGCCTACATCCCCTTCCAGGACGAGCTCACTTCCCTTCTTGTCTCCGGCGACTTCACCAAGCTCCTGGTCAATGTGGACGACGGCATCTCCGAAGAGCTGAAGGAGAACAAGTGGGGCACCGGCGCCGAGTTCTGGTACTACGACCTTCTGGCCCTCAGGGCCGGGTACGTTCACGATACCGAGGGTGAATCCACCATCGCCGGAGTTACCTTCGGAGCCGGTCTGCACTGGAACGATTTCCAGCTTGACATGGCCTTCATACCGGTGGACGAGTCCCTCCAGGGTTCAGGCAAGTACAACCAGAAGTACAGTCTTACACTCAGGTTCTGATGTCGGGATACTCCTTCCTCCTGCCGCTGATAACAGCCGGGGCGGTCCTGGCCGCCCCGCCCTATCCGGGAACCGGCCTGCCCGACATGCCCGAGGGGGTTTCCGACGGCTTTCCTGTCCTTGCGGAGCACGGTGAGATCGCTCCCCTCAGGGCCGATACCACCATCAATGTGTGCGTGGTGAAGGTGGGATTCCTTCCCGATTACACCGAAACCACCAGCGGGAACGGTGTTTTCGAGTCCGATTCCCAGGCGGTGACGGATCTCATGGGCCAGGTGGAAGGCTATTTCACCGATGTAAGCGGTGGAAAGCTTCTGCTGAACATCACCCAGTACCCATCCGGCGACGGCGCCTACCAGCTCCAGCATCAGATGGTGTACTACGGTTCCAACGATAAGTTCGGTCAGGGGCAGTGCGAACTGTTCCGCGACGCAGTGGAAGCCTCCGATCCCGAGATCGACTTCTCCCGGTACGGAGCGGTGATAATCCTCCACCGCGCGCGCCGAGGGTGACATACTGGGCAACAGCCCCGATGACATCCATTCAATGTTCATAAACGCCGGAGACCTCGAGTACTATCTCGGGATTTCCGCAATAGGCACCAACGACGGGGTCAGCCTCCGTGAGGCCTCACTGGCCCCTGAGCGCCAGACCCAGGACAACTACGGCCTTGGAGCCCTGGGCACCATAGTGCACGAGTTCGGCCACCAGCTGGGGCTGCCGGACCTCTACAACACCTACGACGGCACCGTCGGCGTAGGCGGCTGGGACATAATGGGCTACGGACAGTGGCTCATGAACGGGTTCTGGCCTTCCGCCCCGGGCGCCTGGTCACGGGCGGCCCTGGGCTGGGTCACACCCCAGGTCATACAGCCCGGCGAATACACCCTGGAAGAGGGGGAGAGGTCTACAAGATACCCATAAGCGCCACGGAATACTTCCTTGTGGAGAACAGGCAGCGTGACCCCGACGGCAACGGACAGCCCGGCCCCCATGAAAGGGATTTCGGTCTGCCCGGCTCGGGAATACTTGTCTGGCATATCGACGAGACCAGGCTCGGGCCCTACCGGCAGGCCAACATCGTGAACGTTGATCCCCTTCACAAGGGTGTCGATGTGGAGGAGGCCGACGGCATACAGGACCTCGACTACGGGTTTCCCACATGGTTCAGCATAGAGGGCAGCCAGTACGACCCCTGGAAAAGGACGGTTACGCCTGGGAGTTCAACCCGGGAACCACCCCCTCCACCGACGCCTCCTGGGGCGGCTACACCGGCGTGTCCATCGAGGTGCTGGATGCTTCGGCTAATTCAATGCGTTTCGTTTATTCCCTTCAGAACTCCGTCCCCGGCTGGCCCGTTCAAATGGGCCGGGGCAAATTCGGCCCGGTTCTCTGGAACAGCCCCAGGGTGAGTACATAGTTGCCGTCCAGGGCAACGGGCAGGCCCTTGCCCTTCTTCCCGACGGAAGCCAGGCGGTTCCCATGGGCCTTAACACCACGGCGCCTCCGGTGATCTGTGAGATCGACGGAACTGAATACCTGGTGGTCTGCCAGGAGGCGGGGGATGTGCACCTGCGGCTTCCCGACTGGTCCGAAGCCCCGGGCTGGCCGGTGGATGTGGGTTCACCTGTTCTCCAGGCCATTGCCTCTGAATCAATGAATTCAATTTTCCTTCTCCTTGAGAACAACGATTTCTACAGGATCGGGCTTGACGGCCAGGTCCACTCCCCTTCGCCGGTTTCCTTCGCCCTGCCCCTGGCGGGGGGATGCGTCTTTCCCCATGAAGAGTTCCCCGGGCTTGTCCTTGTAACCGCCGACGGCTCCCTTCGCAGGGTCAACCCCGGCGGCGGGACCCTCTTCGGCTGGCCGGTCCACCCGGGCAGCGAGGATATAACCCTTCCCATGGCGGCTGATTTCGACCGCGACGGCGGTGTTGAGATCGCCGTGGTATCCGGCGGTGAGCTCTGGGTATACGGCGAGGACGCCTCCCTGGAACCGGGTTTCCTGTGAAGCTTCAGGGGAATATCCTTTCCGACCCCTTCCCGGCGGACCTCAACGCCGACGGCTACCTCGAGATACTGGTCGAGACCACCCTGGGCATGGAGGCCTTCTCCTCTTCGGGAACCATTGTAACCGACTGGCCCTTTGAAACCCCCACCGACTCCCTTGCCGGGGGCTACCGCAGGTTCAACCGGGGCATAGGCGGCGATGGATTCGCCTGCGCTCCACTCCGGGACGGCAGGGTTTCCTGTGGAACGCCGCCGGCCCCTTCGCCTTCGGGGACGACCCCGTTGGCTCACCGGTACTTCACCGATTTGAAGGCGACGGCTCCCTAAGGCTCACCACACTCACCAGAAGCGGTTTCATCGGGGCCTTCTACACCCAGTTCCAGCCCCAGGGATGGCACACCGGAATGGACCGCGGCGGTGAGGGCTGCTGGTACACCTCCCAGCTCCCCGATATCGTGTCCTCCGGTGAACTCCTCAGTGTGGAGGACTTCTTCGTGTGGCCCAACCCCGTCAGGGATGACACCGGACGGATAAGGTTCCTCCCGGGGGAGGATGCCGTTTTTGAGATAAAGATATTCAACGTTGCCGGGGAACTGGTGGCGGAGTTCCAGGGTGACGCCCCCGGGGGAGCCCCCTGGGAGGTTCACTGGAATACCGAAGATCTGGCCCCGGGTGTTTATTATGTGTGTCTGGAACTCAGGGCCGGCGGAGAAACCGCCGAGGCCCTCTTCCACGCTGCGGTGGTGAACTGATGAAAAGAACGACGATAGCCCTTCTACTGATCTCCCTTGCTGCCTTCGGAGCGGACAAGGGCACGGTCCTCCGCTCCATAGTCCTTCCCGGCTGGGGCCAGTTTCACGCCGGCCACTCCACCAGGGGAACCATCTTCATGGGACTCGAGGCATCAATATGGACCGGAGTGGGCATTTCATACCTTCAGGGGATCTTTTCCCGGGATGACTACAGGAACCTGGCCATGGAGGAGGCTGGAATTGACGTGTCCTCCAGGGACAGAAGCTTCCAGGACGATGTTGGCGACTTCTCCAGCAGCCAGGAGTACAACGACTACATAAGAAGCCTGGCCCGCTACTACTACCCCGACGACCCCGACGCCCAGAGGGAGTATTTCGAGAACAACGCCAGGTTCGGTTCCGACGGCTGGAGCTGGAGCGGTTCCGGCGCGAGGAACCACTACGCCGATGCCCTTCGCGACAGCAGAGAATGGTTCAGGAGAACAACCTATGTGGCCGCCTTCGCCTGGTGAACCGGGCAGTCAGCGCCATAGACGCATCCCTCCTCGACCCTTCCAGCCCCGGTATCTATACCGACATAGGGTTTCCCGAGAGCGCCGACTTCTCGTCGGTGCGGTTCACAGTGGGGGCGAGGTTCTGATGAGTGTTTTCTACCTTCTTTCAATACTGGTTTCCATGGGAAGGCTTGCGGTGGACGGCACCTTCCACTTCCCCCAGATACAGCAGATGGACCTCCGCCACGACCCCGCCAACAGCCCCACCGGCCCCCTGGCCGGGAAGGACTCCGGCCACCAGGTTGGGGATGTGGTTAATTTCTGGGCCATCGACCAGAGCGGCGACATTCCGGTTTTCTACCTTACCAGCGCCACCTGCAGGCACTCCGGCGAACTCACCTACATCTTCGTTGAGGATACACAGTGGGGGGTGAACTTCTATCAGGAGGGTGTGGAAACACTCTCTTCAGCCTGGAGGGGGAAGAGGGCATCATAGCAACCGATGCCAGGTATTTCGGAGACATACCCGACCTCATAGACGATGATCCCAGGGTCTACTTCCTTGTTCTTGACATACCCGACGGCCACGGCACCGGGGGGCAGGAGTGGTACATAGCTGGCTACTTCAGCCCATACAACATGTTCACCGAATGGGAGGCCCGTAACTACTACGGAGGTCATTCCAACGAAGTCGAAATGCTCTATATAGACTGTTTTCCAGGCGAGCCGGATCGCGCAATGGATACCGCCAGCCATGAACTTGTGCACCTGATTCAGTACGGCATCAAACCCTTCAGCGGCGAGGAGCTCTGGGTGATAGAGAACCAGGCCCAGACCGGCACATTCCTCTGCGGCTACCCCGCCTTCCAGGTTGAGACCTTCCTGGATGTGGGGGAGTAACCCCGATCAAGTGGACCGATCTTTCGGACCCGATAGAGTACGTGGCGGGCTACGCCGCCGGCTACCTGTTCTTCGCCTATCTCTACGAGAACTACGGGGGAGAGGATTTCATATGGAACACCATGCATTCATCCACCAGGGGCGTCAGGGTGTGGAGGAGGCAATTGCCTCGGCCACCGGAGAGCCCGCGGACCTCGAGGAAATACTAAAGGAATGGATGCTGGCCTGTTTCATCGACGACGTGTCCCTTGGGTATGGCTGGGAGAGCTTCAGAATGGCCGACTACGACACCGTAAGCCCTGGAAACAGACCGGGGCTTGATTACACCGGCATAGTGGATGAAACCCCCTGGAGCCATCCCTGGCACGACATCAGGGGTTTTCAGGGAAGCTACTACAGCGTCAATGACGGCCTCACCGGAAGCCTCCGGGCGGAGGGTTCGGGTATCGGCAGCCTTTCCGCGTATCATTTTGACGGGGCGGAACTGACGGAACTGGATACAGGAAGCGCCTTCGACGTGGCCCTGGACCTGTCCCGGGGGGGAACACTGATGCTCCTGTGCAACAGCTTCGCCGGGCTTTCCATGAATGTGAACGCCGGCTCCGTGGGGAGCGGGGCGAATTTCGCCGTTTCCCAATCCATGCCTGGGCGCACTCTACTTCCAGTTCCAGTCCACGGGCCAGCCGGTGGAGCTTGCCATCTTCGACCAGGCGGGAACCCATGTGGAGTCCGTTTCCCTTTCCGCTCCCCAGGGGGAAGCCGTTGTGACTTACGCCGGGGCTTCGGAGCTTGCCTCGGGGGTTTACTTCTACCGTTTCCAGCAGGGTTCCAGAACGGAAACCGGCCGTGTTGCCGTGGTTCGCTAGTGTTCTTCTGCTTCTCGCCTACAACTTCACCGGCATCTTTCCCACCGACCTTGAGATAGACGGCAGCGGCACCGTCTGGGTGCTTTCCTCCGCTTCTCCCCTTGTCATTCGTCTAAGCCCCGACGGCACAACCGACTCCTATAGTCTGGACATCCCGGGGTTTGCCTCGGGCCTGGCCATTTCCCCCACGGGAAGGTGGGCGGTTTCCTCCGCGGCCTCGGGGGTCATACTTGTTCATGACACCGATGACATACTCACAGCTGAGATGCCGGTGGAGAGCCCCGGCGACCTTGTCTGGAACGGCCTTGACATCTGGTACGTGAACACCTCCTCCGGAAACCTGGAAACCCCGGGGGGAACCATTCTGGCCAGGGACTGCGCCGGAAGGAACACAAGGCTCTCCTCCGGGGGTTTTGGAAGGGTTCTTCTCAGCGGTTCAAGGGGTGTCTTCCTGGTTGAGGAGGGTAGGGGCAAGACCCTTGTGGCCGGTTCCGGCCACGGGTGTTTCTCCGCCGGTGAGATCCTCCTGCTCAGCGGAGGAATGGTGCTGAACCCCAGAGGTGACACCATTGCCGTGGATGTGCCGGGCACAAGGCTATCATCCTCGCCCTCCGGCGGAACGGTGATCGTCTGGGGGGAACGGTCCCTTCGGTCCTGGAATGACACCGATTCTTGCCCTTCTGGCCCTCACCGGATACACCTTCATTCTCACAGGGAACGGTACCGACTACATAGACATCTCCGAAGGACCCTGGCTTGTACCCGGCTCCATAATCGCCGTTGTGAAGGAAGACACACTGTCTGCCGAGGTATCATCCCGGGGGGCCTCGGTGGGGCTTGTGCTCTCGCCGGCCCCGGAAGCCGGAGCCCCTGTCACGGTAACCGCCGACACCCTGGACATCCAGGTGCCCCGGGTCTCCAGGCTCACGGTAAGGCCCCTTGATACCGGGGAAGCCCTGGTGATGCCTGCCTTCCGCTCCGGGGCGGATCCGTTGCCCGAGGGGCTCTTCATTTCCGGATCGAAAAGCTGGGTGTTTCACTGGGCGCCGGCGGGGGGATAACCCAGGGAACCGAGCTTTCCATAAGGGGAATGCTGGCCTCGGGGATATCCGTGAATGGCAAGATTACCGACAGGAACCTTCCCCTGGGGCCGCCTCCTCCGAGGCCCTCTCGGAGCTGGACCGTGTGTATGTGGAACTCCGTGGAAACTCATGGAACGCGGAAATGGGGGATCTCCAGTGGGAGAACCGGGGTCCGGTGCCCTGGAGACAGGATGTCACCGGTTTCAGCGCCGGGATATTCCCCGGGGAGAGCTTCGATCTCTCCGGAGGTTTGGAACCACGGGAAGCCAGCGTAGAAGGAGCGCCTTCCTCACCGAAGAGGGCCTTCAGGGGCCCTACACCTTTGCCCCGGAGGGGGAGTTACCCCGGGCAGCGAAAGGCTTTTCCTTGACGGGGAGAGGCTTTCCAGGGGCTCAGGCGCCGACTATGAGATGGACTACGCCGCGGGCCTGGTTACCTTCACAACCCGCCGGCTGATCAGACAGGATCAGCGGGTGGAGGTTTCATACTACCGGCTGGGCGACGGCTTCAGGAAGAACGTTGCCCGTGGGGAGACCGGCTTCAGGTCTCCGAAGGTCTTTCACTGGGGTTCAGCGGCTTTTCAAGGGGGGACGATACCGGGGCTCCCCTTGGCTTCATAATCACCGACGAGATAGAGGAGGCCCTGGGGGCCGCCGGGGAGAACCCGGAAGACGCCTGGATAGACGGCGGGAAGTATGTGGGGGAGAACAACGGCAGCTACACCCTGGACAGCCTCTCACGGTATGTGTGGACAGGGCCCGGCGAAGGCGACTGGACCGTGGAGTTCCAGCGGCCTCCCTCCGGCGGGGCGACTACATCTACAGCTCCGCCCTGGGGGGTATGCCTGGGCTGGCCAGGGCCAGGGCACCCACCTCCCAGAAGGTATCTGTCCATCCCCTCATCCATAGGTACCGTCGGTGCAACTGTTTTCGGAGCCGCGGGGATCATCGAGGAATACAGCCTCCATTCAACCCTCTCCAGCCGCAGGGGCAACCTCTTCGACGAAGGCTCCACCACCAGGGAGGGAACCCTCTCCGGAGGCCTTTTCAGCCTGAGGCCCTGGGATGACGGCCCCCTTGTTACCCTGAGCGGAAGGGGGGTTTCCAGGGGGTTTTCCCCCCCGGACGACCTGGACACCGATTACGACCTTAACCGGTGGGGCCTTCCATCCTCCTGGCGGGGAAGGGACAGCTACGCCGAGGCGGAGGTTGCCGGGAAGAGTCTTGAGCTCTCCGCCGGAAAAGGTTTCTCGAGGGAGGAGGGTCCACGGATATAGCTGAGGGGATCTACAGGATAAGCCTGGGCAGACTGGCAATGACCCTTTTCTCCCGGGGGCTTTTCAGGAACGGGGCCCAGACCCTGAGGGGGGCAGAATGGGCGAGTTCGGCACGGAGATGTACCTTTCAGCCGGGAACTTCACCCCCTTCCTGAAACCCTCATATACCTCCGAGAGCTGGGCGGACAGCCTTACAGGCGGCCTCCTGGCCGGTGACGCCGGTGTTTCCCACGAAGCCGGGGGATGGAACTCCGTCCTCACCGCAGGCGGGGAGATAGACCGGCGCACAGGAACAACACGGCCTGACAGGACACTGAGGTTGAGCCTTCAGGCCAGGGGAACAGGTACTTCATGGAACACATCCGGTTCCATACAGCACTCAACCGGCTGGTTCACCGGCGGCGGTTCCACCAGCTCCGACGCGGTGAACGCGTCCTGGTCCGGCAGGCAGCGGGGTATCTGGCTTCACAGCAGATACACCGCCGGAGGCTACATTTCCCGGGAGATGGACATAATCTACACCTGGGTGGGTGAGGGAACGGCGGCTTCAGTTACGACCCGGAGACCGGGGAGTACTACCAGGACCCCTCCGGGGACTATGTCCAGTCCTTCATCCCCGGCCAGGGCGAGACCAGGGTGCTGGAGGCGGACCTCACCGGAGGCTTCAGCTGGTCCGATTCCGCCGAGACCGCCGGTCTGGACGGCTCCTTCGGACTTTCCGCCTCGGACCCCGGCGACCGTCTCTCCACCTACACCCTGGCGGGAGCCTTCGACATCGATTCCCCCGGGGAATGGAAGGGCAGCCTTCCCCTTCCTGGCCTGGGATGACGGCGGAATACGAAGGCTCACCCTTAAGGTCTCAGGTTATGACAGGAGGGACGACTACAGCGGTGTTGGAAACACCAGGGAGATACTGAGAAGGTTTGAGGTAACCCCCCTGCTGCGGCCCTTCGAGACCCTTCAGGTAGAGGTAAGGGGTTTCACCGACTTCAGAAGGCGGTCCCTGTACGGGACCAGGGAGATCGACGGCAGCGGCATCTCCGCCGACCCCACCTACGTCTCCGGCGGTGGCTTCGACGCCGGGGTAAGGCTGTTCATGGAAAACAGACGGGAGAGGGGAGGGGGTCTGGACATCACCGGAAGGGGCATTGAACCACATTCCTCATTCACCGGCTCCGGCTGGACGGCAAACGGCCGCTTCACCGCCTGGTACATACCCGGTGGAGAAACGGTTCCCTCCTGGTTCTTTGACGGCAGACAGGCCGGATGGACCCTTGAACCGGTGGTTTCCCTTGGCAGGAACCTGAACCGGTGGTTCCGTATCAACCTCTTCTACTGGGGAAGGAAGCAGCCCGAGGCGCCCTGGAACCAGCGGGGCGGAATAGAGGGGACGGTGAACTTCTGATGGCATTGATACTTGCTTTGGCCGTTCTATCCTCTGTGGGGGTCCGTGTTACCGGTGCTCCTCCCCCTCCCGATTCCACCGAGTTCACCGACGAGGCAATGGACCTCCTGCGCCTCTCGGCGCTGGACTGGTACCTTCAGGAGGGGTATCCCTTCGCCGCCGTTGCCCTTTATCTCTCCGCACCGGAAACCCTTACGGTGAATACCGTTCCCGGAAGGCATGCCCTCCTTGAGGAGATAAGGTTTCCCGATTCCGTCCGCACCGACCCCGGGGTACTGCTGAGGACCCTGGAGACAGCCCCGGGTGAACCCTACTCCTCCCGGGGGATAAACAGGTGGCTGCGGAGTGTGGAAAGACTGCCCTTCATCGAATCAGTGGGACCGGTGAGGGCGGCCCTGGGCCCCGGGGGCAACCTGGCCCTCATCGTTCCGGTTCAGGAGTCACCCCCGGGGTGGTTCTCCGGAGACATCGACTTCACCAGCACCGGGGGATTCAACGGCGGGGGAGAGGTTGTCTTCACCAATCTCTTCGGAACCGGAAGGAGGCTGGAGCTCCGGGGGGCGTCGGTTGACTGGGGGGGCATGGACGCCTCCGGTCTTTACAGGGAGCCCTGGATACTTGGTTCTCCGGTTTCGGTGGAGTTCGCCGGTTACCAGCAGGTTCCCGACAGCGGAAGCGTTCTCAGGGAATGGTCCGCTTCACTGATACTGAGCCTGGGAAGCCTGGAGGTCTCAGGCGGAGGAGGCACATGGAGAAGCTATCCCCTGAATGCCCCGGATGAAAGCTTCCAGTTCGCCAGCGCAGGGCTGGCTTGGGACCTTACCGGCAGGGAAAGGCAGGGCCGCGCCGGTTTCTCAGGGAGTGTGAACACCGACGGCGGCCGGGCCTCGGGACCTGATTCCACATACCTTCTCACAAGGGCCCGGGGGAGTATGTCATATCAGTGGTTCAGGGGGGCACTGGGGCTGGGAGGGGGGCTCAGGGCCGGGGGCATCGTCAGCGGCAGGCGTCTGTCCACCATGGTGACCAGGATCGGCGGCTACGGATCCTTCAGGGGCTACCCCGAGGATTCATGGCGGGCCGGGGCCTGGGCGGTTGCGTCACCGGAGGTCTCCCTGGGGGAAACCCCCACAAGGATCTATGTTTACTCCGATGCCGGGGTGATAGACACCGGCTCCCAGGGGACGAAGTATCCAATTTCCGTTGGTGGAGGTCTCAGGGGCAGTACCGCCGGTCTGCGGTTCGATGCCGGAGCCGGTTTCCCCCTGGACAGGGGGGCGGGTTCCGCCAGGTTCTACCTTTCAGCCGGTGTGAACATCTGAGCCGTCAGTACCAGTCGGTGATCTCCTCTATGTTCCAGAATGAAGGCAGTTCCGCCATTTTCATCCTTTCCGCCATAAGCTCTATTTTTTCCCGTTCCACACCGTGGATGTTCCTGCGGAAGGCCTTTGCCGGGTCGCTGAGAAGCCTGATCACCCTGACCGGGACCCCATAGGCGGCTGCCAGCGCGTAGTAGGGGGCTATCTCCCAGGCGCAGATGTTGGTGTTATCCACCACCAGTGTAACGGGACAGCAGCTGTCCTCAACGGTGCAGAGGGCGGTGAGCCTCTCGGAAAAGCTCCTGAGACAGTGGCAGTGTGCCAGTGAGAGCATGGCGGGATCGAAGTGATACCTGCCGTTCCTGTCAAGGAAATAGTTGTCGGCGCTGAACACCTCTGTCATGTATGGGTTCGTGTTCCTTCTTATCCAGGAGGATTTTCCCGCGCCGGGTATTCCGCTTGCTACAATTACTTCAGCCACCCTTCCCAAAGAAATCCACCTCCCCCAGAAGGCTTCCAGTTCCTGAAGGCCCATTTCAGCCTCGTGATCCATTCCGTATTTCTCCTTCAGTTCAGAAGCGCTTTCGCAGCACCTCCGGGCCTCTTCCATTTTCCCCATCTCGTAGCAGGCCCTGCCTTCTCCCACCCTGCTGTCCGCAAGCATTGAGTGGTCCTCCGCCAGGAAGCTCCTTCTGAAGGCTTCCCGGAAGAAGCTGGCCGCCAATGGGATGCGGTCGGTCTTCAGCATGAGCCAGCCCAGGTTTCCCAGCGCCCTGGCCTGGGTGGTAAGGGCATTTACCCGGCAGGCGTACCGAAGGGCCCGCCTGGCCTCTTCAATGGCCTCCCCGGGCCTGGACATTTTGGACAGTACGGTGCAGAGGTTCAGGTGGGCAACCGCCATGGCCCTCTGGTCCCCGGAACCGGATATCATCTTCATGGCGGTCCTTATGTGTTCCTCGGCCCTGGCATGGTTCCCGCTCATCTTGAAGGCGAGGCCCAGACTGGAGTGGAAGGACATTATTCCCCTGCTGTGGCCTATCTCCTCGGCGATGGAAATGGCGCTTTCCAGCATTTCTATCGCGGTGCCGGTATCGCCGAACCTGGCAAGCTGTCCACCGAGATTTCCCAGGGTGGTGCACTCGCCCCGGCGGTTCCCCGCCTTTCTGTGCAGGGCCAGGGCCTCCCGGTATCTTTTCAGGCCCTCTTCCCGGTTTCCCATGTTAATGTATACCTGTCCGGTGAAGGCAAGGGCGTTTGCTTCTATTCCCATGTTTCCGCACTTCTTTCCAAGCTCGAGGGTCTTGCCGTAGTGTTTCAGGGCCTCTTCATTGCTTCCGGTGCGGTGCATGAGTATCCCCATGTTGCCATGGAGCTTGGCCAGGGATGGCGTGTCAAGGGAATCACGGTGTTCCAGGGCCCTGCTGAATGCCTCAAGGGCGCTCTGTCTGCTTCCTGTAGCCAGGTGAAGGGAACCGGCGGAACCCAGTGCCTGGGCCAGGGTGTTCATATCCCCGGCCTCCTCCGCCTCGGCGGCGGCTTTTCATAGAAAGCCAGGGCCTCTTTCAGGGGAAACCCCAGGTTTTCCATTGACTGGGCCATCAGGAAGAGGCCCTGGGCCAGCCTTGAACCCCGGAGGTTATCTATAATGCCCTTCAGAGAGTCGTAGGCCAGCTGAAACCTGCCCATGATGAGCTGCAGCCTGGCGTCAAAGAATGCCAGGACTTCCCCGTGGGCAGACTTTCCTTCGTCCTCAGTTCTGGCGTGGATCTCACGGGAGAGGGTTTCAGCCCTTCTCAGATCGCCCAGGTCAAGGCATTGCTCAAGTGCTTTCATCAGCCAGGGAACCGCCTGTACACCGGTTCCTGCTTCCATCCAGTGTCTTGACAGTGATATGGCATCCACCTTGCTTCCCCCCCGGGAGCTGGAAATCACCGCCGCGGCGGTTTGTGCATGAGCCTTCTCTGTTCCCCGGTAAGGGTCCGGTATACGGTTCCAGATAGGACGGAACTGTAGAAGCCGTAGACCCCACCCCCCTTGCTGCGATGAAGCCCAGGTCGATGAGCCTGGAGAGGAGCACATCCCCGGAAGGGTATCCCAGTTCCATAAGGACACCGGTGAAATCCCAGGGCCTGAAGGTGTTTCCCAGCACTGAAGCCACCTGAAGGGCGATGCTTTCCTCCGGTTTCAGAGAACCCATCCGTGCCCTGAGAACCGATTCCGCGCTATGGGGAATGATCCCCGAGGGCTCTTCGTTCATGAACCGGAGACCTTCGCCGTTCCTCTGAATGGCTCCGGTTTCCAGGGAGTGGAGGATCAGTTCAGTGGCCAGCAGGGGACTTCCGCCGGATTTATCCATGAGGAAGGAGGTTATTTTCTCCGCTTCGTCCTTCCCGGTTTGTCCCAGCATGGCCCGGGCAATGTCCCTGATCGCCGGCGGGGCCAGTTCCTCAAGGGTGAGCTTCTGACAGTGCTCCGCAAGTGAACCCCTGGGCAGGGAACGGGAGGAGAGGAGGAGGAAAACCCCGGCATCACGTATGGACAGATGGAGCTGGTCGAGGAGCTTAAGTGAGGCCTCGTCACCCCAGTGAAGGTCCTCTATGCAGAGAATGACATTGAGCTCGGTCCTCAGGTTCCTCAGCCTGTCCATCACCGTGCCGTAGGGGTCCAATGTGCCGGTTCCCATAAGGGGCTTCCACATGCCCAGGGGAGGCTGATCCCACAGGCTGTTGCCCAGCCGCAATATCACCGTGTCCGGTTCCTCCGCCCTTCCCAGGAAATCCTCGATCAGCCTGGTCTTGCCCATGCCCGGTGCTCCGAGGACAAGCAGCGGGGGGTGGGTGAACCACTTCTGGGCGGAGTTCCAGGCAAAGAGCAGATGTTCCATTTCCCTTTCCCTGCCCAGAAGGGGAAGGACCTCCGGTTTTGTACGAAGGGAGGCATCCTCCGCGGAGGGATCGGTTATAACACGTTCTGAGCGTGGGTTTTTCTCCTTCAAGGATAACCTCCCGGTGATGTATTCATGTAAAACTAAGCAAATGGAGGGCCCCCGCCAATACCGGGAGGGGGTTGACTATATTAGTATATGTTCATATAGTATTTTCATGATGATGGAAAAGGTTTTCAGGGCTCTGGGGGAGCGGAACAGGCTGAGGATGGCCCTCATTCTCCAGAACGGGCCACTTAACGTCAGTGAGATCGTTTCCGTGCTGGGCCTTTCACAGTCCAACGCCAGCCACCATCTGAAGCTACTCCTGGATGCCGGGGTGCTCACCAGGTCCGGCAGGGGCAACTGGGTGTTCTACCACATCCGCCGGGACAGCCCCTGGTGGAGGGAATACTCAAGACCGCCTTCTCCAGCAGGGAATCGCTGCCCGGCTTCAACGAAGACATGAACCGTCTTGCCAGGTGCCTTTCCGAGAGGAAGCGCACCTCCAGGGAGTTCTTTGATTCCAAGGGGGAGAGTGAGCTTCGGGAGATAGGGGACACCCTGCCGGACACATCCCGCTGTATGCCCTTCCTGGAGAAGCACATGGGTACCACCGACCTGGCGGTGGAGGTGGGTTCCGGCGCCGGTGGAATGATACCCTTCCTGCTTTCCAGGGCTGGCAGGGTACTGGCGGTGGACAGCTCACGGAAAATGCTGGACCTTGCCCTGAGGAACACATCCTCACATAAGCTGGAATCCCGCGTGGAACTCAGGCTTGGCGAGGCGGAGCACCTTCCGGTTGAGAATGAGGCCGCGGGAACCGTCCTGGCCCACATGGTCCTCCATCACTGCGGAGATCCCGGGCAGGCAATCTCAGAGGCGGCAAGGGTACTTCGGCCCGGGGGTGTTCTGCTGGTGGTGGATCTCCTCGAGCACACCGATCCCAGGTTCAGGACACTCCACGGAGACCTCTGGCCGGGTTTCAGCGCCGGGGAGGTAAGGGGTTTTTTCAGAAATGCGAAGCTGAGCGTAACACAGATCAAGGAATACGAAGGGGAAAACATCCTGGCTGTGGCGGGGTGAAGGGAGAGAAAAATGAATTACAGGATCAGGGATATTGAACTGGCCGACTACGGCAGGCGTGAGATCGAAATCGCGGAACACGAGATGCCGGGACTGGTCTCCCTGCGGGAGAAGTACGGCATGGAGAAACCCCTGGGAGGTCTCAGGGTAACCGGCTCCCTCCACATGACGGTGCAGACCGCTGTGCTGATCGAAACCCTGAGGGAACTCGGGGCGGATGTAAGGTGGGCAAGCTGCAACATCTTCAGCACACAGGACCACGCCGCGGCGGCAATGGCCGCCGGGGGTATTCCGGTCTTCGCCTGGAAGGGGGAAACCCTTGAGGAGTACTGGTGGTGCACCAGGGAGGCGCTTACATTCCCCGGGGGTTACGGGCCCAATCTGATAGTGGACGACGGCGGCGACGCCACACTGATGATACACCTGGGAGCTCAGCTCGAGGAGGAATACGCTGAATCCGGTAGCCTTCCCCTAGTGGGCAGCGGCCCGGAAGACCTGGTCCGCCTCAGGGAGAACATCATCGGAGGCCTGGAGAGTTCGCCGGACTTCTGGCGGAAAACCGCCGAAGGGATGATAGGCGTAAGCGAGGAGACCACCACCGGAGTGCACAGGCTTACCAGATGATGAAGCAGGGCAAGCTTCTCTTCCCGGCATACAATGTCAACGATTCGGTTACAAAGAGCAAGTTCGACAACCTCTACGGATGCAGGGAATCCCTTGCAGACGGAATAAAAAGGGCCACTGACACCATGGTTGCCGGCAAGAAGGTCCTCGTATGCGGCTACGGGGATGTGGGCAAGGGCTGCTGCCAGTCAATGAGGGGTTTCGGTGCCCGGGTCATGGTAACGGAGATAGACCCCATATGCGCCCTGCAGGCCGCCATGGAGGGCTACGAGGTTACCACCGTTGAGGACGCTCTGCAGGAAGCGGATATATTCGTGACCACCACCGGCAACTGCCGTGTGATAACCGCCGACCACATGAGCCGTATGAAGGACCAGGCCATAGTGTGCAACATAGGTCACTTCGACAACGAGATAGAGGTGGAAGAGCTGGAAAAATGGCCCGGTGTGAAGAAGATAGAGATCAAGCCCCAGGTTCACCGGTTCCTCTATCCCGACGGCCACTCCATCTATCTCCTGGCAGAGGGCAGGCTGGTAAATCTGGCTGCGCCACCGGCCACCCCAGTTTCGTAATGAGCAACAGCTTCACCAACCAGTGCCTGGCCCAGATAGCCCTTGCGGAAGAAAGACCCGCCGTGGGTGTGTACATGTTGCCCAAGCTCCTCGACGAGGAGGTGGCCAGGCTTCACCTGGACAAACTGGGAGTTAAGCTCACCGCCCTCACCGAAGAGCAGGCGGATTATATCGGAGTTCCGAAGGAGGGGCCCTACAAGCCGGAGCACTACAGGTACTAGCTCTCCTTCGTTGACCCCGGCGGGGTTCAGGAGAATACTACGCTTGAACTGTGTTAATGGAAGCGAGGATACTCCTGGAAAAGCGTACTATATGCACCACCCCGCCGGGTTGTCACAACGGATGCGGCATCATCGCCCTGGTGAGGAACGGCAGGGTAACGGAAATACGGGGGGACAGGGCCAACCCCTTCAACCGGGGGCTCTCTGCCCCCGTGGAGCCGCCCTTCCCCGGACTGTCCACCACCCTGACAGGGTGCTTCACCCCTTGCGAAAGACCCGTGGAGGCTGGAAAAAGATCTCCTGGACAGAGGCCCTGGACACTGTGGCCGGCGGTTTCCTGGACGCCAGGGAAAGAAGCGGTGCCAGGAGCGTGATATTCTGCAAGGGGACAGGCCGTGATACAGGCCCCTGGCTTTCCCGGCTTGCCCTGGGCTTCGGCAGCCCGGAGTACTACGCCCTGGGACCGGGCAGCGGAAGCGCCTGTCTCATGCCCCGTATGAGCGTCTGCCATTCACTCTTCGGCGGGTGGCCGGTGGCGGACTGCTCCCAGTATTTCCGGGACAGATATGACGACCCCCGCTGGGTCCTTCCCCGGTGTCTGCTTATCTGGGGTTCCAATCCGGTGGACTCAAACCCCGACGGCTTTCTGGGGCAGTGGATAGTGGAGTGCCTCCGCCGGGGAACGAAGATGATAGTCGTGGACCCCCGCAGAACATGGATGGCCCGGAGGGCGGACATTCACCTGCCCGTTGCCCCGGGCACCGATGCTGTCCTGGCAATGGCCTTCCTTAACGTTCTCTTTGAAAAAGGGCTGGTGGACCTGGACTTTGCCCGGGGGTTCATCACAGGCATCGAAGATGTACGCGGGCAGGTGGAGCCCTATACCCCGGAGCAGGCAGGAGAAGCCTGCGGCATCAGAGCTGAACTGATAGAGGCCGCGGCGGTCATGTATGGAGCATCAAAACCCGCCGCGGTCCACTGGGGAGTTTCCGTGGACATGTCCCCCTCGGCACTGGGAACCGCCCATGCCCTGGCATCCCTGATGGCCCTTTCCGGCAACATAGACGTTCCCGGGGGCAATGTGATAGTAACCGACCCCTTCGGGATAAGCAGACGGGGGATCTCCGAAGAACACGCCGACGGGCTGCTGAAAACGAAAACCGGAGTGAAGGAGTATCCCATGACCGGCATGGGCTACCCCTATGCCCACGCCGATACCCTCCTGGACGAAATAGAGGCGGGAAGGTCAGTGGAGTGCGCCTGGTACCAGGGCACCGGCATCACGGCGAACGGCTTCGCAGAGCCACGGAGGGCAGGCGCCCTGCTGAAGAGGACCGGCTTCTCGGTGGTGGCAGACCTTTTCATGTCCCTGCGGCGGAGGAGCTGGCTGATGTTTTCCTGCCGGTTTGCACCTGCCTGGAGAGACGGGGCATAAGGAACTGGTGGTATCAGCTGGCTGCCTTCGACAGGGTGATAGAACCCCTTGGGGAAAGCCGTTCAGACATGGAGATCGTACTCCGGGCGGGGAAGCTCATGGCTCCGGAACACTTTCCCTGGAGTGATGTCACCGGCTGGTTCGACCATGTGCTGGAACCGTCGGGATACAGCTGGAGTGAACTTGAGGCGGTTGGCTGGCTGATGCCAGGCACAGAATACCGGAAGGGATTCTCAACCCCTCGGAAGGATCGAGCTCCAGCCGGAGATAATGGCCAGGGCCGGCCTCCTTCCCGCTCCATGGTATTCACCCCCTCCCTCGGAAGCGGATCACCCGGGCTACCCCCTGAAACTCACCACCGGGGCCAGGACCCCGGTGTATTTCCACGGCGAGCACAGGAACGTGGCTGAACTCAGGGTCCACGAACCCTGCCCACGGTGGAGATGCACCCCGACGATATCCCCCCTGGAATCCCCCGGGAAGCTGGATCAGGCTTGAATCCCCCTGGGGATCCTGCCTCAGGGTCCTCTCCCCGTCCCCCTTATTAAGAGGGGAGTGCTTTCCGCCTCCCACGGCTGGCGTGGTGAGGGGCTCAACGTGAACCACATGCTGGACTCCGGAATGCAGGGCAGGGGAGGGCTGGGCTACCCCTTCAGGTGTTTGCCCTGCAGGGTCTCCGGGCCTGCGGCGCCGCCGGAGGGGTTCCAGGCTGCGAAGGGTGAAACACACCGTGTCCAACGCCGGGTGAACACCCTGTGGTGCACCGGGTGCAGGGCCTGCGCCGTTGCCTGCAGAATGCATACCGGTCTCACCGGAATAGCTATAGAAATGGTGGAGGGCGAGTGGTCCCCCGGGTTCACGTCCCTATGCCTCAACTGTTCGGATGCCCCCTGCGCCGCCGCCTGCCACACCGGGTGTCTGGAGGGAGACCCCCCTTTGCTGGGGTTCAGGACCTCGGGGCTGAGGGAGGTTCCCCTGGAGGAAGCCCTCAGGGGCATAAGGGATGCAGGCTACCAGCCGTGGAGTTCTGCATGGAGCATCCCGAGGCTTCCCCGGGTACACTGAGTTTCGCCGAAGGCCTCGGCCTTGGCGTTTCCTCGGTGAGTTACCACGGAAAGAAGGACCCCCCGAAAAAAGGCTGGCAATGGGCCGCCGGGCGGTTGAACTGGCCTCTTCCGCAGGGGTTTCCGTTGTCGTCTTCGGGTCTCCCCTGGACCACCGGGAGTGTTTCAGGGAGGAGATAGTGGAGCTCTACCGCATGTGCCGGGACAGGGGCATCCTGCCGGCGTGGGAGACCGAACCGGGCACCATCCTTGATTCCCTGGAGGAGTGGCGGGAACTCATCGCCCCCCTGGGACCCCTGGCCGGGATCAACCTCGACGCAGGCCATCTTCACCTGCAGGATAGCCTGGGGGTGAAAAACCTGGAAGCCCTGGGGAAACAGGATACACCATGTGCACATTGAGGGGATGGAGCAGGGCAGCCATACACACCTGATCCCCGGTGAGGGAGACCTTGACTGGGATGAACTGCTGCGTGGTCTTCGAAGGGCGGGCTACAGGGGTCCCCTTGTGATAGATCTTTTTCACCTTCCGGCGGACTGGAAGGGCCATATCATCAGGGCAAAGATTGCAGCCTTGGAGGCAATGGGCTATTCTACTCGATGATCATCGATGAACTGGAGGGGAGAAAGAGTGAAAAGGGCCATAGGCGCCGGTCTTACCAACGCGTGCACGTTTTCCTGCAGACACTGCTATTCCGGAGGGGACGAAACCCGGTTCACATGGACATCGGGATCCTTCTTCGATTCATTGAGAAGTGCGGAGCCGACTCAATCAACCTGGGCACAGGGGAATCATGCCTCCATCCGGAGTTCCACGGCGCTCTTGAGGAGTTCCACCGCAGGGACATCCCGGTTGCCCTTACCACCGCCGGCCCCAGCGTTGAAGCCATGTCCGACACCGAGCTTTCCAGGCTTCACGACATAGATTTCTCCCTGGACTTCCCAGGTGAGGACCTCCACGACCGGTGGCGGGCACCCGGGGCTTTCAAAATGGTCATGGATGGCATTTCCAGGTGCCGGAAACTCGGCGTAACCGCTTCGGTGGCAATGTGCCTCATGGAACAGAACGCAGGTTTCATGGAGGCCATGTGCCGGTTGTGTGACAGCCTTGGGGTCTCCCTACGGGTCAATGTTTACAAGGCTGTCTCCACCAGGGAGTATGAACCGGAATACCACACATTCTGGAGGGCTGTGGACACCCTTTTCGCAATGTCCTCCTCTGCGGTCTCCTCGGAACCGGTGGTGAACGCCGCCCTGGCTGAGATCACCGGCGGGAAGCCCTTCCCCGGGGAGGGGAGCCCCTGCGGGACCCATTCCCTCAGGCTGCGCCCCGGCGGCGAGGTGCTTCCATGCGTTTACTGGGACAGAAGCGGTGTCACCATGACGGACTTCCTTGAGGGGCGGATTGAACTGCCTTCAGGCTGCGGTCTGGAACCTCCCCCTGAATGCGTGGACTGCCCATGGCTCCACATCTGTGCCGGGGGCTGTTCCGGAAGAAGGCTCTACACAGGAAGGAATCTCCCTGACATCTACTGCTTTCGGACCGGAGGCAGGAATGAACCCCCTGAGCTCACGGTACCCCGGGTCCTCCAGGGGGATGCCTACATACACGCCTCATATCTCTGCACCATGATAGGTGAGTTCCGCTGATGGCAGGGGTCTCTCCCTTCCTTCACAGGTACACCATAGGTGGGGAGGACGTCTATTTCCATTCACTGAACCTGGAGCTTTATTCCTCACCGGACGAAGCCCCGGACCCCGCCGCCGAAGGGGAGCTTCTCTCGTCTTACAGAAGCAGGGTGGCCAGGGACACAGGGACGGTTATGGGAACCTTCTTCCTCACCACTTCCTGCCCCAGGGATTGCGGCTACTGCTTCCTCCAGGGAGTCACCGGGGGCACCATGACCACCGCCGAGATAGACCGGGGTCTGGAACTCATTGGAAAGGGCCCGGCGGACCTGCTGCTCTACGGAGGCGAACCCCTGCTGGAACAGGACCTCATTGAACACACACTGGCCCGGGTCGGTGAATCCCCCGGGAGATCAGCCTCGTCCTGGCCACCGGAGGCCTTCCGGTGAAAAGGAGAACCGCCAGGCTCCTGGCGGAAGCCGGAGCCTTCATAATAGTATCCATCGACGGACCCCCGGCGGTCCACAACGCCGCCAGACCCCTCAGGGGCACCGGGGATTCCTTTGCCGGGGCGGAAAGGGCCTTCAGGGAGTTCACCGATGCCGGTTGCAGGGTGGGCATTTCCGTTACCCTTACCAGATTCGGAATAGACAGGGCCCTGGACAACTTCCTCTGGCTCATGGACCGCTTCCATCCGGTGGACATGGGGCTGAACCCCTGGCTTCATCCCCTGAAGGGCGGAGAGCCCAGCCCCCTGGGGATATCCGGTGGGGAAGCCATCGGTGCGGTAACCGGGTGCATGGAGGCCGCCATTGAAAGGGGCATGTACATCGAGCAGCTGGCAAGGAGGGTAAGACCCTTCGTCAACAGGACGCCCAGGTTGAAGGACTGCGCCTCCTCAGGGGGGAGGCTGGTGCTGGTTCCCGGTGGAACCGCCGGAACATGCGACTGCATGACCTGCTGCGGAGACCACGGGGTGTCCATAGGGAATACTTCGGGAATAAAGGCCCTGATGGACCGGTTCAGACCCCTCTCACCGGTGAACTTTCCCGGTTGTCTCACCTGCCCTGCCCTCTGCATCTGCGGCGGAGGCTGCAGGTATGACGCCTTCCACGCCTCGGGCAGACTGACAGGCACACGGGAAGAACGGTGCCTGTTCGAAAGAAGGTTCCTTGAATGGATGCTGGAAAGGACGGTTCTTCTGGGAAGGGATTCTCTTGTTCCCGGAGGGGGATACCCCAGGGAGGCCATGCCAATGCCGGTGGGAACCATGCTGGGGGAGGACAACTGATGTACCGCCATGGGAACACCTGGTTCGACCCGGTTTCCCTTGGGGTTTCCGTGGGGAGGATGCCCACTCCCGCAGTAGGATCCCCGCCCCCGGTGCCAAGCCGGCTGTGTCCGCCATCCAGGCGGTGGTCACCAGGAAGTGCAACCTGAACTGTGATTACTGCAATGTGAAGCTCTCCGGAGACCGTGAGCTCACCATGTCTTCCCCGGTGGTGGACAGGGTGATACGGGCCGCCGGGGATGCCCCGGCGGGAAGGCTGGTGATGGTCACCGGAGGAGAGCCCCTGCTGGTTCCGGACATCACCCTCGGAATCCTCTCCTCCATCGAACCGCCCTCGGTCCTCTTCACCAACGCAACACTGATGAACCATGACCTTGCCTTGAAGATACGGGATACCGGCGCCGCGCCGGTGGTGTCCCTCGACGGCATGGGAGAAAGCCACGACAGGAACAGATGCGGCTCCTTCGAGGCCGCCGCCCGGGGGCTTGATGTCCTTCGGAACTCCGGTGTACCCTTCGGCATTTCCACCGTGGTGACCCGGGCCAACCTCCGTAATTTCGATGGGGAGATTGAAGCGGTGCTTGACAGGTTCCAGCCGGTGAGCATCGGCTGCAACATCCTTCACTGGACCCCCGCGGGCTTTGATCCCGTCACCGGAGAAGAGTATGCAGACGCCATGGAAAGGGTATTTCGCACCGCACTGAGGCGGGGCATGTTCGTGGATCAGATAGCCCGGAGGCTAACCCCGGTGATAACCGGGAAGTACCGCCACCGGGACTGCGCCGCAATGGGGGGAAGGTGGTCTTTCACCCGGACGGCGGGGTTTCCAACTGCATAAGTTCAAGGACGGTGGCGGACTGGTCAGGGCGGATACCGGCATTCATGGACCAGTGCGATAACTGCCACGCCGCCGGTGTATGCGGAGGGGGCTGCGCCTGGGACGGAGTTCACCTGGGAACCCGAGGTGGCCCGGACCCAAGACACTGCCTGTGGACGAAGAGGGTCCTTGACCTTTTCCTGGAGGATATTGAAATGAGCTTTCCTTCCGGTCCGGTTCCCAGGGAAATGCTGCTGGAAAGGTATGGCCCCCTTGTCTCCAGGGGGACATCCACACTGAAGAGCTCCATAGGGCACGGTGAGAAATGACCGGCTTCAGGTGGTCCAGGTCCCGGGCCCTGGAGTACGCCGCGAACCGGGCTGATTCACAGGCGGACAGAGCCATACTGGAAAGGCTCCTGGGGCTGAACCCCGAAAGAGTGATAGAGATAGGCTGCGGACCAGGTGTCATCCGCCGGAGGGCCGATTTCATAGAGAACTACATCTGCACCGACCTTTCCATACACTTTCTCAGGGAGTTTTCCGGCGTCAGGGTCTGCTGCGATGGCTGCGCTCTGCCCTTCAGAGCAGGATCAGCCAGCTGTGTGGTGGCGATGGCGGTGCTCCACCACCTTGAGTGCCAACCCCTCCGCGCTGCCCTCAGTGGGATTTACAGGGTACTCCGCCCCGGGGCGTGTTCCTTCTGCTGGAGGACTGGTGTTTCGCAAGGGGGCCACACCCTTTGAAGAGGAGGCCAGGAAGATAAGGTTCAAGTACGGTTCCCGGGAGAACCACCTTGCCCGGGGAACCTGGCTGATGGAGCTCCGGGAGGCCGGTTTCAGCATCCGGAGGGAAGAATGGGTGGAGAGACCCTTTCAAACCCATGACCCCGGTCTGCTTCGCTGGCCCGGGGAGGAGAGAAGGGTAAGGATGCTCCTGGCTGAGTCGGTGAAACCCCTGTGAGGGTGCTCCTGGTTCAGCCCTGGCTGGGCAGGACACAGCATCCGGTTTATCCCATGGGCCTCGCGGTGATAGCTTCAGCACTGAAGGGGCATGAAACGGTTATAGAGGACCTTAACCTGTCCCCCTCCCCGCTGGAACGGCTAGGTAGCCTCCTCCGGGACTTCCGCCCTGATGTGGCAGGTTTCAGCCTTCGGAACTGCGACACAACGGCGTACACCGACCCCTTCAGCTACATCCCGGCCTTCGCCGCCCAGGTGGAGCGTACCGTCTCGGTATGCCCCGGTGTTTTCTAATGGCCGGGGGGGCGGGTTTCAGCGTGTTTCCCCAGGCTGTCATGGAGCACTGCCCGGGGATAGACTGCGGCGTAACCGGCCAC
>MJAN01000011.1 GCA_001875255.1 Candidatus Sabulitectum silens | reverse complement strand
GATAATAGCCAACATTCACGGTAGCAACAATGCTGTTGTCAGACGTTCGGATGACCGAAACATTATGATCGTAGTAATTCACCACATACACATAATCCCCAGAGGGAAGAGAGCAAATTCCCCATGGATAATCGCCAACATTTATCGTTGCTACAACGCTATCCGGATAAGAGTTACCTCCACCACCAGATGAAGGAGTAGTGATGGAACATTCGTTACTCCATGCACTGTTGTTATCAGTATCGGTATTTTTCAAAGCATAGTAATACTCTGTAGACCAATCCACATCATTGTCTACATAGCTTGAAGTACTGGGGTCTGAAAACACTCCTAGTACATCAGCGGCAGAAGGATCAGAAGAAATACCCGATGATTCGGATCTGTATAGTGAGTAATTATCGAAACCAGAATCTGTACACAATGTCCAAGTAGCAGTTACTTCACAACCGCCTTTGGGTCCTGTAGCTGCCCGAATGCCTGTTGGCCTTGGATTATCAATTTCAGTTGATACACTTCTAGTGTTTTCCTGATCAACCTTTGAAGAATCACCGGTAAATTCAAGAGAAAGCGTCGACGGTGTAAGCTCCGATGATGGTCCTGTACTGTCATCGCCACATGCAGCAAGGGCGATTATTGCTAATACCAGACTTGTTGTTAGAAGAGCCTTAATGCCACGAGCCTCCGTGATAAAGATAAACGGTCAAAACTTGTTTGGTTTAGAATAGTAGTACCAATGGCAGGAGTCAAGCACGAAATTCCCTCGCTTTAGCTGATGCCAAATTTAATCCATTTTCCTGCTATTGCGTGGATTCCATTTATCTTTGGGACGCAGGAGCAGGTATATAGACTCCCACCTAACGCAGGTGTCCGACAGGCGATGATGTCATCAATCACCCTTCTGTGGCTGGGCAGGATTCGAGCACCGTACTTCCCCAGGTACTCATCTGTATCTGCGGAACGTTTCCACCATCTACCAGATGAGATCAGGGCAGAGCTTTCATTTCCGTCCTGATTCAGCCTGGCCTTCTCTTGTGCAAACACCGGTATTCGGGTGGTGGGTTGATGATTTAGGTCTTGGACTATACCAATCTGATATTGATGACTAGGATCTTGACGGCGATATTGACTATGTGACTGCATCCCATCATTATCCAGATCCCTTCCGGATTGAGGTTTTCCTTAACAAGACCATCCAAACCGGAATTGGAGACTCCAATACTGACTCTGTCAATGGTTCTTTGCTTCTTGAGATAATGGAGAACCCTGTTTCAGAAGCTTCGGAGGTTCATTTCTTCCTGCCTGAAGCCACCAGCAGTTCACTGACCGTATACGACATTCACCGCCGCGAAGTCGATGTCCTGCAGGAAGGCAGCCTTTCCTCAGGAGATCACTCCATAGTCTGGGATACGGCGGAGATTCCAGTCGGGTGCTACACTCTTGTGCTGCGAACGGAAACAGGATCAGTATCCAGGAGATGCATCAGGATCTGATGATGTGACGGAGTCCAGGACTTTCTGGTGATCTGAACCCTCAGATTCCGGGGTAGGTCATTCCAGGCTCTGATAACGAACTGAAGATCCATAGGCATTTTCTGGAAGTACGCGCATAAAGCACACTTTAAGTACGAACTGCTCAGGATAGCCTGCGCACATGATCTCAAACTTCTCATTTATTGTTAAACTTACACTTGATGAGTAAGCATCGGAAAAACCTCGTACATTCATTTCGAATGCATCATCCTCGCTCCAGTGATACATTTCATCCGGTTCGCAAATTTGCCGAAAGGGATAATATCTATCCAAAGCCCATTGCTATGATCGAGTCGTTCATCTTTGTGCCTGTTTCGCTTGAAGTTACCATTTCTACAAAGGGTATCTTTGAAAATCCTATACTGATCAAGAGACTCAACAGAAATCCCAATATCGAGATCATATGTTGCTCGTCCAACATTGGTACCCAGGGCCTTTTCGCAAAGAAGTACTCTGGAATAAGCTCCGCATAGAAACCACGGGATTCTCAACGTCCCAGCCTGGTCATTGATTTCAGAAAGGATTTGAGCCTTGTCACTGTCTACACTAATGCTATACAACATGTAAGTCCTTCATGATAAGGTCAGCAGTTTCTCTATTCCTTTCTCCACCTTCAGCAAGCAGTTCAGCACATACGATAATCGGAGGTGCAACAGGAACTTCGTTAACAAGCAAATTCCCACATTTCCAGAATTTGTCCATAATTGTAAGGCTTCCATTTGGATTCGCCTTCAATCTTAACGCAATTGCAAGCTCATTGATTTCGCCCTGTACATAAAGCACACCCTTTTCTGGATGCAGGTATTTTGTAATGACTCCTGCTGCAGTTTCGCCACCAAGAACGGCTCCATATCTCTCAAGATCCGTTTGGATCCACCAGTATCTATCTTGAACATCGAACCTTCTAGGGTTGAGTTTGGGACGGATCTTTGCAGGATATTCTTCCAGCCACTTGAACACAAGTTTCTCTTTGTTCATGATCTTGAGTTTATGCTTGTACTTTCTAATGTATCCTAGCTGTCTCAAATCATTGATCGTCCAGCTCACAGTCCCCAATGCTACTCCGGCTAAATAAGCTATCTCCCTATATGTTAAGTCGATTGCATCCTCCTTTGCCAGCAGAGTCAATATCACTTGCAGTCTTGCCCATGTGAAAGCATTAAGTTGCTTTACTGCAATTTGCTTTTTGGGTTTGTGATCGGTGATGTATACATTGATGTAGGGTTCATTCTGGAAAAGGAACATGTTGCCCAAAGTATCAATGAACCGAATGTTTCTTTCTCTTAGTTCTTTTGCAATTGGTTGTGTTACCTCATGGGTTACCAGGATTGCCTTATTCTCATTGGTTTTCATGTTAAATTCCAAAGCTTCAAGCATATAGGGATTTAGATTCCTGCGAATTTCCACAGCATAATCGTTCAGTATTTTCTCAAACCTCAATACTGCGTCAAACCTGGTGCCCTTTTCTGTGGCAACATCCCACTCTATGTCATAATTCCCCACGGGTATTTGATCCTGTAGTTTGCGCAGCGCTTCTTGGAGAATTTCTCTGTCGCGATCTCTATAATCAAGTTTCAAAGCACATTCCATCCTTGTTCATTATTTGTTCTTGTTCATCAATCTTGAACATAATATATTTATGAACAAAGAGTCAAGTTGAAATCTTCTAAAGATAAGAAAAACATAAATGTTACAAGGAGTGTTATTTCTAAAAAAGGTAACTCAAACACTAACGGAAACCGTAACGAAAGAAATATTTGTATAGAAATTATAGTGTAGTATTATGCTATAATATGCGTGGATTGCTGTCGCTTGGTCGTGATTGCTAAGGACTCATTTGTGCTCTTGCTTAAGGGACAGTGAACTGCCAAGGAGCTGCCAATGAGAACGGAATGATTTGCGTGCTGACTCCTGTTCTGTATACTTTCTAATGAGGATGTGTATACATGAGAGAAGCTGAGAACAATACAAGGACAGACAGAGTATCCGTATGCTCTCCTGATGAACCCGGAGCCGCATTCGGCACACATGCCCACTTTCAGACTCAGATTTGCGAAATGATTACAGGAAGTTTCGAATGGGAATCGAACCCACGTCCGTTCTCTGTTTAGGGTAGATGCAGAGAGTAAAGTCTCTCTCGGAGTTCGGCAGAATAAATTTGATTTATGGTCATATGCTGAATATTAAGGGCTTAAGAGTATGAATTGGCTTGAAGAGCGAGTTAATTAGCGAAAGGCTCCATGTACTTCACCATTATCAGAGCTGTACCATCAGTTCAGCCATGCAGTAATGGTCCTTAATCATTACCAAGAATCAGGCGAGGCATACTTTAAGCGTGAGCTGTTTTGTCAACTCCGGCTATTGAGTCACTTACATCTGAGCGGCGTTCAAGATTCCGCTTGATTCATCCTTCCAGGCCCCTTATTTTGGATAATACCTAAAAAAATAGAAGAATCTTTTTCAGGATTGAGGCAGGCAGGATGACCCAGTGGATCTCTGATAGGGAACTCTGCCTGGCATTCTGATAACTCCAGCAGTTCTTCTCAACCGGTGGGCAACAAGCTTCCGAGCGTTGATCAACCGTTGCTCTTTGTTCCTGTCGCCCTTTTCGTCTTAGGCCTGAAACCGCACAGAGTGAGTGCGATGGGACTTACTACCTCAACAAGTCAACAGTTATAAATGTGAAAACCTAGTCGATATTTGAAACCCTATAAACGCCATGAACTCTATAAACACTTGACAAAAAGAAAGATGTGGAGTTATTATAATGGCTGAAGCTAGTCAGCATGCTAGTCGTTGTTCTAGTCACTACCGGGAGTTTGCATGGCATTAACTATCAGAGAGTATCTTGAACGAGGTTTTGCATCCTCCAGGGAAATGCAGGCAGCAACTGGCTTGAGTCAGACTGCAGTTGCTCGTCGAATAAGAGAACTCGGTGATGATGTTATTCGATTGCGCGACGGCAGAGCCGTAACATATGCTGCGACATGTAATGCTTTTGGTGGCAGTAACAAGCTTCCTTTAAGCATGGTTGATGCACATGGAAATACTGTATTGGTTGCATATGTACGACCATTGACAAATGGCGGCTTTTTCCTTGAGCCAGAAGCGGGTATGCCTTCCCTGCTTTTGGGTGGAAGAGGGAATGGATTGTATGATGATTTGCCTTTTTTCCTTTACGATTCAGCTCCACAAGGGTTTATGGGCAGGCAAATTGCCAGGGAACTGGCTTCTCAATCTGATGTTTTCCCCGATGATCCGAGACACTGGAACACAAATCATATCGGGCGCTATCTGTTGTCAAATGGTGATGATCTGCCCGGAAATCTCAAGTTTGGAGAGCAGGCTCTGTTTTCCGTTAGAAGAAGGCCTGTTGCCGTAGCTGATAAGGACTATCCTTCACTTGCTGATGGTGTGATGGCAGGAGAGATTCCTGGATCGTCTGCCGGTGGGGAGCAACCCAAGTTTACTGCATTTAGTGCAAAAAGTTCTTCCCATGTCATCGTGAAGTTCTCACCGAAGGGAGACAAAGCTCTTGAGGATCGGTGGCGGGACATACTCTTAACTGAGTTTAACGCAATTGAGACAATTCGCAACGCGGGTTTTTCAGCTGCGGAAACAAGAATGATCGAAATGGATGGAAGATTGTTTCTGGAATCGCTGAGGTTCGATAGATCAGGGGAGTATGGTCGAAAGTCAATGTTTTCCCTTCGGTCTATTGATGCAGAATTTACCGGCATTGGTCACCGATGGCCACAAACCCTTCATGCACTTTATGAAAGAAACTTGATCAGCAGGCAGCATGTTCTTGATGCAGAGGTGCTATGGTGTTTCGGCCGCCTGATCAATAACACAGATATGCACTTAGGCAATTTAAGCTTTGCTGTTGAGGGCGATGTCTTTCGCTTGTTGCCTATCTATGACATGTGCTCAATGGGATTCGCTCCTGTAAGCGGGGTGAGATTCGTAATTATTCTTCGTTCCGCCGGAGCCGGTATTTGTTAATCTCCAGCAGGATATGCTTCCACTTATAAAGGATATTGCACATGATTTCTGGCAGCGGATAGCTGAGGATGATAGAATATCAGATGAATTCCAGAACTACCTGGCAAAGGTAATCCTGTGAAGCTATGAGGAATCCAGGATCAGAGCCTTCTGTAGTCTGACATGAAGGCATTGTTTCATAAGATGATTTCTTGAACTGGTTCGAGTGTCGATCTGTCCGGCAGGCTGATGTGAACCCTTACAGAGGTTGACCATGCAGCGGGAACTCACTCATTCACCTGGGATAGAACACTTGCTCACCGAGCATCTGCGGCATGACCGAGTTTCAGTTCTGCTTTTTATCTATCTTGCAGGCAGAGCATTATGGATCCATTCCCACTGCCGATGGCAGATGGTGTGAAATCCAGTTTCCCGTTGTTTTGCCCCGGTGGGGTCGTTGCGGATATAATAGAGTTGCACATCAACCATAGCAGCGGGGTGAAAAATGATCATTTCTTTCTAGAAAAGCGGTTTCACTTTTTTTGGAAAGGATGCTCATGCACAACTGTTATTCAAGATTTCACAATGTATCATTCACATATCCCGGTTCAATGGAACCGGTGGTCACCGGGCTTTCCTTCAGCCTGGGCCCGGGGTGGGCATGTCTTGCTGGCGCCAACGGATGCGGCAAGACCACAGTGCTGAAACTCGCCTGCGGAATCCTCACACCGGATCAGGGTGCAGTCGCCGCTTCGGGTTCGGCGGTTTACTGCTCCCAGAGAACTGACAGCGTCCCTGATGACATCGAAGAGTTTCAGATGGACTGGAGCAGAGAATCCATAGTCCTCAGGGATTCCCTGGAAATAGGGGACCACTGGGCAGGCAGATGGGATAGCCTCTCCCACGGGGAAAGGAAGAGGCTGCAGCTTGCAGTGGCCCTGTGGAGAAACCTTCACTCCTGGCCGTGGACGAGCCTCTCAATCACCTGGACTCCCGGGGAAGAAACGCCGTTGTGAAAGCCCTGTGCTCCTTTCCCGGCTGCGGGATCCTGGTGAGCCACGACAGGGATGCCATGGAAACCCTGTGCAATAGTACCCTTCTGTTCACACCGGGAAAGGTAAACCTTTACAGCGCAGGTTACGCGGCAGCGGTTGAAGAGGCAAAGAGGGAAAGATCCAGGCTTGTGGAAGAAAGGGCGGCGGCCAGAAGGGATTACATTAAGAAGAAACGGGACGCAAGGGCAAAAATGCTCAAGGCCAGGACAATACAGGCCCATGCAGGGAGAACCTCCGTTTCCTTCAAGGATATCTGCCTATACGGATACGATGGACCCTCGAGAGTTGACAGCATAGTGCAGAACGCAGGGCAGAGGAGCAGGAAAGCCTCGGCTGAGGCTGAAAGGGCCAGGGTGCGCATGGAATCCATAAACTACGGAAAGATGCACCGGATGGGAATAGAGTTCACCGGCGAAACCCCCGGCCGGAATCTGCTGCTTACCGTTGAGCCAGGAAGGATACCGTTGGGCAGGGAATTCCTGCGGTTTCCAGCCCTGGAGATCCGCCCAGGCGACAGGATAGCCCTGACCGGCCCCAACGGGCAGGGCAAATCAACACTGTTGAACTGGCTTAGAAAAAAGCTGAACTGTCCTGATCACAGGCTGATCTGGATTCCCCAGGAAATTACCGCCGATCTCGGAGCATCAATGCTGGATGGGCTCAGGAAACTCTCCGGGGAGGAGCTGGGTTTCGTAATGACAGTGGTTAGAAGGCTTGGCAGCGACCCGGAGAAGGTGCTGGGTTCCTCTGTACCAAGCCCGGGAGAAACCAGGAAGCTCATGCTCGCAAAGGGCCTTTTCAGCAATCCATGGCTGATAGTAATGGACGAACCCACGAACCACATGGACCTCCCCTCTGTGGAATGCCTGGAAGCGGCCCTTGGGGATTACTCCGGGGCTCTGGTTCTCGCGAGCCACGACAGGGCTTTCCTGGAAACCCTCACGGAAACCCGATGGGAGATGGAATCCGGTGAACTGAAAATTGTGGTATGAGAGGAAACCCCTTCAATGGTTTCTTCAAACACCCTGAAGGAGATGTATGGGCAAGGATCTTCTGGTGCTACCAGCGGTTCCAGGTGAGATTGAAGATTCGGTGGGGATATCCAGGGCTACCCGGGGGATGGGTCACGGCTACATTGAGCAGCCCACGGGAAGTAAAGCAACTGCCTGCGACAAGATTGTCCTTTGCCGAATGCAGGGCGCCTTGATGGGCCGGGGCTATTTGAATTCTGCTGGAAGTCTAACATGTTATGGGCTGATATTGTGAAAGGCAAGGCCCCTGCGGTTTTCCACCGCTATGGTTCCGGGGCTGGTCTGCCTGTACAATGGGATTTTCGTTTCCCGGGAACTATTTACCCGGACTTGACCTGATATCAGCCAGAGAGTCAGAGCCAATCGAACAGAGGTGAGGTATTGAATGGCAGATAACCTGGAAAGAACCGTAGGGGACATTTGTGAGCTTTACGGCAACGATCCCACCCGGATGATGGACATCGTCCGTGAGGTGCAGTGCCGTTTCGGTCACGTGTCAGGCGAGGCGATGGACCTTATTGCCGGTGCCGTCGGCTCGCACAGGGTGGAAGTGGAGAGCGTGGTCTCCTTCTACTCCTTCCTTTCCGAAAAGCGGAAGGGCACCTTCGTGATAAGGCTGTGCAACGATGTGATCGACAAGCTGCACGGTGTGGAAAAGGTAGCCGACGCCTTCAGGGAAGAGCTGGGGATCGAGTTCGGAGAATCGACCCCCGACGGGAAGTTCACTCTTGAATGGACTCCATGCATAGGAATGAGTGATCAGGCTCCCGCCGCCCTTGTTAACCACAGGATGATGACCGGTCTTTCAAGCGATTCCGCTCGGGATATAGTAAGGTCGTTGAAGGCTGGAGGCGACGAGGACCGCATCACACACCGCATGGGAGACGGCAACAACGCCCATCCCCTGGTGAGGTCCATGGTGATGAACAACATCAGGGAACGGGGACCGGTGATCTTCGCCGAGCTGGAGCAGGGCAAGGCCCTTCACAAGGCCCTCTCCATGTCCCCCGTGGAGGTCATAAAGGATGTTAAGACCGCCCGTCTCCGGGGAAGGGGGGGAGCAGGCTTCCCCACCGGCATGAAGTGGGAGTTCACCAGGGGCGCCGCCGGCGAAGAGAAAGTGGTCATATGCAACGCCGACGAGGGAGAGCCCGGGACCTTTAAGGACAGGGTGATACTCACAGAGAGACCGGACATGATGTTCGAGGGAATGACCATCGCCGCTACGCCATCGGAGCCGGGACAGGGGTCCTGTACCTCCGGGGGGAGTACGCCTACCTGCGGCCCTTCCTTGAGAACGTGCTGGCGGAACGCAGAAGTAAGAACCTGCTGGGCAACTGCATTCTGGGCAGGGAGGATTTCTGCTTCGACATAAGGATCCAGATGGGGGCCGGAGCATACATATGCGGCGAGGAGACCGCCCTGATAAGCTCCTGCGAGGGGCTCAGGGGCGATCCAAAGAACAGACCCCCCTTCCCGGCCCAGAAGGGGTACCTTACCAGGCCCACTTCGGTGAACAATGTGGAGACCTTCTGCTGCGTCTCCCAGATCATCGACAAGGGCGCGGGATGGTTCGCCGAGATGGGTTCCAGGGCTCAACGGGAACGAAGCTGCTCAGCATCTCAGGCGACTGCACCAGACCCGGTGTCTACGAGCTGCCCTTCGGAATACAGGTCTGCGAAATGCTGGAGAAGGCCGGGGCTGAGAACCCCTACGCCGTGCAGATCGGCGGGCCCTCCGGGCAGCTCATCGGCAGGGAGGATTTCTGCAGGACCATCTGCTACGACGACATCGCCACAGGCGGTTCCGTGATGATATTCAGCGAGGAACGCAGCCCCTGATGATAGCCCACGAGTTCATGGAGTTCTTCTGCGAGGAGAGCTGCGGCTACTGCACCCCCTGCAGGGCCGGGAACGAACTCCTGAAGGAGCGTCTCGAGGTGATCATGAAGGGCCAGGGAGCCCCGGAGGACCTCGACTACCTTCAGCAGCTGGGTGAAACCGTTGCCTTCGCCAGCCGATGCGGCCTCGGGCAGACATCCCCGAACCCCATACTCTCCTCGCTGAAGAACTTCCGTGGGGAGTACGAGAAGCTGGTAAGGGAGAACAAGGACGGCATGCAGCCCACCTTTGACATTCACAAGGCGCTTGCCGACGGTGAAGAACTCCAGGGACGCAAGTCCGTGATCTACACCGACTGTGAAGGGGTTTAAAATGAGTGAAAGAATCAAGTTCACAATAGATGGGGTCGATGTTGAGGCAACCCCGGGTCAGACCATCATGCAGGCGGCGGACGAGGCGGGGATATACATCCCCCGTCTCTGCGCCCACAATGACCTGAGCCCTTTCGGCAGCTGCAGGGTCTGCACCGTTCTGGTGAATGACAGGCCCCAGTCAGCGTGCACACAGCCGGTGGCCCCGGGCATGATCGTGGAGAACGATACGGAACAGCTTCGTCAGGTCAGGGTGAACATCATCGAGATGCTCTTCGTGGAAGGCAACCACTACTGCCCTCTGCGAAAAGAGCGGCAACTGCGAACTCCAGGCCCTGGGATACAGGCTGGGAATGCTTGCCCCCAGGTATCCCTACATGTTCAACGAGCATGATGTGGACGCAAGCCACCCGGACATCTACATCGACCACAACCGCTGTATCCTCTGCGCCAGGTGCATCCGGTCCTCGAAGGAACTCGACGGAAAGAACGTTTTCCAGTTCGTGGGTAGGGGCATCCACAAGAAGGTTGCCTTCAACTCCGACACTGACCTGTCCGCCACCGATGTGTCGGTTACGGACAAGGCCATAGAGAATTGTCCCGTTGGCGCCATCCTCAGGAAGCGTGAGGGTTTTTCAGTGCCCATCGGACAGCGCAAGTACGACAGGCAGCCCATCGGCTCGGACATAGAAGCCCTCAGGGCTGAACAAAAAGTTAAGGACGAGGTAACGATATGGCAAAACCCAAAATAGCTACCGCGTCACTGGCAGGGTGCTTCGGATGCCACATGTCCCTGCTGGACATCGATGACCGCATCCTGAAACTCGTGGAACTGGTGGACTTCGACAAGTCCCCGGTGGACGACATCAAGAAGTTCTCCGGACGGTGCGCCGTGGGTCTCATCGAAGGCGGGTGCTGCAACGAGGAGAACGTTCACAACCTTCAGTACTTCAGGGAGAACTGCGACATACTGATATCCGTGGGGGAGTGCGCCATAATGGGCGGCATTCCCGCCATGCGGAACAACATTCCCCTGAAGGAGTGCCTTGATGAAGCGTATCTGAACGGCCCCACGGTTTACAATCCCTCGGGCAGGATCCCCGGGGACGAGAATCTTCCGCTGATCCTTGACAGGGTCTATCCCTGCCATGAAGTGGTGAAGATGGACTACCACCTGCCGGGCTGCCCGCCCAACGCTGAGATACTGTGGCAGGCGCTTGTGGCGCTGCTGGAGAACAAGCCGATGGACCTTCCCTATGAAGTCATCAAATATGACTGACGCGACAAAGGAGGAGCACCTTGGGTTCAATTAACAAGGTTGTAATAGAGCCGGTGACCAGGGTCGAAGGACACGGAAAGGTCACCATACATCTCGATGAGGCGGGGCAGGTAACCCAGGCCCGTCTGCACATCGTGGAATTCCGGGGATTCGAACGTTTCATACAGGGCCGTCCCTACTGGGAGGTGCCGGTCACCGTGCAGCGTTTATGCGGAATCTGCCCGGTTTCCCACCATCTGGCCGCGGCCAAGGCCATGGACGTAATAGTGGGCGTCGACAAACTGACCCCAACCGCTGAGAAGATGCGCAGGCTTATGCACTACGGCCAGACCTACCAGTCCCATGCACTGCACTTCTTCCATCTTGTATCTCCGGACCTGCTCTTCGGGTTCGACGCCGACCCTGCCATAAGGAACGTCATCGGCGTGATAAAGAAGTACCCTGAACTGGCGGTCCAGGGCGTGATGATGCGCAAGTACGGCCAGGAGATAATCAAGGTCACCGCCGGGAAGAAGATCCACGGCACCGGGGCGATCCCCGGGGGAATAAACAAGAACCTTACCATCGCCGAGAGGGATTCACTGCTGAAGGACATCGACCAGCAGATAGAGTGGTCCAGGGCGCATTGAAGATCGCGAAGGACTACACCGTTGAACACCTTGAGAACCTCTCGGACTTCGGCTCCTTCGAATCGAACCACCTCTCCCTTATCAGGGACGACGGCGCCATGGACCTCTATCATGGCGGCATTCGAATGATCGATTCCGAGGGCAACAAGGTGGTGGACCACTTCGACTACCAGAACTACCACGAGATAATCGCCGAGGAGGTCAGGGACTGGTCATACATGAAGTTCCCCTTCCTGAAGGAACTTGGAACGGAAAAGGGATGGTACAGGGTGGGACCCCTTGCAAGGGTGAACACCGCCGACTTCATCGACACCCCTGAAGCCGAAGCCGCCAGGAAAGAGTTCATGGCCGTTACCCACGGAAAGCCCAACAACATATCCATGGCCTACCACTGGGCCAGGATGATAGAGGTGCTGCACTCGGCGGAGAAGATCAGGGATCTGCTGAATGACACAGATCTTCAGGGCGAGGACCTTGTGGTAAAGGGTGACAGGCGCCCCGAGGGCGTGGGTCTCATAGAGGCTCCCAGGGGAACCCTTTTCCATCACTACCGGGTGAATGAAAATGACCAGGTGACCATGTGCAACCTGATCGTTTCCACCACCAGCAACAACATTCCCATGAACCTGGCGGTGGAGGGAGTGGCAAAGAAATATCTCTCGGGGACCGAGATCACCGAGGGACTTTTGAACCATGTGGAGGTGGCCATAAGGGCCTACGATCCCTGCCTCTCCTGCGCCACCCACGCCCTGGGCAGGATGCCCCTCACCGTGAGCGTTGTAGACCATACCGGTGAGACAGTGGCCAAAAGATCTACCTGATGTGATGCCATGACAGGGGACGGAAAGAGGATCCTGGTCTATGGGTACGGAAACCCGGGCCGTCTGGATGACGGCCTGGGGCCGGCCTTTGCCGAGGAGATCGACAGTTTGGGTCTGGAAGGGGTCACCGTGGATTCCAACTACCAGCTCTCGGTGGAGGACTCTGCCCAGATCGCCATGCATCAGGTGGTGGTTTTCGCCGATGCCGACCTGTCATGCCCCGGGCCCTTTCGTTTTCGGCGTGTGATGCCGAAGGCCCATGTGAGCTTCTCCTCCCACAGCATAAGCGCCGAGGCGCTTATGGGGCTGGCGGAGGAGCTGATGTCAAGCAGGGCTGAGGCCTTCATGCTGGGCATAAGGGGATACGAGTTCAACCGGTTCGGCGAGGGTCTGTCTCCCGGGGCCCGCAGGAACCTTGAGACAGCTCTGACATGGGTAAGGAAGGCTATTGAAGAGGATGACCTATCCGGACTTGCCGAAAGATTCGGAACTGAAAGTGAGGATTTACAATGAAAGACGGAAAATACGTTGTTCTGTGCGTGGATGACGATCCCGATGTGCTGGAGACCCTGGGGATCCTTCTGGAGAACATTGGCTGCACAGCCGTCTGCGCCTCCAGCGCCGAGGAGGGGCTGAAGAAGTTCAAGTCCGAAGCCCCGGACCTTGTAATAGCCGACATGATGATGGAGGAAGTGGATTCCGGATCGGGGCTTGCAAGGGACCTCAAGCTGGCCGGCTGCACCGTTCCCGTTTATCTCCTGAGTTCCGTGGGCGACGCCCTTCGGAACAATACCAACTATGCCGACCTGTCATTCAGCGGGGTATTCCAGAAGCCCATCAAGCGCGATGTGCTGGAAAGGACCCTGAAAAAGGAGCTGGGACTCTGACGGATGAGTTTATTCGTCTTACCGCAGATCTGAAGGGTATTCTCCAGGGAGTCGGCTTCAGGCCGTCAATTGCCAGGGCCGTCTCGAGGCCGGGCTCACTGGCTGGGTCAGGAATCAGTCCGGCACGGTGAGGATGGTCCTTGACGGTCCCCCAGTGGCGGTTGACGGATTCATTCGAAGGCTGGAGGAGGAACTCCCGCCGAAGGCGGTGCTTGAGGAGCTCCGGATCATCAGCCGGCTACCCATCCACAGGAGGTCCGCGGCGGGAGAGTTCCGAATACTGCACAGCGCTGCTGACGGCAAGATGCGAATCTCCATACCGGCGGACCTGGCGGTGTGTCCCGACTGCATGAAGGAGGTGTTCCACAGGGAATCCCGGTTCTACCGCTATCCCTTCACCACCTGCACTAACTGCGGCCCGCGGTACACCGTGGTGGAGGCCATGCCCTACGACAGGGAGAGAACGGCGCTGAAGAGCTTCCCCCTATGCGACACCTGTCTCAGGGAGTACACCGATCCATTTAACCGGCGTTTCACGCGGAGAGCATTGCATGCCCCGCTTGCGGTCCCGGCCTTTCTGGACCGGGCCAAAGGGTGAAAGGATACCGGTGGAGGATCCCCTGGCCGAGGCAAGGAAGGCCATTCAAGCGGGACTTGTGGTGGCCGTGCGGGGCCTGGGAGGGTTCCTCCTGGCCGCGGATGCCTTCAACCGCCGGGCCCTGGAAGGGCTCAGGAAGGCCAAGCATCGTCCACATAAGCCCTTCGCCGTAATGGGCAGGAACCTGGAGGTCATAGAGAGGGAGTGCATCGTCTCACCCGGGGAGAGGGAACTCCTTGCCTCCTCCGAGGCTCCCATAGTGGTACTTCGCACAGGGGCAGACACCGGCCTCCCTGTGGACCTGCTTGCCCCGGGGCTGGGAACCTCGGCGTGATGCTTCCCACCACCCCTCTCCATGCCCTTCTGGCGAACCCCACCGGCGAAGACACCGTCCCCCCATTCGACTTCCTGCTGATGACAAGCGGCAACAGGGGAGGGGAGCCTATCTGCACAGAGAACGAAGAGGCCTTCGCCAGACTGTCGGGAATTGCCGATCACTTCCTCTGCCACGACAGGGGCATTAACCTCAGGAACGATGATTCCCTGGCGGTGGTGAACGGCTCCGACGTTCAGCTCTGGAGGCGGGCCAGGGGATACGCCCCCGGTAGCATTCCCCTGGGCAGCCCCCTGAAGAGCACCGTACTGGCCATGGGAGCCGGGCTGAAGAACACCGTATGCCTGGGATTCGACAATGAAGCCGTTCTCTCTCCTCATATCGGTGACCTGGAGACCCCGGAGGCGCTGGACGGTCTGGAACTGGTGGCCAGGAAGTTCCCGGGGTACTTCGGCAGGATACCTGAACTGATAGCCGTGGACCTCCACCCCGACATGCAGTCCTCCCGTCTGGGCAGGAAGCTTGCCGGTGAGCTGGGCGTTCCCGTGGTGGAGGTTCAGCATCACCACGCCCATGCCCTGTCGGCGATGTGCGAGCACCGGCTGGAGGAGGCCATTGCAATCGTCTTTGACGGCACCGGGCTGGGCACCGATGGAACCATCTGGGGCGGCGAGCTTTTGCATGTTGACGGCAACGGATGGGAGCGCCTGGGCACCTTTGCCCCCTCGGAACTCATAGGAGGCGATGCCGCGGTGCTCAGACCGGCCCTTCAGCTCATCGCCAGGTTCTTCAGGGCGGGGCTGGAAGTGGACGGGGAATGGGTTTCCAGGCTGGGTGTTCAACGGAATGAACTGGACATCTGGAGGACCCAGTGGGAGAGGGGCTGAACACCTTCACCACCCATTCGGTGGGCAGGGTCTTCGACGCCTTTTCGGCCGGCCTTGGTACCAGCCCCGCGGGAATAACCTACGAGGGCCAGGCCGCAATTCTCCTGGAGGCGGAGGCAATGAAAGCCCGGGGTGGAGATCTCAGGGAGGACCACATCGAACTAATTGTTAAGGACGGGCTCATAACCGTTGATACTGCTCCTTTGTTCCGCTCTCTCCACAGGGAAAGACCGGGAAAGGGGGAGATGCCCCGCTGGGCAGCCCGCTTCCACCGTGCCATGATAGAGGCCGCCCATGAAATGGCCCTGTTCGCCCTTGATAAAAAAGGAGCACTTCCCGTGGTCCTTTCCGGCGGTGTTATGATGAACAGGTACCTCACCGCGGGACTCATCGAAGGTCTCAGGAAAAAGGGAATTGAAGTGTACCCCCACCGGCTTGTGCCTCCGAACGACGGAGGGATCTCCCTTGGGCAGGCATACGGAACCCGGAGGATGAACTGATATGTGCTTGGCTGTACCCATGAGGATAACCGAACTGAAGGATGAAGGCTCAGGTATCTGCGAGCTTGAGAGCGTTACTTACCATGTGGACCTCTCCCTCGTGGAGGACCCGAAGGTGGACGACTTCGTAATAGTCCACGCGGGATTCGCCATAGAGAAGCTTGACAGGGAAGAGGCCGACTCCCGGCTGAAGCTCTTTCAGGAGCTTGAGGAACTACGGGAAGGAAGCCCGGACCGGCCATGAGATACATCGATGGTTTTCGCAGCAGCGGCGCCGCGGCGGTGATCACAGAACAGATAGCGACCATTGCCGGGGAGCTTGCTGAAAAAGGCATCAGTCCCAGGATAATGGAGGTCTGCGGAAGCCACACCATGTCCATAGGCAGGTACGGCATAAGGCGGATAATGCCCGGGAACGTAAGCCTCCTCAGCGGCCCGGGCTGCCCTGTATGCGTAACCGACGCGGCATACATAGACGCCGCGGTGGAGCTTGCCCGGCGGGGGGTGCTCATCGCAACATTCGGCGACATGCTGAAGGTCCCCGGAAGCACCACCACCCTGGCGGATGCCAGGAGCGAGGGAGCCAGGGTACATGTCTGCTATTCACCACTGGAAGCGGTGGCCCTGGCCGGGGAGCATCCCGGTGACGAGGTGGTGTTCCTGGGAATAGGTTTCGAAACCACCGTTCCTCCTGTGATATCCATTGTCAAAAAAGCAAAGGAGGGATCCCTGGGGAACATCACCCTTCTCACCGCTTTCAAACTGGTTCCCCCTGCCCTGGAGGCCCTGGCCATGGACAGCCGGGTGGCGGTGAACGGTTTCCTCCTGCCCGCCCATGTGTCCGCCATTATCGGTTCCGATGCATACCTGGGGTTCGTGAAGGGCCACCGGCTGCCCTCGGTCATCGCCGGTTTCGAACCCCTTGACATACTCATGGGGGTGAAGGGCCTTCTTCAGCAGCTGGCAGACCGGCGCGCCGAGGTTGAGAACCAGTACTCCAGGGTGGTAAGACCCAGGGGAAACCCCCTGGCCCTTGCCCTGATGGACAGGTATCTGAAGCCCGCAGACGCCTCCTGGCGGGGCATCGGCACCATACCCGACAGCGGGTTGGAACTGAAGGAGGAGTACAGCGATTTCGACGCGGCAAAGAGGCACGGCGTGGCCACCACCGGAGGAAATCCCGACCCCAGATGCCGCTGCGGCGAGGTGCTGAGGGGTATAATGCTTCCAGCTGAGTGCCCCTGATGGGCAGGGAGTGCACACCGGCCTTTCCCGTGGGGCCCTGCATGGTGAGTTCCGAGGGGAGCTGTGCCGCCCACTACAGGTATTCGAGGTGAAGTCATGAAGGACACTGACAGGATTCTTCTGGGGCACGGCGGCGGCGGCAGGCTCTCCAGAAGCCTCATCGAGGAGGAGATAGTAACCAGGTTCGCCCAGTGCGGTCCACTCCAGGGCCTTCCCGACGGAGCCCTTCTCGACTCCCCGGGGAATGGGATAGTTTTTCCACCGACAGCTTCGTGGTGAGCCCCCTTGAGTTTCCAGGGGGGACATAGGCTGCCTTGCTGTGCACGGAACGGTGAACGACCTTGCGGTCTCCGGGTCGGTCCCCCTGTGGCTCTCACTGGCCCTGATAATCGAGGAGGGCATGGAGATGGCCCTGTTGCGCCGGATACTGGACTCGGTTAAGAAGGCCTCCGTGGAGGCGGGGGTTCAGGTGGTCACCGGCGACACCAAGGTGGTTGCCAGGGGGCAGTGCGACGGCCTCTACATAAACACCGCGGGGATAGGCAGGAAGATCGATTCCCTTCAGCTGGGCGTTCAGCGGATACGGAGGGGAGACATGGTAATTGCCAGCGGAACCCTGGGAGACCACGGGATGGCGGTTATGGCGGCCAGGGAGGGGCTCTCGGTAAGGGGAACCCTCAGAAGCGACACCGCTCCGGTACACAGGCTGGTGGCCAGGGCGGCGGAATGGGCAGATGCCCTTCGGTTCATGCGCGACCCCACCAGGGGAGGCCTTGCCTCGGTTCTGGGCGAGATAGTAGAGGAAGGCTCCTTCGGCATAGAGCTCCAGGAGGGGGCAATTCCCTACGACCCCGGGGCCAGGGCCGTTTCAGAGATACTGGGAATAGACCTTCTGCATGTGGCCTGCGAGGGGCGCATGCTCCTGATCTCTTCACCGGAGGCAGCCCCGGGCATAGTGTCCGCCTGGAGGGAGATGCCCGAGGGAACAGGCGCAGCGGTGATAGGCGAGGTAACCGATGAAGCCGGCAGGCTCATACTGAGAACCGATATCGGAGGCAGAAGGATGGTGGACATCCCCCAGGGCGAACTGCTTCCCCGTATCTGCTGATGATGAGCCCACCGCCTGGAAGCCCAAACGGATTCTCAGTGTTCAAGCTGAAATGAGATCATCCTTCCCGGTACAGAGCAACTCCGCTGAAGGGCATATCTGATTCTTCCCCTCAGGATGTTTCCAGGTATCGAGTCGTCAGGGTTTTCTGAAAAGAGATGTCAGTATGCTGCTTACTGAAATATTATCATCTATTTGAACGATTCCATCATGCAGATACAAATCTTTGGTGAGCCTCACTAAGAGTATCTGATGATACTGTTGACATCATTGGCGTTAAGGGGAAGAATACCAGGGAGTAGCCGAATTGTATGCGGGTATCGTATGGAACGATTCCCGAACAGCTATGGAAGAAGATACCTTGAATAAAAAAGCATATGCTGTTTTGACAGGGGATATCGTCAACTCATCAAAGCTTACCAGTTCCCAGAGCACGAATGCCATGCAATGGCTGAGAGATGCAGCAAAACGCTTCGGCATTCTCTATCCTCAGAGCATATATGGAGAATTGGACACTTTTCGTCATGACAGCTGGCAGATCCTAATGGTTAGACCAGAACTTAGTTTTCGGCTATCAGTTTACCTGAGAACATCACTTAAGCTTCACTCGGATAGAGGATCAAAGTTTGATAGTCGAATCTCTGTTGGCATTGGTGAAGTCGAGTTTGTTTCGGAATCACGCATCTCCGATTCGCGCGGAAATGCGTTTACTGTATCTGGCAGGAATCTGGATACGATGAGTCAGAACAGATTAGTTTGCGCTGTACAGGATAGCTATTCTGATTGTATTAGAATGTTTTGCATATCTGCCGTTCCTCTTCTGGATTGCATTGTAACTGATTGGACACCTGCTGAAGCACAGGCGATAAAAGGAACGATTGAAGGACTTACACAGGAGAGGATTACCGAGTTGCTCCCCCCAGTCCACACACTGGCAGAAAAATAACGAGACAAGCTGTTTCTGACTCCCTTAAGCGTGGTTACTGGTCAATAGTTGCGGATGTACTTCATGGGATAGAAGATTATAGCAAGCTCTGGGGCCTGCAATAAGCAATAGCAAGTGATTTCGCTTGCTTTTGGGCGATGCAAGTTCTGTGTCTGAAATCTGGAGAGAATCGGCTATGGAGAAATCATTAGCCCTGCTTGTTGCTGCTCACTTCCTGGGTGATTTCATGTTACAACCAGACTGGCTGATCAAGCGTAAGGAAAGGCTTCCTTTCTTTCTCCTCCATGTACTTGTTCATGGCATACTTGTCTACATACTCTATCAGAATTGGTCATGCTGGCAACTGCCGCTGGGTGTTGTCGGTATCCATGTTGTAATTGACAAGGTAAAACAGAAATCGAGTAAAGATTCTGCCAGGAAGTTTGCTTGGGATCAGATTGCTCACATTGTTACTCTATTGCTCATCGGCATTGTAATGATAAATAACAGCTATATAAAACCGTTCAGTGGACAAGGTTACCAATGGATTATCATTCTTGCAGGATTCAACGCAACTGTATCCGGGGCGGGCTATTTCGTGGGCAAGGTCGCGAAGGAGATGAGAGAGAACAACCAGCTGAAGATCGACGGCCTAAAGGGTGGAGGTGCCCGGATTGGTTCTCTGGAACGAGCCATGATTTTTCTTCTCATTTTTATCAATCAACCGGCTGGAATTGGTTTCCTGGTTGCAGCAAAATCTATTTTGCGATTTGAGGAAGCCAAGAACAAGAAACTTGCTGAGTATGTTCTCATTGGCACTTTGATGAGCTTCTCGTTGGCTATTGCAATTGCATCTATGTCAAAATGGGCAATGAACTTGCGATGAGAAACGTTCCTGCGTCTGACCTCAATGGATGAAAGGATACAGCGAAGTTGCTCAGTCTTGCCGTGTTGAGATGAACCGTATCATCTGTCACCGAAGCCAAGGTCCTCTCCCCAGTTCGTTTCACAGGCGTAATCCATGCATGTCCTGAACACACCGGCGTCCATGGCGGGGCATTGAACGGCATTATTAAGCAGCTCCTGAAGCCTTGTTCCGTCGAAGGTCCTTTTGTCACAGAAGTAGGGGTAGTAGACCTTCATGTACCGGTTGATGAGGGACTGAAGGACTCCGTCCTCCCTGACCCCACGTGAAATGCCTATTCCGGTCATTCCGTAGAACTCCTGTATGTATGAAGCAAGCTCCCGGACGGTGTTGCTCCTGGGGTTCGTTATGTGGAAGATCCCGGTTCCTCCCTTTTCCATCACCGCCAGCACCGCCTTCACCAGATAATCCACCGGTATCAGGTTCAGGCTGCCCCCGCCGGGGAGTGTTACCGGGATACTCAGTCTTCCGTCTTTTTCAAGGGTTACTCCAAGCTGTTCCGCCCTGGCGCCCCGGTTATCCCGAATGTCACGCAGCATTGTGTCCCTTATGAAGAGCAGCACCTTCACCGGATAGTAGAGGGCATTGAACCTGATGCTTTTGCCGGTTGTGGACTCGCCGTAGGTAATGGATGGTCTGAAAATGGTCAGGGGTATGTCCCTTTCGCCGCAGAGGCTTACAAGGGCGTCCTCGGCCTTTTTCTTCGATTCCTCGTAGGGGTTGTGGAAGTCATTCTGCAGCACTTCCTTTTCCATGCACAGGCCGGATGTATTTCCCGCGACGTAGGCGGTACTCATGTGATAAAAACGGCGGCAGGAGGGAAGTGCCTTCAGAACATTTATCGTTCCATGAAGATTGACGCTTCTGACCAGTTCTGCTCTGCCCTTCGAGAAGGATGTTACCGCGGCGCAGTGGAGCACTTCGTACACCCTTTTGAGTTCATCCAGATCATTTTTGCTCAGACCGAGATCGGACCGGGTGATGTCCGCGGCCATTACCCGGGGAGGGTGAACCGGAGGGACACCGATGTAATCCAGGATGTCTGCCATTCTCTCATGGGGATCTCCCCCGGGTCCGGTGAGGAGAATGACATTTCTGCCCCCAGCAAGGATCCCGGCGGACAGATAGCCTCCCAGGAACCCCGTTGCCCCGGTTATGAGGATGGGGGGCTCACTCATCTTGAAGGAGGGCATTGTGGTGCAGGAAGGACTCTTTGCGGCAGAAGCCTGGTTGAACACCGAACCTATGAAGAGTATCCTCCGGTCCAGTTCCTTCAGCTTTTCTATCATGGCCCCGGCTTCGCCCATTGCCCTGCGGCCCCTCTGCACCTGTTCCGGGTCGGTGTGGTCGAGGTACATGTCCCACTCGAGAACCCCCATGGAGCCCATGTTCATAGGTGTCAGGAACCCGAAGTCCCCCCTTATGCCGTTCGTCTTCGCCAGGAGTGAAAACCTTTCATGCACCGTTGCCGCAAGGGAGGTGTCATCCAGGGGGACATACAGTATGAAGGCAACCACATGGCCGTCCCGGCCCATTCGCGAGCTTATGATGCGGAAATCGTTCAGCCACATGATGTCCGTGATGTCGTTCCCTGCGTAGAGCTCCTGGTACTTTTTCCTGAGGTCGCCTTCCACGGCACCGGCAAGGCTTTCCGGCGAGGGCTCCAGTGCCGCCTCCACCAGGGTGATCATTCCCGGTTCCGCCAGGGCGGCATATGCCGGTTCATCACCGTCCAGCCCGTGGAGGACCGATGAAATGCCGCACTTCGCAAGGGATGCAGCCCCCAGGGTTAGTGCCCTTATCATGTCCTGTTCAAGAACGAAGGGAGCCAGTTCCGCCGCGGCATTCAGGTGAAACCGGTTGCCCAGCACCAGCACCATGAAGTTTATCTCCAGGTCATGTTTGAAGAGCTTCCTGAGGGTTTCCCCCAGCTTTGCCGTGGGTGCCAGGAAGGCGCCGAGGTACTCGGTTCCCAGGACCCCGATCCCCAGGCCGATGCCCATTTTGTTCAGCTCCCTGGCGTACTTCACCGCTTCATCCATGCTGCCGAAGGGAACCGCTATGGCCGATTCCGAACCGCAAACCGGGTAAAGCCTTACCACCGCCCTGGAACAGATCCCCGGGGCAGGCGCTCCCTCCTTTTGAAAGGCGCAGGGGTTCGGCCCGTTTCGCCGGGAAAGCCTTGTCACCTCCCCATCATCCTTTACGAACTCGGCGTCTATGATGTTGTCCAGTCCTGTGCCCAGAGAGCTGCTGAAAAGTGAAAAGATTCCCGAGCACATCACATTGGCGAGGTAGAGTGCAGACGGCTCCGCGGCGTTTACCCTGAAGCCCAGTTTCCGGGCTTCCCTCTGGAGCTCCATGGAGCTGATGCCCGCCCCACCGTGACGGATCTGTTGGCCGTATCGAAACTCATGGTCCTCATCCTGGCGGTGTCTATAACCACCCCGGAGGACAGAACGAAACCCATCACCGAAGAGCCGTTACCCCTTACGGAATATGGAATGCCATCCCTTTTGCAGAGCTTCACTACTTCCGCCAGCTGCCCTGTGTTCTCCGGAAGGGTTACATAACCGGGAAGGGTTTCCCTGGAGACAGGGCAGGGGTCGTTGGAATAGGCAATGAGGTGCGCCGGGTCCGATGTTGAGAATTTTTCTCCGGTTATTCCTCTCAGTTCTTTCAGGAAGCTGTCCTCCGGTGGTTCTTCCATCTCGAGGCCCTTTTTTTGCAGCTCTTCCAGTTCTGCCTTCAGGAAGGAAATTGCCTGGAGGGGCCTGAGACCGGTTACGAAGTGGCACTGCAGGTCGCATATGCCGCACATGGTGCATTCACCGGCGGCGTGGAGAAGCCCGGGTGTGACCGGAATCCTTTCCTCCAGGAACGCCGCGGTGATGTCCATGAGCCCCTGGGGATAATAGGAGACGAAATGATTTTTTCGCCCCGATGGGCATACTCCGGTGTTCAGGCTGTCTATCTTGCACATGGCGTAGTGCCTGCACCCCTTCGAGGTCTCCAGTGCTTCTCTTCGTTCATCTTTCATGCAGTTTCCCTTTCCGGAAGATCGATAGGGGAGTTCCTATGTGTGGAAATACTTCTCCAGGCTGGAACCCCTGTTCCTGAGCCGTTTCTCAAGCCCGGCAATGAACACCGTGACCGGAACTGTCCCGGCGGCGGTTATCAGCGACCAGCTTACCCCCGGGGTGAGGATAAGGTCTATGCACACCGTAAGCAGCGCCACCCCGACAAGCCCCGTTGAGACCCTGCCCGGGAAGGACATATGGAAGAGCCTTATGACAGCAGTGACCAGAAGGGAGATCACAGCCGCCGCGGCAACCATGGAAATGGCCGTGGGGTAGAACCACCCTTCCCCGCCTGTGAGACCGCTGAGGAAGTAGAGGTATCCCCCGGTGGATACCCAGGCAACCATCACCTGGAGGTACTTGGCTCTTCTGGCAAGCGACAGCAGGAACATGGTCAGCCATGCGTAGCCAAGGGAAAGCAGAGGTATTCTGGACCAGCCCGGGGAGCCTGAGTAGGCGAGATCTGTGATGAAGGTAAGAAGACCGGCGGAAAAGGCGGTGAAGGTTATTACCTCCCTGAAGTGCCTGGCGGAATGCGCTTCGGGAATGCTTCCCCTTTGGGGCGGTGATCTCCTGGCGCAGAGTGGACATTCGGCCTGGTCATCCTCATACCTGATTCCGCATTCGTCGCAGATCGGTGTCACTTTTCCTCCCTCACGGTCACATGGACCCCTTTTTCCGCCAGAAAGCCGAAGAAGAGCTTCTCCAGGCTGGTTTCCTCAACCACCCCGGCGAAGGTAATATTGAGCATTCCTCTGTAGGAGAGGACCGCGCAGCTCTTTTTCATCACATGGTTTGGAGTAATGTGCAGGTGCAGGGCATGAATGTGTTCCGCCATGGCTTCGGGAACAGGAACCCTTCCCAGGTTGGAGAGCACACCTGAATGAAGCCCCTCCCCGAGCCTTGAGTAAAAGGCGGAGAGCACCATGTCCTTCAGGAACCTCGGCAGGTATCTCACCAGGGATTGTACTCGGAACCCACGTTCCTGTGGAGCTGCCTGCCCAGCTGCTTGCCGGTCTTCAGAAGCCCCATCCGGTGATGTATCTCCGTGGCGATCTCGGTGAATGTCCACTCTCCCAGCTCCAGGTCGATCTCCGGGCTGAGATAGAGGGAAAAATTCCTCATGGTGTTCGAAGGGAAAACCCGGCGCATGTCCAGGGGTATCTCAAGCCTTATGATCCTTCTTCCCGCGCCGGTGTGCATTTCAGCCAGGCAGTGGATGTAGAGAGCGGCCAGGTACTCGGTAATGGATACCCCCGTTTTCCCCGCCAGGGAGTGGACCTCCTCCACCGGCATGGAGCCGGACAGTATTTTTATTCTGCCCTGTTTCATTATGACCCCGGGCTGATGCCAGGCGGGTCTCATTCCCTCCGGGGACATTGATTCACTGGGGAAGTACCTTTTGTGGGCGTCTTCGAACTCCTCCGGTGAAGGCTCGTCCCCGGGCTTCATCACCCCCTTCGGGGTTTCCCCGATAAGCCCCGCCTGAAGAAGGTATTCCGCGGCAAGTGCCATCAGGAAGGCTATCCCGCCGGTTCCGTCGGTGAGGATGTGGGAAAAGTCCACCGCCACCGTTGCCCCGGCGGCGCTTATTCGAAGCAGGGGGGAGGAATGCCCGGTTTCCGACGGGATCCCCATTGGGGTTTTCCCCATTGGCTCGATCTCCGGTATGAAGGCCTCCCTCTGAAGATAATACCAGAAGAACCCTTTTCTCAGGTAGACCTGATAGTAGGGGAACCTGGGCATTATCCTCTCTGCGGCGTTCCGTAGCCACAGAAGCCTTACCGGTTCCTCCAGGGTGAAGGCCAGGCGGAACTCCGCAGGGGACTCCCTGGAGGCGGTGGCGGGGTATATCTTCGCTGCGTTGTCCAGGGAGTACCAGTCCCTGTCCACTGCTTCGGAACCCTTTTCAACCATCCAGCCGCTCCTGTGTTCTATCCATTGGAGTTACCCCGGGAATCAGGGATAACCGCACTGCCCTTTTCCTCCGGGAGTTTAATATGATAAAATACTCAGTTCCGTGTGGATTGGAGCCGGGAGACCCTGGCGGCTTCCCCGGGCGCCCTGTCAACTGGCATTGTCCTTGCCCTACATTTTGGAAGGGTGAGTAGAGATAACTGACTCGGAGGAATGATGAGAGAATACCCGGAGCTTCTGGAGGGTGCGGAGTACTGTCTTAAAACTCTCTGCAGCGAATTCGGCAACCGTTCCGTGGGCAGTCCTGGAAACCTCAGGGCAACCGCGTGGTTCAGGGACAGGGTGGAGGAACTGGGGTGGGAGGTTGAATCCCACAGGCTTTCCGTTGTGGACTGGGAGGGCGCGCCGGTTACCCTTGAATCCGGGGGAAAGAGCTTCACAGCCTTTCCCTCCCCCTACTCCATGGGCTGTGACACCGAAGGGGCCATAGTGCCGGTGTCCACCGTGGAAGAGCTGGAACTGCTTCCCTCATGCCCCGGGCTGCTTTTCCTCCACGGGGAGATAGCCCGGGAGCAGATAATGCCGAAGAACTTCCGCTTCTACAATCCGCCCCTTCACCACAGGATACGTTCCCGGATCGAGGAGCTTGCTCCCCGGGCGGTTGTCACCGCAACCGGAAGGAATTCAGCCCTGGCCGGCGGGGCTTACCCCTTTCCCATGTTCGAAGACGGAGACTTCGATGTTCCCTCTGTGTTCATCACCGAAGAGGAGGGGAGAAGGCTTCTGGAAACCCCGCCGGGAACCTGCAGGCTTTTTTCCCCCTGCAGAAGGATCCCCGCCCAGGCATGGAACATTATTGCCCGAAGGGGAGACCCCGCCCGGGGAAGGGTGGTGATAACCGCCCACATAGACGCCAAAAAGGGAACCCCCGGGGCGATAGACAACGCCACAGGTGTAACCGTACTCCTTCTTCTGGCGGAGCTGCTTGGGGATCATACCGGAACGCCTGCGCTGGAGCTGGTGCCTTCAACGGGGAGGACTACTATTCAGTGCCGGGCCAGATGGACTACATCGACAGGTTCGGCTCCACCTTCGATGACATACTGCTGAACATCAACATAGACGGCGCTGGCTTGAACACCGGCAAGACCGCCTTCTCCCTCTTCGATCTTCCCGGGCCCATGGAGGGGATGCTCAGGGAGGTCATGGCCGGGCATTCCGACATCGTCCAGGGCCCCCGGTGGCCCCAGGGGGATCACAGCATTTTCCTTCAGTACGGAAGACCGGCCCTGGCGGTTTCCTCGAAGTGGTTCATCGACAACATGGAGACCCAGGACATCACACACACCGAAAGGGACCATCCCGGAATCGTGGATACCCGCAGGGTGGCGGGGGCTGCGGTGGCCCTTCATAGCTTCATCGCCGCCCTGGCCAGAAGCATCCGGGGAGAAGGATAGATGGCGCCGGTGGTAAGAAGGGCTTATGAGAAGGACCTTCCAGCAGTTCTTGAGCTCTGGAGGGAGCTCATGGATTTCCACGGAGAGATAGATCCGCTGTTCACCAGGTCCCCCGATGGCGGGGACAACTTCCTGAATCACCTGAAGGAAAGGCTCGAAAGCCCTGATTCAATTCTCTTCGTTGCCGAGACAGGCGGAGTCATCGCCGGATACCTGCTGGCCGGTGTGGCCCATTATCCTCCGGTTTTCATTGAGAAGAACTATGGGATGATCAGCGACGCCGCCGTCAGCGCCGGATTCAGAAGACAGGGTATAGGTGAGGCGATGGTGGAGGAAGCCCGCCGGTGGTTTCTGGACAGGGGACTTACAAGGATGGAGATGAGGCTGCTTAACGCCAACGAAGTATCCACCGCCTTCTGGGAAAAGATGGGGTTCATACCCTACATGACCAGTATGTTCAAAAAACTGTGAGCCCCCCGTGGTGACCTTCTGATGGCTTCACCCGGCACTCTGGCGGTCATGGCACTGGCCCCCGCGGCGGTGTCAGCCGGGCTGCTTCTTTTTCGGAGCATAGGCGCAACATTCCTTCTATTCCACGGCGGGGTGTGCCTGATGGTGCCCCTTCTGCACATGGCGGTCCACAGGGAGAAGCCCCGGGATTATCTTCGGAGCCTGGGGCTGGTCCCTGCCACCGGGGGAGTTTTGCCCGCCCTTCTGTGGGGCATGGCTTCCTTTGCGGTGGTGTTCGGTTTTTTGCGCTGCTCAGGGGCGCATATGGGAAGCCGGGGAGGTTTCTCAAACACTTTCCATGTGGAGAGTTCTCCGGATACATCCCATCCTGTTCGTTTCCATGATGGTTATCGGCAATGGTTTTCTTGAGGAGTTCTTCTGGAGGGGCTATGCCCTGCGAAGACTCATGGCACAGGTTCCTCCCCGGAGTGCCCTTGTCATTTCTTCCCTTTTCTACGCCTCATATCATGGAATTACCACAGGCATCCTGTTCTCCCTTCCCTATGCCGCGGTTTCAGTTGTGTCCATCTTCTTCGCCGGAATGGTCTGGGGGAGGATAAGGATACGCACCGGTTCCCTGCTTCTACCCGTGGTTACCCATGTCTTCATCGACCTGGCAATAATGGCGGTGTATCTGCTCTACCTGAGCTGAAACGGCCACCTGAATAGAATACCTTTTGCATATAAAATTACACGCGTAATCAAGTATATTGACACTCAGATCTGATGGAATGATACTTGATGCGGTAACCGATGGTTATTTAAAGAATGGGGGTTTTCTGATGATTTTATTCAGATGTTTCCTGCTGATAGTTCTTTTGAGTGCTGTTCCCGCCATGGCGGGATCCCTTCGGGAGGCCGGTTCCCTCCCCGGCGCCACCGATGAAAGGCCCGACCTCGAGTGGGCGGTTCACAGCCTTTCCGACCTTAACTGCGGGGTTCTCAATAACCTTACATGGGGCGACCCTGACAGCAACTTTCCCGGCATGGAATGGCCCGCAGGCAGTGGAAGCGATTACCTCTGGCTGGCTTCACTCTTCACCTCCTGCTACGGCCAGATCACATCAACCCAACCGGGTACCGCGGCAAAATGGGCAAGCATTTCCGACTACGGCGACTGGGAGTTCTGGCCCAGCGAGGGTTTTCCCATGACATATCAGTCCCCGGGGCCCACCGCCTCCGAGGAAAGCTGGTACTCCGCTGACGACTGGAACACCGGATCATCCCATGTCAACGATCCCTACGGGGTGATGGTCTCCGTAAGGAACCTGTCCTGGGAGGCCGGGGGCTATGATGAGATAATGGCCACGGAGATGATAGTCACCCATCACAGCCAGCACGGCAATCCCGGGGTTCCCCTGGAGGGGTTCGTGGCTGCCCTGAGGGGGGACTGCGATGTGGCCACAGCGGACATCCTGGAATGCGCCATCGACGACCTGGTGTATTACGACGGCCACGCCATCTGGGCCGACGGGGAAAACGATTTTGAGTTCCTCTTCGCCGACGGAACCCCGGCAAGCACCCAGGACGACTATACATACCAGCAGAACCCGGACAGCCCACTTCAGCCCGATGACCCCGACAACATCTGGTATCACTACAACTATTACGGCGCCGACGGCATACCCGACAACGACACCGATGAGAACGGCGTGAGCGATCATTTCACCATTCTTGCAAAAGTCATCGGGGCAGACACCCTCTACATAACCGACCCGGAAACCGGCATCGAGCTGTTTTCTGAGGGAATGCCCATCTTCCACTACACCCATGTCGTCGGGGATACCACCTACCTCGTGGTGCCCCGGAACCTCAGCTACATGTGGGACGGCGATTCTCCGGGCTCCTCCGACGACGACTCCGGGGAACAGGAGCTGGAATACCCCTGCAACGGCTTCATAGGATGGAGAATGATAGACTTCTTTGTGGTGAAACAGGACCAGACCGTGGAAAGACCCGCCGATGTTTACGGATACCCCATTCCCCTGGCCCACATGTGGTGGAACTGGGAGTCCGACCCGGGGACCGACCCCGAGGTCTACGACTTCACCTGGGGCCTTGATCCCGACGGGATACCCCACAAGAGCGGCCCCGCTTACATGGATGACTGGTACGGCAACCCCAACACTCCTGAAGCCGTCCAGTTCGATAATCCCGGCCCCTTCCCCATAGTCTACGACAATCCCATGAACCTTGGTTATCCCGTTTTCGACTACCGTTTCCTTATCTCCACCGGATCTGCACCCTGGAGGACGGCGACGAACTGCACATAGTGGGCGGCTGGGTCATAGGCAGGGGGCTCGAGGGCCTCAGGCGGAATGCCGACCTTCTTCTTGACGCCTACTACAGAGAGGGGGCCTGGGGCCAGGGTCTGGGCCTTTCAGAGGGAGAAATGCCTTCCTTCGCCGGTTTGAACCTGAGTCCGAACCCACTTCCCGGAGGCTTTCTTTCGGTTGGCTTCATGGCGGCTCAGCCCTCCCCGGGGTCCATCGCCGTGTATGATCTCGCGGGAAGGACAGTTGCCCAGTACCCCGGCCGGGAGTTCTCAGCAGGTATGAACACACTGTCCATCGACTGCTCATCCCTGGGCAGCGGCATGTACTTCCTGGTTATCTCCGGTAATCAGGGGGTGAGAACGGGTAAATTCGCCGTGGTCAGGTAGAACTCAGAGCAGGTTCCATCTCAGTGTGAAAACGGCGAGCACCACAATTGTGATTATCACGAAGAGGGGCCAGCCCACCCTCCGGTAGTCGCTGAAGCGGTAGCCCCCGGCGCCCATTACAAGGATGTTCACCGGATGGCCCAGGGGGGTAAGGAAGGCCATGGAAGAGCCCAGGGCCACCGCCATGGCCAGCGCCGCCGGCGGGGCAGGGGACACCTGTGCCAGGGCCACCGCAATGGGGGCCATTATGGCGGCCACCGCCGCTCCGCTCACCGCCTGGGTGAGCATGGCTGAGAAGAGGAAGAGTATGCCCACGGTAATGATGGGGGCTCCGTCCCCCACTGCACCGGTAAGCAGTGAGGAGGCCTCACCGGCCAGGCCGGACTTCTGCATCGCCAGTGCCATGGGAAGCATTCCCGCCACCAGGAAGATCGCCTTCCAGTCGATGGCCCGGTAGGCCTGTTCCATTGAGATCATTCCTGAAAGCAGCATAAGCACCGCCCCGGCAAAGAGCACCTGGGACATGGGCAGGCCGGTGAATATGATGGTGAAGAGCGCCGCCAGGAGTATAAGAACCGCCCATGGGGCCTTCTTCGCTGATATGACCCTCCCCGGCTGTGAAGTGACGGGGATGAGGTCCGGGCTGTCGGAGAGCAGGCTGAGCTTTCTGGGGGGTATGATGCCCATCAGGCGTCTCCGTACATCAGCTTCATCTTACGGATGTCCCTCCTTATGGGCTCGTTCCCCCTCCAGATGGCTATGACGTTCATACCGTACTTCTGCCTGAACATCACATCCCTGAGGGTGGAGCCTATGAGGCTTGACCTGGGGGAGAGCATCACCTCGGCGAGGATGCCCTCGCTCGTTTCCACATCGGAGGGGGTGAGGCAGGAGTCCTCAAGTATCTCCAGCCTTGGTTCCCGGTCCATCTCGGCGAATTCCTTCGCCCTGCCCTTCAGCGTGAGTATGTCCCCCTCCCTTAGAACGGTGTCGGAATCCAGTACAGGCAGCTTCTCGCCATGCCTGAACACAGCTATGAGGCTCAGCCGGAAGTCTTCCCTGAGGGTGCTCTGACTGAGCTTTTTACCAATGAGATAGGAGCCCCTGGGAATCCGGGCTTTGAAGAAGAGCTCGTTCATGTTGTAGAGGCCGAAGAGCTTGCCAGTGGGGCAGTGTCCGAGGTTTTCGTCGGGGTTCGACCTGACCGGAAGGCGGAACCTGCCCCAGAGAACCATGTAAAGGATCCCCGCCACCAGTATCGGTATCCCCACCGGTAGGAAGTCCAGAAGGCCGAAGCCCGGCAGCCCGCTTTCCTCGAACACGGCCCCCACAACTATGTTCATGGTGGTGAGAAGGGTTGCCATTCCCCCCATGATGGTGGCGAAGACCAGGGGCATCAGGAGCTTGGACACGGGAAAATTCGATTTCTCCGCCGCGGAGCCCGCCGATGGGATCAGCACCGCAGCAGCGGCGATGTTGTTTATTACAAGGGACAGCATTCCCCCGCCGCCATGAAAAGGGCCACAAGGGTACCTTCCCTTTTTCCCCCCAGTCGGAGGATGAGCCTGGCCACCGATTCGGAGACACCGGCCCGGGCCAGCCCCTCTGCAAGGATGAAGACCGAGATTATTATGATCACAGCGTTGCTGCTGAACCCGGAGAAGGATTCCGCCGCGGTGAGTATTCCCGAGGCCGCCAGGAGCACAGCGGTAAGCATGGCGATGAGGTCAGGTCTGAGTTTTCAGACAGGAACAGCACCACGGCAATGGTGAGTATACCAAGGGTCTGAATGAGTTCAAGGTTCATAACGGCGTTCGCCTACAACCACTTCTTTCTCTTGAAGTAAAACAGCATTACCAGGGCTATGATAACCATCAGAACGAGTACCGCGGGATACGCCCAGGGGTATGCCAGCTCCGGCATGTGGTGGAAGTTCATGCCGTAGACACCTGCAACGAAGGTGAGGGGAATGAAAATGGTGGCGATTATGGTGAGCACCTTCATTATGTCGTTCATGCGGTTGCTTACGGTGGTCAGGTATGTGTCGTGCATACCCCCCAGAAGGTCCCGCTGGGTCTCGACTATGTCGATAACCTGTATGGTGTGGTCATAGAGGTCCCGGAGGAAGGTGAAGGTGTCCGGGGCAACAAGTGTGGACCCGGTTTTCTCTATGGAGCTTATCTCCTCCCGGAGGGCCATACGGCTTTTCTGAGGGAGAGGACCACCCTTTTCAGCCTGTGGATCTCCTTCATGTGGTCCGGTTCCGGAGCTGATACGATGGTGTCGTCGAGCTCTTCCACATACTCGCCTATGGCCTCCAGGGCCACGAAGTAGTTATCCACAACAGAGTCCATCAGGGCGTATGCCAGATAGTCCGCCCCCTTGCCCCTTATCCTTCCCGAGGCTGTCCTGATCCTTGCCCTGACAGGGTCGAAGACATCGCCGAGCCTTTCCTGAAAGGAGAGCACGAACCCCCCGCCGAGGACCAGGCTGACGTGCTCCACATCGATGTCCCGACTGGTTTCGCTGTAGGTCATCATCTTGAGGACAAGGTAGATGTATTCCGGGAACTCTTCCGCCTTCGGGCGCTGGCCGGTGTTGACTATGTCCTCCCTTGTAAGGGGTGCAGCCCGAACCGCCGGCCGATAGCGTCGATCAGCTCGGTGTCGTGTATTCCAGTAATGTTGATCCAGGTGACAGAGCCATCCTCCGCCGGCTCCAGTGCCCTTTCCAGCGGGCAGTCCTTCTCCTCTGCAACGATTTCTTCGTTGTAGGAAATGATGTCGATGGAAGATGTATCCATCTTCCTGCTTCCCACGAACACCGCGCTGCCCGGGGGAAGACCCGCCTGGGCCGCCATGGCTGAGGTTCTTAGGCTGCTGTCCTTCACTGCTCTTCTCCCTCCGGTATTACACCCTCCCGGAAGATAATATATTGGCATCCATGGAAAAGAAAGCCGTCACTGTTATCCATCCCTTCCAGCCCTTCGTCCCTGAAGGGTGCAGGTTCCTTCTGCTGGGCTCCTTTCCCGGCAGCCGTTCCACAGGAGAGGATCCCCCGGTTAATGACTGGTACTACGGAGCCCCCCGGAACCAGTTCTGGCCGATAATGGGGGAACTCTTCCCGTCCCATGACCTTTCCGGTATTGAAGGGAAGAAGGGGCTCTTTCGGGAACTGAACATGGCGATTACCGATGTAATACTCTCATGCGAGAGGAAAAGGGGATCCAGCCTGGACAGCAGCCTTGTCAAAAGGGTCTACAACACCGAAGCGGTCCGGCGTATTCTCCTGGAGAACCCGGTGGACACGGTGCTCTTCACCGGGAAGGGCGTAATGACAGTTTTTAAGAGCCGGTTCGAGCATCCGCCGAACCTCGGACTGGTTTGCCTGCCGTCGCCCTCCCCGGCCTTCTTCAGAATGGGCTTTCAGCAGAAGGTGCTGGCATGGCGAAGTGCATTCACAGAGCTTTCCATCCTGAACAGTTGACAATTTGCAATCGATTTGCAGGATTTCAACTAAAGGAGGCTCTATGAACGGTGATCACTACATCGGAAGAACAGCTGAAACAGTTGTACGCGAATCAGTTAAAGACACTTCACCAGGAAAACTATGAGAACCACCGCCGCCAGTATTGCGAAAAGGGAGATCAAGCCGGTTATCCCGCTGCAGCAGCCCCCGCCGCCGGAGGAACTGACCGGTTCGGATCCGCCCTGGTAGAAGCCTTCGCTCCGGTTCTTTTCCCCCGGATCATGCGGTGGTTTTGTAAAGGAAGCCGCCTTCTTTCTTCGAATCCTCTCCTTAAGGGACCTGCCCGGGGAGAACGAACTGAACTTGACGCTGGAAGAAGACCGGGGCTTCTTCGACGGGGAACCAGAATGACCCTTTTTCACAGCACCCTCCCTCTGATGGTTTTACTGAACATACAATAGGGTGTGCCGTAGGCAAGAGCCCGGCCTATGTCCGTTTCCTTCCCAGAAGTACCCTTATGTCAAGCAGTCTTACCTTGCTGAAAAGCCTGAGCCTGTTGAGGACCGCCCCCAGGGGGAGGGCGTTGGGTTCCTTCACCCCGGACAGGGGGATCAGGGCGCTGAGCCTGGCCAATGCGGTGGCAAGGAAGAGCACCTGCATGGGGTGCAGATGAAGCCCTGCAACATCCAGGGGCTCAGGCATCAGAAACCCGAGGCGAGCATGGTGATTATCATTCCCGTGCCGCTGAAGGCGCCGTAAAGACCGGAGTAGGACTGCACCCTGTCCTCCGGGGCCACGGCAAGCACAAGGTTGGCGGTGACTATGCCTACGCACCCCCACATGCTGCCTGAGACAACGCTTTCCGCGTATATGATCCAGGTGTCTTCGGGCCCACGAAAAGCCAGACAAGGGGGACCGCTGTTCCTATCATTATCGCCAGTTTCATGGCGGCAACATTGCCGAACCTGTCCACCAGCCTTCCCCAGTACTTCAGTGTGAGAACGGTTCCCACGGTGCTCGTTACGCCGTAGAGGAGCATGCTGGTTACCCCCATCTGAAGCACCTGTATCATGAAGGGCTGCCAGAAGGGCGCGCCTATTCCCACCGCCATCATCCACCACACACCGAAGAGAAGCAGTTTTCTGAAGTTTTGTCCGGAAGCTCCACGAGAATTTTCCTGGATGACAGGGGGTTGGGGGAACGGCCCTTTCAGGCTGCCTCGAGAGAATTCTCAGCCCCGTCAGACCAATGACCCCCGCCACGGAGAAGACGACCAGAAAGACCCACTTCAGTCTCTCGGGGTCACCGTCGGTACCGTCCACCACCATGCCCACCAGGAAGGCCACCGCCAGGCCGAAAACCACCAGTATGGAGTTCCTTCTGGCGAAGAACCTTCCCCGTATCCTAAGGGGCACCATCCTTGCAATCCATCCGGTCCAGATGTTCGTGGATACGGAGAGGACCGCGGTGGATACCGCGAAGACCACCAGCACCCCTGTCAGGGCCTGCCCCCGCTGGAACACCAGGGGAACAAGACCCAGCAGCGGTGTCATCATTCTGCCCGCCGCTGCCCAGAGAACAGTGGACCGCCGGTGGTGTGTCATCCGCCTGGTTACCAGGGCTCCCAGGGGTTGAAGCACCATTGAAAGCTGCCCTGTGGCCGATAGGATCCCGAAGTGAACCGACGAGGCTCCAAGGAGGGTCAGCAGCCTGGTGAGGAAAACGGAACCCGGCCCTGCCAGCCCTGTGTATATCTGTGAGAACACCCCTTCGGTTATGGATATCCTGAAGGTTTCCCGGAGTTCAGAGGGCTTTTTGCGAATGTTTTTCATGCCGGCGAACATACGAGCCGGTCAAGGGTGGTTCAGGAAGCCGTTGCTATGGTGTAGCCCCTATTATTATGAACAGCACCCCGGCTCCATAGGAGAGGTATTTCGTGTTGATGTGGTCGCAGAGGAATTTTCCCGCCAGCACCCCGATGGCGGTGGTAACGATCAGGGCCATGGAAGCGGCGGCGAAGACAGTGAGCTTGCTCACTTCCCTGTCCGCGGCGAAGAGCATGGTGGCGAGCTGGGTCTTGTCACCCAGTTCGGCTATGAAGATCGCGGTAAAAACCGAACCCAGCAGCTTGAGATCCATTTCAGGCCAGCCTTTCAGTTGAGTATTTTCCTTCAGTGATGCAGCTAACATGGGGCAGGGGGAAGGTGTGTCGCAATACTTGCCCCGGGAAGAATCTGTTCCCCGGGAAGCAGCTTTGTTATCTTCACCTGAATTCCGTGAAACAGGGGGACATAATGAAGAAGATCGCCTGGGCATCTCTGCTGCTTCTCTTCGCTCCATTTCTGCGCACCGGTTCAGAGGTCTTCCTCCACGGCGTGCCTGACATGGCCAACTCCGGAGACGCCGCCCTTCTCGAGCTAAACACCAGGCATGTTTTCTCCAGGGGGGTCCTTCTGGGTCCCTACTCCAGGTTCGGCTTCTCCCACCCCGGGCCGCTTTACTTCCAGCTGAGGTATCCCGTTTATGAACTCCTGGGCCGGCGGAACTCATCCCTGCTTGTGGCCACGGTTCTCATACAGCTGCTCTCCATCTTCTTCGCTTTTCACATCGCAAGGAAGACGGCGGGGGACCTGAGCGGACTCCTGTTCTCAGCTTCGGTGGCACTGTTCCTCCTGACAACGGACAAGACCGTATGGCTTTCCGAGTGGAATCCCTACATAGTGATACTGCCCTTCATGCTTTACACGGTATCCATGGCCGCCGCCTCCGCGGGAAGGCTTAAGTACCTGAGTGCCGCCGCGGTTTCCGGTTCACTGGCGGCCCAGACCCACATAGCGGTGATACCCTCCATGCTGGCGGTGTTCCTCTGTTCCGTGGTGGTCTTTACCTATCCGAAGCTGGTCTCAGGGGAAAGGAGCAGAAAGCTCCGGTGGAAGCCCGTTCTCATAGCCCTGGGGCTTCTTTTCCTGTTGTGGGCCCCACCCCTTTACCAGGAGCTTTTCCCAGGTGAGGGCAGGGGCAACATTTCCGAAATGGTGGAGTATTTCGAGAACTCGTCGCCGGAGATACCATGGGAGAGGGCTCTGGGCCTCTGGGTTTCCATGGTGACCCCTGAGCTGTCCGGAAATGACGGACTTGCCGGGGTCCTTGTGGTCCTGAGGCTGGTTCTGCTGGCCATGGCGCTGCTTTACTTCAGGGGACGGAAGGGCGGAGCTTTCCACGGGGCCTTGGCCCTTACATGCATCGTTCTCCACGGCGTTTCACTGTTCTCCGTGGGTCAGGTTCGAGGAGAACTCGAGCAATACCTGGTTGAGTGGATACGGGTGGTCCCCCTGCTTTCAGCCTTCACGCTTCTCAGCGCTGCGGCTGAGCTTGCGGGAGCCAGGCACCGGAAACCGACCGCCGCAGTACCCGGCGCTTTCATTGTCTGTGCGGCCCTGCTGCTTTTCCTGAGGGTGGGGGATTTCTTCAGGGCTGATCTCCATCCCTCCTATGAGGCGGAGATAACCGTACGGGAGATCTCGCTGCAGCTTCAGGAAAACCTGGACTGGGAAGGCGGGGAGTTCTATGTGATGAGGCTGGCAAGCTCCGGTACCTGGCCGCACATGGCGGGCATCATCAACATGCTTGACAAACGGGGTTTTCCCATAGGCCTTGAGGTGGATGTTCTCTACATGCCCTTCCCGCCGCCGGGGGTTCCCCTGCGGGTTCTGAGGATCGGCTATCTGAACGAGACAGACCTGTCGATGCCCGGTGTTGTGGCCCGTTACGGCAGGGTGGGCATTATTCTGGAGTAGCTACCAGCTTGTCACTCCGTTATCGATGTATCCGTGGTTGGGATCGGTTGGAAGACCGCACTGGATATAGAAGGATTTGGAATCACCGCTGTAGATGTAGGGCTCTCCGCACTCCGGGCATGTGACCGATGCCATTCCTATCTCTTCCAGGCTTTCCGGGAATCTGCTGTTCTGTGCGAAGAAAAGGGCGCACTGGGAAGCCAGGGTTCTCATGTAGCTGCGGCAAAGGGACTGAAAATTGCCCGGATCAGGGGGCCATGTCGCTACTCCGTCGATAACGCTTCCGTGGGTGGGGTCTGAGGGAAGGGGGCAATGGATGGCAAATGTTCTGGCATCGCCTTCCAAAATGTACTCCAGTTCGCATTCAGGGCATGTAAGCCTGAAAGGTCCAGCTCTTCCAGGGATGAGGCATACCAGCCGTTCTCCGCATAGAAGATAACCTGTTCACAGCAGATGAACTGCATGATGTCGTGGCAGGCTTCAGCATTGTCCCGCTGGCTCTGTAAAAGATCGGGCTCCACCGGTGAAACCGTGGTTTCACCCATATCCGTGCATGAAAAGGCGATAAGGGTCAGCAGTGTAACAAAAGCAATGCTTAACCGGTTCATTCTATCCTCCTAATTAAAATGCTACCAATAGTATCAAATCAAATACACTGCTTGTCAAGATGACATACCGTTGCATTTTTGCTATGTTATCTCCGGGAGGTTGGCATGGACCACACTGAAGCCGTTCTCGACAGCATTTCCGAAGGGGTGTTCACCGTGGACTCCCGGTGGAGGATAACCTCCTTCAACCGGGCTGCTGCGGAGATTACCGGGATATCCAGGGAGGAAGCCATTGGAAAGCCCTGCTCCGAGGTCTTTCGCTCTTCCATGTGCGAAGCCGCCTGCGCCCTGCGGGAGTCCATGGCCACCGGGGAACCGGTGCTCTGCCGTTCGGGATACATCGTGAATTCCATGGGGAGCGAATCCCGGTGAGCGTTTCCACCGCTGTGCTCAGGGACGGAGACGGAAGGGTCCTGGGTGGGGCTGAAACCTTCCGGGACATGAGCGAGGTGGAGGGGCTGAAGAATCAGCTCAAGGGGATATACACCGCAGGGGACCTCGTGAGCCGAAGCCCTGGAATGCGCAGGCTGTTCAGCCTGATACCCGCGGTGGCGGCGTCTCCCTCCACCGTTCTGATACAGGGGGAGACAGGTACCGGCAAAGAGGTACTTGCAAGGGCGGTGCACTCCGAGGGTCCCAGGGCCGGTGAACCCTTCCTGGCGGTGAACTGCGGCGCGCTGCCTGATACCCTTCTGGAGTCGGAACTCTTCGGATACGAGAAGGGCGCCTTCACCGGGGCTGAAAGGGCCAGGGAGGGCAGGTTCGTCGCCGCCGGCGGGGGAACCCTGTTCCTTGACGAGATAGGCGATGTGAGCATGCCCATGCAGGTGAAGCTGCTCCGGGTGCTCCAGGAACGCCGGGTAACCCCCCTGGGTTCCAATGATCCCGTGCCGGTCCGGGCAAGGGTGGTATGCGCCACCAACCGGGACCTTGACCTGCTGGTGGAATCCGGGGAGTTCAGAAGGGACCTCTTCTACAGGATAAATGTTGTCAGGCTGGCGCTGCCTCCCCTCCGGGACAGAGCCGTGGACATTCCCGAGCTTCTGTCGTCGCTTATAGAGAAGCACTGCCTTGCCCAGGGTATGGACCCCATGGACTACAGCCCGGAGATACTGCCGGTCCTTATGGCCTACCGGTGGCCGGGGAACGTTCGGGAGCTTGAGAATGTGGTGGAGAGGGCAATACTGCTTTCACCCGGTGGGACCATCGGTCCTTCGGCTCTCCCGGAAGAGATACTTCCCCCTCCGGAAAGAAGAGGGAAGCCGCCACAATGCGGGCGGTGAGGGCTGAAGCCGAAGAGCGCCTGATAGAGTCCGCCCTTGCCGCCTGCGGCAACAATCGAACCGCCGCAGCGGCCAGGCTGGGCATTCACAAGACCACACTCTACCGCCGGATGAAGGCCCTTGGAATGGACCTCCCGGATTCCGACGGCCGTAGCGCAAACGCAACTTAACCCCGGGATACCGTATCAAATATGCTACTGTAGTCTTATGTCTCTGTTTGTCTATATTGCTTTGCTGCATCATCTTGCATGTCATTTCGCCCTCTGGCACCCTTTATGCATACACTGGTACCGGAGGTGAAACAGTTGAAGATCGCCATCACAGTATGGAACGGAAGGGTGGCCCCCCTTTTCGATGTGGCCTCAACCGTAAGGTTCGTTACGGTGCAGGGCGGAAGACCCGGTGAACAGGTGGAAATGACACTGCCCCCGGGGACGGGAATGATAAGAAGGGTTGCCTTCCTCCTTGAGAAAGGCACCGATGTGCTGATCTGCGGAGCGGTCTCAAGCGGTGTTCACCGAATGCTCACCGCATCGGGAATAGGGGTTCACCCTTCGTTTCCGGCGACGGGGAAGAGGTACTTGAAGCACTCCTCAGCGGAAACCTTGAGAACAGCGTTTTCAGGATGCCCGGATGCGGGGGTGCGGGATTCATGGGTGGGAGAGGTTCCTGCCGACACAGGAAAAGAGGTGCGAAATGCCAGGCGGAGACGGATCAGGACCCTTCGGAACGGGACCCAGAGGCGGGTTCTGTGTAGGAGCCGGGCTCAGGCGGGGTCGGGGTTTCGGTATAGGCTATGGAAGGGGATTCGGCGGAATATTCCCCGCTGACGCCCAGTCCCAGAAGCAGATACTCGAGAACCGCGCGTCCATACTGGAGCGGGAGCTTGCAGCTCTGAGAAAACAGCTCTCCGATGAGGGCGGCCAGGAGTAACTTCCCGGCCTATGTCAGCCGGCGTTCACTGGAATGCCGGCTGAACAATGAAAGGAAATAATGAAAATAGCAGTAGCGTCATCAGGACAGGACCTTGAAGCCCCGGTGGACCTCAGGTTCGGAAGGGCAGCGGGTTTCATCGTATACGACACCGAGACCGGGGAAACCAACACCGCCGACAACAGAATGAACCTCAACGCCGCCCAGGGAGCCGGGATACAGACCGCGCAGAATGTCGCGGCAACAGGAGCAGGGGCGGTTATCGCAGCCAATTACGGCCCCAAGGCAGTTCAGGTACTGAAGGCCGCCGGTGTAAAGATGTACCTCTGCTCACAGGGAACCGTGGGGCAGGCCATAGAGGACTACAAAAGCGGGAAGCTCACCGAGGCATCCGGGGCCAATGTACGGAGCCACTGGTAATGATGCTGGCAGTGGCCTCGGGGAAGGGCGGAACCGGGAAGACCACCGTGGCGGTAGCCCTTGCCCTGGCATTCGAAGGGCCTGTAGAGTACCTCGACTGCGATGTGGAGGAGCCCAACGGCTCCATATTCCTCAAGCCGGACTTTGCCCCGGCGGAAACCGTTTCAGTACAGGTTCCAGTGGTGGACCAGGACAGGTGCACCTCCTGCGGCAGGTGCGCCGGGTTCTGCCGGTTCAACGCCCTTGTTTCCCTGGGAACCCCGCCGCTGGTCTTCCCGGAACTGTGCCACAGCTGCGGTGGCTGCGGAATAGTGTGCCCCGCAGAAGCCATCTCCTGGGGGAAGAACCCCGTTGGTGAGCTCGCCGAAGGCATGGTTCCAGGCACGGATGTAAGGGTGGTCCAGGGAAAGCTCCGGGTGGGCAGCGTTCTTGCCCCCCTGTGATAAAGGCGGTGAAGAAGGCCGGGACCAGGGGGTTACTCACCATAGTGGACTGCCCTCCGGGAACCTCCTGTCCGGTGATAGAGGCGGTGTCAGGGGCGGATCATGTGCTGCTGGTAACGGAACCCACTCCCTTCGGGCTCTACGACCTCAAACTGGCGGTTGAGACCATGGAGGAACTGAAACTGCCCTTTTCAGTGGTGATCAACAGGTTCGACGGGGGAGACCGGGGGGGTTGAGTACTACTGCCTTGAGAAGGGCATTCATGTTGCCGCCAGAATTCCCTGCAGAAGGAGGATGGCCGAGGTTTACTCCAGGGGGGAACCCTGCTGGAGGCCATTCCGGAAATGGCCGAAGTTTTCAGGCGGATGCCCGGGGAACTGAAGGGAAGGTCCACATGAGGGAATTAGTTGTGATAAGCGGAAAGGGCGGAACGGGAAAGACCAGCATAACCGGCTGCTTCGCCGCCCTGGCGAAGAACGCCGTTCTCGCCGACTGTGATGTGGACGCCGCGGACCTGCACATGATCCTGGCCCCTGAAGTTCTTGAAACACATCCCTTCATAAGCGGGAACCTGGCGGTGATAAGGTCCGGGGACTGCACCGGATGCGGGATATGCGGGGAGAAGTGCCGTTTCGATGCCATCTTCCCCGATGGGGATGTGTACAGGGTGGACCCCTACGGCTGCGAGGGCTGCGGTGTTTGTGTGGAGGTCTGTCCCGTGACGCCGTGGATTTCCCCGGGAACCACTGCGGGGAGTGGTACAGCTCCTCCACCAGATTCGGGCCCATGGTTCACGCCAGGCTGGGCATTGCCCAGGAGAACTCGGGCAAACTGGTGAGTACCGTTCGCCGGGAAGCCGCTGCCCTGGCGGAGGAGCAGGGAAGGGACCTTGTGATAATAGACGGCCCCCCGGGGATAGGCTGCCCGGTGATCGCCTCCATAACAGGTGCTTCCATGGTGGTGATAGTCACCGAGCCCACCCTTTCCGGCAGGCACGACATGCTAAGGGTAATGGACCTGGCGGAGCACTTCTCCATTCCCGCAGGGGTCATTGTGAACAAGTGGGACATCAACGGGGAGATCACCGCGGACATCGAGGAGGAAGCCGGAAGGCGGGGAGTTGATTCCCTGGGCAGAATTACCTATGACAGTGCATTCACAGAAGCACAGATAAAGGGCAGGACACTCCTCGAGGAAACCCGGGGGCTGCCGGCGGAAAACATCAAAACCATCTGGGAGAAAGTATGTCAAAAACTGGGGTAACTGAAGAAAAGGGCTGTTCGGGGAACTGCGACGCCTGTTCCGACACCGGCTGCGAGGCCTCGGCCCCAAAGCCCGGCGAGGGCCCGGAGGACTACGCAAAAGGCAGAAGCTCCTCCGGCGAATGAGGGCCATAAAGCACAAGATAGTGGTTCTTTCAGGCAAGGGCGGGGTTGGCAAGAGCACCGTTGCGGTGAATATGGCGGTTTCCCTGAGCCTGGCTGGGAAGAAGGTGGGTCTGCTGGACATAGACATCCATGGCCCGTCCATACCCACCATGCTGGGACTTGTGAACACCGGGGTGAAGACCGACGGCGAGGACCTGCTCCCGGTGGAGATGGGTGCCCTGAAGGTGATGTCCGTGGGGTTCCTTCTGGAGAACAGGGACAGCGCCCTTATATGGAGGGGGCCGATGAAAATGGGTGTGATAGAGCAGTTCCTCCGTGATGTAAACTGGGGAGATCTCGACTACCTGATAATAGACTCGCCGCCGGGAACCGGGGATGAACCCCTCTCGGTGGTTCAGCTCATCGGCGACGTCGACGGCGCGGTGATGGTAACCACCCCCCAGGCGGTTGCCGCGGCGGATGTGAGGAAGTCGCTTGATTTCTGCAGGCAACTGAACCTGAAGGTCCTTGGAATAGTGGAGAACATGAGCGGTTTCATCTGCCCGGAGTGTTCCAGGGAAACGGAGATATTCAAGGGGGACAACGGCAAAATAATGGCCGAGGCCGCCGGTGTGCCCTTCCTTGGCAAAATACCAATAGACCCCGCCGTGGGGCTTTCCTGCGACGGAGGAATACCATTCATCTATGAATATGGAAAGACCGAGACCGCGAAGAGGTTCGAAAAACTCATACAGCCGCTTCTTGAACTGGACAGCGGAGAATAGGGAGCACAAAATGCGAATAGCTGTACCAATGGCACAGGGAGCCCTCTGCATGCATTTCGGTCACTGCAGCACCTTTGCCCTGGTGGATGTGGAGAACGACAGTGTGGTTGCTGTGAAGGAAGTAGTTCCGCCGCCCCATCAGCCCGGGCTCCTTCCTCCATGGCTGGCTGACCTCGGGGTGACCATGGTGATTGCCGGGGGGATGGGCTCCAGGGCCCAGGCCATCTTCCAGAGCAACGGGATAAGGGTTGTCACCGGAGCCTCGGGCACCGGCGCCAGGGAGATAGTGGAGAGCTACCTTTCCGGAACACTGGCCACCGGCGATAACGCCTGCGACCACTGACAAAAGAAGGGGGCGGCCCGTCAGAGCCGCCCCCAGCCGAAAATTATGGCTTAGCGCTTAGGCCTTGCTTCGCTGACCCTGATGGGCCTGCCGTCAAGCTCGGTGCCGTCGGCGTTGGATATGGCGTTCCTTGCTGCTTCTTCAGGCATTTCAACAAATCCGAAACCACGGCTTCGCCCTGAGTCTCTATCTGTAATTACCCGTGCATCAGTAACTTCGCCGTAATTCTCGAAAAAGCTCCTGAGTGATTCGTCGTCTACGCCCCAGGAAAGATTGCCTACGTACAGGTTCATTGCGTATCCCTTTCAGTTATGTCATCTCAAAAGCAACCGAATATCACGATGACACAAATGAAGCTCGGTCGGACTCCCACTTGGAAGTCAGCTGGTAATATGCACTTTTAAACCGTGATGTAAATACCCCCTGACGGGGCTAGTTCCTTGGTCTGGCTTCGCTTATTCTCAGAGGTCTTCCCTCCAGTTCCACTCCGTCTGCCTGGGAGATGGCATTCCTCGCCGCTTCATCGGGCATTTCCACGAAACCGAAACCCCGGCTGCGGCCGGTCTCTCTGTCGGTAATTACCCTTGCTGAAGTAACTTCGCCGTAATCCTCAAAGAAATCTCTCAGTGAATCGTCGGTCACCGACCAGGCCAGGTTGCCCACATACAGGTTCATCTCGTATCCCTTTCATGGGTGCCGCGAACAGAACAGCACAGAACCTCACCCCGGCACCGGTGAAGTTCCCCGGCCCCCCTCATGGGGTCCGAAAAGTAATATGTGGACATTTATTGAAGGATGTAAACACCTTTCATTGTGTTCCCCGACGAGTTGCTGCTTCTGTCCCCCGGGGGCAATATTCCAGCTTTCCAGATTTCCCTTCCCGGAGGAGGAGCCCAGTTGACACCAAGAGCGCCTGATTCTTACCGGGGGATACTTGCGGTTTCACTTCCCATAATCGTCGGTATGGCCGGCAGGACCATAATGATGTTCTGCGACAGGCTGTTCCTGGCCAACCACAGCCAGGTTGAGCTGCAGGCGGCCCTTCCGGCGGGAATACTGAGCTTTACCCTGATGTGCATAGTTTTCGGTACGGTGGGTTACGCCGGCACCTTCGTTTCCCAGTACTTCGGCGCCGGGGACAGGAAGGGCTGTTCCCGCACACTTGCCCAGGCCCTTTTCATGACAATGTTCTCGGTGCCTCTCCTGGCGGCCCTTACCATACCTGGAAGGATGCTTCTTGACCTCAGCGGTCATTCACCGGAGGTGCTGGGGCTGGAGAAGACCTACTTCACCATTCTCATGCTCTCAAGCGCAGGGCCGGTGTTCACCACGGCGGCCTCCTCATTCTGGAACGGAAGGGGCAGGACAGTTCCGGTGATGGCCGCGGTACTCATCGGTGCCGGTGTTAACATAGTGCTGGACTACCTTCTGATCTTCGGAGCCGGGGGTTTCCCTGAAATGGGAATAAAGGGGGCTGGTATAGCCACCGCCATTGCTTCCTTCATACCCGGTGGGATACTCACCGTAGCGGCCTATACAGGACGGACAGCCAGGTACTACAGGACCAGGGAGAACTTCAGGTTCAGCGGGGAACTCACTAAAAGGATAGTAAGGTTCGGTCTTCCCTCGGGACTTCAGATCTTCCTTGACGTGTCCAGCTTCACGGTGTTCATTTTCCTTGCCGGCAGGCTGGGGGATGTGGATTTTACCGCGAACAACATAGCCTTCAGCGTGAACAACCTGGCTTTCAACCCCCTTCTGGGTTTCAGCTTCGCCACCACGGTCATAACAGGGCGGTGCATAGGTATGGGCAAGCCGGACCTTGCAGTTCGGGCCACCAGGCGTACGCTTCTCATATCACTCTGCTACTTCCTTCCCCTTGCTGTCTCCTTCGTTCTGTTCCCGGGATTCTACACAAGGATGTTCCTCAGCCCTGACTCCCTTTGCAGCATGGAAGAACTGTTCAGGACCTCCGCCGCTCTTCTGGCCATCGTGGCGGTCTGGGGGGTTTTCGACGCTGTGAGCCTGATCTACGGCGGTGCTCTCCGGGGTGCCGGGGACACCAGGTTCGTTGTTGCGGCCTCGGGGCTTCTCGCATGGCTTCTGTGGATTCCCGGGGTGCTGTACCTCTTTTATCTTCGCAGCGCCGGGATAGTGACTCTGTGGATGTTCACCGGTCTCTATGTGGCGGTTCTGGCCCTGATCTTCTTTCTGAGGTTCCGCATGGGAGCATGGCGGCGTATAGACCTTCTGGGAGTCAAGGGGGTTGCTTTTTCACCCTCCCCTGAGAATGTTGATGTTTCAACGGGAGGTTCGTGATGACAGCTGGAATTCTCATTCTTTGTCTTGCAGGGGGACCGCTTTACCAGCCGGCGGCGGCCCCGGCTGAGTATCCTTCGGTTCACATGGAGGCAATCCGTGAGTTCGGAGGGAGTTCCCCTTGCCCGGTGGAAACCAGGAGCACCGGCGGGAGCAGGGACCTCCACGGCACCGTTTTCGGCTTCCTTCCATACTGGGTCAATCAGGCTTGGCTGCAGTACGACCTTCTCAGCGTGCTGGCGGTTTTCAGCCTGGACATGGGGCCGGAGGGTACCATTACCAACTACCACGGCTACCCCGGTGTTTTTCAGACCGCAATGGACCAGGCCCAGGGGGAGGGGGTAACGGTGGTCTTCACGGTAACCAACTTCTCCGGAAGCTCCATCCACTCCATACTCACCACTGGAAAGGCCACCGCCATATCCACCATAGTAAACCTGGTGAACACCACCTCAGCGGAGGGGGTGTGCATCGATTTCGAGAACGTTCAGGGAAGCGACGCCGCCAATCTTGTGCTGTTCATGGAGGAGCTCCGGGAGGCCCTGCCCCAGGCCCACATATCCATCTGCACACCGGTGGTGGACTGGTCCGGGGCCTTCAACTACAGCGAACTGGCGGAGACCACCGACGCCTGATGATGATGTGCTATGCCTTCGCAGGTTCCTGGAGCTCCGTCGCCGGGCCCAACGCCCCCTCACCGGATGGGGGTACTCCCCGGAGTCGTCGGCCAACATGGCCTGGGCTCTGTGCGACTATGTGCGCTACGCCCCGGAGGTACATGAGAAGCTTGTGGTGGGCCTTCCCTACTACGGGCACCAGTGGGAAACGGAAAGCCAGTACCCCCACTCCCCGGGGACGAACTGCTCCACCCTCTTCTACACCACCCTGGCCGCCAGGGCGGACACCTATGGAAGGCTCTGGGACACCGAATCACTTACCCCCTGGTACGCCTTCCAGTCCCGGGGCTGGAACCAGGGATGGTACGACGACGCCGAGTCCCTGGGGTTGAAATACGACATTGTGAGAATGGCCGGCCTTCAGGGCGTGGGCATCTGGGCCCTGGGTTACGACGGTGACCTTCCGGAACTGTGGGAGCTCCTCGGGGAAACCTTCACCCTTCCCCCGGAGAACGACATGATCACCGATAATCTTGAGGACTGCTTCACTCTCCACGGCCCGGCCTCCTACTGGCATCCCTATACCGAGGGGGGCAGTATCACACTTTCTTCTACACCGGTTCCATTGCAGGCGGTCCGGACATCAACTGGGCGGCCTGGAACTTCCACCTGCCGGACAGTTCCGGGAGCTACTTCCTCGAAGCATATGTTCCCCCACCGGCGAGGCGGAGGTCACCTACCGGATACTCCACGGCGCCGGGGAGGACAGCGTTACCGTGGACCAGGCGGCTTGCCCCCAGCAGTGGGTGGACCTGGGCGGACCCTACACGGCATCAGGCGGGCTGGAGGTGCGTCTCGGTGACTTCACCGGATCCTCCGGAGAGAGGATAGTGGCCGACGCGGTGAGGTTCACCGGCTTCACCGGCACCGATGAAACGGCGGAGGGCGTAGTTCAGCCCGGTATGACCGTTTCCCCCGGCCCCGCCCCGTTCTTTACCGTTATGTCTCCCGCCGGGGGAAGATTTCTCGCCGTGGACCTGGCGGGACGGGTTCTGTGCCGCAGGGAACTGGACCCCGGGGAGAGCTTCCTTTGGAACGAAGGGAACCTCCGGGAGTATACTTCCTGATCGTAGAGAAAGCGGGGAGCTTTTTCCCGCAGGGTAGTACTTATTCGTTAACGGAAGGCGTTTTCATGTTATCGATCTTCTTTTTCACTGTGGCTGTTACCCTTTCATCAACCGGAGTGGAAATAGTGGCCGGGGAGCTTTCCCAGCCCTCCTCCGACCCCTTCTGCGGTTCTTGAGGCCCCTCTTCCAAGCACTACCAGGTGGTAGTCCCCGAGTCACACTTTCAGGGTCCCATGACCATCACGGAGATAGGTTTTGAAAGGGCCCCAATGGGGTCATCCTCTGCGGTACTTTCCAATTTCAGGCTGAACCTGGGAACAGCCGGGGGAGAGGAACCCGGGGGGGAGTTCGCCGGCAATGTTTCAGATCACGGTCCCCTTCGGCTGGTGTTCTCCGGTTCATCGGTAACGGCTGCTGACCGAGGCGACGGCAGGGTGATGTTCTCCCTGGATTCGCCCTACGAGTACACCGGCGGAGACCTTCTGCTGGATTTTTCCTACACCGATATTCAGGGGAGTATGTATGTATGGAGCTGGGACGCGGGGGCAATAGACTTGTTTCAGCCCATGGCTCGGCGGAGACGGGAACCGTTAACTCATTCCCTCCGGTGGTTGTGATAAGGGGTAACTGACTAACCTCCGGAGGTTCTGAGGAACTGCCCCAGGGGCAGGTCCCCCTCCAGGGCGAAAACCAGTTCCCCGGCTCCCACGGCGGTTTTCTCCACACGGAAATCCCCCTGGAGCCCGGCGGTCTCAAGGGCCTTCTGTGGATCGAAACAAGGGTTCTCTCATGTCTTGAGATACCCCACTTACCGGTACTGTTAACGATCTTTTCGAGAACGCGGCCGGCCAGGGCGTTCCCCAGGGCTCCGGCGTCCACCGTTGCGGCGAGGTGCCTGCCGTCGGCTGTGAACATTATCGAAAAACTGAAGTTTATGCCCTTCCTCACCCTGACCTTCATTCTGCCCCCGGTGGAGCGGACGGTTATCTCGCTGACGGGAAGGTCCATTGCCCTGAGAATCCCGTTGATCTCCTGGTCGGTCAGGGATATCACCGCTGAGTTAAGCTTCATTCATGGTCCCTTCCGGGGATGACCCGGGGAAAGGGGAGGGCGGTTCCGCCCTCCCCCAGGGTGCGTTGCCGGGGCTATTCGCCGCCGGACCAGTTCATTTTCGCCATCTGCTCATAGAGATGGACCTGCGGTCTATCTCCTGCTGGGCCAGGGCCACCAGTTTTTCGCCGTGCTCTGGATTGCTCTTCAGCAGGCTGTTCCACCTGACCTCGGCCTCTGCGAACTTGTGGAAGGGGATGGCAGGTTTCTTGCTGTCGAGCTGCAGGGGGCTTTCTCCCTTTTCGATCAGCCTGGGATCGAAACGGAACAGGGGCCACAGCCCGCTGTTGACCGCCATCTTCTGGTGGTCCATTCCCGTGGTCATGTCGATCCCGTGGGCGATGCAGTGGCTGTAGGCGATTATTATGGAGGGGCCGTCGTAGCTCTCGGCCTCGCTGAAGGCCTTCACCGCCTGATTCCAGTTGGCGCCCATGGCTATCTGGGCCACATAGATGTTGCCGTAGGTCATGCTTATCATGCCCAGGTCTTTCTTCGGCATGGGTTTGCCAGCGGCGGCGAACTTTGCCACAGCGCCCATGGGCGTGGCCTTGGAGCACTGGCCTCCGGTGTTGGAATACACGCCTGTGTCCAGAACCAGTACGTTCACGTTCCTGCCCTGGGCCAGAACGTGGTCGAGGCCGCCATAGCCGATGTCGTATGCCCAGCCGTCGCCGCCAAGTATCCAGACGGACCTTGGAACGAAGTAGTCGGTGAGGGATTCCAGCTGCCGTGCCCGGGGCGTGTCTATCTTTGCCAGGGCTTTGTTCAGATACTCGATCCTCTCCCGCTGCTGGGCTATTTCCAGTTCGCTCTCGCATTTGCAGCCCAGAAGGGCGGAGATAAGGTTCTCGTCCAGCTCTTCGGAAAGGTCCTTCAGCAGTTCAACTGCGGTTTCGGTGTGCTTGTCCGCGGTGAGCCTGAAACCGTAGCCGAACTCGGCGGCGTCCTCAAAGAGGCTGTTGTTCCAGGAGGGCCCCTGCCGGAAAGGTCTTTGGTGTATGGGGTGGTGGGCAGGTTACCGCCGTAAATGGAGGAGCAGCCCGTGGCATTGGCTATTACTGCCCTGTCGCCGTAGAGCTGGGTGAGGAGCTTCACATAGGGCGTTTCACCGCAGCCGGCGCAGGCACCGGAGTACTCGAAAAGGGGCCTGAGAAGCTGGCTTTCCTTCACCGTGGCCGGGTTGAGCTCGGTCCTGTCGAACTCAGGGATGTCCAGGAAGAACCGGTAGTTCTCCGCCTCGGCTTCCCTGAGGGGGGCTGGGGCTCCATGTTGATCGCCTTCCTGCCCTGGACTTCCTTGTTCTTCGCCGGGCATGTGTGAACGCAGGCACCGCAGCCGGTGCAGTCCTCAGGGGCGACCTGATTGGCGAAGACATAGTCCTTGAACTTGCCCTTGCCCTGGGCGGTCTTGAAGGTTTCCGGGGCATTCTCCAGGAGTTTTTTGTCGAAGTACTTCATTCGGATGGCCGCGTGGGGGCATACCAGGTTGCAGAGGCCGCACTGTATGCAGACCTCGGGGTCCCACACGGGGATCTCCAGGGCGATGTTCCGCTTTTCCCACTGTGTGGTTCCGGTGGGCCAGGTGCCGTCGGCGGGCATATCGCTTACCGGGACCTGGTCGCCGTTCTGGGCCATTATTTTCGCTGTGACCCTCTGAACGAAATCCGGGGCTTCTTCGGAAACCACCGGGGGGATCCTTATCTCGCTGTCCGCCGTGGCGGGGTAGTCCACCTGGTGGAGGTTTGCCAGTGCGTGATCAACGGCGCTGAAGTTCTTTTCGACGATGTCTTCGCCCTTCTTGCCATAGGTCTTCCTTATGGCGCCCTTGATCTTCTCGATTGCCTCATCCCTTGGCAGCACGCCGCTTATGGCGAAGAAACATGTCTGCATTATGGTGTTGATGCGAACGCCCATTCCGGTGTTCTTAGCCACTTCATAGGCATCGATCACGAAGAATTTCAGTCCCTTCTCGATGATGCCCTTCTGAACCTTCAGGGGTAGGTTCTCCCATATCTCGTCGGGGCCGAAGGGGGTGTTCAGAAGGAAAGTAGCGCCTTGTCGGCGTACTTCAGAACATCGTATTTCTCCAGAAATACAGTCTGGTGACAGGCCACGAAGTTGGCCCTGCTTATGAGGCAGGTGTGTCTGATGGGCCTGGGGCCGAACCTGAGGTGGCTCACGGTGAGGGCGCCGGCCTTCTTGGAATCGTACACGAAATATCCCTGTGCATAGTTGTCGGTGGTTTCGCCGATGATCTTGATGCTGTTCTTGTTGGCGCCAACGGTGCCATCGGAGCCGAGACCCAGGAAAACCGCCTGGTGAAGACCCTCTTCGCCCAGGTCGAGCTCGGGTACCTCGATGCTTGTGTGGGTTACATCGTCGTTGATCCCAACGGTGAAGCCATTCTTCTGGCCGCCCCTGGCATTGTTGAACACAGCCAGGACCCTTGGCGGGCAGAACTCCTTGCTGGAAAGGCCGTAGCGGCCCCCGAGAACCTTGACCCCGCACCTGCCGGCGTTGTTCAGGGCGGTTATGACATCCTTGTAGAGGGGTTCGCCATCGTTCCCAGGCTCTTTGGTCCTGTCCAGCACGCTGATGGTCTTTGCTGTTTCCGGTATGGCGGAGAGGAAGGCGGAAGCGTCGAAGGGGCGGTAGAGCCTCACCTTGATAACACCCACCTTTTCGCCTCTGCCGGCCAGATATTCCACGGTTTCATGGGCCACCTCGCAGCTGAGCCCATGAGTATCATCACGTGCTCGGCATCCGGGGCTCCAACATAGTCGAATAGCTTGTAGTGTCTGCCGGTGAGTTTTCCGAAGAGGTCCATGTATTCCTGGACTATTCCCGGAGTGGCGTCGTAGTAGGGGTTCACCGTTTCCCTGCCCTGGAAGTAGACATCGGGGTTCTGGCTTGTTCCCCTTACCACAGGGCTGTTGGGGTTGAGTCCACGCTTTCTGTGGCCATAGACCAGCTCGTCGTCGATCATCTTTCTGAGGATGTCGTCTTCCAGTGGTTCTATCTTCTGTATCTCGTGGCTTGTCCTGAAGCCGTCGAAAAAGTGTATGAAGGGTATTCTGCTCTTCAGGGTGGCGGCGTGGGCGATGGCGCCGAGGTCGGTTACCTCCTGAACGCTGGCACTTGCAAGGAGGCCGAAGCCTGTGTTCCTCACCGCCATCACATCGCTGTGGTCACCGAAGATGGAGAGTGCCTGGCAGGCAAGGCTTCTGGCGGAAACATGGAACACCGCCGGAGTGAGTTCGGCGGCGATCTTGTACATGGTGGGTATCATAAGAAGAAGACCCTGACTGGCGGTGAAGGTGGTGGTGAGAGCGCCTGTCTGGAGGGCTCCGTGTACCGCGGCTGAGGCTCCGCCTTCGCTCTGCATCTCCTGAACCAGGGGAACGGTTCCCCAGATATTCTTCCTTCCCGCCGCGGACCAGGCGTCGCTGTGCTCGCCCATGGGGCTCGAGGGAGTGATGGGGTAGATGGCTATCACTTCGCTGAGCTTGTGGGCAACCCGGGCGGCGGCTTCGTTACCGTCGATGGTTATCATTTGTTTGCTCATTTTTACCAGCTTTCGCTAAAGTTACGTTCAGTACATTTTCCCAAAGGTTCTGGGAATGGAACAACATCCCGGATGTTGTCCATGCCTGTAAGGTACATAAGAAGTCTCTCGAATCCAAGGCCGAAACCGGAATGGGGAGCGGTTCCCCACCGGCGAAGCTCCATGTACCACCTGTAGGTTTCCATGTCGAGGCCCTGCTTCATTGCCCGTTCTTCAAGGATGGCGGGTCTGTGTTCCCGCTGGCTGCCCCCCACGAGCTCTCCCACGCCTGGGGCCAGGAGGTCGCAGGCCCCCACGGTTTTGCCGTCGGGGTTCACATACATGTAGAAGGGCTTCATGGAGGCGGGGTAGTCCACCACGAAGACCGGTTTGCCGAAGTGCTTCTCGGAGAGGAACCTTTCGTGCTCGGTGGCCAGGTCGTCGCCCCATTCCGGCACCGCCTCGAACCTGTCCCGGGAACCCTGGATGATCTTGATGGCTTCGGTGTAGGTGACCCGGGCGAAATCGTTCTCGAGGAGGGCGGCGTACCTGTCCCTGAGGGTGCTCTCAAAGAACTTCTCGAAAAATGCGATCTCACCGGGGCACTTCTCCATTATGTAGGAGGCGGTGTACTTCACGAAGTCCTCTATGAGGTTCAGGTTGTCCTCAAGGTCGAAGAAGGCCATTTCCGGCTCCAGCATCCAGAACTCGGCCCCGTGTATCCGGGTGTCCGAGGGGTCGGCCCTGAAGGTGGGTCCGAAGGTGTAGACCCTGCCCATGGACAGGGCGAAGGGCTCCGCTTCCAGCTGGCCGCTCACGGTCATGAAGGCCTTTCTTCGAAAATAGTCTTTCTCGAAGTGGACCCCGCCGTCCTTCATGGGAACCATGTCGAGGGGGAGGGTGGTTACCTGGAAGGTTTCCCCGGCTCCTTCGCAGTCGCTCTCGGTTATGAAGGGTGTGTGAACGTTGAAGAAGCCGTTCCTGTCAAAGAAGGAGTGAACCGCCATGGAGAGGTGGTGACTGACCCTGAAAACAGCGGCGAAGGTGTTGGTCCTGGGCCGCAGATGGGGCAGGCCCCGAAGGAACTCCAGCGAGTGGCGTTTCTTCTGCAGGGGATACGCGTCGTCCACCGGGCCTATTATCTCCAGCCGTTCCGCCGCCACCTCAACGGACTGTTCGCTGCCCTGGCTGCCAACAACTGTTCCCGTTACCCTGATACAGGCGCCGGTCAGAAGACCGGAGAGCTGTTCCGGGGTGAAGTTCTCACGGTTGAAAACAGCCTGAAGGTTGTTGACCGATGAGCCATCGTTAAGGGCGGCGAAGGCCACGCTTTTCCCCGTTCTGGCGGTTTTCACCCAGGCGTAAACGGTGACTTCTCTGCCTGTGTGCTCACCGTCAAGGATCGACTCGATGGTGTTTCGACGGATCATCAGTTACCTCCGTTGGTGTTTCAGGCCATTGTATGGGAGAATTGATAATCTACAAAGAAAGGACAATGGAGTCCAACGAAGGGGGAAGCCCGCCGGTGTTTCCGACGGGCTTCGTTTCGTGTAGCTCAACCACTCGAAAGGATGTTCGATACAGGGGAGGGAACCCGTTTCGAACACCAGCTATATTCCCCGGGCGCATCATTTGTTCCAATGGAGGTTTTCCATGCAGACCGGAGCCCTGGGCGGAATAGTCGAAGGACACCTTGCACGTTACCCGGACATGGGTATTCAGGACCTTTATAAACTTATCTATCAGAGCGTGATGGGAAGCGGCCACGCGGTGTCTTCAGCGGAGTCCGCCGGGTCATGGCTGGCGGAGGAAGCGGCCAGCGCCGGGGGTCCAATGCCCGGGGAGACCCTTGTGGAGGAGATATCCCCGGAGGGGAGGTGGTGCGCATCAACCTGAGGCCCTTCATCGCCTGTGGAGGTAACATAGAGGGTCTTTTGAGGGCCTTCATCAGAACCGGCAGGGAGTTCACCGGCTCCACCGAGACACTGGAGGACAGGTGGGAAAGGGCCACCGTACTCCAGGGGCGCTTCCCCCGGGAGGATATGAGGGGGTTCATGGCGGTCAACCGGCGGAAGGGGTACCCCGCGGTTCATCATTCCTCTTCATACAGGGAGAAGTACCACCCCTCATACAGGGTGGCCCTGAGAAGCATCTGCATTGAGGAGGGCGTTCTGGTCCGAGGGAGCCGGTATGTCATCCATTGAGAACCCCAGCAGTTTTCCCTGCCAGGAGTCCCTGTACATCAGTTCACGCTTCACCCGGTTCATCACCGCAAGCTTGTTCCCGGCCCATTCAGGCGCCGTCAGCATTCCGGGGGTGCTTCGCCTGAGAGCCTCTGCACAACCACCCCCGGCGGGATCCTTTCCAGGAAGTCTGCGGCAAGGGCGGCATAGTCCGAGGCCTCATTAGCTTCACCCTGCCGGCCTGCCAGTCCCTTTCCAGGGGCGTGTTCCTGAGCACATGGAGATTCTGCAGCTTCACCCCGGCGGTCTTGCTGCGATTTATGAGCCCCACGGTGTTCAGCGCCTCCTCCCTGGATTCCCCGGGAAAACCGAGTATCACATGGGCGGCGGTCCTTATGCCCTTTCGGTGGAGCCTGTCGAAGGCCCTTTCCGAATCGTGGACGGTGTGCTTCCTTCCCATCCTGAGAAGGGTTACGTCGCATCCGCTCTGAACACCCAGCTCCACCCACAGGAATGTTTCCCCGGCGATATTCGAAAGGAGCTCAAGGGTGTCGTCGGAAAGGCAGTCGGGTCTGGTGCACAGGGCTATTCCCCTTACGCCGGGGTGATCCAGTACCCTTCTGTAAATTCCCTCCAGGGCCCGGGTTTCCCCGTATGTGGTGGTGCAGTCCTGAAAGTATGCCATGAAACTCTTCGTCCCGTGCCTTTTTCGAACATGCTCCGAAGCCGCCTGCAGTTGTTCCTCCATGGACATTCCACGCCGGTAGTGTACGGGTATGCTTCCCAGGGGGTTGCAGTAGGAGCAGCCCTCATACGAGAGGGTGCCGTCCCGGACCGGGCAGGTGAAGCCCCCCACCAGGCTCAGCTTGAATACCTTTTCTCCGAAGGTGTTACGGAAGAATGTGTTCAGGGAATGGTACCGGTTCTGGTTCATTTCGCCGTCCTCCAGGGTCGAATTATAATAAAGCCATGGAAAACGCAGCGGAAATGTTCTTCCAGCACTTCGGTCTTTCTCCCGGGGGAAGCCGGGAGAATGTACACAGGATAGGTGAGGCATTCGGGGAGGTTCCTTGGGAGAACCTCACCAAGTTCCTTCTGAGGCCCGGGGGGAAATCCGCCCCCGTGACCCTGAAGAGGTAATGCTGGGGCATGTCACCAGGGGAACCGGTGGAACCTGCTATTCCCTCACGGAAACCCTGGGAACCGTCATGGCCGCCTGCGGCCTTTCCGCCAGACCCCTTACAGGCCACATGCACCACGGCAGGAACATTCACTGCGCCCTGCTGGTCCAGGGTAAGGGAAACAGATACATCCTCGATCCGGGATATGTTGTACCCGGAGCCGTTGAGCTTTCAGATGACCGCCGGGGAGAGCTCTCTCTGCCCGGGCGGAAAATGATCTGGGAGCCGGTGCATGGCGGCTGGAAGCTTTTCACCGAGGAGAACGGGGTTCGCCGTCACCGGTACACCCTGGAGGAGAGGGTTCTTTCCAGACGGGAGTTCATCCTATACTGGATGGATTCCTTCGCCGCCTCCGGGCTGAACAGCCTCCACCTGAACAGACCTGGTCCCATGGGGGGCCGGATCAGCGCCCATAACCATAACCTGAGAATAGTTGAAGAAAATGGAACAAGGAACCTGAAACTCACCGAGGACTACCCCGGGCTTCTGGAAAGGGAGTTCGGCATATCCCCGGAGATCGCCGGTGCCGCCTGGAAAGAGCTTTGCCGGCAGAGGGAGGCCAGGGGCTGATGTCGCTTCCCGGGGAATGCCTTCCCGTCCTCCCCTGCTTCAGCGTCATATACCGCGAACCTCGCTTTCTGGCCCAGTGCTGCGATATCCTTCAGGGTGAGATGGGCAGGACCGTTCTCAGGGGGGGCCCTTTCCCTTTGACATGACCGGATACTATGAAGGAGAGATGGGTGATGCCCTCCTCAGGAAGTGGCTCTGCTTTCCCCTGGCCCAGCCTTCTGGCCTTCCCATCTGGAAGCTGTTCTGCGTAGAGGCCGAGGGGCATTTCGGAGGCCAGGGGGAACGGCGGGTGAACATCGATCCCGGCTACCTCGACCACGGAAAACTGGTCCTGGGCAGCTGCAAGGCAGCCCCTGACAAGATCTATCTCCACAGGGGGGTATATGCCCACACCTGCCTCAGGTACCGGGCAGGGGAACTGCTTGCTCCGGACCACAGCTTTGCCGACTTCAGGGATGGCCGGTTCAACCGGTTCTTCCTGGGGGCCAGGGCCCTCTACAAGAAACTCCTCAGAGAGCAACCCCGGTAAGGTCCACCGATGCCAGGGCCTCCATGGCCGGTTCCAGCTCCTCCGGGGAAAGGCAGCCGAAGCTGAGCCTTATGTGCCCCTTTCCGGCCTTTCCGAAGGCGTCACCGGGTATTCCCGCTATGGAGTATTTCTCCAGAAGGTGTTCTGCCACCCTGTAGCCGTTCATGCCCTCCGGTATCTTCGCCAGTGTAAAGAAGCCCCCACCGGATTCCCTCCACTGGAGCCCCTTCGACTCCTTCATGGCCAGCCGGCACCGGTCCCGCCTGTATTCCACCTCCCGAGCCCGTTCTTCCACCCAGCCAGTGTATTCCAGACATCTCTCCAGGAGGAACTGGGAGGGAGTGGGGGGGCAGATAACAACTGAGTCCTGCACCTTCAGGGCCTCGGTGAGAAGGTTCCCTGGGCCGAAAAGGTATCCCAGCCTCCATCCGGAGAGGCTGTAGCTCTTTGAAAAGCTTCCCAGTGTAAGCACATGACCAGGTCTGCCGGTCTGCCAGGGGTGGTAGCCGCTTCCGGAGAAGTTGAACCTCTGGTAGGTTTCATCTATGATCAGGGCGCAGCGGTTCTCCCCGGTAAGGGCGGTGATCCTTTTCAGTTCCCCCTCGGTGAGCACTGAACCGGTGGGATTTCCAGGGTTCACCAGTATCAGCGCAGCGGCACCGGGGATCCTCTCCTCCAGGACATCCCAGGGTATCTCCCAGCCCCTGCCCTCAACGAGGGGAACGATGTCCGTCTTCAGGGTGGAGAATTCCACGGCGAAGATATGATCGAAGTAGTAGGGTTCCAGCACCACAACCCTGTCCCCGGGGTCCGCCACCGCCATGAGTGCTCCCAGGAATGCCTGGCTGGCTCCGCAGGTGAGATGGAGCTCCCTTTCCGGATCGGTGTGTATACCCCTTCTTTGAAGAAAATCCCTGGCCAGGGCCCCCTGGCGGAGGGCAGCCCCGGGTCAGGGCTGTAAAAGTGGATACCGGGTTTTCAAGTTCCCGTGCCAGGGCCTTCACCGCCCCCTCGGGCGGACCGTACCAGGGGACCGCCTGGGCCATGGAGTAGACGGTTTCGCCAATGCTGCGCAGTTCCCTTACCCGGTTCATGATCGGGTGTATCGGGGGCATGTGCACCCCGGCCATTCTTTTTGAGGGATTCAGTTCCATGGGTTTCCTTCCGGTTCCGAGGTTTGTCACCGCAACGGATTTATTTATAAAAGGTGAAACAGGGAAAGGGAAAGCATGAAACTGGTGGCGGTCACCGGGGAATCCCCCGAAATCGATGTCAGACGGGCTCTTTCGAATACGATGAAGGCCATAGCCGGGATGGGACACGTCTTCGGGGAGTTCAGCCGGGCGGACGCTGTGCTTGCATTCGGTACGGTACACCACTCGGCTTTTTCAGCGCCGGTGGTCCAGTATGTTCTTGACGGGACCGAGGAAATCATTGCCAACTCAAACATTACCGTGTTTCAGTCCCCTGCCCTCAGGGAGGCCTTCAAGGATCAATACTCTGAAAGGACCGCTGTGATCCCCTGTCCCACCGATCCCCACAAGGGAGTTTCATGGGAGCCCCGGCCCGGGGACGGGGTCATCTGTCTTATCCATGGCCCGGGGGACGGAAGGGAAACCTTTCTCAGGGCAGTGGCCTCCGCCGGCTGCCGGGGAGAGTTCGTCACCGCCGGCGGGGAATACCCCGGGGTAGCCGCCTGTGTTTCCCCTCACCCCTGAACCGCCCGCCGCCGGGGCCCTGATGGACATCGCCGCTTCCGGTGTGCCGGTGCTGGCTGCTTCATCCCGGTTCATCCATGACCTCCTTCAGGATGGTGTGAGCTGTCTTCTTCACAGCCCGGGAAACCACCTTCAGCTGGCTGGGCAGCTGGGGCACCTGCTGGAAAACCCAGGTCTTGCCCGGTATCTTTCCGGGAACGCCGCTGAATTCTGCAGGACCGCTCTTTCCATGAAGACCGCCGGTGAATTGTGGAGTTCCCTTCTGGAACAAGTATGCTTGAACCGATGTACACTGATTGACCACTCATCCTGAAAGGAAGAAACATGAAAGCATCCCTTCTGCTCCTGTTCGCCATTTCCCTTTCATGTCTGGCCTATGGCTCGGTCTGGGACTGGGGCGATTACCAGAGGCGCTATGTGGAGAACACCACATGGGGTCCCGGCGAGAGGCTGGTGTTCAGCGTGGAGTATGGAATAATAAAGGCCGGCACCGCCACCCTCAGCGTTACCGGTCCGGTGGACCATCAGGGTCTCCTGGCCTACAGGATAACCGCCGAGGCCAGGTCCAGCCCTGTTTTCAGCAGCTTCTTCGAGGTCCGGGATGTGAACGAAGCCCTGATGGATGTGGTTCAGCTTCACTCCCTTACCTATATGAAGGACCTAAGGGAGGGGGACTACACCAGCAGGGAGGAGATGTACTTCGACCAGGAGGCTGGATACGCCCATTATCCCGACGAGACCGATCCCGAGCTTGCAAGCATCCCGATCCCTCCCCATGCCCTGGATGTTCTAAGCGCTTTCTATTACGCCAGGACCAGGGACCTGGAGCCCGGAGAGGACTTCTTCATAGATGTCCATGTGGACAACGACAACTATCCCATGCAGGTGAATGTTCTTCAGCGGGGAACCATAAGGACCAGAGCCGGCACCTTCGACTGCATACAGCTTCAGCCGGTGATCAGGGGAGAGGGCCTTTTCAACCAGCAGGGGGAGATATTCATATGGGTCACCGATGACCACAGGCACATGCCGGTACTCATGAGCGCCTCCATCGTGATAGGGGAGATTACCTGCATGCTTGAGGATTACACCCTGGGAACCCCCCTCGAGGTAGAGAACCCCTTCCTCTGATGACGCCGGGGCTCACAGGGCATCGCCTGATATCCCTGGAACTGCTTAACCGGGCTGGGGTGTCAATTTCCAGCGAAAAGGAGCTTCCCTACGGGGTTCAGCTTACCCTGGAGGCATCCGGGAAGCGCTGCAGAGTAAACCTGTATCATTCGGCGAAAAAGGGTTCCAGCGTGGTCCCCGCCGGTGGAGACCCGGACCTTCTTCGCACTGTTCAGGCCATACTCGGCGGGAAGTCCTCGGGATCAGTCCCTCTTAATGGAGGGGTAAGGGCGGGAACCGACGAAGCCGGGAAGGGAGACTATTTCGGCCCTCTGGTTGCCGCGGCTGTTTCCTGCGGGGAAGAGGCCTGCATGAAGCTCCTTGAAGCCGGGGCCGGTGATTCCAAAAGGCTGACCCGGAGAAAAGTACGGGGGCTCTATGAAATGATAACGGAGATGGATGATATCATATATTCCGTCCGCAGCATTTCCCCCGGTGAGTACAACACGCTCTTCGCCGGCTTCAGGAGCCGGGGAATGAACAGCCTGGACATCCAGGCTAAGGTTCACGGGGAAGCGATATCCGGAATACTTGAAAAGGGTGCAAGGCCCGACAGGGTGATAATCGACAGGTTCTGCGAAATGCCCAGGCTGAGGCCCTGGCTTCCCGGGAACTGTCCCGCTGTGGAGCTTATGGTCCGGGCGGAGGACAGGGAACCCGCGGTGGCCGCCGCTTCCATCATCGCCCGGTCCGTTTACCTGGAAGAGCTTCAGCTTCTCTCCGCAAGGTTCGGGGTTCCCCTTTCCCCCGGCGCCGGGCGCCGGTGGACCTCATTGGAAAAAGCCTGGTGTCAGCCTGCGGAGAGCAGGTTCTGGTGAAAACCGCGAAACTCCACTTCTCCAACACACTGAGGATCGCCCACGGGGCTTGACCGGACAGGAATTTTATGCGATAATTGCGGAGATTTGGGCCGGAGGGCCCCTGATCCAGGGGTGGATCAAAAGTTTTACTTTTCACAAAAAATCCGGAGGGATTAAAAAATGAGATTATTCTCTATCGCCATGCTCGTACTCGTTACCGCCCTTTTTGGAATGGCCTGTGAAGACACAGCCGAAGAAGCGGCTCCCGTTGAAGAGGAAGTCGTTGAAGAGGAAGTAGTCGAAGAGGAAGTTCCCGTAGAGGAAACAACTGAGCCCGTCGAGGGCGAAGAAGCCGTCGAGGGCGAAGAAGTCGTCGAAGAGGGCGAAGAAATGATCGAAGAGGCCGAAGAAATGGTCGAAGAGGCCGAAGAAATGGTCGAAGAGGGCGAAGAAATGGTCGAAGAGGGCGAAGAAATGGTCGAGGAAGAAGTTGCCGAAGAGGTAACAGAGTAATCGCCTTCAGATCTTCAAGGGCGGCAGCAATGCCGCCCTTTTTTTAGTACCCCGGCCACACCAGGAAGGAGAATAGACCCACTGAAACACCCAGAATAAGCCCTGCCACCACCTGAAGGAAACTGTGTCCCAGAACGGTTTTCAGGGCTTCAGGCCTGAAGCCCTCGTCCAGCACATGCCCCAGCTCCTCCACCAGTTCATTAAGAAGGTGAGCCTGTTTTCCCGCCGCCCTGCGGATACCGCATGCGTCGTACATCACTATAACGGCAAAAACGAAGGTAACGGCAAACAGGGCGGAACCGGTTCCGTGGACAACCGCCACACCGGTGGCAAGGGCTGCCACGAAGGATGAGTGTGAAGAGGGCATCCCCCCGGGGCCGAAGAGCCTTTCATTGTTCCATTCTCTGTCGATGAACAGCACGATCAGCGCCTTCATGATCTGGGCCATGAAGTTGGCCGCTACTGCGGTGATCAGTATTGGATTGGTGAGCAGTTCCTTCATTTTTCCTCTATGCTGTTGTTCCCCGTATTGCTTGCTGTTTGTGATGAAGGGGCCCGAGAAAGGGGCTCAGGGGGTCATTAGCCCCGTCTTTTCAGGGAAACCCTTCCATTCCTTATAACCCTCAGGGGGAACCAGTGTTCCGGAAGGTGGCCGAAATAGGGCTCCTTATGAACCTGTCACCCAGAAGGACCAGGTCCGCCCTCTGGTGGGGATTCCTTATCAGTCTGCCGGCGGCCTGTATCACTCGGTTGATCCCGGGTATGGCGAATGCGTGGACGAATCCGTCCCTGCCCGTTTCCTCGTAGCGTTCCCGCAGAAGCCTCTGCCTGAGGGATATCGAGGGCAGGGAAGGACCGGCGATGAAACAGCCCCTGAGGTCCGGTATGGTCAGGTCCACCCCCTCGGCAAAGAGGCCACCGGCCACGGCCATCACCAGATTGTCGCCGGAGTTGATCCGCAGGGTGAAGGAATTCCTTTCATCGGTGGTCATCTCCCTTTTCTGGGCCATGTGATCCATTCCCATCTCCCCGGCGGCAAGGGCTATCTTTTCCATCCAGGCGAAGGATGGAAAGAATACCATCCAGGTGCCCGGTGTTTTCTTCCTTGCCCCGATAAGCCGTTTCACTATGAGTTCCGTCTGTTCGTTCCGGTTGCGCCACCTGGTGTCTATACCGGTATCCACCCAGACGGTGAGGTTCTCCCGGGGGAAGGGCCATCCAACCGATTCTGAAATGTGGTTCCCGGAAAGACCCAGCTCCCTGGCGAAGTGTTCCATGGGCTCAAGGGTTGCGGAAAACAGGAGATGGAGGAACACCTGGTGTGCTCCTCGGCGATGAATGTGGACGGGTCTGTGCAGTAGTACTGTACGAGGGTGTCATCCCCCTCCCGTCTTGCCAGGAGGTGGAAACGGTGGTCTATCCTTTCACCAACCCGGGAGAAGCCGTAGATCGCCCTGCACAAAAGGGATACCTCCACGGGAGAACCGGAGGCCCCTGCCATTATCTTCTGCCATCGTCTTCTATCTATTCCCGGAAGGGAAACATCCCCGGAGAGTTCCACCTCGTCCTCCCTGTGGGGCCATGGGGAGGGGGCATAGGCCTGGAGCAGCTTTCTCCAGGGTCTGAGGAGGTTCTGCATTTTTCTGTTGCCCCGGGCCTGTTCCCAGGCCCTTTCAACCCAGGAGGACCGTATTTCCGGCGACCAGATACCCCGGACCCTTTCAGGGAGGTTTGCCGCCTCGTCCACCAGCAGGGCGCATCTTGCCGCTGTGGAATCGTCTTCAAAGAACCTTTTAAGCCGTATTCCAGGGTCGAACACATAGTTGTAGTCGCAGGCGATAAGGTCGCATCTCTGGGAAATGAAAAGGGAAAGCTCGAAGGGGCAGATCATGGCCTCTGCGGCCTTTTCCATGAGAAGCTCCGGAGTGATGAGTACCCTGGATGTGAGGTCCTCCACTATACCGGATGCCCTTATGGACGGGCCGAAAACCTCGGCATAGGGACATTCCTCGGGGTTGCACCTCTCCATTTTCACAGGGCAGGATCCTTCCCTGGAGGAGATGATGATGGTCCTGAAGAAGAATCCACGTTCAATAATCCTCTCCATGGTTTCCGCCAGAATCCTCTTCTGTGTGTTCTTTGAGGTCAGGAAGAAAAGCACACTCCAGTTCCTCACGGAGGGGGGATCGCCCCTGCAAGGACAGCCGCTGTCTTGCCGGTGCCGGTGGGGGCCTGAAGAAGGAGCTCCCCCCTTTCACCACCGGCCCGTTGGACCTGCTCCGTTATGGCTTCCTGGCCCGGTCTTGCTTCGCTGAAGGGGAACCGGAAGCGGGGAAGCTCGTCGATCAGCCTGCGGTGCCTTTCCCATTCTTCCCCGACGAAAAGGGACACGTCCTCAAGGAATCCTTCCCAGAGAGCTTCTCCCTCCTCCCTCTGGACTGAAAACTCCACGGAATCACCGGTGTCCGGGTCGGTATAGACAAGGGAGGTCTCCAGGGCCTTCAGGGCGTATGTGTAAAAAGGGCCTGAAGGGCGTGGTGTCCCGCGGGCTTTTCCGGGAGGGGCTGGGCTGTCTTGATCTCTATTACCCGTCGGTCCCCGGTGAGGAGGTCTGCCCTGCCGGTGATGATGAAATTTATGCCGTTCCTTTCCAGGGTGAGCATGGCAGGAACCTCCGATTCGCACACCATGAGCTCCTCAAGCTCCCTCTGCTTCCTGGTGTGCTCCTTCTGCCTGGTCCTTATGTCAATGGAGGCCTCGCCGGACCTGAGGGTGTCCGGAGGGCGGCACAGACCGATGAGCACCTTGATAGATGCCCTTACAGTGCCGCTTTTATCGTCGAAGGGTATCAGCATCGCGCCCGTCCGGAAAGGAGCTGGAAATTTTCAGGAGTACCATCGGTGTACTATATTGCAGCTCAAAGAATGAAAGGAGACCCAGTGCAGAAGAAACCCCTTATCAGCGCATCAGAGAGGTTATCCAAGCTTCCTCCGTATCTCTTCGCCGAGCTCGACAGGCAGAAGACCGCCGCCAGGAAACGGGGCCTGGATCTCATAGATTTTGGAATAGGCGATCCCGATATGCCCACCCCGGGTGAGATAATCCAGGCGGGACAGGAGGCCATGGCTGAACCGGAGTTCCACCGGTACCCCGCCGGGGCCGGAAGCGATTTCTACAGGGAGGCCTGCAGGGGCTGGATGAAGGGCCAGTTCGGAGTTGACTGCGAAACCGCCGCTCTGATCGGGTCCAAGGAGGGGATTGCCCATGTTCCCATGGTGTTCTGCAACCGGGGTGACCTTGTCCTGGTACCGAATCCCGGTTACCCTGTCTACAGGGCTTCGGCAATACTGGCCGATGCCATACCGGTTGACCTTCCCCTTCTTGGAAGCAACGGTTTCCTTCCGGATTTCAGCAGGATCCCCCCGGGTGTTCTTCGGGAGGCAAAGGTCCTGTTCCTCAACTATCCCAACAATCCCACCGGAGCGGTGGTCACGCTGGAAGAGATGACGGAAATGGTGAACTTCGCAAGGGAGAACAACCTTCTTCTTGCCAGCGACAACTCCTACAGTCACATAAGGTTCGACGGCGAGAAGCCCATGAGTTTCCTTCAGGTTCCCGGGGCCTCCGATGTGGTCCTGGAGTTCCACAGCCTGTCGAAGACCTTCAACATGACCGGATGGCGGATAGGGTTCGTTGCCGGGGGAGCCGGCCTTCTGAACACCTTCATGGGTGCCAAGGAGAACATTGATTCCGGGGCTTTCACCGCAATTCAGAAGGCCGGGGAGGCAGCCATGGCAATGGGTTCGGAAGGCCTTTCCCGCAGGCTTTCTGTCTACAGGGAAAGGCGGGAGATACTTCTGAAGGGGCTAAACGGGCTGAACTGGGATGTGTTCGATTCCCCGGGAACATTCTATGTCTGGTCCAAGCTTCCCAGGGGAGCCGATTCCATGGTTTTCGCCAGGAAACTGATCAACCATGCGGGAATAGTGATCACCCCGGGGAGCGGTTTCGGCTCATGGGGCGAGGGCTACATCCGTTTTGCTCTCACCATTCCAGCCCCTCGTATTCATCAGGCCATTGGCAGGCTGGAACAGATGGAGCTGAAAAAGGGAAGGCTTCTGAAATGGCTGAAGAAAACCGGGGACTGACCGGCACCCTTGAAATGCGGGGGATAGGGCTCAGACTTCGCCTTGGAGCCCACGCCTTCGAGAGGATAGAACCCCGACGGGTACCGGTGGACCTTATCTACCGGGGACAGCTTATACCCCTTGTGGATTATTCCGTTGTCTGCTCCCTTATAGGGAACTCCCTGGAAGATGAGTATCTCCATATAGAAGAGCTCGCCCGGGACATACTCACCCTGGTCAGATCGAAGTGGCCCGGAAACTGGACCGTAACGGTGCACAAGGTTCAGCCCCCGGTGGAACCTCCCATGATGGAGGCTTCGGTGACCATTGAAGGGTAGGGCCTTCGCACTGGGGCTGGGAGGCAACCTGGGGCCGGTGACAGAAGCCCTGGAGGGAGCCGTGGGGGCTCTCACCGCGGATAGCAGGGTTTCCTCCCTGAGGGTCTCTTCCCTCTATGAAACCCCGCCCTGGGGGCAGGTTGGCGGGGGGAGCTTCCTGAACTGTGCCCTTTGCGGGCTCTGGGCCGGCAGCGATAAGGGCTTCTTGAGCTGTGCAGGGAACTTGAAGCCGATGCCGGTTCCCTGTGAAGAAGCAGGGGCTTGAGAGATCCCTGGATGTGGATGTGCTTTTCCTTCAGGGATGTGTTTCAACCCCGGAACTCACCGTCCCTCACCCACGGATGGCTCTGCGAAGATTCGTTCTGGTGCCCCTGGCTGAGATATGGCAGGACGAGGTGCCTGGAACCGGCATGACCCCCGGGGACATGCTTCTCCGTTTGGAGGACCCGGCATCTATTATATTACGGGGTGGTTTGCAAATAGACTGACAGGGGGCAGGCCCGGTTGAGAAAGGGAAAGTACCTTGTTGTTGAGGGCCCTGTGGGGGTTGGAAAGACCTTCCTCGCGGGGAAGCTGGCAGGCAGACTTGAGGGAAGGGCAATACTGGAGGAAACGGCGGAGAATCCTTTTCTTCCTCTGTTTTACAAGGACCGCAGGAAGTTCGGGTTCCAGACCCAGGTCTCCTTTCTTCTCTCACGGTACGCCAAACAGGCCAGCCTTGCCCAGCCAGACCTCTTCAGCAGCTATCTGGTTTCCGATTTCCTCTACGGAAAAGGGATCATATTTGCCAGGGTATGTCTTTCCGGAGGTGAACTGTCCCTCTACGAGAAGTTGGCGGAGCAGCTTGTGTCACCGGCACCGGCTCCGGACCTTGTGGTTTATCTCCAGGCTTCCGCCGGAATTCTCATCGACCGCATCAACCGTTTTGGAAGGGGCTTCGAGAAGGATATCGACAGGAACTGGCTGGAGGAGATCCTTGATTCTTACAACAGGTGGTTCCTGAGGGACAGGATGTTCCCGGTCCTGGCGGTGAACACCGACAATATGGACTTCCGTGAGAACAACAGCGGTTTCGAAGGCCTGGTGGAGGCAATACTATCACATTCCGGCGGCCTTCAGGGTTACAATCCGGCCACCGGCGGAGGTTTGAGAATTTGATCCTTGCAAGGGAAGAGAGTGCCATTACCGCTATCTGCGCAGGATGGAGGGATTCGGGTCTTCGAACCGGTTTCGTTCCAACCATGGGAGCCCTCCACCGGGGCCATCTTGAGCTGGTTCGAAGGGCAAGGGAAATCTCAGACAGGGTGGTGGTAAGCATATTCGTCAATCCCTCTCAGTTCGGGCAGGGAGAAGACCTTGCCAGCTACCCCAGAACCCTGCAGGAGGACTCCAGGGCCCTGGAAAAGCTGGGAGTATCCGCTGTTTTCGCCCCGGAGGCAGGCTCGGTGTATCCCCCGGGATTTTCATCCCGTGTGCATGTGAGCAATGTCACCGAAGGGCTCTGCGGGGCGGAAAGGCCCGGCCATTTCGATGGCGTCGCCACGGTGTGCGCCGTTCTGTTCGGAATGATCAGGCCCCATGTTGCGGTATTCGGCCGGAAGGATGCCCAGCAGCTGGCCATGATCCGAAGGATGGTCCGGGACCTGAGGCTTGGAGTGGAAATAGAGGCCGTTCCCATTGTCCGGGAACACGACGGCCTTGCCATGAGCAGCCGGAATGCCTATCTGTCAAAGGAAGAGCGTGAACAGGCCCCGGCTGTTTTCCGGGGGCTTCTTGCGGCCAGGGCCCTTGCGGAAAAGGGGGAGCAAAGATGCATTCAGCTGAAGGAGCTCTTCAGGGAGATCGTTGACGCCATGCCCCTTCTTTGCACCCAGTACGTTGAAGCGGTGGACCCTGACACGATGCAGCCGGTTCACCGGGTGAATGGACAGGTCCTTCTGGCGGCGGCTGTGTTCGCCGGGAGGACAAGACTGATCGATAATGTTCTGATCGAACCGGAGGTTTGATTTGCTTAGATGCTTTCTTAAGTCAAAACTGCACCGAATGGTGGTTACCGAAGCAGAGCTCGACTATGTCGGCTCAATAACCATAGACAGGAACCTGATGGACTCAGCCGGTCTGCTGCCCGGGGAGAAGGTGCTTGTGGCCGATGTGAACAACGGCAACAGATTCGAAACCTATGTTCTCGAGGGAAACCCCGGCAGCGGAACAATCTGTATCAACGGGGCCGCCGCAAGGCTCTGCACCCCGGGGGACAGGGTGATCATCCTGCAGTTCGTATGGGTGGACACCGAGAAGGAAGGTGTCCCGGAACCGGTGGTGATAGTAGCCGACAACGGCAATCTTCATCCGGAGCGGATATGATGGCCACCACCGCGCTGATACTTGCGGCTGGTCTGGGCAAACGGATGCGATCCCCCATTCCCAAGGTCCTGCATCCTGTTCTGGGCAAACCGATGGTTCAGAGGGCCGGGGAAACCGCCGAGGCAGCTGGTATCGATCATATCGTGGTGGTGGTTGGCCACGGAAGGGAAGATGTGATACCCATCCTTGAGGAACGGGGCTGGAACTGGGCGGTACAGGAGGAGCAGCTGGGAACAGCCCACGCTGTGCAGTGCGCCATGCCCCTCCTCGAAGATAACCGGGAGGTCCTGGTCCTTCTGGGCGATGTGCCCCTGCTGCGATGGGAAACCGTTGCGGAGCTTCTGGAATCCCGTAGAAGGGCGGAAGCGCCCATGGCGGTCCTCACCACAACCCCCCGGACGTAACCGGCTACGGACGAATAGTGATGGACCCAGCGGACGGATAGACCGCATCGTGGAAGAAAAGGACGCCACCGACGATGAGAGATCCTTTCAGACAATAAACACCGGCATCATGGTCTTTGCCCCGGGGGTTCTCGGTGAAGTGCTTCCAGGGATAGGCAGCGAGAACGCCCAGAACGAGTTCTATCTCACCGACACTGTTTCCATGGTGGCGGAACCCGGCGGCGGAGCCCTGTCGGTTTTCACCCCGGACTGGGAAGAGGTTGCCGGTGTGAACCATCCTCTGCAGCTGGCCAGGTGCACCGCGGTGATGAAGAAAAGGGTGGTTGAATCGCATCTTCTGGCAGGGGTGACTATCCCCGACCCCGAAACGGTCTGGATAGAGGATTCGGTTACCATCGGAGCCGGGGCACAGATCGGCAGGAACTGCCGGCTCTCCGGTGAAACGGTGATCGGTCCCGGGGCCAGGCTGGCAGACGGCTGCGTGGTCTCAGGCGGCGTGATCGAAGCCGGCGAATTCCTCGACGAGTATTCCGTTATTGGAGATGACCGATGAAGGACCGTTTATGGGCCCATGGAGATACAGCTATGTCTCCAGTCCAGGCGAACGGGAGGAAGGCTGTGTCTTCTGCTCCATGGCAGCCGCCGACAAGGGCGAAGACGACTCCCGCTACATCCTCCACAGGGCAAACCACGTATATGTGGTCCTCAACAGGTTTCCCTACATAAACGGTCACATGATGATAGTCCCCTACAGGCATGTGCCGGACCTTTCCGCCCTTACCGGCGAAGAGCTTTCTGAAATGATGCGGATGGCGGTGATTTCTGAGAAGGCCCTTGCACGGGGGATGAAATGCCAGGGCATGAACGGAGGCTGGAACATAGGTTCCGCCGGAGGGGCAGGTATTCCCGGTCATCTTCACATGCACATTCTGCCCAGGTGGAACGGAGACACGAACTTCATGACCACGGTTGGCGGTATCCGTGTTGTTTCCCAGTCACTGGAGGAAGCCACAGGAGTACTGTCCCGTTTCTTTAAGGAAGATTAGTGGCGGCAAGAACCTCCAGAAAAAGGAAGAAAAGCCGTATTCTGCCGGTAACTCTGCTTTCCGCAGCGGCGTTGAGCCTTGTGATACTGGCTGTGGTCTATTCACCGGAATGGGTACGGGAAGAGGGATTGGAGGTGGTGAGGGTTTTTCGAATACCCGATTCGTTCCCACCCCCGGACACCGTGTTCATACAGGTGAAGAACGGCGCCGGAGTGGCAGACCTGGCCATGAAGGCACAGAACTTCCTGGAAACTCGAAGCGGAGAAGTGGTCTTCCATGCTCCGGGACCTCCCCTTAATGCTCCGGAAATGGATTATGAAGTTACGATTATCCTCTCCCACGACACCTCCTTCGCCGCCGCAATGAGCGTGGCGGGAGCCCTGGGTCTGGGGGACTCCTCCGTGGTGATGCTCCTTCCTCCTGAAGGATCCGAATCCCTGATAGATGTTACGGTCATCCTGGGACGGGACCGGGATGATCCTGCCTGTTTCATACCCTATAGAGACTGAGAGTGGAGGTCTTTTTGAACAACCAGAACGAGAGCCCCGACATACTGGAACAGATCGTAGATGCTGTGCATCAGCGTCACGGACATGATGTTACCGCCCTTGACATGATGGATTTCCCGCTCACCATGGACATCTTCCTTATAGTAACCGCCGATAACCGTATTCAGAGCAGGGCCATTGCCGATCACCTGGAACGTTCCGCAAGGGAGCTTGGCTGGCGGCTTCACCACAGGGAAGGTTACGATGAGGGAAGCTGGATACTCCTTGACTTCGTCGATTTCGTGGTTCACATCTTCCTGCCTGAAGTGAGAAAATACTACAACCTGGAAACTCTCTGGAGCGATGCCCCAGCAAAGAAGTTCGAGGACAGACATGGATCGGATACAGATGACCAGTTACATTTGAGGTCACCCCTTCAGATAAGGAATGATCTCGCCGGGGTGATGGCGGAGGCCTGAGAAAGACATATTCACTGGAAGACCCTTCGGTGGAGGTTACCGAATCCCGCAATCTCGACTTCGGAGACCTGGCCTCCAGTTCCGCCATGCCCCTGGCGGCTGTGGTGAGAAAGCCCCCCAGGGAGATCGCCGATGTAATGGCCCGTTCGGTGAGGGAAATGTTTCCCCAGGTGGAGAAGGTAACCGTGGATGGTCCTGGTTTTCTTAACTTCACTCTCTCCGCGGATTACCTCCGCGGGGTTGCCACCCGGCTGGCAGCCCACGGCATCACCGGCCTCATGCCCCGTTCAGGAGCCGGCAGGAGGGTCCTGGTGGAATTCGTAAGCTCAAACCCCACCGGCCCGCTCACCGTCGGCCATTGCCGTCAGGCGGTCCTCGGCGACGCCATATCCGGCCTCCTTGAGGCAACCGGGTGGAAGGTGGAAAGGGAATACTATTTCAACGATGCCGGCAGGCAGATGGAGAGGCTGGCGGAATCCCTTGCAGCCAGGTACTTCAGCCTCATGGGAGGCAACATGGAGATCCCCGAGGGGGGGTACATGGGAGACTACATCATATCCTGGGCCGAGGAACTCCTTCAGGAACGGGGCAGGGACCTGCATTGGCCTGATAACAAGGAGCTTTTCAGGGAGTATGCCTCCTCCCGGGCATTCAGGCTCATAGAGGAAGACCTCAGCCTTCTGGGCATAACCTTCCACCGGTACTTTGCCGAGAGCGAGCTCATCCCCGGGGTGTGGACCGGGCAGTGGATCTTCTGAGGACCTGGGGCTGGTATATGAAGACCCTGACGGATCAGGCAAGCTCTGGCTGAAGCTCTCATCCCTGGGCAGGCCGGAGGACAGGGTGATCATCAGGGAAGATGGCACATACACTTACAGAATGCCGGACATCGCCTACCATCTCCACAAGTTTTCCAGGGGTATCACCTCATTGTGGACATCTTCGGTTCCGACCACATAGACACCTGCCGGGATGTGGAGGCCGCACTTGCGGGAATCCTTGGCAGGGAGGAGGTGGAAGGGAAACTGCGGACCATCCTTCACCAGTTCGTGACACTATCCAGAGGCGGAGAAAGAATAAAGATGTCCACCCGCTCCGGCAGCTTCGTAACCTCCGGGACCTGGTGAAGGAAGTAGGTTCCGCCGATGTCGTGCGGTACATCTTCCTTACCAGAAGGGCCGAGGCCCACATGGATTTCGATCTGGCCGCCGCTGCCTCCGACAGCGACGAGAATCCTGTTTTCTATGTTCAGTACGCCTTCGCCAGGATATCGGGCATATTCCGGAAGCTTCCCGGGGGGGAAAGCTCCTTCAAAGGGCCAGGGGATTGCTCCCGGCTCAAGCTGGAGAGGGAAAGGAACCTCATGCGGCTTCTGGAAACGGTTCCCCTCAGGGTGCATTTCGCAGCTGAGACCCTGGAGCCCCACCGGATCACCGATCTTCTGGGGGAGATAGCAACGGCTTTTCACGGTTTCTACCAGCATCACAGGGTGGTGGATCCCGGCAACGAACCTGTCACCGTCTCCAGACTCACCCTGTGCCTGGCTGTGAGGAACACACTGAGAGACCTATTGAGGATCATCGGAGTTCGCGCTCCGGAAAAGATGTAGAGAGGAACAGTTATGTCTGTTCTTGTTGTTGGCTCGGTCGCCCTTGATACGCTCACCACCCCGGCGGGGAAGGCCGAGGATACCCTTGGAGGTTCCGCTGTCTACTTCGGACTTGCCGCGGGACAGCTGGACAAGGTAAGGATAGTAGGAGTGGTAGGACCTGATTTCCCAATCCGCGAGAAGGATTTCCTTCGGGGAAGGAACATAGATGTTGAGGGCCTTACCATTGGAAGGGGACCCACGTTCAGGTGGGAAGGGGTCTACGGACCGGATTTCGGGGATGCAAGGACCATCCGGACCGAACTGGGCGTTTTCGCCAGCTTTGAGCCGGTGCTTCCTGATAGCTACAGGCAGACACCATGCGTGTTCCTGGCGAACATAGACCCGGTCCTTCAACTCCAGGTCCTGGAGCAGGTCGAGAAACCCAGGTGGATAGCAATGGACACCATGAATCTCTGGATAGAGCACAAGAAGGATCTGGTCCTTCAGGCCATGAAGAGGGTGGACCTGCTCTTCGTGAACGCATCGGAGGCCAGACAGATATCCGGCACCGGCGATCTGTTCAGGGCCGGCCGGTACATACTGAAAAGGGGTCCCCGTTTCGTTGTGATCAAGCTGGGCGCCAGCGGTGTAATGGGTCCTTGGGGGGCCCAGGCCCTTCCTTCTTCCCGCCTGTCCGGTGGACAGCGTTATAGACCCCACCGGGGCCGGCGACAGCTTCGCCGCCGGCATGCTGGGCTTCCTGTCGGGCATCGGTGAGGAACTCTCCTTCAGGAACATCACAAGGGGGCTCTGCTACGGTTCCGTTGCCGCCAGTTTCGCCATAGGCGGCTTCGGGGTGGAGGCCCTTCGAACGCTGAACCGTGAGAAAATGGACGAAAGGCTTAACTACTATCTTTCCACCAATCAGCTGGACAGGGTGAAGGAATGAGCGGAATGGACTACAGATCCAGCGGAGTGGACATCGACGAGGGTTCCCGGGCGGTTGACCTCATGAAGAAGGAGGTGAGGAAGACCTTCAACGAGAACGTTCTCTCGGAGCTCGGTCACTTCGGCGGGCTCTACAGGGCGAGCTTTCCAGGGCTGAAGAGCCCGGTTCTCGTGGCAAGCACCGACGGCGTTGGAACCAAGCTGAAGGTCGCCTCCATGGCGGAAGACTACTCCACTGTGGGAATGGACCTGGTGAACCACTGCGTGAACGACATACTGGTTCAGGGAGCCCGGCCTCTGTTCTTCATGGACTATCTGGCCTGCGGAAAGCTTTCCGCGAAGGTTGCAGCAGCCATAGTCACCGGCCTTGCCTCCGCCTGCTCAAAGAACGGTCTGGCGCTCCTCGGCGGCGAAACGGCGGAAATGCCCGGATTCTCGCCCGGGGTGATTATGACGTGGCCGGGACAATTGTCGGGGTGGTGGACGAGCCCGGGATCATAGACGGTTCTGCGGTGGCTCCCGGACAGACACTCATAGGGTTGCCTTCATCCGGGCTCCACACCAACGGATACTCCCTTGCCCGGGCGGTCCTTTTCGAGAAGGCCTCCCTGAAGGTCTTCGATACCCCGGGGGAACTGGGCGGAGCCACGGTGGCAGAGGCCCTTCTCAGGGTTCACAGGAGCTATCTTGCCGACGTGAGACCCCTGCTTGAGGAACAGCTGGTCACCGGAATGGCACACATCACCGGCGGCGGGATACCCGGCAACCTCTCCAGGATCCTTCCCGGTGGCTGCGGAGCGCTGATAACCCCGGAATGGAAGGTGCCTCCCATTTTCGGCCTTATAGAGCGGCTGGGGCAGATCCCCCGGAAGGAGATGCGCAGGGCCTTCAATATGGGCGCCGGATTCCTGATTGCAACGGAACAGCCCGGCAGGTCCTGGCAGTTCTCCGCTCCCTGGGAAGCGAGCCCTTCCCGGCGGGAGTGGTGAACGACACCGGTTACATAAGCTACTCAGACGAAGGAGGAAGCCAATGAGGAACATAGTTTCCGACCTGGCCCTTGAGGACGGCGGTTCGATACTGCTTGCGGTCATGGACGGCGTGGGGGACATATCCGTTCCTGAACTGGGGAACCGAACACCCCTCGAGGCGGCAACAACTCCGAATCTCGACGACCTGGCCCGGACCGGAGCCCTTGGGCAGCACATACCAGTTGCCAGGGGCATAACCCCCGGCAGTGGCCCGGGCCACCTGGCCCTCTTCGGGTACGATCCCGTGGAGTGCCTTGTGGGCAGGGGAGCCCTTGCGGCCCTGGGGATAGGTTTCGAACTGAAGCACGGCGATCTCGCCGCAAGGATAAATTTCTGCACATTGAACGAGGAAGGTGTCATAACGGACAGACGGGCGGGGAGAATATCCACGGAGAAGTGCGCGGAACTCGTGGACACCCTCAGGAACATACAGATCTCCGGTGTTGAGCTTTTCGTGGAACCGGTGAAGGAGCACAGGGCCTGCGTGGTTTTCAGGGGTCCCGGTCTTTCCCAGGACATAGACGACACAGACCCCGGGCTTGTGGGCAAAAGCCACTGAAGGTCAGGGGCAATTCATCCGCAGCGGAGTTTACCGTGGATGTCGTAGGGGAGTTCGTCTCCGCAGCAATGGAGATACTCAGGGGAAGGGAACCGGCAAACGGGCTTCTTCTCAGGGGTTTTGCCCTCCACCGCGACATGCAGGGAATGAAGGAGCGTTACAGGCTCGATTCCGCCGCTGTTGCCCTCTATCCCATGTACAGGGGCGTTGCCTCCATGGCGGGAATGAAGGTGTTCACACCGGAAACACAGGACCTCTCCGGAGAGGTTAAGGAGGCCCGGAGGCTCTTTCCCAGGGTTTGAATTTCGTGTTTCTTCACCACAAGTACACCGACAGCTCAGCGGAGGACGGCGATCATCAGAGGAAGATCGCGGAGATAGAGAGGTTCGATGCCGCCATCCCTTCCATCCTCGACTGCGGTTTTGACGTTGTCTGCATAACCGGAGACCACTCCACTCCCTGCCCCATGAAGCTCCACAGCTGGCACCCGGTCCCGGTCCTCATCAACGGCGGCCCCCAGAGAACAGGCTGGAGCGGAAGGTTCACCGAAAGGGAGGCAGCCGCAGGGGCACTGGGTACTTTCAGGGGCTGTGAGCTTATGCCCCTTCTGCTGGCCGCCGCGGGCAGACTGGCCAAGTTCGGCGCCTGAGCCTGTGGGATCGGCCCTGGTATGCGTGTCCGGCGGGGTGGACTCCACCGCCGCTCTTCTCAGGTGCACCGGTGAGTTTTCACGGGTAAGGGCGGTCTTCGTGGATGTGAGGGGCTCAGGCCCTCCACAAGAGGCCGTGGACGCCTGTGCCTCCCTGAATGTTCCCCTGGTGGTGATACCCGCCGGGAGGTGTTCCGCAGGCTGGTCCACCGGCCTTCCGGTGGAAATGCTTTCCGCCGGCCTTACACCCAACCCCTGTGCCCTGTGCAACGCCAGGGTGAAACTGGCCCTTCCCCGGGAGATACTGGAACCAGGAGAAAAACTGGTCACAGGACATTACGCCGGGTTTGAGGGGGGGTGCTGTTCCGGGGGCCGACCCTTCCAAGGATCAGTCCTACTTCCTTTCCCTGGTTCCAGTGCGGATACTGGAGCGGTGCATGTTCCCCCTTGCCCGTTCTTATAAGAAGGATGTAAGGCAGGAGGTGAAGGCATCCGGTCTTCCCTGGATCCGAAAAGAGAGCCAGGATCTCTGTTTCTCCCTGCCCGGCCGGGGCATACCCGGAGACATCCTAGATATCCAGGGGAACAGGGTCGGCTCCCACGAAGGCATCGAGGGCTACACACCGGGGCAGCGGAAGGGTCTGGGAGCCCATGGCGAAAGGAAGTTCGTGGTGAGGGTCAGCGGAATCGACGCATCGGTGACCATAGGGGACGAGGAGCACCTTTACACAGGAAAATGCACACTGAATAGTATCAACTGGTTGCAAAAGCCGAAAACAGCGGCCTTCAGCTGTCTCGTTCAAACAAGGTACAGGAAACCCGCAGTTCCCGCCGGTGTGGTTCTTTCCGGTGAGAAAGCCCGGGTGGTGTTTAAAAGGGGGCAGAAGGCCGTTTCGCCTGGTCAGGTGGGGGTCCTTTATGAAAGGGATGCCGTACTGGCCGGAGGAATCATCAGTAACCGCGAAGGGGGATGACCATGCCCGCGGGTATCACGGAAGAGATAAGAAGACTGAAGAACGACAGGGGCGCCATCATACTGGCCCACAGCTACCAGCCCGGTCCGGTGCAGGACATCGCCGACCATGTTGGGGATTCCCTCGAGCTTTCCAGAATTGCCGCCGAGGAGGCAGCGGACCTTGTGGTTTTCTGCGGGGTGAGGTTCATGGCGGAAACGGCTAAGCTGCTCTCCCCGGAGAGCACGGTGGTCCTGGCCGCTCCCGACGCCAGCTGTTCCCTTGCGGCATCCATGACCGCCGGTGATGTGGTTTCCCTCAAGGAACAGCACCCCGGCGTTCCGGTGGTGGTGTATGTGAACTCCACCGTGGAAGTGAAGGCCGAGGCATGGGCCTGCTGCACCAGCGCCAATTCCATCCAGGTGGCGAAAGCCGCTCCGGGGGATGAGATCATCTTCGGCCCGGACAGGAACCTGGGAACCTGGGTACAGCGGAATATCGACAAGAAGGTGCACATCTGGGCCGGGGGTTGCCATGCCCACAGCGGCGGTGACATAAGGAGCCTTCTCGACAGGAAAACACAGTGGCCCGATGCAGAGGTGCTGGTTCATCCCGAGTGCCGCCTGTTTTCTGGAGGGAGGCCGACGCGGTACTGGGGACCGGAGGAATGATCAGGCACGTGGAGAACTCAAAGGGACGCAGGTACATAATAGGGACCGAAGAGGGAATGATCTACAGGCTGGAGACCCTTTTCCCGGGAAAACTGTTCCGTCCCGCCGGGAAGATAGTGTGCCGGGATATGGGCTACACAGCCCCTGAACACATACTCAGGGTATTGGAATCACCCGGCGCCGGCATCGAGATACCTGAGGAGCTTGCAGGGAGGGCCAGGAAGGCCGTTGTGAGAATGACGGAGATCGGCTGACGTGCCCGGGCCTCTGAGGGTTGCCCTGACACAGGTCTGGCACGGCGAAAGCTCCGGTCGCAGGTACTGTCTTTCCGGATCCTACTCCCGCCTTTTCGACATTCCGGGAGTACTGCCCCTGGGGGTGATGCCGGTGGAGAACACTTCTGCCGGGGACCTTCTCTCCCGGTTCGACATGCTGGTACTCACCGGCGGCGGCGATCCCCACCCATCTCTGTTCCATAGGGATGACATGGGCAGCAGGAACCCTGAACTGGAAAGACCACTGTGGGACATGAACCTCCTCAGGGCCGCCGAGGAGCTTGATATGCCGGTGCTGGGGATCTGCCTGGGGATGCAGCTCATGGGCATTGCCCATGGCGCTCCTCTGATCCAGGACATCAGCTCCTCTCTGAAGGGAGCGCTTTTCCACCACGGCACCACCGAGAATCCCGTTCACCATACCGTTACCGTGTCCTCCGGCTCCCTGCTGTCAGGGGTACTGAAGAGCGGTGAAACGGTGTCCTCGTATCATCACCAGGCACTGGAGAGGGAGCCCGAGGGCTTCAATGTGACCGCAAGGTCCGAAGACGGCCTGATAGAAGCGATAGAGGGCGGTAAAGGAAGATTGCTGGGCGTTCAGTGGCATCCCGAAAGGGACGGAACCGGGCGGATCCTGGTGAGAACCATGATCAGGAAATGGTGCGGATATGATCTATGAGTGCATACCTGAAAGCGTTGAAAGGATATGGGGCTCCCTTCCCCCTCCAGGGCCGGGGGCGAGCCCATCGGAGAGGTGTGGTGGTTTACGGCGATACACTGCTGAGGTCTTCCAGTGGCCCGTGGGCAAAGCATCAGATCTCTTTCCCTCAGGGGAAGCTCCGGTAATCCTGAAAACCCTCCATCCCGCAAAGGACCTCTCGGTTCAGGTGCATCCGGGAAAGAACGGAAAACCCCCCATGAAGGACGAGTCCTGGGCGATTCTGTCCGGAACCGGACGGATCCTTCACGGCATACGGGAGGGCACCGGGGCGGAGGACTTCGCCCGGGCGGTGAAGGGCGGCTTCGTGGAGTCCCGCCTCCTGGAGTTCCAGGCCTCCCCGGGGGACATCTTCCATCTGCCCGCCGGCACGGTGCATGCACTGGGAGCGGGCTCACCGTCCTTGAGATACAGCTGGCCTGTCCGGTTACCTACCGCCTGTGGGACTACGGAAGAAGGGATATCCATGGCAATACAAGGGAACTTCACGTCAGGCAGGGCCTCCAGGCCGTTGACTGGAACCGAATGGGAAGGGCGCTGAAAACGGAAGATTCACCCATGGACGCCGGTCTCTATTCACTGGAAAGGGTTCATTCCGAGATGGTGGACATGGGTCCCATGGAGCTTCTCTACGACACCCCTGGAAAACGATGCCTCTTCGCGGACCGCGAAGGCGGCCGGGCGAAGACCGGCGGCGATGGCTGGAGAGTAAGGATAAAAAATGGCAATGGATGAACTCTACGCTGTGATAATGGCCGGAGGCAGGGGCACAAGGTTCTGGCCGGCGTCGGTGGCAGAAAGACCCAAACAGTTCATGGACCTCCTGGGCGGCGGAACCATGCTGCAGCTCACCGCAGGCAGGTTCCGGGGCCTCACCGGAAATGGAGGTGTACTGGTGGTTACCGGAGCCCGGCATGAAAGCACAGTGCTGAGCCAGCTTCCCATGCTTCCCGGGGAAAACCTCCTGCTGGAGCCCATGGGAAGGAACACCGCCGCCTGCATCGGCTGGGCGGCGGAAACCCTGAGGCGCCGGGGCCTCGGCGGGAAGGTCATGGCGGTTGCCGCCAGCGACCACATGATAGAGCCCCTGGAGGGCTTTGAGAGCACCATGAGGAAGGCGGCGGAACTTGCGGAGAAGGGCTATCTGTGCACCATAGGCATTCCTCCGGACCATCCCGCCACGGGCTACGGCTACATTCGAAGGGGTGCCCCGGTTCATCCCGGATGGAAGGTGATGGACTTCAAGGAGAAGCCCGACAGAGGAACGGCGGAGAAGTACATGGCCTCCGGGGAATACTTCTGGAACTCCGGGATGTTCCTCTGGAAGGCGGATGTTTTCCTCGGCGAACTTTCACTTCACATGCCCGACCTTTTCCGGTCCATACAGTCCATGCCGGACACAACCCGGCCGGAAGCCGACATCTACCGGGAGCTCGAGGCCATTTCTGTGGACTACGCTGTAATGGAGAAGACCGACAGGGCGGTAATGGTCCCGGCGGAGTTCTCCTGGAGCGACATAGGCGACTGGCCCGGGGCGAAGAAGGCCGGAGTGGGAAGGGGAGAGGTCATCCTGCTGGATTCAGGGAACACGCTGGTCTACGACGAAACAGGAAGGCTCACTGTCCTGGTGGGGGTGAAGGACCTCAGCGTTGTGGTCACAGAAAGGGCCACACTGGTCATGGCGGATTCCAGTTCCCAGAAGATAAAGCAGATTGTGGAGCGGCTTGATCGGGACAGACCGGAAATGGTGTAGCCCGGGGTCTATTCGATCACGACCCTGGCACCAACCGGAAGCCAGAAATAGGCCCAGCGGGCGGTAAAGAAGCCCAGCCTGACGCAGCCGTGGGAGAGGGGCTCCCCCAGCCGGTGTTCCACCGAGGGAGAAGCCTGATGAAGACCGATGGCCCCGCTGGGTTCGATGCACTGCCAGTAGGGCATCCTTACCCTGTAGGTGCTTGAGACCGGTGCCCAGCGTTTGTAGAGGATGCTGAACTCCCCCCTGGGAGTGGAGTGCCTCGGCGGATGCCCCGTTGAGACCCGGGCCAGATTGGCCTCCCTTTCCCCCTCGAAGAAGACTATGACCTGGTGTTCGATATCCACGAAAACCGACCGCTGGCCCGATTCCGCGTAAACCGCGCCGCCGGGCAAAGAAAGCAGAGCCCCCTTCCACAGAAGGAAGGGTATCAGGAAACAGTTCAGAGCATTCACCTCCTTTAACCAGACATTCTGCAACCATTACCGCCAAAGGTCAAGGCCGCTGTGAGTTGACTTCTCCCTGCCATTGAAACAGATTTGCTGTTGATATGCCCATGGGCATTTTTTGTAGTGTTTATGAATTCTGAATGGAGGATTGATTTGAAATTAATGAAAGTCCTGATCCCGGCGGTGGCTCTGCTGATCATGGCAGCTGCCTGCTCATCCCCTGCTGTCACGGGTATTAAGGTGCACATACAGAACAGCGAATACCAGGAGGCCATTCATCTTGCAGACAGCGTCCTGGCAGGCCCTGAGGCCGACAACCCCGAGGTCTGGTACTGGAGGGGCCGCGCCTACAGCATGATGAGGAACTGGGAGGGTTCCGCCGAGTCCTTCCAGATGGCCTACCGACTCGACCCCCAGATGCAGCAGCAGATCTCCAGCTACTGGCCCGCCTTCTACAACACCGCCACCGCCTATGCATCCGAGGGCAGGCGGGAAGAGGCGGTTGAAATGCTTGAGACCGGCAAGAGCATCGTCCCCGAGAGGCCCGAGTTCGATCAGCTTCTGGGGCAGATGGCCCTCAACGCAGGTGACCACGAGCAGGCCCTCGAGTACTTCGAGACCTCCCTCGGCCTCGCCCGGGAAATGATAGTCACCCTTCAGAGAAGCATCGCCAACGCCACCGATCCCGTGATAGCCGAGCAGCTTCAGGAGCAGTACGACAGGACCACTGCAAGCATCGTTCTTTCCTCTTATAACGCCGGAGCCATCCTGAAGAATTTCTACCTCCACACCGAGGACCAGGCCGAGGCATCGGATTACATGGACAGAGCGGTGGACATCTACCTCAAGGCCATCGAGGCCGACCCCTCAAATGCCGACATCATGACAGGTCTTGCGGAACTCTACATCCTTTCCGAGCAGTACGACGAAGCCCTTTCCATCTACGACAACGCCCTGGTTGCCATCGAAAACGGCGTTGAAGAGGGCTGGATCCCTCCTGAGGACGCCGATGAAATGCGTGCCGGCGTTCTTCTCACCAGGGTTTCACCCTTATCGAGATGGAGAGATACGAAGAGGGCATCAACGAACTCCAGGAATGCAGGGCAACAATGGGCGACACATACCAGGTCCTGGCCATGATCGGTCACGCCCACTTCGTTATGGAGAACTACGAGACCTCCCTGGAAACCATGAAGATGCTCGCCGAACGGGAAGGGCTCACCGCCGAGGAATACGCCAACGCCTGGTACATGATATACGCCAACTACATCCGCCTCGAGAAGGACACCGAGGCCCTGGCGGCGATACAGGCGGCCATCCAGTACCAGGCGACAACGCCGACTACTGGGAGTACCTCGCCCAGACATACAGCCGCCTCGGCAGGAATGCCCAGGCAATGGAGGCCATGGAACAGGCCCTGGAGCTCCGCGGGCAGTAGCAGACCGCCGCTTCGCATATAAGAAAGAGCCCGGGGGTTTCCCGGGCTCTTCTT
>MJAN01000010.1 GCA_001875255.1 Candidatus Sabulitectum silens | reverse complement strand
CCGGCAGCTGAGGAAGAGCCAGAAGCCGAGGAAGAGGCTCCTGAAGAAGAAACCGGAACCGACCTCAATGCCATATTCGGAGCCCCTGAAACACCGGAGGCAGATGGGGAAGCTGAACCTGAGGCCCCTTCAGAAGAGCCTGCGGCCGAGGAAGAGCCTCCTGAAGAACCGGAAGCCCCTGCTGAAGAACCAGCGCCTGAGCCAGGTGCCCTTGCACCAACCGATTCCAAGGTTGAAGAAGATGCCGAAGCGGCGGTTGAATATGCCGAAGGCGGCGAGGAAGCCTCCGAGGAGGAAACCGGGGAGGTCACCGAACCGGGCTCCCTGGCGCCAACTGATTCCATGGCTGAGGAAGAAGCTCCAACGGTAACAGTAACCGAGGAAGAGACCGGTTATGAGGAAAGTTCCTACCACATTCTGCCCGGGGACTGCGGTTCCCTCTGCACCCTGAAGCTCGATTCCGGAGGTGTAAGGGTTCTCGGAAGCATGCTTGCAGCTGTTTCCGGCACCATCGAACTTGATGATGACATACTCACCGGAAAGGGGTTCGCCTGGCTCGGCCAGGGAGATCTCATGCCTGTGGTTGTGGAATACACCGGTGGAATGACCGTGCGGATAGACAGGCTGGCCCTGCGGCCCAGGGGTGTTTCCAGCGTTTCATACGGCCTGGAGTCCGTCCCGGCGCTCAGGAAGCTCGAGGGCGAAGACAAGGGAAGCCTCCTTCTGTTCATAAACGGAAGGCTGAAGAAACTGTCCGTCTCCCCGGGACTTCGGGTGAGGGGGAAAGCATACTTGCGGCGGACCCCGGGGTTACCTTCGCAGAGGCGAAGGACGGGTTCCTTGCGGTGACCGGAACCGGCAGGATGATAATTACCGGCTGAGACTTGCTCATTGAGTGGACAATGTTCTATTTTCCAGGCTCGTGTGGGGATGTAGCTCAGTTGGAAGAGCGCTGCCTTCGCAAGGCAGAGGTCGGCGGTTCGATCCCGCTCATCTCCACCATTTTTTGTGTTTCACCAGGAATGGGTTTATTGATGGCCAAGGGTTCTGACAGCAACACCGGAGCTTACTCAAGCTCAGTCTGGCATGTTCAGCCGGGGCGGAGCAGGGTACAGAGAAAGGTGGTCGCTGACGGCTTCAGAACCGAGTATCCCTATGCCGGAGTGGTCGTAGTTGCCGAAAACCAGTCTCCGGAGGAAGACAACTCTGCCTCCATTGCCGTGGAGACCATACGGGATGTTTTCGCCGAAGGTGTTGCATTCGGTGTGGACGACGCACTTGAGGATTCCTTCCAGGAAGCCTCGGAACTCATAAGGAACAAACAGCTTGCCGGCTGCAGCGCCGCCGCGGTGGCTTTCAGCGCCACGCACATATGGTATGCCCTTGCGGGAAACTGCAGGATTTACAGGATCGATTCCGACGGTGTCCGCTGCATAGTTCAGGACAGAACCCGGGCCGCCGATCTGAATATGGCCATCAACCATCCTGATTATCTGAAAACCGTAAGGGACATGGAGTGGTGGCTGGGCGCACCGGAGCAGGGCAAACCTGTCTGCGGCCACACCAGGCTTCGAAAGGACACCACATATCTTCTGATGACCGCCGGGAGCTGGATACAGTTCGAGCAGACCAAGCCGGTCCTCCACCGGAAGGGTGCCAGAAAGACCATCAACGGCTGGATAACCTCCCTTTCCCGGGACCTCAAGCTGGCCTACAGAAGGCAGGGGGGTGCCATGGCGGCGGTTTCCGGCGCCAGGGCCAGGGACGGGGGCACGGTTTCCTGGAGATCGATAGGGGTCGCCGCCCTTTCCATTGCACTGGCAGGCTATCTCGTTTTCGGGAAGCCGATCTCCTGCCAGGAGGAGGAAGGTCAGCGGGCCGACCTCTTCTCAGCGGACACCGTGCCGGAGGAAATTGTCAGACCCCTGGTTCCCGAAGCCGACACCTCGTCCACGGAAGATACCGTCGGAGGAGGGATGCTTGCCTCCTTCAACGACAGTCTGGCGGCCTCAATGGAGCCCGCCGTACCTGACATTTCCTCGGAACTTCCCCTGCAGACCGCCATCATCGGCGGAACCGATGTGCCGCTGCCCCCGGATTCCTTCGCGGTGAGCGTTAACACCGAGCCGGACCTTCAGTGGGAGAACTTCTCTCCGGGTATCTATTCACTGCCCGGGGATACCGCCTCAGCTATTCTGGCCCGTAGGTTTCCCTGCTGTTCCCTTCCCTGGAAATAATAGAGCTTGCAAGGATAGTTACCATACGGGAGAACGGCGTATCCGATTCCGCCCGGTGGCTGGCCTCACTGCCCCCGGAAGAGGCCGGGACCACCGGTGTCATAGTGGAAACCCGGAGCAGCGTTGCCGGTGGCGCTTCATGGATCCGCAATTACCCGGTTTTCGCCAACGGCGACCGGGACAATCGCAGCGGCGACCCCGGCGGCTTCGTCGGGGATGCCCTCGAGGATATGCCGGTTCTTCCTGACACCGGAACATACAGGCTGATAATAGTTCTCTGATACCCGGAGCCTTGAAAAAAAGTTCGGAATTTCCTATCTTCTGCCGCCGGCCACTCTAGGCGGGGAGCCAGCGGTGCCCTGTACCCGCAATCCGCTATAGCGGGGCCGAATACCCGGCGCGGCGATGCACTTCGGTTTGTGTCAGGAATACTGGTTGTAAGGAATAGAACCCGCGCGGCGAGACGCCGTGAACCCGGTCAGGGTCGGAAGACAGCAGCCGTAAGCGGACAGTCTCGGGTGATGCGGATCATTCTGTTCTGGGCCTTTGTTCCCCGGCCATTCCGGCGTCTCGACAATCCGGGTGGGTGGCCGGCACCATTCCTTCAAGACAGGGGGTTCTCTTGAGCTATCTTGTTTTCGCCAGGAAGTGGCGTCCTCAGACCTTCACCGATGTGATCGCCCAGGAGCATGTGACAATGACCCTGCGGAACGCCATCACCAGTGAAAGGATAGGGCACGCCTACCTTTTCACCGGCCCCAGGGGTGTGGGGAAGACCACAACCGCCAGAATTCTGGCCAAGGCACTGAACTGCGCCGAGGGACCCACCCCCGACCCCTGCATGGAATGCGAGGCCTGCCGCAGGATAGCCGCCGGGGGCCATCTGGATGTGCTGGAGATCGACGGCGCCAGCAACAGGGGTATCGACGAAATAAGGGACCTGAGGGAAAAGGCCCGCTACGCCGCCGCCGAGGGCGGATACAAGATATACATCATCGACGAGGTCCACATGCTCACCCGGGAGGCGTTCAACGCCCTGCTCAAGATACTTGAGGAGCCCCCGGAGAGGGTTATTTTCATATTCGCCACAACCGAGCCCAGGAAGGTACCAGCAACCATACTGAGCAGGTGCCAGAGGTTCGACTTCAGGAGGATACCCTCGGCTGTAATGGGGGGTACATAAAGGAAGAAGCCCTGAAGGAAGGCATTTCCATAACCCCCGACGCCCTCTCCCTGGTATGCCGGGCATCCGGTGGAAGCATGAGGGACGCCCTTTCCATAATGGATCAGCTGGTGAGCTTTTCAGGCGGGGAGATAACCGGGGAAACGGTTTCAGGCCTTCTGGGCCTCGTGGAGGCGGATCTCCTTGCGGATATCTCCAGCGCCGTTTTCCATTCCCGTGGGAACGATGCCCTCGAGCTGATAGAGGAGGCCCTCGGCCGGGGATACAGCATTGAAGAGCTGATCGACGCACTGAACGGTTTCCTGAGGAACGCCCTTCTTTGCGCCACCGGGGCGGAAAGGGCATAGGCGACCTCTCCGACGGCGAGATCGAACTGGTAAGAAGCACAGTTGCCGGTGTTTCCGATGTACATGTGCTCAATGTGCTGAGGCTTATGTCCGGTGCTTCGGAACAGATAAGGCTCGGGGCTTCCCCCAGGATCTCCATCGAAGGAGCCCTCATAACCGCGGCGAAGCTGGGCGTAGCCTTTGGCTTTGAAGATCTTCCCCCGGTTACTCCCAGGGTTTCCGTTACCGCCGTGGGAAAAGAGGCCCCCCCGGCAAAGACCCCGGAAGATGCCCCACGGGAAAGCGCAAAAACCGTGGAAAAGCCGGCTGAGAAGCCGGAACCCGTGGCTGAACCGGTGCAGGACAACGGCGATGAAGACACCAGAGAGAAGGAGAACTCACATATCCGGGAAATATCCGGTCTTTTCGACATGATCCCCGAAGACAATTAGGAACGGGAGAAGCAATGAACCGTCAGATGAAAAAAATGATGGCCCAGGCCCAGAAGATGCAGCAGGACATGCTTAAGGCCCAGGAGGAACTGGCCGCTGAAAGGATCGAGGGCTCCGCCGGAGGCGGTATGGTGAAGGCCACCGTCAACGGCCAGTCGGAAATTGTCAGCCTTTCCATCTCACCGGAGGCGGTGGACCCTGAAGATGTGGAAATGCTGGAAGATATGATAATGGCCGCCATTACCGATGCCGTGGAAAAAAGCAAGGACCTGGCGGCGAAAAGAATGGGAAGTATGGGTGTTCCCGGCGGTCTCGGAGCTGATGTGAAAGAATCCCTGCTGGATTCCCTGGCCGGTTCACTGGGAAAACTGCCTGGAATCGGCCGGAAAACAGCCCTGAGGCTCGCCTTTGCCCTGGTTGATGACAGAGATCTCGCCGGGGAGCTTTCAGAGGTTCTTTCCAGTACGGTAAGGGACATTCGTGAGTGCAGCCTGTGCAGGAACCTGACCTCCGATGAAATATGCGAGACCTGCTCCGACCAGGCCCGCAGATCCACCATCTGCGTTGTGCACACCCCGGCGGACCAGAGGTCCATTGAAGACACCGGCCTCTACCGGGGATACTATTTCGTGCTCCACGGGAACCTGGCCCCCTCGACGGCACCGGCCCGTCTGAACTGGGTATACCACTGCTTCTTAAAAGGGCGTCGGACATAGAGGCGGAAGAGGTCATCCTTGCCCTGGACTCCACCACCGAGGGCGAGGCCACATGCTCCTATATCGCCAATCAGCTGTCCAAATCCGGCATCAGTGTAACCCAGCTGGCCCGGGGGCTTCCGCCGGGAGCCTGGTGGAGTTCGCCGATTCCCTCACCCTCTCCCAGGCCCTGAAGGGCAGACGCGGCTTCTGATGACGCTTAACTGGCCAAACAGGCTTACGGTGGCCAGGATAGTAATGTCCCCGGTGGTGATGGTGCTTCTCCAGGAGGGAAGCAGGCCCGCCAGATGGATCGCCCTGGGGGTTTTCGTTACCGCCGCCCTCACCGACATGGTGGACGGCCATCTGGCCAGGAAATACGGCTGGACATCCAATCTCGGCAAATTCCTCGACCCCCTGGCGGACAAGGTACTGGTGGTCCTGGCCTGGATAGGCCTGGGTAAGCTGGGCCTGATCCCCCAGTGGACGACATATGTGATAGTCGGGCGGGAGCTGCTGATAACCGGCCTCCGGTCCATAGCCGCCTATGCCGGGGTGCTCATAATGCCCTCGGGTCTCGGGAAGTGGAAGGCGGGGATACAGATGACCACCGTTTCCTTTTTCATGCTGCTTTCGGTCCTGGACCGCAGCGTTATTCCCCGGGGGTCCGACTCACCGGCGACATACTGATAGTACTTGCCCTGACACTCACCGTGGCCTCCGCCCTCCACTATCTCTGGCGGAACCGTCTGCTGCTCCAGAGGCTGGGAATGTGAGGGGCCTTTTCCGTTTCGCGGGAGCCGCCCTGGCAACCACAATGGGCACCGGCTTCTTCCCCCTGGGTCCTGGAACCGTTGGAAGCCTTGTGGCGGCTGCCTTATTCATTATCTGTCCCGCCGCCCTGAGGATCCCGGTAACACCGGCGTTACTCCTTGTTGCATGGGTCGGTTGTGAAGCCGGCAGGAAACTCTGGGGCGAAGACCCTTCCAGGGTCACCATCGACGAGGTGGCCGGTTGCTGGCTTGCCTGCCTGGCCTCTCCGGAACGCTGGGGGCTCTGGGGAATCGCCGCGGCATTCGTTCTCTTCAGGGTGTTCGACATCGCCAAGCCCTGGCCGGTGAGCAAACTTGATGAAATGAAGAGCGGCATTGGCATACTTCTTGATGACATCGCCGCGGGGATCATGGCCGGGCTGCTTCTCCTGGCTGCGGCCCTCCTTTTTCCGGAGGTGAACCCTGTACTCTGAATCGGCTCTCATGATGGTGGGGGATGAACTGCTCAGCGGCAGGACCAGGGACGTTAACCTGTTCAGGTTCTCAGGAATGCTTGCTGAACGGGGGCTCCCGGTTATCGAGGCCCGGGTGGTCCGGGACGAACCCGGTGAGATAGCCCGGGCGGCCAGGGAGATGACCCGGCGGGGAAGGGTTCTGATTGTTACCGGAGGAATGGGCCCCACCGACGACGACCTTACGTTGAGGGCGGTGGCCGACGCCTTCGGACTTGAGCTTCACCGTTCCCCCGAAGCAAAGCGAATGGTGCGGCAGAGACAGGAGGTCTACGGCCTGGGTTTCCCTGAATCCGCCTTCAAACAGGCAGATATTCCCCGGGGGGCCCTGCCGGTGCTTAACACCGCGGGAATTGCCCCGGGGGTTGTGCTGAAGGCCGGGGGCGGCGCGGTGGTGTGCGTACCCGGGGTGCCATCGGAATCGGCGGCCCTGCTTCTTCCCTGTCTCGACGCCGCAGGAGCCCTTCCCGGAAATGTGATCCCCATACACTTCATAAGGACATGGGGGCTGAAGGAGAACGCCCTATATGACTTGCTCAGGGAAACAGCCGACAAACACGGTGTCGTTCCCGGTTACCTTCCCTCCCCGGGCAGGGTGGACATCAAGGTCCGTGGTGCCGGTTCCGGGGAGTTCTGCCGGGAGGTAAGGAATATCCTGGGAAGCAGAGTCTATTCCACCAGCCGGGATGAAACCCTCGAGGAGGTCCTTGGAAAAGGCTCCTTGAAGGGGACCACACCCTGGCCACCGCCGAATCCTGCACCGGCGGGGGCATTGGTATGGGCATCACATCGGTGCCCGGATCATCCCGGTGGTACACCGGGGGCGTGGTGTCCTACTCCAACTCCCTGAAAACATCCATCCTGGGTGTTTCCGCCGATACCTGCGGGAACACGGAGCGGTTAGCGGTCCCGTTGCCCTGGAAATGTCCCGTGGGGTTCAGACCCTCACCGGCGCCGACTGCGCAGTGGCGGTTACCGGCATAGCCGGCCCGGTGGCGGAACCCGGAAAAACCCGTTGGAACCCGTATGGACCGCCGCGGTGACCCCAGGCGGCCGGCGCAGCGATCACTGGCGGCTGGGAGGGGACAGGAACTCCATAAGGGAGGGGGCCTCCGCCAGGGCCCTGGGAACCCTTCTCGAGCTGCTTTCATGAGGCTTTTCCTTGCCCTGGTGCCCCCGGAACGAATACAGGAGGGAATTGCCGGTAACCTGGCTCCCCACAGAAAGGCATACCCCGGGCTGAAATGGGTGCCGGCGGAAATGCTACACCTCACACTGAGGTTTCTCGGCGAAGCATCTCCTGAGGATGTTCTAAACCGCCTTAATGGGTTGGATATACTTTCATGCCTGCCGGTGGGGTTCACGCTGAACCGATACGGAACATTCGGCCGACCGCCTTCCGTTCTGTGGCTTTCCGGAGACTTCTCCCGGGGAGCCCGTATTCTGGCGGATATGCTGAGCAGGCTTCCCGATGGAAACGGGAACATCGAAGACAGGCCCTTCAAGCCGCATATTACACTGGCAAGGGCACACAGGGGAGATAAGGTTCCGGTGCTGCCGGACCCCATGGAGATCAGTGGCGAGTTCCGTGAACTTCGGCTTGTGAGCAGCGTACTGAAACCCCCGGGGCCGGTTTACGGTACGGTTGAGAAATGGGAGGTATAGCCGGGGTTGCCCGGGGTACATATGTTTACTATAGTTGTCTTTGATGGCAGGAGAATGGTCCCCTCATCAGGGTCACATCAGGTTTATTACTGAAAGGTGTTGCCATGGCAGACAAAGCGAGAGATCCAAACAAAACTAAGGCCCTGGACGCGGCCTTCCTTCAGATCCAGAAGAAGTTCGGCACAGGCTCCATCATGAAGCTGGGCGAGAACCCGGAAATGGTGGTGGATTCCTTCCCCACCGGCTCCCTCTCCCTTGACGTGGCCCTGGGCGTAGGCGGTGTTCCCAGGGGAAGGGTGATCGAGGTCTTCGGCCCTGAAAGCAGCGGAAAGACCACCCTTGCCCTTCACATGCTGGCAAATGCCCAGAAAGCCGGTGGTGAAGTGGCCTTCATCGACGCCGAGCACGCCCTTGATCCCGGCTACGCCGAAAGGCTGGGCCTCAACATCGACAATCTCATGGTGTCCCAGCCCAACAGCGGCGAGCAGGCCCTTGAGATAACGGAAACCCTGGTCAGGTCCAACGCCGTGGATGCCATAGTGGTGGATTCAGTGGCTGCCCTTGTACCCAGGGCTGAGATCGAGGGGGAAATGGGCGACAGCCACGTGGGTCTCCAGGCCAGGCTCATGAGCCAGGCCCTCAGGAAGCTCACAGGGGCAGTTTCTAAATCCAAGTGCAGCGTCATTTTCATCAATCAGATCCGCATGAAGATAGGGGTAATGTTCGGAAACCCTGAAACCACCACCGGCGGCAGGGCGCTGAAGTTCTACTCCAGTCTACGCCTGGATGTCCGCAGGATCGCCTCGATCAAGAACGGCGACGAGGTCGTGGGCAGCAGGACCAGGGTCAAGGTGGTCAAGAACAAGGTCGCCCCTCCCTTCAAACAGTGCGAGTTCGACATACTCCATGGTCATGGGATCTCAAGGGCCGGCGAGCTTGTGGACCTCGGCCTCGAGAACGACATCCTCACAAGAAGGGGAACCTGGTATTCCATCGAAGGAAAGCAGATCGGCCAGGGAAGGGACAAAGCCCGGGACTATCTCATCGAGAACCCCGAGATCGCCGATCAGCTGGAACTCACCCTCAGGAAGCACTACGGCCTGATCAAGCCAGATAAGGAAACCCCCGCCGAAGCCGGGGAAAAAGGGGAAAAGTCATAGAGAAGGTGCTTTCCGCCGAGAAGGTCCGCAGGGGCCGGGGGCTTGTCCGGCTTGCCTCGGGGTCCTACATCATTCCCTCGGCGGAACTGCCCTCGGAGTCAGAAATCGTCGACCCCGAATACATGAAAAAACTGCAGCTCGACTGCGCCAGGACCGACGGCCAGGCCTTCCTGGCCTATTCGGAAAGGTCCACCGGTCAGCTCAGGCGAAAGATGCTTTCACTGGGCTACCCCCCGGGTGTGGCGGAGCTAACGGTGAAGTGGGCGGTTGAATACGGCTTTGCCGACGACCTTCGGTTCTGCGGCCTCTTTGCCCGTTCGAAGACAATGGGCAAGGCCAGGCTTCGTCTGGAGCTTCAGAAGCGGGGGGTGGATGAAAACGCCATTGAGATATTCCTCTCCCGGGTGTCCGACGAAGAGCATTTCTCCAATGCCGTTAAGCTCGTGGCCGCACGCTACGGCAGGATGGAAGACAGGGAAAAGGCACTCCGCAGGGCATCGGGCTGGCTTTCCAGGCGGGGTTACTCAGGGGAGTTCATACACAGGGTCCTGAAGGCGGCACTGTGAAACACCGGGTGAACAGGGCTTTCTGGTCCGCTCTGGGCGCGATAATCACGGAAAGGCCCCCGCTGCCACTCCCCGATGGGCTGTCCCCGGGAATGGCCGCCATGCTTGAATCCCCTCCGGCCCTTCCCGGGGATTGCCTGGTGCTCCCCGGAGAGAACCTCCCTGGAAACCGGGGCCGCTACATCTACGCCCTCACATGGAAACAGCTGAGGGAAATGGGTTTCAGCAGACCATTCCGGATCAGCCTTCCAGACGGGGTCGAGATACTGCTTCCCTTCCGGCGCAACGATCTTGCCGTTGTTCCACAGGGGTTTCAGGCAAGGGTTCCCGGTGAACTCAGGGCACTTGCTCTCGTGGGGAAGAGCGCCGCCCTCAGGGCCAGGGGCATTCATCTCGCGGTTTGCTCCGCAGTGTACGAGCCCGGGATCTGGAGCATACTCCAGGGGGGCAGGTGTTCCGTCTGCACCCCCGACCGCCTCGTCCAGCTGGTTAGAACACTTGACTTTTCGAGTTGAATCAAACAGATTTGTGACCCCTTGGCATATTATTATCAGGGGACGGGCTGGTTTGCACCCGGCTTTTGCCGGAGCCCCCGACGGTTGTGAAGAAGTACAATAACATAAAGAACACCAACCCCTTACGGAGGTTTGGAAAGTGAAGACCTACTCTGCAAAAGCCGGAGAGATCAAGAGGGACTGGTGGGTGGTCGATGCCACCGATCAGACACTTGGAAGGCTCTCGGCCAAGCTTGCCATGATACTTCAGGGCAAGAACAAGCCGGTGTACACACCCCACATGGACACCGGGGATTTCGTGGTTGTGGTAAATGTGGAAAAGATGCGCATAACCGGCCGCAAGCTCGACCAGAAAATTTACTACCGTCACAGCGGTTACGCCGGGGGCCAGAAGGCCACCGCAATGCGCGACATGATGGAGAGGAATCCCGACAGGGTCCTTACCCACGCCGTTAAGGGAATGCTTCCCAAGAACAGGCTCAGCCGCGCGCAACTTAAGAAACTCAAGATCTTTTCCGGTCCCGAGCATACCCACGCTGCCCAGCAGCCCAGGGTACTTGAGATCAAGTAGTCAGGGGGCAGCATGGAACAGTACATAGGAATTGGAAGAAGGAAGTCGGCAACGGCAAGATGTTATCTCAGGCCCGGCAACGGAAGAATTGTGGTCAACCACAAGACTCCCGGTGAATACTTCGGTGAAATGAGACAGAAAGACCACGCCTTCGAACCGCTCCAGACAGTGAAGGTGGCCGGTTCATACGACCTCGTGGTGAATGTTCGCGGCGGCGGTATCACCGGCCAGGCCGGAGCCATTCGCATGGGTCTGGCAAGGGCTCTGGTCGAGGCAAATGCCGAGTTCAGAGGTCCCCTGAAGTCAGCGGGAATGCTCCGCCGTGACCCCAGGGTGGTCGAGAGAAAGAAATACGGGCAGCCCAAGGCAAGGAAGCGTTTCCAGTTCTCCAAGCGTTAGGCCGCGTTTTTAACACACACGATGGATACAGGCGGGTGTCCGGTGTTCCCCAGGGGGAATGGCACCCGCCTCCATCGGAGGAATAACCGAAAGGAAAAAGTAATGCAGATCCCTTCAGTACAGGACCTGCTGGAGGCCGGAGCGCACTTCGGTCACCAGGAGAAAAGATGGAACCCCCGGATGAAGAATTATATCTTCATGGCCCGGAACGGTATCCATATCATCGACCTTAAAAAGACACAGAAGAATCTTGAAGAGGCCATTAACCTGGTAAGCAGGCTGGTTGCCCAGGGCAAGGATGTCCTCTTCGTGGCTACGAAGAAACAGGGCAGGGAAAGCGTCCAGGAGCATGCTGAGAGATCCGGAATGTTCTACATGACCGAACGCTGGCTGGGGGGAACCCTCACCAACCACAACACCATCTTCAAAAGCATCAAGCGGCTGGATGAGCTGGAAGACATGGAGAAGAAGGGCTGGCCCAAGGGTTTCAAGAAGCGCGAGATCCTTCAGAAGACCAGGGAGATGGAGCGGATCAACAAGTACCTCAGGGGCATCAGGCACATGAAGACCCTTCCCGGGGCCATCGTTGTGGTGGACATCAAGAAGGAGGCCATAGCGGTCAAGGAAGCCAGGAAACTTGGTATTCCCTGCATCGCACTGGTTGATACCAACTGTGACCCCACTGAAGTTGACTATCCCATTGCCGCCAACGACGACGCCATCAAGTCCATCGACCTCATCGTGGGCTCCCTTGCCGATGCCGCCCTGCTGGGCGCCGAAGGAGGAAGCGCCGGGATGTGGAAGAACCGGTGAAGCCCGTCGGCAAGAGGGAAGCAAAGGAAGAGGCCGCTCCTGAGAAGAAGGCCGAAAAGGCTCCGGTAAAGGAGCCGGTTGAAAAGAAAACCCCACCTGAAAAGGGCGAGGAGGAATAGATATGGCCGTAGACGCGAAAACAGTTAAGGAACTCAGAAGGGTATCAGGCGCCGGAATGATGGAGTGCAAAAAAGCCCTGGATGAAACCGGAGGCGACCTCGACGCAGCCCTCAAGCACCTCCGTGAGCAGGGCGTGAAGGTCGCGGCAAAGAAGGCATCCAGGCAGGCCAACGAGGGTCTGGTGTATTCCTACATCCATGGAGTGGGGAAACTCGGCGTTCTTGTGGAGATCAACTGCGAGACCGACTTCGTGGCCCGCACGGAAACCTTCCAGGAGTTCTGCAAGCAGGTGGCAATGCACATAGCTGCCGCCGCTCCGGACTACGTCTCAGTGGAAGAGGTCCCCGAGGCCCGTGTCGCCGAAGAGAAGGAAGTGCTTTTCTCCCAGCTTGCCGATTCCAACAAGCCCGAGAATATTAAGGAAAAGATAGTTGAGGGCCGCCTGGCGAAATTCTACTCCGAGATCTGTCTCCTTGAACAGGAATGGATCCACGACTCCGAGGTGGGCAAGGTCTCCGACGCCGTGACCGCGGCAATAGCCAAGGTCGGCGAGAACATAGTGATAAACCGTTTCGCTCGTTTTCAGATAGGCGGTTAGTATGGAAGACGGCTCCGGTAAACCCCGCAGGGTCCTCTTAAAACTCAGCGGAGAGATCCTCGCCGGCCCCGGCGGAAAAGGATTTCACCGGGATACCATAGGCGCCGTTGCGGAAGTACTTGTCAAGGCCGTTTCCCGGGGAGTTGAACTCGGGGTGGTGGCCGGCGGGGGAAACTTCGTCAGGGGCAGGGAACTCTCCGCCTTTCCAGAACACAGGCCGACTACATGGGCATGCTTGCCACGGTAATGAACTGCCTGGCACTTGCGGATACAGTTAATGGGCACGGCGGCAAGGCCGCCGTGCTTTCCGCCATTCCGGTGCCGGAAGCCGGGGCCTATTTGTTCGCCCCCTGCCGGGCCAAAGAGCTACTCAGCGAAGGCCGGGTGGTATTCTTCGCCGGGGGAACGGGAAACCCGCTCCTTTCCACCGATACCGCCGCCGCCCTCAGGGCAGGCCAGACCGGCTGCTCCGTTCTTTACAAGGGAACGAAGGTCGACGGGATCTATTCCAGGGATCCCGTTACGGATCCCGGCGCCTTCAGGTATGACAGGCTCACCTATGAACAGGTGCTGGGGAAGGACCTCAGGGTAATGGATGCCGCCGCAGTGGCCGTATGCCGCGATAATGGCATTCCCATTGTTGTATTTGACAATACCGATCCGTCGAACTTTCTGAAGATCCTTGACAGTCACGGTCTCGGTACAGTTGTAGAGGGGGATTGAGCAATGTACGAGGAAATTCTTTTGGACCTTGAAGACCGCGCCGAGAAAACCCTGCGCAACACATCGAAGGAAATGTCCGTGGTGCGAACGGGAAAGGCCAGTCCCGCCCTCCTCGACACCATCAGGGTGGAGATATGGGGTGATACCCTTCCCCTGAAACAGGTTGCCGGTATAAGCGCCCCGGAGCCAAGGCTGCTGGTTGTTCAGCCCTGGGACGCCTCCACCGCCCCGGACATAGCCAGGGCCATCGAGGCAAGCGATCTGGGACTGAGGGCGAATGTCGACGGCCCCATAATCAGGATCCCCATTCCAAAGCTGTCCGAGGAAAGAAGACGGGACCTCTCCCGGCATGTTAAGAAACTTGCCGAAGAGGGCAAAACCGCCATACGGAACATTCGAAGGGACGCCAACGATTCCCTGAAGAAGGCCTGCAAGAACGGTGACATCACCGAAGACCAGGAGAAAAAGGCCATGCTGGATGTCCAGGAAACCGTTGACAGGGCAACAAAGGAGATCGACAGGATCCTTCAGCTGAAGGAAGACGAGATCCTTGAGGTCTGATCCCTCTTCAGTACCCGAGCACATCGCCATAATAATGGACGGCAACGGCCGATGGGCCAGGCAGCGCGGGCTCCCCGGATCAAGGCCACGACGCCGCCGAGGGTTCCATTCACGATTCCGTCGAGGTCTGCGGCGAACTGGGTGTGAAGTACCTCACACTCTATGCCTTTTCCACGGAGAACTGGTCCCGGCCCAGGGCTGAGGTGACTTTCATAATGAAGCTTCTCAGCCGGTTCATAAGGGGCAATCTTCAGGAGCTCCACGACAAGAATGTGAAGATACGGGCCACTGGAAGGCTCCAGGACCTCCCACGGGGGCCCCTTAAGGACCTCCAGGAGGCAATGGAGCACACCGCCGGGAACACCGGGCTCACACTTGTCCTGGCCCTCAGTTACGGAGGCAGGGCGGAGATACGCGATGCAGTGGCGGCCATTGCGGAGAAGGTGCAGGCCGGGGAAGTGTCACCGGATGGAATCACCGAGGCAACCATCGCTTCCCATCTCTACAATCCGGACATCCCTGATCCCGAGCTGATAATCAGAACCAGCGGAGAGCAGAGGCTTTCCAACTTCCTCATGTGGCAGTCGGCCTACAGCGAGTTCTTCTTCTCCCCGGTGCTGTGGCCGGACTTCAGCAGGGATGAACTGAACAGGGCGATCCAGGACTACTGCTCCAGGGGCGGCGTTTCGGAGGGCTGGAGAACTAGATGGCCTTTCAGAAACTTTTTGGAAGAACCCTCATCGCAGTTCCCGGGATCATTTTGTTCCTTGGGATACTCTTTTACGCACCACCGGTGTGGAGCGTCTTCCTATTTGCGCCCTGGCTGTTTTCGCCGGCTGGGAGGCTGTTCAGCTGTGCTGTTCCAGCGGTGTGAACCTCCTCACAAGGATACTCGTATCCTTTACCGCCGGTGCGGCGACCCTTCTTATCGCCGTTGACCACCCCCTGGCCCTGCCGGCCCTTCTTCTTCCAGGGGCGCTGGTAGCCCTCTGCGTGATGATAACCATGGGACCGGCCCATTCCAGAAGGAGGATCGCCGGAACATCGGCCTTCTGGGATTCTACACCATGGGCTTCGGCATTCTGGGCTGGCTCTTCATTAATTCCGGGGTCTGGATCGTATTTGCGATACTGGCCCTCTGCTGGCTTGGCGACAGCATCGCTTATTTCGCTGGATCCGCATTCGGCAGGCACAAGATGATGCCACGGGTAAGCCCCAACAAATCCTGGGAGGGGTTCGCCGGAGGCATTATCGGCGCCGTGGCCGGTTGCGTGATCGTGGGCAGTTTCGGCGGCTTCGAGCTTTTTCCCCTTGTTGTGACCGGTGTTGCCGGGGGGCTTGCGGGAGTCCTGGGCGACCTCTTTGAATCATCACTGAAAAGGGATGCCGGGGTCAAGGATTCAGGCACCATTCTTCTTGGGCACGGAGGCATACTGGACAGGTTCGACAGCGCGGTTGCCGCGGCTCCCGCCGCCCTTGTGGTCCTCACTCTGTTCGGAGTAACCGGCTGATGGGAAGAAGGATCGCCGTCCTTGGCTCCACGGGCTCCATAGGCAGACAGGCCCTTGAGGTGATCCAGGGCAGCCCCGAGCTGGAACTGCATTCCATCGTATGCCGGAGTTCGTTGAAAAAGCTTGATGAACAGCGGAACAGATATTCTCCGGCTTTTGCCGGTGCCGCCACCCGGGGCAGCCACAGGGAAACCATACTGAAGGCCCTTGAAGGCTGCGATATGGCCCTTAACGCAATAGTAGGAAGCGCCGGGCTCCAGGCAAGCCTTGTGTGCCAGGAAATGGGCCTGCCCCTTGCCCTTGCCAACAAGGAAAGCCTCGTTATCGGCTCTGAACTTCTTACCGACCACCTCCGGAAGGGGCTTGTAATTCCAGTGGACAGCGAGCACAGCACCATTTCAGGTGTCTTATGGGCGAAACCCGCAGGGCCAGAAGCATTACCCTTACCGCCTCCGGCGGGTCCCTCCGGGACCTTGACCCGGCTGACATTCCCGGGGCCACACCGGAAATGGTCCTTGATCACCCCACATGGAATATGGGCGGAAGGATAACCGTGGATTCAGCGTCAATGGTGAACAAGGCATTTGAGGTACTTGAGGCCCGAGCTCTCTTTCCCGGTATTCCAGTAAAGGTAGTTATTCACAGAAGCAGCGTGGTTCACTCCTTCGTAGAGAGCGCCGACGGCGCCTGGAAGGCTCTCCTGGGTCTTCCGGACATGAGGGTTCCCATAGCATGGGCCCTTCTCTATCCCGATCTGCCCGCTTTACCCGTTGCCTCGGAATCCCCCCTTCAGTGGGGTACGCTCTGCTTCGAACCCCTTGACCTGTCAAGATATCCCGCCTACGAGGCCGTTCTGGCCGCCGGCGACATGGGCGGAACCGCCCCCGCCGCGGCGAACGCTGCGGACGAGATCGCCGTGGAGGCCTTCCTGAACCGCCGACTGCCCTTCGGTGAAATACCCCGGATCATCGGTGAAACCGTGCGAGCCATGGGGGCAAAGCCCGTGGAGGATCTCGCCCATCTGCTGGAAGTGGATGAAATGGCCCGCAATAGGGCAAGAGGGGCGGTTGAACTGGCATGCTCTCAATACCCGCGGTAATCGTTGGCCTCGGTCTTATAGTTTTCTTCCACGAGCTGGGACACTTCCTTGTCTCAAAGGCGGTTGGGCTTCCAGTTGAACGGTTCAGCATAGGTTTTCCCCCCTTCCTCTTCAGGAAGAAGGCCGGTGAAACGGAATACTGCATAGGCGCAATTCCCCTGGGGGGCTATGTGAAGGTGGACCTGGGCGTGGGGAGTGGAACTGTTTCCCCGGTGAATGGTGGAAGCGGTCGCTTGTGGTCCTGGCCGGGCCCTTCATGAACCTTGTCCTGGCGGCTATGCTGATGTTCACCGTGCTGGCGGTTACAGGAACCGAGATACCGGTTACCCAGCCGGTGGTGGGCAGCGTTCACATGGACGGCCTCGAAACCGGTGACAGGGTGATAATGGTATCCGGTTCGGAGGTGGCCGACTGGTCCGAGCTCTACCAGGCGGTGGAGGCGAACCCAACCGGTGAGTTCCTGGTGGAGAGGAACGGCTCCCGGCTGACTGTTCCCTACAACCTTTCCCCGGACAGCCTTCCGGGGTTCACCCCCCTTCTCACTACGGTGGTGGAGTCATCGGTGGGCATGCCGGCCTATGAAGCAGGTATTCGGTCCGGTGACAGCGTTACAGCGGTGAACGGCGTTCCCGTAGCGGACTTTTCCGAACTCCAGAGGGAGGTCTCCCAGTTCACCGGAAGGTACGCGGAGATCGTCTTCATGAGGAACGGTTCCCCGGACACAGCATGGGTGGAGCCCATGGATTACCAGGGAAGGCTCATCATAGGCGTTACATCCATGGGGGAAACCAGAACAATGAAGCTGCCGGTGTTCGAAGCCCTTGGCCTCAGCGTCACCGCGGCGCTGGAGGGTGCCCTGGCCTTCTATTCCGGGCTGGTCAAACTGGTGGTCTCTCCGGTTCAGCTGGTGGAGATGTCCGGCGGACCTGTCTTCGTGGCTGAAACCCTCGGGCAGCAGGCCGGCTTCGGGATCTCCAGGTTCCTTGAGACCATTGCCTACTTCTCCCTGGCCATAATGGGCTTTAACCTGATCCCCCTGCCGGTACTCGACGGCGGACAGTTCCTGTTCCTGCTTTATGAAGGGGCAAGGGGCAAACCCGCTTCTCCAAGGGTGATCCAGACCGCCCAGCAGATAGGGGTACTTCTTCTGCTGATCCTCTTCGCAGCGGTGATATTCCGGGACATATCAAGGGTGGTCACAAGGGTCCGCTAAAGCAGCTGGAACTGCTGTTCCTCCCGCTGGGCCTGTATCATGAGCTGTTCCAGCTTCGACGCCGTGTCCGCCGCCGCCCTGAAGAACACCGGCCAGGTTTCCACATTCCTCAAGGCAAGCTGCTCCAGTGCAAGGATGGCGGTGCTGTCCGGCGGGGGGACCATCCCGCTGAATCCGGCAGAAAGGCAAGGTTCCTCGCTGTCATGGAGGCGGCTTCGGTTATCAGTTCCATATCCTCCGGGGTGAATTCCGGGCCTGGTTCGCCACCGCAGGCAACCAGGATCAACAGAACGGAAGCAAAGGGGATGATTCTTCTCATGGGTCTAATATGCAAATGTTCTCCTCCCCGGGCACATTTCCGGCGGACAATGGTATAATAAGCGTATTGGGAAATGGTCCTCCATCAGGAAAGGCTCATTTTGAGATATTTCATACTGCTTCCGCTGTTGCTGCTTTGCGTTTCCGCCCATGCCACGGAATACGGCCGTAACAAGATAACCGGGATCGACCAGGACTGGTGGGTCATCCATTCACCCCATTTCGATGTTTATTACGAGGAGGGAAGCGAAACCGTTGCCGAAAGCACAGCGGTGATAGCTGAACGGGAGATCCGCCTTCTCAGCGGCACCTTCGATTACCTCCCCTCCCAGCCCATACCGGTGATAGTTTACCGTTCCCCGGCAAGGTTCCGGCAGACAACTCTGATATCAAGCGAACTTGGTGTTGGGGTGGGAGGTTTCACCGAGTTCTACAAGGGCAGGATCGCGGTTCCCTTCGAAGGGGTCTGGAGCACCTACAGGCATGTACTGGCCCACGAACTGAACCACGCCTATGTGTATGACATGATGTACCGCAGGGAGCTCACCGACATACTCAGGTCCAGAACCCCCTCTGGGTAATGGAGGGTCTCGCCGAGTACACCTCCCTGGGATGGGATACCGCAAGCGAGATCGAGTTCAGGGACCTTGTGATACGGAACGGCATAGTAACGATACCCCAGCTCAACCGGAGGCAGGATTATCTGGTTTACCGGCAGGGGCAGGCCATTTATCATTTCATGATAGAGCGCTACGGTGAAGAACGCTTCCAGGACTTCGTAAGACAGATGCGGAATCGCGAGGGCATTAACGGCGCCATGCGTGCCGCCTTCGACATGACCGTAGAGCAGTTCAGCGAGAGGTTCATCGAATGGGCCAGGGAAACCTACTGGGGAGACGTGGCAACCGGAGATAGTCCTTCCGACCTCGGCACCCCAATCATGAAGGGCAGTGGAAGCGGCGCAGGCAGGTTGAACATGGCCGGGCCGATCATCTCCCCCGACGGGTCTTCAGTGGCCGGAGCCGAGTATCACCACGCCCGTTTTTCCGGTGTGGTTCGCTCGGCGGTGGACGGGGAAGAGCTGCTCCGGGTGGTTGACGGAACCGGGATACAGGAGAGGTCCGTCTCACCCATGTACAGGACCATGTGCTTCTCCCCGGGCTCTGATTCCGTGGCGGTGGCCTTCCAGAAACAGGTAACCGATGGCATCATGATCGCATCGCTCCAGGGGGAGATGACGGAACTCCCCTTCCAGTTCGAGTTAATAAGGGATCCGGTGTGGAATCCCTCCGGGGGGCAGATAGCCTTCAGTGCTTTGCAGAACGCCACACTTGACGTATGGATGTGGGATATCCACGCCGGGGAGCTTGCAAGGCTTACCGAGAACAACCAGGGAGAGTTCGACCTCTGGTGGGGAGAAAGCGGCATCTGGTGCGTCTCCGAGGATCCCTCCCTTGGTATCAGATCCATCCTCCTCCTTGGAACCGATGGCTCCGCCGACACTGTACATACATGTCTGGAGGACATATCCACTCCGGTGGAAACCCCTGAAGGCCTGGTCTTCATCTCCTCTGAGCAGGGCCAGCCGGATTTCTATCTGCTGAAAACCGACACCACCGCCGCGGTGAAGCTCACCGATCTCTACATGACCCCGGGTTATCCAAGCTGGGCGGATTCCTCCGGAGTGGCCCTGTTCCAGTCATCGGACTGGAGCGGATCGGGCCTCTACATCTCCCACGACCTTACCTCCAGACGGGCCGAAGGCCCCGATTCCCTTCATCTGTGTGCGGCGGGGAGGGACTATTACGGTGAAGAAGACAGCGTTTACTTCGAAACGGGGCACTGGCGCATTGCTCCCTACCAGCCGGCCTTCTCCCTGGATCAGGTCAGCGCCAACGCCGGGTTCGATTCCTACGCCGGTCTTACCGGAAGCTCCTATTTCATATTCAGCGATGTCCTTGCCCTTCACAAAATGGGCATACTGGCGGACTTCAGCGGCCAGGTCAACGACATGGATGTGGCAGTGATGTACAGCAACCTGGGTCACAGGGTGCAGACCGGTGGTTCCGTTTACCGTTTCGCTTCAAGGTATGTCTTTGAAGACAATGCAGGCAACCGCGACTATGTGAGGGACATCAACCTGGGATCAGGTCTGGGTGCCTATTACCCATTCACCAAGGCCGTCAGAGCCGGTCTTTCCGCCAGCTACAGGCGGGTTTCCCGTGAGGGCCTGTGGTCCAACGACCTTCTCTTCAGGGAGAACATCTTCTCCCTGGGGGCGAACCTGGTCTACGACAACGCTCTCTGGGGCGCTGTCGGTCCCCGGGTGGGAAGCCGCATGAGCATCGATTTCGACTACGCCCCGGGTCTTTGGGACAATTCCCAGTACTTCACCGGAATGTTCGACCTCAGGGAATACACCTGGGTTTCCTCCGAGGTGACACTGGCAACCAGGCTTGCCGGTGGAATGAGCTTCGGGGAGGATCCCCAGCGGTTCTTCCTGGGTGGAGCCCTTCCCCACAGAAGGAGCACCGGGGATGTGGAGGGGTGGGAGACCTCTACCAGTTCTACACCAGTTACGCCGACATGCTCCGGGGCTGGGACTATGTCTCACTTAACGGAACCCGATACGGAGTGGCTTCCGTGGAGCTCCGTTATCCGGTGCTGAACTATCTCAGCCTTGCCGCCCCCATTCCCATAACACTCACACGGGGCAGGGGAGTGATATTCACCGACCTGGGCTTCGTCTCCGACGACCTGTCCACATTCAAAGGCGCAAGGGGCAGCGGAGGATACAGGCTGGAGGACATCAAGATGTCCATAGGAACAGGGTTCAGGCTGAATATAGGGTACTTCGTATTGAAAACCGATATCGCCTGGCGGACCGACCTTGCGGGAATAAGCCAGAAACCTGAATACTACTTCACATTGTCAACGGAATTCTAACAGGGAGGTTAGCCACAGGTATGAGAATCATTCTTCTGCCCGTTCTGTTCATAGTTCTGTCCGCATTGTCCTGGGAGTGTCCCGAATGCGCTGCGGAAAACGACGGTACCTACTGCTCCGTCTGTCATCTTCCCGAACCTCCCCAGGGTATGGTCTACGTTCCCGGAACCACTGTCGATATAGAAGGTGAGTCGGTTCAGGTATCCGGTTTCTTCATAGATTCCGAGCCGGTCTCCTACCGTGGTCTTGTCACCTGGATCAACTCCTCCGGTTTCGGAACCGGAGACCTTGGAGTGATAATAACCGGAGGCTCGGGCGACGCCATGGAGTTCCTTGCTTTCACACCCTTTATGGGCGACCAGAGCGGGGGCCTTACGGTTCCCTCACAGATGCTTGACAGTCCCGCGGCTTCAGTTACCTGGAACGGCGCCCAGTCCTACCTCTCCCAGAGGGGCAAAAGGCTTCCCACCCTGGCGGAGATGCTAGCTGCCCAGGAAGCGGGAGTTGTGGTTCCCAGGGATGTATTCGAGGCCATGTCCGGGTATTCTTCACACCTTGTGTCCTCCATGGGCGAAATGCTTGGAACCCTGGGCACACAGGCAATGTTCGCAGGCTACAGCACCGCCCGGGAGAGAATCATGTGGGAGTTTACCGGTACGGTTCACAGCGGCAACCCCAATGACACCGCACCACCCTCCTCGGCGGTTTACATGAGTATTTTCAAGCCGGCTCCCGAGCCTGGCATATCAGCGGTCAACAGGGGAAACGGTTATTTCAATGTTCTTTTCAGGGGGCCATCGAGGTTCCAAGGTAGTTCACGAGAGGAGACATCAGTATGAAAACTGTATTCATAGCCGCTCTGGCTATTCTTTTTCTGGCAGGCTGCGGCGGCCGGGAGGTAACCCGCACCGATACCGACACCGTTACGGACCTAAGCGGCAGGTGGAACGACACCGACGCCAGGTTAGTGGCCCAGTCCATCGTTGAGCAGTGTCTTGAGGGCCGTTGGGTCGCCGGGGCCCGTGTGGTGGACGGCAGAACTGAAACAGGGCCGCCTGTGGTCCTGGTGGGCGGAGTCAGGAACCAGAGCACCGAACACATCAATGTGGATGTTTCATGTCCGAGATAGAGAGGTCCCTGCTGAACTCCGGCCGTTTCAGGATAGCCTCAGGGGGCAGGGAGAGGGATGAAGTCAGGGATGAAAGAAGGGACCAGTCCATTTCGCCTCCCCTGAAAGTGCCGCCCAGTTCGGCAGAGAGGTTGGCGCCGACTATGTGATGACCGGAACGGTGAACTCCATAGAGGACCAGGAGGGCAGCACCCGGGCGGTCTATTACCAGATCAACATCGAACTCATCGATGTGGAAAGCGCCCTCAAGGTATGGATGGGTTCCACCGAGATAAAGAAAATGATCGAGTGGTAGGGTGAGGAACGCCCTCCTTTTCTTCTGGGCCCTTCTTCTCCTGGCCTGCGCCTCCTCCTACACCGGCACCATGCGTCCGGTGATAAACGACCTCGGCATGGGCCAGCCGGTACGGGCAATGGAGAGGCTGAGGCATGTGTTTCCCGACAGCACCGGGAAGGACAGGCTTCTCTATCTCATGGAACTCGGGAATCTGGCCAGGTACGCGGGTCTTCATGACACAGCCCAGGCAGCTCTGCTTCGGGCCGACGGGCTCAGCGACCTCCAGAGGGGAACGGACATCGGCCAGCAGGCGGCTTCCATGATAACCAGCGACCTTGCGCTGGATTTCAGGGGGGCCGACTACGAGAAGGTGTTCATAAACTACTGTCTGGCCGCCAGTTTCGCCGCATCCGGGAACATTGAAAGCGCCGCCGTAGAGGCCAGGAGGGTGAACGAGAAGCTGAAGGAGATCAATTCCCACTACGGCGAGAACCCCAACCGATACACCGACGATGCCTTTGTACGGTACTTCATGGGTGTCCTCTACGAGATGGACCACGACTACGACGACGCACTGGTGAGCTACAGGCTGGCCATGGCCACATACGACTCGGTCTACGCCGGCCAGTACGGCCTTCCCACCCCGGTTCAGCTCCGGGCCGACGCAATGCGCCTGGCGGACTACAACGGATTCGACGGCCTCCTCAGCGAGTTTCAGCGTCTCTGGCCTGATATTGACTATTCCAGAAACCCCCGAAGCGGTGAACAGGGCGAGATAGTGGCAGTGGTGGAGCTTGGAAGTATAGCCCGAAGGGAAGAACGGGACTTCGCGGTACATTCCGAGGACAGGGTCTACAGACTGGCCCTTCCGGTGATTCCAATGTTCACCCGGCGGTCTGTCACCGGAACCCTTTCAGCCGCCGGCGGTGAAGCCCGGCTTTTCCTGGTGCAGGACATGAACGGAATTGCCAGGAAGAACCTTGAGGACCACGCCGCAAGGAATGTCCTTCGGGCAGCCGCAAGGCTTGCGGTGAAGTCCGGCGCTTCCGAACTGGGAGAGGACCTCACAGAAGAACTCACCGGTAACAGTACCCTGAGTTCAGGCGTGGGTCTCATACTGAGCATTGTAGGCGCTGTAACCGAACGGGCTGATCTCCGGGCCTGGCTCACCCTGCCGGCACAGATACAGATGGCCAGGCTCACCGTTCCAGCCGGCACCTGGCCGGTTTCCGTCACCGTCAACGGCAGGACATTCAGCCATGAACCGGTTACCGTGGTGCCCGGGGAGATAACACTGGTTTTTCTCAGGGAGGACATAGGCTATGGATCTGGCCGGATATATTGATCACACCCTTCTGAAGCCCGACGCGACACCATCCATGATAGACGGGCTCTGCCGGGAGGCCATTGACTACAGCTTCTTTTCCGTTTGTGTGAACCCTGTGTGGGTTCCCTGTGCTTCGATATCCTCCATGGAAGGGGACCCCTTGTCTGCTCCGTTGCCGGTTTCCCCCTGGGGGCCACACCCCTCACCCCCCGGGAAGCGGAATGGGCGGTGTCCAGGGGGGCTTCCGAGATCGACATGGTAATCCCCCTGGGCCTTCTGAGAGCCGGGGATCACAGAGGCGTTTACCGGTGTGTACAGGAGGTTGTAAAGGCTGTTCCGGGAACACCGGTGAAGGTAATACTGGAAACCTGCCTGCTTTCACAGCAGGAAAAAGTAACCGCCTGCTCCATTTCCATTGATGCCGGGGCTGCCTTCGTAAAGACCAGCACCGGCTTCGCCCGGGGCGGCGCAACCGTTCCCGATGTAAGGCTCATGCGGGAAACGGTGGGGGACAGGGCCGGGGTAAAGCCTCCGGCGGAATAAGGACAAGGGCGGACGCCCTTAAAATGATAGAGGCCGGAGCCTCTCGAATAGGGACCAGCAGCGGCATTGCAATAGTAGATGGCAATAGCACGGTTCAGCCCCGATAAGGAACGGGCAGCCGGAGGGGTAGGCCGACTGCCCGTATTGCAACCCGGATCGGATGGGTGACTATTTCATCCCTGCTGGCGGGTCCGGGAGGGGGATCAGACCGGCCAGGCTACAAGGATGAATACCGGCAGCGACGCGATTGCGAAGGAGAGCAGCAGCCAGCTTCTTAATCCGGGTCTGTACATTCTCTCTGTCCTCTCGTTGAAAACCGCGACACTCGAACGATTTATACAGGAAGCAAATACCGTGCCAGAGACAGACAGAGTTTTATTGATGAACTGGAAATTGTTGAAATACATGAACATAAGCGTGCATCTAAAGTCGTGGAGTCTCAAGGGGCGGGGCAAATGGGGCGTCTGAAGCTGATGAAGAAACTTTTTATTGACAGGTGGTCAGGGATCGCAGACAGGATTGAAATTATATATGAAAAGAGGACGGGCAATCGGAGGGGTCGACCGATTGCCCGTATTGTAACCCGGATAGGATGGGCGAAACTCTCATGCTCGGTGGCGGGCCCGGGAGGGGTTCAGGCCGGCCAGGCTATGAGCATGAGGAGCGGCAGTACTGCGATTCCTATCGACAGCGTCAGCCAGCTCATGAATCCGGGTTTGTGCATCCTTTAAGTCCTTTCGCCCACAACGTGAAACTCAAACACGAATACAGGAAGCAAATACCGTGCCAGAAAATAACATCATTCGTTAAACGAAGCTCAAAAGGAAGCAGTACAATACAATAGCGGTCATCTACTTGTTCTGGCCGGGGCCGGCAGCGGAAAACCAGGGTCCTTACTTCAAAGATCGCGTGGATTATTGACACCGGCATAGCGAAACCCTGGGAGATTCTTGCCATGACCTTCACCAACAAGGCCGCCGGGGAGATGCGGGAAAGGGTTCAGGGGCAGCTGGGGGCATCCAACATCCGGCTCCGCATGGGAACCTTCCACGGCATATGCGCCTGGATGCTCCGCCGTGAAGCCAGGGCCCTGGGGCATCCGGAGAACTTCTCGATATTCGACGGCGACGATCAGAAAACACTGATCAGGCGACTCATGAAATCCATCTCACTTCCGGTGAAGATCACTCCATCGGCTGCAAAGGGGTTCATATCAAACAGCAAGAACGACCTTCTGACGCCGGAGGAAGCCCTTTCCACGGCCACATCGCCCTACATGGAATCCCTGGCCATGCTCTACGACGGATACCAGAAGGAGCTGAGGAAATCCGGTGCCTTTGACTTCGACGACTTATTGACAGAAGTCCTGGCGGCGATCCGTCATAATAATGACATAAGGAAATACTACCGCAATATGTTCACAAGGATACTGGTGGATGAGTACCAGGACACCAACCGTGTGCAGAATGAGATACTGAAGGAATTCACCGGGGAGAACACAGTGGTCACGGTGGTGGGGGACGATGACCAGTCCATCTACGGATGGAGGGGTGCCCGGGTGGAGAACATACTGAGGTTTCCCACCGAGTTCGCAGGAGCCCACACCATAAGGCTGGAAACCAATTACAGATCCACCGGGAACATCCTTACCGCGGCGTCATGCCTCGTGAGCCACAACCGTGACAGGCACGGCAAGACCCTGATCCCGGTGCTGGGCAGGGGTGACCGGGTGAAGATACACAACACACTCACCCCCGAGGACGAAGCCACTTCATCCTGTCATCAGCCAGGGAAACCGCCGCCGACGGCACCCCCTGGAAGGAGATCGCGGTCCTTTTCAGGACCAACGCCCAGTCCCGGCCCCTGGAGACAATGTGCAGACGGATGCAGATACCCTACGAAGTGGTGGGCACAGTACGTTTCTTTGAAAGGGCGGAGATAAAGGACATCGTGGCCTACCTCAGAATGATAGTGAACCCCGTTGACGCCGCCAGTTTCAGAAGGGTTGTGAACAAGCCCACAAGGGGTGTGGGGGACAAGGGACAGAGCGCTTTCTTCCGCTGGGCCGAGGAGCACGGTACCGACATCGTATCCGCCCTGGAGAAGTGTTCTTCCATACAGGGCATATCCTCAAGGGGGCAATCCGCCCTTGAGAAGCTGGGCAGGAACCTGAGGCACTGCATGGACGGCGTTGCGAAGGGGGACACAGCAAGCGACATTGTGGACAGGGTGATAGACTTCACCGGACTAGCCGACCTCTATTCCTCCGGTGAGATAGCCGACGAGAGCAGGCTTCAGAACATACAGGAGTTCAGAAGGTACGCCGCGGAGTACGACGGCAGGAGCCCGATGGTGGTCTGCCCGGCTTTCTTGCTGAGCAGAGCCTTCTCTCCAGTTCAGACACCTGGACCGGGGACGACAGGCTGGTTCTCATGACCCTTCACAGCGCCAAGGGACTGGAGTTCGACTGTGTTTTCGTATCCGGCCTGGAAGAGGGGATGCTTCCCTTCATAAGGGCCCAGGAGTATTCCCCCAAGGACCTCGAGGAGGAGAGAAGGCTGCTCTATGTGGGAATGACCAGGGCCAGAAGGAAGCTGTGCCTCACATGGTGCAGCCAGAGACCCAGACCGGGAGGCTTCCCCCTGGGACCCAGCCGTTCCTGCCGGAAATAGCCACGGGACAGAAGGAGACCCCCGAGGTGGAGGATACATCTCCCGGTGTCCCGGTTCCCTCGCCGCCGCCGGTGCCCTCCGGTGTCGGGTACAGAAAGGGCAATCTGGTCAAGCACCCCAGATATGGCAAGGGGGTCGTAATAGGGGCAAAGAAGCGGGGAAGCGATGGGAACTGTGTATAAATTTCGGATTTGACGAGCCCAAGACCCTTCTCACCGGTTATGTTCCAATACCTGTACTAAAGGAAAAAGCTCATCCGTCGGACCTCGACTAGAAGGAGACCGCACCATGGAACTCTACCTCGATACAGCCAATGTTGAAGAGATACGGGAAATTGCCGGATGGGGTGTTCTTTCCGGCGTTACAACCAACCCAACCCTGATCTCAAGGGAGGGAAGGGATTTCACCGAGGTAATCCGGGAGATCTGTTCCATAGTGGACGGCCCTGTGAGCGCCGAGGTGATAAGCGAAGACAAAGAGGGCATGGTAAAGGAGGGAAGGGAGAAGTCCCTCTGGCACGACAACGTGGTTGTCAAGCTTCCCTGCACACCCCAGGGGATCGCCGCCTGCTCCGTTCTTGAAAACGAGGGTATCCCCTGCAACGTTACCCTGGTCTTCTCCACCGCCCAGGGCTTCCTTGCCGCCGCCGCCGGAGCTTCCTATGTGAGCCCCTTCGTGGGAAGACTGGACGATGCGGGGACCGATGGCATGCAGGTGGTCCGGGACCTGGCGGATATTTTCGATGCCCATGGTTTTTCCACCAGGATCATCGCCGCTTCCATAAGGACCCCGAACCATGTCACCGAAGCTGCCTTGCCGGTGCACACATTGCAACAGTGCCCTATGCCGTCATGAAGAAGGCAATTCTTCACCCCCTGACCGAAAAGGGCATGGAAGCCTTCAGGAACGACTGGGCGGCGGCGGGGAACTGATGGTCCAGCCAGGCCTCATAAGGCGCGACATACTTCAGATGATCCACGAAGCGGGAAGCGGCCATCCCGGCGGCAGTCTTTCCCTTGTGGAGATACTGTGCCACCTGTACTGGAATGAAATGAGAATAAGACCCCGGGAGCCCCACTGGGATCAACGGGACCGGCTGGTCCTTTCAAAGGGTCACGCCGCCCCGGCGCTCTACGCAGTCCTTGCCCGGAGGGGCTATTTCGATGTTGAGCGGCTTCGGGAACTAAGGAAGTTCGGTTCCGGACTGGAGGGGCATCCCCACATGCAGAGCCTTCCCGGCCTCGACTGCTCCACGGGCAGCCTGGGTCAGGGGCTTGGAATAGCCGCCGGAATGGCCCTGGGCCTGGAGCTCAGGAAAACCGGCTCCCGTGTTTTCTGCATACTGGGCGACGGCGAGCTGCAGGAGGGAAGTATCTGGGAATCCGCTATGTCCGCCGGGGCCAACCGGCAGAATAACCTCACGGCCATTGTTGACAGGAACCGTGTGCAGCTCGACGGCCCGGTGGAGGAGATAATGAAGGTGGAACCCCTTGAGGACAAATGGCGGGCCTTCGGCTGGACCGTCGCCCGCTGCCAGGGGCACCGGCGGGAGTCCATAAAGAAGGCATTCGAAACCCCCCACAGAGGCCCCCTGGTGATAATCGCCGATACAGTGAAGGGCAAGGGGGTTTCCTTCATGGAGAACTCCGCCCTGTGGCACGGAAGGTCGCCCACCCCGGAGGAACTGAAGCTGGCCCTGGAGGAACTGGAATGAGGGCCACCAGAGAAGGATATGTGCAGGGTCTGCTCCGGGCGGGGGAGATCTCCGACAGGGTCGTGGTGGTGGATGGCGATGTCAGCCGTTCCACTGGAACCATGGCCTTCAGGGAAAATTTCCGGACAGGTTCATCAACCTGGGAATAGCCGAGCAGAACATGGCGGAGCACTCCGCCGGCCTTGCCTTGCGGGTTTCATGCCCTTTTACAGCACCTACGCGGTTTTCGCCGTGGGAAGGGCCTTCGACCAGATAAGAACCTCCATCTGCAACATGAACCTTCCGGTGAGGATCGGAGCGCCCACGGCGGCACCAGCGTCGGTCCCGACGGCGGCACCCACCAGGCCCTTGAGGACATCGCCCTTATGCGTGTCCTTCCGGGGATGACTGTTCTCGTGCCTGCGGACGCCATCCAGACCGAGGCGGCGGTGATTGCCTCCCTGGACATCAGCGGCCCTGTCTACATTAGGTACGGCAGGAACCCACTTCCCTGCATTTACTCCCGGGGAAGCACAGTGGAACCGGGCAGGGGGCACCTGCTCCGGGAGGGGCGTCACGCCTCCCTGATAGCTGTGGGTGCAATGGTCTCCAGGGCACTGGAGGCTGCGGAGGTTCTCTCCCGTAGGGGTATAGAGGTTTCCGTGGCGGATATGGTGAGCATAAAACCCATAGACGGTGGCCTGCTGGATCATCTGGCCGGGAACTCACAGGCTGTGGTTACCGCCGAGGATCACCAGATTGCAGGAGGGCTTTTCGGGGCTGTTTCCGAGTACTATTCCAGGAGGGTCCCCGTAAGGATCTCTCCCGTGGGCATAGATGACAGATTCGGCTGCAGCGGTACACCCGACCAGGTAATGGAGGCCTGCGGACTCACCGCTATAGCCATGGTGAAAGGGGTGGAAAAGCTTCTGGGGTAAATGCCTGTATCATTGACTTGAAGTCCTATGTGGGGTAGCTTTCACAGGCTGGAGTTACTCCATTGTCACTCAATAATTTAAATGTTATCAGGAGGTTTAAAATGGCTAAGGTTCTGATCTGTGACGCCGTTGCAGATTCCGCCCTCGATGCTATCAGAAAGGGCGGCCACCAGGTTACCGTAAAAACCGGAATGGACCAGGACGCCCTTCTTGAGACCGTACCGGGATACGACGCCATGGTCGTAAGAAGCGCCACGAAGGTCAGGGTTCCCGTTCTGGAGCACTGCAAGGACACGCTGAAGCTCATCGTAAGGGGCGGTGTGGGTCTCGACAACATAGATGTCAAAGAGGCCGAGGAACTTGGAATAGCCGTGAGGAACACCCCCAGCGCCAGCTCCGTGGCGGTGGCCGAACTCGCCCTGGGCCACATGCTTGCCTGCTGCCGCTACATACCCGTGGCCGACAGGACCATGAAGCAGGGCCAGTGGAACAAGAAGAATTACAGCAAGGGCCTGGAACTCTGGGGCGGAACCCTGGGTCTCATCGGTTTCGGCAGAATAGCCAGGGAGGTCGCGAAGAGGGCCAAGGCCTTTGAGATGAACGTGATCTTCTACGACCCCTTCATAGAGGAAGAGTCCCTGGAAGGCGCCGATAAGGTAACCCTCAGCGAGCTCTGCGAGAGGGCCAATTTCATCAGCCTCCACATTCCCCACAACGACGAGACCCATCACATCCTCCACAAACCCCAGTTCGACCTGATGCAGCAGGACGTTGTAATAGTCAACTGCGCCAGGGGCGGCACCATCAACGAGGCAGCCCTGCTGGAGGCCATCGATTCCGGAAAGGTCTTCGCCGCGGGCACCGATGTGTTCGAAACCGAGCCCAGCACCTCTGAGAACTGCGATCTGATACAAAGCGACAAGGTCATAGCCACCCCCACATAGGCGCCGGCAGCCGAGGGCCTCAAGCAGGGTGGGTGCGAAGTGGCTGATATAATAGTCGACTTTTTCAAATAGACAGAGAGTGAACTTTTAACTGAAAGGTTGAAAAATGCTGAAAAAGGTACCGGCCATACTCGCAGTACTGCTGCTGGCCGCCGGTCTGGGCTTTGCCCAGGGAACTGAAGCTCCCCCAGGCGGGGATGCTGCAGAGCTTCCGGCGGATGCGGCGGGCGAGGTGGTCGCCACGGAAACAGAAGGCGCTTCCGAAGCCGACCCCGCGGCCATGTCCGCCCCGGTGGACGGCCAGGGGATGCAGCCCCCCATTCCATCCAGGTGTCCGACTGGCCCAACGACGCCGGCGACGCCCTGGAGGTGAGCTTTGAACCCGGCAGTGAGTCCCCTGAGAACCTTTCGTTCCTGGGATACACCGTCTACAGAAGAACAGCCGGCGAGGAAGAGATGAATCCTGTGGGGTTCATTGCCACCGGAGAAGGCACCTCCTTCACCGACGGCTACGACCCGGACTATCCTGTGGAGCCCGGGGTTCAGTACGAGTACCAGGTTGCCGCCTCATACATAAACGGCGCCGAGGTGGCAAGCGAGATTACCCCCGCCCAGGAAGTGGCATCCAACCAGTGGTTCCACACCGGCAAAGTGAGGGTTCTCATAGGATGCGTCCTCTTTCTGGGTCTCATTCTCCTCTACTTCAACGCCGCCCAGCGAGGCGTGCAGATGTACCTCAGGCCCATCGCCGGTATAGAGGCCATCGACGAGGCCATCGGCCGGGCCACCGAAATGGGCAAACCAATACTTTATGTACCCGGCCTGAGTACCATTGGAGATGTGGCAACCATCGCCAGCCTCACCATTCTAGGCCGTGTGGCCAAGAAGGTGGCCGAGTACCAGACACCGCTTCTTGTCCCCAACCGAGATCCCATAGTTTACACCATAGCCGAGGAAACCGTCCGCCAGGGCTATCTTGAAGCGGGCAGACCCGACGCCTTCGACAAAGACAGCGTTTTCTTCCTCACCCAGAGTCAGTTCGCCTTCGTGGCAGGTGTGAACGGTATCATGATGCGAGACAAACCAGCAACGAACTTCTACCTGGGAATGTTCTGGGCGGAATCCCTCATTCTCGCAGAAACCGGTTCCCTTTCCGGGGCCATCCAGATAGCCGGTACCGACGCGGTTACACAGCTTCCCTTCTTCATCACAACCTGCGACTACACCCTGATAGGCGAAGAGCTCTACGCCGCAAGCGCCTATCTGGGCAGGGAGCCCAAGCAGCTTGGTTCCATCAAGGGGCAGGATGCCTGCAAGGGAATAATCATGGCGATCATCACTCTGAGCATTCTGCTTTCATTAACTGATATGATAGCCGGCACGGAAACACTGGCCTGGCTCAAGGATCTCTTAACCATGTCTGTACTGGACTAGCCCACCGAAAGGAGAGGACTAAATGAAAAGATCCGTTCCTCTTGCGATAGTCATGGTGGGCGGAATACTGTTCATCATTCAGTATTTCATACCCCACCAGTATTCGCAGACGCTCTTCGACTACTACACCGAATGGGTGCCGATAGTAGGCGCCTTCGCCCTTATTCTCGGTGTTGGCAGCCTCACAAGGCTCCACAATCACAAGATCAAGAGGAAGGCAAAGAACTGGCCATACAGCTGGGCGGTGCTCATTCCTCTTTACATGGTTCCTTTCTTCGCCCTTGTCCTCCCCGAGGCCATCGGAGGAGGAATGCTCCAGAGCATGGGTGGGGACAGAACCTCCCAGGGTGTTTTCGACTTTGCCTACATGAACATCCAGGTTCCCATACAGTCAACAATGTTCAGCCTTCTGGCCTTCTACATCGCCAGCGCCGCCTTCAGGGCCTTCAGGGCCAAGTCCGCCCTGGCCACAGTGCTGCTTCTTGCGGCGGTGGTGGTCATGCTGGGACAGGTGCCAATAGGTGAACTCATTGGCGACTGGTTCCCGAAGATCGGCCTTTGGATACTCCGCTACCCGAACACCGCCGCCAAAAGGGCCATTTCCCTCGGCGTGGGTTTCGGTATTCTTGCTACACAGCTTAAGATCATCTTCGGCGTCGAGCGTAATTGGCTCGGCGGAGCAGGAAAGTAGGGGGGGTGAACATGAACATCTGGGAAAAAATGCTGAATGTTGACAGGCGCTGGATCTTTCTGACCATAGGCCTGGCTTGTATCATACCCTTCTTCACTCCCCTGGGGCTTCCCGTACTGCCCTCCCAGGAAGTGATCTCCGTGTATGACTACATAGAGAACCTGGATTCCGACAACGCTATCATGGTAAGCTTCGACTTCGACCCCGGCACCGCCGCTGAGAACCAGCCCATGGGTGTCGCCGTTCTCCGTCATGCCTTCGCCAGGAAGGTTCCCGCCTATGTTACCAGCTACACACCACTGGGGCAGGGCCTTGCCTCCATTGCCATAGAAGAGCTGACCAACCCTATGAACGACGGTCACTTTCAGATGGTCCGCTGGGACGACTGGGCTGAACTGAGAGAACAGGGAATAACCGACCGCGACGAGATAGAGGCCGAGTGGATAGCCAGGGGAAACACACTTCCCGACAATGCCCAGGGATGGGTGTTTGAAGGCCGTGATATTGCCTTCCTGGGCTATCTTCCCTATTTCCATCTGGTCATACTTGGCATGACAAGTTCCATCGTCTCACAGTTCCCCCAGGATGTTGCGGGGAACCCGGTGGAACAAATGCCCATGTACCAGGACCACAAGAGCCTCCGGGACGTGGACCTCGCCTTCACCGCCGCCGGCTCAAGCGTCTGCACAATGTGGATAATCTACGGCCGGGAGAAGATAGGCCTTCCGGTGGCCTTCGGGGTTACGGCGGTCATGGCAACCGATTACCTCATCTATGTTCAGTCCAATCAGATAATAGGGCAGCTCGGTGGGCTTCGTGGCGCCGCCGAGTACGAAACCCTGCTCATGGGCTGGAGCGAAGACGGCGTCGAGAGGGCGCAGCATTCCCCGGTACCCGGGGCTGCCTTCATAGGCATGGACGTTCAGTCCATTGCGCACCTTCTCATCATTTTCCTTGTAATTCTGGGAAACATCGCCTACTTCGCGGGAGGTTTCCACAAGAACGTCAAACTGAAGGGAAGGAGGTAGAGCATGAGCATCGAAACAGCAGGACTCTGGGTTTCCGCTATCTTTACGCTGGGAATCTACTCTTTCCTTTACAAGGAAAACCCGCTTTACCGCCTGGCTGAGCACCTTGTGGTGGGAATATCCAGCGGATACGGAATAGCCATTACATGGACCCGTGTGATACAGCCCAGGCTGATCGATCCCATAGTGGCGGGAGAATCCGGCGCCTGGGTGCTTCTCATCCCCGCTGCCCTGGGTATCCTCTACATAACCAGGTTCTTCCCCAATGTGGCCTGGCTCAGCCGATACCCCCTGGCATTCATCATGGGCGCCAGCATGGGTGTGGGCTTTCCCCTGTCCATGAAGGCCCAGGTCCTCAGGCAGCTGGAAGCCACCATAATACCCCTCTACCAGCCCGGCCTTCCATGGGATGTGGCCATAGGCAACATCGTGATAGTTCTGGGTACCTCGCCGCGCTTCTTTACTTCTTCTTCAGCAAGCCCCACAAGGGGCCCTTCTTCGGAGGCGGTTCAAAGATAGGCATCTGGATCATCATGATAGGTTTCGGGGCGACCTTCGGGTTTACGGTTATGGGGCGTATCAGCTTCTGATCGGGAGGATACAGTTCCTTCTGTATGACTGGCTCCCAACCATCGGGATAAACCTCTAGCCCACGGGTTAGAAGAGAAGGGCGGCGCAGCAAAGCGCCGCCCTTTGCCTTCTGTATGACTGGCTCCCAACCATCGGGATAAACCTGTAGCCACGTGTTAGAAGGGAAGGGCGGCGCAGCAAAGCGCCGCCCTTTGCCTTCTCTACGACCTGATAACGGAATGGAAGGTATTATGGATATCATGAAACGAGCAGTCTGGGGATTGCTGCACTTCTCGTTCCTTTTCATCCTGGTTTCGTTGTCTGCTTGTAACGATAACGGTCCTGAATACTCAGGGCAAAGACCCGCAGACATAGAACCTGATGTATATCTGAGTGTCGTCGATTCAATCGGAGTTGAAGAGGGAGACAGCAACTATGTCCTCGCCATGCCCTCCTTTGCAACCAGGCTGCCAGACGGGTACATCATCGTGGTTGACCATATGAGATCCAAAGTTCTCATGTATAACGAAGACGGGGACTTCTTATCGCAGGTGGGAAGGGGTGGCAGCGGACCTGGCGAGTACCTGCTTCCATCCTGGGTCGCGGTGATCCCTTCAGGTGGACTTGCGGTAAATGATGTTATGCAGAGCAAAATACTTTTCTACACAGATAGTCTTGAATATGCCGGTTGCACTGATGCCTTCCCCTTTGCCGCGCCTATGGAAACTGTCTTCCTGAACGACACCACTTTCCTGGCTATTCACAGGATCGCAGAGGAGGAGGGTGGAGAGATCATGGCGGGTTTCTCCGTTTCCATGTTCAATGCAGCTTCCACTGAGCCGGTGTTTACCTACTTCCGCAACCTGGCTCCTTTTGACGCATCCAATCCCCTTTCAGATGTTGACATGCGGCCAATCTTCACCGTGACTCATAACGGAATCGTCTTTATCTCTGTCAGATCCCAGGAGGAATTCATCATATCAGCCTGCGACCTTCAGGGAGAAGAGCTTTCCGTATTGAAGAGCCTTTCACGAGAATCGCGAAAACGGAACAGGAGATAGAGGAAGAGACACAACGGAATCGTGTATTTTTAAGGCATTCAGGAGCACCGGAACATGTTATTGAGTCACTGACTACAGAATCCTTCTACAGTGCCATTAACAGGATCGGAATCGGTCCGGATGGTAATTTGTGGGTCTGCCTCGGTTATTATGATTACCCCGTATTCAGAGTATATGATCCCAATGATGGGAGCTTTCTCTACACCGCTTCATTAAGCGATAGGGAAGGATATGGAGAACTGACGGTCATCGTGAACAGGTGGGGAATAACAGCGCTGGACCTGTATTGTGAATCATGGCCCAGAGTATATCTGCTCGAGGCTGTTCACGATTCTGTTTGATCCTTCAACTCTTCCAGGAACCCGATCTGTTAACGGGTGAACCAGGCATTTCCCGAGAATCCCTCCGCCCTTTCATGGCATTGCTGAAGTTCCCTTAAAACACCCTTAACATTCGCCTCCAATAGTCATCATTCCCGTTTCAAAATGGTCTCAACGGAATGCATGGAGGTCCAATGAACACACCGGTGACACTGGAGGAGAGAAACGATTCCGAACTGGGAAGGATCCTTCGAAACGAGAGATTCACCCAGCTTTTTCAGCCGATCGTTGACGCCATGGAACAGCGAACGGTGTGCTACGAGGTATTCACCAGGGGAGTGTACCCCCTTGAGTCCCCCGGGGACCTTTTTCAGGCGGCCAGGAAGGCCGGGCTTCTCTGGGAGGCGGAGCACTGCGCCAGGAGCACCGCCCTCAGAAGGATAGCCACTCTGAGGGATCTTTCCGGCACCATCTGCTTCCTGAATATTTCACCTGAGGCTGTCTGCGATGACAGGATGACCCCACAGTATATTCTGCGTTCATTGGAGGAATTCGGTCTGGGGTCCGATTCAGTTGGTCTCGAAGTCACATCGCCGGTTCACGAGGCTCCCCGGACCTTCGAGAGGAAGCTCCTTGAGCTTACCTCCGCAGGGATCATCTTTTCCCTGGACGACGCTGATCCGTCGGTTGAACAGCACATGAAGCTCCTTGATCTGCTGCAGCCGGTGTACGCAAAACTTCCCAGAAAGCTGGTTCATAACCTGGGCAGGTTCGATATGGGGCAGCAGAACATCAGAAGGGCACTGGAGACCCTAAGGAACAACGGAACCACCCTGGTGGCCAAGGGGCTTGAGGACAGGGACGAGCTGGAAGTGCTTATGTCCCTTGGTATCAGGCTGGTTCAGGGATATCTGGTGGCCAGGCCTGAAACGAAGCCGCCGGAGATACAGGAGGAGTTCGAGAGCGCTTCACTTCGCGCGGCGGCGGCACTGCTTGCCACCAACAGGGCGGAATCCGACTGTCCGGTGGGAGAGGTGTCAGGCATGCCGATGGTGGTGGAGAAGGGCAGGGTAAACTGCGAGGAGATGGACAGGATCTTTCAGGAAAACCCTGAAGTGGACCATGCTGTGGTGGTGGTTGAAAGCAAGCCGGTGGGGCTGGTTACCAGAACAGGTTTCTACCTGAACACCGGGGGCCGCTTCGGCTACTCGGTCTTTCAGAGGGAAACCGTTGACGCCCTTGCCCAGCCCGACCCCATGATAACAGGCGACGGGGTGCGGGTTACCGAGGTTTCCAGGGCTGCCATGGGAAGGCCTTCCCACAGGGTTTACGACCCGGTGGTGGTAGTGGACTGGTCCGGCGACCTTGTGGGAACCGTAACTGTGAAGAACCTTCTTGACAGGACCATAGAAGCCCAGCGGAGGAACAGCGGAGCTGGACCCCCTGACGGACCTTCCAGGCAATGTGTCGGTGAGGAGGAAGCTTACAGAGGCCATCGCCCTTAAGGCCTTTAACCTGATCCTTACCAACATCAACGGATTCAGGGCCTTCAACCTGGTGCACGGATTCCAGAACGGCGACAGGATGATCCTGCTGCTAGCTGAACTGGTGAAGAAACATGTTGGCACCTATGTGAGGGACGCCTTCACAGGACAGATGGGGCAGGACAGGTTCGCCGTGGTGAGTTTTACCCCGGTTCCCGGGGATTGCCTTGACACGATCTGCCGGGAGTTCGACAGAAGGAGCGTCAGCCTTCTGTACACCAGGGAGGAGCAGGAAAGGGGCAAAATGGAGCTTGTTAACCGTTCCGGCTCCATGGTGAGTTTCCCCTGTGTACAGTATCCATCGCCGCAACGGGGAATCACAACTACTCCGATACCGAGGTTTCACCGGCCATGGTGCTGGACTGCGCCACATCGCTTCTCAGGAAGCACTCCAGGGACAGTGCCGGGGAGAAAAGCGGTTTCGTATTCGATGCCAGGATAAGAAGGGCAAGAACTAACTCAGCAGAACCCTCCCTGCAGGAACAGCACTCCTGAACCCCCTTTGAATTTCGTAGCCGCCGGGGTTGTATATTCTTCCTTTCACACCCTGCGGAAAGGAAAATCAGCAGTGGATACCGGCGTAATTCTCACTGGGCTTCTGGTCTTCGTGGCCAGGGTGCTGGATGTGTCCCTGGGCACCATACGCACCATAAGCATCATACAGGGAAGGACCACCCTGGCCTTCTTTCTGGGATTCATAGAGATAAGCATCTGGATAGGGGTTATCTCCGCGGTGATAGGTCAGGTGCAGGCCAGCCCGGTCCTTGGGGTTTTCTATGCCCTGGGTTTCGCCACGGGGAATGTGGTGGGAATCACCATCGAGCGGAAGCTCGCCATGGGAAGTATCGTGATAAAGATCATGGCCAGGGAATCAGCGCCCCTTCTTGCTGAGAAAATAAGGGAAATGGGTTTCGGAGTGACTGAATTCCAGGGAAAGGGCATGCACGGAACCGTTACTGAACTTTACATAGTATGCGCCAGGAAGCAGTTTGCCGGGATCATGTCCCAGGTTAAGAACATAGATCCCGGTGTGTACTTCGTTACCGAAGCCGTGGGGACCCTGGGTAGCGGAAAGATCCCCTACGCCCTTGAGCCCACCGGCTGGCGGAGCGTCTTCAAGAAAAAATAGGCTCATACCTGCTTAAATGGCTGGCAGGGTGCCCGGTTCCTTTATCTCTGGGGAAGCCTCAGCAGGCTGATGCGAAACCCACGGTTCCGCTTCCAGGCAGGCCCCTCAACCGGGGTTACTTTCGGGCAGAGAACATGACAGCAGCAGCATGAGCAGAACCACTGCCGTGATTGCGGCAAAGGCTTTCTTCATTTTCAACTCCTTTTCCACCTGTTACACCCAGGCACCCGCCGGGGTTCCACCGGCCATTGCCATTCTTCCTCTTTTTCACGATTATCTCCAGGGAACGGAGGTCGGAAATGAAATGGTTCTTCTGCATTGCGGCTTTGCTCTGTACAATAGCCCTGTCCGGGTGCGGAGGCGACTACCACAGGAAATATCTCGAGGACAATGCCGGCATAAGGCTGCCCGGCGGGGTTTCCAATGTGGTCCACTGCACCTGTTCAGACATTGCCTTCACCTCACACTACACCATACCGCCGGATTCCATCGGGGCATTCGCCGAAAGCGCCTGCCTTCGGGAAAGCCCAGCCTCAACCTGGGATCCGGTGCTTTTCCTGGAGGAGCTGCCCCGGCCATGGGACACAATTCCCGAAAGCGGTAGTTTCCTTTACGGGTGCGGTTCCTCGGGATGGAACAGCTGGGATATCATCCTTGACGGGGAAACCGGAGAGATGTGGGTAACCATGTACTACACCGACGCCTCCGGCGACCAGCCCTCGAACTAGTCCCAGCGGAAGAGCTTCCCCGCGAAGAAGGCCCCGGCCACAAGCATTGCCCCCAGAACCACCATTTCGGTCTTGTACTCCAGGATGCCGTCGCCAAGCCAGATCCCCTGCATAAGCCTTATGGCGTGGGTGAGGGGAAAGGCCTCGGACACCGTTTTCAGGAAGTCCGGCAGCATCTGCCTTGGAAGGGCGGCGCCGGAGAGGAACAGCATGGGGAAGTAGATGCAGTTGGAGATTACAGTACCGCTCCTGGCTGTTCTGGCAAGGCTTGCCGGTATGAAGCCCATTCCGGCTATTCCGCAGCAGCTGAGAAGGAAGGCGGCAAACCCCTCGAGGAGGTTTCCCCTGAACTGCATGTCAAAGAGCAGCACACCGGCCAGAAGCAGCAGAAGGACGCCCATTATGCTTATCACAAGGATGGAAAGCATTTCCGCGGCCAGGAAGGAAACCGGGGAAACGGGGGTTGCCCTGAACCTCTTCAGTATCCCCTTTTCCCTGTAGGTGGCGATGTTTATGGTGAGGTCCATGGTTCCCGCGGTGAGTATCACTATTCCAATGAAGGCCGAGGTGAAGGCGTCGATGTAGCCGTATTCGGCACCGGGGAACGGGTCATTCCCCCAGATGCTTCCGAACAGGAGCATCAGGAGCAGGGGGAAGATAACGGTGAAGAAAAAGGCGGAGGGTTCCCTGAGGTAGAGCTTCAGCTCAAGGCCGAAAAGGCTTCCGATGTGGGCTTTACTGCTCATCTCCGTACTCCCTTCCGGTGAGTTCCATGAAAACATCCTCGAGGATGGGGGTTTCCGTTCTCAGGTTGCCCAGGCTGACACCCTTGTCGGAGAGGGCCTTTATCACCGGAACCACCACATGGGCCCCCTCAAGCTCCATTACACATTCTCCCTGGTTCATCTCCGCCCTGTTCACACCATGCAGGGCAAGGGCGGTTTCCGGCTGGAAGTTCTCGCCGCAGACCAGTCTGAGCCTTATTCCAGGGCGGTACTTCGCGATGAGGTTTTCCGGGGTGTCCACCGCCACCACTCTGCCGTGGTTGAAGAAAGCCACTCTGTCGCAGAGCTTTTCAGCCTCGTCCATGTAATGGGTGGAAAGGACCACTGTTCTGCTCCCCCCGCGGAACTCCTCCACCAGGGTCCACAGCTTTCTTCTGCCGGCGGGGTCGAGGCCGCTTGTGAGTTCATCCAGCATTATCAGTTCCGGGTCGTTCACAAGGGCCAGGGCAACGAAAAGCCGTTTCTTCTGCCCCCCGGAGAGTGAAGAGAAATAGCTGTCCGCTTTTTCCCCCAGCCCTACCCTTTCAAGGAGCGCCCCGGGGTTGGGAGCCTTGCCGAAAAGCCTGCCGAAGAGGGTTATCGCCTCAACGACCCGTATCCTTTCTGGGAGCTCCGACTCCTGCTGCTGAAGCCCCGTTCTCCTCTGGAGTTCCCTTCTGTCCCTGAGGGGATCGAGGCCCAAAACCCTGAGGGTTCCGGAGTCGGGCTTCTTCATGGCTGCCATGCAGTCGATTGTGGTGGTTTTCCCTGCGCCGTTGGGGCCCACGATGCCGAATATCTCCCCCCGGTTCACCGTAAGGTCTATTCCCGACAGTGCAACTGTCCTGCCGTAACTCTTCTTCAGGGACTGGATCTGAACGACGGTTTCCTCCACTTTTACCCCTTTTCCAGCCGGGGTCTAACCGGGCATATCCGGTGGACAACGGCTATAAATCGCAATATACTGGAACAGCACAACATATTCTATCCGCAAAGATAGCACTGGAAAGCGGGGAGGCACCATGCTGAACGTATCCTTGTGAGCGATGTGGGAAGCACCACCACGAAACTGCTGCTGCTCGAACTCGGCACCGGGGGGTTCAGCTCCCTGGGAACCGCGGCGGTGGGGACCACGGTTGAGAAGCCCACGGAGGATGTATGCGCCGGTTTTTTCAGGGTGTAGCGCAGCTTGAGGAGAGAACGGGGATTCAGCTCAGGGACGGTTCCGGGAACCTCACTCTTCCCTTCTTCACCACCAGTTCCGCCGGGGGAGGGCTTCAGATACTTGTGATAGCCCTGGCCTCTTCGGACTCGGGAACCATGGCGAAGGCCACCGCCTTCAACGCCGGGGGTGTGGTGATAGATTCCTTTGCCATCGACGATGAAACCCCCAGGGTGGAGAAGATACGTAGGCTTCGGCACCTCTCCCCGGACCTGGTGCTAATGGCCGGGGGCTATGAGAACGGAGCCGTGGCCAGTGTGATCAACATGGCCCAGCTCATTGCCCTGTCCCGGCCGAACCGAAATACGGTTCCGGAAATATCCCCTTGTCTTCTGCGGGAACACAGCGGTAAGGCCATATCTGAACGGCATCCTTGGAGATCAGTTCTCCATAACCTTCGCCGACAACATCCGTCCCGACGGGCTCCATTTCAACCTGAAGCCGGCCATTACCGAGGTGCACAGGCTTTTCATGGACCATGTGATGCAGATGGCCCCGGGGTACAGCAGGCTTTCCTCCATGGTCTCCTCGCCGGTGATCCCCACCCCTGCAGGTGTGGAGAGGATACTGGAGCTCTATTCCAGGAACATCCCCGGCGGTGTCGTCATGGCGGACATGGGAGGAGCCACCACCGACATTTTCAGCAGGGTGGAGGGGGAGTTCCAGCGCACCGTGGCGGCCAACACCGGGATGAGCTACAGCCTGTCCAACATCCTCCGCGAGGCGGAGCCCGAGAATGTGTTCAGGCACATACCCGGTGTGGGCCAGGGCCCCGGACGGAACTGGGTGCTGGGGAAACCCTTTTCCCAACCACCGTTCCGCGGTGCGGCGCTTCCCTGGCCGTGGAGGGGGCCGCGGCGGCGGAGGGCATGCGCCTTGCCTGGCGGCACCATCTCAACATGGGCTACCAGCGGCACAGAGTCGGTCTTATCGAAAAAATGCGCCGGCTGGTGAAGTGCAAGTTCGATGCCGCCTTCTCCACCCCCGAGGGGGATCCCTTCAGGATATCCAGCATTGAGGTCATAATTGGCGCCGGGGGAATAATGGCCCACTCATCACCCCGGCGGACCGCATGGATCCTTACCTCCGGCTTCAGGCCGAAGGGGCTCACTCTGCTCATGGTGGACAGGCACTTCCAGAGCCCCCACATGGGAGTTCTGTCGGTGAAGTATCCGGAACAGGCCCTGAAGTATTACCTGGATGAATGTCTCGTGCCTGTGGCCAGGGTCTATGCGCCTGTGAAAAAACCTCAGTACTGAAAGTTAACGCACCCGGGGGGACCGTAAAGGTAGGCAAGGGGGAGTGCGTTTACATCGAAAGCACCTCCGGAGTGTCCATTCCCGGAGTATCCCTTCCGGAAGACGGCCTGCCCCTGGTGATAGACCTCCGCTACGGCGAGGAGACCATTCCCCTTGACTTCGGTCTGGAAGGACACTTCCTCCCCGGGGAGATGAACCTGCCCTCTACTACCTCGGTCCCGCCTGAGATGGGGGTCCTGAACAGGGAGTTCAGCCTTTCCTATCCCGGGGAAATGAAGGTATCAACCGGGGACACCGTTGCCCGGGGGACCTTCTGGGGGAGAACAGGCTGATCCCCCCGCGGGTTTTCTTCGTTGATGTCAGGGCCAGGGTGGGCTACGACAGAAAGGACATCACCGATGAAATGGTGATGAAGAACATTGAGGTACGCCCCGGGGACAGGGTGTCAAGCGGTGACCGCCTTCTTTTCATGAAGTGCGGTGGCGGCCTTATTCCCTTTACGTGCAATGTGACAAGCCCTGTGCGTGGGGAGGTAACCTCGGTAGGCTACCCCGGCCTGGTAACAATGAAGGAGATACAGGATTACGACGGGAAGCCCCACTATGTGAATGTGGCGGCTAAGCTGGGGATCAAGCCCCGGCGGATAGGTTCTTACATGAAGGTCCGATTGGGTGAGTTCGTTCAGAGGAGCCAGTGCATCGCAAGCGGGGAAAGGCTGTCCACCATCAAGTCCCTGCCACAGGCACCGTCGAGGAGATCGACCGGAAGACCGGTGTTGTGAAAATACAGTATGTACTGAAGCCGGTGAAGCTTCACTCCCCCGTGGCCGGGCAGGTTACCCATGCGGACACTGCCATGTCCGCCGCTGTCTCCTCCCGGGGGCGGTGGTTCCCGGCATCGCCGGCTTCGGTGGTCTTCGCCACGGAAAGCTCGTCACCGGTGAGCCGGAAAAGAACTGTGTTCTACTGCTTGACTCCCCCCCGGATGCCCGTCTCATGGAGCTGGCTGCCCGGGCGGAAGTAGCCGGGATTATAGCCCCCTCCATTGATGCCGGTGTCCTTGTTGAATACCTGGCGAGGATCCCGGAGTGATCCTCACCGGACAGGAAAAGGTGCCCTTTTCACTGGTCATCCTGAGGGGGTCGGGAACATCCCCCTTGAACCGGATGTGTACTCTGCCCTGGCGGCGTTCTCCGGCGGGAACTGCGCCCTGTTCACAACAACAAGGCTCCGGGCAGGGGTGGAACGGCCATTCGTCTTTTTGCAGCCCGGGGAGGAATAGCATGGTATGGGAATGCCAGGCATGCAGTTATGTCTACGACGCCAATAAAGGCGATCCCGATTCCGGTATTTCCCCTGGAACCCGGCTGGAGGACCTGCCGGTGAACTGGAAATGCCCCGTTTGCGGTGTTGGCTCCGAGTTCTTTGAAGAGGTCTCCCGTTCGGTGGACTAAACTCTAACGCCCCATCAACTTGCGTTATCCCACCACTTCGGGGTTGACCATTGCGGGAATTAGCCGTAAATTACTGCCTCCGGTGCCGAGGTAGCTCAGTAGGTAGAGCAACGGACTGAAAATCCGTGTGTCGACGGTTCGATTCCGCCCCTCGGCACCATTCCTATATCCTTCGGCGGATCTGCCGCTGAGCTCCTCACCCTCTTTTCATGCTTATATTCACCCCATGTTCAACTGTATTCACTGAAAACGGTGGTAATGGAAAAGTCCGTTCTCCTCAACTGGCTTCCCTTTGAGAACACCGCTACCGGCGCGGCGAAGAGGGCTCTTGAACTCCACCGCCGGCTGGCGGAAAGCTTTGACCTCAGGGCGGCGGTAACATCGGGGTTCCCGGTAGGGGCTGCCCCCGGTGTGCCCAAAGTGGTGTTTTCCCCGGCAAGGACCCCCCTTGTACGGCTTTCCGAGAGATCTCCCGGTTTCTGGATGAGGCATGGCCCCTTCGGCGTGTGGGTTACCGACACCCTTCCCGTGCCGGCCTTTCCTCCGGAGATAAAGGTGGTCCTAACCGTTCACGACCTGAGATTCCTTGAGAGCAGAAGCTACCTCAGCCTGCAGAGATATCTGCTCCTGAGGCTGACCATGGCAGGTGCGCTGAAAAGAGCTGATGCCATTGTTACCGTATCCCGTTTCACGGCAAAGGGCATCACAGGGCATTACGGCATATCAGGGGACAGGGTCCATGTGATCCCCAACGCCGCCGCAACACTACCCGAGCCATGCTCCGCCGGGGCCATTCAGGGTGAGTTCCTGCTTTCGGTTGGGCATCTGGAGCCCAGGAAAAACCACATAACCCTGCTTAGGGCCTTTGCCCGGCTGGCCGGCAGCTGGAAGGGCAGCCTTGTCCTCGCGGGAACCGGGCCCATGGAGGGCAGGCTAAGATCCATTGCGAATGACCTTGGCATAGCATCCAGGGTGGTATTCAAGGGAAGGATAAGCGACTGCGAACTGGCGGGGCTTTATTCCTCCTGCGCCTGTCTTGTCTGCCCCTCGGTTTACGAGGGCTTCGGAATGACTATCCTTGAGGGTCTGGAAGCAGGCGTTCCCGTTATTGCCTCCCGCATTCCCCCCCATGAAGAGGTGGCCGGGGACAGCGTCCTTTGGTTCTCCCCGGAAGACCATAACGAGCTGGCCGGGGTGCTTGCCTCCTTCCTTGAGAGTGGGGGCGTTCACCGCCCGGAACAGGGTTTCGAACAGGCGGAGGGTTTCAGCTGGAGTTCCTCCGCAGAAAAACTTGCCGAAGTCTACCGGGGGCTTCTGGGGTGAAGGCTCTTTCCCCCGGGGAGATTCAGTGGCATAATCAGGCATAACCCGTAACTGGAGGTTCAGCTTGATCGCCTTCACATTCCTTGTTCTCGCGGCGCTCTCCCTTCCGGAGATAACATCGGTAACCAATGCTCCCAACGACGACGGCTCAACCCTCCTTATCGAGTTCAGCGGAGCGGTGGATGCCCCGGCTGACGCCGGAGCCCTGATGGTTCAGCGGAGAACCGCCGGAGTGGGACCCTGGGAAACGGTACTCACCGAGGCGCTCCCCCTTGAAGAACCTGTTCTTCCAGACGGATTCGACCCTGATTTTCCCATCCTCCCCATGGTTCAGTACGAGTACAGGACAATCACCTTCACCCTGGCCGGGGACTCCCTTTTCAGCGATGTTTTCACAGGTGCTGAAATGGCCAGTGGTGAGTGGTTCAACAATGAAGAGATACCCGTTCTTCTGGGCTGCGTGATATTCATGACCCTCATCCTTTACTATTTCCGCCGGGCCCAGAGGGGGTCGACCTCTACCTCAGGCCCATCGCCGGCATAGAAGCCATCGACGAGGCCATCGGCCGTGCAACTGAGATGGGCAAACCCATTCTCTATGTTCCCGGTCTTTCCTCCATCAGCGATGTGGCGACCATCGCCAGCCTCACCATCCTTGGCCGTGTGGCCAGGAAGGTGGCCGAGTACCAGACGCCCCTGATGGTTCCCAACTGCGATCCCATAGTGTTCACCATTGCCGAGGAAACGGTGAAGCAGGGCTACCTCGAGGCGGGAAGGCCCGATGCCTTCGACCCTGACAGCGTGTTTTTCCTGACCCAGAGCCAGTTCGCCTATGTGGCAGGCGTGAACGGCATAATGATGCGTGACAAGCCCGCCACCAACTTTTACCTGGGAATGTTCTGGGCCGAGTCCCTCATTCTGGCCGAGACCGGCTCCCTTTCCGGGGCCATCCAGATAGCCGGTACCGATGCTGTCACACAGCTTCCCTTCTTCATAACCACCTGCGACTACACCCTCATAGGCGAGGAACTCTACGCCGCCAGCGCCTACCTGGGCCGTGAGCCGAAACAGCTGGGTTCCGTGAAGGGGCAGGACGCCTGCAAGGCTGTCATTATGGCTTTCATCGTACTGGGGATACTTCTCAGCATTATCAGCGCAATAACAGGGAACCAGTGGATACATTCCTTCAAAGAGTTCCTCACCATGCACTGATGGCAGATCTTCTGGTTCCCCTGTACGGTATTGCGGAACCTTCGGTTCCAGAAGGCTACATCCTGCGCAGGCCCATGGCCTCGGAATCTTCCCTTCTCCAAAGCCGTATAGAAGAGAATTTCAGCCCGGGCTGGTCATCCGAGGTGCTTCCCGCCCTGGGCAGAACTCCTCCTTCAATGAGAATAGTCCTCTGCTCTGAAACGCTTTCCCTTGCGGGTTTCTGCGCCTGGGACTGCACCGCCCTGGGCTTCCTGGGACCGGTGGGCGTTCTTGAGGGCCACCGGGGGAAAGGGACTGGGCCGGGGCCTGGTCCTTGCGGTCCTGCGGGATATGCTGGGCTACGGCTACGGTTATGCCGTGGTGGGGGATGCCGGCCCGGTGGATTTCTTCAGGGATGTGTGTTCCGCCGTGGTTATCGAGAACAGTGAGCCAGGCATATATCGAAGGACTGTGAGATGAACATCGTACCCATGTCCCTGGAGCACTATTCAGGGCTTGTGGAGCTTTGGAGCGGGTTCCCCGGGAACACCATGACCGGAGCCGATTCTCCCCAGGGATTCTCCCTTTTCCTTGAGAAGAACGGAGACTACTGCTTCACCGCCATGAAGGGCGAAGAAGTGGCGGGATCGGTGATGGCCGGTCACGATCACCGGCGGGGCTATGTATATCACCTTTCCGTGAGGGCGGACATGCAGGGTTCCGGCATCGGGAGACGGCTAATGGAGCACACAGAAAAGGCTTTGTACAACGCGGGAATAGAGAAGATCCACCTCTTCATCTATTCCGACAACCCGGCGATAGGTTTCTACACCGGGATAGGCTGGCACCTCAGGGAGGACATAGAGGTAATGAGCAAGGTTCTCAGGGGGGACATGTACACCGGTACCAGAAGGGGCTGATCAGCCCCAGGCCAGCTTCACCGCCATTCCCAGAAGGGCCGCAGCCAGCACCGCCTTTACCCACTTCGGGTTCATGCCGTGGCTGAAACTGCTTCCAAGATAACCCCCTATGCCGCTGCCCGCCGCCATCACAAGCCCCGGAAGGATCATGAGGTTACCCTTCAGGAGGAATACGGCTAAGGAGGGTATAATGTAAACCGCTACTACAATTACCTTTATGCTGTTGGTGGAAGCAAGCTGAAGGCCGCCTGCCATGGTAAGGCTGAATATTATCAGATAGCCCGTTCCCGCCTGTATCAGACCGCCGTAGAACCCGATGAAAAGAAAGATAAGCACCTGGGGCCACTTCTTCTTCAGCTCGGTACCATTCTGCTTCCCGGGCCTGTGGAAAACCACCACCGCAAGGCCCAGAACGATAACGCCGGAAAGGATTCCCTTGAAGACAGGGTCGGGGAGATGGAGGGCGGTGAATGAGCCGGCAACTGCCCCGGGAACCGCCGCGAGACCGAGAATGAGACCCTGGCGGATGTCACGCCTTCCCTTGCTGCGAAAATTACCCGCAGCTGTGATGTTCTGTATGAGAACGGCGATACGGTTGGTGCCGTTTGCGGTTACGGGGTCCATCCCGGTGAGGATGAGCAGGGGGAGGGTTATCAGTGAACCTCCCCCTGCGTTCACGTTCATGAAGCCGGCGAAGATACCGGCGCCCAGGAGCATCAGGTAATAGAGCATTCAGGGAGTATAAGTGCCCGGGGCGCCGGGGGGAAGCTCTATTCCCCTGAAGCCGCCGGCTGTATGAGCTTCATTCTCTCGAGCCTGGCCAGGAGGGAGCCCGGGCTTCTGCCGAATTCCTTCGAGAGGTCTTCGATCTCGATGCCCTTTTTGAAGAGCTTTTCCAGTTTGGCCTCTTCGTCGTCTTCCCATTTCATGAAAGCCCTGGGATGGGTTTTCCTGATCTCTTTGATCTCTTCTTGCTGGCGGCCGCCGGCGAGTTTCTCGATTATTGAGCAGGCCTCGTTCACGGTTTCCCGGAAGCCCTTCACCGACTCCTCGAAAACCAGCACCTTCTGCTGCTGGAAGGTACCGTCGTCCTGGCGCCTGGAATCGGTGATGGTGAGGTAGTAGTGCTGGTTCACCGCCTGCCTGGCGTCGATGAAGAAGGTGTTCCTTCCGGCGTTTACCCTTCCCTCGAAGATTGTTTTTCGTTCTTCTGACATCTTTCTCTCCCTTCTGTGTTTAAGTGAACATAGGTTTACATTCCTAGTTACCTTCATACTTCTGGAATTTTCAAGGGGGCTGTTTCGAGCTTGACAATTCCCCACCCAACCGGCACACTAGCCAGATGAAAAGACCACTTCCGATGACCCGGGACGAAATGGCGGAACTGGGCTGGGATCAGCTCGATGTGCTTCTGGTTACCGGAGACGCCTATGTTGACCACCCCTCCTTCGGGGCTGCGGTTATAGGCCGGGTTCTCCTTGACCGGGGCTACAGGACCGGCATCCTGTCCCAGCCGAACTGGCTGGATCCTGAGTCCTTCCTGGCCATGGGAAGGCCCCGGCTGTTCGCCGGGGTCACCTCCGGGAACATGGACTCCATGGTGAATCACTACACCTCCCTTGGGCGGATCCGAAGCAACGACGCCTACACCGAGGGCGGCGCTCCGGGGAAACGGCCTGACAGAGCCCTCCTTGTCTATACCAACTGCGTCCAGCGGGTAATGAAGGGGCTTCCGGTGGTTCTGGGGGGCATAGAGGCCAGCCTTCGGAGGGTATCGCACTACGATTTCTGGAGCGATCGTCTCAAAAAGTCCATACTCCTTGACTCAAAGGCCTCCATACTGGTTTACGGAATGGGGGAGACCCAGATACTGGAGATAGCCCGACGGCTGGACGCAGGTGAGAACCTGGAAGGCATTCCAGGGACCGTTACGGCTGTTCATTCCGGGAAATTCCAGGGCAGGGACAGCGATGTGGATCTTCCCTCCCACGAAGAGCTCCTGAAGGATCCGGTGAAGCTCATGGCCCTCACCGGAACGGTTGAGGCAAACCAGAATCCCTGGCTGGCCCGCCGGCTGGTTCAGAGGGCCGATTCCCGGACCGTTGTGGTGGAGCCGCCGGCTTTGCCCCTTACAACCTCAGAAATGGACCGGGTCTACAGCCTTCCGTACACAAGGATGCCCCACCCATCCCATACAGTAGAGATACCCGCCTTCACCATGATAAGGGACTCAATTACCGTGGTTCGCGGCTGCAGCGGAGGGTGCAGTTTCTGCGCCATCGGGCTCCATCAGGGGAAGTACCCCGTAAGCCGCTCCCGGCGGTCAGTGCTTGAGGAAGTAAGGGAGGTCGCCGCCGTTCCCGGATTCAGAGGGATCATTTCCGACCTCGGGGGCCCACGGCGAACCTCTACGGTCTGGGATGCTCGAACAGAGAGCAGATGGAAAAGTGTACCCGGGTGTCCTGCCTGTTCCCTGAGATATGTCCCATGTTCAGAACGGACCACTCGGAGTATATGGACCTGCTTGACGCCGCGGAGAAGGAACCGGCAGTAAGGCAGGTCTTCATATCCAGCGGAATAAGGCACGATGTCGCCCTGAAGGATCCGAAGTTCATAAAACGGCTGGCCTCAAGAAACATCTCGGGACATCTTCGCATTGCCCCGGAACACACCCACCACCGGATACTTGAGTTAATGAGGAAACCCGGCAGGGATGTCTGGCGCCGGTTTGCCGAACTGTTCAGGGAAGAGGCGGAGAAAAGCGGAAAGGAAAGGTACATAATGCCCTACATAATAGCCGCTTTCCCCGGCTGTACCACAGGGGATATGCAGGCCGCCCGGTCCTTCATTCTGGAGCAGGGGCCCCTTCCCAGGCAGATACAGATATTCCTTCCCACGCCCATGACCGCCGCAACGGCAATGTACTTCACAGGGATATCCTGCATCGACGGCGAGCCCGTAAGGGTTCCCTTAAAACCATCGGAAAAGCGAAAACAGAAGGATATCGTTCTGGGCGGAACTCACCGGTAGAAAAGCATGACCCCGGCGGCCATGTGTATTGCCAAGTCCACTAGGGCAGCACAGGGACTTCAGCCTGAAGTATGCCCATGTGAATGATGCCCTCAGGATCAGTTCCCCGGCGAACAGGGCAAGCAGGGATCCGAAGGCCGGGTTGGCTGAGCCCTCTGTCCTTCCGGTGGCAAGGAAGCGGCGCATATCCCCTGAGAGGCCGCAGAAAGGGCATGGCTCCCCGGTGAACGCCCTGTACTGGCACCGCCATACCACCGGGGCTATCCTTTCCATCAGGGGTGAGATGAAAGGGAAGACCGCTGAGTAGAGAAGCAGCCCTAAAAGAACGGCACTGACCGTTCCATAGACCCTCATGGAGTACTACCGAATGGTCATCTCTGGAATGGTATAAGCTTCCGAACTCAGTCCGATGAAGGTTGCCATGGCCATGATCACAAGAAGAGGGATCGAGTTCAGTATTATCCCAGCCAGGGCTATTCCCGTTGGCTCTTCCGCCCCACGGTTCTTCGTGTAGGCAACAATTCCCATCACCAGCCCTGCCACAGCGGGCAGAATAACCACCACCTGGAGACAGGGAATGAACCCTATCACCAGGCAGATGATCCCTATCACAAGTGAAGCAACATCCATGATTTCCCCCTAAAGTTCAATAATTTCACTTATCCCGCAGGACCTTATGGTGCTTTCGCTCCCCATCACGCATATCCTGAAAGGAGCATCCGCGAAGGCCAGCCAATCGGCGAACTCTGCAAGTGAAGCCTGTTCACCCCCAGAAAACTCTCCCGGAGCCTGCAGATGAAGTCGGCGTCCAATCCCTTCATGTACCTGTTCAGGGCAATTCCGTTGGCCATCGCCGGCCTTATTGCGGGGTTGACCCCCTTCAGGCTTGATATGATGGAATCTTCAATGGACCTCCGTGTCAGGTCAACCTTTTCTATTCCCTTCGCCGCGGCCTCTTTGAACACCTTCAGGCTTGATGCCGGGGAGGGATCCCTGTAGGAATAGAAGGTGATGGTTCCCCCGGAGGGACTCAGTCCCGCGCCGTATGCCCCCTGCTTGGCCCTTATCTCGTCCCACAGGAAACCATCGGAAAGCATGCTCATCAGTATGGCTCCCGGAGCCGCAAGTGGGCTGGACATGGGAATTCCGGGAAGGGCCGCCCCGGCGAAACCGGTTCCTCCGGCGATCCTGATGCCCAGCTTTTGCCTGTGATGGAACTCGAGGGTTCCGGGAGGTCCGGGAACCGGGTTTGCGGGGATTCCCTCCAGCCAGTTCATTACCCGCTGCCTTTCCCCCTCGGGGCCGGTCATGGCAATTGTCCAGGGGATGCCCTCCTGGAGATGTTTTCTTATCCTGTTGAGGGTGGCGGTCTCCTGGGATGCGTTTTCCCGGGTCACAGCCGATGCCATCCTGAATACGGGAATACCCTTCAGCAGGTGGGATGCGTAATGCCCCGGGGTCAGACCCGCCCGGGCGGTGAGCATCACCGCCGAGTGACCCCTTGGGATCAGCGTGCTCCTTCCCAGTTCGGCGATCTCTCCGGCTATGGTGGTGATCCTGGAGGTGTCGTCGAAATCCGGGCTCAGGATCCTCCTTTTCATGACGTCCAGCATCCTCGGAAGATCTTCCCTGAGGCAGTAGCCGGAGACCTTCATGAGTATCCTGTAGCAGTCGGTGGAACTCACCGTTTCGGTCTGGGAGACCATTGAGGCGGTAATCCCCCCGGAACAGGCCAGTTCCTCCTCCGCCAGCTGTATGTGGTTTTTGCCTCCGGCCCCGGTCCTTGTAATGAGGGAGGTATAGAAGGAAAGATGGGGAACAAGCTCCGGAGGAAGGGAGGAAAGATCAAGTACCAGATCGATGTAACAGACCCCTCCGGTGTGAAGATTGGTGAAGATCAAGTGGCCTTTATCGGTATCTATCATCTCATAGAAGTCATCCGGCGGTGTTCTCGAGATATCGGAAAGGCTGAGCTTGGGTAGGGTGGCCAGTTCCCCTGGAGTGGAAGGGCTTTCCATGGACTCCAGCAGCTCTTCTGATCTTTTTTTCAGGGCGGCGGTCTCTTCCGGGGACATTTTCCTTTTCAGCTCTTGCAGTGCTTCCCGCTCTTCCAGTTCTTTCTGCCTGAAGTGCTCCTCGTCCGGGTAGAACACGAGGTCCGCCCGGTGGGGGTTGGAAAGCAGCCACCTGTCGATCATGTCCTCGAGGAACCGGGGATCCTTCGCCAATCTGCTTTTCAGCTCATCTACCAGGAAATCCAGGTCGAGGGTTTTCATGATGTCCTCATGGTGGGCCCACGCCGTTGTCACTGCGCCCATCAGGGCGGCGGGCCACCCGGCTCCGGTATACTTCAGCTGAAGTTCCTTGCGGTGAAGCATATTCTTAACAAGTACTCCGTCGAGGCCATTGCGGTGTATTGATCCCAGTGTATCCCATATCAGCTTCAGGACACGGTGGGCGGTGTCCCTCTTAACGCCCTTCAGACCTATCACGAAGTTCCTCTCCGCGCAATCGTCGTCGTACCCGCAGGATGACAGGCCGGTGCCAAGACCGGAATCAAGCAGGACGGATTTTACAGGGGATGAATCATCGTCAAGAAGGGCTTCCTCCAGAAGGGAGAAGGCCAGGGTTTCCACCGGGTCTCCGGCGGAATTCACCTTCCATGCCGATATGACCGTGCAGCCGTCGCCATTGGCAGGGATGGCTATATCCCTCCTTACGGGTCTGCTGAAGGTCCTCTGGGGGGTGAAAACCGGCGGGGGTATTCCCTCCTTACCCTCCGGAAGCAGTTCCCCCAGGAATTCCGCCATTTCCTCGAAGGGAATACCGGTGAGGGTGAAAAGGCAGCAGTTATCCGGTGTGTAGTGGGCTTCGTGGAAGGCCTTGAATCTCCCGTAGGTCAGACCCGTCAAGGCCCGGGGGTCTCCCCCTGAATCCCTGCCGCATGTGCCCAGGGGATACAGTGTCCTTGCAATATCCCTTTCAATGCAGCTGTCAGGGTCGGAGTAGACACCCTTCATCTCATTGTAGACCACGCCGCTGTGCAGAAGGCTGCCGGACTCGTCCATTTCAAGCCTGTAGCCCTCCTGCAGGAAGAATTCCTCCTTAAGCAGGGGGTTGAAAACCGCGTCCATGTACACCGAGATCAGATTCAGGAAATCGGTTCTGTTCAGGCTGCCGCATGGATATACCGTTCTGTCCCCGTGGGTGGCTGCGTTGATATAGGTGGCCATGCTGCTTTTGACCATTTCCATGAACGGATCCTTCACCGGGTACCTGGCGGAACCGTTAAGTACAGTATGCTCTATGATATGGGGCAAACCCGTGTCGTCCTCCGGCGGGGTTCTGAAGCACGCGCCGAAGAAGTGTTCCCTTTCCTCGTCACAGAGAAGGTGTACCAGCTTTGCACCTCCGGAGGGGTTCTCCGCGAGTGTTACGGTACTCCTTATCCCGGGTATGTATCTTCGTTCGATGATATCGAAGGGTGCTTTTAACATGGGGACCTTCACTTTCAGCGGTGGCCCGGTTTCGCAGGTTTGTCTATGTTCAAAACCGGTGTATTCGGTTAGGATAAGAAAAATGGAGGTGATTTGTTGGGCAGAAATATAGTCGTTGCCGCCGCTGGCAGGAAACTTGGGAAAACCTTCCTTGCAGCTGCCCTGGCCAGGGTGCTCTTCAAGGGCGGCTTCAGGGTCGCCTTCTTCAAGCTCAGGCGTCACGATCACGGCGGTGTCGAATTCATGCCCGGCCCGGGCAGGGAGAATTCCGATACCTGGAGGCTCAACGAGGCGGGTGCCTGCGAGGTGGGTTTCCTCTCATTTAACCAGAACTGCGATGTGATGGACTATCTCCCGGAGACGGTCACGGATAACGATGTGGTGATATGGGAAACCAACTCCGCGGCGGGACAGATACCTGGAGCTGTGGTTGTGTATATCGACGGCGAGGTTACCGAACCCAAGAACCCCGAGCTGGCGGACAGCGCGGTGATCCATGTTAAGGGCCCGGTTACCGATGTATCCTCCGAAACCTCCGGCCTCATTCTTTCCACCGCGGGTCTTCCAGGGTTCAATCCTGTGAAACCCGGCTGGAAACTCTGGCTCGAGCTCGATTCGGCGCCGGTCTTCGGCGGAGGAATAGCATCCCTTCTGGAGTCCATACGGGATTCCGGTTCCATACTTGCCGCCTCCAAGGCAACCGGGATACAGTACAGAAGGGTCTGGACCCTCATCTCGAAAACCGAGGCCAAACTCGGTGTAAGGCTCATACACAGAAGCCGCGGCGGTTTCGGAGGCGGCGGCAGCAGGCTCACACCGGTTGCCGAAATGATGCTTAAGCGGTTTCATTTTCTTGAAGATGCCATGGCCGCCGCGGCCATGAAGCTGGAGGAAGACCACCAATGATTACCGTTCAGGAAGCCTTTGACCTGATTTTCATGAATATGCCCGGGGCAGAAAGGGAGTTCCTCCCTATCGAGGAGTGTTCCGGTCGAGTTCTGGGTGAGAACATTCAATGCGATATCCCCATGCCACCCTTTGACAGGAGCGCCATGGACGGTTTCGCCCTCAGGGGAGAGGCGGGATCATACAGCCTGCTGCCGGAGATAACCGCCGGGGCCGATCCCGCTCCCATGGAAAAACCCGGTTATGCGGCGCCAATAATGACCGCGCCCCGGTCCCTGAAGGGGCGGACAGAGTGGTAATGGTGGAGGCAACCAGTGTGGAAGGGGGAGTTCTCAGGGTCCTGAAAATGCCACCCGCCGGGGCCAATATCTGTTACCGGGCGGAGGATATATCCATGGGTCAGACCGTTCTGCGATCGGGCCTGTTGCTTTCCCCGGGGGAGATAGGCATTGCCGCCATGGCCGGTAGGGCTTTCCTCAGTGTTTTTACCAGACCGGATGTAAGCGTTCTCACCACCGGCTCTGAGGTGGTACCCCCGGTTCACAGACCCCTTCCCGGACAGGTGAGGAATGCCAATGGCCCCCTTATGGAGTCATTTCTTCTTGCTTCCGGCTACGATCCAGCGGCGGTTCTCCATTCCGCTGATGACCCGGTATCCCTGAGGAGCGCCGCGGAGCAGGCCCTGTCCCTTTCGAACATTCTGATAACCGCCGGCGGAGTATCCATGGGCACCAGGGACTACATTCCCTCTGTCATGGAAGAACTGGGCTTTCGATTCCACTTCAGGGAGGTTGCCCAGAAGCCGGGCAAACCCCTTTCCTTCGCCACCAGAGAGTCGGATTCCAAGGTGATCTTCGGTCTTCCGGGTAATCCGGTAAGCGTCCTCGTAGCCCTTGAGACCTATGTAATGCCGGCCCTGAGGTTCTCCTCGGGTCATGACCGTTACAGGAAGAAGGTCCTTTCAGGAAAACTGCTTGCCCCCAGCGAAAGAAACCCGGCAGACAGGGATTCTATCGGTGCAGGGCAGGGCTCATTGATGGAACCTGGTTACTGGAGGTACCGGAAACCAGCGGTTCGGGGGACCTCATGAGCACCAGCGGGACCAACGCAATTGCGTGGCTTCCCCCGGAGAGCACCGGACTTCCCGCGGGGGCAGACATGGATTTCAGTCTCATGGTATGGGCCGGCGGCGAAGGCTTCTGGGAACAATGAGGGACGGAACCGGTCGGGAGATAGACTACCTTCGGGTTTCCGTAACCGACAGATGCAACCTCAGGTGCATTTACTGCATGCCCGAGGCGGGGGTGCCCTGCATGCCCCACTCGGAGATCCTGAGGCTGGAGGAGATTCACCAACTGACACTCCTCGTTCATTCGGTACTGGGTCTCAGGAAGATCCGTGTCACAGGGGGCGAACCCTTGTAAGACGGGGGGTGGTTCAGCTTGTTTCAAAGCTGTCATCCATATGCGAGACCACCCTCACCACCAATGGCTTCCTTCTTCCTGCCTTTGCCAAAGACCTTGCCGCGGCGGGTCTGTCCAGGGTCAACATCAGCCTCGACAGCCTCAGGGATGAAGTGATTCAGAGAGTTACAAGGAGGAATGTCTCCCTGGACACAGTGGAGAACGCCATCGATGCGGCGAAGAACGCCGGGCTTACCCCGGTGAAGGTGAACTGCGTGGTTCTTGAGGGCATAAACACAGGTGAGATAGCGGATATGATCCACTGGGCCGCCGCAAAGGGAGTTGTCCTTCGTTTCATCGAACACATGCCCATGGAGGGTTCCGTCTGCGGCTATTTCAGCGGGGACAGCATCCTTCGGGAGGCAGGTCCTGTAAAATACCTGCATACCAGCGGAACCGCCACCATGTATGAAACCTCCGAAGGGCTCTCCTTCGGGATAATCGCCCCGGTGTGCACCGATATGTGCAGGACCTGCACCAGGCTCAGGCTCACCGCGGAAGGCGAACTTCTTTCCTGCCTTGCCGGCGGAGAGGCACTGGACCTGAAATCCCTGCTTCGCTCCGGTGTAAGCGAAGATGTCATTAAAAAGAGATAGAGGAACTGGTACTCGGCAAGCCCCGGAAGGGACAGTGCGGAGGAGTAAGGATGTGGAGGATCGGCGGATGAAACTGAGTCACCTTGACCACAGCGGAAGGCCCAGAATGGTGGATGTTTCCGGAAAGGAGCCAACTGCGAGGACCGCCGCTGCCATTGGGTCCATCATCCTTTCCGAACAGGTGGCGGGTTTTCTGGAGCAAAGGAGAAACGAAAAGGGAAACGTTCTGAACACCGCTGTGGTGGCCGGGATACAGGCCCTGAAGAACACCTCCGCCCTGATACCCATGTGCCACCCGCTTTCAGTTCAGTCGGCGGACATCACCTTCGACCTCCAGGGCATGGAACTCGTGTGCCGCTGCTCCGTTTCCGCAGTATCCGAGACAGGTTTTGAAATGGAAGCCCTTGTCGGCGTTACCGTTGCCCTCCTCACCGTTTACGACATGCTTAAGGCCCTGGACAAGTCCATGGTCATCAAGGAGGTTTACCTTCTTGAGAAAACAGGTGGAAAATCGGGAAACTTCGAAGCCATCCGTAAATTTGACAAATAACTCTGTAAGTAATGATAATAGAACATGATAGAGATGGAGAACCAATGGCCACTTTCAGTGTTCTGACCGTCAGCGACAGCTGCAGCAGGGGAGAGAGGGAAGACGGCAGCGGCCCTGCAATAGTACAGGCCCTGAAAAGCGCTGGTTATTCGCTGGTTAAGTACAGCGTTACCGAAGACGGCGAGGAATCCGTCGCCAGAGCACTAAATGAGCTTTCCACCCCCGATACCGATCTTCTTCTCACCACCGGAGGAACAGGATTCAGCCCCAGGGACCTGACCCCGGAGGCAACGGAAAGGGTTTGCCACAGGAAAGTGCCCGGAATTCCCGAAATGCTCAGATACATGTCTTCTGCGAAGGTCAAGACCGCCTGGCTCAGCAGGGGGACCGCCGGGATCAGGGGAAACACCCTCATAATAAACCTGCCCGGCAGTGTTAAAGCAGTGAAGGAATGTGTTGAATTCCTGCTTCCTGTGCTGGGTCACGCCCTTGAGGTGCTTAGGGGATCTGTTTCGAGATGCGGAGGATAAAATGCAAAATGCCTCCAGCCAGGGTCATGCTTAAAATATTGTTCTAGAATTAGATACGCAATCTATTTGTCAAATTTACGGATGGCTTCGGCCTGCGGTGAATCCCAGGGTGATGCCGCCGTCGGATGCCTCCGCGCCATCCACATGGCCGGCGTTGTCAGTGGTGGTGAGGTAGCCGCCGAGGCGTATCTCAAGCCAGTCGTGGTGGTACCAGCCCAGATCCAGTGAGAGCCTGGCGGTGTTTTCGACGATGCCCGAGGGGAAGGGGCCCGGAGGAGACCGAATCGGGCCAGCCTGAGTAGACATCGGTTTCACCTGCCGGGTGTAGCTTCCCTGTAGGGCGGTGGTGAGGCCGGGAAGGCCGCACCAGGACACCGCGGCGGTGAGCCTGTCGGCGTCGGGGCCCAGGGCGCTTCCGATTATCCTGTCGTCGTGGAGGTAGTAGTTGGCCTCCTTCCGCTGGCTGTACACATACTGCTGTATGGCGGTGTACTCAAAGGCGGCGCCAATCCCCTGTCCGGGATGGAACCAGTCGGCTCCGGCGGTTATCCCCAGCTTGTTCGGGACATCGTTCACATTGTTGTACTGGATGTCGTCTATAAGGAACTCGCTGTAGAGGGCCAGGCCACGGACAGGCTGCCAGGTGGCGTCTATGCACATGAAGGCGTTGTCGTCCTCCCTCTCGTTCCACTGTACGGGATACCAGGGGATGAAGGGGTTGGCATAGGCCAGGTCGAAGCCTCGGCATAGAGAATGGTTTCGGAAAAGCCCAGGCGCAGGTTGTTCAGGGCATGATGTCCACCCTGTGACCGGAAAGCCACTTGTCCGCCGCTGAATCGATGGTGGTGGTGAAGCCGGAAAAGGTGACCCTTCTGCCCAGGTCGAGGTTGACCTTCAGCATATCCATTGAAGGCGCGTTGCCGGAAATGAGGAGCTGGGTGAACCTCCCGGGACCCCATCTCAGGGGAACCCTGCCCAGGTAAACGTCAAGGGGGCCGGTTTCAGCCCTTGCGTAGCCCCAGTCCACATAGAAATGCCTTCCGTGCTCGAGGCCGTAATGAAAGGGGCTGAAACCCGAGGGCGGGTTGGTGTCGCTTCCGGACCAGATGGAGGTCCTTTCGTGTATGGTGAGCCAGCTTACAGGTCTGGCGCAGAATTCCAGTTTGCCTCCGGCTCTGGAGATGAACTCGGATTCAGTCTGCAGGATCTCTCCAGAGGCACTGTATCTCCAGCCGATCAGCTGCTCTTCGGTACCCGGAGTTGCGCCACGGTCCTGCATCAGCCGCCACAGCCAGGAGGTTCTCGAACCGGGTTGAAAACTAATGGTGTGGCTGGAGGGGAGTTCGCCGGGGAGGAGGGGGCCGAAGGCCTCGGAATGGTACAGCCAGCGGCCCAGGGGGTCTTCCAGTGAAAGGGACCCGTGTGCAGCGGAAATCGCAAAGAACAGAATGAGAGCCGTTTTCATTGGTCATTTTCCCTTCAGCAGGAAGACAGTTTCCACATGGTCGGTGTTGGGAAACATATCCACCGGTATGACATCACTGATTCTATAGCCGCCCCGGGTGAGAATGGCAATATCCCTGGCGGCTGAGAAGGGGTTGCAGCTTACATAGACCATCAGCGGAGGATTCAGCCGGGCTATCTGTCTGGTGGTCCTTATCCCCATCCCCGCCCTTGGGGGTCGGTTATCAGGATGTCGAACTTCCTGGAGTCCCTGAGTGCTGCGGACAGGTATGACCGGTCACGGAGGTTGACCGCCTTCAGCATGGAGGAAGCGCCATTGGCCTGTGCCGCCTCCCTGCATCCCCGGGACGCCCCGGAGTTCATCTCCACCGACTCCACGGTGAACCCCCTGAGGGCAAGGGGGATGCCGAAGGTCCCCACGCCGCCGTAGAGATCCAGTACCCTTCCGGAACTTCCCGTTATCATACCGTCCACCACGCGGGAGAGAACCTCGGCGGCCCCGGTGTTCACCTGGAAGAAACCCCCGGGGGGAACCGGGAACTCGATGCCCAGTATCCTCTCACGGAAAGGGCCCGAAGATATCCTTCTCCAGGAACCGTTCCCGTGGATCTCAACCGCCCTGTCAGGGGTATTGAGGCTTCCCCTTACCGATATCCTCTTTGCATCCCCGGGAACCGGTGAGGCCAGGAGTTCCCCCAGGGCCTCACAGGAGTTGCGGTTCATCAGGGGACATTCTTCCACAGGGATAGGGTCGCCCCTGAAGGCATGGAGGTGAAGTTTCCCCCGGTGCACTTCAAAGGTGACCCTGTTCCTGTAGCCGAAGGTCTCAGGTGATGGCAGGGTTTCCTTTGGCTGCGGGTGTTCAAGCCCCCTGAGGGCCTTGATGACCCATTCCCTCTTCCAGTAGAGCTCCCTGGAATACTCAAGGTGCTGGAGGGAACAGCCTCCGCAGATCCCGTAGTGGGGGCAGAAGGGTTCCTGTCTGTGTGGAGAAGGCTCTTCGATGGATATAAGCTCCGCCTCGGTGAAGCTTTTCTTTTCCGCGATCCTTCTGATATGCACCGTTTCCCCTGGCAGGGCACCCCTTACGAACAGCGCAGGGCTGTCCGGCGGCCTTGCGATGCCGCCGACCCGATTCCCCAGCCATTGGATACTGACGGTGTCAGGGGTTCCCAAGCTCCCCATCCTTCCAAGGAGGTCCCTGGAGGTTTCCTTGTAGCGGTCCTCCCGGATGGCACAGCGGAGTTGCTCCATGAGCGTGGCGAAGTAACGAAGGTTGTGGAGGGTGGCGTAGATGGGCGCCAGCCATTCCTTCGCGATGAATAGATGCCTGAGGTATGCCCTGGTGTGGTTCCTGCACACATAGCAGTGGCAGTTCTCCTGCACCGGCCGGAAGTCGTCCCTGTACCTTGCGTTGCGTATGTTCAGCCTTCCCTCGGGCACGAAGAAGCAGGCTCCCCTGGCGTTCCTGGTTGGAACCACGCAGTCGAACATATCCACCCCCATGCCAACGAAGTCGATGAGGTCCTCGGGCTTCCCAACCCCCATGAGATACCTGGGACGGTCTCCGGGGAGCATGTCGATGCAGCTTCTTACCGCCAGTTCCATCATTGGTCTTTCCTCACCCACCGCTACACCCCCTATGGCGTAGCCGTCAAAATCCATTCCCACAAGAGCCTCGGCGCAGTGCCTCCTCAGGTGGGGAACCCTCCTCCCTGGACTATTCCGAACATCGCCTGGCCGGTACCGGTGTGGAGTTCCCTTGCCCTTCGGGCCCACCTGAGGGTCAGAGCCACGGAATCCCGGGTCTCGTCTCTTCGCTGGGCTGTTCCAGGCACTCGTCCAGCACCATCATCACATCGCTTCCGAAACGGTCTGGGCCTCTATTACCTTTTCCGGTGTGAGTATGTGGCTGCTGCCGTCGATGTGGGACTGGAAGCTGTAACCCTCCTCGGTTATCCTTCGAAGGGAGGAAAGGCTGAAGAGCTGAAACCCGCCGCTGTCCGTGAGGATGTTGCCCTGCCAGTTCATGAAGGAATGGAGCCCCCCGGCCTTTTCCAGAAGCTCCAGCCCGGGACGGAGGTAGAGGTGGTAGGTGTTCCCCAGAATGATCTTCCAGCCGTCCTGGATGAGATCGGAATTCCTTACCGTTTTTACCGTTGCCTGGGTGCCCACCGGCATGAAAACAGGTGTTTCAACATCTCCGTGGAGCAGATGGAGGGTTCCTGTCCTGGCTTTGCCGCTTCTGCCCTTAAGGGTGAACGAGGGTATCAGGCTCAATTGCTTCCTCCGGTGTTTGGGAAACATCCGGGGTTTCCGTTGTGTCCCCTTCCTCCAGCGGAGTGGTCTCCACCGAAGCAGAGTCATCGGTTACGGTTTCCAGTGTATCAGGAGTGACTTCCACCACCAGGCTGTCCGGCGTGGATTCCGGGGTCCCTTCCAGTAGCTCCGGCTCCACCGGGGGAAGGGTGTCAGGTTCATCGGCCTCCGTTGTGTCGGCCTGGGTCTGTGGCTCAGGTACCGTGAGGGTAATGGTGGTGTCCGGCGGCAGGGAGTCGGTTCCCTGGTTGGGTTCCAGCATGGAGAAGCTGAAGGCCGTGGTGTCCGCCAGGATCAGAATGGCATGCTCGGGGTCCAGCTCCCTTATCACCTCCAGCTCATCGATGAGGTCCTGCTGCATGTCGTTCCTGTAGTAGAGGCTTGCCAGCCTGACATGGTATTCCAGTTCCTCAGGGTGAAGGGTGGTGAGTTCGAGGTAGTGGACAAGAAGCTCCTGCTCGTGCTCGGGGAGGGTCTCGTCAGCCTCCATCCCCTGTATGGAGACCACCTCCGGGGCGGAGTGCCTCAGGAAGAACATAAGGGCGGAAACCGCCAGCGGCGCGATTATCAGGCTTCGAAGGCGGCTTCGGGCACTGGTCATCCTCTGTTCTATTTCCCTTCCGGGCCTGGGATCCAGCCGGCGGTCTATCTCCGTGATGCGGATGCCGGTGAAAAGCTCCGGAAGGGATCGCTTTCCGAAAAGTATGGTGACGCAGCTTAGAAGGAGCGGAGGGAACAGGATCACCGTGAGGATGATACGAAGATATGCAAGGCCGTTGGGGACGTTCCTGCGGCCTTCCGGGGAGTATTGTCTCAGTTCCAGGGCCACCAGCGGACCTGTCCTGTCGGTGGTTTCCATGGAGGCGAGGAAATAGACGGCGATGAGTACGGCGGCGGGGATCCCATAGTACCAGTACAGGGTGAAGGGCAGAAGCAGGGCCCCGCCCAGGATACCCCAGGAGGAAACGAAGATAACCTCCCTGAGGTAGAGGGCGATCAGTTTCCCGGCATCAGCAGGTTTTTGGGCGGTATAGGGCAAGACAACTCCTCAAATGATAAGCATGGCATCGCCATAGCTGTAAAATCTGTACTTGTTCTCTATGGCCTTTCTGTAGGCCTCCATAATGAGATCGAGCCCGGCGAAGCTTCCCACCAGGGATATCAGCGAACTACCGGGCAGGTGGAAATTAGTAAGGAGCCCGTCCACGTTCCTGAACCTGTAGGGGGGTGGATGAATATGGACGTTTCCCCCTGGAGGTCCGTGGTGGATCCCAGGTTCACCGATTCCAGGGCCCTGGTGACCGTGGTTCCCACCGCCATTATCCTGCCCCCGGCCCTTCGGCGGGAGGATAGAGAGCTGAGAACGTCCCCCGGGATGTAATACCTCTCCCTTTCCATGGTGTTTTCCGCCAGTATCTCCTTTCGCAGGGGCTGAAAGGTACCAGGCCCCACATGCAGTGTTATATAATCGATGGAAAGGCCCCTTTGTTCCATTTCCATGAGGATCTCCGGAGTGAAATGCAGCCCGGCGGTGGGCGCAGCCACCGCTCCGTCCTTCCTTGCGAAAACGGTCTGGTAGCGCTGGTCATCGGCGGTGGTGGCGGCCCTTTTTATATAGGGGGGTATAGGCAGAGTGGCGGTTTTCCTGAGGACCTCCGCGGTGTTCCCCGCCGATGAGAAACGAATCAGCCCTCTGCCCTCTCCCAGCTCGCTGACAACGGTGCCCTCAAGAAGGCCATCGAAGGAGAACTGATTTCCCGCAAGACACCTTCTGCCGGGTCTTATCATTGCCTTCCAGAGGTCAGCCTCCATTTCCTCCAGAAGAAGCAGCTCCACCTTTCCGCCGGAGGGTATCCTTTCGCCCTTCAGCCTTGCGTTGATAACCCTGGTGTCGTTCAGAACCAGGGCGTCCTTCGGGGAGAGCAGTCCGGCGATCTCCCTGAAAACGGTGTGCTCTACAGTGCCACTTTCCCTGTGAAGCACCATGAGCCGGGAGGTTCCCCGGGTTTCAGGGGGGTGCTGGGCGATGAGCTCTTCAGGCAGATCGTACATGAGGTCAGTTTTCGTAAGCATTTTTCCTCCGGGATCCCTCAGCCGCTGGTTCTCAGTCTGATCACCATCCGGGTGGATTTGCCCTGGCTGGAGAAGGTGCTGATGGTTCCGCCCAGCTCTTCAGTGAGCTTCCACCCCAGAACGAGGACATGTTCCTGCTGTCCGGCTGTCTTTGTGTTGAAAGGCAATCCGCAGGGACGCTGTCTCCCTTCGAGTCGATGGTGAAGGTCCAGTAATCCCCCCTGGATTCCACACTCAGCTCGATCTCACGGCAGTCGGAGGAGTTCTCAAGGATGCAGACAAGAAGGGAATGGGCTATCATGCTCACAAAAGAGCCGTCTGTACAGACCTCGATGTCTGACGGGGGTGGAAGGAAGACAAGACTCATGGGATGGTGGCCGGCCAGGATCCGGAACTCATCCAGTGACTTCTCCAGCAGGGGGGAGGGATCTATCCATTTCTGATCGGGTTTTCCTCCATAAACGGATACCTTCAGGAACCAGAGGGCCCATCTGGCGTGGAAACCAAGCCAGTTCACCGCCTCCAGCAAGGTGTCTATGCTGCCGCTGAGACTGTCATCCGCCTGTACTCCCTTTTCAGGAAAGCCGCCCTTGCGGAGCAGGTGGATTCCAGGGCGGTGATGTTGTGTATGAGGTTCTCCAGGGCGATGTCCTTAACAGGACTGTGCCCGGGAACCGCTGTGCTTGCCGGGAAGTCCCCGGATGAGCTTTCCGGTGATGACAGAAGGAGGGCCAGGAGCTGAATGAACACGCCCTTGGATGAGGTCAGATACTCCCTTTCCGAGGAAGCGAGGAGTATGACCCCCTCTGGAGCGGCACCCCTGAAGAAGGGAACCGCTATCTCCGAGAGTGATTCAGGGAAAACCCTTGAGAACCGGAGATCGTTCTCCGGCGCATCAATGTAGAAGGCGGTTTCCCCCCTGAGACAGGCCCAGGAGGCGGTGCTGAGGGCATCCAGTGGGAGGTCGGGCATCCCTCCCACGGTTCCGGCTCCGGCCATGCCCTTCAGATAGTCGCCGTTGTCGGATATCCTGTAGACAGCTGCGGTTTCCATGGCGGATATCCTGGCGAAATCAAAGAGCAGCCCCTCCAGGGATTCGGTCTTTCTCAGGTAGGCCGAGGCTATCTCCATGGTCACCGAGATCAGCTTACGCTCGGCTGAGAGTATTGTTCTGATCTGATACTCCTCCAGTATTCGTGAGGATAAATGTACCGCTGTTTCTTCCCGTGGATTAAACCCGGGTATGCCCGTTCTGTATATGACAAGGTGTGAAATCCCGAAACCGGATTTGATCCTCTTATGGAAGGCCCCGTTCTTAAGGAACCCGACTGGGCCCCGGCCAGTTCATCCCGGTTAAGTGAACTGATAAGCGAGGCTGAGTCGCCAACGGTTACCATTCCACTTTCCATTATGAATGCCGCCGCCTCGGCTTCCAGGAATCCTGTGAGCTCCAGAAGGGTTTCCTCCGGGGCCGCCGTTTCCCTGAGCAGCAGCTTCAGGAGACCCTCCGGCGGGCTGGACCCTTCACCGATCCCCGGTGGGCCCTGCCCGGCTCCGTTATTGATCTGAAGGAAGACCACCCACTGGGAAAAGCCCAGAAGGGGAACGATGGATACATCGGCACTGACCGCTGTACCATCGGTTCCCTCGGTGAACTGAATGGAATACCTTGAGGGAACGGCGAAGCCCTTGCTGCGCTGTTTGTGCCTGTTCACAACCGCTTCTCTTCTGTCAGGATGAATGTAGCTGAAGAAACCCGAACCTGTGGGGTCGTGCCCCAGAGCTTTCCGCGAGATCCCTGGCCTGCCGGTTCATGGAGGTTATAACGCCGTCGGAGTCGATGGTGATGCTGGGGCAGAAGCTTTCCTCGAGGAGGGTCTTTATGAGGCTGTTCCTGTCCATTGTGCCTGAAACCACCGCCACGGAAGGTATCTGGAGCCGGCAGAACAGGAGTTTCCCCGGGGAGGGCAGAAGCCTGATGGTAATACCGTAATTGGTCTTTTCGCCGTCGGGGGCTGTACGGCTTACCAGGAACTCCTGAACCGAACCCTCGGCAAGGCACTTCTGAACAGCCGCGTGAAGGGCACCGGAGGAGCTGGAGTCAAACACATCGCCCAGCCGTCCGGGGTTTCCGAAGAGTGACTTCGCCTCTTTGGAGAGGGTGATGATCCTGCCGCCCCCGGTGCAGAGCAGAAAATTGGTCTCTCCTGTGGTATCTTCCAGGACCCGGGCGGAGTTCACCGGGTCTGAAGGCTCCAGGGTGACGATCCTGGTTCCCGCCTCCGGTGAAATTGAGGAGGTCAGGAAGAGATTTCCGCCTATCTGAACCGGCCATCTGCCCTGGCCGGTTTTTTCCAGAAGGGGTACCAGGGTGGCTGTGTGCATGGAAAGGGATTCTGCCAGAAGCTCCATTCCCGCTGAACATACCCAGGTATTCGGGGAGGGACCGATCACCGCCCATCTGGCATCTTCTGGAAGATATGTGTTAATTCCTTCTTTACTTTGCATATTACCCATTCGAGTTGTCAGGTCTTCAACTTGCAGGACATGGGCAGTATTCTATATTAGACGCTGAAAAGGCAAGGGAGAAGAAATTTGAAATACACGGCGCTATGTAAGTTCGATTTGTCATCCAGCACAAGAAACGACGCTGTGGAAGAGCTTCTCGAGCTTTTCCCTTCGGGGTGAAAACAAGGAGCCTTCTTGCCGGTGCCCTCGAGGTAAGGGAGCAGGTCGGGGCAACGGTGGTTCACAGGGGCATCGCCCTCCCACACTGCAGAAGCATACTGGTGGACAGGCTCACCATAGCCGTGGGCAGATCCGGGAAGGGAATAGGCTGGCCGGAGGAAAAGGTACATACAATCATTCTTTTCATCTCGCCGGTGAAGCCCAATGGCCCCGAGGAGCACTCAGCCTTCCTCAATCATATAGCAGGATGCATCAGGAGTTCCGGAGATCTCCTGGAATCGGCGGATTCCATGGAAAAGCTTTTCGAGCTGCTGGATTTTGAGCTTTCCAACCAGGAGGATTGATGGACAAACAACTTGAGAAACTTATCAGCCTTCATGATCTAGATGTCATGATAGCCGATCTTAACAGAAAAGAGATAAGGGACACCGAGGCCGACATGGGCCTTCAGACCGAAGGAGCCCTGGAGGAACTCACCGAACTCCGGGAGACCTATGCCAAAAGCATCAGCCGGAAGTGGAGGGGGCTCTACAGCCAGCTGACCAGACACTATGGCAACGCTGTGGTCCCTGCTCTCATGGGAAGATGCACCGGCTGCCTCACCAGGCTTCCCACGGCTGTCTGTTCCGACCCCGACAGGAACTCCAGGGTCAACACCTGCCCTACATGCGGAAGGATTATTTACTGGGCCGATTGAGCCCCTTTTTTCAGGAGGGATAATGAATCCAAGAGATGCCAGGGAGGCATACACATTCGACGATGTTCTGATCCTTCCCGGCCATTCAGATGTACACCCCAGCAGGGTAAGCCTTCACACGGAACTCTGCAGGGACATTGTCCTGAGCATTCCCGTGCTCAGCGCCGCCATGGACACCGTCACCGAAGCGGGCATGGCAATAGCCCTCGCCCAGCAGGGCGGTATGGGCGTGATCCACAAGAACCTCTCCATTGAAGACCAGGCAAGGCACGTAACCTCGGTTAAGAGGGCTGAAAGCGGTGTTATCATCGAGCCCATAACCCTTGATTCAACCGCCAGGGTATCCGACGCCTTTGAACTGGCTGAACAGACCGGCGTTTCAGGATTTCCGGTAATGGAAAATGATCGCCTTGCCGGAATTCTCACCCACCGCGACTATCACTTCGAGACCAACGGTTCCGTTCCGGTGATCTCACTTATGACGCCCCTGGAAAACTGGTCACAGCACCGGTGGGCACCGGTCTCGAGGAGGCCCTTGTGCTTCTGAGGAAACACCGGCTGGAGAAACTTCCGCTGGTTGACCCCGACGGCCATCTCGCCGGTCTCGTCACACTGAAAGACGCCCAGAAGGCAATGGATTTCCCCGAGGCGTGCAAGGATGAAAGGGGCAGGCTCAGGGCCGCCGCGGCTGTCAGCGTGGGAGACCCGGCCATAGAGAGGGCCACCGCCCTTGTGGAAGCCGGAGCCGACTGCATTTTCATTGATACAGCACATGGACACAGCTCAACCGTTATCGAAACCACATCCAGGATACGTTCCCTTTTTCCGGACCTGGCCATCGTGGCGGGGAATGTGGTAACCCCGGAGGCAACGGTGGAGCTGATAAAGACCGGGGCCGACGCCGTGAAGGTCGGGGTGGGGCCCGGTTCCATCTGCACCACCAGGATAGTCGCCGGAGTGGGCTGTCCCCAGCTCACCGCGGTATACGACTGCGCCGTTGCCGCCGCTGAACATGGCAGCAAGGTGATCGCCGATGGCGGCATCAAGTTTTCCGGAGACATAGTTAAAGCCCTGGCAGCCGGGGCATCCGCTGTAATGATAGGCAGCCTCTTCGCCGGGACCACGGAAAGCCCCGGAGAAGCGGTAATATTCAAGGGCAGGAAATTCAAGACATACAGGGGCATGGGCTCCATGGGCGCCATGAAAAAGGGAAGCGCCGACAGGTATTTTCAGGATTCAACCGTGGAGAAGAAGCTGGTCCCGGAGGTATAGAGGGCATGGTTGCCTTCAAGGGCCTGGTGAGCGACTACCTCGTTCAGCTCACCGGCGGTCTCCGTTCAGGATGGGTTATGTGGGCGCCTCCACCATCAGGGAGCTTTTCGAAAGGGCGCAGTTCGTGCGGATCACCTCGGCGGGGCTGAGGGAGAGCCATGCCCACGATGTCACCGTCACAAAGGAAGCTCCCAATTACTCCTCCGATGCCGGTTGATCCTGAACTCCTGGGCAGCTGCGGATATCTCCTGGAGTCCGAGATATACAGCGAGGGGGGCTATTCCCTTTGCAGGGTCAAGGACCGCGGCAGAAGCATGGTGGCGGAGATATCCCCCGTTACCGATGTCCCTCAGCACAGGTGGCCCTCGGTAAAGGCTGATAATGCCCGTTGCGGTAAGGGACCTCCCCGGTTCCAGGAAGCTCCTTCTCTTCGATGCCGCCGAAATGAAGTTCCTCTGGGAAGCCATGGGCGCGTCCGGCGGCTTTTCGGAAGAACGGGCACTTGATCTCATTGGCAAGGCACTGAGCATAGTCACCGGGCTCCAGGCCTCCGGTATGGTTTGCGGATACCTCGGACCGGAAATGTTCCTTCTCTCCGGGAACGATGTTTTTCTTCTCGCCGGCAGAAGGGGTGTTCCAGTTTCTCCCTTCACCGCGCCGGAGGTGGGTAATTCAAGGCCGTCGGATCCCAGAAGCGATGTCTGGGCCATTGGCTCCCTTCTCTTCAGGATCATGGCCGGAACCGACGATGCCAGTAAGCAGAGGGAGGCCTGGAACAACCTTTCATCACCACTGAAGAGCGCAATAATGAAGATGGTTTCGGTGGATCCGGTTGACAGGCCGGTAAGTCTCAGGGAGGTCCGGAACATACTGAGGCGGCTCTCTTCGAAGGAGGCTGCGGGTACACCTGGAAAGCCAGAGGCGCCGGTGGTGAACAGCGAGGGATTCATAAGGAAAACTTCCTCCGGCGGGGGGTCATCCATGAAGGCCAGATACTGGTACATTGCCGCCCCCTTATCCTTGCCGCGGCCTTTCTCGTTTTCAGGTTCTCCGGGCCGCCCTCCGACGCGGTTGTAAGCCCCGGTGAACCCGGGGAAGCGGACAGCGTTTTCTTCCACGAGGAACCCGAGGCGGTATCCCCCTGGGCCGAGGACACACTTGAGGAGGTTTCCGCCACGCAGCCCCCCACCTCCTTGAAGACACCGTAACGATCTGGGTTTCCAACTGTTCCGGAGAGGAGGGTCTTGAGAACCAGTTCCGGGCGGATCCTCTGGGCAGATTCTCCTTTGTTTATCCCCTTACAGGAAGCTCACAGAGAAGAACTTCCCTGGTTCTGGTCCGCCGGGCGGACCCCTCCACAGATCCCAGGGAAACGGATATCTGGCGGCTGGCCGGGGAGATCGCCTCCACAGACACCGCCTTCACGGTAAGACCGGTGGATCTCACCATCATGCTGGGTACCGATCTTTCCTATGCCGACGTGAACGCCCATCTGTTCCGCTCACCCGCCGGCCCGGCGGACACACTCTTCGTGGACGTGGTGAACCACGGCATTCAGTATCTTCTGGGTGGAACCACCGCCGCGGCATACACCGGGGGCATGCTCCACGGCAGGGCCTGCACCATCGGCGGAACCGAGTACATCCTTTCGGTGGAGGATATCCGCGATGCCCACCGGTACGATGAGGAGGTGGGAATCCCCAGGAACCTCAACGAAACCATCTTCATGCACAATCCCGGGAACCACATCGCCGCCGAGCTGGAGGTTCTCATCAGGCAGTATTTCCAGGCCCTTCCCGGGCAGGGGGGCTACCCCCGGGAGTCCATTCCCGTTCCGGACATAAGCATATTCCTGGGCAGCCAGGGTAATATTTGACAAAAGCCGGTTAAAATGCTATATTTGCCCACCATTTCCATCAGGGGGGCCTTGTGAAATATCGCATCAAAGACAAAGTCGTACATCCATATCACGGTGCCGGAGTCATATCCGATATCTGCATGAAAGACATTTCCGGAGAAATGGTGGAATGCGTGGTCATTTCCCTTTCAGGCGGCAGAGCGGGCATCCTTCTCCCGGCTGATTCGGTTCAGGAATCCGGCCTTCGCCGGGTCTCGTCCGACGGCGACATCGACGAGGCAATGAGTGTTCTATCCCAGGAGGGTCAGGAACTTCCCAAGGACTGGCGCCGCAGGATCGATGTCCTTAAGGAACGGGTCAATTCCGGTGATCCCGTGGTTATAGCCACGGCGATCCGGGATGTCCTGGGCCGCTCCTCCTTCTCAAAAATGAATCCATCGGAAAAGCGCGTGCTCAACGAGGCCATAACGGTCTTCGCCGGTGAGCTGTCCCTTGTAAGGGGAATGAAACTGGAAGCGGCCAGAAGGCTCATCAGCAAAAGGGTATTGGGCAAGAGCAAAAAGATCTGATGTCCAGCAGCTCAACCGTGTTCAGAACCGTTACCGACGATTCCCTGGAAGGGGTGCTGCTGGTTCTCGTCTCCCTGACGGGAAAAACAGTGGAACCCGCCGAGATAGAGGAGATGACACGTCTGGTGGAAAGCGCCGGGGGAGTCGTTGCAGGCAGGGTTCTTCAGACCCGGGCGAAGCCCGACGCCGGCCTTTTCGTTGGAAGCGGCAAGGCCCGGGAGATCGCCCTTGAGGCCGAGTCCCTCGAAGTAACCACCCTTGTGGTTAACCACAACCTGAATCCCGGCCAGGTGAACCGCCTGGAAGAGGTGACCGCCTGCAAGGTCATCGACCGCACCGAGCTCATCCTCTCCATATTCGCAGTTCAGGCCAGAACGCCACAGGCCAGACTGAGGATTGAACTGGCCCAGCTGGAATACATGCTTCCAAGGCTCTCGGGAATGTGGCACCACCTCGACAGACTCGGGGCGGGAATAGGCACCAGGGCCCCGGAGAGACCCAGCTGGAGGTTGACAGAAGAAGGCCCGGGCCCGTATATCATCCCTCGAGGCGAAACTTGCCGCGATTGATTCCGGCTCACAGGTCAGAAGGAAGAACAGAACGGGAATGTTCTCAGTGGCCCTGGCGGGATACACCAACGCCGGGAAAAGCACCCTGATGAACAGCCTGTGCCAGGCGGGGATCCGTTCGGAAGACCGCCTTTTCGCAACCCTGGACACAACTTCCAGAAGACTGCAGCTTCCCGGGGGGGAAACCGTTCTCATCAGTGACACAGTGGGGTTCATCAAGGATCTGCCGAAAACCCTCCTGTCCAGTTTCCGTTCAACCCTGGATGTTGTCACCGAGTCTGATCTCATCCTTCTGGTGGCCGATTCCTCCGATCCTGAACGGATCACCCGGATCTCAACGGTTACAGACACACTGGGAAGAATTGGCGCCGGGGAGATCCCAAGGATACTGGTATGGAACAAGTGCGACCTCAACGGATCATCGGTGAACAGCGGAGTAAAGATCTCAGCACTTAAGGGCACAGGCCTGGAGGAGCTCCTTGATCGAATACAGGAACACCGAAGGGAAGCACTGGACTGGTGTCTTCTCAATGTAGATATTTGCACCGGAGAAACCGAGCACTGGGTGCGCTCCAGCAGCGTTGTGGACACCTTCAAAAGGGATTCCGAAGGCGGTGCTGAAATACACTGCGGTTTCTACCTTGGCTCGGACTACGCGAAAAGGTATCTCAAATCCCGGGGGTTGTCCTTCACCATGGAGACGCTGCCCGGGTATAACGGTTCCAGGGGAGAATGATGCCATCAACCGATAAGGCCATCGAGAGAATATGCGGAAGGATACAGACCCTCTCCGACCTCCACACCAGGGGTATTGTCCACGGCAGCCTCCTCAAGAAGCAGATCAAGTCCGTGCTGGCCTCAAAGGACGCCAGAAAGGTGTTCATGGACAGGGTCGAGCCGGACAGAAGGGCCATCAAGATACTCAACAGGCTGGAAGACCCCTCGGGCTGGAGGGAGCTGTCAATGAAAAGCAAGGACCTCCGGGAGGAGCACTTCTACAGGACAATAGAGGACATAATGGCCACCCCCGACCCCGGGGCGGCGAAGCTTCTGAGAATGCTTCAGCTCGGATGCCTGCCCTTCTACTCCGGGTTCCTTCCCTTCAATACCGCCAGGCAGGATGAACCCCGCGAGGTAAGACCCAGCCGGGTCAGCGTACTCGATTAATGGCAGCCGACATCAGAGGCCCCCTGATGGCCGTTCTCGGGGTGGCTTTCATTGCCCTTTCCATGTGGTTCCTTGGTGGGTCACTGGTTGCCGGAGTTCAGGAAGCCGGCGGACTGGGCAATCTCCTGGAGTTCAACATACCCCTCTTCGTGCTTTCATCGGTTCTCCTGGCCGGTCATCTCGCCATGGCGGGCTATACCTGGGACCTCGTCACCAGGACCGCCGGGGGAAGGCTGGGATTCGTCCGGGGGTTCGCCATACACTTCCTTTCCCAGGTGGGCAAGTACGTTCCCGGTAAGGTATGGGCCGCCATGGGCAAGTACAGTCTCAGCAGGAACGCCGGACTGACATCCGCCCAGACAGGTCAGGGGCTTGTTCTGGAAACGGTGTTCATAGTCATAGGCTGCCTTCTCACAACCATTCCATTGATGCCCTCAGTGGCCGTGGAGGCCGGGATCGGCTCCCTGGCCGGGACCGCCATGGCAGTGGCGGTTGCCTGGTGCTCATCGCCTCGGTGCACCCCTTCCTCTTCGGCAGGCTGGCCAGGCTTGCGGCGAGGGTGATGAAGACCAGAGGGGAACTCAGGGAATGTTCCTACAGGGAGATGCTGGGCCTTCTTCCGGTGTATGCCGCAGTGTTCCTCTTCCTGGGGATAGCATTCTGGGTCCTTGGCCTCTCCTTCGGTCTGGTGATGCCCTTCTTTCCCGGAATTCTGGTGTATCCCGCTGCCATGGGAATAGGATACCTTGCGATCTTCGCTCCGGGAGGACTTGGAGCCAGGGAGCTCACCACAGTCTGGCTTATCCACCTCATAGTGCCCGGCTGCGACCCGGGCCTGGCGGAACTGACGGCTCTGGTGGGAAGAATATGGATAACCATCGGTGAGCTGATCGCCTTTGGAGTGTCCTTTCCCATGTACGGCATCAGGCCGTCCACCTTCAGAGAGGCCTTTTCCAGGGGAAAGCTATCGAACTGACACCCCGTCCAGTGAGATGAAGGGCAGGATGTCCGAACCGCACCGGTAGGTCTTTCCGCCGGGGTGATCACCCTGGACAGCGCGTCATAGATGTTTCCACTTATGACACATCCGTCGTAGTAACCGCATATCTCACCCCTGCGGAAGAGGTAAACCCTGCCGCAGTCAAAGGTGAACTGTCCGGACCCTGCGTCCCCTCCACCGGCTGAGAGTATGTCCGTTACAAGAAGACCGGAACCGGTTTCCGCAAGGGTGTCACCGGAGGTTTCCGCCGAGGGGTCCACCACGAGATTCGTGCAGACCGGTCTGGAATGTTCCCCGAGGTTCCTTCCGCTGCTCCCGGTGGATGCTTCTCCCGTTGCCGCCGCCGAGGCAGGTCGTGTATGAACCCCTTGAAAATGCCCTTCTCGAAAAGGGTCTTGTTCCTGGCGGGGACCCCTTCACTGTCGAAGGGTGCCCATGCGGCACCATCTACGAGGCCAGGCATATCCCTTATGGTCAGCAGGGGGCTGAGAACACCTTTCCCCTCCATTCCCTCCAGGGGGGAGGCTCCCCTTGCAAGGAGTCTTCCACTAACTCCGCTCCTTATGCCCTGAAGCATCACCGAGAAGGCCGGGGGGGAGAGCACAACCCGTTTCCGCCCCACGGCGCTTCCAGGGGAAAGCCCTGGATAGGACACCGGCATGACCAGCATCTCCACCACATCCCTGGCCAGGGGAAGGGAACAGGAGGTCTCTATGGTGCAGCCGGACTGGAGAAGCCCTTCACTTGACGGCACCGTAACGGTAAGGGATGTGAAGGAGCGGGTTTCGTGTAGGACGCTCTCAGGCCCGCCGAGTTCATCAGAAGGATGTGATCGGTTCCCCATGTTATCCTTGCGGTGAGGGCGGCCTCCGGGGCCCTGCTCCTCACCCCCTGGCGGATATCATGCAGATAGTCCTTCACCTCCTCATGGGTCAGGGAGCCCATTGTGTCCCGCCCCTCCGGGTGAGATCCCGGAGAAACCGAGGGGAAGCCGAAGGTGGATTCGGGACCGTACCTGCAGCTGCTTATGGCCCTGTCCACAAGTCCAGCGGGAAGGATGTTCCCCCATTGGCCGGAGACACCCAGCTTGCCGTTCCGGGTCATCCTCAGTCCCCAGCCCCTTCTGGAACCGGTACCGCCCACGGTTTTTACAGGGCTGTAGTCAATGGAGGAGTATTCCCTCTCTATGCCTGAAACCTCTGCCTGGGAAGAAACCCCTTCACAGGCTTCAAGTATATCGGCACCTGTCACGGCTTCATTTTTCAATCAGCTCACCTGAATTCCACCGATGAGGACATGGGGTCCGCCGTAGCTCACCGGGATCGCCGAGCCTCCCCTCCTGGAACAGCCCCGGAGTGTGCCGGTGAGCTCCAGTTCGTTCCCTGTTTCCTCCACGGCACCCAGTATGTCCGTTACCTTTCCGGAAATGACAACAGGGCACACCGGTTTGTGAAGAACTCCGCTCCGCACCGTCCATACCTCCTGTACCGCTATGCTGAATCGGTCCATATCCGTTGCCCCGCCCATGAATCCCCTCAGGAACAGGCCGTTGTCGAGGCCTGCCAGAAGTTCTTCAAAGGAGGCGCTGCCCGGTTCCATGTATGTGCATGTCATCCTTGCTTCAGGTGACCTTCCAGGGTCTGATACCCTTGAGTTACCCGTAGGGAGGCGCCGTTCCTGGATGCGGTGCCGGAGGTGTGGAGCCAGTTCCGCATGATGCCCCCCTCCACCAGAGGCGTTTTCTCACCGGGATTGCCTTCCCAGTCCCATTTCATGCTGCCGGGCATGGAGAGAAGATCCGTGTGGTCGACTATGTTCACGCAGGGGGAGCCCACGGTGGCCCCCCGGCGAAGAAGATGTGCCACCGCCGGATTGGCCTCCAGGAAGTCGGCTTCCGCCAGGTGCCCGAAGGCCTCGTGCACAAGGATCCCAGTAAGCTCCGGATCCAGTACCACCCTGCTGGGACCAGGGGCGATGCTGCTGCTGGTGTCCCTTGTCACCAGGTCCTTCCCCGCCCTGTCAATATCCGCTTCCAGGCCGGTGAAGCCTTCGAATCCTCCACGAACGGCAACCTCCCTGGAGGTGGTTATTCCCCCGGGAAGCACCGCTTCGAATTTCATGGAGCCCAGGTTCTCCATCTCCCGGACGCTTGTCCCCCTGGAGTTGACCACCACACGGTCGGAAACCCTCTGCTCAAAGGAAACCCTGGCGGAACCCCTGCCGGTTGAGGCGCCAGGAGCTCGCAGTAGTGTTTGCAGAGGAAGGCCTTCTGCCTGAGGGGGATCTCGCTCAGGGTCACTCCGTGGGGGATGTCGATGAAGGTGTCCCGGCATTCCCCTGCCAGCATGGGGAAGGGTACCGGCGGGGAGCTGCTGTGTATGGCCTGTGCCGCCGCTCGGTCCAGAGCTTCCCGCATGGAGCCGGGATCACGGAACTCGCAAAGTCCCCACCTGTTCGAAACGAAGGCCCTGGCGGTGCAGGTAAGCCTTCCCACCGGTCCGGTGTTCTCGCTGCTTATACCCGCCTGAACCACCGATGAAAGGTCCTGTTTAACAAGTACTATTTCGGCGAAATCCGCCTCGGAGCCTGCAACTGCCTTTTCGGCCTGCTCCCTGAGATTCTGCAAATCACTCCTCCGGAGTATGTGGATAGTATTCAGGGGAAAGCCCCTGAAGAATCAGCTGTGCCGAATCGGCCCAGTGACCTCCGGGCTCCAGGAACAGGTATCTGTTGGCGCTGTCCCTTGCACGGAGGTGGTCGTTCTGGTCGAGGTAGACGAGGGTCAGAAGCCTGTATGCCCCGGGCTCACCGGCTGAAGCCGCGGGAAGAAGGACCTCCCGGGTAAGGTTGAGTTCTCCCCGGGCGTAGAGAATGGTCCCCATGCGAAGCCTGGCTTCGTTGGCGAACTCCTCGTGCTCGGCGATGGTCCTTGAATACCGGTCCAGGGCCTCGGTGGTATTGCCCAGGGCCGCTTCCACCGTGGCCATGACAAGCCAGCATTCGCCATCGAGGGGGGCCAGCTCAAGGGCCCGGCGGGCGTACTCCTCTGCCTCGGCCAGCCTGTGGGGGAAGCCGGTGAGCATTTCCGCCATTTCCAGGGGAGCCCGGGGGTCGTGGGGGCGCAATCCCATGTATGTGATGTAGTATTCCTCGGATGCATCGGGGGAGCCCCTGAGGCTTGCTGCCCTGCCCAGGCCGAGATAGGCATCGGCCTGGTCCTGATCCTGCTCGATTGCCCTGTTGAACTCAAAAACCGCCCTGTCGGGAAGCCCCTGGGACATGTATGCCATTCCTGTCTCCACATGGAGCGCCGCGGCAAGGGAATCGATGTCAAGTCCGCAGGTTAGCGCCATGAGAATTGCGCTGAGCAGTATCATCGGGCCCTCCTTAGTGCTGGTTGAATTCTACAAGTGAACCCGGCGGTGTGCAAGAGACCCCGGTCCCTTTCCGTTATATTTCGCTTTCATCAGGAAGTGATCAGTTAACACGGAGGTTCATCATGGGTGCAAAGTACGATCTCGTCGTTCTCGGCGGGGGGCCGGCGGGTTATGTGCCGGCCATAAGGGCGGCTCAGTTCGGGAAGAGGGTCGTTCTGGTGGAAAGCGGTGACATGGGAGGAACCTGCCTCAACCGGGGATGTATACCCACCAAAACACTGGTGGCCACCGCCTCCCTTTACAGGCACGGGCTGTCCGCCAGGAAATTCGGTCTGAAGGGCAGCCTGGATTTCGACTACGCCGATGTGGCCAAGAGGAAGGACATGGTGGTCACAAGGCTCCGGAAGGGCATAGAGGCCCACTTCAAGCACCTGGGAATAGAGATAGTAAGGGGTCACGGCCTGCTGAAGGCCCCTGATCTCATAGATGTTGATGGCAGGGGCATTTCCGCCTCCAACATCCTCCTTGCCCCGGGTTCGGTCCCCCTGATCCCGGGTTCCTCAGGAAGGACGGGATACTTTCCAGCCGGGACATTCTGTCCATGGAATCCCTTCCGGAAAGCCTGATCATTATCGGAGGAGGTGTCATCGGCTGTGAATTCGCCTCCATTCTCTCCGCCTTCGGAACACGGGTCACCATCGTGGAGATGCTCCCCAAAATACTGCCAGGAGTGGATTCCGATGTTGCCGCGGTGGTGGAGAAGTCACTGAAGAAGGCGAAGGTGAAAATTCATACAGGGATCCCCGCTTCATCGGTGGACATCACCCCTTCAGGCGGGTCGGTAACCCTTCAGGACGGCACGGTGATAACCGCCGAAAGGATACTCACCGCCATCGGCCGGGCACCCCGCACCGCCGGATGCGGCCTTGAGGAGGCCGGGGTGGGGATGGACCCCGGGGGAAACATCATTACCGACGACCTTAACAGGACCAGTCTTGACGGGGTTTTCGCCTCGGGGGACGCCACCGGCAAGTGGCAGCTGGCCCACGCCGGAAGCGCACAGGGTATCGCCGCTGTTCACACCATGTTCGGCGGACCGGAAAGGAAGGTCAGCGCCGACACCATGAGCGGGTGCATCTTCACCTTCCCCGAGGTGGCCATGGTGGGCCCCGGGGAGGATGAACTCCTGGCAAGGGGCGTTCCGGTGAAAACATCCATCTCACGGTACATTGCCAACGGAAAGGCAATGGGGATCAACGAGACCGAGGGTTTCGTCAAGCTCATAGCCGGGGAGGAAGACGACACCATCATCGGTGTGCAGATAGTGGGCGCCGACGCCTCCAGCCTGGTGGGCTGGGCGGTGATGGCGGTGAACGGCAAAGTCAAGGCCTCCGAGGCTGCCTCCTTCGTGCACCCCCACCCGACCCTCTCGGAACTCTTCATGGAGGCATCCGAGGGCATGGGAACAGGCGCCATCCATGGATAGAACTGCGTCAGCGGTCCAGGAACTGATAGAGGCGGTGAGGAAGCTCCGGGGTCCCGGGGGCTGCAACTGGGACAGGAGCCAGACCCTTCAATCCCTGAGCCCCTACATGCTGGAGGAGGCCTACGAAGTCGCCGAAGCGGTGGAAAGCGGGGACCGGGAAGAGCTGAAGAAGGAACTGGGGGACCTCCTCCTTCACATAATCATGGCCTCGGAGATATGCGGGGAGGACGACGATTTTCACCTTGCCGATGTTGCGGCGGGGATAACCCACAAGCTGATAAGAAGGCACCCCCATGTTTTCCTGGAGTCGACCCAGCTAACCCCCCAGGAGGTGGAAAAGCAATGGGAGACCATAAAATCCGCCGAAAAGAAGCAAAGCAGAACGAAGTTCTTTGATTCCATCCCCTCTGCAATGCCCGGGCTGCAGAAGGCCTGGCGAATACAGCAGAGGGCATCCGAAGTGGGTTATCCATGGCCCTCAGAGGAAGCCTCCCGAAAACAGCCGCGGCCATCCTGGAGGAAACAGACGGTTTCACAGGGGAAACCGCCGGGGAGCTTCTCTTTCAGCTGGTGAACCTTCTAAGACAGCAGAACATCGAGCCAGAGAGGGCACTGAGGACCAGGAACGGCGATTTCATGGACCGCTTCGACAGGCTGGAGGAACTTCTTCACCACAGGGGGTTTTCCCTTAACGATGCTGACCGGGAGGTTTTCATGGAATGCCTGGCCATTGCCTTCCGGGAAGAATAGGGTTATCCTTAGGTATATATATACAGAAAGTGCGGTGTAACCCCTGATAACTAATCATACCAAAACAGTGGGAAATGCCCGCTTGAGCCGCGCTTTCATCTGAAGGGAGAACTATGAGGCAGATAATCATTCTGCTGGTCCTGGCAGCCTTTGCCCTGGCAGGGACAATCGAGCCAGGTCTGCAGGAGCTCATGGCTGCTTCGTCGGACACCGACCTCATTCCGGTCTTCATACTTGCCCACGGGCAGGTTGACGAGAACTGGGTCAACGGCGCCACCGACGGAATGACCAGGGCCCAGCGGCAGGATTTCGCCGTGGATGCCATGAAGCAGCTTGCCGAAGCCGCCCAGAGCGGAATAATCAGCGAGCTGAACACACTCAACACCGAGAACATTACACCCCTCTGGCTGGCCAACGCAGTTACTGCCAGGCCACCCCGGCTGCCATACGGCAGATCTCCACGAGATCCGATGTCCGCTTCATAGAGAGAGCCGCCGACGAGAACTCCGGCCTCATCGAGCCGGTGGAAGTCCGTGACCTCACCCCTGAAGAGCGCGGAAAAGGCCTCGCATGGGGCGTCTCCAAGATCAACGCCGACGACGCCTGGGCACTGGGTTATGAAGGCCAGGGCGTGATCGTGGCGGTTATAGACACCGGTGTGGACTATTACCATTCCGACCTCGGTAACAACATGTGGCACGACACCCCCGCCGGTTACCACTACGGCTGGAACTTCTACGAGGCAACAGCGACCCCATGGACGACTACGGCCACGGGACCCACTGCGCCGGATCAGTTGCCGGCGACGGCACCGCCGGCACCGAGACCGGTGTAGCCCCCTCCGCCACCATTATGGCAATCAGGATCAATTACTACTACGGCGGCGAAAGCACCTGGATAGAGGGTATGGAATTCGCCACCGAAAACGGCGCTTCGGTAATGTCCATGTCCCTGGGCTCCGGCCAGGGCAACATGTCCCTCCGGACCGCCAACGAGAACGCCCTCACCGCAGGTGTATACCACAGCGTGGCCGCCGCCAACGACGGCCCCGGTTCAGGAACCATCCTTTCACCCGGCGACGGCCCTCCTCCCTGGTTCCACCCCGATCAGGTTTACCAGGGCGGCAACAGCGCCGTGGTAACAGTGGGAGCAACGGACAGCAACGACAATATCGCAAGCTTCTCAAGCCGTGGCCCCGTCACCTGCTGGAGCGATTACAGCGATTCAAGCCCCCTCATCGACCCTGACATCAGCGGCCCGGGAGTGGATGTCATAAGCACCGCATGGAACGGCGGGTACACCTCCATGAGCGGCACATCCATGGCCACACCCCACCTTGCCGGCGTTGCCGCTCTGATACTCAGCGCCAACCCCGAGCTCTCCGTGGCACAGATGGACAGCATCATCGAGATGACAAGCCTCGACCTTGGTTCCTCGGGGAAAGACAACACCTATGGAGCCGGCCGTGTGGACGCCTACCAGGCGGTAATGGCCGCTCTTTCACTGGTGGGGACCGCCGATGAGGCAAACGCCCAGGTGAACCCCGCGGTGATAGGCATCAGCTCCATCAGCCCCAACCCGGTTACCTCCCACGCGGCATTCACCATCAACACCGTGGCCGCCGGACCGGTGGACATCGCCGTGTTCGATGTAACCGGCCGCAGGACCGCCAACATTCAGACAGGTGAGCTCACAGCCGGCGCCAATGCCGTCAGCTGGAGCATTCCAGAAAGAATGGGAAGCGGGATCTACTTCGTAAGGGCTTCCATGAACGGCCAGACGGTCTCCTCGAGAATGACCGTGGTCAGATAAGCAGCTTCGAACTAGAAGGGCGCCTCTCTCAGGGGCGCCCTTCCTTGTTACAGGCCTTCAGGATGGCGTACCTGGAAAGCACCGGCCCGATGAGTTCGTTGACAAGCACCGACATGAGCACCACGCTGACCACAAGGGGGCGAGGTGTCCGCTGTGCCCGGCGAAGGATTCCGAGGTCTGCACATACAGAAGAAGACCAATGGTTACCCCTGAATGGGGCAGCATGGCAAGCCCCAGATACTTCCTTATCTCCCCCTCGGTTCCGGAAATCACCGCCCGAGCCATACCCCGAAGTATTTCCCAACGGCCCTTGAAAGGATATAGAGACCCCCGGTGAGCAGCACGGTTCTGTCCCCCAGCACTCCCAGTTCCAACTCGGCCCGGCTATGGCGAAGAAAACCGCGTAGAGGGGAGGGGCAAGCATTTCCAGGGACTCTATCACCCTTTTTCCGCCTTTGGGTGAGTTGGCCATCACCGCCCCCGCCGCCATCCCGGCCAGGAGGGGTGAGAGATGGAACGCCGCGGCAATGGCGGTCATAAGGCAAAGAAGACCCAGGCTTATTATGTAGATGGAGTTGATGTTGTCCTTCCCCGATGAGCTTTTCCTCAGGGCAAGCCCCGTCGCCAGACCCAGTATCAGCGACCCGGCAAGCTCCCCGGCGAAGTGCAACACCGATTCGAGGACCGAGGCCTCTCCGGGCTGAAGGAAGCCCGCGGTTACCGCTATCACCACGGCGAAGAGCAGGATGCATCCGGCGTCATCCAGGGGAATGGCACCATAGAGATGATCGATGAAAGAGCCCTTCACCCTCAGATCCCTGACGATGGTTACAGTGGCCGTTGGAGATGTGGCCGTTGCGATGGCCCCCAATATGGCCGCGGTGTGCAGGGGCATTATCCTGAAGAGCACAAGGGCAAAGGTTGTGATGAAGAAGGTGGCGGTGAGCTGAAGGGTGGTGATCGCCGCCATTGCCCTGCGTATCTTCCTTATCCGGGCCAGCCTGAACTCGCTGCCTATCACAACGGCAATCACCGCCACTGCTATCTGTGTGATGGGCTGCATCCTTGCGTAGAGATCCGCGTGGACCATCCCCGTTACCTGGGGCCCCAGCAGCATTCCCGCCAGAATGAAACCTGAAACCGCAGGGATTCCCCTTTTCTCAGCAACCCAGCCAAGGAACCAGCTTCCCACGAGGAGAATTCCCAGCCCGAAAACCGGGTGGATGCTTACGGTTTCCCTGAAGTCAAGGAGGATCCCTGTCATGGGCTCGGCGGCCCCGGCGAGATGAAGCTGGTCAGTATTTTGCACCGTCCTGAGGTTTCCGGTGAAATCCACCGGCGGTGAGAAGTCATCCATTTCCTGAAACGAATGATACCCCGGGCAACACCGGCGGGTCAATGTCGCAGCCCGGGGAACCATTACCGGGTACGGATGTTCTGCCAATACATGGCGGACATGTGGGGGCATTGGCATATCTCCCGGTGTGCACATATTCATAGTCCGCATGCTAAGTTGTTGAATGCTAACTGGCAGCTATGTTATTAACCGCGGTTTTGCCGCATATCAGAAAGGGATGTTAATGCAGAAACTGATTCTTTGCGTTATTCTGCTGACAGGTGTTCTCTCAGCGGGAACCATTACCGATCTTCTTCAGGAGGAAATGGCCGACGCCTCCTCCGACCAGCTGATCCATGTGATCATCAAACCAGCCGGCCGTGCCGACCTCGACTACATCAACTCCGTGGCCTCCACAATGAACGCCGCCGGCAGAAGGCAGTTCGCCGTGGCTGAACTCAAGCAGTTCGCAGCCACCGCCCAGGAGCCTGTCCTTGAAGCCCTGAACGGCTTTCCCGCAGGTTCTGTTGAAGAGATCCGCACCAACTGGATAGTGAGCGCCATAGGCTGCGCCGCCACCCCCGAGGTCATCCGGGCCATCGCCGCAAGGGAAGATGTGGAATGGGTTTCCATGAAAACATTCCCCAACATCCTCATCGAGCCCGTTGAGGTACGTGAACCCACCCGGGAAGAGATACTTCTTGCCAATGCCTGGGGCGTTGACAAGATCGACGCTCCGGATGTATGGGCCATGGGCTACGAGGGCCAGGGAATCATCGTGAGCGTTGTGGACACCGGCGTAACTACAACCACATCGACCTCCACAACCAGATGTGGCACGACACCGCCGCCGGTTATCACTACGGCTGGGATTTCGCCGACAACGACGGCGACCCCATGGACCAGAGCGGTCACGGCACCCACTGCGCCGGATCCGTTGCCAGCAACGGCAACGCGGGAACCACCTGCGGAGTAGCTCCCCAGGCCACCATCATGGCCCTCAGGGTTGGAACCACCTTCGGCGACGAGCAGGATGTCTGGGACGCCTTTGAGTTCAGTGTAGACCACGGCGCCCATGTGATCTCCACCTCCCTGGGCTGGCCCCAGAGCCAGAGCCCCGACCGCCAGACCTGGAGGGAAACCGAGGAGAACGTTCTCGCAGCGGGAGTCATCCACTCCATAGCCGCCGGTAACGAGAGCGGTAACCCCGGTACCCCCGGCGACATCCGCACCCCCGGCGACTGCCCATAGAGACGGCTGAGACTGCCAAGG
>MJAN01000009.1 GCA_001875255.1 Candidatus Sabulitectum silens | reverse complement strand
CAGTGAAGGGGGCGGTCAGACCGCCCCCTTCTTCATATTACGGGAATCCTAGAAGCTTGTCTTGATCCCGGCCCAGGTGTCCCTGGTGAGGGATACAACATCGAACTCCAGCTCGGCGATCTCGTAACCGCCTGAGACGGCATAGCTGAAGAAGAGCGATGACCGGGACTCGCACCATGACAGACCAAGTCTGTTGGTGTTGCCAAGGCCGGCCGGGCTAACGCCGGTGGCGACCTGGGTCATCGAGGAACCGTCGTAGGAGTAGAGGATGAAACGTTGTCGTTGTAGGTGGTGACCATGACATGGGTGTCGTCGGTGGGACCGGGGACAACGGCAATGCCTGAAATCTGCGAGGGAGCCATGCTGGTGAAGGTCTGTGAGGATCCACCGGGGATGAAGCGAACCAGGGAGGTGGAGTTGTTCTGCCAGTAAGCCTCGCCGTCGAAGGACATTCCACGGCCGCCTGTGCCGCAGGGGTTGGCCATGGTCTGCCAGGTGGAGAACTGGTCTTCAGTGTAGAAGAGGTCGCCTACCTGCCAGCTGTTGATGTGCCAGATGGGTGTGGTGAGGCTTTCGTTGTAGGCAACGCCGAAGCCGTTAAGGGAACCTGAAGGCTTGGGAATAGCGCCGGCTGACCCACCGGTTGAGGGGTCGAGGCTGTTCAGCTCGTTGCCGGTGCTGCTGGAGAAACGATGTTAACCGTGGATCCGCTCTCCCATGTGGTAAGACCGAGGCAGTTCGCCGACCAGTCGATGTTCCAGGTCTCAAGAACCGTGAACTCGATGGCAGCGTCAACCGGGCTCCAGTTGCTGATGACTCCGTCGTTGACATTGCCATCCGGGGAGACCCCCATGAGACAAAGGGCCATAAGAATAAACTGCATTCTGACATCCTTTCTGTTTTTGAGCTCTCGAATGCATTTATACTCTTCACCGTATCCATGGTCAATACGATGGACACATGAACTCTTTACTCCTGAAAATGATGGAACTACCCGGACAGAATTGCTGAATCACCAGGGATGGAAACCTCGTTGACCGGTGCGGTGAGCAGGTCTATATTGAAAAAACGTTACTGTCACGTCATGCAACACAAGGTCAAAGCGAGGAGACACCCCTGAAGGACCACAGAAGAAAGAGCAAGCCGGAAATCGCCGCACTGAAACTCCTTGCCCTTCCATTACTTCTATTCGCACTGCCGGAACAGGGGAGCGCAGGCACCTGGTCCGATGTTTCCTTCGGTGTGAAGCTGGGCGGAACGGTTACCCAGCATGTGGGCACCGAAGAAAGGAACTCCGAATACACCGTTTCCAGCAGCTTCAGAACCGGACTTGCCGGTGGAGTCTTCGTCAACTGGCCGGTCACCCCCAGGTTCAGCATGCAGCAGGAGCTCTTCTATGGCCAGAGGGGCTCAAGCCAGGACATCGGCGTGGAGATACTTGAGATCCCCACCACCCTGGCAGTCACCTATGAGATGGATTATCTGGACATACCGGTGCTTACCCGTTTCGCCCTTTGGCAGGGCGAGGCTCTCAGCTCTACACCCTTGCCGGCACCGCCATGTCCCTGAAGATAAATGACCGGTACACACTCCGGGGAACCCTCGACGACGGAACGGATCGGTGCCCCTGTCGGCGGACGATGACATGTCCGAGGTGGACATGTTCGATTTCGCCATGGTCTACGGAACAGGGGTTGAGTTCTCCCTTGCAGGTGCGCCCCTTCTGGCGGAATACCGGTTCATGATGGGCTGGAACACTCTCTATATGCCCACCTATGCCTATGTGCCCTTCGGTGACGAGCAGATCCTTATAGAGAACGATCCCGTGCCCCTGAAGAACCAGAGTCATTCGGTTGTTTTCGGGCTCAGATTCTAGGAGGAAGCCATGAAAGGAACACTCATCCCCTTTTTCATACTGGCCATGAACGCAACCGGTTACCAGTACTGGAACAGCATCAGACACAGCGCACTCCTTCCCGACCAGTCCATAGTCATGAGGGTGGAGAATCCCGACGCCGAAAACTTCCTGCTCTTCCGTGAAAGCGGAATAGAGGAAGAAGCCATGACATCCATCCCCGACGGCCCCTCCACCTTCACCGCCACGGTGCCTGGCCCGGTGTCGGAACACGCAGGTATGGTTTCCGGTTGATACAGTCCGGTGAAATGGACCTCTTCCCCGTTGCCACGGCATCCGGGGAAACCCGCCTCCGCCGGACCTTACCAGATTCCGCTCCGACCCCCAGGGCGATGAGGCCTTCGGCTACATACACCTGGACATAGTGGACTGCAGGGTAAGCTTCACCGATACTGAGTTCTTCGCATCCATAACCAATGCAGGAGGAGGCTTCCCTGTGAGTTCCGGGATAACCTTCTTCGCCTATCTCTTCGGCATCACCGACCCCGCCCAGTCCAGCCCCGACACGGTCTTTGCCCTTATGTACACGGTGGATTCCCCGGGAATAATCACCCCGGGGCTCTACAAGGTAACCGGGACCGGCATGGAAGACCTTGAGAAGATAGGCGACATCGAGGTTCAGGAATATCCCTCCTCGAATACCCTCAGGCTGACCTGCCAGCTGGCCGACCTCATGGAAGACCCCTATTTCCAGACATGGTACGACCCCTCGGACCCCACCCTTGCAGTGGCGGCCTTCACCCAGAGGATCACACTTCTGGGGGCCCCCAGGAGGCCGACAACACCGATGGGGGCAGAATTTACCTCCGGGAACTCTCCATCAGCCCCGCAAGCAATCAGCTGCCGGAGCTCACAAACCCCGGGTTCACCGGCTCAGGCCCCACCGCCGCCGCTTCAGTGGACTACTTCGACCCCGACGGGAACTGTCCTGTGATAATGGAGATCCTTTTCGATTCCACCGATTCCTGGCCCATGTATCCCCTCACCCTGGATTACGGCTCCACCGTTACCTACACAACCGCCGAGGGGATCGACCCACTGGCTTCAGGGAACTGGTCCCAGGCAGTATTCAGGTTCAGTGACAACATCTCCGATGTGGTGGAATACCCGGTTTACAACGCCGGCGTATCGGGGCTGGAACCGGCGCATTTCACAGCCTCAGCGGAAAATAACCCTTTCACCGGAACACTTAACATCGCCGTCTCACTGCCCGAGGGGTCCCCTGTAACCATGGAGATCTTTGACATTTCAGGCAGACTGGTGAACAACCCCACAGAAGAGATACTCCCTCCTGGCCGGAGCAATATGATGTGGACACCGCACCCCTCCCTGCCCGCCGGCTGCTACACGGTACGGATAAATACCGAGCAGGGCTCCGCCCTGTGCCGCTGCGTGCTTTTGAGATGACTGAAGCAAACCGATGAAGGGCCGCTTCAGGAGTTAATGGATAACTGATTCGGAAAAGTGGAGTTGTATCTGCACTGCTGCCTTGTCATATTCGAGGAGAGAGGAATAGAGTATGATTCATGCTGCTTTCTTCATGATCCTGTTTCTGGGTCCCCTTGACATCCACTGGACCGCACTTCCAACGGGTCAAATCTCTGTTGAATGCGCTGGAGATGTAAACGGAGACGGAACAGAGGACTGTTTTACAGCTTCTTCCGAGTACAGTGCTTCAGGTGTATTCTGTCTCGACGGTATTACCGGTGAGATCCTCTGGCAGAACGACAGCGTTCCCGGAGTCTGGCGCACGGAATGCCTCAGAAATATAGGCGATGTGAATCTTGACGGAATTCAGGATCTAGCCGCGGGAACTGGTTTGACTCCTGCAATAACTGTGTTTTCAGGTGCAGACGGCAGCATCATATGGTCTCTGCCCCAGGAACACTCAGTTGCCTATCTTGAGAAATCAGAAGGTCCGAACCCCGGAGATGTTGTCGTACTGGTTCTGGGCAACGACGGCTCCGACTGGTGCTATTTCTACGGACTGAACGGCCAGAACGGAGAATCTGTATGGAGTGACCCATACCCCATATCAACACTGGATGAATGGATGAAGGTCACCGATATGGATGTCAACGGCAACGGCTGGTCAGAGATGGGTATGTCCATCGACCGTGGAAGCGTAATGAGCGGAAGTGTTTCCGTTAGAGACGGTCATACAGGTGGGTCAATATACGGATGCGGAACATGCTATTTCCCTCTATGGATATCTCGGATTCCCCATACCATGTCTTGCCGTAAGCCACTTCGGCTGGAATCCCGATTTCTGGGTTGATAACCTGCTGGTTGGATTCACTGTCTGGAGTATTGAAGAAACAGATTTCATATCCCAGAACCTTGAATACATCCCGAATATTTCCGGGCCGGGTTGGCCATATCCCGAGCTTATCGCATGGGGCTATAACGAAGCAACTCTTATAATGGGAAACCAGGGCAACTATGAGGATTCATATGAACTCCCTTCTGATATAGTCGCATTGAGCGTTTTTCAGGACGCTGAGAGCTGGAAGCTTGTTGCGCTGACAGCAGCAAGCATCCATTGTCCATTACTGACTCTCACCGATCCTCAAACCGAGCCCAGTATAGCCCTGCCGTCTTCCCCCGCCAAGGACATGTGCCTTCTGGAATCAGATCAGTTTCCTACCCCCCTGATCTGCATTGCCATGGATGGCTCCAGTCCCGGAGTATGCGCCGTCAGGACTTCCTGGCCGGTTCATACTGAGGAGAAAACTAACCTTGCATTCAGCGAAAGAGCTTCTATCAGACTGTCCTCATCCCCCTGCATCGGGGGCATCGGCATTATCTGTGAGGTTTCAGCTGAACTCCGTGTCGTTGACATCACCGGAAGAATTGTCTCAGACATTTCATTGACAGAGGGTGAGGAAGCTTTCCTGGAAATGCCGCCGGGAGTCTATTTCCTGTACGATAGAAACACGGATACCAGTTTCCAAAGGGCAGTAGTGCTGGACTAGAGCCGGCTCAGGATATCTACTTTATTACCACGAAGCTCTTTACATCGGTTACACCATCTGAGATCATGCGGCAGAAGTATAAGCCAGGAGGCAGCTCCCCTGGAAATATCTCATGATTTCCGGAGCGCTCCATTTCAGAACTGTGATCCAACACCACCCGGCCGAACAAGTCGAATATTTTCATGTCCACGAAGGAATCCCGGGAAATCCTGTATTCTATCACTGGAAGGGTGGAAGGATTGGGAGAGATACATATCAGACCGCTTGACTGCACAGGATATGTGGTTTCTTCGGTTTCTGACCCGAACCACGATACCGCTACTTCCTGAAGAACAGGTTTAACGCCAGGGTCGGAAGTTTTCATTAGAGCGCTGTACTGAATATAGCGACGATAATCAGGAACGTAATCGGACAAATCATCGGGCTCATGGATCCATTCCGACCATGCTTCCATGAAAGGCTCGGTGGTTCCGTCAACGCCAGTTCTGACCTGAAGGCAAATCTCGGTCCCTGGTGGAAGTTCTTCAACCCAGGTAATACTGTCCCAGTAAACATATGAACCGACATCCAGAATTTGCGATTCGATCAGGGCTAAGCTGGAGTAACGTTCGGTTTCTATCCAGTAAGAATCGCTATAGCCCGAAAGAACCATGTCATTGAAGCCGTCCTGATCCAAATCGCAAAGACTGGTGTTGCCGTAGCTACCGTATGGATGGAGCAGATGCCTTTCCCATTCCGAACCGGCGCCGTCAATGTTCTCCCACCAGTCAAGCTCCGATCCGCTGCCGTATATGTCAAGGTCTCCGTCGGCGTCGAAATCCTCAGCCCAGGTCATTGAAGAAGTGTGAATGCTGTCTTCAATGAGTGTGTATTCCCAGGTATCTGGTTCTGTCTCATTAAGCCAGTACATATAATCCCCCTCGTTTATCAGAATGTCGAGGAAGGAATCACCGTTGAGATCAAAGAACCCCAGCATATAGACATGCTCATCTTCAACAAAGTGGGGGATCCAGGAGCTTGCCCCGACCTGTTCTATCCAGAAGGTACTGTCCTCGGGAACACAATCCACATTCAGAACAATATCTGCATCCCCGTCCAGGTCCCTGTCTGCGGCATGCATCGATTCCACGACACGCCAGATATCACTGGTATGGATCGTGAATTCTTCCCAGTTATGCGCCATTCGGCCCGGATTCTTCCACCAGGCGAGGTGAAGGGTGTGATCCGGGGGCTCACCGGTCCAGTATTCACCTGCAATATCAATGAGACCGTCTCCATCAATATCCACGGGGTAACAGAAGGGATCCATACCGCTCATCGTTCCAGGAACATTCTCCGCAACGGTCCAGCGAGGCCAGAACTCGCCTCCGGTATTCTCGAAGATCACGATCTCGCCGACATTTGGATTGTACTCTCCCCAACTGGCCAGGAGATCATCATCGCAGTCGCCGTCAAAATCGCAGAGCTTCAGCCACCATGAGTATTTGCCTGTGCTCGTAATGGTATGCTGCTGCCAGCTGTTTCCCTGGTCACCGTTCTCCAGCCAGAAAAGGCCATCTATAAACTGCGACCTTCCCGCAATATCCACATCACCGTCCATGTCTATATCCCCGGTGCTTGAATACAATCGTTTGAGTCCCGCGATGATGATATTGGCCCGATTTGCAGGGGATACTTCGCCTGGAACATTGTAGTAGTCAGTTGATTCCATATCGTACAGCTCATTGGACCAGAATGGAACAGGGCCCTCTCCCCCGTATCCGCCTGACCAGTCGGTCTGGACTGCTGAGAATGCAAATGCCGCATCAAACAGGAAGAGGATCAATAGCATAATAAATGAATACACGGACTACCTCCACACCAACAGATAATCAGGTATTTCTGGAAGTGTGTCAATCATCGCAGGCTCAGATCTTATAAGCATTCCCTGCTACGTGGGATTTTCTCAGTTGGCACCACTGATGATTTCAAGTTGAACCATTTTCTTCAATGGGCAGGAGAGGTGGCTTCACTTAGAGTTTCCTGATAAACGGGCGAAGCAGGCGTGACTTCCTCCCCTAATGCAAACAGAACCCGTATAGTGACAAACAGCTCTATACCGGTCCTGCAATCAATCTTCCTGGTGTAGTTTCTCCAGCTCATCCACATCACCTTTATCGCTAATACGCGGTGAAGCCTTCTTATTCCTGAGCAGTTCCTCGTACCCGATGAATCGGGCTTGGAGGCCGTCATAAGTTCCTTTGACGGAATTCACGAAGGCTTCATCGAAGCTGATACCGTCAATCTCATTCAAAAGGTCGATCCTTGTGGGCGGCACACCGAACACAAGGATGTTACCCTTCTCGGAAAACACATTCTCCGGGATGTCCTTGCCGCTGAATCCGAATCCTATGAGCGCTTTTCGCAGTCTTTGTATGTTTTCCGGTGAACTCCGAAAGAAGATATCAAGATCTTTTGTGAACCTCGGGTATCCGTGGAAGGCAACGGCATAACCGCCAATGATCAGGTAGTCAACTTCGTTCTCTTCTAGTAACCTTAACAACTCTCTGAAGTCTTGCTGGATAGTCATACAGGAACTTCCCTGCCTCCATTCTGAGTCTTTCCACTTCACTTAACCGTTCTGCCGGTGTCCGCTGAAGCCAGTAGGTTCTGTCCTCTTCAGCAAGCTTCTCGTGTGTCGTGACCCTTAGTTTCAGCTTCATCTGCCCCTCCAGCCAGACAATGGAAGAATTTGCCCCTGAAGTCAACGCAGTACATTTTCCTGTGCTCTCTGAAAATCAGTAATTTTCAGCAAGAACGTACTTTCTGTATGGATCTCTGGGCCCCGTTCCAACAGGAACAACATACATTCTTTCGACAAGAACCCTCATTCTGTTTCTTACGGTGCGATCCGTAACTCCCAGAAAACCCGCAAGCTCTGAAGTCGAAAGTCCATCCGGATTCTTTATCAGCAGATCGATAATTCTCGAGTTCTCCGGGTCGAGCACTGTTCTCAGAATGCTCTTTTGTAGACAAGTCCCTCTTGAACTCAAGGGTCTTGCCCTCTTCCTGCTTCAGATACTCAATAAGTTTCATGCTAGGAATGTTACTAGGAAACCACCTGGAATGAGATGATTCCCAGCTGAGGTGTTTCCAGTACAGGCGATGGGACCAATCTCAGGTGGTACCCCCGCCGGGATTCGAACCCAGGCTTCCGGCTCCGGAGGCCGACGCTCTATCCAGCTGAGCTACGGGGGCACCGCAGTGATGTGAGACCGAAGATAGTGAATTAATCAGAAATGTTCAAGTCAGAGGCGTATCTTTCTTGCGGAGGGTTCCTTACCCTGGTTCAGGGTTAGGATGGCCATGGTTCTGGAGGCCGGGGGATTGGAAACGGCACCGGGGTTGAGGAACCAGATCCCTCTGTCCTGCTCCCAGGAGAAGCGGTGGGTGTGCCCGTGGATGATGATGTCCGGTTCCGCGGGCTGGAACATGGCCCTGAGCCTGGGGCGTATTCCGTGGTAGTCCCCCCCTCCGTGGGCTACCGCTATGGTGAAACCCTCTGCCTGAAGTATGAGCCTGTCGGGAAAACGGGAGGTTATTCCCATGCCGTCCATGTTGCCGCTGACCGCCTTCACCGGGGCGAGGCGGCTGAGGTCGGAGAGGACCTCGGGCTCTTCGATGTCTCCGGCGTGTATTATGAGGTCCGCTTCGGCGCAGGTTTCATACACGACTCCCGCAGGGCGGAGAGCCTTGCCGGGAGATGTGTATCGGATAAAACCGCTATGTTCAATCCTAACGGATCTTCTTCTTGTGCCTGTTGGCGCGACGCCTCTTCTTGCGCTTGTGGGTGGAGATCTTCTGGCGCTTACGCTTTTTTCCGTTGGGCATTTACTTCGCCGCCTTCGCAACCGTTGTTTTAACGGTCTTTGAGAACTTGAAGAAGGGAACGCTTCTTTTAGGAACCTCTACAGGCTCTTTTGTGTGGGGATTCCTTGCCATTCTGGGGTTGCGTTCAACAACCTTGAATGTTCCGAATCCGCGGATTTCGATGTGCTCCTGCTTGTAGAGAGCTTCTCTTACTTCCTCGAAGAAGTGTTGACCACAGAGGCAACTTCCTTCTTGGTGAGACCTGTCTCGTCTGAAATGTTGGCAACGATATCTGCCTTGGTCATTTCTTCCTCCTGTTTTCTAAGTGTTACTCCCTGTAACACCCTTATCTATTAGTGATTACGAATTTTTCCCTCAACTTGGAGCAGGTAAGATAGACAATACCGCCGCAGGTTGCAACCCCTTGCCACTGTAGTGGAAAAGGTAACCGCCGCCATTTCAGGCGGCGGTTATTCTGGTGGAGCTGACGGGGGTCGAACCCGTGACCCCTTGACTGCCAGTCAAGTGCTCATACCAACTGAGCTACAGCCCCTTCGCAAAGCGTGCGTAAGATAATAAGCCCTTCGCCCGCGTCAAGTCTTTATGAATCCATCTGCCAGAAAACGCCACCCATGGGCTTTCTCACAAGCCCGGGACTCATGGGGCCACCACCAGTTCAATGGTCATGGAAACTGTGCCCTTGAAGAGATGGCCTCCTACAGCGTTGAAATCGTGATCGGCGTAGGATACATGGAGATGCACGAAGGGACTGCCCTCCTTCATGGAAACGCTTCCCTGGAGGGAGAGTATCTCGCAGGACTCCGGCTCGGTCTTCCTGGCGTACTCACTGCCGTCGTAGCGGCCTATCTCCATGTCGCTCAGCATGCCGATGCCGCAGAGTATCCCCGCTGAGCGGACTTCGTTCTCATTCAGCCAGGTTGTGATGGACTCCATGAAATCCTCTCCCCTGTCGAACCTGAGGACCACGAGGCCGTTCTCCCTCTTCAGTTCCTTCACTATGGCTCCCTTCTCACCGGACCACAACGATGCGTTTCTGCAGCCGCTCTCCGGATTCTGTTGTCATTCTTATGAAGTAGACACCGGCGGGGTTCTCCCCGGCATTCCAGGAGAACACCCCTGAGGTTCCCTTGAGGTTCCTGACGGCAACGGTTCTGCCGGCGAGGTCGATTATGGATATCCCCGCCTCCTGGTTCACCGGAAGTGACCAGTGGATTGAAGCGGTTCCCCTTACAGGGTTGGAGGAGTTGAGGGAGAAAGCGGGAATGAGCCCACTGTTGTGGTCTTCTGTGCCCAGGTTCCCTACATCGACTATCTGGGTGTTGAGGTGGTGATCCCGTGCCCACACCGTTACACGGGCGGTATTGGGCAGGGCGGGCATTTCATACGGCCAGGTGAGGGTCACGGTTCCGGAGCCGTCTGTGGTCCCCACGGCGTAGGTTGCCGGATCATCCCATTCCCCCTGTATCAGGCAGACCCTGGCGCCAGAGAGGGGGCTTCCCCCTGAATTCACAGTTACCGTGAGCTCCGTGAGGCCTTCGTAGAGTCCGATGTCTTCCACTTCGATCTCCACCGGCTCCATGGTGTACATGGGAAGCTCCGGGTCTCCGAAGAGGGTGTTGCTCTTGGCTATCCAGTCGTAGTGGGTGTCCGAGGGAATGAGGGGTATGAACTCGTCCTTGGCCATCATGAAGGCTGTTCCAAGGTTGTACATATCCTCCTGGAAGAACTTGTTGAAGAACTCCTGGTCCACCAGTTCGCTCCACTGGTCACCGGGCTCCGCCGGCTCTCCCCAGCCGTATCTGGTGTTCATTATGCAGAATCCGCCGCCCTCGGGGGATCTTATCCAGGCTTCCGCCAGGCATGTGCCGGTGTCGAAGGAGCCTGAAAGACACGCAATGGTGTTCCATATGGAGGGCCTTCCGTTTTCGGATATGTTCGTAAGCCCCATGAAATCGGAACTGCCCAGGGAACCTGTGCCTATGGATACGCTGCTCTGGCTGCCGTGGCCGGCGTGGTTCACCAGCTGCATTCCGGTGTTGAGCATGGCCATGGATGCGGCGTAGCTCTGTGTGCCCTGGGACTGGTAGAGCTTGGTGATGGTCCAGTTCGAGGGAGTGTAGAGGGTATCCACCTTTTCCTTACCGGCGGAGCCGGGGCAGTAGGGGCTGCTCCACAGAATACCGGTGGTGAAACCCATGGAGGTGTACCAGTCGGCGGTGTCCGGTGTGTTCTCCCAGGTGAGTACCTTGTTCACGAATATATCAGCCTCGGCCACGGTCTCAACAGAGGCCCTGCCCAGGATGTAATCCGGGTGGTAATCCATGTTGTCGTCGCCGTTCAGCTCACCCCATGTGCCGTCGCCGTCGAGGTCCCAGGCGTCCACCCCGGAGCGGTGTCGTTCATGTCCTGGTAGTAGAGGTCCGAGGAGGGGTCGTCGGTGTATCCCTCGGCGGTGGCATAGCAGTTCCTGTGGGGAACGCCGGGGGTGTCCCCGCAAGAAGGATGTATGTGGGAGGGGATTCCTGGTAGATGTCGTGGAGGAAGAACCTCAGCCTCTGGGCGTCATCAACGCCGGAATAGGAGTCGGTTATGTAGGACATGCTGACTATCTTCGCCTGGATGCCCTTCCATGTCTTGAACTCAGCCAGGGGCTCGAAGGCATCGGCAAGGTCGTCGTCGGCTATGATCAGGTATTCCCCCCAGGGAAGGTCCGCTGTCCGGGGCGGTGTAACCGGGAAGTCCCCGGGGTTGAGCACGGCGCTCCTCACAATGGCCTCCACCGCCGGGGAGCCGGCGATACCCCTTTCGGGTATGCTGTTCTGCCCCTGGTCGAAATGGTAGCTGACACGGAGCGTCAACGACTGAGTAAACAAAAGCCTGCGGTTATCAGGGTTCCATTGAAAGGGGCGGATGACTATGTCAGCAACAGTATACCCCATCAGGGTACCCTGCCCCTGGAGCCTGGCCCCGGACTCTATGGGGTTGCTGAATGCATCGGCGTCAGCCGGGGTTATCCTGAAGCTTTCAGGCATGGAAATGGGCGCGCCGGCCTGGGCTGCCATGGGCGTAAAGCCGGTGGAGAACAACTCTTCATCAGTGTAAATCACTTCCACTCCGTCTGCCACTGCCCCCTGGGGAAGGAGGACCATTACGGGAACCGCCGGCAGAAGGGGTGTGCCGGGTTTTCCCGAGGGAGCGGAGCCGGCCAGTGTTACCCTGTCCCCCAGCGGACCCCGGGTTATGACCGGTGGGGCATCCGGGGACCATTGTACATCTATGGTTCCGCCGGTGAGGGCGAGAAGCAGGAGCATGCAGAACATTTTATACCTCCATGAAGACCACCAGTGAATTCCTGCCGAAGGATTCCTCCAGAAGGACCTTCACTATGATGGTAACGGGAACCGCCATGAATATTCCGATTATTCCCCATAGATAGCCCCAAACGATGACGCAGAGTAGAATGGTGACCTTGCCTATGGGAAGAACATCACCGAAATAGCTGGGCTCTATGATGTTCGATACTACATTGTTTATCACTATCACCATGAGTGCCCCTATCAGTCCCAGCTGAAAACCCTTCAGGGACATCACATAGAGGGAGATCATCAGGCCCGCCGCGATGGAGCCGAAGAAGGGAACGAAGTTGAATACCATTGCGGTTATTCCCCAGATGAAGGCCTCGTCCAGCTGGAAGCCCATTATTGCAAGACCTCCCCCGATCAGGATCCCGGTAAGGCGCTGGTGATCAGCTTAGCCAGGAGGTATTTCCTGGGGACCGTTTCAACCGCCCGGATCATCCTCTGGTACCTGATGTGGGTTACAGTATCCATTTCCCGAAGCTTCTTTGAGAACATCCTGCGCCCGTTTACCATGAACACGGTGAGCATGGTAATGAGGACGGTGTTCAGCAGGGCGTTGGTTACGGTTCCCACGAGACCGGCGGCGGTGGGAACTATGGAGGTGAAGGAAAGAGCGGATTCCTCGAGGTTGAATGCAGGTGAAGCTTTTTCCTCCAGGGAAAGGGAATCGGCGGCACTTGTTATCTCCTTTACGTCCTCGAGGCCGATCCGGCTGTAAATATCCGGTATCCATTCGGTTTTGGCCTTGTCCACGAACTCCACCACCGGGTGGATCACATTGCTCATCATGTCATCCTTCCGGCTGACAAGCATGCTCATGGAGCCGTATATGAGAAAGAAGAAGACGGATACTATGAAGAGGGCCATAACGAGAACCAGCGCGGTACCGATGATAGCCGCCAGGTTGGAATGGCTGCGGTCGCCCCTTCTGCGGTACTTCCTGAAAAGCTTTCTGAGAAGCCTGTCCACACCGTATGTGGTCTTTTTCACCGCCGGGGAAATGAGGAGGGCGAAGAAAACCGCTATGGCCACCTTTACGAAAATGGGGGCTCCGAGCTTCAGTATCACAAGGGCGAAAAGAAGTGCTACTATCAGCATTACGATCCTGTAGGGGTTCGTTCCGGTCCTGTTCATTCAGCGCCTCCATAGGCTTCCCGCCGCCTGTCCGACAGGCAGTCGATAATGCTTCTTACCCCGGAAATATCGTTCATGTTCAGTTCATAGTCCTTAGTGTGCCCATCCACCGGCATACCCTCCAGGAGATCTCCAGAGGGGTGCGCCACTGCCCCGCCTCCGTTGAATCTCTCGCCAAGGTGCTCTCCGCCCAGGTTGCACCCGGCCACGAAATCTGGGCCTCTCCTGCCCTTGCCCGAAGGAAGCTTCTGAAAAGGTCCTGCCTTGCCTCGGGCCACTGGGCGGGGACAAGTATGAGTTCCGCTCCCATGAGGGCCAGCCTTCTGAAAAGCTCGGGGAACCTCAGGTCGTAGCACACCGAAGCCCCGACGGTGACGCCGTCAAGGTCGAAGACCCCCGATGGCATCCCCGGGGTGAACATGGATTTCTCCCCCATGTTCTCGAAGAGGTGGATTTTCTCCGTGGTATGAACCAGCCTGCCCTTCCTGTCAAAGACAGGGAGCATGTTCACGGTGCCCCGGGGGTTTTCACCGGAAATGTACCCCCGGCTATCCATATTCCGTTCTCCACGGCGGCAAGGGCCAGTGGAAGATCTTCGAGTTCGCCGACTGGAATGGCGTTCTTCTCTATTTCAAAGGCGTTGAAGCCAACGGTGAACAGCTCGGGAAGGACCAGAAGGTCCGGAAGAGGTTTCGCCTCGGCGGCGGCCAGAGCCCTGTCCATGCACCTGTAAAAGCCGCCTTCAATGGGTATTTCTGCAAGTCTTACTATCAATTCTCTTCCTCCGGGGTTTGCCTCAGTGGTGAATATAGATAATCATGGGGTTCGCACACATCGGCGACGGGTCTTTTCATTTTGTATAATTGCCCAGGGTATTCACATTCTGTTTTATCATACATGTTCGAGAGGCGGAATCATGACCGACATAAGCAAGAGATGCAGCGAAATGCAGGCATCACCCATCAGAAAACTGGTGCCCCTTGCCAACGGAGCCAAGGCCAGGGGGATCGACGTTTATCACCTGAACATCGGTCAGCCTGACATTCCAACCCCCCCGGAATACTGGAGATCCATGACCGAGAACTGCCCCCAGGTGCTGGCCTACGGCCCAAGCCAGGGGCTGGACATTCTTCGCGACGCCATTTCCCTTTACTACAGGAGATCTGAGATCTCTGTGGAGCGGGACGAGATAATGATCACCACCGGCGGCTCCGAAGCGGTCTTCTTCGCCTTCCTGGCCACATGCGACCCCGGGGACGAGGTGATCTGCTTCGAACCCTTCTACACCAACTACAACGGTTTTGCCACCATGGCCGGCGTAAAACTGGTTCCAGTGACCAGCAGCGTGGAGAACGGCTTCCATCTCCCGCCTGCGGAGGATATAGAGGCGAAGATCACCGGCAGGACCCGTGCGGTTCTCATCTGCACGCCGAACAACCCCACAGGACCGTGCTCTCCCCCGGGGAGCTTGACACCCTGTCCGACCTTGTGAGGAAACACGACCTCTTCCTTCTCTCCGACGAGGTCTACAGGGATTTCGTCTTCGACGGCGGAAAGCACACCTCAACCCTGGAGCTGCCTGAGATCGAAGACCGCGTGATCGTAATGGATTCGATAAGCAAAAGGTTCAGCTCATGTGGAGCCAGGCTGGGTAACATGATCAGTCGCAACAGCAGAGTAATGGATACCATACTGAAGTTGGGACAGGCAAGGCTGTGCCCTCCCACAATGGCCCAGTACGGGGCGGCATGGATCTACAACCATCTGGATGAGGTCTACTATACCGGGGTTCTGAATACATACCAGAACCGGAGGGACCTTCTGATGGAACAGCTCTCCGCTGTGGACGGAGTGTTCTTTCAGAAGCCCGAGGGAGCCTTCTATGCCACTATTCGCCTTCCTGTTGCCGACGCCGAACGGTTCGCCTCGTGGATGCTCACCGACTTCAGTCTGGAGGGTGAGACCACCATGGTGGCCCCGGCGGCGGGTTTCTACGCCACCCCCGGACTGGGTGTCGACCAGATAAGGATCGCTTATGTTCTCTCCGATGAGAAGATGAAGAGGGCCCTGAACGTTCTGAAGGCAGGCCTTGTTGCCTACCGGGACTAGCAAGGAGGGGCAGTGAGAATAACGCAAATTTCCGAAGCGCCTTCATTCCCCGGAGCCGAGGACTACAATGCAGTCTCCCTGAGGGACAGCGACTCATTCGGGATGGTTCACTTCAGTCTTCCCCCCGGGGGCTTCATCCCCCTGCACAACATGCCCTTCGAGGTTTGCTTCATCCTACTCTCCGGAAGGGGAACCCTCACCGTCGACGATGAACCCTACGATGTTTCCGACGACTGCAGGGTATTGTGCCTGCCCGAGGCAAGGCGGGGATGGCGTAACTACGGCACCGAGGAAGATCTGAGGGTGCTGGTATTGAAGATCAAGAAGGACAGGGAAAGCAAGGGAGAACCAGTGGAAATCAGAAGGATCAGCGAAGAGAAACCCGCCAAGAATCCCCACGGCGTGGATGTCAGAAGGTGTATGAAAGCGAACATGCCCTCTCAAGCATCATTACACTGAAACCCGGTGAGAAGCTCATCAGGCACATAACACCGGTGGATGTGTTCTTCTATGTGCTTTCAGGCCGTGGCGTGGTGGAAGTCGGCGAGGAGAAGGCCGAGGTTACAGCCGATACGGTGATAGACAGTCCGAAGGGAATTCCCCACTGCTGGTACAATGAAGGCGAAGAGGACCTCAGGGTGCTGGTGGTGAAAACCCCCAAGCCGACAACTCCCACCCAGCTGCTCTAATATCAGGCGGAGCCCGGCGCTCCGCCTTTCTTCTGTTCAGCATCACATAGAGCACCGGTACAACCACAAGTGTCAGGGGAGTGGCCACCAGCATTCCACCTATCACCGTCCGGGCCATGGGCGACCACAGGGCAGCGCTGCTGCTGCCCCCCAGGGAAAGGGGAAGCAGAGCGAGGATCGTGGTGCATGCTGTCATCAGTATGGGTTTCAGCCTGGTCCTTCCGGCGGCAACTATCGCTTCCTCCAGCTCCATTCCCTTTTCACGGCGAAGCTGGTTCGCGTAGTCCACGAGCACTATTCCGTTGTTCACCACTATCCCGGTGAGCATCAGCACTCCCACAAGGGAGGTCATCCCCATTGTGGTCCCTGTTATGAGCAGGATCCATATCACACCGATAAGGGCCAGGGGTATCTCGAAAATCAGTATGAAGGGCTCCAGAAGGGATTCGAACTGGGAGGCCATTACCATGTAAACAAGTATGACCGCCACCAGTATTGCAAGACCCATGCTGGTGAAGGACTCCTTCTGGTCCTTCACGTCACCGGTTATCTCCCACCGGGCTCCGCCCAGGTCCAGGGTGTCCATCATTGCCTGAACATCACCGGCAACATCCCCCAGGGGCCGGTTGTCCAGCCTGCAGAAGACACTTACCACCCTGCTCCTGTCCAGACGGTCTATGCTGTTCGGTGCCAGGACCGTTCTGAACTCCCCCCAGAAATCAAGGGGAGCCCCCATGACAGGCAGGGAGGCCACAGCCTCCCTGGTTGAACGATATCTCTCGGCATATCGGACATTCACGTCTATGTCCTTTCCCCCCTCCTGCATCACCGTGGCGTTCAGCCCGAGGATGCCCAGGGTTATCTCCGATGCCAGCCTGGCACGGGAAAGACCCCGGAGGGAGAGAATTCCATCGTCGGGGATGTATTCGATCTGGGTGAACCAGTCCTCCAGGGAGTGGGTTTCACCCTTCACTCCCGGGATCTCCGCCATGGTGTTCCTTATGAGATCGCCCGCCGCCTTCAGTTCATGGAGGTCGGTTCCGTAGACATTCACCTGAACGGGAACTCATTGCCGATCATCTGACCGGAACGGACTGAGTAGCGCATCCCGGGAAGGCCGCTGAGGTATTCCCTGATCCTCTCTTCGTAGACCGCCACCGGGAGGTGGGTTTCCTCCTCGGGTGCCAGGTAGAAGGACATGCTAATCCTGCAGGAAGCATCGGAGCCGAAAAGGGCTCCCAGCCCCTCGGACCTGCCGGTGTCAACGGTTATGTGCCTGAGGTCCCCGGGTTCTATCAGTGCCCCGAGGGAATCCTCAAGGACACGGGATACGCTGTCGGTATGGCTCAGGTTGGTGCCCTGGGGAAGGCTTATGGATGCCTCGATGATCCCCTCCTGAACATCCGGCAGGAAGGATGTGGCCACATAGCGGAACATGAACATGGAGAAAAGGAAGAGGAGGATAACGGGTATCAGGCCGCTGAACCCCCTTCTAACCGCGCCGGTGAGGAATCCTTCATATCTGCCGTCGAGACGACTGAGCCACCTCTGGATCACCATGGCCGGTGATCCCGGACGGTGTTCCCGCATGAGGTTCCGTGATCTGGAGGCGAGAAGGGGAATGAGTGTCATTGCCATGAAAAGGGATATGAAAAGGGCCGAAGCGATGGTGATGCTCAGGTCCCTGAATATCTGTCCGGTGAGCCCCTTCACGAAGAGCATGGGGACGAACACCGCAACCGTGGTCAGTGTGGATGCCGCCACGGCCATTCCCACCTGGGAGGCCCCGCCCACGGCGGCCACCCCTTCCTTACTGCCCTCCCGGCGCCATCTGTGGATGTTTTCCAGGACCACCACGGAGTTGTCCACTATCATTCCAATGGAAATGCTCAGCCCGGCCAGGCTCATGATGTTCAGGTCCACACCCAGAAGGTACATGGCGGCGAAGGTGGTGATGAAGGAAAGGGGCATGGTTACGCTGACGATCCCGGCATTAACCGCGGAACCAGGAAGAACATCAGTACCAGTGCCGCCAGAACGATTGCCTGAACACCGGTGAGCACCAGGCTGTTGGTGGAATCCAGAACGAAATCCTTCTGGGAATAGATGACCTCCAGCTCAAGAGTGCCGGAGAATCCGCCGCAGTTCCTCGATGGCGGTCTCCACCAGCCTGCATGTGTTCACTGTGTTGGCGTCGCCGCTCTTCCTTATTATCAGCAGCACCGAGTTCTCGCCGTCGAGTCTGCTGGTCCTGCTCTGCTCCCTGGAGCCATCCACCACCTCGGCTACGTCCCGAAGCCTAACGGGTACACCCCCATGGGTTCCCACCACAACTTCCTGGATACCTTCAATGTCCGTAAACCCGGTCTTGACGCTGAGGAAGGTCTCGATACCCTGGGAATCCATGTTGCCCCCGGGCTGGTTCCCCCTGACGGCGCTGAGTGCTCCATATACCTCTGAGAGGCCTATTCCCCGCAGCTGGAGGAGAATGGGGTTCACCTTAACGTTTATCTGCCTTACCTCGCCCCCTGAGATATCGCTGGAGGCCACACCGGGAACCCTGCTGAGCACCGGTTCGATCTCGTCCTCCACCAGCTGCCTCAATTCCCCGCTGTCCAGTTCGGAACTGCTGGCGGAAACCAGGACAAGGGGTTTCATGCTGGATTCCATGGCCACCACTATGGGGTCTGTGGCCTGTTCCGGGAGATCGCCGGATATTCTTTCTATAGCTTCCCTTATGTCCCCTTCCACCCGGTCGATCTCCGCCGAGGAGGAAACCTGGACGAAGATGCCGCTGGTTGAGGAGCTGGAGGAGGACTCCACGGAGGTTACACCCTCAACCCCGGAAACAGCGTCCTCCAGTATCTTCGTAACGAGGTTCTCCACCTCCTCCGGTGCTCCGCCGGGGAGGATGGTGAGCACCATGATCTCACCCAGGTCCACCTCCGGGAAATAATCGAGGCCGAGCTGGGTCAGGGCGAAGAGACCGGCACCCCCCAGGAGCACGAAGACCATCAGAAATGTTATCCGCCTTTTTACCGCTATTTCCGGAAGGTTCATCATTCCACCACCCTGTAGGGTTCACCGGGGGTTATGAGTGAATGCCCCAGTGTTATCACCGAATCCCCCGGCACCAGTCCCCGTGTGATCTCATGACGGTTGCCGCTGCTTACGCCGGATTCAATGGTAACAAGCTCCACCATTCCGTCCCTTATCACCGCCACCTCCCAGCAGCAGTCCCCCACCGGTGTGAGGGCGTTTTCACCAAGGACCGGTACTCCCTCCCTGGTTTCCAGGGCCAGCATTACCCTCCCTGAAAGCCCGGGAATGAGCAAACCGGCGGTATCGGTGAACTGGGCAGTGAGTGAAACAAGCCCGGAGACAGGTTCCGCCCCGGCGGCAACCGAGGTGACGTAGCCGGGAAAGACCATTCCCGGGAAGTGATCGGTTTCATAGACGGCGGGAAGACCCGGGCGGAGGAAGGGAAGATGTCTGGGAGCCACAAGGAGCTCCGCCTTGAACGATCCCCTGGAGAAGAGGCTGAGAAGGGGACCTGCCGCTGGATTCCCCCGGGTGGCCATGACCCTGCCCACCACACCGTCGAAGGGGGCTGTGACATATCCCCTTCCGGCGGAGTTCATCGCGGCGGAGTGGCCTGCGGCAGCCCGGGCGAAGGTTGCCTCGGCCACGGCGCTCTCAGTTTCTGTCCTCTGATGGTCATGAAGCTGATCGCCCCCCTCTGCAATAGTTCAGACGACCTTCTCAGATTATCCTCCGCGTACTCCCTTGAAGCCCTGGCGGCCTCCAGGGTCGCCAGAGCCCCGGCCATTTCCGCCCTGTGCATGTCATCGGTGCGAAGGGCCATCAGCCTCTGCCCGGCGGCGACGGTATCTCCTGGCTCCACGAAGACCGATTCCACCCTGGAAGGCAGGGCAACGGAAATGACGGCTTCATCCTCCGCTTCCAGCCTGCACGGTGCATAGACCGTTCGGGAGATGGTTTCAGGGGTCAATACGGTTATACTGACCGGAATGGGCTCCTCTGTTCCTCCTCCGCTGCGGCAGGCGGCAAGAAGGAAGAATGACGCCAGCAGAATCGTTCTACCTGACATAGGGCACTTCCTCACGACCCTGGAAGTATCTTTCCACCAGGTCCTCCACAACCCTCTCCACCCTTTCATGTTTCCGGGTGGGAAAGGTCTATTTCCATTATTGGTTCTTAATGCTCTGCCTCAGGGCCATGTAGTTCAGCCCGCAAAGAAGCAGGGTAACCGCCACCACTGTGTCCTTGTCCGGCTTGATGCCCCTGTCCTCAAGGGTTTTGAGTTCGTTCTTCTCCAGACTTCTGCTGTAGGCCACGGTCAGGGGGTTCTTTTCGGTGAGTTCCCACCTTGCCAGTTCCCTGGCAAGATCGTTCTCCCGGAAGGCTTTTGCTCCCTTGAGCAGCAGCCTTGTGACTATGGAGGATACCGGTGTGTTCCTGGGGAACTCATCGAGGACCTCGGAGATCCTCAGACTGAGGTCCCTCCCGTCACGGAATGCCTCGAGAAGGCCCTCCATGGAACCGAAATATCTGTATATCAATACTTTGTCAACACCGGCCTCCCGGGCCACGGCATTAACGCCCACACCGGTGAAACCCTTCTCGACCAGGAGTCTTTCCAGGGCGTCCAGTATGGCCAGCCTGGTGTGCTCGGAATCCCTGGGTACCGTACCTGTCATGATATCGTCCCTTCATGTCACCGGCTGGTGTCACCGGTCGGTGATATATAAATCCGGCGGAATGTTTCGTCAAATATTCTTGCGCCGGGGGATATTGTGTACAATGATAGTGACTGCGCAATGTTCACCGCCTCTGTTCCGTTCTTGCCGTCAGGAGGAAAGATGAATGTCAAACTGACATCCATGCTGGATGATGCCTTCAGATCAAGCTTAGACACCGTTGAAGACATCAACGCCAACCAGGGTCTCCTGAAGCCTGGGGAGCGGAGGGATACGGCGGTCCTCTTCCTGGATCTCGCCGGTTTCACCAGGATTTCAGGCACCCTCGACCACGAAACCGTCCACGACCTTACCAAGAGCATCATGAACGAACTGGTAAAAACCGCCAAAAGGTATGGCGGGTATGTGGACAAGATAGAGGGCGACAGGATAATGGTCCTCTTCGGAGCGGTGAGCTCCGGTGAGAACGACAGCCTCCGTGGCCTGCTCTGCGGCTTCAGGATGCTGGAGGTGGTAAGGCTTGCCGGTTCGGTACTCAGCGGTTCCGGCGTTGACCTTTCCGCCAGAATAGGAATAAGCAGCGGCCCGGTCACAGTGGCCCTGACGCCATAGGCCACCTTACGGCCATGGGAAACACAGTGAACATCGCCTCCAGGCTGGAAGAGCTGGCAGGGCTCAATTCCATCCTCGTCACAGGTCGTGTTCATTCAATGTGCCTCGATTACGCCCTTTGGGCACCTCCCCTCCGTTTCGAAGTGAGGGGTTTCGATGGTCCGGTCATTGCCTGGATGCCCACCGCCGAGCTTAAGCCGGGGTTTACCGACTGCCACGAGATACCCATGGTTGGCCGGAGGGAAGAGTATGCCGACCTCATCCGATTCTCCAGGATGGCTACGGAAAGATCCACAGGAACCAATCCCGATGGCTACCCGAAACACCTTATCGTTGAGATCAGCGGAGAAGCCGGTACGGGAAAGGCTCGTCTGGCATCCGAGTTCCTCCAGGGGAACTTCGGCGACTGGCTTGTTCTCAGGGGAAGGTCCATCCAGGACGGCCAGCCTCCACACCTTCTCTGGTCTTCGGTGCTCAGCTCCCTCCTGGGCTTTCATGTAAGGAAGGCGGTTTCCCGTGAAGAGTTCATAGGGCGGCTTTCCCGCTGCTGTCCCATTGCCGGGCTGAAGAGTGCCCTTCCCTTCCTGGGAAGGCTGATACCAGCTGAAACCGGCGAAACCATACCGGAAAACATGGGTAACCTGGCCCTGGCACTGGAAACCCACCTGGCGGTAAGAGACCTCATCGCAGAGCTCTCCAGGGTTTCACCCGTAGCACTCCTTCTGGAAGACACCCACTGGATGGACCCCACCGATAAAAAGCTTCTCAGGTTCCTTGTAAAGAACTGCAACACGGAAAGGCCCCTCCTTTTCATACTCACCGGGCGCAACCCGGAAAATGACTCACCGGTAAAGGACCTCGTCGCCGAGGGCCTTTACAGTGCATACAGGAATATCCACCTGGGGGAACTCTCCAGTGAAGAGTCCGGGGAGATGGCCTCCCTGGTCGCCGCGAGGTTCACCGGCGGAGAAGCCCATGGGTTCTCCGGAGAAGCCATGGAACTCATCTGGAAGTACTCCTCGGGAAATCCCTTCTTCCTGAAGGAGCTTGTAATGCACCTTCTGGAAACCAGTACGATTTCCCTGGGGAACGGACTATGGAGAACAACCGATTCATCCATGGGGCTATCCCTGCCGAACACCCTTACCGGACTGCTCCAGAGCAGACTGGACAATCTTTCACCCCGTCTGCGAAAGACACTTCTTCTCTGTTCTGTGCTGGGAAACGATTTCCTCCGGGATACCTACAGGATGGTGTGCTCTACATTGGGTGTCCCCCCGGCGGACGACGGCGTGTTCCGGGAACTATGCGAAAAGCAGATGCTCTCAGCAGCCGATTCCGGCGATATGCCCGGCTTCAGGTTCAGGCATCCCCTGATCCAGAAAACCGCCTGTGAGAGCAATCTCTCCCACAACCTGAAGCTGATTCACCGTGCGGCGGCAGGGGCCATAGAGGAGCTCTACGGAAACGACGACGAAACCATTTCAGGAAAGCTGGCGATGCACTGGGAGGGAGCTGAGGACATCGAGCAGGCCTGCCTGTGGGGACTCAGGGCACAGAAGCACGCCTGGGAGAACTACCAGCAGCAGATGGTCCTTCACTGGGGAGGAAAACTCCTCTCCTGGCTGCCGGAGGATTCCGAGGATTACCTGAAAGTACTTGAACTGAACGCGTCGGCACTGGGTCTTTCCGGTAAGACCGATGAACAGCTTGAGACCCTTCTTCGTATTCATAACTCCGCAGAGAACCTTGGTATTCCACTCTGGAGGGCACGGTCACGAATGCTTCTGGGGTCATATCACATCACCGGAGGCAACATGAACAAAGCCCGTGAGGAGCTGGAATCCTCCCTGTCCCTGGCAAAACAGCATGGCTTCAGTGAGATAGAGAGCGACGCCATGGGTAACCTTGGCATTCTCGCCGGGGCATCCGGCAACACCGTGGAAGCTGAAAGGTGTTTTTCCCGCGCAAGGAAACTTCAGGCGGAGCTGGGGAACAAAAAGGGTGAGGCCAACACCCTGGGCAATCTTGGAATAATGGCAAGCAAAATGAATGACACCGATGGAGCAGCAGAGTACTTCCGCAGGGCTCTGGAAATCTTCAGGGAAACCGGCGACACCCGGAGCGAAGCCCTCACACAGGGCAACCTGGGAAGCATCTTCCACGAAGCCGGTAGACACAGGGAAGCCCTTGAGCTTTATTCCCGAGCTCGCCGGGGTTGAACGGACCGGAGACAGGCGGTCACGGGGGGTCTTTCTGTGCAACCTGGGAATACTCAACAGCGACATGGAGAACTACAAAGCATCTATGGACTATTACCGAAGGGCAATGGACGTCTCCCGGGAGACCGGCGACCTCCGCTTCAAGGGCTGGACACTTAACAACATGGGTGATCTGCTCCTAAGGATGGGTGACGCGGAAAAGGCCTCCGGAATGCTTTACGAGGCCGTGGAGATCTTTGAAAGGATCGGTGAGCGGGTCCATCTGGCCATGGCCCTGGGCAAACTGGGGCATTCACTTCTGCTCAGTGGTTCCCCGGAGGAATCGGTGGCAGTTCTGGAACGAACCTGTCTTCTGGTCAATGAAATGAAGCTTCCACGAAGGGAGTTCGAGAACAACCTCATAGCCCACAGGAATTCCCTTCTTGAATCAAAGGCAGTGACGAAGGTTCCCCCTCTGCCGGAGCACTGGGATTCTCAGGCGGCACCTGCTCCCTGAAGCGGTTCTCCAGGCAGAAGTCCGCTTTCGGAGAAGTGCTTCATGCTTTCCCTGTGTTTCAATCTTGTGGCACAGACAGCCAGATGTATGAGGAGGAGCGGAAGTGGTGGGAGATTCTTCAGTGATCTTTCCATTGCATTAAGGTCAACCGCTATGAAACTTGCCATTTCAGGACCCTTTCCTTCCTCTGTTCATTCCTCTGCAGGGGAGGCATTGTCTCCGGCCGAATGAAGGCCCTCCAGACCCTCCGGAAAGCCATGCACCAACAACACCCTGAAAAAATTGGCCATTTGACCGGAAAGCTCGCCTCCCCTGCGGGAAAAACAGTGACAGGATCCTTTGAGCCGTTCAAACCCTCGGATGAATCAGCAATGCATTTCATTTCTTTCCCTTCACTGTTTTTCCTGGAACGAAACTATTATAGTGCTATTAGATACATTGTCAAGATATATACCTATATCCCTTGCGCTGTATTAGGTTACGGTATCGGCAACTGAAATACGGAAAGTGGTTCTGATGACAAAACCCCCAAGGGAGTACCCCCAGTCCTACTATGGTCTGCTGGCCATACTGAGCTCCGGCCCCCGGACAGGCTACGATATACGGAAGTTCCTTGAAGAACCTGATGTTTTCTACTGGAAGGAGTCCTACGGCAACATCTATCCCATGCTGAAAGCCCTTGAAAAGGACGGTCTTGTCAACCGGCGTGACTCCTATGTGAAAACAAGGAAGAAAAGCATCTACCAGCTGAATGAACTCGGCTGGGAGGTATTGAACCACTGGCTGGAGCAACCCGCAGGTCTCAGCCGTTTCCGTGTTGAGATCCTGATGAAGATTCGGTTCGGCTCAAGCTCCGGTGTGGCAAACATGATGGAACAGATCAGAACCTACCGCGCACAGGCGGTGAAGGAGCTTGAGAAGGCAAGGGAGAACTCAAGGGAGATCCGGGAGTCCAGCAACACCCTGTCCGCGGATCTCAGCCTTGTTGCGTCGCTCTTCCTGGAAAACCTGAAGGAGTCCTCCATAAGGTGGTGCGACCAGTCCCTTGAAATACTGAATGAATGGCTGAACGAAGGGGAGGGAAAGGCCCATGGATCAAAGGATGAGCCTCCCGGTGAATCAAGCGTGGTATCCATACCCCAAAGGGATCTGCCTCTGATAGAATAGCTATTCCTGAACACAGGGCAAAAGTATGTTCACAACGGTTCCCGATCCTTCCGAGGAAAACATCTGGATCTTGCCATTCATTTCCCTCAGCCTGAGCCGTGCTTCGAAAAGACCCATTCCGCTGTGCCGTTCCGGATCCTTGGTGGTAAAGAATGGTTCGAAGACCCTGGCAAGGATCACCCCATCCATTCCAGTTCCGTTATCGGCGATCTCAATCCTTATCCTGCGGGAAGATGCCATTGAAGGGCGGTCTTCTTCATCGTCAGCAACCGGCAGGTCTTCGACGATGGCTCGCAGATGTATCTGTCCTCCATTCTCCATTGCCTCCAGGGAATTGTCTGCCACCGCCCTGAGAACTCCCTTCAGTTTCCTTACTGGAAGCAGCAGCTCAGGTATCCCCGGGTCCACCGAGAAGGAAACCCCGATGGTATCATTCAGAAGCCTCTTCAGTTTGCCGGCCATTTCCAGCACAAGAATACCAACATCGGTCCTTTCAAGGGGACAGTCATTCCCCTCCATGGCCCCTCTCAGCAGTTCGTGGAGATCGGGTCTGGAGCTGCTCCGGATCTTCGAAGGATGTTTTCGCAAACGAGTACCGAGGCATCGAACCCCAGGGCTTCCCTGGCGTGGTCGGATGGGTCTCCAGTGCGTGTAACCGCTTTAAGGATGGTCAGGAAGAAGCTGTTCTCCCCTGAAATGACCTTCGAGATTGTCGACTGAAGGAACAGCCTCTTGCCGTCGGTCCTCAGCCCGGTGAACTCAGTGCGGTCCGGAACGGGTTTTCCCGCCAGACGGCTGAGATGCAGGTTGAGGAGCCTGCTTCTGTGCTCCGGGGCGGTGAAGTCTTCAAAGTCGTAGAACTGAAGCTGTTCTCTGCTCATTCTGAAGGTACTCTCGAAGGCGGAATTGACGAAGATGATCCTTCCCCTTGAGTCATCCACCATGACCGGATCGGGGTAGGCCTCCAGAAGTTCCCTGATGATCTCGTTCAGCTGGGGATCTGGCATTCATTCACCTTCGGCAGAGCTGTTCCCCACCATTGGAACGAAACGTACCGGGAGGTCCTCTGAAACGGAAACCTCACCGGCGCTCCTGGTAACCACATACAGCCTCTGAATGAACCCTCCAGCCGGAAGGACCATTCTACCGGCATCGTCAAGCTGATCCACCAGTTCCTGTGGTATCTCCAGCGGCGCGCAGCTGAGTATGATCCCCTTGAAGGGGCTTCCTCACGCCATCCCCGGAAGCCGTCGCCCTTCCGCAGGTGTATCTCAGGGGCGAGGACCCGTTTCGCGTGGTGGTAGAGTTCGTCCACCATTTCCACGGAAAACACCTCCATACCCATTTCATGAAGGATCGCCGCCTGGTATCCGGACCCTGTGCCTATCTCCAGTACCCTGTTGCCCGGTTGGAGCCTGAGCTTCTCAATCATATAGGCAACGATGAAGGGCTGGGAAATGGTCTGTCCGCTGCCGATCTCGCAGGGATAGTCACCATAGGGGTCAGCGGAACCCGGCGGACCTCCGGGAAAGAACCTGTGGCGCTCCACCCTGGACATAGCGGAAAGGACCAGGGGGTCCCTGATCCCGGAAACCTCAAGATGCTTCACCATTTCCAGTCTTCTTCGGCGGAAATCGTTCAGGTTCATATCACACTCCTTACGGAGGGTAGTATTATGAAAATCCCCTTCGCTGGAAACCTCATTTTCTGAAAAATTCTTGCGTATATTCGGGATATGTAAATGAATCCTCTGAATGGAGCATGGATGAGCCAGTTCGAAGAAGAAGCCTCAAGGGTTCTCAGCGATCTTCAACATATGCTGAGGGACATCATCGCCTGTTTTGGTGACCCCGCAGTGATCCGTCCCGTTGACCTCTGCGAACTCACCGGAGCGGACATGAACCTTGCCTGGAAGGTAAGCAGACTTGTTAATGCAGGGGATGTTTTCAGCCTTGGCAAGTACCTTCCCGGTAAGAAGGCCCTTCTGTCCTTCGCCTCAATGGCGGGAAGGGCCGGCGTTCCAGGCGAGCTGGTGAAGGGGCTGAAAGGTTCCGCACAGGAAATGGAGAGCCTCATAAGGACCTCAGCGGGGAGCAGAAAGGAGTTCCAGGTTATGCTGGCAGGCCTTTCCACCGAGGAGAGGAGGATGAACGATTCCATTCACAGAAGGAAGGCCTTCGAGGGCAACAGCTACACCTTCGGTGTCCAGAGCGACATTCAGCTTGCCACCAACATCGTGATGCCCTCCACGGTCAAGCCCGGAACCGTTGACATCTGCCGTATAAAGGGGCAGGTGGGTCTATACAGAACACGCCCGGATGTACCCTGGAGGGTGGCCAGCACATACATCATCGATTCCCGTGGTTCTCTGAAAACAACCCCTTCCCGGGAGTTCCTGTTCCCGGCGAAGGAAGGCATGCCCCCTGTTATCGAAGAGTTCTCCTCACCGGACCTTCCGGAGTTCGGCAGGGTAACCGACAACTCCGGAAAGACCAGCTATTACCTGAAGGGCAGGGAGATCGGTCTGAAGAGCTCCATCAACATCTTCACCGGGGAGGTGCTCAGGGCAACCGGCAAGCTCTACAGGGAAAACCCCGAAGAGGGCCTCGCCCTTAACAACTCCTCCAGGACCCCCACCCGAAAATTCGTTATAGAGGCGTACTTCGCCAGGGAGTTCACCGTCTGCCCCTATGAGGTTGAGATGTGGAGCATGCTCTTCCCAGCCATGGAATACTCCGGAATGACCCCGGGAGACCGCCTCCCCCTCTCTGAGCAACCCCAGCTCTTCAGAGCGGGAAGGGCTCCTGTCCCCCTCTCAGGAGTGCCTGGATATGCCGACCTAATGCAGGCCTGCTTCACCCGCCTGAAGCAGGATGCCGGAAGCTACAGCCTCCTTCGGCTGACAATGGATTACCCCCCCATACCCGCCAGCATAGATTTCCTCCTGGGTCTTCCTGAACCCTGAAACCCGAAGCCATCCGTAAACTTGACAAATAACTCTTGCAACTAACCACAAGAAGACATGTTAGAAGGGTCAGGCATGGGGGTATTCGAACCACGCATAGTCATTGAATGGCAGATTGTATACTCTATTGGATATTAATGGACTGGAAGGCCCCGCTGATCAGGTAAATAGCGATCCCTATTCCTTTTCTTCATGGACGCAGCGGCAGATGAAACCGCTCTCTTCGCTCCAGTGTCGACCGGAATGCTCGCACTTCTTAACGAACTCCAGGTATTCCGTGAACCGTTTCAGTACATGTTCAGGGATCACATGTTCCATTCCACAGGCACATTCCTCGGAGGTTTCCGGGTCGATCTCCAGAACGCTCAGGAAGAAGTCCTTGAGGACGTCATGTTTCTCGGTTACCTTCCTGGCTATCCTTCTTCCCTCGGGGGTAAGTGTTACCAGATCATAGGGTTCATGGTTCACCAGACCCAGTCTGCTGAGGTTCTTCAGCGCTGTAGTAACCGAAGAAGCGGCAACGTTCCTTGCCCGGGCAATGTCAGTTGGCCTGGCTGCGCCCTTCTTTTCAACTATGGCGTGAATGGTTTCCAGATAGTCCTCAAGGCTGGAACTGAGCTGCATTTTTCCCTTTTCGTTTAGCTAAGGCTCATATATTTAGCACTTACTAATTATAGACCCGGTGTCCTCCGTGTCAAGCTGTTCCAAAGGTCCGGGAAAGAATGCTAGATGGTTTCTATATCCGGGTCTCCGCCAAGAAGTGTAATGGTCTCCCGTGCCACGTCCAGAAAGTAGCCGTGGAATCCTGCGCCAAGGCCCTCCCATATCCCGGCGTAAGCCCTGGCGATGTCAGGCAGCATAACCGCTTGAGCGCTTGAGCCGTCCCTTTCCATCCATACGGGAAGATCGGCGGTTCCAATGCTTCCATTGGCATAGAAACCATCGGTAGCCAGGTCGAAGAACTCGTACTCGGTCGTACCCGGTTCAGCCATTCCGAGGAAGTGCAGTACATTTACCCCTATCGCATTGGATTCTCCCAGCATGAGAACGGTTATGCCAGGGGCAGCCCTCTCGATGAAAGAGTCAGCCGTTGTGAAATCGCCTGTGTTGAATGCATCTTCCCTGATACTTTCAAACTCATGGGATAACTCTGGTGACAGGGCCATTTTCACAGCCTGTTCAAAGAGAGCTTCCAGTTCCTCATTCTTCGTTTCTGGGCTGGTCAGTTCCTCGTTCATGATGTCGATCTCAGCCCAGAGGGTCTCGTTTGCCATGAAGGAGCCAGCAAGCAGAAATACTACGATCGGTATCATTCCCAGTCCTCCCGTATGTTGTTCACTCTCTGTTTGCAGGAAGTGAACAGACATGGTCCTGCATTTCCTTGTTGAGGAAATAGCTTAGGATCGTTCTTATTATTACTATTGCTCCAAGTGCGGCAAGTTCGGTGAGTTCAGGCTGAATGATCGTTCTAACGATGTCCGCAGCTATGAGGAACTCAAGACCCAGAAGGATATACGAGCCGTAATGATGGCGCATCAGCTCCCTTTTGGGGCAGATATTGATCCCCCGCAGTCTGCTAAGCTCCAGAGCGAAGACCTTGCTGAGGGTGACCAGTGTACCCCATACGATTACCGCCACCCCAAGCATCCCGATCCCGAAACTGATGTGTTCCAGCATTCCGTTCATCTGCCACCTCCTCCAAAGACGAGCAATTTGAGAATATGCTCAGAATACGACAAAGTCAACGACTTTAGAAGGTCATTGACCGGGAAAGCCCATTCGGCGATTATTGTTCATAACAAAAGGGGAGGGATTTGATATGACCGTTTTTCTGCTGCTATCAATCATGGCTTCTGAGGCTGACATGTTCCTTGATTTCTCCGCCCTTGCCAGGCCCCTTGCATCGGCTGCTTTCATTCAGGAGTTCGATCATCCGGAAATACCGTCGACATTCTCCACTATGATATTGAGCTGGAGGTACTGGAAGACATACAGGAAATAGAAGGCGTAACCACCATCCTTTTTCAGGGCGGGATCTCGCCTGTTTCGGAGATTCGCCTCGATCTCAGACAGCTGACAGTGGATTCCATCTGGGACAGCAGCGGTTCCCTCTCCTTTGATCAGGAGGATGACTCTGTTTTCATAACACTGGGCGAAACCCTGGAACCCGGTGACACTACCCAGGTGTTCATTTCCTACGGGGGAACTCCCTACCACGAAAGCTGGGGGGGATTCTGGTTCGGGAATGTCCTTACATACCATATAGGCGTTGGCATTTACACCGAGGGACAGAACATGGGGAAATGCATGTTTCCCTGCTGGGATCACCAGAACGACAAGGCCACATTCGATTTCCACATAACCTGCGACGCCGTTGACTATGCCGTGGCCAACGGAGATTCCGCCGGTGTTGAGATCATAGGAGACAAAGCTGTTTATCACTGGTCAGTTCAGCAGGATATGCCAACATATCTGGTGGCATTGAACGTGGGAGACTATGTGGTTCTCCATGACTCCACCGATGCCAGGATCTACTACTATGTCTATTCCTGGGATGTGGAGGACGCCCTGGGGAGCTTCGTTAATGTGGACCTGATGATGGCCAACCTCGAAAACATTTTCGGGGAATATCCCTGGGACTGCAGGTTCAGCCTGGTGGAAACACCCAAGGGAGACATGGAGCACGTCTCCCATGTCACCCATGTTGCCCAGGCCGTGAATGGCAACACTAACTACGACTGGCTGATAGCCCATGAGATGACCCACCACTGGTGGGGCTGCTGCGTTACCCACGGAGACTGGCAGCACATATGGCTCAAGGAGGGCTTCGCAACCCTTGGAGAAGCTCTCTGGATGGAGACCTACGGCCAGGAGGAATACACTGATTACATGATAAACAGCATAATGAAGCCCTATCTCAACAGCGGCGAGGTCTTCCCCATTTCCCAGCCGTCCACCCCGGCTGAGATCTTCAGCTCCACCACCTATGACAAGGCAGGTGCGGTGCTCCATATGCTCAGATACGTACTGGGTGACGAACTCTTCTTCGATACCCTCAACTACTACTTCCAGAACCATATGTTCGGCCTTGTATGGACCAACGACTTCAGGGACGACATAGAAGAGTTCACCGGCGAAGACATCGACTGGTTCTTTGACACATGGATACACGGCTGGGGATACCCCATTTACGATATTTCCCATAGTTATGTGCAGAACGGCTCCAACTGGGACCTGACCATAGACCTTACACAGACCCAGACCACCGGGACGATATTCGAAATGCCCCTGGAGTTCCTTGTTCAGGGGGATTCGAAGGACACACTGGTGGTCTTCTGGAATGATCTCCAGACACAATCGGAAACTTTTACCCTGTCATTCCAGCCGGTGGATGTTGTTTTCGATCCCTACACACACATACTCTCCGGCAACATACTAACAGGTATAGAAGACTTCGATCTCCCTCCGGGGGGAGTGAGCACCGCCTGCCTCAGTCCCAATCCTGCGATGAGCGAGGCTGTTCTGGTGTGGCCGGGAACAGAGAACCGGGTGATAGAAGCAGTGGTATATGATCTGAGCGGCAGACCGGTGAGATCAGCTTCACTCACTCCGGAAAACAGAAATATTCAGCTTCAGGGGCTTCCAGCGGCCACTTACCTGATCCAGGTAACCACCGAAACCGGTATCAGGCAAACAACGAAGCTGGTGATAATGGACTAGAGATCCTGGCTGTGAAGGCTATCTATATACTCCTTGGCATCCTTCAGGCTGGCACCGGTCTCCCTGCGATAAACCTTGATGGCAGCGATCCTGTCACCGGCAATAAGAAGCTCCTTTACTTCGCTGGATGCTTCCACTGCAGGTTTGTCAACGTCATATCCAGCATTCCTCATTAGGTTGTCTACCTTTGCTTCCAGCACTTCAACCCTTTTTCTCAGCCGCTCTATCTCCGATTTTTGGCTGAACATTCCACACCTCCGTTTTGTATTGCCACTGGGTATCCTGAGCATAAAAACAGTTGTCGGCAAGGCAATACAAAAGGCCATTGACTCCGGTCCTCTGTAATACTGATATTCTGAAAGGATCGATTAAGTCAGGAGGCGTCACATGGATAAAATTGTGGTGCATGGCGGCAATGGCAAAATTCTCAAGGGTACTTCTTCGGATTTTTCTCCCAATCTTCCCTATTTTCACCTGGCTACACTTCAGCGCCCCTTCGATTCGGAAAAGATCTGTCTGGGAAACCAGAAAGCCATCTTTTTCGTTAAGGACTTCACCGGAGACCCCAGCCACATCGACCTCCACGACTGGAACAGAGCACCCGATTCCGGTATGCATGTCATTGTTACCTTCAAGGACGGAGAAAAACTCTTCGGAACCGCTGAAAGCATCGACAAAGATCACAAAGGCTTCTTCCTAAAACCCGCGGACCCTTACGCAAACACCATAAAAGCCTATGTGATGAACAGCTTCGTTTCCAGCGTAAAACTCGCGGAAAGCTGATCCTTCAGGGCAGACCCCGGGATCGGATTCGCACTCGGTGATTCATGTTCTGCACAAGCATTTGCGTTGCAGGCTTTAGTTGCTGCACCGCATGTTCTTACAAGATCTATTTGTCAAATTTACGGATGGCTTTAAAACACTGCCATAAGCAGTTGTACCGCTATGATGAGGGGAATGAATGCGGAAGAGCTAACCAGCAGGGTGATCAAAGTGAGAACACCGGCCAGGACCACAGGAAAAGCAAGTACGGAAATCATAACATCACCTCATATCAATACTTATGCACAATGAAGGATACCGGCATCCCATCCTGTCCGAAGACGATTCCGCAGACGGCAACGGCTCCGTCGCTCTCTGTGGCGGCGGTGAAGAGGCAGCTTTCCCCCTGGTATAGATAATCCTCCAGCAGGGGATTACCTCCGGTGTCCATTATGGCAACATAGGCCGAGTCGCCCTGTGCTCCCGAAAGAAGAAATCCTTCGCTCAGTGAGGAGACCTGCCGAATGATGGTATTTCCGGGAAGCCCAGCCGAAACGCCCGGTTCACCGCCAGTTCCTCGTCCAGCCCCACTCCGTCAAGAAACCCCCCTGTCCCCCGGGAAACAAGCCAGAGAGAACCCTGAAGGTCGTGAATGGTGTGTGGTGTTATTCCGTCGGTTGCCACGGCCACAGGAGGAAGAATCTCCCCCTCCCCGGAGAACGGCTGAAGCACTGTTTGGTCCAGCCAGGGGGCGTATTGAAGGCAGATGTAATCACCGTTCAAGTTCTCGGTGACTGAAACGGGGTATTCCTCCATAACATCAGTCGCTGTGATCCAGAGAAGCCCGCCATTAGAATCCAGTTTCAGTGCATATCCCCCGGGGAGCATTGTGCCCGGTGAGCCGATAATGAGAACTCCGCCGTCGGCGCAGCTTATCATATCGCTGCACATCCAGTTGTCCTGGTCATCCAGGCCGAGGATATAGGTCCAGAGAGGTTCACCGCTTTTATCGAAGGCAGCTATAACCACATCCGTGTTGATCCCGGTTGCCCTTGGTTCAGAATGAAATGCCGCCGCGAACCCTTCCTGTATGGGAACAAGATAGCCACCGCTCTCAAATTCCCGGGACATATCGTCGGTGTGCAGAATAGTCTTATGCCATAGTACTGATCCTCGGGGATCGATGCATATGATCTCAGGGCTTGTGAAGGGTCCGGCAAGGGTAACTATCACCTCCCCGGACTCAAGGAGCAGGATGTCCATGGGCTCAAGGAGGGTTTCCTCTTCAACTTCGATCACAACAGGCCAGGAGGAAAGGGCGACGGCGGTTGCCGCCAGCACCAACGCAATGGTCTTTCTCATGTACTATCCCCTCTGTCGAGAACCGTGCGAACCTTCATGGCGAGATCTTCCGGTGAAAAGGGCTTTGACAGAAAGTCCACGTCCCCGGCGAGAACTCCCCTTTTGATAATGGCGTCTTCCGTGTAGCCGGACATATAGATGGCGCTGATTCCCGGGAACTCCGATTGAATGCGCTCAACAAGCTCCCTTCCGGTCATTCCCGGCATGACCACATCGGTAAGGATGAGATCGATCCTGCCGGTATGCTTCTTAAGCACTGCGAATGCCTCTTCGGGCATTTCCGCCTCTATCACATTGTATCCATAACGCCTTAGGAATTCGGACACTGTTTCCCGCACCGATGGCTCGTCCTCCACCACCAGCACAGTTTCACCGCTTCCGGGAGCGAACTTTTTCTTCTTCAGCTGTGTCTTCCCGTTCTCACCGGAGGTGCAGATCGGCAGGAAAACACGAAAGACCGTTCCGCAGCAGGGCTCGCTGTAGACATCTATGAAACCGCCGTTCTGCATCACGGCACCATACACCGTTGAAAGCCCAAGACCGGTTCCACTTACCTCTGTCTTTGTGGAGAAGAAGGGTTCGAAAATATGCTTTTTCGTTTCGCTGTCCATTCCACTACCGGTGTCAGATACAGTAAGAAGGGCGTATGAACCGGGTTCTGCCTCGCTGTGGACGCTGCAGAAGGCCTCCTCAAGCTCAACGGCCTCGAGCGAGACGGTAATGGAGCCTATGTCGCTTATCGCGTCCCGGGAGTTGAGAATGAGGTTAGAGAGTATCTGATCCACCTGTGATACGTCCATAAGAACTGAAAGATCTTCCACGGAAGGGTGCCAGCACAGCTGGACATCCTCCCCTATCAAGGGCTTCAGCATGCGGAGGGCGTCTTCAACGGTTCGGCCGAGGTTAAGTACTTCAGGTGTGATGGCCTCCCTTCTTGCAAAGGATAGCAGCTGTTTTGTCAGACCGGCGGAACGCTTCGCGTCTTCCTCTATCCTGCCAAGTGTTACCCCGGCCTCATGGCCTTCCCCCAGCATATCTGAGCAGAGGCGAACATTGTGCATGATACCCATGAGAAGGTTGTTGAAATCGTGGGCTATTCCCCCGGCAAGCTTGCCGATGGACTCCATTTTCACAGCATGGAGAAGCTGTTTCTGCAGCCTGTCCCGCTCCCTCTCCGCCATGATCCTGTCTGTGATGTCCCTGGAAACGCTGAGTATTCCAACGGGCCTGCCCCCTTTGTCCCTTATGAAAGACAGGGTGTCTTCGCTGAAGAATGTTCTGCCGTCCCTGTGATATTCCTCAAGTATGAGGGTGCGCGATCTTCCGGCTCGCCCGGGGTCATTTCCCGCTGGATCTCCTCGGCAAGGACCTTTCTGCACATTTCCAGTGACTCAGGGGTGAGGACCTGATCGATGGTCTGTTCCAGGGCTTCTTCCACGGTATAACCCCTGAGTTGGAAAATGGAGGGACTCACGAAGGTGAATCTCAGGTCCATGTCCATCATGGTTATCACGTCGCCGGTGTTCTCCGCTATGATCCTGTACTTCTCTTCACTTGCCCGAAGGGCCTCTTCCGCATGCATTCTTTTGGAAACATCCTGGTTGACTATTATGGCCCCCTTTACAGAGCCGTCCGCAGCGAGAACAGGGGCGGTGCTGTTGAGAATGATCTTTCTCTCGCCGTCGAAACCCTCTATCTCAAGGAGCTCATTGATGATTGTCTCCCCCTGCTGAACAGATCTGGCCAGAGCCCAGTCCTCAGGCTGAATGAACTCTCCGGAGGGATAGCGCCATGCCTTGAAAACTCCGTATTCCTCTGGGCCGACAAGTGGTTCGGCACCCCATATCTTTACACCGGCGGGTTTCCCTGAGCAGTTTTCCTCTTTCGTCGGCGAACCACAGCCCCACCGGCAGTATGTCGAAACCCTGTTCAGGAGGTCTTCCCTGTTTTTGAGATCCTCCAGTATCTTTCTGGACTCCAACATATCCCAGGCAATGCCGCAGATACCTGCTATTTCCCCGGAAGCTTCCCGTATAGGTATTTAATCGTCTCGAAACTGTGGACTGAATCCTGTGCAGGTATTTCCGAAATACTCCTTACTGTTTCCCCTGTTAGAACCCTCATATCCTCTCGCCGTATCTGTTCAGCGGCGATCGGCCCGAAGAGCATATCGTCAGTTTTACCTATGATTTCCGCCCTTTTCATTCCAAGCAGAGTGGCCATGGAGCTGCTGACCATGGCATATTTCAGAGAAGAATCCTTGACGAAAATGCAGTCTGAAGCATTCTCCAGAAGTGCCTGAAGAAGCATGGCACCGTCAAACCCACTCGAAGTTTCATTCATTTGTCACCTCAATAAAAATCCTTAAGACAATAATGCAAAGAAATGCACACCACGCCAACCTCAATCGTCATTCACGAAGGCCCTCCTTTCCCTGAAGGGCCATTTTTCACAATAGTTGCTGGGTTGATAACGATGAAAGGCAACGGCAAGCTTTGGGAAAATCCTCTCATGATCCCTACGGGGTATTCAGAATAAAAGCCTTCAGAAGCCTTCTTCTGGGGGGTGTACTTGTGCATATCGGCACCGCTGCCCAGAGCCTCGCCATAGGCTGGGAGATGTATCAGAGAACCGACCAGGCCCTGATGCTGGGACTGATAGGCCTTGCCCAGGCGGTTCCGATGCTGCTCTTCACCCTTCCCGCGGGCTACCTTGCGGATGTGTTTGACCGCCGCAAGGTCATGATAGCGGGCCTTCTGGGAACAACCCTTACATCCCTGGCACTGGCGGTTTTCAGCCACAGAAGCGGCTCCATCGAATGGATGTATGTGCTGCTATTCCTTGACGCGACCTTCCACCGTGTGGCAACTCCGGCCAGAACGGCGCTGCTGCCCCTTCTGGTTCCGGCGGATCAGTTCGAAGGTGCAGTGAAATGGAGAACTACCCTGTTTCACCTGGCGGCGGTGGTGGGCCCCGCGGTGGGCGGCTTCATAATTACCAAAAGCATACCCTCGGCATATCTGTTCAGTGCGGCGACCACCGTTATCTACATACTGCTGCTCACCGGCATGAAGATACCAGACGCTCCCAGAACGCACAGGGGACAGATGGTAAAACAGGTCATCGAGGGAATCAGGTTCGTCTGGAACAGGAAGCTCATCCTGGGAAGCATATCCCTGGATCTTTTCGCGGTTTTCCTCGGAGGCGCCGTTTACCTGCTCCCCATCTTCGCCAGGGACATCATAACCAATCCTCCCTTCGGCTTCTCCCCGGAGGAGGTTCTTGGCTGGCTCCGTGCTGCCCCGGCGGCTGGTTCCATAGCAATGGCCCTCATTCTGGCCCACAGACCCCCCATGAGAAGGGCAGGACGGTCCATGTTCACCGCGGTTGCCGCATTCGGCCTTGCCACCGTGGTTTTCGGTCTCTCTAAAAGCTTCTGGCTCTCCTGGGCCATGCTTTTCTTCACTGGTTTCTTCGATAACGTCAGCGTGGTAATACGCCAGACCCTTGTTCAGATGCGCACTCCGAACCACATGAGGGGAAGGGTATCAGCGGTGAACTTTCTTTTCATCGGCTCATCAAATGAACTCGGGGGGTTCGAATCAGGCCTTGTCGCCCAGTTGTTCACACCGGTCATATCGGTGGTCAGCGGTGGCATAGGGACCCTAGTAGTGGTTGCGACCTGGTTAAAGCTCTTTCCGGGTCTGAGAAAGGCCGGCACCCTCTCTTCTCAGGAGGATTAGCCTTCACGGTTCAACCGGACACTTCCGTCCCATCATGGTAATGCATATATTGTTATAATGTACGATTATATAAAACCTATTTGTCATATTTACCGATGGCCTTGGAAGGGGAGGTAATGGGAATGAAGATAACCGACAGCATAACCTGGGTAGGCAAGGTTGACTGGGAGCTACGGAAGTTCCACGGCGGCGAGTACTCTACACACAGGGGTCCACATACAACAGCTACCTCGTCAGGGTGATAAAATCGTTCTCATTGATACCGTCTGGAAGCCCTTTGCCAAAGAATTCGTGAAGAACCTGAAGAAGGAGGTGGATCCAGGGGACATCGACTTCGTGGTGGCGAATCACGGCGAGGTGGATCACAGCGGCGCTCTGCCGGAGCTCATGAAGCAAATTCCCGACACCCCGATCTACTGTACAGCCAATGCGGTGAAATCCCTGAAGGGCCAGTACCACCAGGACTGGAACTTCAAAACAGTCAAGACCGGGGACACAATGGACATCGGCGGTGGAAAAACCCTTGTCTTCGTCGAGATGCCCATGCTCCACTGGCCGGACAGCATGGCCACCTACCTTACCGGTGAGAATGTGCTCTTCAGCAACGACGCCTTCGGTGAGCACTATGCCACCGAACTACTCTTCAACGACCTGGTCGATCAGGCTGAGCTGATGCAGGAGTGCATCAAGTACTACGCAAACATACTCACTCCCTTCAGCTCCCTTGTGACGAAGAAGATAAATGAAGTGCTGGCCATGCACATTCCAATTGATATCATTGCCACAAGTCATGGCGTCATATGGAGGGACAACCCGGTTCAGATAGTTGAGAAGTATCTCGAATGGGCGGACAGCTATGCTGAGAATCAGGTGACCATTCTCTACGACACTATGTGGGAGGGCACGAAGACAATGGCTGAAGGCATCGCCAGGGGGATCAACCTGGAAAGATCGGACATCACCCTGAAGCTCTTCAACATACCCAAGTCGGACAAGAACGACATCATCACAGAAGTTTTCAGGTCCAAAGCCGTTCTAGTGGGCTCTCCCACCATCGGAAAGGGAATAACCAGCGGCACAGCCGGGATCCTTGAGGAGATAGAGGGGCTCCGCTTCAAGGGGAAAAAGGCCGCCGCCTTCGGCTGCTACGGCTGGAGCGGCGAGTCTGTGCCCCGTATCACAGAATGGCTGGAAAAGGCCGGCTTCGAAATCCTATCTCCAGGTCTGAAAAATCTCTGGAACCCCGATGAAGAAGAAATGGATAAGTGCGAAGCATTCGGAAGGGAAACAGCCCGGGCTCTCTGAACCTTTTTGAGAATACCGGTGAGCTGAACTCCCGGGGAGTGATTGCATATGCCTTGTATTTTTAAGCAGTAAACCGATTCCTATATCAAAACATGGGCATGCTTATATTGTTGTGCTGTTTAGTCTTATGGAATCTATTTGTCAAATTTACGGATGGCTTTGGATTGGGTCAGATTGTCTTTCTGAACCTTAGGGTAGCCCCTGCGAGCAGGGCGCTTCCCAGCATCAGCAGTGCGAGAAACTGCGGCCAGAGGGTTTCCAGGCCGTTGCCCTTCAGGAAGATCTCCCTTAGAACCGTCATCATGTAGCGAACAGGGTTGAGAAGTGTCAGGGCACGGATAGCACCGGGCATGTTCTCTATTGGGAAGGCAAAGCCGGAGAGCAGTGTGGCGGGAAAGATGAAGAAGAAGCTTGAGAGCATGGCCTGCTGCTGGGTGGATGACACCGTGGATATCAGCAACCCCATACCCAGGGTGTTCATCAGGTAGAGTACAGAGGCCAGCATGAGAAGGGGAATGCTGCCCTGAGGGGAATATTGAACCAGAGCACCGCCACGGCACTGACCACCAGCACATTGACCATGCCTATGGCGGCGAATGGGAGGGTCTTCCCCACTATGAACTCCCACCTTTTTATGGGGGTCACCATTATCTGCTCCATGGTGCCTATCTCCTTCTCCCTGACCACCGCCATGCTGCTGAGTATCAGTGTGATAACCATCACCATCATGGCTATAACACCGGGCACGTAGAAGTTGCGGCTCTCCAGAAGGGGATTGTACCAGGCCCTGGAACGGAGTTCAACGGGGGGAGCGTTCCTGGATGACAGAATGGCCGAGGCGTATCCCGCGGTAACTCCGGAGGATATTCCCCTGCTGCCGTCGGTCACCACCTGAATCTTTCCCCGTGGATCGAAGAAGAGCATCGCCTGTACCTCCCCCTGGTCCAGCGCCGCCCATGCCGTTGCGTAGTCATCTGCCACCACCGAGGGCAGGAATATCCCCGATGAGGTGAAATCACTTATCACCGACCTGCTCTCGGGGGTGGACGCCAGATCAACTATGGCGGTTTCCACCCGGTTCACGTCGGTTGTCACCGCATAGCCGAACACCAGCGTCTGGAACACCGGGACCACCAGTATCACCATCCGCATCCTGGGGTCACGGAAGGTCTGAAGCAGTTCCTTTTTCAGCATGAACCGAAGTCTTCGTGCTTTCATCCTCCGCCGTCCAGGTCCAGGTGAAGCCGGCGCCTTGATACCCCCAGAACGATCAGGGTGAACAGCCCAAGAAGGGCGAGGTCCAGTGTGAGGGCAGGCCCCCAGACACCCTTCAGGAAGATGGCCCGCAGAAGGGAAACGAAGTACCTGGCGGGTATGATCCTGGTGAAATGAGCCACCGCGGCGGGCATTGCCCCGATGTCATAAACGAACCCGGAGAGGATGAACCCGGGAAGGAAGGTGATTATCAGCGAAAGCTGGCTTGCAAGGAGCTGGGAACCGGCGAAGATGCTTATGAGCATTCCCACGGAAAGGGCTCCCAGGAGGAACACACCGCTGACCAGGGCAAGGGAGAAGATGCTCCCCGCCAGTGGTATCCCGAAGAGGAAAAGGGCCATTATCACCGCTATCACTATGTCTATTATCCCTATGCAGTAGTAGGGAACCAGCTTGCCCAGTATGAACTCCGCCTTCCGCACCGGGGTGGAGACCAGCTGCTCCATGGTGCCGTTCTCCCACTCCCTGGCCACACAGAGGGATGTGAGCATGGCGGCTATCACGTTCACGATGATGGCGATGAGACCGGGAATAATGGACCATGTGGTGTCCATGGCGGGGTTATAGGCGCTTATCATGCTTACCCCCCGCCGGGCTGCACCGGTTCTCTGAAGTATCCCGGTGGCGTACATTATGGAAAGCCTTGCGGTGTTCGAGTCGCTGCCGTCAACCAGGAACTGAAGCTCTGACCCTTCCCCCCGGCGTAGCCCTTCGGAATAATCCTGCGGGATCACCAGCACCGCAGTGGCCTCCCCTGTTGAAGGGCGTTCTCCACCTCTTCGTGTGAGTGAATGGCACCGGCGGGGCTGAAGGCCTCGGAGTTCACGAAGGACCGGGCAAGGTCCCTGGAAACCGTTGAACCGTCCATGTCCCATACCGCCAGGGGCACATTACTCACATCAAGTGAGAGACCGTACCCGAAGAGTATCAGAAGCAGAACAGGAATGGCGATGCCCATCCCCAGGCTCCTGGGATCCCTGAGAACATGAAGGAATTCCTTCCTTGCGATTGCCTTTACCCGCCTGGGATTCATTCTGCACCCCTTTTCACAAGGGAGATGAAAACATCCTCAAGGGTCTTTCCGCCCTCTTTCAGCTCCTCCGGCGAACCCATGGCAACCACATCTCCGGTCTTCATTATGGAGATCCTGTCGCAGTACTCCGCCTCGAGCATGTAGTGGGTGGTGACGAACACCGTGGTTCCCCTGGAGGCCAGTTCCCTTATACCCGCCCAGAATTTCCTTCTGGTATTGGGTCCACACCTGAGGTGGGCTCATCGAGGAAGAGTATCGAGGGACCGTGCATAACGGAGCAGGCCAGGGCCAGCCGCTGCTTCCACCCCATGGGAAGGCTTCCGGTGAGCTTCTTTCCCATTCCGGTGAGACCGGCGTCGGCAAGGGCTTTCCCAATGGCCCTTTCCCTGTCGGGAACGGAGTAGATACCCGCGTAGAAGTCCAGGTTCTCCCCTATGGTGAGGTCATCGTAGAGGGAGAACTTCTGGCTCATGTAGCCTATGAAATCCTTCACATTCTCCGGTGTGCGGGTTATGTCCACACCACCCACTATTCCCCTTCCGGAGGTAGGTCTCAGTATTCCGCAGAGCATTCTTATGGTGGTGGACTTGCCGGCGCCGTTGGCCCCCAGGAAGCCGAATATCTCTCCCTTCTCCACAGTGAGGGAGATGCCGTTCACCGCGGTGAAATCACCGAACTTCTTCGTGAGGTCCCGAAGCACCACGGCGTGTTCAGCCACTGGACACCGTCGAGAGGTAAACGAAGGCGTCCTCCACCGAGGGATCTATCCTGCGGAGTTCCACATCCCTGCCCAGGGCAGTCTTCATCTGATCGTAATCGATCCCGCCCATTACGTGCACTTCGCTGCCGAAAACCGTGGAGATCCCGCCGGCGGCGGCTATCCTCTCCGAGTCCCCAAAGGGTTCAGGCGATGGGAAGCTTTCCACGCCGCCTGGAATCATGGCGGTTATCTCCCCGGGGGTCCCTGTGGCCGTAATCCTTCCCCGGTCCATGAAGGCAAGCCTGTGACACCTCTCCGCCTCGTCGAGGTAGGCGGTGGTGAGGACTATGCTAAGACCCTCCTCAACGAGGTTGTAAAGAAGGTCCCAGAACTCCCTGCGGCTCACCGGGTCAACCCCGTTGGTGGGTTCGTCAAGCAGGAGCAGCTCAGGTGTGTGCACCAGGGCGCAGGCAAGGCCGAGTTTCTGCTTCATACCGCCGGAGAGCTTCCCGGCGGGTCTTTTCTGAAGGGGGAAAGGCCGCTCCAGTGAAGAAGCCTGTCAATGGACTCCTCAGCCTCTTTGCCGTAAACCCCGTACATGTCCCCGTAGAACTGGATGTTCTCCATTACCGTAAGATCCTGATAAAGGCCGAAACGCTGGCTCATATATGCTATGCGGTCGTGTATCCCCTCCCTTTCCAGGGCGCTGTCCAGCCCCAGTATGGAGGCTGTGCCGGAGTCCGGGGAAAGAATTGCCGCCAGCATCCTCATTGTGGTTGTCTTTCCGGCGCCGTCGGGGCCAACCAGCCCGAACACCTCACCCCGTTCAACATGAAATGAGATCCCGTCAACCGCCCTTACACTTCCGAAAGCCTTCTTCAGGTCCTTTAAGCTGACGGTCACTGAAGCTCCGTAAGTCTTGCGTCCACCGGCATCCCCCCTTGAATACCCCGCCGGGGTTGGGCAGGCGGCCCTCCACCCTGTAGACCAGACTGGTCCTGCCTTCACGGGTCTCCACAGAAGAGGGGGTGAACTCCGCGGAGGAGGCCACCATGGAAACAACACCGGCAACGGGTTCCTCCCCGGCGGCGGTAACCTCAACCCGGATCCCCGGGAGCAACCCTGGAAAGCAGAGGCTGGGGAATGTAGAAGACCACCTTGACGGTGTCCATAGGGGCAACCGTAAGCAGTGTCATTCCCGGAGGAAAGTTCTCGCCGGTGAGGGCGTCGATCCCCGTGACCCTTCCGGATATCGGGGATGTCACACCGGTCCACTCAAGGTTACTCCCGGCCATTTCCACACCGGCCAGGGCGCCGGCCACGCCGGCCTCCGCCGCCCTTATCTCAGTTGACCTGGCCCCCTCGGCGGCCAGGGAGTAACCCTGAAAAGCTGAGTCGTACCTTGATGCCGCCGCCACCGCAGCTGTCTCCGCGGCCTGAAGGCTCTGTTCCGACAGAGCACCGGCGGCGAAGAGTTCCCTCGCCCTGAGGAGGTCGGTTTCCCTCTGGATCATTTCAGCCCTGGCGGCTTCCACCGAGGCGGAAGCTGAAACTATCTGCTGCCGCCGGGTTCCCTGAAGAAGGGTCTCAAGCCCGGCCTCCGCCGATGAGAGCGACGCCTCCGCCCGGGAAAGGGCCAGCAGGTACTCCGTTTCGTCCAGCTTCACAAGAAGATCCCCCCGGGACACCATGTCCCCCTCTGACACATGGATCCCGGTGATCTGCCCCCCTACCCTGGCGGATACGCTTACCTCGTCTATCTCCATAGTGGCAGAAAAGAGGTTTTCATCCGTTCCACAGGATAGATTAAGAAGCAGCGGCAATGCATACAGGATCCTTTTCATTCCTCACCTCCTCGAAGAATTCCCCCTTTAGGATGTTACACACGGCCTCGGATATTTCGCCGGGGTGACAGGCCCCGGTGAACCCGGTGCTGTCCTTCGCCGAATATCCCCGGTGAGGGACAGGGTGAACACGGCACCGATGACCATGAACTGAAGGGCTCCGGGGTCTATCTTCCTGAAAACGCCCTTCTCCACCCCCTCATTGATAAGGTTCCTGATCAGCTCCATGAGCTTCCCTATCCCGTCGAGGCCCTCACCGGGAAGGGTTGCCCCTCCCCCGGCGATCTCCCTGAGAATAATGGAGGGAACAAGCCGGTTCTCCCCTGCGTTCATCGCTATGGCTTCAATGATGGCATTCACCGCCTCTTCCGGGCCTGATGAACCGGCAATCGCCCTTTCCACGGAACTTTTGAACAGCTCCTGCCCCTGGAGCACCACCCTTCTGTAGAGCTCTTCCTTGTCTCCCACGCGGTAGTAGAGCATGGCCTTGTTCAGCCCGGCCTCGGCGGCGATCTCGTCCACCCTTGCCCCGCTCCCACCCCTTCTCGGCCGAAAACCCTGGCCGCGGCCTTCAGTATCGTCTTCTCGTCAACCTTCCCCCGATGCCATTGCACCTCCATTAACTGTATAGTTTAACCATTTAGTTAATATCAAGGGAAAACCGGTCCCGGTCAAGCCCCCTTACCGGGAATGGGGATCATCTGCGGTCCAGCACCGGTTAGTTGCTGTATTCCGTTGACCCGGGTTATGCTGTCCTGTATTATTATCAGGATATGCACGAAGTGTCCGGCGATTACTCTTTACGGGCTGTCACCGGTGATCTGCAACAGGGGAAGATCTCCTTCCCCGGAACAGAGGGGGAATAATGACGATGAAACTTACCATCCTCGGGGCGGCTCTCATGATCCTCATGGGCTGCGGCGAAGCTCCAATCGAGGGTCTTCCCGATCCGGGCAACCTCACGGCTTTCAGGGATCGCACCGACGAGGTCCTTTACTTCGAGGTGACGGGCAGCACCACCGGCGGGGTCTGGGGAACGGACATCTACACCGATGACTCCAACCTGGCAACCGCTGCGGTCCACGCCGGCGTCCTTGAAAACGACGAAACAGGTGTCGTCAAGGTTACCATCCTTCCCGGAGAGGAAGAATACCAGGGCACGGAAAGCAATGGAGTAACCAGCTGGGACTACGGCAGCTGGAGCGGAAGTTACTCTGTAGAGGCCATCTGATACTTCCCTGTATACGGCAAGGGGCCGGCGAAACGCCGACCCCCTTCTTTATGGAGCTTATGCTCTTAGTATCTGGACCTGGCGGGGCGGTCTTCCCTGGCTTTGCCTTGTTGACCTTGATGCTTCTTCCGCTGAGCTCGTAGCCGTCGAACTTGTCGATGGCTGCCTCGGCCTCGGATGCGCTTGACATCTCAACAAAACCAAATCCCTTTGATCTGCCGGAATCGCGGTCGGTGATCACCTGGGCGCTTTTAACGGTGCCACAGGCTGAAAAGAGATTCTCGAGCTCGCCATCGGTAACTGAGAACGCCAGGTTCCCTACATACATTTTCATTCTTTGCAGTCCAATACAGTTTCGGTGAACACCAGCCGGCCAAGTTTCTATGTCCGGTCTGTGTTCTCCAGTAAAGGCGCTCTCGGTTCGACAAACTACTTGCCGCGCTTCCTTCGCCATGGCTTTAATATGGTGCAAAGTTTTCAATGCGCAAGGGGTTCGGTATATCCCCTCTGTGTTACCTTCATCAGTAATCATTTTTACTCAGTATTATGTTGATAAAACCCGTTTGCGGGGCTTCTGCGGATTACTCCGCCATTGACTTGAAGGAAGCAGTGTTCAATTATTAAAGAGCAGATCATGGGGAAAGGATAATATCCAATGGCCGAAGGTACCCATTTCGCTCCGGCGGCCCGGGCGGAACCGGAGCATCTTGAGGAACAGATCAGGTTCGTTGGTGAGAGTTCCCTGGTTTCCGGGCTGCTTAACACGGTCTGCGGTCTTCTGGCGGTGCTGAACGAGGAAAGACAGATCCTCTCCCTGAACGATTCATTCATGAGACTGCTGGGTATCGACGATCCAGTCTCGGTTTTCGGGAGCCGCCCCGGTGAAGCCCTTCACTGCGTGCACTGCAATGACCAGCCCGGGGGCTGCGGAACCACGAGGTTCTGTTCCACCTGCGGCGCAGCTGGCCATTGTGGCCGCCCTTGCCGAGAAGGGTCCCGCGGAAAGATTGTGCGCCCTCACCACAACACAGAACGGCAAAGAGGCCGATTTTGCCTTTCTTGTAAAGGCCAGGCACATTCAGATAAGGGAAGAGCCCTTCATAATGATCTTCCTTCAGGATGTGTCATTCAGCCAGAGGATGGCCGCCCTTGAACGAACCTTCTTCCACGATGTGAACAATATGCTCACCCTTCTGCTCCAGGCCGGGGAGCTTCTGGAAGCTGAACACCCCTCATATCTGGCTTCCATAATGAGGAACACCGCCTTCCGCCTGGCCAGGGAGGTGGAGATACAGCGGTGCATCTCCGCCGAGAACAGGTCCGAATACGAACCGGCGAAGGAAGAGGTTATCCTGCAGGAGTTCATGGATGAAATGGAGCTTTTCTTCAGGGAACACCCGGCGGCGGCGGGCAAGAACCTGATCTTCAGGAAACCGCTGCCCTCCAGGAAGGTTTTCACCGACCCTTCGCTGCTCTCCAGGATCCTGATGAACATGATAATCAATGCCCTGGAAGCAACGGAAAAAGGTGGTACCGTAACGGTGAGCGGTGTTCACGGCAACGACGCAACAAGTTTCTCGGTTCACAACACGGCCCTTATCCCCGCCGATGCTGCCCGGAGGGTTTTCCAGCGCAACTTCAGCACCAAGGAAGGCCCCGGAAGGGGTTTCGGGACATGGTCAATGAAGCTCTTCGGAGAAAGATCCTTCAGGGCTCCGTGGGATTCACCAGCAGCCCCGGTGTGGGCACCGTGTTCACATTCACCCTTCCCGAAGCTAAGACCTGATAACCTCCCCCTCGGCCATTACCATTGAAGGAAATGCCGCAAGACTGAGGGGATCCCTGTTCCACACAACGATGCTTGCGGTCTTGCCCTTCTCAACCGAGCCCAGCGAAGGGTCCAGACCGAGTATCCTGGCGTTTCGCAGTGTTATCAGGGATATGGCGTCCGCCGGGGACATGCCCTGAATAAGGAAGAACTTCAGGCTGTCCCGAAGGAAGGGCGTCCAGATTACCGGGTGGTCGGTCATAAGGCCATAGAACGCATCGGACTTCATTAACAGCCCGGCATTCTGATAGTAAGCGTGCTTCAGCTCCACCTTGTATCCAACGGACCCATGGGCCGTAAACCACCGGGATCTCAGCCCGGGCCAGCTCGTTGAAGATCTGTGTGTGAAACACATCGCAGGTGTGGTCGGCGGTGACCCTGATGCCGAACCTTTCCGCAAGTTCTATCAGATAGAGAACATCGTCTTCCTTGTGTACATGGACCTTCGCTGTTTTTCACCGGACATAAGCTCCAGGAGGGCATTCTCCGGAGGGCTGAAGGTGTTGGTGTACTCCTCTTCGATCAAAGAGTTCTGAAATTCGATATCCTCAGGGGTGTATGAGTTCTTCCCGGCATCCTGCTTCAGCTTGTGAAGGTCCCTCCGCCTCTTCAGGTCAGCCTTCTTCCTCTTGCTCACCACATCGGAGAGCTTCTGTTCGAGGAGGGCATAGATACCCATTCTGGTGTTGGGGCGGTCTCCCTTCCATTCGGTGGTGGACCTGGGGTTGAAACCCAGGGCCATCTTGTATCCATAGTCCTTTATCTCGGCGGTTTTCCTGTTCGCCGCGAAGTTCCTTATCACCTTCGCCCTGCCCCCCAGGAGGTTTCCGCTTCCGGGAACCACACAGCTGTAGAGAACGCCGAAATCCACCGCGTCACTGAAGGCCCTGTCATCGAAATAGATGCTGTTGAGTGGATCGTTCACCGGAAGTATCTGGCCGAGGACATCGTTGGTCTCGGATTCGGTCCAGGGCTCACCCTCGCGGTCCATCCCTATGTGGGAATGGGCATCGATGAAGGCAGGTGTGACGAACCCTGAAAAATCTGGATCAAGCCTGCCACTGACCACATCGGTTATGATGCCGTCTTCCACCACCACGGAACGGTTTTCGTGGCTGGTAACGCCGTCGTACAGAACTTCTGCGTGGATAACCGTGCGGGAATCCGATCTCATCCTGTGCCCCCTGTCGTTTTGAAGGAAATGAGTTCTTCAGAACAAACAAATACACAACGGATGGCGGGGAAGCAATGCGCCTGTTACTCCCGCACCATTTCCTTGCCGCACTTCGGGCATTTCCTGTTAAGGCAGGACTCGGAATGGGGCTTCTCATCAACGTGACCGCAGGAAGTGCATACGCATCGGCCAAGTATCTCTCCCAGGTCCTTTCCCTTTATGGTGCCCTCTTCAGGTTTCTTATCCTTTTTCATGGTCTTTGACTCCCTTCGTTATGAGTATCGAAACCATTGAAGATTATACAGGGAACACACCACATTTGCAACCCCTATTATTATCTAAATATATATAAATAGCTTAGTGACTTCTCCAGAGTCAGGAGGGGTTAATCCTTCCCGGGACGGACAGGAGGTGCTCCCTGAGCTCCGCCGCCCTGAGGGCTCCGGTTATGTGGCCGGCGTCGATGGTGCTGACCGGATGGGTGCCATAGCCTTCCTTCTGGACCCTGTATTCAACATAGGCGTCATGCCTTGCCAGAAGGGGGAACACATTGTCATCCTTCACGAGCAGGAACTCTTCCCTGAAATTCATCAGCCTTCGAAGCCGGTCCCTGTTCCGAAGGGCCCGGGATGAGGTGAGGCGCCGGTAGCTGCTGGTGACGAAGAGTTCACCCAGAAGGGTTCCCGCCATGAGGGGAGCATACCCCCGGGCGCTGTTGAAAAAACTCCTGTGAAGGTTCGACGCGAATCCCCCGAGGCTTACTCCGCAGACGATGGTCTCACCCTCCCCTGATTTTCTGAGAAGCTCCACAAGGCCCTGGATCAGCACCACCCCGGTTGAGACCATTTCCATGAAGTTCCCGATGTGGAGCATCCTTTCCTGATAGTCCCGTATGGAACAGTTGTGATAGGCGCCCTGACACATATGAGGTTGGCTTCGATGGAGTCCTTCTCCCGGACGAGGATGTTGTAGAAGGTGTTCTTCACTCCCAGGCCGTAGTCGAAGGGCCTTTCGCCGTTGCCGTGGTGATAGATGAATGTGGGATGATCACCCCCCAGCCATTTCTCCACCCTGTATGCCGGATCCAGGCGGCGGTGTTCCGACAGGGCGTTCACCTCGAAGGTGCCCTCTGTTATCTTTCCCGGAAGGGTAAGCTTCATCGAGCTTACGATCTCCCGAAAGGAGCGGCTCTCAAGGCTTTTGCGAAATATTTCTTTTTCCCCGCCAGGAGTCCGCCGAGAACCACTGGTATCTGATCGGGCAGTTTATGGAGGTTCATTGGTTCCTCCCGGGAATGATAGTGCCGTTCAATTACAGGCTGAACCCCGGGTCCGCCGGGGAAAAAAACAGGGGCCGCAGGGAGACGGCCCCTTCTATCAGGTCCGAAGGGCGGTCAGCTGCAGCAGCAGCATCCCCCCTGCTTCTTAACGGTTTCCATGGGCTTGCCGCAGCAGATTATCTCGCAGTCATCACAACCGCAGCTCTTTGTGACCTCGAGTTCCACACCGCACTCGGCGCACACCAGTTTGTCTCCAGCTTTTGCCTTTTCCAAGGGTTCTCCTTCCATTGGTGCTTCCCTGTCACCGGCACCCGGAATGGATGCCGACCTTTCATGATTAATATATACCATTCCGGTAGAATTCGGTTCTTTCGGGCTACAACAGTATTACCCGTACCATGGTGGCACCGGGCCCCGTGGCCCTGATGAAGTAAACCCCCGGTGAAAGCCTGCCTCCGCCAGGGCCGGTGCCGTCCCATTTCACTGAGATGCCCCCGTTATCACCGGGCACCGCCCCGGGGGACGCAACGACCCTTCCTGAGAGGTCATGGACCGTTACAGGTTCCCCGGCCTGGTCGGTGAAAACCACGGTTACAAGGTCGATGAAGGGGTTGGGGAAGGCCACGGAAGACTGCTCTGAAATCGTATGTATGATCCCGGAATCGTCGGGCTTCAGCGCCAGGGTATGGAACATTCCCCCTGAAACTCCCAGATAGTCCTGGTTCGGGCTGGGCACCTGGCACTGGCCGCAGTTGTCGTAGCCCCATGCCTCGAGACTCCCGTCGGACCTTATTGCGAGGTTGTGCTTGTTCCCCGATTCGATCTGCACGAAACCGGTGTTCGGTTCAGGCACGTCACACTGACCGTATAGATCATATCCCCATGCGACTATGCTGCCGTCATCCCTGAGGGCCATGCTGTGAAGCCCGCCTGCTGAGACCGCGGTGAACTCAATGTTGGGCACCGGAAGATGACACTGCCCCTCGCCGTTCTCTCCCCAGGCGGTAATTGTGCCGTCGGCACGGAGGGCGATGCAGTGAAAGTTCCCAGCGGATATGGCGGTAAAGTTCCTGTTGGGTTCCGGCACTTCGCACTGGCCGTGATTGTTGCATCCCCATACCTCCACCGTGCCGTCTTCCCTCAGGGCGATTGAGAATCCGCCGCCTCCGGCGATGGCGGTGAATCCGCTGTTGGGTTCAGGAACACTGTGAAGCCCGTAGGAATCGCATCCCCATACGACTATGCTGCCGTCGGCCCTGAGGGCCATGCTGTGGTAGTTGCCGCAGGATATGTCCACATAGCCGCTGTTGGGAAGGGGAATGTCGCACTGGCTGAAATCGTTCCGTCCCCATGCAACTATGGAGCCGTCGGTTTTCAGGCCAAGGCTGTGAAAACCCCCGGCGGCCACGGTGATGTAACCATTGTTGGGCTCGGGAGGTTCGCACTGACCCCAGCAATCGTGACCCCAGGCTAAGATTGTTCCCCCCTCGCGGCCTTCGTTGGAAGAACCGAAGATAGCGCAGCAGATGGCGAGGGCTGTAAAAACGACCCCTGACACGGACGCCTCTTTTCCGAGGAAAACCGCCACTACTTCTTTGAATATATACGGAAATCGTGCCAGTCAACAGACGGATTATCCGTTAAGGGGAGCTTTCATGATGCCAGAGGGTTTACAGAGGGCTTTCTTTCATTTTCAACGCAGTGTGAACTATCATCTTGTCCAGTTCCTGAAGGAACCTGGACCGGTCCTTCTTTGCCATGGGGGCCGGTCCGGAGGTTATCATTCCCTGTTCACGAAGGTCCGTCAGAAGATTCCTCAGTGAGAGGACATCGCCTATGTTATTCTCGGTGAAGGGCCTTCCGGTGTTGCCCAGGACCTGCGCCCCCTTTTTCAGGCATCGGGCTGCCAGGGGTATGTCCCCGGTCACCACGATGTCGCCTTCCTGGACATGCTCCTCTATCCAGTCATCCGCCTCGTCAGGCCCGCTTTTCACCACAACGAGCCTGATCCAGCCGGCCTCCGGTGTCCTCATCCAGGAATTGGACACCAGTATCACATCAAGGCCATATCTCCCGGCGACACGATATATCTCCTTTTTACCGGGCAGGCGTCGGCGTCCACATATATGTCCATACCGGAGGTATTACCCTCTCTTATGGTTCCACCGCCTCGATCTTCTCAAGGGCTTCCATAAGTTTTCCGCCTTCACCGCCCTGCCTGCCCTGGAACCGGCCAGGGCCTCAGGAAAGCCTCCATTGGAATGATACCGGTTCGCTTCACAAGATGCGCCGCGGAGAGCAGGCATGCGCTCCTGGGTCCGAGGGGGCTTCTGTAATCCCTGATGAGGAAATCGGCTCCGGAGGATGGTGTCTCAAGGGAAGAGTCCAGATAAACGGCGCCTGTTTTCATGGAGGCTATCTTCGGAAGACCCCTCTGGAGGCCGTCGGAGGATGTAATGAGAGCGGCGTCTATCTCCGAAATGCCCGTGAAGTCGATCTCACCGGTTGATATTATCAGCTCAGCTAGGGAAAACCCAACGCCCACGGTAACCGGATAGCTGCCCTTCTTTGTAACGGAAAGCCCGGCTGACATGGCGGCCAGCGCCAGTATCTCCGCGGTGGACTGCACTCCCTCGCCGGCGGAACCGGCAAGTATCAGGGATAGCCTTCCCTCAAGCCCGTGGCGGTACTGGAGGGGAACCCCTTTAACCGACTGGAACAGGGAGGGTATCTCCGTTCTTCCACCGGCTGTGAAGGGGGGGCGGGGATCGTTGCGAAGTATGACAGGCTCAAGACCGGCGTCGGCGGTGAGGTCCTGAAGTTTTTACCCGGGTTGAACTTCACGCCGTAGCTGGGGCATATCTCCACCGCCTCAAGAAGTGAAAACCCGGGCACAAGGAGAGCCTCTTCAAGGGCATCGGGTAATATCTCCCAGGGCGTAGAGCTTCTTGCGCAGGCAGCGCCGGCGCTGTAGGCCAGCTGCAGATATCCATTCCGCCGTCGGGTCTGCCATCGGGCATGGTGGAAGTTTTGAAGCCGCAGGGGGTGAGCCCCGAGGGCTGTCCGCCGGTCATGCCGTAGAGCATGTTGTTGTGCACCAGAACTGTCATGTTAACATTCCTGTGGGCCGCCTCAAGTATGTGCTGCAGACCGATGGTTGCCCCGCCGTCGCCTATGAAAACGATGATCTTCTTTCCGGGGTCGTCAAGGCCCATGGAAATCCCCGTTGCCAGGGCGGTGGACCTTCCGTGGAGTCCGTGCACCGTGTGTGCTTTGAACTGTCTGTCTATTATCCCTATGCAGCCGATGTCGGTAACCACGATAAGGTCCCGGGGATCGAGGTTTTCGATACGGCCCAGGGCTTTCTCCAGGGCCCCGGCAACCAGGCCGTGGCCGCAGCCTTTGCAGAAAGGCAGGTTTTCGGTTGAGAGGAAGCGGCCTGTCATTTCAGAACCTCCTTAACTATCTCGGAGGGTGTCAATAGCCTTCCGATCCCGTTCACTCCGGTAACCCCTTCCCTGCCATGTTTTCCGAAGAGGATCTCCCTGTACTGGCCGGTCTGGTTCTCCTCGGCCACAACCACCCTGGGGTGATCTTCGGTGGCCCTGAGGTACTCCGGGGGGACCGGGAAAAGGGTCTTCGCGGTGAGTAGCGAGACCGGTCTGCCCTGTTTTCCCAGGGTTTCAGCGGCCTCACGGGCGGCGGCGGCGGTTATGCCGTAGGAGAAGATAAGTGTATCGGAATCCTCGGGGGTGTAATCGAACTCGGTATACCCGGGAAGATTGGTCTCGGTCTTGAACCTGAGCCTCTCCGTGTTGGCCAGGGCCTCCGGGGTGGAATGCTGAAGTGCGGCATCTGCGTTGTGGGTTGAGGCGGTTATTCTAACCTGATGCTCCCGGGAGCCCACCGGCAGGAAGGGTGGAACACCGTTCTCACCGGGCTGGTAGGGTCTGTAGGGTTCCGTCCCCTGGTAGAACCGTCTTTCGACCGGGTGAGCGGGGCTCAGCCGGCCAAGATCGAAACTCTTCAGTGTCATGACCATTTCCTTGCTGGACAGCAGTATGACAGGTGATCGGAGTGTTACCGCCATCTCCACCGCCTTTGCGGAGAGGCTGTAGCAGTCCTCGAAGGAGGAGGGGCAAAGGGTTGGCACAGGATAGCCCCCGGAGTTGATGCCGTTCAGAAGGGAGATGTCCCCCTGGGCTCCGCAGGTTGCGGTACCGGTTGCCGGCCCCAGCCTCTGAACCAGCATTATCACCATGGGCAGCTCCATCATGAAGGCCATGCCCAGGGACTCCACCATAAGGCGAGGCCGGGAAAGGAGGTGGCGGTGACAGGAAGCCGCCCCGCGGCGGCAAAACCGCTCATCCACTGCATGGTGGTTATCTCATCCGGGGCCGGGAGCACCACCGGGAATCGCTGGCTGGAGTAGGAATAGAGAAGGTTCGCCGGGGTTATGGGATATCCCACGAACACATCCGCTCCCGCGGATGCGGCGCCTTCTATCATCAGCCTTGAAGCGTCTATGAGACCTTTCTCTGAAACGGTTTCCATATTAAGCCTTTCTGCGGAACAGTCTGTCCCCGAGGGAGGAGAGAAGGATCACCACAAGTGTTGCCGCAACAGCGCCGTAGGTCTTGTCTATGGAGAACCAGCCCCTCTGCTGGGCTATCATGGTGATGAAGACGGATATGGTGCCTATTATGAAAGCAAGCTTCACGCCAAGGGGTGTGACAAGCTTTCTGGCGTAAAGGCCGGTAACTATAACTATGGCTCCGATGGCCCTTATGGCGTAGGAAATGTAGGCGGTGTCCAGCACCGCCCCCTTCATGAAAATGGCCAGGGGAACGGTGATAACGCTCACAAGAAGAACAAGCTTCCTGGCTGTGGATATTATTCGGGCGTCGTCGGCGTCTTTGTTGATGATGCGTGATAGATGTCCTTCGCAGCTATGGTAACCACTGCGAAGTTCACCGGACCCACCGTTGAGAGAATTGCCGCAAGCACACCTGCCAGGGCTATTCCACCCAGAACAGGAGGCATGAATGTGGCGGTCTGAAGGAGGGTGGGGAGTGCGGTGTTACCTATGATCTCGGTTCCCTCGGGAAAGAAGATGCCGGTTCTGGCAAAAAGACCCAGGAAGGCGGTCATAACTCCGAAGGGAGCAACGATGAGACCGGCGAGCATTGCCGCCCTTCTTGCGGTCTTCACATTCCTTGCGGCGAAAACAGGCTGAATGCTTGCCTGGGCCGCCATTCCACCTAGAAGACCTCCCAGGAGAAGGGCGAATGCGCTGTTAAGCCCGGCGCTGAAGGGATTATAGAGGTTGGTGGGAGCCCCTGTGCGACAAGGGTTTCGCTGAGGCCGGAGAAACCGCCTACCTTGCTGAGTCCCATGAAAATGCGGTTCCCAGCCCAGGAACATTGTCACCAGGTAGAGCATTCCGGTCATTGCCAGGCGTGCATGCCGCCGAGATAGGTATAGACCATTATCAGAGCAGCGGATATTGCCACAGCCCAGTTCCAGCTTACGCCGAAGAGGGGGCCATCACGCTGGCGCATGTCTGAAGCTGAACATAGGCGAGAACTATGTAGGCAATGAGGAAGGCAACGGCGGAAACCGACCTTGCCTGGCTTCCGAAGAGGGTCTCTATCATCTCGCTTACCGTGTGGACATCCTTGCGCCGGTAGTGGGCTGCAACGGTGAACCCTATCACCACCATTCCTATGGCGGTGGATATGTTGTAGAGAATGGGCTGAAGGGTCATGGTGTTGAAGGCCTTTTCACTCACACCAATGGTGCTCATTCCCCCGAGCCATTCCGCGGCTACCACGATGGCGCAGACCATTGTTCCAAGGTTCCTGCCGGCTATCAGATAGTCGCTTGCGGACTTGCTGGCCACCTTCCGGGTAAGAAGCCCCAGAATGACTATCAGTACGAAATACCCCATTATTATCATGGTGTAGGTGTTCATTGCGCCTGCCTTGTCTGTGTTATAGGGTTATTCACTTCTGCCGGCCTTCCAGGGTGGAGCCATGGGCCACCGCCCTGGCAATGGCCATTGAGTTAAGTCTGTTCGTGCCGTCGTCTGAACGGGAGTTCAGAACCGCCGGAACCGATGCTCCGAATACCATGCCCCCCCACACGGCGCCGCCGTGGAACTTGTAGCTCTTTCCCAGGGAATTAGCGGTTTCCAGATTGGGGGCCAGTATCATATCAGGCCTGCCGCATACCCGGGAGTCTGTAAGCTTTTTCGAAGAGGCGGACTCAGCGGATATCGCCGCGTCATACCCCAGGGGCCCCTCCACCACAAAGCCCGGAAGCTGCCCCCGGGCGGACATCACCGCAAGGGAAGCTGCGTCCACGGTGGCCTTCATCCGGGGATTCACCGTTTCCACCGCCGCAAGGGCGGCCACCCGTACCGGCTCTATGCCAAGGGCCTTCCAGAGCACTGCGGTGTTCTTTATCACAGCGGCCTTCTCACGGAGGTCGGGGTCGATGAGTATGGCGTTGTCGGTGATCGCCAGGAAGCTTTTCATGGAAGGCATCTCAAAGAGGCTCAGATTGGAGAGCACCGACGAAGCCCTGATCCCGGTTTCGGAATCGAGAATGGCCCTGATGTAGGCTTCGGATTTCACCGTGCCCTTCACCAGTATGGCAGCGCCGTTCTCACGCACAGCCCGGACCGCCCCGGCGCTCATGGCCTGGTCGGTTTCCGAGTGGATCACCGTGTAGAAGGCCGGGTCTTCTTCGGAACTTGCCAGGATCCTTTCTATGGCGTCCCCGGGACCCGCCAGGTAGCATCTGCCCACGAAACCCATTTCCCTGGCCTTCTTCAGGCTGTCTATCACCCTGGGGTCTGCGCCTCCGGCCACCGCCACAGGGAGGGGCGGAAGGGTCTTCACCGCTTCCAGCAGGTCCCTGTATGTCCTTATGCTCATATTCCCTCCCTTACTGCGAATGGTACCGGGGAGAACTCCCCTTCGGGATCACGGTACTCGAACAGAGGATCAACGTTTTTACCGGTGAGAACACAGTCGGGCCACCTCAGGGGGGTTTCCTCACCCCTGAGCACCCTGTTGACCGCCATTGCTATGGATTCGTTCTCGTTCTCCCCGGGGAAGAACAGCACCGGGGCCAGCCTTCCGCACTTCCCTGTTATCTCCCGCCTGAGGTGCTCGGCGTTGGCCACCCCGCCGGTTACCACTATTGCGTTGAGGTCGAAATCCAGCACCGAGGCCATGGAGCCTATCTCCTTGCATATCTGGTAGATCATGGCGTCGTAAATGAATCTGGCGAAGCGTCCCCATTCTCGGAACGCCTGGCCACCTCCCGGACATCCTTTGTACCCAGGTAGGCGTACAGCCCCCCTGCGCCGTAGAGCTTCTTGAAAAGCTGCTCCCTGGTGTACCTGCCGGAGAAACAGGCCTCAAAGAGGGGTATCGGAGGCACGCCCCCGGCCCTCTCCGGAGTGAGGGCGCGCCCTCCATGCGGTTGTCGCTGTCGATTATCCTGCCCCGGGCAAAGGGAGCTATGGAGTATCCTCCGCCGAGATGACATGCAACACACCTGATGCTGTCAAAGCCCAGGGAGAGCTGTTCAGCGGCCTTGCGTACCGTTGCACGGATGTTCAGCGCATGCACATAGGAAAAACGGGGCAGCTCGGGAACGCCGGATATCCTTGCTATCTGGGTTATCTCGTCCACTCCCACGGGGTCGGCCACGAATGCCCTGGAGCCCATTGTTTCAGCGATCCTGTAGGCCAGGGGGGCTCCCAGATTGGAGGCGTGCTGATAAACAGGGGTGTTAAGGCTGTAATCGGCAAGCTCCGGGTTCACTTCGATCAGACCGCTGGGGACAGGAGGAAGCATTCCCCCAAGGGCGCCGGTCCCGGCCACTATGGCGCCGTCGGGGAGGTTCTCCCTGAAATACTCCCGGACCAGATCCTCACGATGGTCCACCTGGGCGCTAATGCTGGGAAAGCGGTGCACCATGTCATCGGGGTGTTCTATGGTTTTGCCGCAGAGGAAACCGATACCCCCGCTGTCAGCGATGGAGTATATGGAACACTTCGTGGTGGTGGATCCGGTGTTTATTACAAGTATGAGTTCTCCGTTCAAGGGTACCTCCCGGAAAAAACAAAAACCGCATCCTGCGGCCGGTTAAATGGTTGACAGTCGGGAAATATAATGAAGGCTTCCTCCCCGCCCAATGCCGGTTTCTGCAACACCGTGATGAACCCCGGGTTGACCCGGCAGCGGTAAACCACCAGATTAATATTCAGCCGCCAATAAATGGCTTTCCCGGGGAAAACCCGTCATTCATCCCTGCCCCGGTCATCAAAACAAAAGGGGGAGAAATGTACCTTTTAATGATCCTGGCACTCATCGCCACATCCCTTACCGGCCGCAACGGGGGAGCTGTCCAGACACCGACGGAGGGGGTCCTTCGGGAATCCACGGCGGACATAAGCCTCACGCTGGTGAGTTCCTTCCCGGCGGACGGCCGGGCCCTGGGGCTTTACATGATAGAGGAAACGGGGATACTCGGCGTGAACAACACCGCCGGTATCATAAACGGGTATTCTCCCGCCACCGGCACGGTTTCATTCACCGTGGACCTCGACCCTGCCAACACCAGCTGTTTCGGCGTCTCCTTCGACCCGGAGCCAGCCGGTTCCGAGCATTTCTACACCAACGACTGGGGCGGCAACGACCTTTTCTACACCATCAACTGGGGAGCATCCTGGAACACTGTCTTCGACCCGTCCTTCAACGAGGGAAGGGGAATGGATTTCCACGGCGGTTTCACTGGATAACGGAGGGGTATCAGAACATCATAAGGTTCATTCCCGAGTACACTCCCTTCGATGTTTTAAGCGTGCCGGAAACCACCGGTCAGCTCTCGGGGATCACAGTTTTCCCTTGGGAGGGTGATCTGGGTGTGGCGGTTACCTCCTACGGCGCCCAGGGATATGGTTCTACCTCTGGAACGATGACAGCCTGGAATACCTGGGGTACGCCCAGTTCCCCATAACCCCTATGAGTCCTACGGCCTTGCCCACAGCGAGGATCTCGACTGCATCTTCTGGAGCTACACCGACCCCTCTGAAAACTTCCACATCGCCAGGCTTGCCTTCGAGATAAGCCAGGCCTTCACCCACAACACCTGGGGGCCATAAAGACCGCCTTCTAGACCTCCCCCACCATCTTTACCGCACCGGGCCGGATCTTGATGGTGACCGGGGTCTTCCCTATGGACTCGCCGTCCATCTGGAGCTGCATCGGCGGTCGTGAGTGAATTTCTATTTCCCCTCCCTGGCCCCAGGCCAGCTTGTGAAGCTTGAATTTCCTTTTCAGGAGCTTCCCGATGTACAGTTTGATCAGGTCAAGGAAACTGCCCTTCCTGTTCACCAGGACATCCAGCTTCCCGTCGGTGGAACAGACACGACCGGGAAGGGATTCCGTTCCCGGCAGCGACGAAGCCATGTTAAGAATTATCATTGCGTTGCTCTTCCAGCGGTGTACTCTGCCGTCGATCCTCACAAGGAGACGGTACCACTTGCCGTAAAAGAGTATGGGGATGCCATGGTAGACATATGCCAGCCAGCCCAGGTACCTCTTCGAACGCCGGGGGGTGTCCTCCACTATGTCCGCGTGAAGCCCCCCTGAAACACTTATCAGGAAATATCTGTCATACTCCTCCACATAACCGGCGTCGCAGCTCACCGCATCACCACCGAGTATCCATGGGATCACCTCCCCGGTGTCGTCGGGATACCCCAGCTCCCCGGCAAGGAAATTCATGGAACCGCTTGGATAGAGGGCCATGGGAACAGATGAGCCGGCCCTGGCCAGACCATCGGCCACCGCACAGGCGGTGCCGTCGCCCCCGGCGGCGATGATCAGGTCGAAGCCCTCCTCCGCAGCGGAGGCGGCCCATTCCCCGGGACCCTCTCCCCCCTGCCATTCCCGTATCTCGTACTGAACATCGCGAAGACCCACCTGGATTTCCTTCTTCTGGGAACCGCCGGACTGCCTTCCTGAGACGGGGTTCAGCACCACAAGGACCTTTTTGTATTTAGTCACGGTACCTCGATCCGTAAGGAGTTTCACAACATGCAACGGAAAACATAGTTTCCTCCGGGGGAAAAGTAACCCTTCACCGACATTGACCGTGCCCCGGGCACTGTATAGTGTTATTCGGTAGACCCCCGGCGAATGGAATGGTAAAATGGTCAAAGGCACAGAGAAAAAAACGGTAAAGATAGAGGGAATGCACTGCGCAAGCTGTGTTGCCTCGGTGGAGAAGTCACTCAAGAAGGTTCCCGGTGTGGTAACCGCGGTGGTGAACCTGGCCACGGAATCCGCGTCGGTTGAGTACCAGCCGGAGAGGGCAACGGGAACGGACCTGAAAAAGCGGTGGAGAACGCCGGGTTCCGCATGGTGGAAGCCGCCGTATCCGCCGGGGAGGATCCCATGGCCAGGGATGACAGAAGGATGAAGGAAGCCCGGAGGAAAATGATCCTGGCCTGGGCGGTGACCATACCCATAGTTATCTGGATGATCCCCACATGTTCTTTGATTATATGTTCCTGGGCATGAGGGTGATGGATGTTTCCATACTGATACTGGCCGCCTTCGCGGTGTTCGTACCGGGTCTTTCCACCATAAGGAGCGCAGCGAGGTCAGCGGCTCACCTTGCCCCGAACATGGACGCCCTGATCGCCATGGGAACGCTCTCCTCCCTTGCAACCGGTGTGGTGGCCGTACTTCACCACTACGGCATTGGCCCCAGCTTCCCCAGCTTCGCCGGTATAGGAGCCATGATAATGGCCATCCACCTCACCGGAAGGAACATAGAGACCCGTGCAAAGGGCAGGGCCTCCATGGCCATAAAGAAACTCCTCACACTTGGGGCGAAGGAGGCCACCGTCCTTCGGGGGGACACCGAAGAGAACATCCCGGTAACCGGCCTGAAGCCCGGGGACATAATGGTGGTTCGCCCCGGTGGCAAGATACCCACCGACGGCGTTGTGGTTCGGGGTGACAGCAGTGTGGACGAGTCCCTGGCCACCGGTGAATCCATGCCTGTGAAGAAGAAACCCGGCGATGGCGTGATAGGGGCAACGATCAACACCAGCGGTCTGCTCCATGTAAGGGCTGAAAAGGTTGGTGCCGAAACCTTCCTCAGCCAGGTTATAAAGCTGGTGGAGGAAGCCCAGGGGTCGAAGATCCCCATACAGGAGTTCGCCGACAGGGTGACATCTGTCTTCGTGCCGGTGGTGATAGTCATTGCCGCGGTAACACTGGCCGCCTGGCTGATCTTCCCGGGTTTCTTCGGGTCCATCGCGGAACAGGCCTCCCGTGTGGTTCCCTGGGTAAATCCCGACATGGGCACCGGCGCCTGGCATTTTTTTGCAGCGGTGGCGGTACTGGTGATAGCATGCCCCTGCGCCCTGGGTCTTGCCACCCCGACCGCCCTCATGGTGGGCTCCGGTGTGGGTGCTGAGAACGGCGTTCTCATAAGGAGGGGAAGCGCCATTCAGGTGATGAAGGATGTAAGGACCATCGTTCTGGACAAAACCGGGACCATAACACTGGGAAGGCCGGTGGTAACCGATATCATCCCCGCCGGAGCCCTTGGGGAAAAGGAAATCATCTCCCTGGCAGCCTCGGTGGAGTCAGGCAGCGAACACCCCCTGGGAAGGTCCGTGGTGGAACACGCCGGGAGCCTGGGCCTGGCGGTTGAAGAGGCGGTGGGATTCAGGGCGGTAACCGGAAAGGGTGCCTGGCAAGCGTTGCGGGAAAGACCATTGGCGTAGGCTCCACCGGCCTCGGGGAAAAGCTGGGGGCCTCTCTATCGAAGGAGCTTCAGGAGGAGAAGGAACGCCTGGAGGCCCGGGGTAAAACGGTGATACTTGTAATTCAGGAAAGGGAAGTTGCGGGAATGATAGCCGTGGCCGACGGCATAAAGCCCGACAGCAGACAGGCCATAGAAGCCCTGAAGGGATACGGCCTGGAACCGGTGATGATAACCGGGGACAACAGAAGGACCGCCGAGGCCGTGGCGGCGGAGGTTGGGATCAGCCGTGTGATCGCCGGGGTTCTTCCCGGGGGCAAGGCCGATGAGATAAGGAAACTGCAGGGTGCAGGCGAACCGGTGGCCATGGTTGGCGACGGCATTAACGACGCCCCGGCCCTGGCGGCGGCGGATGTTGGAATTGCCATAGGGACCGGAACCGATGTGGCCATCGAAAGCGCGGACATAGTCCTCGTTCAGGGGGACCTCACCGCTGTGGTGAAGGCGGTGAAGCTCAGCAGGGCGACCTTCAGGAAGATCAGGCAGAACCTCTTCTGGGCCTTCTTCTACAACGCCGTCATGGTGCCCCTTGCCATCATCGGCGTGATGCACCCCATACTGGCGGAAATGGCCATGGCCTTCAGCTCCATAAACGTTGTCACCAACAGCCGAAGGCTCCAGAGGATCGATCTGAGGGATCCCGTGAACCGACGGGGATACGAGGTGAAAAGGGCCGATTGACCGCACCGGCATCGGTAGTTATCCTTTATCCGGTTATGGGGCCGGGAGGGTCCTCGGCCATACGGGGTCTTTTTCTGGAGGATTTCAAAGATGAAGAGAATTCTCGGATTTTCATCCGTTGCCCTGATCCTGCTGCTTTTCACCGGAACCGCCTTCGCCAGGCAGTCGGAGGTTACCGGCGCCGAGGCGGCGCTCGTGGCTATGCCCATGATGATAATTGGTATAGTGGTTGGCCTGTTCATGATCATCTGCCAGTGGAAAATATTTGAAAAGGCAGGCAAACCCGGCTGGGCGGCGATCATACCGATCTATAATGTCATCGTTTTCCTTCAGGTGGCCGGTAAACCGGAATGGTGGATCATCCTCTTCATCGTTCCAGTGGCGAATATTATCATTGGAATAGTTACCATTGTATCTCTGGCGGAAAGGTTCGGCCAGGGAGCCGGTTTCGCCATCGGAATGCTCTTCCTTCCCATAATTTTCTATCCCCTGCTTGCCTTCGGAGACTATCAGTACCAGGCCTGACGCAGGGTCAGCACTGCCCCCGCCATCCCGGCGGGGGCATTTTTTTACCTCTCGTGTATGACCTTCTGTCTGGCCCGTCTTCGTATCTGGGACAGGAATATTCCAGCGAGGATTATCGCCATTCCCGCCACCTTCCTGGCGGAAAAGCTCTCGCCGAGGAGTATGTAGGCAAAGACCGCTGTTATCACCGGAATGATGTTGGTGAAGATGTTGGTCCTGCTTATGCCTATCTCCCTTATGGCGATGGTAACCAGTATGAAGGCCAGCGAAGAGCCGAAAACAGCCAGCATTACCAGGTTCAGTATGATCCCGGCGGGGGGGTTTGCCGCCATGGTGTCCCTCCACTCAAAGCCTATCATGAAGGGCAGGAAGTATATGCCCCCTATCATGTTCTGTATTCGTACTATGGTGAGGGGCCGGTACCTGTGGGAAAGGTTCTTCACCACTATGCTGTAACCCATCCCTGATACCACCGCGAAGAGAAGGAAGGCCAGCCCCGCCGGGGATGCCTCCAGTCTGGCGTTCCTGGTCATGGTGAAAACCCCCAGCCCCAGGAATGATATGAGCAGGCCGAAAATGTTGATGGCGGTGAGCCTTTCCCTGTAGAACATGTAGGCGAACACCGGGGAGACCACCGGTATCAGGGCTATCATTATGGAGGCAAGTGTAGAGGATACCAGAAGCAGGCCGAAGCTCTCCCCTATGAAGTAACAGAAGGGCTCCAGGAAGGCCAGCAGGAAGAACATCGGCCAGTCCTTCCTGTGGACCCTTTCGCTTTTCTTTGCCACCCTGGCGTAGAGAGTAAGGAGCACTGAGGAAATGACTATCCTGAAAAGCAGTGTGGTGAAGGGGCCGTAGTACTCGAACACCATCTTCGTCCATACGAAGGAGATGCCCCAGAAGAACATCGCGGCAAAGGTGCCCAGATATACTCCGAAATGCGAACCGCTTCTGTTCATGTGGTGTGCCCGGGATATCTGCTCAGGAAGGAAGTCATGTTATTCCGCCCCGGTCGGACCCTTCATCATTGCGGTTCCGGCCCCTGTCGGCTGCTGTCCCCTTCAGTGTTTCACCATCCTTCATGTCATCAATGGTCTCCCCGGGTCTTCAGGGATTCCTTCGGGACCCCGGCGCTTCCCCGGCTCTAATAAAGATTCCCGCCGGACAGCACCGGTGAAGCCTGTGCCGCCGCCTCAGATGATACTGATATCAGTTAAGATAAGCTTCTATCTGCCCTTTTTCGCCTTCTTCTCCTTGCGCTTTTCCTTCAGTGTTTTCTCCGGCTTCTGTTTCACGTTCTTCCTGATGTCCTGTCCCTTTGCCATGATCTCCGCCTTTCAGGGGAATTCTCTTTGGCGAATATATCACCTGAGTCCCCGGAATGGTTCGAAAAACCAATGTTTCAAAGCCCTGGGGTTATACTACCGGCAACAACGGAAGGAACATGGAAAATGAAGACGGTCCGAATGGAAACCTCCAGCCTGATCCTCCGTGAAGCGGTGCCGGAGGACGCCATGACCATCCCGGCAGGTAAAACGGAAGCAGAGGAAACTCTGGAGAAGATTACCGGCATGATGGAAAACCACAGAAGGAACTCACCGGGAAGGCTGTTTCATCTCTGTCTTGGACTGTTCCTGAAAAGCAGTGGGGAGTTCGTGGGCTGGTGCGGCCTGGACAACAGGGTAAGCACCGGCGCCAACCCGGTTCTCTTCTATGTGATCGAAGAGCCCCACAGAGGCATGGGCTACGCCACCCAGGCGGCGAAGGCCATGCTCCGTTACGGTTTTCAGGAACTCGGTCTTCCTGTGATAGACGCAGGTGTGGCGGTTGACAACCCCGCCTCTATCCGTGTATTGGAAAAGATCAGAATGAAACGTACAGAAGGCACCGAAGAGGGGTTCCTGATGTTCTCCATGAACAGGAATGGGTTTTCGGAAGGATGAAGAACGGCATGTTCCATGGGCTGGAGGAGATAAGCTCCAGGCCCGCCCCCTTCCAGTTCTACACCGCCAGGCGGCTCTGGACCCACAGCCACACAGCGAAGCGCATGCTTGAGTACCACCTCAACCCGGCAATAGACGCCGCCTCCCGCTCCGGGGAGTTCATGGACAGGTCCTCCCTGTGGATCAGGGACACCTTCAACCTGAAAAGAGGGGTAAGGGTGGCGGACATGGGCTGCGGCCCGGGGCTGATGACCAGCCGCCTGGCGCGGACCGGGGCGGAGGTAACGGGGATAGACTTTTCCCGTAACTCCATAGCCTGGGCCAGGAAGGCCGCCCTGAAGGAAGACCTGGACATTACATACCTGTGTGCCGATTACCTCAGCCTTGATACCACAAAGAAATATGACCTCATCATCATGATAATGTGCGACTTCTGCGCCCTGGGGCCAGGGCAGAGGAAATCCCTGGCAGGGAAGTTCCACAGCCTTCTCAATCCCGGCGGCGCGGTGCTCCTGGATGTGTGTTCCATGGCGGGCTTCCATGAAAGCACCGAGGAAAGCAGATACTCCAGGAACCTGATGGACGGCTTCTGGGCCCCGGGGGACTACTGGGGCTTCTACAACTCCTTCAGGTACCCGGAAGAAAAGGTCACACTGGAAAAGTATTCCATCTTCACCCCGGAGGAAAGCTTCACCGTGTACAACTGGCTCCAGTACTTCAAACCCGATGACATGGAAGAGGAGTTCCCCGGTTTCACCATCAGGGATGTAAAGGGGGATGTTGCCGGGGCAGAATACACCCCGGAAAAGCACCAGTTCGCCATCATCGCAGGAAGGGAGTAGTTCATGAAAATAGTGGTGATATTCGGAAGTCCCAGGAAGAAGAACAGCTACCTGCTCACCAGGGCCTGGAAAGCCAGCTCAAAAGCTCTGTGAAGCGGAATTCGAATATGTTTCCTGAAAGAGCTTTCACTTGCCACCTGCGAGGGTGCCACGCCTGTCTTTTCCACGGCGTGGAAAGGTGCCCCCTGCCGGACAGCATCAGCGAGACCCTGGAGACAATTCTGTCAGCCGACGGGATCATTTTCGTCTCCCCGGTCTATGTGTCCCAGGTAACAGGCCTGATGAAGAACTTCATTGACAGGTTCTCCTTCCTCTGCCACCGTCCCGGCCTTCACCGCCAGCACGCCATGGCCATTTCCACCACCGGCGTGATGGGCCTGAAGGGTGTACTGAACTATCTCGAAGAGGTTGCCTCCACCTGGGGCATACCTTCGGTTACGAAACTGGGAATGGTAACTCCCCCGGACATTTCAGAAGAGGAGATAAAGGGGAACAACGATATAGAAAAGGCGGCAAAGAAGTATCACAGGAGGCTCACCTCATCCAGATGGGAACCCTCTCTGAAGCAGGTGATCCAGTTCAACGCCCAGAAGACCTTCCTCACCACCCCCAAGGCGAAAAGGTTCTCCCCGGAGGACTACCGGTACTACCTCCCCCTTAAGGACCGGGACTACCACATCGATGTAAGGATAAACCCCTTCAAGAAGCTGATCGGAAAACTGGTCGCCCTGGCGGTGAAGGCCAGAAGCGGCTGAGGCTCCAGCCTTAACAACATTTGCCTCAGTTTCGCCGGGAAGGTGGTTTCAGATACGCGGGCTCAAGATTCTCGTACATGGGAAAGTGCTTCACATCAAGTGTTTTCAGATGGGAACCGGTCATATCTGCGGCGGCGGCAATGACAGCGTCCGCCAGGCCCGTGCCGTGAGACTTGCCGTATTGTTTTGAGTAAAGCCCCCCGCCCTGGCAATAGCGCCGGTAACGGGGATTATCGGAAAAGACCCGGGAAGCGATCCAGGGCTGCCAGTTCTTCTTCTCCCTTTACACCGGCATACAATTCAGCCACCACAATAGCAGGAATAACGATCACTTCCGCATTTTCCTGCACAAGAGCCATCGCCGGCTGATAACCCCGAAGGTAATCCACCAGAACATCGGTATCCAGCATCACCTGCCCGGCCAGTATATGAGGGGGGATCACTTTCCATTGGCAAAACACCACTTTGCCCACATATTAGCGGGGTAACATCCATAAATGGCGAATAAGCAGCGGCGAAAGGGGAGGATTCACAATGAAACACACAATGGTCTGGATACCTGCATTCATTGCCCTTGCCATTCTTGCCTGCGGCCCCTTCCCGGACAATGCCTCTCCTGAAACGGTTTTTCCAGCTGTTCCCGAGGTGGATCTATGGCTTGCCATAACCGACACCATCGGTGTTGAAACAGGGGACAGCATCCTTGTTTTCGGCAAACCTGTAACCGCCCTCAGGCTTGAGAACGGCGGTACCGCGGTTCTTGACTTCATGAAGTGCCGGGTATCCGTTTTCAACGGGAACGGCGAATTTGCAAATGCCTTCGGAGGGCAGGGCAGCGGCCCCGGGGAGTTCCTCATGCCATCCTGGCTCTCCCTGACTCCCTCCGGGGGTTTCGTAGTAAGCGACGCCGGGGCAAGAAGGCTGTTCTTCTTCGATCCCCTGGGTAACCATACCGGGGACATGGGCAACTTCTTCCCCTCCCCTCCGGAGCATGGGGTTTTCACCGGCGACTCGGTCTTCGTGGCCAGGATGACAGCCTATGAGACACAGGGCGAGGAAATGCTTGCCGGGTTCCAGGTGGCCAGGTGGACAGTGGGGAACTTCGATGAGGAGGTGGTCTACTTCATGGACCTGAAGCCCTTCAACCTGATGGATATCGGTTCCAGTGAAGCCGGGCAGCCGGTGTTCACCGCTTCGGAGAACGGCATGGTCTACACATCGGTACTTTCAACGGAGGAGTTCACGATTCGCTTCCACAACCCCGACGGAACCGAGCTTTCACCATTGAAGAGCCCTTCACGAGGGTCAGGAAGACACCGGAAGAGGTGGAGGCTGAGCGTGAGTACATCCACGACCTCTTCCGAAGCAACGGCGCTCCGGAGGAAATGATAGAGAGCATGCAGCCCGAGGAATACAGGTACGCCCTCACATCCCTGGCAATAGGGCCACAGGGCAACCTGTGGGCGGGCACCGGTGTTTACGGCTATCCGGTGTTCAGGGTCTATCACCGGGAAACCGGGGAATTCCTCTACACCGCCGCCCTTGAAACCGGCGAAAACACCGGGGAGCTTATGGTCTTCGTTAACAAGTGGGGCTTCACCGCCCTGCCGGCGATGTCCGGGGAGTGGCCCAGGGTGTACGTTCTGGATCTCCAGGACTGAAGCTGACCAAACGCAACAGCACCTGTGCAGTTATATTCAGAACAGATCATAAAAAAGACACTTATTGAAAGGCTGAAATACCATGCTGTTTGCTTCTGCGATCTTTCTAACGACCATTTTGTCAGGAGTGCCAGGCATTCAGACCGACTGGAGCGGGGGCCCGGGGCAGCCCGGGCCGGTGGAGCAATGGACCGACTTCTACAATCAGAACAACAAGGCGGATCACGATACCCCCGGTGAAATAACCATACAGTCAAACGGTGAAGCGGCGGGTTTCCTTCCCTACCAGCCTGTCATTGAGGGCATCGATGAAGTTTACTCGATCGACGCCCCGGGATCTGAACGACGACGGGCTTGTGGATGTGGCCCTGGCCACCTATTCCGGAGAGATATGGGTCTGCCTGCAGAACGGCGGCGGTTCCTGGACAGAGATCGAAGTGGCGGGCACGGGCAGTTCCATAGGTTCACTGCGCCTGGCTGACTTCGATGGCGACGGGAAGGATGACATAGCGGTGAGCCTGTATGATCAGGGCGACATTCTCTGGTTCAAGAACCCCCTTCCCGGCGGTTCGACCTGGGAATCCAACCTTGTTCACCAGTCGGATTCTCCCAGGGAAGTCATCCCGGCGGACATGGACGACGACGGAGACCCGGATATCCTCTGCGCCTCGGAGGGCCAGGGGGTTTTCATCTGCTGGAACCAGGACGGCACAGGCACATCCTGGTCGGTCGAACCGGTGGACCCGTCACTGCTGCCGGCCCACAACGTGGCGGCGGCGGACATGGACAACAACGGGACCATGGATGTAACGGCATCCGGCGGCGATGCCGGGGGGATCTTCCTCTACAACGCACCACTGTGGGAGAAGCACACCGTGGTGGATTCCGTTGGGGTCATCGAAGATATCGCTGCCGGGGATCTGAACGGAGACGGCCTCCCGGATGTTGCGGCCACAAGCCTTACGAACTTCAGGACCAGGACATATGAGAATCCCGGAGACCCTCCGGGGAATGGGCCGAAGCCATGGTGGGTAATGAGAGGGGCCTGTGCCTTGTCCTCTCGGACCTGGACCAGGACGGAGACCTGGATCTCATTTCCTCAAGCCCGCTGCTTGACTACGCCACGGTATGTCTCAAGGGCGAGACGGGTATCTGGCTCATATACCAGTCCGACCTTGGGACCAGCGGCTTCAGCGACATGACCCTTACGGACATCGACGGCCAGGCTCCACCAGACCTTGCAGGGGCCTGCTTCTTCCAGGACATTGCGGTATGGTGCGAAGGCGCCGTTCAGACCACCTACCACACCTCAGCCACATTATCCTCTTCCATTCTCCACTGCGATTCACTGGACCAGCTCTTCCCCCTGTTCCTTGAGAATGATATACAGGGAAACGCCACCATGAGGTTCAGGGCCTCCGGCGACCCAGGCGCCATGGGGCAGTGGTCCGGTGAGCTTGGGGATCAGATAGAGGAAGTGTCATCACTGATAAACCCCGGAGACGAATACTGTCAGTACCTTGTAACCCTCTACGCCCAGGGAGACTTCATACCCTCCACTCTATATGAGATCAAACTCACCACCTCCCCCACCGGTATCCATTTCCAGGATCCAAGTCCTCTCATCGTTGTCACCCCCAACCCCGCCGGTGGTTCAGCTGAACTGAGATTCTCCCTGGAAGGGCCCTCGGAGGTTTCTCTCACGGTTTACAGCATAGGAGGAAGGGTTGTTCAGGAGTTCAGCTCCGCAGCTTATCCCCCGGGGGAGAACGGCATACCCGTCAACGACCTGACCCCCGGGCTTTACCTCCTCAGGGCCCGGGTGAACGGTGAACCACATTCGATCAAACTTGTAGTAACGGAAGGGAGGTAGCCATGCTCTGCTCCGCAGTAACAACCGTTCTTGCCATGCTCTTTCAGGGGGCTCTCTTTTCCCTTCCCGCTTCGGAAAGCCTTTCGAATAACTCAACGGCTGTCCCTGTATACAAGAACGCCGTGGAAATAGTATACATCGGGACCCCGGTGAGAACTGCCGGGTCCTTGACACCGCCGGAAACGCCCCGGGGGACTATTTCATGGTGTACCCCCGGGCTTTCCACCCCGGGGAGTCCCTTGAGAGTTACGGAGAGGTTGTCTACAGGGATTCGGATATCGCCATAACCCTGCCCGGCCCGGGAACAAGCCCCACCCCCACCGCGGCGGCACGGCGGTTGAGGGAGATACGCGCCCCGGCGGGTTATGGGCTGATCCCCGAAAGGGTGGACTACGACGACAATGTGGCGGACATCGTGGCCTCCATAAGCCAGGACAGCATAATCTCCATAGTGGGAAGGCTGGAGCAGTTCGAGAACAGGTTCTGGAGCAACGACTCCTTCCCCGCCGCCAGGGACTGGGCGGTTAACTGGCTGGTCCGGGAGGGCTGTCCCGTGGAGATACAGAACTTCCCCGTAAGCGGGGATTCTTCCCAGAACATTATCGTCACCTACCCGGGTACGGTTAATCCCGAGAGGATCTACCTCTTCGGGGCCCATCTGGACAGCGGCCACAACCCTTTTGAGATCTTCCCCGGCGCAGACGACAATGCCAGCGGCACCGCCGCAGTGATGGAAGCCGCAAGGGCCATGGTGAAGTACAACTTCGACTCAACGGTGATCCTCTGCCTGTGGGGCGCCGAGGAGGCCGGGCTTGTGGGAAGCTATTACTACGCCGAGCAGGCATGGATGAACGGCGACTCGATCATAGCAGCCCTGAACCTGGACATGATACTGTACGGCCCGGAGATAGGCCCCAGCGACTACGCCATTCTCAACATCAACCACATCGACTACGCCGAGGACCTTGCCAACTATTTCGTTTCCAGCGCCAACACCTATGTCCCCCAGCTGGACACACATCTGACCCTGAGTTTTGGAGGGGGAAGCGACCATGTCGCCTTCTGGGCCTACGGTTTCACCGCGGTGGGGGTGACGAGTACCTGTTCCCTCCCTGGTATCACACTTCGGAGGACCTCCTGGAGAACTACATGGAGTTCTTCCCCTTCGGCACGGAGATAGCTAAGGCAACCTCCGCCACACTTGCCTCCCTGGCGGTGCCCAATGGCCCCAGCGGTGTTGAAGGCGGAACGCCCCGAACAGATCTCACCGTCAGGGTTTCACCTTCCCCGGCATCGCTATCCGTTTCCGTGGAAACCGCACAGAACTCTGTGCTCACCGTTTACGACACCGGCGGTAGAATTGTGATGCGGGAACAGGCACCCCGGGGAACAGCCACCCTTGATGTCAGCGGTTTCCCGCCGGGTATTTACCACATATCAGCGAGAAGCGGCGGCGAAAGGGGTTCAGGAAGGCTTGTCATCTGCAGATAGTATTTCGTTACCATGGATAGCCCGGTAATAAAAAGTCGATATTATGGCAATATTAGTGGTTATTAATTAAATATTATCACTATTTTGCGCTATTTGCATGCGATACTTGACTGTCACAATTGTATCATTATGGTACCCTTTTCCCGCACCGCAGCATCAAACAGAAAGGATACCAATGAAACTCGCACTCACTGCCGTATTAACCATTCTTACTCTCCTTGTCAGCGCACCGGAAGCGTCAGCCGGGGGGAGCTGGAGCGCGGACCTCCAGGGAGGTCTCGCCTTCACAACGAAGGACTTCGGGGACGCCGAACTCGGCACCGGACTCGGCATGGAAGCCACGGTCAGTTACAGCCTTCAGACACACCTCTGGGCCTATGGAGGCTGGGGTTTTCGTCATTTCAACACCGAAGAGTCCTTCGCCGGTGCTGACATCGATGTTGAAGAGACCGGATATCTGGTTGGTCTCAGGTATGAGCACCCAATGTGTTCCAGTCCCACCGCCTTCTACATAAGGGCAGGAGCCACCATAAATCACATCGAGCTTGAGAACGACGAGGGCGACATGGTCTCAGATTCCGAGCATGGTCTTGGGTGGGAAGCGGGGGCAGGGGTTTCCATTCCCATGGGAACCAGCTGGAAACTGACCCCCGGTGTTCGTTACAGAAGCCTTTCCAGGGACATCGAGATCGGAACGGAAACCACCTCAGTCGATCTGAACTACGTTTCGGTTGAAGCCGGGGTCTCCTACCTTTTCTGATCCCGGGTCCGGTTCAGTAGTGTCGTTATCACCAGCCCCTATGAACGGGGGCTGGTTTCCACCCTGTAGTTCCCCTCAATGCCGAAATCCGGCGGGCTTGAAAAGTCGCAGAAGCCAAGCGCAAGGGGGCAGTAGTTGCCCGTGGGCTCCCGGTGCTGATGATAGTCCACAGGGGGGGTGGCTATCCTTTCCCTAACCGAGGGGTGCAGAACGCTTCCCCTCCTCACCGGGCGGTTCCTCTTCCTGAAAAAGCTGAATATCAGCCCGCCCTCTTTGTTGTGCAGCCTGCCCAGGGGGTTCGGAGCAAGCTCCGAAAGCATGTTCTCCTGGAAATCCAGCTCCCCCTTTACCCTTTCTATCATCCATTTCAGTGTGATGTCACCCAGGGAGTTGTCCCCGCTCCTGAAGCACCCGCCCACATCGGAGTGCACACCGGCGAACCACACCTCCTCAACATGGGTGTGGCTGTCCTCCATCTGGCTGTAGAGCAGGTGGGGGAAGAACTGGGTCCGTCTTTCGTCCAGGGAAACCGCATGATATATCCGCTTCACATTCCGGTGCACCGTCATCCTGTGATATTTGTGTGCAAGCTTTTTGCGGATGTCCTCGGTCCTTGTCTGCTTCCCTATTGAGCCCACGGTGTCCCAGACACAGATGGCCTCCACGGAAGCCCTCCGGGCATCCTTCAGGGCAGCGGTCCGTTTCTGAACTCTTCGGGTTCCTGTTGGCCCTGTAGGCCTTCCAGAACAGATTGATATCCCCTTTCCGGCGTCGGGGGAAGCGAGGCCGCAAAGGGCTATCATGCTTGCCAGGCTTCGCACCGTATATGCGCCCCTGCTGAAACCGAACAGGTAGATGCGGTCCCCGGGCTGATAGTTCCGTGAAAGGAATCTGAAGCCGTCGAGTATGTTCAGGTGAAGCCCCACGCCGAAGGCACATCCCCGAAGGACATTGCCGAAGCCTACCCCCACCCCCCGGTCATAGGCCTTCAGCTGCCCCCGGTGCTCGGCCAGCATACTGAACACCTGAAACACATTGGTCCTGTTCTTCTCAGTATTGCTGGTGCCGTCGGAGCAGAAAACAAGCCTCTTCACTAGCCCATCCCTCCACTCATATATGATTAAACTGTAATCTATAATGATCCGATGTGCCCAACAAGGAACCAACTTGAACTAAGTGGGGCTCATAGGCCATTCTGAAAGGGTCAGGTCCCCCTCGGTACATACGCATTTCTTTTCAGTGAGGAATACCCTTAAGATACCGGGGACATGCCGTGCACAGCCCTGTCCCCTGACTGGCCCCGGTGAAATGGGGAACTGGCGTAAAGCGGCGGGTCAGGGACCAGCCGCTCCACCAGTGCAGCTATCTGATCTCGGCCTGGAACGCTCCCGACGCCACTGTCCAGTTGTCCTCCAGCTGGAAGGTCCCGGCAACGATGCCATCGGTTACCGATGTTATCTCAAGCACACCGTCGGTCATGGAAGAAGTGGCGAATTGAACGGTTGAGCCACCTGTGACCATAACCCCTGCTTCGCCGGTGAAACTCTCTCCGGTGCGGGTAAGGTCGTAGATGCCAACCTGGGGATCGCTCTCCGGGGGCATTCTCAGTGTGAACTTGATGATCCCCTGACCGGGTTCCCTGGCAAGGGTGCTGAGGTCCTCACCGGTTTCGAAGTTCGCAATGAATATCCTGCATGAGCTGTAGTCGTAGTACTCGGCAATGAAGGCCTGCTGTGTACCGATGGACGACCAGTCAACGGGCACCTCGAGGTTGGTGTAGGCTCCGTTGGTGGATTCCACCCGGGCCCATGGTTCTTCGAGTGGAGCGGCTGCGGGTTCATCCAAAGCGGTCTCAGCCACATTATCAGCAGCATTATCAGCAGCTTCCATTGTTTCCTGAAGGGTCTCCTCGGCCTGCTCCTCTCCGCATCCCGCTGCGAGCAGCAGCACTGAAAGAACCATCGTGACAAGCAAGATCATCTTTTTCATAGCGTCCTCCCCTGGACTATCAGTAAAAGTACCGGGCAATTCGCATTATAAAGTCTGCGAAGCAGCTATGATAACTGATATATACCCCTGGGCAAGCTCTTTCGGGAAGCACTGGCCTTTTCCCATTCTTTGATTAGAGTTGTGCATCAAACCCGGGAAAGGAACACACCGTGAACCCGATAATGAAGACCGTTCTGCTGCTTGGCTGCAGCAACATATTCATGACCTTCGCCTGGTATGCCCATCTTAAGGAGCTCAGCGGAAGGATCTGGATAGTGGCGGCCCTGATAAGCTGGGGCATAGCCCTGTTCGAATACATGCTTCAGGTGCCGGCGAACCGGATCGGCTACACTGTTCTCACCGTTGGGCAGCTGAAGATAATGCAGGAGGTGATAGCCTCGGGGTGTTCGTACCCTTCAGCGTGTTCTACCTTAAGGAACCTCTGAAGCTGGATTATCTCTGGGCAGGTCTCTGCCTCATGGGGGGGTGTTCTTCATCTTCAGGAGCAGGTTCGCCTAGGATAGTTCCGGGATCACGCAACTATCCGTCATCAACCAGTATGAAGTATTCAGGAAGGTACTGCTTGTCGCCGATGAGGAAAAGGCCCTGATAGCAGCGGCTCACATGAAACAGGGCAAAGTGATCCAGCTTACGGAAGAGATAGCCCTTCATGCCGCCAGGTTCAGCATCGAATACAAGCTCCCCATGGCTGACAGCATGATCTACGCCACAAGCCGGTACATCGATGCGGTATTGTGGACTCAGGACAGCCATTTCGAAAATCTCGCCCGGGTTAACTACATAGTTCCCTGATCACCATACGGCCCGCGGTCAGCAGTTCCGCTGGAGTTCATCAAGAAGCAGGTTCAGCAGCTCCGTTGCCTTTCCGTAAAGGATAGGGTCCCCTTCCTTAAGGTGCTCCATGAGCATCTTTTTCTCCATGAGGTAAACCCTTGCGAACTCCCTGTCGTGCTCAACGATGTCCGACACATTGTCTATCACGTCGGCCAGCTTCACCGTTTTTGCCGAGGGGGAACCATGTGAGGCGTGCTCTATGTTGATCAGGGCCGCCCTCTCCCTGCCGATATCGGTGCCGTCAGCCACCTTTGTCACGGAATCCACGATCTCCGCAACCTCAGGTCCGAAGTCCCTCTCTATCTCCGCCTGGGTCACATCGGTGTCCTCCACCACATCATGAAGCCAGGCGGCGGCAATTATCACCGGATCCGATGTCACCGACCCGACTATCTCCGCCACATGCCCCGGGTGCACGATGTACGGCTCCCCGGTGAACTTCCTCACCTGGCCCTTCCTGCGGTGGGCCTCCTCCGCCAGGGCGGCTGCCCGCTGGACAAGATCGTTCAAATGTCCTGCCTTCCTTCAGTCCGTAAGGAACACCCTCTCCGGCGCCGGGTTCACGGTTCCCAGCTGCCTTATGTATTCCAGGAAAACCTCCGAGTCGGTGAAGCCGGTGTCGGTGAAGGGCTTCCCCGCAAGTACTCCGTAGCCGTCACCGCCCCTTGCCACAAAGGCGTTGGTCACCAGCCTGTATGTTGTGTCCGGGTGTACATCCGTCAACGATCCGTCGGGGAGTATCCTGGAAAGGGAGGTTATCCTCTCCCCGGGAGCGCCGCTCTTTTCGGCATGGTACTCCAGACCTGCCACATAGGGGAAGGCGCCGTCTGAAAGCCCCTGGTCGAAGATGGCCTCCATGGCCCCTCCAGCGTTTGCCTCAGTTCAGAGCCGGTTACATCCAGCACCGCCAGTGTGTTGGCGAAGGGCAGCAGCCTGTACACCGTTCCCACGGTTATCTCCCCGGCGGGTATGTCTATGCGTACCCCCCGGCATTCTGCAGGGCGATGTCGGCCCCGGACCCCAGCCGGTTGGCCTTCCACAGCATTGCGTCGCAGACAAGGGGAGCTGTCATGCTTCCCCGGGGAAGGCTTCCCCGGGCACCCTCTGGTTGGGAAGGTCTTCAGAGGCAACGGCAGCGGGCTCATTCTCGTAATCGGCTATCACCTCTCCGTAGGTGTCAACAAGACCCTGTACGAACTGGTCACCTGGAGTGACATCCACAGAATATTCGGCGATCAGGCACTCCGGGATGGGGTCCTCTGAACCGAAAAGATGCTCACCTGCCAGAATCCTGGGCATGCCGGCATAGTCCCTGATCACGCCGTTCTCATCGAACTCAACCTGAAGCCTGCCAAGCACCCTCGTGTAGCTCCAGGCCTGCACCACCAGGGCCCTCTCCCCGTCTGCTCCCTGCACAACGGTGGGATAGCCGCCGGAGGACTCCAGCCCCACTGAAGTGAAGTCCCCCAGAAGGGTATGGGTGTGGCCTCCCACTATCACATCGGCTCCACTGAGGGCCATTGCCAGCTCTATGTCATTCTCGTAACCCATGTGGGAAAGAACTATTATCTTGTTAATCCCGGAACCGGCAAGTTCGTCTATGCCCCCCTGCACCGACTCCGCTGCTGGGAGCACCACCGTTTCCGCCGAGGGGCTTGAAACGCTTGCCAGCTCTTCGGTGACCACTCCCACCACTCCGATCCGCTCAACGCCCCTTTCAAGAATGACAAAGGGCTGAACGAGACCGGCCAGCAGGGAGTCGCCGGAAACATCGAGGTTGGCGCATATCACCGGGAACTCAGCCAGATCAAGGAGGAAGGCAAGTCCCTCACTTCCCCGGTCGAACTCGTGGTTGCCTGTCACCATGGCGTCGGGCATGATGTCGTTGTAAACCGCGGCATCCGCCCTGCCTCCGTAAACGGTGTAGAACAGTGTGCCCTGCACCATGTCCCCGGCGTGGAGGAAGAGCACGTTGCCCCCCTCGCCCCTGATCCTTTCCACCTCGGAGGCAATTGCCGCCACCGACCCCGCTGAAATCGTGGAAACCTCACCGTCCCGGTGGCACTCCAGTTGAAGGCCCACAGGCTCCAGGTTGGAATGGGTGTCGTTCACGTGCACGATGTCCAGTGTGTATCCGTATGCCCCGGCGAATGCCAGCATCACAGCTGAAAACAGAAAAAGCCTTCCCATGAAACTCCCTCCTGTAAACTGAAACCTGATCGGTATGGGTCTGAATATAGCCCTGGTATCCAGCTCGCAGTACTTCAACAGGGCCGCGCTTAGCTGTCCCCCTTCGTGATCATCCGTTTTTCTGAATTCGGGCAGGTTCCGGGGTTTACCATTCTTTGTCCTTGACAAATGGGCACTTCCAGGTAATAGTCGTCTCGGAGGCTCGGCCTAGTAGTTGCTTTCGGGTGGCTGCAAAGGCATTGCCTCCTTTTTTCATGTTCTGGGATCAAATGGATCAGGAACAAATACGATCCCGTATGAGGTAAACTCAGCGCCATCCCTTTCAATGCTTCTTTCAAACTGCAATTGCGCAAGCCACCTGCCATAGTTATCTGCAATTTCTCTTCTTGTTCCTGCATTCATTCCTCTGGATGGAATTCTAAATCCCCAATTGATACAATATATTGCTAAATCAGCAGCTTGTATTGGATAGGTCATATCAGAAGAAACAAACAAAGGACTTGGTACAATGTGAGTAGATCGGAATCTTCCGGTCTCGGTCTTTCTGAAGTAAGCTTCCAGTCGTTTCACAAACCTGCGATCTTCCGATTTTTCCACCTCATCCATCACAATTAATCCATGTTCTCCCATTTGCTCAAGGAGATAGAAATAGCGCTCGAAAAGAAAAACATGATCTTTCCTTAAGTACTCATCTGCCTCATAGGTCTCAGGCTTTCCTACGCCTTTCTGAATCATTGATGCAAAGATGGTGGCATCGTGTTGCAGAAGTAACTCGAAAATACCGGTAGCCATTTCCAGTGATGCCTGACCGTAAGCAGTAAACTCTGATCTTGATGGAGCTTTTCTCTCCAGGCCTTTAGTCAGAAAGCTCCTGCAGTGCTTTCTGCGCTCCTCAGGAAGCATCTGTGATCCCTGCTGTGCCCACCTGAATCTATCCTTATCAAGAAGCTTGCATCCTTTCAACTCAATTCGGAACTCGTGCAGCAATGTTCCAAATGTGCTGAGTTCAAGACGCTGCACAGCTTGTACGAACGGCCATATCTTCGAGATATGCAATGCGATACCGCCCTGACCTCATAAGGCATCGTGCGATGATCATGGCCGCTTTCATCCATGAACAACAGGTAACTCACAGACTCCCTTCATTTTAAACATAGCAATAATACCAGCAGATACTCAGAAACAACAACCCGCATTGCTCTGGATAACACTAATTTCGGAGAAGCTCCCTCCATCCCTCGTAGATCATCACCATTGCCATGGTGTCCAGCTCGCAGTACTTCAGCAGGGCGGCGCTGAGCTCACTCCGTTCGTAGTCGCTCATCTCTTCGAACTGCATCCTGGCGTAGGCGGTGAGGGCTCCCCCGCCGTCCTTCAGCCGGTCGTCGTCGCTGAGGATGCGGTTCTCCTTCTCCGGCAGGTCAGAGAACATCCTGGGCAGCAGCAGGTATGGGTCTTTTACTCTGCCCTTCTCCATCTCCACCCACTTCCAGTTGGTGAAGTTCAGGCTCCTGATGCCCCGGGGCGCCGTATATCGGCTTCGAATACTTCTCCCTGAGGAAGGCTGAATTGTTGAGAATGGCGGGAAGGACCTTCTTGATGGAGTTGGAGCCACCCATTTCGGATGATAGAAATACCTTTTAACCAGCTCCCACTGGTCAACCATGTTCCTCTCCCCCGACCACTTCTCAGCGGAGTTCCCCGTGGAATGGGTGATGCTCCTTATGAAATCGCAGAGCTCGCTGCCGTCGGGAACCGACGGGTCATCCATGAGCTGCCTGTATATGGCGCAGAGGTATGTGTTCTCGTGGTTCGAGTAGCGGAAGACGGTTCCCCGGTCGTTCTCAAGCTGGGCCTTCAGGGCCCTTGTAAAGGAATAGTTGGGGAACACTCCCCTCTCGGCGTTCAGGTACTCCCCGGCGTGCTCCACGGTGCCGTCCCCATGCACCATGTGGTGGGAGAACTGAAATGCCACCCCCTCGTAGGGACGCCTGCCGGCGTTGAAGGGAATGGCAGTCATGGTTGTCTCGAAGTCTATGAAGTGCAGGGGAAAGACCCAGCTGTCCATTTCAGCCAGGAGGCCGTCCCTGTCCAGCCAAAGGCTGTCATCGTGATTGACGGTCTTTTCGACCTGGAGCCACTGCCTCTCGCTGGGTGAGATGCCCTTCTTTCTTCCTGGCTTCGGGGAGATGTCGTCCCTGTTCATCTGCGACATCTTCACCCGCTTTTCCCGAAGGAGCTTATCCTTTTTCCTGAAGGACCACACATCCAGTACCGTTGGGTCCAGGAAGTCTTTTTCACTGAAGCCCAGGTCCGCCTTCCAGCATTCCTTCCTCCGCTGAGAAGACCCCTGCGCTCCTCTTCATCGGTTGCGACGAACTCGCACCCGGCGCAGGCGGTGCTCACCGGCGAGGGGATCTTCATGTCGGCTGAATACCTTTCTGAAAGGAACTCCACCATCGACTCAAAACCCAGCTCATACTCCCCGGCGGTCAGTGTGTCTGTGAAGATCCCCTGGCAGATGCCGTCCACCCCCACACTGCGGAGGATGCGGGGGGAAAGGTCAGAGGGGGAAATGTCATGGGAGACAGCAACGGATTTCCTGCCCCTCCCATCCTTCACTATGCGGAACTTCTGGTTAAGCCCGTGGGTGGGACACAGGGCGGTCTTGTCCGCCATCATCAGGTGCGCGAAGACCTGGAACCCGGGGCAAGCCCTTTTGATAACGAACTTCTGAAATGCCACGTCATAAAGGTAGGGCTTCCAACCGGACTGAATATCGCCTTTTCCCGTAAGGAAGAGGTTCTCCTCCCCGGGGTCGAAGGACTTCGCCTTGACCTCGTGAAGGAACAGCGTATTACCCCTCTTCTCGATGATGTCGGCGCGGATGAAGAGGTTCCCGTGGCGAAATGCCCCCTCGTAGATGATCACAGAATCCAGGGCAAGCAGCTCATCGGTCCGGGAAAGGGCCTCTTCGTAATCGAGTGTTTTTATGTCATGGCCGCCGGGGAAATAGAGCTTCGCCAGCTCCCCCACCTGGAAACCGCCCTCGGCCAGAGCCGCCAGGAAGCTGTCTTCAAGGCTCTGGTTGGCGTACTGTGCCTTGCCGGTGTAAAACAGCTTGGTGGGGCACTCAAGGGCAAGCCTGAACCTGGACTTGGTAAGGTAACGCTTTTTCAAAACCACCCCCATACAGATAATCGCGTGCGATGTACGAACCAATATGCCAAACTGCAGACGGGAAAGAGAAGGCGGGATGAAGCAACATCAAAACCCCGGGGCCGAAGCCCCGGGGCAAACCGTTCAGGTCTTCCCTAGAATGAGGTCTTTATACCGCCCCAGGTGTCCCTTGTGAGCGAGGTTTCTATGTCAAGCTCGAACTCGGTTATCCGGTAATCGGAGGATCCGGTCCTGTAGAGCCAGAAGAAGCTGTCCCGGTCGTAGCTGTAGGCTATCCCGTAGGAAGCGGTGGATGTCTGGGGCTCCGCGGCGGCTCCAATGTAGCTCATTGATGCTCCGTCGTACTCGTAGAAGTAGAAGCTCCCGTATGAATAACCGCCAACCACTATGCCGAGGTTCCATCATATGGGAATGTGGATAACCCGCAGGCGTAAGCGGCGGGCAGTTCGGTGAGTCCCCAGCTGGTTATGTTGCCACCGCTGGTGTCGAACTGGACCAGATACCTGGTGGAGGCGTCTATGGACCAGAGCATGTCTTCATCATCGGAATCCATACCCCTGGGCTCTGTGTTAACTGGGTTGGGGAAGGCATAGCTCCATGTACCCATCTGTAATAACCAGACGTCCATCACATCCTGCCAGTCATTCGCATACAGCTCCCAGACCGATGGTGAGACTTCGATTACGGCCACACCAAGGATGTTAGGAAGCTCCGGCGGACAGGCCATGGATCCGCCAACGGTTCCGTCATCGGGGTCAAGTGAGTACAGCATATCCGATCCATAGTCGGACATTATCAGTTCCCCGGAGGTGTCCACATAGTCAAGCCCCCTGGGGCTTGAAATACCGGTCAGACCATAGTCGTTTATCACCGTCATGGTGATGTCCGCCCTGCCCGGCGGCGGAGTCTCGTAACTGGCCCGGGGTCCCCCGTCGGGGTCCATGGCCATCATGATCCCCGCGAAGGCAAGGAGACAGACAAGCAACAGTCTCATAATATTCCCTCCCTTGTTAACAGGCCACTGCAGCCTGTCATGATTCTCCACTATATGGTACATAACCGCTCTATGTCAACGCATCTCAAATGGAAGTGCGGAATACCGTGACCTGGTTACTTCCTTTCCCCTCCGATGAGGTTGTAGATCACTGCTCCAAGGATGCCGCCCACTATGGGTGCAACCCAGAACAGCCAGAGCTGGGAAATCGCCCATCCCCCGGCGAATACCGCCACTCCTGTGCTTCTGGCGGGGTTCACCGATGTATTGGTTACGGGGATGCTGATTAGATGGATAAGGGTAAGGCAGAGGCCTATGGCCACAGGCGCGAAACCCGCAGGGGCCCTCTTGTCGGTGGCTCCCATTATCACCAGCAGGAACATCATGGTCATCACAACTTCGGTGACCAGGGCGGCCACCATGGAGTAACCGCCGGGTGAATGCTCCCCGAAGCCGTTGGAGGCGAACCCTGCGTGGACATCGAACCCCGGCTGTCCGCTTGCTATCACAAGAAGCACCGCTCCCGCGGCGATTCCCCCCAGCACCTGGAAAAGGATGTAGGGAACCAGTTCCTTCCCCGAAAACCTTCCACCGGCCCAGAGGCCGAAGGAAACCGCGGGATTCAGGTGACAACCTGAAATGTGCCCTATGGCAAAGGCCATGGTAAGCACCGTAAGACCGAAGGCAAGGGAAACCCCCAGCAGTCCTATCCCCACCCCGGGAAAGCCGCCGCCAGCACCGCACTGCCGCATCCCCCAGAAACCAGCCAGAAGGTACCGAAAACTCCGCTCCGTACTTCCTCATGACTCCCCCTTAGTAAACGCCGACCCCCTTTGGGCCTTCAAATAAAGCTAATCACGAAGCAGTCTATGGTCAATAAGCCGGGATATAAGGAATTGATTACCCTGCTGAAGTTACGGTGACTGTGCAGGAAATCGCTGGGCCGGAACGGGGATTTGCTTCACTGTCAAGGATGGTTATCATAACTCAGTTGAAGTCATTTTCTGTTCCAGGGGCGCAGTAATGGGAGGCTATAAAAAATGAAGGCATCATTGGCTGTTTTGCTCATCCTTGCATCTTTTTCCACGGCGGGCAGGGTCGCCGTGGACCTGCCCGGGCCCCAAAGATATGATTGGCTCAAATACGACAATGGTACATTCAACTGGCTTACATGGGAGGGAACCTACAGAGGGGTCTGGTTCAACCTTCAGGATTTCATCCCGGGTGCAACAGGTTTTGAAATTGGTATATCACAGATGTGGTTCTATCACCACACCAGCTACCCCTGGGACACCGGTGATTTCTACATGGAACTCTGGAACGGCGACGCGATGGGCCCCATGACCCGGCTCGACCAGACAATGGTAACCGCCCTCCACCTCACTCCGGTATACACCAACTACAATCCCAAAATTGAAACCGAGCAGAACTTCTGGCCCTGGCCAACACCGAGATGAGTGCAGGCGGCTGGCCTTCCATCCTCGGCGACGACGCCCAGGGCAGTAGTTGGGGCGGCGTTGCCCACAGTTTCTACAGCGATGAGTTCATCGCCTGGGAACCCTGGACCATAGGAGACGGACCCTGCAACTACTTCATCTCGGTTACAGACCCCCTGTCACTGGAAGCAACCACCTGGGGTTCGATCAAGACCGTTTTCTGACGGCCCGCCTCAGCGAAGAACACTGTTCATCGGGTCCAGGAACTTAACCCTGGCGGGGTCGAAATCCCCCGGCGACCAGTTCTCCCCGGCAGGGTAAACAGCGGAGAGAGCAGCAATACGAGCAGCCAGGTAACACTGCCGATTCAGCGCTCCAGCTGCACGAACTTTTCAGTGAGTGTCTCGGAACCGCAGTGCATGACAACGGTGTAAACCCCCGGGGGGAGCCCCTGAATGCTCACGGTTCCCGCACCGGGAGCTTCCGGGCCGTAGGAGCGGACAGCTCTTCCAGCCATGTCGTACACGGTGAGCCGGGAGCCCGCCATGCCGTTCATGTGGTATTCGATACCGGCTGCGCCGCCAACGGGATTCTCAAGGATCCTCAGAGTCGGCTGGTCTCCGCCATGCTCGATTCCCTGGACCACCCAGTCGAAGATCACTTCATGAAGAACCGGCGTAATCAGGGAATCGGAGGTGGACAGCACCGAGGCGTACTGGGCATACATGCAGTCCTCCGGGAAAAGCCCCTCCAGGGATGTGCCGGATACTGTCATGGTGTCGCTCCACTGGGTGCTCTGAAGTTCGAAGAAATCGTTTGAACCCCTTAAGGCGAAACCGAGGGAGGTGCCCCCGGGCACCGTGGCATCCCAGGTGATGGTGCCCCACCAGGTGGAATCGGGAACCCCGATGGAGACCTGAATGATGGATGATTCCAGATAACCCCTGTGTAGGAGCAGAGGTCGTCCATCCACAGGAGGGTGTCGGCGGCGGACGAGGATACCAGCAGGTCCAGAGCGCCGTCTGAATTCAGATCGCAGTCCAGGATCAATCTGGGGCTGGTCACCGGGGATATCTCGTGCCTGGTCCAGTTCTGGGCGGTGCCGTCATTCAGGAAAATGGGAATGTAGTCTTTCAGAACGGTTACCGCGGCTATGTCCAGGTCGCCGTCCTGGTCGAGGTCGGCCATGAGGACCGACTGGCACTGGGGAACCACCTCAAGCAGGGTGCTCTCCCAGTCATCCCCGGCTCCATCCACATTCTCCCAGTAGGAAATGTTCTGCTGAACCTGCTGGTTGCAAGGTCGAGGTCGCCGTCGCCGTCGGCATCACCGCATGATACCCCGTTGATGTACTGGATACCCCCCATGATGTACATGTGCTGCCAGATGGTGCCCTGGCCGGTGGTGTTCCTGTACCAGGCAAGGTGCCCACCGAGGGAACTGGCCATGAAAATGTCGATGTCGCCGTCGAGGTCCACATCTCCCGCGGCGATGTCAGAGGGAACATAGGTTCCTCCCACGGAGTGGAACTCCCAGTTGCCCCGCCGAGATTGATCCAGCAGCAGAGGAACTCGGGGTAGTCGTGCCCTCCGATAAGGTCCAGCATGCCATCGCCGTTGAGATCCGCAGGCTCCAGGCAAAAGGCAGCACGTTCGTCATCCACAAGGCTGGTTTCCCAGGAACCCGCACCGGCTGGATTGATCATCAGGATTATGTCGTTCTGGCTTTCGTCGGTTCCCACGAGATCCGGGTAACCGTCTCCGGTGAAATCCCCTGCGGTAACTGTCCAGGCGTATCCCGATACAGTGGCAACCATGAACTCGTTCCACAGGGTCCCCTGCCCGTCGGCGTTCTCCAGTATCCTGAACCCGTCGGGGGATTCGGTAATCGAGGCAATGTCCTGGTCTCCGTCCTGGTCGAAGTCAAGAAGAACCACACGGGAATGGTCAATGCCAGATATCGGAACGCCCTGGGAGGAATACTCAAGGGCAAGGTCGCCCGGATTCCCAAGAACGTTCACGTCGGAGTCGTACCAGTAGTCGGTTCCAAGCTGTATCACCGGCCCTATAACTCCAGATGAACCGGACCAGTCGGTCTGGAATCCCTGGGAAGCCGATGAAACGCCGCACATTACCGCAAGGGCCACCATACACAAGTACTTGCTCATAACTGCCTCCATTGGGATTCAATGTCATCATTTATCAAATGCTTTAATTGAACACTATGTAATACGCGTCCAAAAAGCAAGACACTGATTCCCGGGCACCGGGCAGGGAACGATCCCGAGGACGAGTTACGAACATGGCTGTCCCCCGCACCGGTTCTTCCATCAGCTCCAGCAGAACATGGGGGGCGTTATTCCCGCAAAGCTAGATTCCTGAATCCCCGGCAGCTTCCAGGACATAGATCTTGGGGTAGTCCACGGGACCGTAATCGAAGGCCAGCATTCCGTTCTTCAGGCAGTATCGAAGCTGTGTCACTCCCTCCAGCTCCGGGATCACCGCATAGCCTTCAAGTTCTCCCGCCGGGGAGTAGATCTCGAATGTTGGCACCGCCGTGTAGCCCTGCGCCACCCAGATGTTGTCCCTGTCATCGACGAACAGACCCGATATGGCCAGATGGTTGGGTTCTGGGATAACCTGTTCACCCCTGTTCACCGTTGATTCGCCCTCATCACCGCGTGAAAGTCCTTCTGTGTAGATGGCTTCCTGAAGTTCCTCCTCGGACTTCGGAACCGGCTCCCAGCTCTTCTCCACCGTGAAGAACTCCTCACCTGTGCTGCTGACACCGTGTATGGCATAGGTTTCGGTATCGCTCACCGCCCAGTAGAGATTTCCTTCATTGTCGCTGTCCCAGAGAACATCCACGTTGTCCACGTTTACGTCCCCGTCTTCTGCAATGGTGATCGTAAGCGGGAAGGAGACCATCACCTCATCCGGGGTCAGCGAACCTGAGTAGATGCCTATGAAGGCGTTGCCCGTGGGAAGCTCTCCCTCTATCGAGAAGTCTATTGCCATGCATCCTGCGTAGAACGTTCCATCATTTAGCGGGACCGGGAACATGGGAGGCACCAGGGGGAAGCCCTCCACCCTTTCGGTGAACTCCCCGTTCTCATCGAAGAACGAAAGGGTCGACCCGGAAAAATCGCTTACTATCAGCCGCCCGTCTGAAAGCTGTGCGAAACAGTTGGGATACTGGAACTCACCGGGACCTGCTCCATGCCTTCCAATGTATCCAATGAAATCGCCCTCTGGACCGAACACGGTTATCCTGCCCTTCAAAGCGTCCAGGGCCAGGATGTTCCCCCCCGGTCGAACTCCACGTCGGCCAGGCTTCCGAACTCCCGGAGGGAATCGCCGAAGAGTACACCGATGGTATCCACCACTGAGATCACCACTGTGTCGGGAACCGACGGAGCAGAAGCGGACTCGGTATCCCCCGACCCTCCGTTCCCGCATGCGAGCCCAACGGTAAGGGCTGCCAGAAAATACCTGAACTTCATATCTCCCCCGATCGGTTGTGAGTTAAGCATGCAAAGGCACCTGAAGCTGTCTTACTTGATCACAAAGGGAACTGCAGAGGAAAAGCATTTCATCCTACCCTTCTTATTTTTAACAAAAGACTTTCCATATTTATATCATCATACTCTTTTTGTCAAATTCATTACGAAAGGACAACAGGGCGGGCTCTTCCAGGACTCCCTTTTCAGGGCAGTTTCATGCCGTCTATCTGTCAGCTTCCGTCTGAGGCATGCCTAAAGATGATTATGACTGGAAGAAACCTCTGCCGTATGTACCTGAACCCAGCGGTGTGTATGGTATCAATAACTTCTTCACCATCATCAGCAAAATTAGTATATTATTCATATCAAAATTATTGCTTATTATTTACATACACATAACACACCGCACAATGGTATTCAAGGTAACTTAACTTGCTGATACACCACTTATATCATGATATTCCAATATATTTTCTTTATAAATGCCTCTTGTATCTGTTTGCTCCAAATGAGCTACCCTTTACAAATTCTATAATAATACTATACTTACTTTTTTTATATTTCATTTCCCCTATTGACATGCCATCTCTACCCCTTTACAATACTGGCGCTGGCTGCTGCAGGTTCATTGCCTGCACGATCGGGAAGCTCCGATCACCCAGACAGCCACCTTCCTGACCGGCAGACGGTAAGGCCTGCGAAAAAGACCGGAGACACCGGTTCAAGCAGCCCTAAGGAAGGAGAATCTGATGTACAGACTGAAGTCTGTCGCATTCCTTCTTCTGGCTCTGCCACTTTCGGTACTTGCTCAAGGCACCGTGGTGGAAACATCGTTCTACAGTGAGGCTCTGGGTCAGGAAAAGAATGTTAGCGTTTATCTGCCTGATGGTTACGGCAACCATTGGTGGATGAGGTACCCGGTTATTTACTACCTGCATGGTGCTGGGCAGCTTCTGGGGCACGACGAATTCCCAACACTGGTAAGCTCATTGGATGAGATGATCGCGGATGGAGGCATCTGGCCGGTTATTGTGGTAAAGCCAGATGGATTCACTTCGCCATACCCCGCGGGTTTCTACACCAGTTCGGTATTGTACGGTGACATTGAGGGCTGTCTGATCGATGACCTTATCCAATGGACCGACTCGAACTACAACACCATACCCTGGAAAAGAAAGCGTGCGGTGATGGGGCACTCCATGGGAGCCTACGGCGCCATCAAGTACTATGGTGAACATCCGGACATCTACTGTGCCGCCGCCGGTGTTTGCATCTCCGGCGCTGACCTGACCACCATGATGGGCATCAATATCTATGGAGTGCTGGCTGAGCTTGAGGGCCCACCCTACTACTACGATCCGTCTGCGGGTTTCGCAAACGGCGTTCTGTTCAGCATGTCCGGGGCCTTCTCCCCCAACATGTCCAACCCGCCCTACTATGTTGATCTGCCGATCGATGAATACGCCAATATGATCCCTGAGGTCTGGGCCCTGTGGCTGGAGCACGATCTCACCCAGTACCTGGGCTGGCTGGGCAGTGACTGCTGGTGGGATCAGACCACAATTTACTTCGATGCGGGCACCGAAGACCAGTTCTACACCGTTCCGGCGTGCAATGCCTTCGCGGCAAATCTGGACGCAATGGGAGCCGACTACGAATACCAGATATTCGAAGGGGGCCACTTCGATAAACTGGATGAGAGGTTCCCCATCGCCCTGGAGTTCCTCTGCACCGCAATGCACCACAGGTGGGGCTGGTGGGTGGGGTTCCGACGGCGGGAACTGTGCCTCTGAGGCGAGTCCCCTGGAACCACCAGCATCAAGCGCCATTGCTTCCCACTACTGCTCTGAAAGTACCGTAACATTCGAGCTCCTCGAACCGGCCGATGTAACGGTAACTATCTACGACGCAATGGGAAGAACGGTGGCTTCACCCTTCAGCGGCTATCTTGGCTCCGGCCGCCAGACGGTAAGCTTCCGAGGGGAAAGCTTTGCCGCAGGCATGTACTTCTACTCGGTTACTGCGAACTGTGAAACGGTAACCGGCAAACTTCTCCTGATACCGTAGGGATCAATGCCGGGGAGGCGGCCGCCTCCCCGGCTGAAACAACATCGAACTGGTATCCGCTGCCTTCCAGATACCATTGCCTATTTCCTCAGGGCAGGATCGAACCTCTCCTCGATCCAGCAGTAGACTGCGGGAAGAACGAAAAGGGTCAGAAGTGTGGACGAGGTGAGCCCGAAAACCACCACCGCCGCAAGGGGCCTTTGAACCTCTGATCCGATCCCCGTTGAAAGCAGCAGAGGGAAGAGGCCCAGAACCGTGGTCATTGCCGTCATGAGTACCGGCTGCAGCCTTAACAGGGATCCTTCCACCAGAGCTTCCTTCAGGTCCGTTCCGCTTCTTCGGTGCATGTTGAAGTAGCTCACGAGAACGACCCCGTTCTGCACCGCAATGCCGAAGAGGGCAATGAAGCCCACCGCCGCCGGAACGGACAGGTATTCCCCGGTGAGAATCAGGCCAAGTATCCCGCCGATAAGGGCCAGGGGTATGTTAAGGAGGATCACCAGGGCGTGCCTGAAAATGCCGAAGGACATCCATAGAATTGTCATTACACCGGCAAGCACAAGGGGAACGATGATGGAAAGACGCTTCATGGCCCTCTGCTGGTTCTCGAACTGACCGCCGTACTCAACGAAGTATCCGGGGGCATATCCACGTTCTCTTCTATTGCGCGCTGAACATCAGCGACCACGCTTCCCAGGTCCCTGCCGTCTATGTTCCCCTGAACCGTCCAGTACCGCTGGTTCTTCTCCCGGTTGATCTGAATAGGTCCGATGACCTGTTTTACATCAGCCACCATGGAGAGGGTAATGAGGGAGCCGTCCCCGGTGTGTACCAGCAGTGATGATATGCTTTCAGGATCGTCCCTGAATCCTTCCTGAAGCCTCAGGTGAATACCGTACCTTCGAACGTTCAGATACATGTGGTCGATAACCTCACCACCGATGGCAAGCTCAACGGTTTCCATGATCTGAGCAACCGAAACACCGTACCGGGCGCAGGCTTCTCTGTCGGTCACTATCTGCACCTGGGGCTGTCCGAATCCCTGCTCCGTGGCAAGGTCCACCAGCCCGGGTACCCCCCTGACCGCCTCTGTGATGCTCTGTGATGTTTCCCTGAGCACGGTGAGATCCTCACCGTATACCTTGATCGCCAGTTCCGCCCTGGAGCCCGAGAGAAGCTCGTCAAAGGCGTTCTGAATCGGCTGGGTGAAGTTCAGCTGCACCCCCGGGTATCCCCCGAGGTCGTTCCTTATAGCCTCGACGATCTCTTCCCTGGAACCGTATTCACCCCACTCATCCTCGGGCTTCAGCTCGATATGGATCTCACCGTAGTTAACCGGATGGGGATGGCTGCCGGCTTCCGGCCTGCCTATTCTGGAAACGGTTTCCTCCACCGGCCCGAACTCAAGTATCCGACTCTCCAGGGTCATTATGGTTTCTGTGGCTTCCTCCAGTGCAATGGAGGGAGCCATCACCACCCCGATGAAAATGGAACCCTCTTCCAGGGTTGGAAGGAATTCAGTTCCGATCAGGGGCACAAGGGCCATGCACACAAGGAAAATCCCAAGGGCCGACAGCACCACGGTCTTCCTTTTACGAAGGGCCTTCTCAACCGCGGGTCTGTAAATGGCCTTAAGCCTTGCAAGGAGCCTGAACTCTGCGTGTTTTCCCTTTTTCAGCAGGAATGAAGAGAGAGCGGGTACCGCGATCACCGCCATGATAAGTGAACCCGCCAGGGCAAAGGAAACGGTTCTGGCCATGGGCCCGAACATCTTTCCCTCAACTCCCTGAAGGGACAGTATCGGCAGGAACACCAGGATTATCACTATGGTGGAGAATACAATGGGTTTCGCAACCTCCCTGGAGGAGTCCATTATCACCCGTGTCTTCGTGAAGGAGCTTTTTTCAGGAATGTTAAGGTGTCTGAAAATGTTTTCCACCATAACTATGGATCCGTCTCCAAGCATTCCTATCGCCACGGCGATCCCTCCCAGGGACATCAGGTTGGCGGAAACACCCGTGAGCTTCATGAGAATAATGGCGGTAAGGGCCGAGAAGGGAAGTGCCAGGGCAACGATCAGGGATGACCTGAGGTTTCCAAGGAAGAGCGCCAGGGTGAGAAGCACCAGAAAGGCTCCGATCATCAGCGCGGAGTTTACTGTTCCCGTGGCGTTCTCCACCAGCTCCGCCTGCTCATAGTAAGGAACCAGGTGTACACCTTCGGGAAGGCTTTCCCTCACCTCCTCGATCTTACTGTACAGCCTCTCAATGACCTCCGAGGTGTTCTCTCCGTACAGCTTGAGAACGATCCCGGATACAACTTCCTCGGAGCCGTTGTGGGAAACCACTCCCCTGCGTATCTCCGAACCGTACTGCACCGTGCCCAGCTGGCCTATGGTAACGGGAACGCCGTCAACGGTCTTCACCGCCAGGCCCTTATGTCCTCAAGGTTTCAAGGAGACCAATTCCCCTTACCAGGTGCTCTTCCGAGCCAATGACCAGGAACTGGCCCCCGGCGTTCCTGTTGTTCTCGTTCACCGCTTCTACGATGTCATCCAGGGATACATCGAACTCCAGCAGAGAGTTGGGATTGACCTGTATCTGATACTGCAGTACATGGCCCCCCATTGAAAGCACCTCGGTAACACCGGGCACCGACTGGAGCTGGTACTTCACCACACGGTCATTCAGGTCCCTCAGATAAATGTCCAGGGGCATTCCACCCGTGGGAAGGTCTTCATCCGCGGTGAGGTAGTAGATGAATATCTGCCCGAGTCCGGTGGATATGGGCCCCAGAGAGGGCGGTTCATCCATTTCAGGCAGTTCAGGAAGAGCGGCATTCAGCCTTTCCGCAACGAGCTGCCTGGCGAAGTAGATGTCGGTGTCATCGGTGAAATACACATAGATAACCGCCATGCCGAAGGCGGAGGTGGACTTGATGCGAACAACACCCGGCAGGCCGTTCATCGAGGATTCTATGGGGTAAGAGACCAGCCTTTCCACCTCTTCAGGGGACATGCCGTGGGCCTCGGCGAACACGGGAACCATCACCGGAGATATGTCCGGAAAGGCATCCACCGGGAGGCTTTCATAGGCAAAGACACCACCGACTATTACGCCGATGACACCAAGAACTATCAGCAGCCTGTTCTCCAGGGAGAACTTCGTTATTCTCTCAAGCATCCTATTCCCTTCCCGGTCAGTGACCGTGGCCGGCGTGGCTGTCCAGGCCGCTGGTCACGATCTCCGCCTTCAGGGAAAAAGCTCCATGGCTCACATATCTGTCTCCAGGGTGAAGCCCTGAAGTTATTCCAACGAATTCTCCGTCGGATGCGCCCAGTGTAACGGGCACCGAAGCAAATCCGTGTCCCTCGGGTATGAAAACCACATTCTCACCCTGCACGAACTGAACCGCATCCGAGTTGACCACCACGGGCTCATCCAGCACACCGGAACTCACTTCAGCGGAAACGAACAACCCCGGCCGCCAGAGTCCGTGGGTATTATCCAGCTCGCCCCGGACCACCGCAGCGCGTGTCTCACCGTCAAAGACGGAAGCCACATAGTCTACTGAAGTTACAGCAGAGGGGATGTCAGACCGTGAATGGGAAACTGTCATCTCCTGTCCCGAGTGAACTCCCCCAAGGGCATTCTGGGGAACATTCAGTGAACCCATACCCGGGACAGATCGGCGACAGCGGCCAGGTCACCCCGGGCATGATATTCTCTCCCGGTGTGATGTGCATCTCAATTATCGTTCCTGATATCGGGGAACGGACCTCATACCTGGTGAGTTCTCCCGAGGATGACAGGGTGTTCAGCTGATAATCGCTTACTCCAAGGGCACTGAGTGTCTGGCGGGTGCTGTTGAACTCAGCCTGTGCAGTGGTGTAGGCCTGCCTCTCCGCAAGGAAACCCTGCTCCGAAAGAAAACCTTCCTGGAACAGCTGCTGCTGGCTCTGAAACACCTCCTCGGCAAGCTGCATGCCCGCCCTTGCATTGATGTAAGCGGTCCTGGCATCGGCTAGCTCTCTGCTTGCGATCACCGCGATCAACTCGCCCTGCTGAACATCGTCACCCAGCCTTGCATTTACCGTGCGAACCACCCCTGCCACAGGGGGCGACAGATGAGCCAGCCGTTCCCGGTTGATGGTTATCTCCCCGTAATGGGTTGCGGACTGCCTGATCTCACCCCCTCCTGCAACGGAAACCTCTATTCCAGCATCGGCAATATCCCTGTCGGTAAGTTCGATCACAGTTTCGCTGTGAGTGGATTCATCATGCACATCAACATCAACACCGGGATCCCCGTGATCATCCTCATCATGAGCATGAAGGTCCTCATGCGCATCATGGTCATCATCCTCTTCCGGTACCTCCAGGGCATGATCATGATCCGAGCAGTCCCCGGAGGGAACAGTTTCAGCAGAGGCTTCAGAACAGCTCATGCCAAGCAGGAAAACAGCAGAAAGAACCACGGCAAGCAAGGGGAGGGAAGGGTATTTCATAACGAACCTCACGAAATGAGTGAATATTTGAACAGATACTCAAACGTGAGATATATACTAAATCGATAGGAAATGTTCCAGTGGATACAGAACTGAGCATTTCCTGTGTCTGAATCCATGCTGCAAGCACTTCAGCAACTTTTCACCCCCGCCATCCTGAACAGGTTGCACACATGAACATCTAAGTGAGATCCTCGGAAAGGAGTGTGTTTCACTGACTTGAATCGTTATTATAAGTCAGTTGTAGTCATTTTCTGTTCCAGGGAAGCCGTAATGGAAGGGAATAAATATGAAAGCATTATTGGCTGTTGTGTTTATGCTTGCCACTTGCTCGATCGCAGGCAGGGTCGCTGTGGACCTCCCTGAGATTCAAAGAAATGACTGGCTTCGATACGACAATGGTACACCCCTATGGGCCCCATGGAAGGGAACCTACAGGGGGGTCTGGTTCAACCTTCAGGATTTCTTTCCAAGTTATCAATCTGCGCACATTGGTACATCAGAGATGTGGTTCTATCATTTCTCTGAGAAACCCTGGGACACCAGCGATGTCTATTTTGAGTTATGGAACGGCGATGCAACGGGACCAACCACCAGAATCGATCAAACCCTGGTGACAGCCGTTCATTTCGCTCCAGTTTATGCCAGTTACGATCCAGGTTTCCTTGTCAGCCAGCACTTCTGGTGCATTGCCAACACTGAAGCAAGCACAGGGGATGGCCCTCCTTACTGAGCGACGGCATGGGTGGAACCATCTACCACAGCTTCTACAGCGATGACTTCATCGCCTGGGAACCATGGGACATTGGCGGAGCCTGCAACTTCTTCATCTCGGTTCTTCCATCCCTGTCACTGGAAGCAACCACCTGGGGTTCGATCAAGTCCGTTTTCTGACGGCCCGCCTCAGCGAAGAATGAAGGCGTTGACCCACCGTTCATGGGGGTCAAAGAACTTCACACTGGCGGGGTCGAAATCCTCCGGCGACCAGTTCTCCCCGGCCCAGACCCGTGTTTCCTCGTATTCTTCGTGCTCCGGGTCTCGAAGTATCGAAAGCAGATCATAGTACCCGCCAACACCGCCGCAGTCCTCAGGGGGGCATGATCTCTCACCGGCAAGGCACACAGGGTACTTCCCGCCTTCATCCTTCACTATGTACCCCTCCAGCACCACCCTGTGCATCCAGCAGTCGCCGTAGTCGTAGAGATATCCCGCCGTTACCCCGAGGTCGTTGAAATGCTCCTCCACAGGAACCTCCCACCCGGGGAACACCTCCTTGAAATCATGGAGTTCTCTATAAAATCCGGCATGCCGATGTGGTATTCGTCCCGCTTCCCCTTGCCCCTTATCTCGAAACGGTGCAGGTGGTAATCAAGCCAGCCCATGGCATCCTGTATCGCCACATGAAGGTCCCAGAAGTTACTCGCACTGTCTATCTGTATCCGCCTCCATACCAGGGCTCGATCTCCAGAAGCTCCACCCTGAACTGAAGCACCCTTCTCTTCCGAGGGGCGGTGAGCTTCGGGGTCCTGTAGTTCAGCAGATACCCCGATCGGTATAGTTCCTGTCATACTTTCCCATTCATTACCCCTTCCAAAAAGACTCCGTCAGGTTTCACAAGCGCTGTCCCGGTTTATAAGTAACTCGGGGAGTGAAGACCACAGAAGGATCAATATCATCGATGAGACTTGCTGATCCACCAAAACCCCGCTGATCTGCTTCCACATACTGCGGACAGGGAGCTTACTGGCAACGCACTGAACCTGCCCCTGTGAACAGGGTCTATTGAGACACTCTTCTCAACGCGGACTGGACGTTCATCTGCAGCATGGGTTCCTCATTGGTCTGAAGGCATCTCTCGTAGTCGGCCCTTGCTCTCTCCAAGTCGCCACTCTGTTCGTAGACCATTCCCCGGAGGTAGTAGGCTTGAGCATAGGTCGGGTCTATGCCTATGGCCCTTGAGAGGTCCTCCAGCGCTTCGTCTGCAAGGCCCGCTTCGGATAGGATCGATGCCCTGTTGATAAGCACGTGGGCGTAGTCCGGGTCGAGTTCCAGGGCCCTGTCAAAATCCCTGATGGCTAAGTCGTAGTCCTCGTGCTCCATGTAGAAGATCCCTCTGGCGTGGACGACTTCGGGGTTGATGGGGTCCACTGCAACTGCCCTGTCCATGTCTTCGATTGTAGCTTCGAAATCGCCGAGCTGGTAGTAGTAGATGGCGGCTCTCTGCCGGTACCTGAGTGAATTCTCCGGTTCCAGCTCGATTGCCCTGTTGAGATCCTGAAGGGCCATCTCCAGGTTACGGTATGGCGACTCCGCGTAGTATCTGGAGCGTACCGCGTAGACGTTGGCATTGGTGCTGTCCAAGGATACCGCCTGATCGAAGTCTTCCAGAGCTTCGTCGTAATGGCCCATATACAGGAGGAGCAGACCCCGGTTGCAGAAATAGACAGCGGAGTCGGGAGCTAGAGACAATGCCTGCGTGTAGTGGGAATAGGCCTGGTGGTACTGGCCCAGTTGCATCTCCAGTGTGGCCATTGTGTTGTAGTTGTTGGCGTCATCGGATAACAGCTCAGCAATCCTGCAACTGGCATAAAGGGCAGCCTCGATATCTCCCGAAGCGGATGCCGCCAGGACTTTCGTTTGATATGCGGCAATGGAATCCGGCGCCAGCTCGATGGCCATATCAGCGTACTCGATGGCCCGGGGGTAGTCCTCCATATGGAGGGCCAGTACAGACGTGATCAGATATCCTGTGGCTCTTTCGGGTTCGAGATCGACTGCTCTTTCTGCGGTCTCGAGGGCGGCATCCATGCGGTCCAATGCAGCCAGTATCAGAGCTCGGTCCACCAGGAGAGTGACATTTCCGGGATCATCGGCAAGCTGGTAATCGATGGCCGCTAGCAGACTGTCCGATACCTCGGTGGAGTCGGCAATCGCCGATATGTACGTGCTGAGGTTCCCCTGCCCGGCTTCGGACCGGCCCGGCATGAGACAGAGTAAAAGCGGGAGAGCGGCAAAGATTCCTCCGAGAGCGCGTCTGACTGCATCATGGATTTTTGTGCGGATCTTCATTGCGGCCTTCCTTCCGTCAGATTGGCATTGGAAAGTGGATTCAACTCCTTTCAGTCTTCTGCATCCAGAGCAGTCCATTCATCCCAATAACTCCGCGATTCCTGCCTGAGACTGATCATACTGACCGAAATAAGCGTGGTCAAACATGGTTTCGAGCAGATCTCAGCATGATGAAATGCATCAAGGTGTACTGCCCCCCTGGGAAGCCCGTTCAAAGTATCGAAGTATTTCTAACCGACTTCAGCTTACCCAGGGCAAAATCTCAGGAAGCAATAGAGGGATAACAGGGTGAGTGTTTTAGGGCTCTTCCTATCTCACTGAATATCAATGCAATAGGGAGTTCATACTTAGCATTTGCTTTGCATCATAAACTTGTTTATATATATGGGCAATGACAGAACTTATTCATCTAACGTGGGCGGAACAATGGAAAACAAAAGCTTTACACCAGAAGAAAGTCTCTTGCTGATCTCAAAGACAATCGAAGACACAAAACAAATGTTTCAGCAGAATGGTCACATCATAATCCTATGGGGTGTGTTGACTTTTGCGGTGTTTTTCAGTCAGTACATCTTTTCCATAACAGGCTTGTACAAGCAGTTTGATATCATCTGGACATGTGCCCTCTTTCCGCTTGGTGGAATTTATACCTTTCTATACACGAGGAAGACTGTCAAGAAAAACAATGTGCCCAAAACCATGTTGTTAAGGGTAATTCAAACCATGGGATGGGCAATGGGTATGAATCTTATGGTATTGGGTTTTGTTTTCAGCGACCATCTAGGTGATGCCATGGCACCGATATTTATCATTCTCTTTGCTTTGTCGATGATTGTTATCGGCGCATCTATCAGGTTCAAACCACTCTTCATCGGAGGCTTAGCACTTAACTTGATCGGCTTTTCTACATTCTGGCTTCCCCGTGATCATCATGGATTCAGCCTGATGCTGGCTGCAATAGTCGGATTCATCATACCTGGAATACTGCTCAACAGGTCGAGCGGGAGAGAACATGTTTAAAGACCTTGATCCCATTCTCCATTCCCAGCTTCGCTTATCAATCGTTTCGATCTTAATGACCGTAGAGGAAGCCAACTTCAATTTCATCAAAGAAAAAACCAACGCTACATCAGGAAACATCAGTATCCAGTTTAAAAAAACTGAGTGAAGCAGGATATGTTAAGATTAAAAAATCTTTTAGGAATAATTATCCCAATACATCGGTGTCAATTACCAGGAAAGGAAGGGAAGCATTCGAAACCTATGTCAATAGTTTGAAAAAGTACATTCAACCGGGAATATAGTTTTTTTGTCTATTTGGTTTACCATGTAAACTATTTTCAGGAGGCAGGTATGAGTAGAAACGAGATCCAGCTCTTCAGGGGTAACACCCTCCCCTTGAGCACAGGCTTTACTTCCAACTCTAAGGAGAGATAATGAAAGAAATGATCGTCACCGCTCTGATAGCAGTGATCTTGACAGGCTGCGGAGGTTCTGTGCCTTCCGACGAGGTGGTTGCCACTGAGAACGAGTCAGGAGAGATAACCGCCCTTGAGATGCCTGAAGTGGACCACTGGCTTGTCATCGAGGACTCCATCGGTGTTGAACTGGGAGACAGCAATCTGGTTTTCGGAACCATAGTGGGGGCCGAGTATCTGCCGAATGGCAACATTGCCATAGGGGATATGACCAAAGTAACGGTGAACATCTACTCCCCCCGGGGAGATTACATCGCCTCAGTTGGTCAGAAGGGTCAGGGACCCGGGGAGTACCTGCTGCTCTCGAGCTTTGCGATAAAACCTGATAACGCTTCATCATTACGGACGCCATGGGTGGCAAGATCAATTTCTACGACTCCGAGTACAACTTCACCGAAGAGATGACAGGCTTCTTCCCCTCACCCCCAATGGATATAACACCGGTTGAGAACGGTTTCGTGGGGCTCAAGCCAGCTTGGGAACAGGATGGTGAGGAGATGTTCTCAGGAATGGCCGTTAGTCTCTGGACCGACTCATCAGAGGCTGATGTGGTTTACAGAGAGAACCTTGTTCCCTTCGATTTCAACAACATGGGAGCCATGGCCCAAACCATGATCATCTTTGCCGTTGACCAGGACGAGGACGTTTTCCTTGCGCAGTACGACACCGAGGAGTATCTGGTTACGGCCTACGGCCCCGACGGCACCGAGCAGTGGACCATTCAGGAGGAGTATCCCATGGTACTCAAGCCCGAAGAGGACATCGAGATCGAGCGGGAGATGGTCAGGAACGGTATGATCGCCAGGGCGCCCTGAAGCGATGGCTGAAAGCTACGAGCCGGATCCCTACCGCTCCATGATCGGTATGCTTTGCATCGACAGTCTGAACAGGCTCTGGGTGATGAGCGGACTCTATGACGGGGCCGTATTCAGGGTCTACGATACCGATACAGGCGATTACCTTTCACCTCCGCCCTGAGAACCGACGAGTTCCATGAAGATGTAATGCCTGTCATTGGTAAATACGGAATTCTGGGATTCGACCCAACCACAGAGGAGTGGCCCAGGGTATACATGATCGCACCGGAAGACGCATCTCTGTTCCAGAACTAGCTTTCAGGGGGCATGCCGATGGGCATGCCCCTCTTT
>MJAN01000008.1 GCA_001875255.1 Candidatus Sabulitectum silens | reverse complement strand
GCAGACCGCGGGAAGGGCAAAGAACGGAGGGCGCTGGGAAAGCCCCCCGGGAAAGAACCTCTACGTCTCGGTGATACTCCGTCCGAATGTCCCTGTAAGCAGAACCTTCGAGCTTGAGAGGATGGCCCTGGAATCCCTTGCCTGGGCGGTTTCCTCCGTGGCTCCGGACCTCAGGCTGACACTTCTCTCCGACGGCCTCTTCAGCGAAGGGGCAAGATAGGGGGGTTCTCTGCGAGGTCTGCGGAATGCTTGAGGGTATACGCCACCTGGTGGCGGGGATAGGCCTGAACGTGTCCCACCACCCGGACCTTCCGGGAACCGACTCCCTGTTCAGCCTCACCGGGGAAATGCCATCAAGGGCCCGGCTCACCTCCACCCTTTTGGAAAAGCTGGAAACCTCCTATACGAAGTGGAGGGGCAATGAAAAGAACTGAGGCCATGGACATACTGAACGGCATCCCCCTGGAGGAGGTTCGGGAGATGGCCTCTAAGGCCAGGAGAGCACGGTTCGGCGAAGGGGTGGATACATGCGGAATAATCAGCGCCAGGACCGGGGGCTGCCGGGAGAACTGCGCCTTCTGCGCCCAGTCGGGAACCCTGGAGCCAACCGCCATGACCTCAGATGAGCTTGTCAGCGCCCACGTAACCGCCACACGGGCAGGGATCGGAAGGTTTTCCGCGGTGGCCAGCGGACAGGATCTCCAGGGCGAAGGATTTCAGATCATCTGTGAAATGGCCAGGCGGGGAGAGGACCTCTGCCCCCTCTGCGCCTCCCTGGGAATACTCACCATGGACAGCCTGGAGAGGCTCCGGGACGCCGGCGTAAGCCGATACCACCACAACCTTGAATCATCCGCTGATTTCTTCCCGAGGATATGCACCACCCATTCCTGGGATCAGAGGGCAATGACCGTGAGAAGGGCGAAGATAGCAGGGCTTTCAGTGTGTTCCGGGGGATATTCGGAATAGGTGAAACCGACGAAGACCGGGTCGACCTGGCATTCACACTGCGGGAGCTCCAGGTGGATTCAATTCCCCTGAACTTCTATGTGCCCGTTCCGGCAGCCTCTGTGGTTCCGGAACACCTATCCGGTGAGAAGAAGCTGAGGATAATCGCCCTTTTCAGCCTGGTGAACCCGGGAAGGGAGATAAGGGTGTGCGCAGGCAGGTCATCCCTGGGTGAAATGGAAACCTGCATATTCGACTTCGGAGCAACGGGAATAATGACCGGGGACCTCCTCACCACCGGTGGCAGCAGTCTTGATGACGATGTTCTTCTCATCGGGAAGGCCGGGTACGAAGCATGACCTTTGCAGAGGAAAGGCTTCAGACGCTGGAAAGGGCCGGGCTGAAGAGAAGCCTGGCAGTAAGATCCGCCGGCATACTCAATTTCTCCTCCAACGACTACCTGAATCTCAGGAACCATCCCCGTGTGAAGACCGGGGCCATCCAGGCCATAGAGCGGTACGGCACCGGTTCCGGGGGCTCCAGGCTCATGGCGGGGAATCTTGACATACACGAAGCACTTGAAGACCGACTTGCGAAAATAACGGGAATGGAGTCCGCCCTGGTCTTCGGAAGCGGCTTCCTTGCAAACACCGGGGTGATCTCCGCCGTGGCGGGCAGGAACGATACCATTTTCGCCGACAGGCTCAACCACGCCAGCCTGGTGGACGGTACCATCCATTCCAGGGCAGAGGTCCGGCGATACCGCCACCGGGACACCGGCCACCTCGAGGAGATGCTTTCAAAATGCGGAACCGGTGGCAGAAGGGTGATAGTCACCGACTCCGTGTTCAGCATGGACGGCGACATCGCCCCCCTCAGAGATATCCACCGAATAGCCCTTGAGCACAGCTGTATGCTCATTGTGGACGAGGCCCATGGCCTGGGTGTATTCGGAGGGGGCGGAGGTGTGTGCAGGAAGCTCGGGATAGCCCCGGACATAATAACGGGAACCCTGAGCAAAGCCCTGGGCGGCTACGGAGGTTTCGCCGCCTGCTCCGGAGAACTCAGGGAGTATCTGGTGAATTCCTCCAGGAGCTTCATATACAGCACCGGCCTTCCCCCGGGGTCCGCCGGCGGGGCACTGGCGGCACTGGACATCATTTCAGGGAACGGGAACATGGGGAAAGAGCTTCTGAAGAGGTCCGGGACCTTCAGGCGGGGCTTGTGGAAATGGGGCTTTCCGCCGGCGGATCATCCTCCCAGATAGTTCCCCTGGAGACAGGCGATCCATCCGGAGCCCTTGAGCTATCCTCCAGACTTGAGGAAAGGGGCATCCTCGCCGTGGCGGTGAGACCCCCACGGTGCCAGGGAACCTCCCGACTGCGGTTCTCCCTCACACTGGCCCACTCCCCCGGGCATATCGACGAAACCCTGGACGCTGTAAGGAGCATTCTGTTGTGAAGGCGGTGTACATAAGCGGCTGGGCAACCACGCCGGAGGTATGGAGATCGGTGCCGGACACCGGCATCGAACCGGTTTTCCTGTGCTGGAACAACATCCTTCAAGGGGACTTCACCCTTCCTGAGAGCTGCATCGTAACAGGCTGGTCCCTGGGTGGACAGCTGGCCATGGACATATCCAGACGGACCGAGGTCCGGGGAATGGTGGTGGTATCCTCAAGCACCTGCATCACCGCCGGGGGCACCGGCCGGGGATAGAACCGGAGCGTTCATCCATGATATCCGCCATGCTTTCCAGAAGCCGCCGGGGATACCTCAGATCCTTCTTCATGGAATGCGGAGCTTCAGGGGAAGTGCTGGAAGAACTCCTGACGGATTCCGATTCCTTTACCATGCCGGAGCTCATCTCCGGCCTTGCGGTGATGTTCAACCACACCGCTATGCCGGAGCCCCACATTCCCTCGGTGGTGATACACGGCACCGAAGACCGCATCATACCCTTCGAGGTCTCCGGATACCTTTCATCGAAGATACTCAGGAACTCAAGGCTGGTGGCGGTGGAGGGCGGGGCCATCTCCTTCCGATACACGCCTCTGAAGTCATAGCCAGGGCGGTGAAGGACCTTGCCGGTTCTCTCCACGCCTGACAAGGGGCTGGTGGCCTCCAGGTTCTCTGCGGCGGCGGGTGACTACGACCGCCACGCCGACCACCAGAAACTGATAGCTGAAAAGCTCCTGGCTCTTCTTGAGGACATCCCCGGCGAAGGGGTGCTTGAGCTGGGATGCGGCACAGGAATACTTTCAGAGGGTCTCTCCAGGCTGTTCCCGAAGGCGCGGAAGGTTTTCACCGACTGCGCCCCGGGAATGGTCAGGGCGTGCTCGGACAGGGTGCCTCCCTCTTACCTTGTCCGGCACGCCCTCTATGATTTTGAATCGGCGGATCTTCCCCGGGCCTGGGACCTGGTGGTTTCAAGCTGCGCACTCCAGTGGCTCTCACGCCCGGAGGTATTTCCGAAGAGGCTGAAAAGCCTCCTTCAGCCGGGGGGTATCACCGCCCACGCCATACCGGTAAGGGGCATGCTCAGGGAATTCGAGGGAAGCTTCCGCAGGGCCGGGGCGAACTGGAACTCCCTGAACTACCTCGCGGAAGACCGGTGGAACGGTCTTTTACCGAAGAAGGCTTTTCCATACTGAAAAGCTGCTCCGCTGACTTCACTCTGCCATACCGGTCCCCCACCGATGCCCTCAGGGCACTCCGGGGGATCGGCGCGTTCCTTTCCGGCCACAGTGGCTATGCGGCCAACAAGACCGGAATGATCAGAACGGCCCTTGATCTGTACGGAGAGGAATACGGCGACCACCGGGGAATGGTCCCGGTGACATACAGGATTCATTTCATCCTGGCGGAGGGACCCCTTCGTTGAGATCCCTCTTCGTAACAGGAACCGACACCGGTGCCGGAAAAACCTTCGTAACCGCGGGAATAGTACGGGAACTGAGGCGTTCCGGGATTGGAGCCGTTCCAGCAAAACCTGTTCAGACGGGCTGCGTTAACGGTTATATGGAAGACCTGGAGTACTGTCTTGAAACATCGGGCATGGTCCTTGCCCCCGGGGAAAAAGAGGAACTATGCCCCTTGGTCTTTCCACACCCATGCTCTCCCCATCTTGCGGCTGAGCTTGCCGGGGAAAGGATAGACACCGTAGCCCTCAGGGAAAAACTGAATCGCCTCGAGGGAAGATACCAATGTGTGGTTGCCGAGGGTGCCGGCGGTATAATGGTGCCCCTGGAAAGGGGGCGGACCATGCTTGACCTCATGTCAATGATCCGCTGGCCTGTGGTCCTGGTGGTTTCCGACAGACTGGGGGCCATTAACCACGCACTGCTCTCCATAGCCGCCCTGCGAAGGGCCGGGCTGGAGCTTGCCGGCGTGGTGATTAATCATGCTTCACCCCCGGCGGGTTACATCTCCCGGGGAAACAGGGCCGCAATTGAGGAATACGGAAACATCCGCATACTGGGCGAAGTGCCCTGCTCCCCCGGGGTGTTCCCTGAAGGGTCTTCAGGGAGATAGTCGAAGCTCTGAAGGGGGTCACAGGGTGACTGATCACATGGAAAAGGACCTTCGCCATGTCTGGCACCCCTATACCGACATGAACCAGTTCGAAGAACGTCCCTTCCCTGTGATGGAGGGGGCAAAGGGCGTAACCCTCACCGACACCGAGGGCAGAAAATACCTTGACGGCATCAGTTCATGGTGGTGCGTTAACCTGGGCCATGGCCATCCTGATATTGTTAACTCTATTGCACTGCAATTAGATAGACTGCAGCACTCCATTACCGGGGGCATGTCCCACACCGGGGTGGCGGAGCTGTCAGAGACCCTGTCAGAGATCACCCCGCCGGGGCTGAACAGATTCTACTACGCCTCCGACGGAGCCTCGGCGGTGGAGGCGGCGATCAGGATGGCAATACAATACTGGTGGAACCTGGGCAATCCCCGGAAGAGGGAGATAATCTCCCTTGAGGGGGCATACCACGGGGACACCCTGGGAACCGTGGGGCTGGGGTTCCTGCCGGGTTTCCACCGGCCGGTGGCACATGTTGTGAACCGTTCCCCACAGGCCCCGGCTCCCAGGTGCTTCAACTGCCCCTTCGGCCTGTCCCGGGGAAGCTGTTCCATAGAGTGTTTCCAGTGGATGGAGGAGCTTCTTGAGGAGAGGGCGGAACACACAGCGGCGGTGATAGCGGAGCCTGTCTGCCAGGGGGCGGCTGGAATAAGGATATATCCGCCTGAGTACGTTGCCGCGCTGAAAAAACTGTGCCGGAGGCTGGGGGTGCTTCTGATTCTGGACGAGATAGCGGTGGGCTTTGGCAGAACGGGAAAAATGTTCGCCTCGGACATGGCCGGGATATCCCCGGACATACTGGTAATGGGCAAATCCCTTACCGGCGGCTACCTTCCAATGAGCGCAGCCGGTGTCACCGAAGAGATATTCCAGTCCTTCCGGAGCTCCGGTGGGGTGGACAGGACCTTCTACCACGGTCATACCTTTTCAGGAAATCCCCTGGCATGCGCCGCGGCCCTGGGGGCCGTCCGGGTCTTCCGCAGGGAAGGGATACCCTCCCCGGGAAAAGCGCTGGAAGATGGGTTCAGAAGCCTTGGAGGGATCCCCGGGGTGCACCGCGCCGGGACACTGGGGTGGATGGGCCGGCTGGAAATCGAGAAACGGGCCGGTGGAGCCGGTACCGCAGCGGCGGTTGCTGAAAAGTCCCTTGAAAAGGGCTCCTTATACGGCCCCTCGGCTCCGTTCTCTACCTTTGGCCCCCCCTGGTCACCTCCGGGGCCGAACTTAAGGAAATGCTTAGTATATTCCGGGATTCACTGTTGAGCGCTCTCTGAAACCCCGGGGGGAAGGAATGCACAGGGAAAGGTATCTGCACAGGCTGAACGTGAAGGGTCTCGAGGGAAGGGAAGTTCCCGGCCTCAAGGAGGGTATCCCCGCCCTGCTGGTCCTGGATATGCAGGACTACTTCCTGTCACAGGTGTCCCACGCCTTCGTTCCGTCTGCCCCGGACCTGATACCCCGGCTCACCGGCATGGCGGAGCTCTTTGAATCCCTGGACCTGCCCGTTGTTTACACAAGACATCTGAACAACGGGGAGAACGCCGGAATGATGGGGCGGTGGTGGAGGGAGACCATTACCGAAGGGAATCCCCTTTCAGCCATAAACGAGGCCTTCGACACATCATGGTCCGGGGTGATAGACAAGCCCCAGTACGACGCCTTCATCGGTTCAGGCCTTCAGGAACTCCTCGGCGACCTGGGCGTAACCACCGTGGTGGTTACAGGGGTCATGACCCACCTCTGCTGCGAGACCACCGCAAGGGCAGCCTTCACCAGGGGATACAGGGTGGTTTTCCCCGTTGACTGCACCGCCACCTATAATACCGCCCTTCACAGGGCGACCACACTGAACATGTCCCACGGATTCGCCAAACCGGTCTGCGGCTCCGCGGTGATGGAAACGGTCCGCAATGCCCGTGGATGAACAGGTGCTGATAGTGGGTGCCGGTCCCGGGGGGATCGCCGCCGCCAACCAGCTTTCCCTCTACGGCATACACCCCCTGGTCCTGGAGCAGGAAGAGCCCGGGGGTCTCTTTCTCCAGGCGGGTTCCGTGAAGAACTACCCAGGAGCGCCGGTAGGGATCACCGGCCGGGAACTTGTAGGCCGCTTTCCCATTCCGGCACGACTGCTCAGGGAGAGGGTAACACTTGTCCGGCGGACGCCGGAGGGTCCCTATCTCATCGAACACACCGGGGGAACCTTTACCGCAGGGGCTGTGCTTGTGGCATCGGGAACCCTGCCGGTAAGGATCGATATCCCCGGAGTGGAGCCGGACAGGATTCAATATGGCATCGGTGACGTCCCCGGGCTGGAGTTTTCCACCGTTGCGGTGGCAGGCGGCGGCGACGCCGCCCTGGACTATGCCCTGACACTCTCGAAAAGGGCGGAAGTAAGGGTTTATGCCAGAAGCGGGTTCCCGGGGGCATCGAAACACCTTCTCGAAGAGGCCGGGGCCACGAAATCCATTTCCCTGTTCCCGGAACACGGGGATTTCAGCCACTTCAGCGAAGACCTGGTGGTGGTGGCCTGCGGCAGGAAACCCAATGTGTCATTCCTTTCCCGGGAGCTTATCTTCACACCTCCGGTGGACGGCTCCTTCCACCTGTGCGGGGACTGCGCCGGGGGAAGGTTCAGGCAGGCATCAATAGCCGTGGGTCAGGGAGTCAGGGCGGCGATGGCCCTGCGGCTTTACATGGAAGGAAGCGAAATACCTTGATAGTTGCTGCATCCATGGGCAGGGACGACCTTGCCAGGGTATACATCGTGGAGTATCCCGGTGGAGGAAGGGTGGAGTGCGCGGAATCCCTTCAACCCCCCAGACCCATAGAGGATAAGTGGGTTATGCTGGTGTCCACCCTTCTGGGCTGCCCGGTGGCTGCCCCATGTGCGACGCCGGTACGGGCTATTCGGGAAAACTCACCTCCACGGAGATAATGGACCAGATACTGATGATGGTCCGCAGGCGGTATCCCCACCTCAGGGTTCCCGCCGGGCAGTTCAAGGTGCAGTTCGCCCGAATGGGAGAACCGGCGCTGAATCCCAATGTCATAACGGTTCTCAGGGAGCTTCCTGAAAGGATCGTCGCCCCGGGATTAATGCCCTCCATCTCCACCGTGGCTCCCAGGGGAACCGAAGGTTTCTTTGAAGGGCTCCTGGATGTGAAGGACACCTTTTACCCCGGTGGCATGTTCCAGCTCCAGTTCTCACTGCACACCACGGACCCCGCAAGAAGGAGACAGCTGGTTCCGGTGGAGACCTGGACCATGGGGGAAATGGCAAGGTACGGGGAAAGGTTCATGGCCCCCGGGGACAGAAAGGTTACGCTGAACTTCGCACTGGCTAAGGACTCACCCCTTTCCCCGGATGTGCTTCTTGAGAACTTCGACCCCGCCGTGTTCCTGGTGAAGATCACACCACTTAATCCCACCTGCAGGGCCCTGGAAAATGGCCTGTCAAGCTCGGTTGACCCGGATTCCCCGGAGTCCGCAGCATCGGTGGCCTCGGCCCTGAAGGCGGCGGGATACGATGTTATTGTGAGCATAGGCGAGCAGGAGGAGAACCGGATCGGCAGCAACTGCGGCCAGTACCTGAAGACCTGGCTGGAAAGGGGCAGCGCCCCGGAGGGAGGCTACACCTATCCCCTGATGAACGGCTGTCTGGAATAACTCATCCACTCACCGGGTATCAGGCTAAAAGAAAGGAGATGCCATGATCCCGCTTATTCCCTTCCTGGTTGACACGATGGTCCCGATGGATACCCCGAGGTGAGCAGCATCCTTCATGAATGGGGGTGGTGGTCTTTCAGGAGTCCGGCTCCCACATGGCCGGCGGCCTGGGGGACGCGGTCAGCTTCGACGATTTTATCACATGGATGCCTGCGCCGAAGCCCCGGTGGTGTGGATACACGGAATGCCCTTCACCGGGTCTTTCTCCGTGGACCTGCCCGAAGGTCAGAGTTTCACATATCTGTTCCCGTCGCCGTCGGAATGGAGCGATTCCAGGGTTTCATGGAACATCGAGGCATCGGAGCCCGAGGATCAGCTCCAGGAGGAGCAGACCCCTACAGCGGCCCCTTCGACTGGGCATCAATGTGGTGGGAAGCGGTGCCCTCTCTCGACCTGTACTTCCCCGACGCCGGTGCTTCCGCCAATTACATCTACTACGAATGCACGGTGGAGCCAGGGTTCAGCGACCTGTTCCTGGAATGGAATACCCGGGGAACTCCGCTACTCAGGGATGGTTTCCGGAGGAGGTCCTCTACTTCATTGAAGGGGAGGCCATTACCTTCGCCCCGCCGGCACGGGGCCTTGTCAACTGGAGCATTTCCAGGGAGACGCTCACGGAGGACCGCATTCAGGAAGTACTGTGCGGCTGGGCCGGCGGAATGCTGAAGTCATCGGAGATAGAGGCCCTCTGGGAGACATGGAAGCCGATGTGGCGACAGGGAAGCTGGGTGGTCTTCCCCATTCAGGAGGAACACCATGACGGAATAAGCAGGATCCGCCTGGAGATCAATCGGACCCGCACCGTCCACTACGAGAGACTTTTCCTGGGGGCTGTCAGACTGGATCCCCGGTAACCTTCTCGAAGTACTCCATGCATTTCCGCACATAGTCCCGCTTCTCCCTGTAGGTACCGGGATAGAAGCTCCTCTTGAAGCCGTACACTATCAGGTTCTTCAGCTCCTTCAGGGACAGGTCGAAGGCGTTCACCGCCTTGAACACCTCGTCGGTAACCGTGGTGTGTGAAACGGTCCGGTTGTCTGTGCAGATGGAGCATGAAAGCCTGTTGTCCACCATGTGCCGGAAGGGGTGGTCCTCAAGCCTTTCCAGACTGGGATCCGTCTGCATGTTGGAGGTAAGGCAGACCTCCAGGGTTATTCTTCTGTCGGCGATGAACTGAACCAGATCGTCCACGTACCTTTCCCTGTCGATTATCTCCCGGTCGCTTATGGCGTCGGGGTTGAACAGGGATGTTCCGTGGCCAATCCTGTCCGCCCCCAGTTCGGTGATTGCCTGGTAGATGCTTTCAGGGCCGTAGGCCTCACCGGCATGAACCGTTTTATTTATGAAATTCCTCTGGGCAAGCATATAGGCTTCCCGGTGGTGAACAGGAGGATTGCCCTTCTCGGAACCGGCGATGTCTATGCCCACCACCGGGATCTCCAGTTCCTTCCTTGCCTGAATGCCCGCGCCGACCAGTTCCAGGGAGGCAAGGCCGAATATCTTCTGTTCCGTGGAGAAGGAATGAACGGATATGATGTCCCTGAAGTAATCGGAGAAGTGTCTGTTGAAGTAGCGCATAGCGCAGGTGATTATGCCGTACTCGAAGGGGGTTCCTCCCCCTGCATGATCACCGGCCTTTCGTTGAACTCCCTCTTCGCCCTTGCAAGGCCGCTGTCCACCGCCTGAATTGTCTGAAGGAGGTTCATTTCAGCTCCGGCGTGGAGCTGCGGGGCGAACCTGACCTCAATGTATCTGACCCCCTCCTTCTGATTGTCCAGGGCCAGTTCATAGGATATACGCTCTATGTTCTCCCGGTTTCGCATCACCGCGCAGGTGTAGCCGAAGCCCTTGAGATAGTCATCCAGGCTTTCGTAATTGTCCTTGAAAACCGTTTCCTTGAGGCCCTGCACGGTGCTGGAGGGAAGCTCAACCCCCTCCTGCCGGGCCAGCTCTATCAGGGTCTCTATCCTTATGGAACCGTCGAGGTGGAGATGGAGGTCGGTCTTTGGCATTTTTTCAATGAGTTCTCTGGTTATCTTCATATCATTCCCTTTCATGTTCGAAGAATGATACTAAACCCCGGCGGCCTGTGAAAGTGCCCGGTTATTCGAAGGTTTCCGGAAAGTGTTTTTTGGCGCATTTGCTGCAGATGCTGTGGCTGAACTCCGCGCTGGAGTGCTGGCTAATGAATGTCTCAAGGTTGTTCCAGTAACCCTCGTCATCGCGTATTTCCTTGCAGTACATACATATGGGTATTATACCGCTGAGGGTATCGATCCGGGTCCTCGCTTCACGGAGCTCACGGTTCTTCCTTTTCAGGTCCCTTGATATGTTGGTCATCTCGTTGGCAAGCATGGATATCTTGCTGAAGATCTCAGTGTCGTCGGTCCTCAACACAGAACCCAGAAGCAGGAACCACCGGCCCCTTCTGTATATCCTTCCCCTGAGAGCCCTTCCGGAAAGCCCCTCCGGAACGAAGGTAAGCCAGGCGGCAACGCTCTCGCCGTCCTCCATGTCAAAGAGCCTTATCTCCTCCGGTGAAAGGAACCGGCTGAAGTTTTTTCCCGGCAGGTTCCATCCCCACCGAGCATTTCCCTGAAGCAACGGTTGCATCGGCTGATCTCCAGGTTCGATTCCAGAAGGGCGAAGGCCATATCCTCCGACTCCTTGAGAAACTGAGAGAACAGATCCTGGAAGACCGGTCTCAGTTCCTCAGGCAGGATCATTCCAGCCACCGATCACCCCTTCGATACCGGAGAGGTCGGGGGCATATCCGTCGGCTCCCAGGGCCCTCCATAGGTTTTCGTTCTGGTTGAACACCCTTCCCCCGACCAGTATCCTCAAACCGGGGATGCCCTCATCCTCCTTCACCGCCTGGATAAGCCTTTTAGCCGCCACCAGGTTAAAGGGCATGGTAACTGAAAGGGCGAGGACCGATGGTCTGAAGTCCCTGAGGAGCTTGAGAAGGTCGGACACCGGGGTGTTCGCCCCGAGATATCTCACCCGCCAGCCACGGTTCTCAAAGAAATCCGATACCATCCAGGCTCCGATCTCATGGAACTCGTTTGCTGAAGAGGTAACCACCACCCTTCTGTCCTTATCTGGATCCACCAGTTCAGCGGCGTCCAGGGCTCCCATCATTCTTGTCACGATGGCCGAGGCAAGGTGCTCCTGGGCCACGGATATCTCATCGTTCTCCCAAAGTGTGCCGATCTCGTACATGGCGGGCCTTACCACCTGCATGTAGAACCGCTCGAGGTCCTCAGATGACCTCACCGCCCCGGCGGCTATGGCCATACACTTCCTGTGGTCTCCCTCGAGAAGGGTCCTGAGGAACTCAAGCTTTCTTTCAAGCCACTCCGGCCCGGTGGGCGGCATTAACTCCCCGGATGACCCGGCGAGTTCCATGATCTGCCGGTGTCTTTGAAGGATCCACCGGTAAATGTCCAGTATTTCCAGTGAGAGTTCCCGGGGAATGTGGAGGGAGACCCCTTCCATATATGCCTTTACCACCTCGGGGAAATAGCCCGGAGAAAAGCCGTGGGCCATGTAGGCCCGGTATACCCAGGGAAGGGTCCTTGCCAGCAGTTCGTATTCCCCTATGGTGAAAACGGTGGACATGAACATGGCGTGGTTCCTGTGGTTGTCTTCCACCATACCGGCTGGATTGCCTCCGGTGAGCCTGGAAAAGTCATCCCGGTTCCCTATGACGGTGTTTGTGTGTTTCCTGAGGAGGGGCATGGCCGCGGTGTAGGCTTCGGCGGAGACAAGGGGAACATGGGGAAGGCTCAGTGCGTCTTTCAGTAACTGCTCAGTACTGTACATAGGTTTTTCCTTATATCTGATGTTCGGACTACACCAGATGGATGTCCTTCGGGTCAGAGGGGTTCACCTTCACCTTTATGGAACTGCCGGGGGAGTACCGGGCCAGGGCGGTGAGGGGTATGACCTGTTTGTGCACCACCTCTGTGGCCCCGTGAACCGGTGAATGCACCAGCATCCTGAGCTTGATCCGGGGCTGGTTGTTGATGTAGGTCCCGGTTTCGGAGGCCTGGATTATCTCGGCGGTGGCGTCCATCCAGTTGGCCTCACGGAAGGCCCTCTTCCTGTTCGATATGGTTGCGAACAGGAGTATTCCTCCAGTGGACAGGGCGAACATTCCCGCCATTACGAAGAAGAAGATGTTCAGGGGATGGCCGTCGTCGGTCCTTGCGTCGGGGATACAAGGAACCCCGCCACAATGAAGCCAATAATCAGCAGGCCGAAACACCGAAAACGCTCCAGTTGATCACAGTTCTCATGAGTTCCCTCCCCGGTTCAGCTAAAGCGGCATTATCCTGCTCTGGTCAGCAGGGTCTATCTTCACCTTTATCCTCTTCCCCACCGCCAGATGGGACAGAGCCATAAGCGGGGTCACCATGCTGTGTTCCACCTCGACCGGCTGGTGGCCCGGGGGAAACACTCGAAACCTGTACCTGATCTTCGGCTGCCTGTTGATGTATGTACCGGTTTCCTCAGCGCTGAGCACCTCGGCTTCTGCGGTGGTCCAGTTCCTCTCTATGAACAGCCTTCTGCGGTTCATGATGAAACCCCTCACCATGAGAGCCAGGTTGATCACAAGGAATATCCCCCCCATCATGAACATGAAGAGGGGAAGGGGGCTCTTTTCTCCCGAGGCAGAGTGGAGGGAACCAGGAAGCCGGCAATGAAAAAACCCGCTATTATCAGGGCGAAAAGCACCAATCCAGAAGTGTTCGCCTTTGTCCTTACCGGCATACAGCCCTCCTTTGCTGATCCCCCGGCGGGGAACCATCGGACCCGCCGGGTTTTGTTCCCCAGTAGATACTTTAACGGCAAACACATTCTCTGTAAAGGAGACGCTGATGAGAAGGCTAGCTGCGGTGCTGACCCTGATACTTGCAGGACAGGTTCAATCCCAGGTGGTTGTGGGGTCGCCGGAGATTCCCTCGACGGATCCCTTCTGCGCCACTTGAGGAGCCCAGACACGCTATCAGGTGATGGCGCTGGCTTCGGAAATGAACGGACCGATGACAATAGGGGAAATAGGCTGGCAGAGGGCCGGGGAGTACGGTTCAAAACCGGCTACTACTCCGGTTTCACCATCCACATGGGGTATTCAGACGGCTCGGAGCTCACCGGCCGTTTCGACGATAACTATCTTCCGGGGACCAGGGTCATGGTATACTCCACATCAAGCCAGACCATGACAGCGGAGCCCGACGGCTGGATGTCCGTTCCCCTTGAGACCCCATTCGAGTACAACGGGACCGACGATCTGATAGTGGAGCTTGAGTGGGTAGGGGGGTCCAGCGTTTTCTACACATGGATGTGGGAAACCGGAACGAACAGGGCGCTGCTGAACACAACCGACGCGGGAAGCCCTCCGGGGAGCTCCGGACGGTGATGTCCAGGCTTCTGTTCACACCGGCATCCTCACTGGACAGGCTTACCTTCGGAAGGATAAAGACCCTCTGGTGAGAGGGGCCTGTCACTGGTTCCCGGTGGCCCCGGTGAGGTTGGTCACGTTCCCCCTCGTGAAGAACCCCCGGAAGTCGCCGTACCGGTGGATTAGTTCCGTGACCAGCAGGGTGTGCGGGGATGGCTCGCTGAAGGTCTGCCTGAGACCCTCCTCCGGCGACCCCACAAGCTCGATCATGAACTCCTGCCCGGCATCCACCAGTTTTCCGTAGGTTTCCTGTATCTTCTTCGTTCTCAGTGCCATGTGGTGAACACGGGTTCCGTAGTTCCTTATGAACTTCTCCGTGGGTCCGGCGTCTTCAGTGCCGTCGTCGGGGGTTATGCCCGAGGTGAAGACCATGGCGAAGTTCACACCCTGCATTCTGGCCACATTGGTTATTGAGTTGAATATCTTCACATGGATGGCGAACTGGAAGTCATAGCCTGTAAGACCCATGAACTCCACTATCGCGCCGTCCCGGTCTTCCGCCCGGACCCTGGTGGCGGTGTGGTCAAGAAGGCCGATGTTCGCCAGGTGGGGTTCATCCGGCTTCACAAGGTTCAGTTCCATGGAGACGGAGTCCGGTGTTCTGTAGCCGTCCTTCAACAACCCCTGCATGACCCCTGTGGAGAGGCCTGTGTAGGCCGATGGAGCGGTCTGGACCGATCTCGTGTTCCCCCGGGAGATCTCCTCTTCCTTCAGGAAGACCACCCCCTTTTCTCCTGTATCCTTCTGTACAGCTCAAGGTCCGGTGTTTCGAAAAAGAAGGTCTCCAGCCTTGTGTTGGGCATTTTCCGCGACTTCGGCCCACCGGGAACCACAAGGAAGGGGTTATCACCGCCCTTCCGGCAGCGAAGCAGGATGTCGGCGGAATCACCGGCGGAGAGAACAACGGTCCTGAAACGGGGGTCCTCGAAGGAGTCCGATACACTGAAGCCGGTGCGGCTGAGGAACTCCGATGCCGCAGGGATCAGGTTTTCCGGTTCAACATTGATAGCAACGCAGCGGAGCCTTCCCGTGAGGCCCTTCAGCCCCAGTTCCCTTCTCTCTTCCCTGACCCGGGGTACTTCCTTTTTCAGAAAGTCGTCGCTGTTCCTGAAGTTGTATGTATCGTGGCCGCCGCAGGAGGGGCAGGTCCTTTCGCCGTGGTCCACCAGGTGGACCTTCCTGCATTCCCTGCAGATCAGTTTTTCCATTGCTTCCGTCCCTTCTGCGGTGTCAGCGGATGATGACGACCCTTGTGGACCAGACCCTTCCCGGAAGGTCCGCCCTAAGCACATAGCATCCGGCGGGAAGTTGGCCGGCGTCCCATAAGAGGGGCTCTTCCCCGGCGGAGGAAAGGGTGTCCATAAGCCTTCCGGTAATACTGAAAACCCTTATGGAGACCGGGCTGCCGAAGTTTTCCGGAAGGGTGATCACACCCCTTGAGATCATGGGGTTGGGGCTCACAGAGAACCACTTGGTATCCGCCGGGGTTTCCGGATCGGTGGAGGAGGGGCTTACCACGGTGAAGGAGAAGAACCCGCCCGGGGCGGGCCTGGGAAGTGTTTCCTCCCTGCCGGACTGGTCCGCCGCGGTTATGTAGTAGTCCACCTTTGATCCCGGAGGCTGGCCGGGAATGACGCCTGAAAGTGAGTCGCCGTAGACCGGGGTCAGACCGGCGTTCTGCCAGGGGCCGCTGTCCACCCTCCAGACAATGCCGGTTTCATCCGGGATGAGGTCGGCTCCGCTGTAGCGTTTTATCTCCACATCCACCTGGAACTGATCGGTGTGGTTCACCTCTCCCGGTAGGGCATATGCCAGATCAGGAGCATGCCGGGGTCCATCATCTCACGGGTGCGGCAGTGCAGGCGTCGTAGTAGTACCATTCGGTGTAGGGCACCCCGATTATCTCATAACCGGGCATGGCCTCCTGGTAGGTTTCCAGGGCGGCCGGGTCCGTGGATATGCCGAACAGGGGGACAAGGACCTTCGTGTTCAGTATGTAGGAATTGGTGTAGGCGGCGGTTTCATACCCGGAGTAGGGGCCGCACTGGATCCGTATCACTTCGTAGGGCCTTCCATACACACCGATCTCAGTGGTGAGCCGATCGTTGATGGCCTCCAGCCTGGCGTGATCCGGGTTGGAGGGATCCACCTGTTTGAGAAGTATGGTCTCTTCGTTCAGAAGCTTCGCCGCGCAGTCGATGTGCTGTATGCCATACTCCTCAGGGTTCACCGTTATCATGTAGTTGTCCAGCCCCAGCCATTCTTCGGAAAGGCCCAGGAACTCGGGGTGGCTCCAGAAGACCTCGTTCTCGGTGAGCATGGCCAGTGTGGAGAATCCGTTGCCGTGGCCGTCGGACATGAAGTTCCCCCGGTGAGGTACGCCGGGAACTGGTGCAGGCGCAGGAGAACTCCCGGCAAGCACCTGGTTCACCAGATCGTCCTCCTCGTAGCCCTTGATTCGGTGTAGTCCCTGTATGGTCCTCCGGGCACCCAGGGATAGCCATCGAAGATGGGGTCGATTATTCCCGGTGCACCGGCGCCGTCGAAGATCCAGTGGGGCCCCCAGTCCCTGGTCCAGTGGGACCAGGTGTCGGCTGTTATGAACCTGCAGTGGTCGGTGTTGACACCCCAGGATTGAAAGATGGAAAGGGCCTGGGCCTGCTCTGAGGGGTTCTCAACAAGGACATAGAGGCTGTCGTCCCTTGCCAGTTCCTCCACCAGGGACATGGGTATTCCCAGGGGCCACCTGATAAGCGTGCCAAGTGACGGCTCCCACTCAGCCATGAGCCTCACCGGCCCGGTGGGCTGCCCGGCTGAAAGGGACGAGAGAAGTAGAAGAACGGCTGAAAGAATGGGAATTGTTCTCATGGCGCCCCCGGTTGTTTAATTGTATATCGCTGTTCCTGTTGAATATATGAAGAACGCAGGGGCCTGTAACCGCAGGGCGGGACCGGCTTCAGAACAGATGAACGGCGCTGGCCTTGAAGGAAAGGCATACCGGGGAACCCTCACGTATCTCAAGGTCGTCCAGGGCTCCGGTGGTTACCGAGGAGTCGAGGAGGGTGCCGGAGACATCAACGGTAACGGTCCAGTTGACCCCGTTCCTTCGTATCATTGCCACGGTGCCGGTGAGATGGTTCCTCTCGCTGGTCCGGGAGGGATTAAGGGCAAGAACGATGGACTCAGGGGGGATAGAAATGCAGCCCCTGCCATGTCGGCTTGCCGGAAGGACTATCTCGATTTCACCCGCAAGGGCGGTGCCTCCTCTGAACACCACCGGAAGTATGTTCCCCGCCCCGGTGAACTCCGCCATGAAGGTGCTTCCGGGACTGTTGACAATGGAGTTCATGGTGCCGGTCTGCTCTATCTCACCGGCCCTCATCACAGCGGGCGGATGTGCCCAGGGCAAGGGCATCCTCAAGCTGTGGGTGGCCATGAAGAAGGTGGTTCCCGTTTCCCGGTGAAGGATCTTCAACCTTTCCAGCAGTTTTCTTCTGAAGGACCGATGGAGGCTGGCGGTGGGCTCGTCGAGGAAGAGCAGTTCCGGCCGGAGCACCATAGCCCTTGCAAGGGCCACCCTCCTGACCTCGCCCCCGGAAAGGTTTTCGCATCGCGGTCCTCAAGGCCGGAGAGGCCTGTCATTTCCACCATTTCCTCCACTCTGCCATGGATCTCATCACGGTGGACCCCACGTATCCTCAGCCCCCAGGCGATGTTGAAAAAAACCGTACCTGTGAGCATCACAGGGTTCTGGAACACTGTTGCCATCCTTCTGCGCAGGGGAAGCAGGTCCTTCTCCCTCCCCCGGGCTTCCCTTCCCCGGAAGAAAACTCCTCCGGAGTCCGGTCTATCAAGGAGGCCTGAAACCCTCAGGGTGGTGGTCTTGCCGCAGCCGGTGGGTCCCATGAGAACGAAGAACTCCCCCGGGGCCACCTCCAGTGAGATCCCCGAAGAATATGATTTCCATCCCTTGCGAGATGAACCGACTCCAGTTTCAGGATCACCTCTTCCTCCGGTGCTGCATGAAGTTCACCGTTACGCTTACAGCCATGGCAACCAGGAGCAGTATCATTCCCAGGGCTATGGAGGCTGCGGTCTCACCCCTGCCTATTCCCAGAGAAATGGCGGTGGTGAGGGTTCTGGTGTATCCTGATATGTTACCCCCCACCATGAGCGCCACGCCGATCTCGGAAACCGCCCTTCCAAACCCCATGAGAACACCGGTGAGCACCGCGTACCTTGATTCGGAGAGAACAAGGAGTGCCGTTCTTCCCCTGGAAGCGCCAAGTGCCCTGGCGGTATCCGCTATGCCTCCGCCGGTTCCGCCAAGGGCGGATATGGTAAGGCCGGTTATGATGGGTGCTATAAGAAGTACCTCGCCGATGATGATGGCCCATGGGGTAAAAAGAAGGCCCATTGAACCCGCCGGGCCCCTCCTTGAAACCATAAGGAAGACCAGCATTCCCACGAAGACCGTGGGAACGCTGTACATTGTCTGAATGAAGCCTACCACCGCCCTTTTTCCCCGGAATGACAGGAAATGGATCAAACTTCCCAGGGGAATGAAGAGGGCCGAGGCGATAAGTGTGGATGAAATGGCTATCATGAGGGTCCGGAGGGTAATGGAATACACCTCCGGATCACCTGAGACAATCATTTCCAGGGCGAGGCCCGAGGCCTGGAGTATGTAGCCCAATTTTTTCTTACAGGTCCTCTCCGGCGCAGGGGGTGAAGAGCTGTCTTCCATAAGCCTCCACGCCGTATTCACCTATCAGCTCCTGTATCTCCGGGGAGGTGAGGAACTCAACCATGGCAAGGGCCATGTCACCGCTTCCCGATGACTGAACTGCTATCACAGAGTAGACATTCAGCAGGGCGTCGCCCCTTTCAACAAGGGGTACCAGTTCCACATCACCCTGATAGGCCAGGAAGGTGCCGATGTCCGTAAGGGTGTACCCCTGCATCTCCGAGGCCATGACCAGTGTGGGGCCCATTCCGCTGCCACCCTCAACATACCAGTCCCCGGCGGGCGAACGTCGGTTCATAGTCATAACCGGCGGTGGACCAGATGGACTTCTCCTTGCCGTGGGTACCTGAATCATCCCCCCGGCTGATGAACGGCGCGGAGCCGTTCTCCATAAGGGCGGTGAATGCCTCTTCAGGCTGCATTCCGGCTATGCCGGCGGGATCCGATCCCGGTCCCACGATGAGGAAGTTGTTGTAGGCGAAGGGAACCCTTTCCACGCCATAGCCCTCTTCCACGAACTGAATCTCCCGGGTCCTGGAATGGACCGTAATCACGTCCACATCCCCCCGCATACCCCAGTCCAGGGCCTTTCCCGTTCCGGCGTAGAGAACGTCCAGCTCCACTCCGTGGGTCTCCTCGAACATGGGCTCGAGATAGCCCCAGAGACCTGTGTCATAAAGGCTTGTGGTGGTTGCCACCCGAAGCCGCCGGGCGCTTTCCATGGGAGCCACCGAGGATGACTCTTCAACGGTTTCCAGGCCGGATTCCGGTGCGGTTTCAGCAACTGGCTCCTCTCCTCCGCCGCAACCTGCGCCGAATAGTACACAGAGAATGACCCCGCTGATAACAAGTGTTTTCATGAATACCTCCTTCTTAATTGAAACGGGAAAATATACCCGTTATGCACTGCCATCACAACCAAAAGGATCCCCCCGGGAATGCTACCTGCCCCCAGGGAGAAAACATGATTATCTTTTTCCCATTGGAGGAAAAGCATGATCGGATTCGTTCTAAACGACGAGTGGGTCACCACCGGCTGTGCCGGAGGAATGACGGCCCTGGACTGGATAAGGGACAAAAGGGGGCTGAAGGGCACTAAGGAAGGCTGCCGGGAAGGGGACTGCGGAGCCTGCACGGTGGTTCTGGGAAAGCCTTCTCCCCGGGGAATGGACTATGGTGCGGTATGCTCCTGCCTGCTGCCCATGGCCGCCGTTCACCGGTGCCATCTGGTCACCGTGGAGGGTCTGGGGAATGAGCTGACTCCCTTCCAGCGGGCTTTTTATGAGGAGGGCGCCTCCCAGTGCGGGTTCTGCACACCGGGAATGATAATGAGCCTCACCGGTTTCCTGCTGGGGAACAGGGAACTCACCGCCGGGAACGCCCTTGAGTCCCTGGACGGCAACATCTGCCGCTGCACAGGATATGCCGCTGTGAGCCGCGGGGTGAAAAGTGTGATGTCTTCCATTCCCACAACTTCGACAACCGGCTGGAAATGCTCATAGAACAGGGGCATGTGCCGGATCATTTCAGGTGCGTACCAGGGCTGATCAGTTCCATCGGGGAGAGGGAGCCTTCCGGAACCGGCATTCTCACCGCCGGGGGGACGGACATCTACCCCCATCCCGACCACCGGCTTTCAGAAGGGGAACCCCGGCTGGTATCCTCCCTGGGCCTCCCGGACTCAGTGGAGATAACGCATGGCAGGGTGATAGTCGGAGGGGCGGCTACGGTGGAGACAATAGGGAGATCACCGGTTTTCACCGGGCTTCTTCACTCCGGCGACGATTTCTTCACCCGGATCTCCTCCACCCAGATACGAAGGGTGGCCACCCTTGGCGGGAACATCATGAACGGCTCCCCCATAGCGGACCTGGCGGTGCTGTTCCTTGCCCTCGGTGCGACGGTGCACTGCGGAGAGAAGGACATTCCCCTGTCGGAGTTCTACCTGGGATACAAGGAGTTCGCCGTGCCGAAGGGCACTATTGTCACATCCCTCTCCTTCCCGGTTCCTCCGAAGGGCTCACAGCTGTCGGCACTGAAGGTATGCAAACGGGAGTACCTGGACATCGCATCGGTTAACTCCGCCGCCCTGCTGACCATGGGCGGGGAAAAAGTTGCCGGTGCCACCCTTGCCGCCGGCGGGGTGGCTCCCTTCCCCCTCCTTCTCAGGAAGACCTCCTCCTTCCTCCGGGGAAGGGAACTCTCCTGTGACACCATTGACGGAGCCACGGCCATTGCGGCGGAGGAAGTGTCCCCCATAAGCGATGTCCGGGGCTCGGCGGAATACAAGACCCTTCTTCTTCAGGGACAGATACGGGCACATCTGACAAGGGGAGTGAAGAAATGAAGAACCGGGACGGACTGCTTCATGTTACGGGCAGATCCATTTTCACCGGGGACATCCCGGAACCGGCGGGAACCCTTCATGCCCATGTGTTCACCTCATCCTGCGCCCATGGCCGTATAACCCGCCTTGATACACAGGCGGCTTTGGAAATGCCCGGGGTCCGCCGCGTACTCACCTGGAAGGACATCCCGGGAGAGAACCAGACTGGAAATGTGATAATGGACGAGGCCCTTCTGGCGGAGGATGAGGTTCATTACATCGGCCAGCCGGTGGCGGTGGTCCTGGCGGACACACCCGCCAGGGCCGGGGCAGCAGCGGAAAAATAGTCATTGAAACCGAATCCCTTCCCGCTGTCTCCGATCCCAGGGAGGCCATGGCCATGGGGGAGCTCCTCGCCCCGCCCAGGACCTTTTCCTCCGGGGATGTGGATTCCGCCCGTAAGCGGTGCAGGCACATCATCACCGGAACCGCCGAGACCGGCGGACAGGAGCATCTCTATCTGGAAACACAGAGTGCCCTGGCCATACCCCGTGAGGACGGCGGGGTGAAGATAACGTCGGCCACCCAGGGGCCCTCCTTCGTCCAGAAGGTAGCGGCCAGGGTACTGGGAATGCCCATTCACTTCGTGGAGGTTGAGGTACCGAGGCTCGGGGGGGCCTTCGGGGGCAAGGAGGACCAGGCCACGCCCTGGGCGGTTATGGCTGCCCTGGGGGCAAAACTCACCGGAAGGCCGGTGAGGCTTGTGCTTTCCAGGAGCATGGATATGGCAAGCACCGGCAAGAGACATCCCTACACCAGTGACTACACCATCGGTCTCGACGAAGGGGGCAGTATTCTTTTCTGGGAGGTGGACTACTACCAGAACGGAGGTGCCGCCGGGGACCTTTCAACGGCAATAATGGAGCGGACGCTGCTCCACTGCACCGGCAGCTATTTCATTCCCAATGTCAGGGCAACGGGATACTGCTGCCGGACCAATCTTGCCCCGAACACCGCCTTCAGAGGTTCGGGGCTCCCCAGGCGATGTTCGTCATGGAAGCCGCCATTCACAGGGCATCGGCAAAGACCGGAATACCGGTTCATCTATTGCAGGAAAAAAACCTGCTGAAGCCAGGGGACACCTTCCCCTATGGCATGGTCTACGCAGCCGACGAGGTAAGGTCGTCCTGGAACATCTGCAGGGACAGGTACCGTCTCGAGGATGCCATGGAGAGGGCTTCCAGTTTCAATGAGAACAGCCGGTGGATAAAAAAGGGCGTTTCCATGATGCCGGTGTGTTTCGGGATCTCATTCACCACCACCTTCCTCAACCAGGCCAGCGCCCTGGTCCATGTTTACACCGACGGCAGCGTGGGGATCAGCACCGGGGCGGTGGAGATGGGGCAGGGGGTCAACTCCAGGCTCAGGCAGGTTGCCGCCCTCACACTGGGGATACCGGTGGAAAGGATCAGAGTGGAGGCCACCAGCACCACCAGGAACGCCAACACCTCCCCCACCGCAGCCAGCTCCGGGGCGGACATGAACGGCAACGCCGTGGGGATGGCCTGTCGTGAGATACTCAGACGGATAAGCCTGCCGGGGATGGGGAAACCGACTGGGACAGAATGGTGGAGAACGCTTATCTGAACAGGATAAGCCTTTCCAGCCACGCCCACTACGCCACACCGGGAATACACTTCGACCGGGCTTCGGAGAAGGGCAGGCCCTTCGGCTATCATGTAGCCGGGACCGCCCTCACCGAGGTAACGGTGGACTGCCTGCTGGGAACATACAGCGTGGATGCCGTCGGTATGGTCCATCACGGGGGAACCCTCCTGGATCCGCTGCTGGACAGGGGCCAGGCGGAGGGGGCCTGGTACAGGGCATTGGATGGGTCACCATGGAGGACACGGTATGGGACAGGGAAACAAACAGGCTTCTATCCGACGCCCTGGCCACCTACAAGGTACCGGACATAAGATCCGCCCCGGAGACCATCGAGGTGTTCTTCGCCCCGGGGAGGAACTACCGGAGAATGTGGGGCTTCTTGGATCCAGGGCCATAGGCGAGCCCCCTTCATGTACGGTATAGGAACCTGGTTCGCCATCGCCGACGCAATAGGAAGGGTTGACGGCTACACCGCCCCCATGACCCCTGAGAGGCTCCTTCTGACCCTGCGGAAACCTGAATGAGGCTTCAGTCACTGAGGGGAACCGATGTTGTCCGGGGAATGCTCATCTACCCCGCCGGGGACACCGCCGCGGCGCTTCTCACCGGCGGCTTCTCCCCGTTGAGGCTCGCCGGGATGATGGTGGTGGGGGGGCTTCTCTACGCATGGGAGATACCCGCCTGGTTCAGATGGATAAACGCCCGGTACACCGGAGCGGCCAGGGCGGCAATGGCTGTTCTCTACTTCAACCCCCTCTGGATAGCCAGGCACCTGGCCTCATTTGTCTGTTTTCAGGAAAGACCGTGGACATCGCTCCGGAGCTGCTCCTCGTTTCCCTGAAGGGTTTCGCCGTGAATCTGCCGGTGGCCTTCGCCGTGAACTATCTCATACAGAACCGTACCCCCTGAAGTGGCGGTTCACCGCCAGCGCGGTTTTCTCCGCCCTTCTGGCCGTCTACTACCCCCTCTGCCGGGTGATATTCAAGTGAGGGAGCTGGAGTTCTTCTCAGGGAATCCGTCGGTGCTCTGCGTTGTGGCTGAAACAACAGGCAGCTGTCCCGGAAGGACCGGCTTCAAAATGGCTGTGCCCCCCCTGGGCCCACCGGTTGGTTCCGTGGGCGGCGGCGGCCTGGAACACTCGGTGATAGACCTGGCAGGGGAACTGCTTTCACAAAGGGCACGGTTACCGGTTCTAAGGAGCTTTCACCATTCCGCATCGGCTGAACCCGGGGAGAGATCGGGAATGATATGCTCCGGACGGCAGAGGATAATCCTGATCCCCCATCCGCCGCTGAACCGTATGGGGGACCATACCCGGGGGCTTCTTGTCACCCCGGAAGGACTCCGTTTTCTTGAGGCCCCGCCTGAAGTGGAGGGCTTCAGCCCTTCCGGTGTCCGCTGGAAATACGGAGAAAGGCTGAAAAAGCCCCCGGTGGTTTACATCTTCGGCGGGGGCCACTGCAGCCTTGCCCTAACCCCGGTGCTCCGCAGCCTTGGCATGCGGACAGTGGTCATTGATGACCGGGAAAGACTCTGGACCATGGAGGAGAACCGGCTGGCCTGGAAAAAGGTGCGGATGGACTATTCCAGGGCGGGAAGCCTGGTTCCCGACGACGGAAGCGCCCTGGTGGTCATAATGACCTCATCACACACCGGGGATGCCGTGATTCTTGAACAGATGCTGAAAAAGGATCTGAGGTATCTGGGAATGATGGCCAGCAGGGCCACCGCGGAACACATCCTGGGGCTGATGGCGGGTATGGGATTTCCCGAGGAACGGCTTAGTTCCCTGCATGCACCGGTTGGGATACCCATTTCCAGTCATACCCCTGCTGAAATAGCGGTGAGCATAGCCGGGGAGATCATTCAGGAACTCAATCGGTCCGGCCTGGAATGATCCTGTAAACCCTGGAAGCCCCGCCGGGTGATATCCAGACAGGCTCTTCAAGCAGCCCGAGGCTGGAACCCCCGGGGAGTATGGACCCTATCCTGTCAATGTCCCCCTGGTGAGCGGTGAACCATGAAAAAACAACGCTGTAGGATGTTCCCGGAGCAAGTGGCGCTTCTGAGTAAATGTCCTTTACCGGATGGGGATGATCCACCACGCCGCAGGCAGGCTCACGGTAGTAGTCAAGATAGCCCGTTGGCGCCAGAACGGTATCTCCCAGGGAAACGGCGTAGAGCATCGCTTCTCTGTAATCAATGAGGGCCTGAATGCTTCCACGGGAGGTTCCGAACTGGTAGCCCGGCCTGTCCGACCTGTCCGAAAGGGCGGTAAGAACGGTGAAAACCGCAACGAAGACCAGGGCGGTCCTGTGGGAGTAGTGCCTGAACAGCATCACAACCGATCCGAGAATTACCATGGGAAGGGCAATAAGCAGATACCTGTAGAGATCCATTCCTCCCCCGGGAGCGAACCTTATGAGAACGGTAAGGAACATGACCATGGAAAGGGGCATCAGCAGGAACAGGCTGAACACCCGACCAGGCACCTTTCTTTCCCTTGCGAGGTAAACGAGTATGAGCAGGGCTATCAGCAGAAGGAATGCTATTCTTTCCGGTGGATAGAGAAGGGCGGGAGCCAGGAGGATCAGGGCAAAAGGCAGTGTGTAGGTGTTCCTGCCGGAACCCCGAAGCATTCCCCCGAGGACCAGGGTTACAGGGAACCACCTGTAGTCCGATGACATTATGTAGGCTCCGAAAAACCTGAGCCTTTCCATGAACCAGCCCGGTTCCAGCTCCACGGCGGCACCGAGATGGGTCGGGAAAAAGAAGTAACCATTGAAGAAATAGTTGGCCAGCCCCGTGGCGGCGATGCTGAGAAGGGTGCCAGGAAGAGCAGAAGCCTCAGGGGCTTCCTGAAACCGGAGTACAGAAGCTCCATCAGGAAGTAAACCCCGGCCAGGATCACTGCCTGCTCCCTGAAGGCCACCGCAAGGGCACACAGAAGGGTGGCGGAGATGTAGTTCTTCCTTACATAGTGATAGACGGACCAGATAACCGCGGCCACAGCGGCGCTTTCAGGCATGGGCACAAGCATTTCCACAAAGAACAGCGGACTGGCGAAGAGGGCGAATGCCGAGACCCACCCGGCGGTTTCGCAGCTCAGATGCCTGCCCAGACGATACATTCCCCACAGGCACATGAGGGAGGCCACGGCGGGAAGAAGCCGTGCAACCCACATGGTGTTCCCCAGAACACCGGTCAAAAGGGCCCACAGCCAGAAGAACAGCGCCGGATGCCCCATGGCCTGTTCGCCCCTTTCCGAACCGGAGGGAACAGGGTGGTATCCGTTGTCTCGCATCCAGTTCACTGTTTTCAGACCATATCCGATGGTGTCACCGAAGAGGGGCACAGAAAGGGAAAGGGCATAGGCGAAGGCCACCATGACAAGTGCCGCGATGAAGAACCTGGATTCCATGCTCAACTTAACTCTCCTTAGCAGATCTCTCCCAGGCAGCGGCGAAAAGCCCGTCCATGCAAGCATCCGGAGGAAAGACAGAAAGAACCCGCTCCGGTTCACAAGCTCCTTCGGTCCGGGAAAGGGAATCCGCCTGAAGCCCATGGCATTAGCTTCGAAATACTCAACCGCCCCTGTGTTCTCAAGGGGTTCCAGGCTGCATGTGGAATATATCAGGATTCCCCCTGGTCTCACCGCCCTGGAAGAACTCAAGAGCATTTCTCTCTGGATCAGGGCCAGTTCCCTTTCCAGGTCCTCACTCCAGTTCCACCTGGCGTCGATTCGTCTTCTGTAAACACCGGTGTTCGTGCAGGGAGCGTCAACGATCACCTTGTCGAACATGGCCCGGAAGGGTAGCGCGGAGGAATCACCGGCAACCGGGGAACAGTTTTCCCAGCCCATCCTTTTCTGGTTCTGCCTCCACCTGATCAGCCTGACTGGCTTCCTGTCCAGAGAAACGGTGAAACCGCCCCCGGCGAGATGGGCGGTCTTTCCTCCCGGTGCCGCGCCGACCTCCAGCACGAGCTCACCGGGGAGGGATGCCATTCCCCTGCCCACCAGGGCGGCGGATTCGTCCTGTATGTAGATGCCCTCCCCTGGCCTGAACCTCCCTGATCTTTCAATTCTGCAGTAGTTCTCAAGGTAACGCCCCCGGGTGCATTCAGGAACTCCGCCGCTGAAACTGTATCCCCCCAGTTCCGGAGGGGAGTTGTTCCATGCGAGAAGACGTTCGGTGTCTTCACCGCCGTATCGGGCTCTCCACCTGTCTACCAGCTGTTCCGGATGGGAATACCTTGTGTGAAGGGGCAGATCTCCCTTCTCCCGGTAGACCGACACCTTACGCAGAACGGCGTTGACCAGCCCAGTGCTTTTTCTTTCGGGGTGGGCTTCCACCGTGGCGGATACCGCCGCGTGGGAGGGGGTGTGAAGCACGAGAAGCTGAACGGCGCCTATCCTGAGGCTGGCGAGAACGCTCTCGTCAAGCTTCTTAAGGGGAACCCGGGAGTAAAGTCCTATGACATGGTCGAGGTAGGTCTTCCACACCACGGCTTCCCGGAACATCCTTTCGGCGAAGGCGGCGTCGGACGCTGGAAGGGGGAGCCTTTTCGAGCTCCCCCTGAGCAGAAGACATGCCTGTATCCTTGAAGGAGCTCCCTTACTGGAGGTTCTCAACCCGCTCCATATCGGGGAAATACTTCTTCAGGGTCTTTTCCACTCCGAACTGAAGTGTCATTGTGGCGAAGGCACAACCGGCGCAGGATCCCTGAAGCCTAACCTGAACCACTTTGTCCTTCAACGCCACGAACTCGATGTCGCCGCCGTCGGCCTGGAGCATCGGGCGGACCTCTTCGAGCTTTGCCTTTACGTTTTCTTCATTCAGTTCCAGTACATCGGTCATCTTGGATCCTTTCTTCGGTTCAGATCACTGAACCTGTGCAAGAACAAGGGCAACCACGGTCATGAGCTTGATAAGGATGTTCAGCGCAGGTCCGCTGGTATCCTTGAAGGGGTCCCCCACGGTGTCGCCGATAACCGCGGCATCGTGGGAGGATGAGCCCTTGCCACCGAGATGGCCCTCCTCTATGTACTTCTTCGCGTTATCCCAGGCACCGCCGCTGTTGGACATGAAGATGGCCAGCAGAACTCCGGTGACTATAGAACCGGCCAGAAGACCTCCGAGGGTCTCCCTGCCGAAAAGGAAAAAGACCGCCACGGGAACCGCCACAGCCAGAAGGCCGGGCAGTATCATCTCCTGGAGTGCGCCCCTGGTTGCTATGTCGACGCACTTCTCGGTTTCGGGTTCGGCTTCGCCCTCCATAAGACCCTTTATCTCCCGAAACTGTCTTCTTACCTCGTGAACCATCTTCATGGCGGTCTTTCCAACAGCCCTGAGGGTTATGGAGGCGAATATGAAGGGCAGAAGACCCCCCACCAGGAGACCGGCCACTGCGTTGGGCTGTAGTATATCAATGACTTCCAGACCGGCCACCTTCGCGTAGGCGGAGAAAAGCGCCAGTGAGGTGAGGGCCGCAGAACCGATGGCAAAACCCTTGCCCATGGCTGCTGTGGTGTTCCCCAGGGCGTCGAGCTTGTCGGTCCTTTTCCTTACATCCGAGGGAAGACCTGCCATTTCAGCGATTCCGCCGGCGTTGTCCGCAACGGGACCGTATGCATCCACCGACATTGTCATCCCCACATTCATCAGCATTCCCAGGGCGGCGAGGGCTATGCCGTAAAGCCCAGCGAAATTGAAACTTACCATGATAGCAGCTGCTATGAGGAGTATTGGCGCCGCCGTTGATTCCATTCCCACGGCTATTCCCTCGATGATGGTGGTGGCGGGGCCGGTCTTAGTGGATTCAGCTATGAGCCTCACCGGCCTGCTGCTGGTGTAGTACTCGGTGATGAGGCCTATGGCGGTCCCCGCCACAACACCGGCGGTTATGGCCCAGAAAACTCCCATGTTCATGCCGAGGAGGTTCACCATCCACAGCGAGGCGAGAAGGGCCAGAATGGCGCTTACGAAGGTTCCGTTACGAAGCACCGCGTGGGGCGAGCCCTTCTTGAAAAGCTTCACATAGAGGGCGCCGAAGAGGCTGGCAAGAGTTCCCAGGGCTGCAAGCACAAGGGGCAGAGCGATCAGGGAGGTCCTTCCCATATGCTCGGCTTCGGTGATTGAGAGACCCGCCCTGAATATGCTGGATATTCCAGCGGCGTCCATTCCGAAGGCAAGCACCATGGCGGCGATTATGCACCCCACGAAGGATTCGAAGAGGTCCGCGCCCATTCCGGCCACATCTCCCACATTATCGCCTACATTGTCAGCGATCACCGCGGGATTCCTGGGGTCGTCCTCGGGGATCCCGGCCTCGACCTTGCCAACAAGGTCAGCACCCACATCGGCGCTCTTGGTGAAGATACCTCCGCCGACCCTTGCAAAGAGGGCGATGCTGCTGGCGCCCATACCGAAACCGGCTATGCTCTCGATGTTTATCGCTTCCATGCCCAGAAGCCCCTGGAGGAAGACCCGGAGTTTCCGCCTCCTGGAAGGCCAGGTAGAACACCGACACACCGAAAAGGCCCAGGGAGGCCACTGCGAACCCCATGACACTGCCGCTCCCGAAGGCGGCGGAGAGGGCTTCGGACAGGCCGGTCCTGGCGGCGCTGGTGGTTCTTACGTTACCCATTGTCGCGGCACTCATGCCGGCCACACCGGCGGCCATGCTGCAAACGGCGCCGGCTATGAAGGCCAGGGCTGTGGCGGGGTTGATGCCGAAATAAAGAAGAACGGCCACCACGATCACGAAAAGGGAGAGTATCCTGTACTGTGTCTTGAGATATGTCATGGCACCGGAACGTATCATGGAAGCCAGCCGCTTCATAAGGTCGGTGCCCTCGGGTTTCTTCTGTACCGTACGATATGTGGCCCAGGCGGCGATGCCGGTTGCAAGGGCAACCAGCGGAGCCAGATAGACAAATAGAGCGTTGAGATTCAAAACAGCCTCCACGGACTTTGTGATTTAATTCCAATGGTTAAAGATTACGGCTTTTATTACTTAAACGGCTCAGCGGGTCAACCCCTGAAGGGCGGCTATCGCCGGGGCGAAACCGGGGTTCCTTTCCAGGGCGAGCCTCCAGTACATTTCAGCCTCATCGGCCTGGCCCCTTTCCAGGGCCGCCACTCCCAGATTAAACAGGGCATCGGTTCCATTGAGGTCTACACCGTCGGTTCTTCCAAGGGCCGTTTCATAGGCCTCGAGGAATAGAAGCTCAGCCCTCCCACGCTCCCCCACGCGGTGGTGGGCCAGGCCATCGTGGAAAGCCATGTTCACCCCCCCTTCCGATACGGTTCTCGAGGTGAGCAGAGCGATGCCTAGACCGGCGGCAACCCCTATGGGAGCTAATTTCAAACCCGGTTTCACTTTTGCCATGAACCGGGGGGCGAGTAATATAACCAGAAAGGGAAGGGCCGGCAGCCGGAATCTGGCTGTGATAAAGAAGGGAAGCAGGCCGAAAAGCAGAAACAACTGCCCACAGCAGGGCTTTTTTCTCAAAGGAGCGGAGGCTTCCGGCAAGAAGGGCCCCTGGAATCATTAACCACAGGATGAGCCCCGCTGCGGGAAAGCTGGGAGTTCCGGTGAGGACCGCCAGCAGAGGAGAATACCTTCCGTAGTAATAAACGCTGTAATTACTGGGTATCGCCACGGGAGACGCAATGTAGAGAACCTTTTTGAGCAGGAGGGTCAGGTTGTTCCACGGATTTGCCAGAATGTGCGTCAGGGTCCTGTCCGTCCACCCGGCGGAAACCACAGAGGGTGCCGTGCCCTGAGGGAAATGGGAAAGGCCGGCGGAGAGGACATTGTCGGTGTAGGGCAGGGAATCACCGGGAGGATCACAGGGGCCCCTTTCCGGGGCAAATGCGGTGAAGCCGTCGGCCTCGGGGCCGCTTCCTATGAAGAAGTTCACTCCGCCCTGGCTGGAGATCACCGTTCTGCCGTCGCCGTGGACAGCGTTGACGGCCCAGACGGCGCAGACCGGAAGAAGAAAAAGCCAGAAATACTTTCTGGAGCCGGGGTACAGAATGAGCACAAGGGGAAAGAGAAGAACCGCCGAGGGCCTTGCCACCGCGGCCAGACCCAGGAACAGCATTCCCGCCGAAGAGGGTTCCCTGAACTGGAAACAATAGAACGACAGAAGAAGAAGAAGGGTAAAAAGGGGGGTTATGAGAAGGGTTGAGGAATAGAAGAGGAAAACGCCGTTCAGCCCCATGACCCCCGCTGCGAACAGCCCGGGAACCCTGCCGCTGGTCCGGTGAACGATCCTGTGAACCAGATGGACCGAAATCATGCTGAAGAGGAAACTGAGCAGCGCCCCGGAGATCACCGATGGGCCGGTTACGGCGAAGAGCAGGGCCAGGACCCATGGATAGAGGGGCGCTCTGAAGTAAGGGGCGTATATGAAAGGCTCTCCCTCGGCGGCGGCGGAGGCCCATTCCATGTGCCATGAGGCATCCACAACGGGATAAGAACCCAGGGGCGATATCAGGATGGGTACTGAAACCCCGGCCCAAACCAGGGTGAAAAGGAGAATGACCGCGGCGGAATCTTTTGTGGACGGGGGCCTATTCACCAAGCAGCCCCGTGGTGGAATGGCCTTTCAGCAGGGGAACTATCCGTACGCTCCCGCCGCCCTTGAGAACGGTATCCGCCCCGACAACCGTTTCCGGTGTGTAATCGCCGCCCTTCACCAGTACATGGGGCTGGAGAAGGGCGATCAGCTCCGCCGGAGTATCCTCATCGAAGGGGATCACATAATCCACGAACCGAATGCAGGAGAGGACCCCGGCCCTGCTCTCAAGGTCCTGAACCGGCCTGGAAGAGCCCTTCAGGCGTTTAACGGAATCGTCGGTATTGATCCCCACTACGAGTATGTCCCCCATGGAAGCAGCCTGTTCAAGCACCTCCATGTGACCCGGGTGCATTATGTCGAAGCAGCCGTTGGTGAAAACCACCCTCTCTCCCCTGGCCTTCCTTTCGAAGAGGATACTCCTCGCCAGGTCGCGGGAAAGTATAGGGGCCCTGTCTGAAGGGTTACACAAGATGCCGTGCCTCCCTGATGATGTCGCCGGGTTTCACCGCATACACACCGGGCTCGGCGCAGACCGCAGCGGCGGCCAGGTTGGCAAGGGTTGCGGCCTGATACACATCCAGTCCCACGGCCCCGGACAGTCCCATTACGGCTATGACCGAATCCCCGGCTCCGGAGACATCGAAAACATGCCGTGACACCGCGGGGATGTGCCTGACGGATCCCGGGACATCCTGAACCAGGACCGACCCCATGGAACCCAGCGTGAGAAGAACCGCCCCGGGAGACAGTCTTTCCATTATGGAAGCCCCGGCGGCGGCGGCCTGATCTGCATCTTCTATGGTCCTGCCGAGGGCGGCGGCGGCCTCGTGCCTGTTCGGCTTGAAAAGTGTGCATCCCCGGTATTCCCAGAAATTCCTGCTCTTGGGATCAACGAAGACCGGTATGCCGCCTTCGGAGGCATTTGCAATGATCCTGCGTATGACGGTTCCGGTAAGGACCCCCTTGTTGTAGTCCTCAAGGACAACCGAAGCAATATCAGGCAGCCGGTCTTCCACTGACCTCAGAAGACAGCTTTCCAGCTCCGGCGATAGATCGGCGGTGGTCTCCCGGTCCACCCTCATCAGCTGCTGATTCCTGCCCATTATCCTGGTTTTCACCGAGGTGGGCCTTTCGTTGTCCACCACCACGGAGGAGGTATCAACACCGGCGTGGTCCAGGAGGTAAAGGAGCTTTTCCCCCTGGGAATCCCCCCACCGCACCGGCGAGAACCGGGGACCCCTCCCAGGGAGAGAACGTTAAGGGCCACATTGGCGGCGCCCCCGGGTATCCATCTCTCGGAATCCCTGCCCAGGGAGACCACCGGAACCGGCGCCTCCGGGGATATTCGGGAAACCGCGCCCTCGAGATAGTGGTCGAGGACGAGATCACCGGCGACAAGGATCCTCTTTCCCCTGAAGCTCTCAAGAATGGAAGATGCTTCCCTTTCAGGTATCAAATCAGCCTCCAGACCGTGGGTTCGTGTGGATAAGGAAAACCGGTATCAGGTAGAATAATGCAAAAACCCCCGGGATAGGTACAGGCAATCCCCGCATGACCGAAGGCGGGCTTTTTCTTATGATAGAAGAGAGAATGAGGTTTACAGGGGGAAAACCCCGCAGTGGAAAGAGGGCAAATGAACCAGAAACCCAGGATAAACGTAAAAGCCGAGGATGTGGACGGAACCTACAGCAACCTGGTCCTGGTGGCCTTCTCAAGGGCCGAGTTCGTTCTAGATTTCGCCAGGATCATGCCGGGCTCCGGAACCGCCAATCTGAAAAGCAGGGTAATACTGTCGCCCCACGCGGCAAAGAACTTCGCCAAGCAGCTCACCGCCCAGGTAAAGTCCTACGAGGAAAAGAACGGGAACCTGGGAGATTCCAGGGATCAGAGCTCAATCGGCTTCATCAGTCCGGTCAATGAAGACAAAACTGAAAACGGCTGAGCCGCTAACCCTGATTCCCCTGGCCCTCCTTGCAGGGCTTCTCATATGGGGAAGCGCCATAGACAGGGAAACCTTCTCCATCGAGAGAAAGCTGCCTGTACGCCTTGCCCCCCCTGCGAACCTGGCCGTTCTTTCCGTTTCAACGGACTCGGTCACGGTGAGATATACAGGCTCCGGCAGGGAGATGCTCTGGTTTCAGCTGCAGGGCATTCCTCCCGATGCTACCCTGGAGTACCAGATGACACCCGGCGGTGAGTTCCCTGCGCAGGTGGACCTGCCGGTGAACACAAAGGCAATCGAGCCAGGGGGCAATGTAACCCTTGAACCGGTGGTTCCCCCGGGGGTCACGGTCACAATGGACACACTGATAACCAGGATCGCCCCGGTGGCGCCGGTGTTTTCCGACGGCATTCCCGCCCGTTACCGTTTCAGCACGGTGGAGCCGTCCTTCGTTTCCATTACCGGTCCCGCTTCTCTGATAAACTCCACCGACAGTGTCAGGACCGAGGCGGTTCAACCGGGCGGATCGGGGGTATACGCATCACTTGCCCCTGGGGATGAAATGGTTGCATACTCAAGCGATTCAGTGAGGGTCTATGCTTTTGCTCCCCGCATACCCCTGCTGAATGATATTGTTTTGCCGGAAGAGGCTCATTGACACCGCAAGAGTCTCGGTCGTAAATTACGAGGACGGCTTGTGGAAGAAACTGAAAACCAAAGTAAATATACCTTTCGGAGGGGTCTAAATGGGTTCAAAGGTTCTTGTGAGAGTGCTGATTGTGCTCCTTGCTGCGTTGCTTATCTTCAGAATTCACCAGCGGGTAGAAATGTACAGAATTCCTCGCGAGAACTGCAGGGTCCAGCTCCTTGAGCTTGCAGATGCCAACATAAACCACATGTACACGAACAACGGTCAGCCGGCACCCACCATCGATTCACTGGTTGCTTTCAGCGGCCTCCCGGACACCACCGCCGTATGCCCCTCGGTAAGGGCGGCGGGCTACCCCGACTCCACCTATCACTACGACCCCAAGCTCGCCCTGGGGACACAGTTCGCCATTTCATGCCCCAACCACGACCGCCACGGGGGTGTTGTGGGCGGCCTTGTTGACAAGGAGTACCCCGATTCTCTCTTCAGCGAGGCTGACTGGCTGGAAACCTTCGTAAGAATACCCTTCCCCGAGTACGCCCAGAACAGGCGGGTGGATGTATCCAGATCGGCCCTCATCAGGGTCAGCGAGGAACAGGCTGCCTACCTTGCCAACAGGTATCCCGCGGTGCTGAAACCCACCAGCGTGGAAAACCTCGACATCAACGTCTTTGAACTTACCGATCCCCTGGGCGGGGAATACATTTTCGAGATACAGAGAGACACGCTGCTCACCTTCTGGGAATACCCCGACCGCAGGGGTCGGGCAAGGGGCGACTCCCTTAATGTTCAAACCTGGATGTTCGTGGCCTACACAACCTCCGACCCCGATTCCTCCAGGGTCGAGGTCTTCCACCAGCAGCCCCTGGAGTTCCCCAGCCGCCCCGAAGGCGCGATTCCCGGGGACAACGATGAGATATCCATCATCAGATACTGGGAAAGAACGGATCTCGGCTATCTCAAAACGGAACGCAGAGAGGTGGATCTCGTGGATGAACCCCGCTGGGAAATGCTGGTAAGGTATCATTCACCCACCGAGCCAGTGGACGAAAACGGAGAGTAAGCCACAGTTCACAGGACTGACCCCGGAGGCGGAACAAATCTCCCCCTCCGGGGTATGTTTTTGTATATTTCTCCACCGCAAAACCATTCATTCGATCCATATTTACCAAACAGGAGGCTGATCACATGAAAGCATTCGAAAGGGTGGAAAAGCTTGCCGCTGAAAGCGACAACCAGTACACGCTTGCCCTGGCCATGGCCAAAAGGGTAAGGGCGCTCCGGGAGGGTGCGCCCTGTCTCGTTCCAGGTGTCAGGGACTCCAGACACAATGCGGTCAGGGCCGCCATGGAGGAGTTCGCACGGGGGCTGATAGCCTACGAAGGCACCAACGGAGAAACCGCTATAACCGAGGGAGATAGTAGATAATGGCAAAAACGATTTTTCTCTGCATTCCAGCGTTGTTCCTTTTGCTCGCAGGCTGCGGCACCGACCCGCTGGAGGCGGACCAGGCAGCAAGGGTCGGCAACCGCATCATAACCATGGAGGACATCGACGCCGAGATAAACAGGATCCCTCCCTACCAGAGGACCTCCTTTGAAAGCCTCAGGGGCAAAAGGGCCCTCCTCGACCACATCATAGAACGGGAACTCCTCATACTCGCCGCCCTCGATGCGGGTCTTGAAACCGATTCCGCGGTTATTGCCCTTACAGGCGATTCCCAGAGGATGATCGAAGAGGTAAGGTCCAGGGCAATGGGCCAGGTCTTCTACCAGACCGTTATCATAGAGAGCGTGGACATTCCCGACTCCCTGGTGGAAGACTACTACCAGAGGAACATTGAAGCCTATCACAATGACCCCCTGGCCCTTGTATCCCACATACTGGTAACCTCCGATGAAGCCCTTGCCACAGCCCAGGAAATGCTGGACAGCGGCGTACCCTTCGATTCAGTGGCGTCACAGCTCAGTGAACACTCCGCAACCGCTTCCCAGGGCGGGGACATAGGCTGGGCCGGCGAAATGGGAAGCATACCCTTCGTTGGCCTCAACGAGGAACTTCTTTCCATGCTTCTCGCCGCGGAACCGGGAACGGTCCTCCCCCCCTACGAAACCAACCTGGGAACCCACATCTTCCTCGTCCGGGAGCAGCAGCCGGAGTCCTATGACACCATGGAGGAGGTCAGGGGCAACATAGAGGACATGCTCAAGCCTGCCCTTGTGAACGATTTTTTCAGGAACACCTTCCTGCCCGGCCTTTATGACAGGTACGAAGTTACCGTGCACGAAGAACCGGTTGAAGGCGTCTATGCCGTCATAGCCGGTGAAAGCATCACCGAGGAAGATCTGAATACCGAGCTTGAGGCCATTCCGCCCTACCAGAGGACCGCATACGAGAATCCAGAGGGAAAGGCCCTCATACTGAACAGCCTGGTGGAGCGGAGGCTGGTCATGCTGGCCGCCGAGGAAGAGGGGCTGCAGAACGACAGCTCCGTGGTGGAACAGGTGCTTCAGGCGGAAAGACAGGCGGAGGAAAGCCTCAAGGGAGCCCTGATCCAGGTTTACTACGACAGATATGTGGTGGACGCCACGGAACTCCCGGAGGACCGGATCACTGCCTATTACGAAGAGCACACCGGTGATATCTACCGGCAGGACCCCCAGGTAAGGGTTTCAATACTGGTAACCGAATCCGCCGAAGAAATGGATTCCGCCGTTGCCGCCCTTGAAGAGGTCAGCTTTGAAGAAGCCGTGGCGGAGTATTCCTCCCACCAGCCCACTGCACAGGCCGGCGGCGACCTTGGCTGGGTACCCTTCAATGCTCCCCTTCCCTATATATCCGGGGATCTGGATTTCTTTGAAGACATTCACGCAGCGGAACCGGGAACACTCTTCGGTCCTGAAAGGACCACTCTCGGCCTCACTCTGTTCAAGGTGACCGACAAGCTCGAAGAGGGCGTCAAACCCTTCGAAGAGGTAAGGTCATCCATCGAGGCCGCCCTCAGACCGACATATGTGAACGAGTATCTTTACGATACGGTCTTCCCTGCCCTCCGAGAGACCTACGAGGTGGAGATCAACGAAGAAGCCTTCCTCCCCTCTGAAGACATCGGAGCCGACAGCCTGATGACAATGGCCCAGGAGATAATGGCCACGGATCCCGAGGCGGCGGTGGAGTATTTCAGGCTATTCACCTCCCGCTATCCCGACAACGAAAGATGTGACCAGGCCCAGTTCCTCATCGGTTTCACCTACAGTGAGCAGATAGGCGACTACGACGCCGCCAGGCTGCCTTCAGGATTCTGGTGGAGGAATATCCCGAATCCGAGCTCGCCGACGACGCCCAGTGGATGATAGACAATATGGAAATACCCATCGAGGAGTTCATCCCGGCGGATGCGCCCCTATGGAAACCGACAGCGTCTGAGCAAAGGTTCATGGCCTGTGGGGGCTCCCTTTCCGGGGAGCCCCCTTATCATTGCGTAAATCCCTGTTTTAAGAGATATTCCCCCCTGACACGGCAGCCTGAAAAGCGGGAGGATAATCCTTTTGAGAACTGATCTTTTCTTATCGTTAATCATCGGTCTTCTTTTGCTGGCCTCCTGCGGGCCGGAAGTGGACCAGAGTTCAACACCTGATGAGATAGCGGCCCTGGCCCAGCGGAAACTGGAGGAAGGGGAGCTTCAACGGGCCCTGGAGCTCTTTGAAACAGCCCTGGAAGGCCAGGCAGCCAACCCCGATGCGCCACTGTGGGAAATAGCCAGGGGTGAGATTCTTCTATACATGGGTAATCCCTCCCGGGCGATCACCATTTCATCGGCCCATTCATCCTCTCAGGATCCGGTGGTAAGGAACAGAGCCCTTCTGCTCGGGGCAATGGCCCAGTCACATTCCTCACCTGGTTCTGCACTGGGCTCCCTGGCCGGTGTCGACCTTGAGCTGCTTGACGCCTACCGGGCCGGTATCGCCGTTGATCTCTGCCGGGAACAGCTGGCGAACATCAGAACGGAGAACCTGCCAGGTTACAGGAACACCGGCTGGTTCGAGCTCTATGCCCTCCTGGAACTGGAGATACGCGCCGCCAGGTCAGGGGACACCGAAAGGGCGGTTCTCTACGGTTCAGAGATCGACAGGATGTTTCCCGGTGCCCACGAAATGTACGGAAGACCGGAGATCGCAGGGGATGAAAGCGGCACAGGAACCTGGATAGCCCTTCTTCTTCCCCTTACCGGACAGGGGTCCGATTTTGCCTCCCATGTGTCCTCCGGAGCAAGGCTGGCCTTCGACAGGCATGCGGAGATGCATCAGGACTCTCCGGAGCTTATTGATTTCGACACAAGGGGAGATCCCGCACGCCTTTCGGAACTGATGGAATCCCTGGCCGGCAACGAATCCTGCGTGGCTGTCCTGGGACCCCTTACCAGCTCCTCAACCATGACAGCCGGTGCAATAGCGAAGGAGGCGAACCTTCCCCTTCTCACCCCCACCGCCACCTCCGGGGATGTGGACCGCATAGGAGAGCCGGTGTTCAGGCTGGTGGTTAGCGAAGGTAACCAGGCGGCGGCGGTGGCGGAGTACGCCGTAAGGACCGAAGGCTATACCCGATTCGGCATCATCTATCCCCACACCGCCCAGGGCAACTCCGAGGCGGAGCAATTCAGGGCCGTTGTGGAAAGCATGGGCGGTGAGGTGGTTTCCTCCCAGGGTTATCAGCCGGGGGTAACCGATTTCAAGACCCAGATCAACTTGTCAAGTCCAGATCCCCCAGGCGATCTTCCTTCCGGTTCCGCCTGGGACGCTGTTCAGATAGCACCCCAGCTTCGGTTCTACAACCTGCAGGTTCCCCTTTTCGGAACATCCGGCTGGGACGACGACCTTCTCCTGCGGCACGGGGGGGAGTATGTGGAGGGAGCGGTTTTCAGCGCCGCATTCGGGCTTTCCTCCCTCTATCCGGAAACCGCCAGGTTCGTTTATACCTACAGAAGGGCCACGGGAACCGAACCCACCGCCATCGCCGCACAGGCCTACGACGCGGCCAATATCCTCCTTGAGGCCTGGAGCAGTATCTCGGCTCCCACAAGGAGCAGGGTCTCCAGGAAGCTCTCATCCATGCCGGCTCACTACGGAGCCTCGGGAAGGTGTGTTCTGGGAGGGATAAGGGAAACAATGGTTTCCTGGCCCCTGATGATGGTAAGGAACGGCGAGATAATTGGTATCGACTGAGGGCCGTTTCTGGGGTGTGGATATTGGCGGATCCTTTGCCAAGATCGGTTACCTCCGGGGCGAAGACTTCGTTCTTACCGGCACCATTCCCACCGGGACCGAATCGGCTCCTTCTGACATTCTCGGCATGGTGGCAGAGAGAATACTCTTTGAAGACCCCAGACCAGCCGCGGCGGGCCTTGGTACCGCTGGAATGATCGATCGGGTAACCGGTGTGGTGGATTTCAGTCCCAATCTGCCCCTGTGGTCAGGTTCCCCAGCCGCCAGGATCCTCCAGGATCGCATCCATGCCCCGGTATCCATCGACAACGACTGCAACGTTTTCGCCATCGGAGCCATGAACTCCGGGGAGATACCCCGCCGGGGGCTGTGGATATTCCTCACCCTGGGAACCGGAATAGGCGGGACCATAATCAATGACGGCTCAATATTGTACGGAACCGGCACGGCAGGAGAGTTCGGACACACCACCGTACGGGAGGGGGGCAACCCCTGCCCCTGCGGTTCCTCAGGCTGCTGGGAAACATACGCCGGCAGCGGAGCACTTCAGTGGTACTACAGAAGGATCTCGGCCAGGTCACTCCCTCCCAGGGAAATATCCAGGCTTGCCGGAGGGGGAAACTCCCATGCGATCCAGGCATATCGTGAGTTCGGAAGGTGGTTCGGAATCGGTCTTGCAAACCTTGCCAACTGTTTTGCCCCCTCAGGGTTCTTCATAGCCGGAGGGCTGTCCACCGCCCTGCGGCACTTCGAAATACCGGCCAGGCAGGAATACACCCGCCGGTGCAGACACCCCTGGAGCCTTTCCCTCCTGGAAGACTCACCTGAGGCCGGGGCATACGGAGCCGCTTCCATGGTCCGGGAAAATGCTGATACTCCTTATCAGCCTTCTACTGCAGCCGGACTCAACGGATACACCACCAATGGAATCCATGGGATATGAAGCCGACTCCCTGGTTTTCAGCCTCAGCTCCGAGGATCTGCTGCTGGTTGGCAGCGCATCCCTGCAATACGGAAGGATGGGTGTTTCCGCCGATACCATAAGGTATGAATCCAATGGCGAACTGGTAACGGCCATGGGCAACATGGAGCTCACCGAAGCCGGTGAAACCGCCACTGGAACAGGGCTTGTCTACCACATGCCAACGCAACCGCCAGAACCTTCACCACATCCTCCTTCTATGACCGGGCCCTCTACACAAGTGAAACGGTAACAATGCTGAGCAGGGATGAGTTCAACCTCACTAATGTGAAGTTCACGAGCTGCGAAAAAGACACCTTCGACTACTACTTCTGGTCAAACAGAATGAAGGTCTTTCCCGACGACAAGGCGGTTGCCGGTCCGGTAACCCTGTATGTGGAAGAGACACCGGTCTTCTGGGTGCCCTTTGCGGTATTCCCCATAAGGAGGGGAAGGTCATCGGGATTCACCATCCCCACCCTGGGCTCCTCCTCCAGGGATGGCAGATACCTGCGAAGGATGGGCTACTACTTCGCTTTCCGATTACGCCGATCTCCTTATAAGCGCCGATCTCATGGAGAAGACAAGGTTTCAGGTGACCGCCTCCCAGCGCCACAACCTGAGATACGTAATGAGCGGAGGAACAAGACTGCAGTGGAGGAGGCAGTTCGAAACACAGAGGGACCGCTGGCTTCTGGAAGCCAGCCACAGGCACGAACTCCCCGACGGCACCATGCTGAAGCTCACAGGCAATTTCGTCAGCGACCGGTCATACCTTGAGGAATCCCAGCAGACCCCCAGGAACGCATGCAGAGCGAACTCAGGTCATGGCTCTCGGTCTCCAGGGACCTTGGCAGGGGAAGCGCCCAGATAAACGTAGAGTACACCGAGTATCTGGATGCACTCCCTGATACCATCGAGAACGAACTCCTGTCCGAGATCATCGCGCCGGACCTGAGATACAGCCTTCCCTCGGCTCCTGTCTTCCGGACACCGGCGGACCCGGCGAACCAGAAGTTCTGGCATGGCCTCTACTGGAACCTGAACACCCATTACCTGTCGGAGAACACCGAATGGGAAGACTCCAGTCTTTATAACTCAGGGGCAAGGATGAACGCAGGTCTCAGCGCCTCCAACAGGATAGGGGGAATATTTGCCCTGTCTCCCTCAGTCAGCCTCACCGGAACCGCCTACGACCGGGACAAAGCGGGAAACCGCCTGCCCGGCTGGCTGCATGGTTCAACGGGCCTCGCCCTGTCCACGGATCTCTACGGCATCTTCCAGGCGAACTTCCTTGGTTACTCCCTTATCAGACACACCATTACACCGGCAATATCCGCCTCCTGGGCACCGGACCGCTTCATTACCACCGGTGGCACAGGAATGGTGGAGGAAGCCGATTCCCTCTACTACAGCTTCAGCGACATCTCACTTCCCTCGGCGGGAACCAGTGTCAATCTGTCCCTGGTGAATACACTGGAGGGAAAGAGGGTCTATCGGGGGAACATCGAAAGGGTAACCCTTGCGGAGCTTTCCCTGGGAACGAACTGGAGTCCGGACAGGGAAGAGAGGGCATTTTCCAGCATAACCGGTTCACTGAACCTCACACCGGCCAACTGGTTCTCAACCAGGCTGGACGGTTCCTATGATCCCTACGGCAAAAAGACCGAAAGCGTGTCACTCACCACCGGCGTTCAGCTGGCGGGGAACGACCCGACTCTGAGGCCGATTCCGGTGTTGTGGTGTCGCCGCTGGCATGGAGGCTCAGTCTGACCCACAACTGGAGGCCCGACCTTGAGGAAACCGACACCGACATAAACAAGCTGAGACTATCCGCTTCCATCGATCTCACCTCCAGGTGGTCAGTGAACTACAGCACCTACTACGACGTGGAAAATGAAGACTTTATAAGTCAATCATATACTATAATGCGGGATTTGGACAGCTGGGAAGCGATATTCACCCGTCATGTGTCCGATGTTGATACCGGCTTCTACTTCAGAATTAACATAAAGGCTTTCCCGGATATCAAGGTGGAACAGCACACCAGCAGTTTTTAACACTGCAGAGCACTTGACACAGGGCTTTCTCTGCTCTAGTGTTTATGCGTTATGGGGTTTTTAATGTTACTCAATAATGAAAGGGGTAGGAAATTGAACAAAAAAAGAACTCATCAACCATGTCGCCGCCAAGGCTGATCTTTCCAAGAAAGACGCCTCCGCAGCGGTGGATGCCTTCATCGATGGTATCAGCAATGTAGTTGAAACCGGTGACAAGATCACACTCATCGGATTCGGTACATTCGGTATCAAGGAAAGGGCCGCCAGAGAGGGCGTTGTTCCGGGAACAGGGAAGAAGAAAAAGTATCCCGCCAAGAAGGTTCCTTACTTCAAGGCCGGCAAAGCCCTGAAGGAAAAGGCTCTCTAGCGCACATTCCGAAAAGCATGGGGGAAGGGTCACAGGCCCTTCCCCTTCGTATATTAGCCCCATGAAATGGTCGGCGGTGATTACCACATACAACAGCGGTCCTGTGATCGCAGGGGCCATCGATTCAATTCTTTCACTGGAGCCCTGTGAAGCTCCCCTGGATATCGTTGTGATCGACAACAATTCCCGGGATGACACCGGAAAGGTCCTCAGTTCCTACGGCAATAGGATAACCGTTGTTTTCAACCCATCCAATTACGGTCTTTCCCGGGCTAACAACCAGGGGGCCGCCCTGGCCCGGGGTGATTCCATTTTTTTCCTGAATCCCGATGTGGAAGTGCTTCCCGGGGCCGTTACCCGGCTTTTCCAGTTTCAGGGAAACCACCGTGAAGCGGCGATACTGGGTCCGGCAATGGTGAATGCCTCCGGCGAACTCCAGCCCACGGCAAGGACCTGGCCGTCTCCCCTTGTGATAGCCGCAAGACGAACCGCCTTCGGAGGGTCAGCAATGGGAAAGCGGATATCCTTCGACCATCTCAACCGGTTCGCCATGGCTTCTGAACCTGTCATGCCCCACTGGCTGGTGGGTGCCGCAATGTGGCTCACCCCAGCCGGAAGGGAAAGGGTTGGTCTCATGTCGGAAAATACTTCCTCTATTTCGAGGATGTCGAATGGTGCTGGCGAGCCTGGAAAAGAGGAATGGAAGTATGGTATGTTCCAGAGGCCGGAATTCGCCATGTCTGTAAAAGGGAGAGCGCATCAGGAGGGATAACCCTGGGATATCACATGAAAAGCATGATCAGGTTCCTTCTCTCCCACCCGATGGTCCTTGCCGGCAGGGGTCCCGGGGGCAAAGCCTGATGGGAATAGCGAAACGTACCTTCTGGATCCTTCCCCCGGCGGATCTCGTTCTTATAACACTGGTCTTCATGGGGGGTTCTGGGTCAGGCATTCACTTCTGGCTGAAGTCATGGGACTGGATTTCCGTCTCTCCGTCTACCACTACCTGCTCAGCGGTTTCGTTCTGGGTTCCGTGCAGGTGGCCTTCATGGCGGTTTTCGGCGTTTACCGGAAGGAATTCGGCCTGGGAATGATCGAAGAGATAGCTGGAATAATACGGGCAGCCTGATGGCTGTGCTCTTCACCCTGGCAACCACATTCATTACCAGACAGCTTTTGTTCTCCCGCTTCGTACTTGTCTTTTCCTGTCCGGTTTCAATAGTCCTTCTCAGCCTCTGGCACAACCTTCTGCGGAGGCACTACAGCCGGTCCGGCGTACCCAGCACGGTGCTGATAGTGGGAACCTCCCGTGAGGCCCGACAGCTGGGCTCCTTCATGGAGACCAGGGCCCAGCTCCGTTACCGGGTCCTTGGCTATGCGGATCCCGGAACATCGGTGGAACGGATAAATGAGATGATTGCCCGTGGTGGTATCGACGAGCTGGTGGTTGCTGACCGCTCCATATCCCAGGCGAACCTCTCCGAGATCATACTCCAGTGCGAAAAACTGGGAATAGACTACAAGATAGCCGCGGACATCTTTTCCCTTGTCAGCCTTACCGCAAGGGTTGCCCACATGGGTGGAACGACACTGATTCAGTCGGTTCCCGCGCCTCTATCAGGCTGGGGGTACCTGCTGAAAAGGATGTCAGATATCATTATAACCGTGCTGCTCATCGTTCTTCTCTCGCCTGTTTTCCTTCTCACCGCCCTGGCAGTGGTGATCGATTCAGGCTTTCCGGTTCTCTACAGACAGACCAGGCTGGGAAAGAACAACGAGCCCTTCAGCATGCTGAAGTTCAGATCGATGCGCCACGGAGCCCACGGCGAAAAGGAGCTTCTGAAAAACAGTAACGAATCATCGGGGCCCCTCTTCAAGATACGGAACGATCCAAGGATCACCAGGGTTGGCAGATTCATTAGAAGATGGTCCATCGACGAGCTTCCCCAGCTGTTCAACATCCTCGGAGGGAAAATGAGCCTTGTGGGTCCCAGGCCGCCTCTGCCGGAAGAGGTTGAGGAGTACAGCCGGCGGGATTTCAAGAGGCTGAGAACCATTCCCGGCGTAACGGGAGTGTGGCAGATCTCCGGCCGGAGTGATCTGGGATTTGACGAAATGGTCAAACTGGATCTCTACTATGTGGATAACTGGTCCATATGGATGGATCTCTCGATCCTGATGCTTACTCCTTCGGCGGTTCTGTCGGGAAGCGGAGCATACTGAACGGGCCGGCTTTGAGTTGCCGGCCCGCTCTGATCCTTCTCAGATGGGAAGCCCTGCGGTAAAGTTGTCAACGGTGGTCTTCACGGCGCCTATCTCGGCATCGAGTTCATCGGTTATGGCCTGAAGCTCTTCCCTGGCGGCAACAAGTTCCGCCCTGAGGGCATCCACTTCCGCCTGAAGGGCTTCCGCCTCGGGGTCGGTATCCCTCATCTCGGAAAGCTTCACCGAGAGTTCATCGAGAACGGCCAGGTCAGGGATCAGATCCCTGAGGGCATCGGTTTCCTCGACGATGCCGTCGAGTTTCACCTGGACCTCGTCCAGAAGCTCCATGCCGGGGATCTCGATATCCGGCAGATTTCCTTCGGGCACATCCGGAACGTCAGGAACACCGAATGCCATTGCGCTGCACGCCACCAGGGCGGTAAGAATAAGCGATCTCATACTTCCTCCTTATAGTATCTTCCGTTACACCATGTAACGCCACATAATACAAACTGCGGGAGCAAAGCAAAAGTGGGGCCCTGAAGCCGGGATCAGGCGACGCAGCAGAATGGTCCTTTATAGCTATCTTATTGATCTGCAATATAATATTACAGGCATGGAATATGCTCAGTTGCTTCCCATGGCCCGGAAAACCCAATCGAAAGGAATCTGATATGTCAGTAAAGGAAATCCCCGGCAACACAATCGGAACCGAGGCGGCTAAAACCGACAAGCTTACACTGGTAGACTTCAGTGCCGAATGGTGCGGTCCGTGCAAGATGCTCCACCCGGTTCTCGAAGCCTCTCCGGTGAACTGTCGGACAGGGTGAACTTCGTGAAGGTGGACATAGACAAAAGCCCCACGGAAGCCAATCAGTACGGCATAAGGGGCGTTCCCACAATGATAGTCTTCCATGGAGGCAAGGAGATCGACAGGATGGTGGGCTTCAGGGACAAGGCAAGTCTGAAGAGGGACCTGGAAGGCCTCGCCGCAGGCACTCTGAACTGATATGGACTTCAGGGTTGGAATTGTGGAGGGAGGTTCAGCAGCCACCGGGAAAGAACTTCAGCTGGTGATAGCCGGCGGCGGTCCCGCCGCCCTTGCCGCAGCCATATATGCCGGCCGCTACGACATCGACCATGTGGTTCTCGAGAGCTGGAAACCCGGCGGCCAGGCTGCCCTTACCGCGGAAATTGAGAACTATCCCGGCTTCTCCTCCATTACCGGCGCCGATCTCACCGGAGCCATGCGGGAACAGGCATTGAAGTCAGGAGCAGTCTTCAAGATGGAATCTGTGGAAACCGCAACAGAGGAGGATGGCAGGATAGCGGTAAGGACCGACGGCGGAACCTACCTTGCTGATTTCCTCATAATCGCCACCGGAGCAGCCCCGGCTACCCTGGGTGTTCCCGGTGAGAGCAGGTACTACGGCCGGGGGGTCAGCTTCTGCGCCACCTGCGACGCTCCCTTTTCAGGAACAAAAGGGCAATAGTGGTCGGCGGCGGCGACAGCGCGGTAAAGGAAGCCCTGCACCTCACCCATGTTGTTTCCGAACTGGGCCTTGTTCACAGAAGGGACAAGCTGAGGGCGGAGCCCTATCTGGCAAAGAAACTTCTGGAGAACGAAAAGGTCACTCCCTACTGGAACTCCCATCTCAGGGAGGTTCTGGGGGACGACAACGGCGTTACAGCGGTGGTCCTGGAAACACCTGGGGGAAGGAAGACCGTGGAAACCGACGGCGTTTTCCTCTATGTGGGGACCAGGCCGGCCACCGAGCCCTTCACCTCCCTGGTGGAACTCGATCAGCGGGGAGCTGTTGTTACAAGGAACATAGTGGGCACATCGCACCCCCGGGTATTCGCCGCAGGCGATGTTACCAGCAACGGCTTCAGACAGGTAGTTACCGCGGTTTCCGAAGGCGCCAGGGCGGCTGCTGCGGTTTTCGATATCATCCAGCAGAAAGAATAGGGGATCTTCATATGGCATTGCTGTCAGAGAAAGACAGGGAAGCGATAAGCGAACACTTTGAGAAACTGACCATGGATGTCCCGGTAACCCTGACCAAGGCTCCGGGCAAAAGCGACACTGAAGAGATCCTCAAAGAACTTGCGGGTCTTACGCCAAGGCTGAAACTTACCGTCACCGAGTCGAATACCCCCGGAATGACCCCCAGCCTCCAGATAGGTAACACCGGAAGGGTGACTTTCCTGGGAACTCCTGCGGGCTACGAGTTCAGCAGCCTTCTCACGGGCATAATCGACAGCGGCCGCCAGGGCGAACTCCTTTCCAGGGAAACCATGGAGTTCCTGGATGAACTCCAGGAAGATCTCTCCATAAAGGTCTTCGTAACCCCCAGCTGCCCCCACTGTCCCCCGTCGGTGGTCCTGGCCCACCGAATGGCCGCCTATTCCCCCCGGGTTACCGCCGAGGCAATAGAGGCGAATGAGTTCCAGGAGCTTGCCGAAAAGTACCAGGTTCAGGGTGTACCCAGAACGGTGATCAACGAAACCTTCGCCGCCGAGGGCTCCCAGCCGGAAGCCTACCTTATTGAAGCCCTGAAGGAACACATGAAAAAGGAGAAGACTTCGGAATGATCCCCCTGATACTGGTCCTTACATCAGCCTGGGGACTCTCATTCCCCGCAGTTAACGAGGGATTCCTCGACGCCAGGTATTTCTTGAGACCCGATGCCGACTTCCTGATCTACTCCCTGATAGAGAACGATGTTACCATGGTCAGGTACGGCCCGGTGACATTCGGTGTGGGCCTCAGCATGGAAACCTTCATGGGAAAGAGCGATCAGCACGGTGATACCGCCTTCAATGTTTACGGAGGGCACTGGAAGATCAGGGGAACCATCGGGGTTGACTACAGAGACCTCCTTTTCAGCCTCTTCACCGACCACGAGTGCTTTCACAACATCGACATGGCGGACACCTGCGGGCAGTACATGAACAACCTGAAGGTAGGTGTGAGGAACCGGCTGGAACCCCGAATAGAGGACAGCCCACTGTTCTTCCCCGGAGGCTATGTTCCCGAGTACTTCCTCAGCGGGGTGTCTACCGCCCCAGCAACCCCTCCTTCCAGAAGGGCACACCTTCGACTGGTCCCTCCACGGAGAGATGAACCTTCCGGTGATGTCGGCGAAAACGGTGGTTTACGGGATCATCATGCATTCCGACCTGTACTTCCATCTCGACGGCGGAGGCAGCAGCAGACACTTTGCCGAGATCTACGCCGACCACCGTACGGAACACGGAGGCATAGTGATGTTCATGCGTCACCACATCCACGACACACAGCCCATAAGGCCAAGGGATGGGAAAACCTCGGTGGGGATGAGATTCGAATGGTAATGACCCCGGGAAACCTCAGTCCGTAAAGGGATAGGTCCGGGGGGATATAACCACCGGGGGGATCATACCCGGAGCCTTTCTTTCAGGTGTGCCCATGGCCTGTATGTCCCCGAACAGCTCCAGGGGGCGCCAGTTCCACCTGAAGTCCTTAAGGGGTTTTGTTACCCTTCCGTTCTCCACAAGGAACACGCCGTCCCGGGTCATTCCAGTAAGCTTCAGGGTTTTCTGGTCAACGAACCTGATGTACCAGAACCTTCGTATAAGTATCCCCCGCCGAACACCGGAAAGCAGTTCGTTCACCGTTCCCTTCCCGCCTTCCATGTCAATGGTGCCTGGAATGAAAAGGGCTTCCCTGCCGGTTTTCTTCGCGGTATACCTGTCACATTGGAGGTTCTTCAGAATGCCCCGGTGGATCCAGACAACATCCTTTCCCGGACGGCCCTGTTCGTCGAAGGGGGTTCCCGGTCTTCCGCCATGAAGGCTGGAAGAAATGGTGACATCCTTTCCGGTGACCCTTTTCCCCTCCATACCGCTGAAAACGCTGGTTCCCTCGTCGGCTGACCTGGCATCCATTATCCAGGGAAGGAACATCATCAGGTTCCAGGTTGCCTCGGGCTCAAGGATGAGGCTGTAGCTTCCCGGCTCCACCTCTTCCGCCCCGATATTCCTGTCAACCTCGCTGACCACCCGGGCGATGGCCCCTTCCACGTCAAGTTCCTTCCAGCCGGTTCCGCTGAGGGACCTGTAACTGGAGGCCCTGCCCATATCCATGGTGAAGGACAGGCCAGCATCGGTTGAGCGGTGGAACCCAGGTTGCCGGTTGATGTTGCCAGGGCGGTCTTCCTTTCGGTCATTCGGCAGATACCCGCTGTTTCGTAGCTGTTGGCAGCGGCGGCGTCTATGACACTGCCCACGGCCTCCATTCTCGGTTCCGGGGGACATCCCGCCGTGAACCCGTCCCAGGATTCATCTATCCCGGGATATACCTGTCCCCCGGGGACCGGGGGCATGTACTCCGGGTCCACGGATGCGGTCTCCATGAGGGCTTCTGCTTCCGAGGCAATCACCGGAAGTGCGTCGATGTCGATCCTCTGGGAGTTTACGGAGGCCTGTCTGCCGCCGTCGCCCACGGTGAGCTTCATCTCCCTTCGAAAAACATCCAGGTTCTGGGTTATTCGGTTCTGCCCGAACCGCACCGAGGCTTCCCTGGTCTCCGTAAGGAGCGCGATGGCATCCGGGGTTCCCGCTGCCTTAACTGAGGCGGTGACGAAATCAAGCATTTCCTTCTCGGTCATTATCTGCCTCCCCCCACTTCAATGTCCCTGAACCTGCTGTGGCTTGCTCCGTGGGTCATCCTGGCGGACTGCATGGGTTCCCCTTTGCCGCAGGTCAGAAGGCCCATGGTCCTGAAATGCTCTCTGTCCGCAATTCCATCAAGCGACCCCCAGAAAACGGGAGTTCTGCTTCTGTAAATCACCTTCTTCAGGGGTCTTGTCCGCTTTCCGTTCTTAATCTCCCAGAAAAGGTCACCTCCGAACTGGAAGTTCTCCCGCCTCTGATCGATGGAGAAGGAACCCCGGCCCTCTATCCAGATGCCGTGGCGGATATCACCGGCCAGATCCTCCGGGGTTACGCCGTTCTCAGGGGGTTCAAGGTAGAAGTTGGGCTGCCTGTTTATTGGAAAGCACTGGGCGTTCATCGCCCTGCAGCAGCCCCGGCTCTGTTTTCTTCCTATGAGCAGTGCGGTCTCCCTTACAGAACCGAACTCCTGAAAGACACCGTTCTTCACGGTGTACCACTTCTGTCCCGGGACCAGGTCGTCGTCCCAGCCCCAGGTGGCCACTCCGTGGGGAAGTGTATTGTCCGCAAGGAAGTTCACCATCTCGGAACCGTACTTCAGCCTTCCCTGGTCGCCGGGATTGAGGAAGGTCCTGCCGGCCATGTTTGCCTCCCATCCCAGGGCGCGGTCGCTTTCGGTGGGGTGCCCGACGGATTCGTGCATTGTCAGGCTGAGATGAAGACCGTCAAGAAGAAGGTCCATGCGCCCGGAGGGGCTCTCATCCGCCATGACCTTCATAATGGCCTCCTCCCGGGCCCTCTCCCCCCATTCGGCGATGCCGGATCCTTCCACCCATTCCCAGCCGGCTATTCTGGCGCCGTCCTGGAGTGATCGGCTCTGGGCGTCTTCCCCGGTAACCGCGGTGGCTGTCAGGGATGGCTGTGTGAATACAAGGTCTGTTTCAATGAGGTCATCCCTGGTGGTGCCTATGATCCTGTTCCTCTTCTCGAAGTAGAGTTCCGCGGTGCTGCTTTTTATCCTGGGGTCCTTCATCATATCATCGGAGGTCTTCTGCAGAAGGCCGATCTTGTCTTCCCTGGAGACCTGGAAGGGATCTTTCTCGCAGGGGCCGGAATAGACACCCTGCTGGATCTCCAGCGGCGCCAGCTCCACCATACCCCTCCCCCCGGCTGCCCGGGCGATCTCGAGGCGGTCCTGGCTGCTTTGTCGATGTCCTCCTGCCTGAAACCGGTACAGGCGGAAAAACCCCAGCAGCCATTCACCAGGACCCTTACACCGGCTCCTTCGGTTTCCATTGCGTCGCAGTCATCAAGCCTGGCGTTCCTGAAGGCGGTCCTCTCGGTTTTTGCCAGTTCGCACCTTACATCTCCGTAATCAGCCCCGAGATCCTTCAGGGTCTGCACCGTACGCAGCACTGTTTCTTTCAATTCCCCACTTCCGTTTCCTGGCAGTTCTTCTCCACTATACCGGTCATCACCATTTTATGGGTTCTTAGCCCGCTGAGCTTCCTGTTTGCTGCAAGGGCTATGAGCATTCCCGCCACCAGCCCCCCAACGGCACCCAGCGCTGCCTGTGTGCCCCCGGCGGGCATCATTATCCAGTAGCCGACAAGAAGCAGGACAACGGGAACCAGGAAGGTTACCGTGATAACCTGCATGGTGGCGGAAACGGGAAGTTCCAGTTCCACGGCGTCGCCGGGCCGGGCATTGTGGGTGTTCTCCACGGTAATGATCTTTGCCTCGGGAGCCCTGCCTGTGATGCTCATGCAGCTTGCCCTGGCCTTGCAGGCGCCGCAGCCCTCTCCGCCGGCCACGGCAACCGTGGCATACCCATCTGCTACCTCCTGAACGATGCCACGCTGACGCATTGAATACCTCCCTTTGCCGTGAACTTTTTCAGTACTCGAAATATTGTCATTGTTCGCCGGGGAACAAAGGTCATTGCCCGGAATGCCGGGAAATGCTAGAGTACTTCCATGCTTCAGATAATTGCGCTTCTGCTCGCTTCGGGGACCATGCAGGAATACTGCCACAGCCTTCTGCTGCTTTCAGTTGAAGATCCCGGGTCAGAAGCCTTCTTTCATGCCTCCGAGGCCCTTGTGAATGGAACCCTGCATTCCGATGCCGTGAAGGATGAACCGCTTCTGGCTGGAAGTCTTCTCACGGAACTGCCATTCATGCACCCCTACTGGCTGGACATGACCTTCCAGACCATGCTTGCCGATTCACAGAGTGCCGATTCGCTGTTAAGGCTGTGGACGGAGACCTGTCCGGGCTCATCCCTGGCATGGCTGACCAGGGCCCGTCACGCAGGGGAAGACTCCATCTGGACAGAGGTCCTTCAGTTCTCATCCCAGGGTCTCGGGGTATTCCCCGATTGGGACCTCCAGGGAATGCCTGAGCCCCGAAGGGGTCTTCACAGGGACCCCGTCGAGATCCATCTGGTAAGAATGAAGGCGAAGTCACTCCATATGCTCGGTGACAGCCCGGGGGCCATGGACCTGCTCGATCCCCTTCTCAGAAGGGATCTCTACCCCCTCACCCACTATCACTCCCCGGCGCCCTGCTTCCTTCTCGCCGGCGAGATCACTGGAAATCCTTCCTACCTCTTCACCGCTGCGGAAATGGGGGATCTGAACAATGAGTATGCCTCCCAGGCGGAGAAACTTCTCAGGCTGGGTTTCGGAGGGGTTTACATGGACTCCGCCAGGGCGGGGTACACCGGGCCGGTGTTTTCAGAGGAAACGGCATCACTCCTCGGCACGGAACCGGTGCCCTGCGTCAGACACTGCTGGGGCTATCTGAACGAAGACAGCCTGCCGGACCTTATTGCCGGGGACAGGATATACATCAACCGGGGTGATTCACTGGTACACACCGGTTCCCTGGGACACCCGGTGAACGGAGCACTGGCCTGTGACCTTAATCTCGACGGCCTCACCGACCTTATCACCGGGGGGCACCTACCCGCAATCTGGCTCAGGGATCCAGATACCCTGTCCTTCACCCATATGGCCGTGCCTGCCCGGGAGGGCCCGGTGGAGGGAATAGCCACCGGGGACCTCACCGGCAACGGTTTTCCCGATATTGTCCTGGCGGTCTATGAAACTCCCGAAGGGACTGGACAGGGCAACCCCGATGTGCTGATCCTGAATGAAAACGGCAAGGACTTCACCTTCACCGGGCTCACCCCGCCCGATTCCGTGGAGCCGGGCTGCGGCCGGGACGCGGACATACTGGACATGAACGACGACGGCAGACCGGACATCTTCATCTCAAACTACCGTGACGGGCCGGACCATCTCTGGCTCAACGCCGGGGACGGGCCGTGGGAATTCAGCGAGTTCACCCAGGGCGGCACGGGGAACACCATAGGAACCGCCTTCGGAGATCACGACCTCGACGGCGATATGGACATATTCTCCGCAAGGCTGGCACACCCCCGGGACCTTCCCGGAATGAACCGGTCCGTTCTGCTTTTGAACTCCAGCGGAACATATGCCGATACCGCAGCTGAATCGGGGATCAGATACGAGGAAACCCACGCCTACCCGGTGTGGGGGACTTCAACTCTGACGGCTTGCCGGATCTCTACATCACCTCCGCCTATGAGAACAGGAGGTCCTTCCTGTACCTGAACAACGGCGACGGCACCTTCACCGATGTCACCTGGCTGTCGGGGACCAGGGTTCTTGACGGCTGGTTCGTCACAACGCCGGACATTAACGGCGACGGCAGACCGGATATCTCAGTGAATGCCGGAGGGATACTCCGCCTGTTCATTAACCGGTCCGGAAGTTGATATATTAGCTGGAACAAAGGGAAAGGAACATCGTTGTACTATTTCGCCTACGGATCCAACATGTCACGAAGGAGGCTGCTTGAAAGGATACCCGCCGTAAGGGTGGGTGTGGCTGAGCTTCCGGGCTACCGTCTGGCCTTCACGAAACCCGGTGAGCAGGACGGCAGCGCCAAGTGCGACATACTCCCGGGAAAAACCCCGGAGGATTCGGTGTACGGTGTTCTGTATGAGATCCTCAGTGAGCACAGAAGCATTCTCGACAGGTACGAGGGTCTCGGGGTGAGCTACCGTCTGGAAACGGTTACAGTGGTCTTCGACGGCAAAGAGTTCCCGGCGGTTACCTACATAGCCCTGGGCCACGACGACGGGCTGAAACCCTATCACTGGTACAAGGAACACGTGCTCCAGGGAGCCCTGGAGAACGGTCTGCCTCCGGACTACATCAACATGATCCGGGCGGTGGAAGCACTCCATGATCCCGACGAGGAACGCACCGCCCGGGAAGCATCCATTTACATCTGAAAGGGGAAGGGGCCGGGCCCCTTCCCCAAAAAGCGTCGGTCAGCGTATCACCATAAGTGGATTCACCTCGGTGCGGTCACCTGTGGAAAGCCTCAGGTGGTAGAATCCGGTGGGCACCAAACCGCCCCTCGGGTCGGTAAGGTCCCAGAGAAGGCTGTGACCCCCCGGCTGCATCTCCTGTTCGAGCAGTGTGGTAACCCTTCTGCCGCCGAGGTCGTAAACCTCCAGGGTTACCGGTGAGGCCTCGGACAGTTCAAAGGAGATTGCGGCGTTCTCAACGGCGGGATTGGGGCTCACAGGATGGAAGGCGAAGTTAGTCACCGGGGCAGAGACATCCTCAAGGGCCACGCCGCTGACTGTAATGGTTCCCTGGCTTGTGTTGTGATTCCTGGCCCATACGGTAACGGCGATGTCGCCGGTGGTGGCCGGGTCCGCATACAGGGTTGCCTGGCCGGAGCCGTTTGTGTAGCCAACCTCGTATATCTCACCGGTCTGCCAGTCACCCTTCTGAAGACATACCCTTGCGTCCTCCACCGGGCTTCCCCCGGCGGTTACGGTAACTGTCACCGGGCCGGTGCCGCTGATGGATGCAGGATGGGACACAGAGAGATCCGTGGGGACCTCGGTCCACATGGGAAGCTCCGGATCCCCGAAGAGATTGTACTCCTTGATGGCCCAATCCATGTAGATGCTCTCCGGGGGACAGTAGTAATCCATGCTGGTCCCGTGGGCGATACCCAGCTGATAGATGTCGGTCTCCCAGTGGTCCTGGTAGAACCTTATGCAGAGCATCTCGCTTGGGCCGGTGCAGGGTCCGGCAAAGTTGCCCCAGCCTTCCCGGCTGTTGAAGTTGCCGAAGCCGCCACCGTTCGGCGAGTTCAGCCAGGCGTCGCCGCAGCACTCATAGCCGTCCAGCTGTCCGATCATGCAGGCGATGGACTGCCAGATGGCTGGAAGGCCGCCGCCTGAGATGTTGGTCTGTGCCATTATCTGGGCGGCGGTGTAATTGCTTCCATAGGATGTGTACATATAGGTCTGGGATCCGTGGCTGGCGTGAAATACATGGTGGGGACCGGCGTCAATCATGTTCTGGGTTATTATGGAACTGTTGTTGCCGGTGAACTCGTAACACTTTTCTTCTTCCCACTCAATTGAAGGGATGAAGGTTCCAATGGATTCCGCATCAGAGTATCCCCAGATGTTGTACTGGGAGAACAGGACTCCAGTGGAATACCCAATGCGAAGCTCCCTCGGGGCTGTCTCGAAGTAGTCCACCGACTGGATGCCCTCGTATATGAACACCTTCTCAAGGAAGATCTCAGCCTCGGAAACACTGTTTACGCTGGCCCTGCCCACCCAGAGATCAGGGTGGTAATCCACCTGGTCGTATCCCGCGGGCTGGGGATACTGATAGGGGTAGGGAACCTCGCCCCATACATTGTTCCCGTTGGAGTTCCAGAGGTCCGCCCCCGGTGCTGTGTCATTTATATCTGCGAAGTAGAGGTCCGAGGGGGCCTCTTCGGTGTAGCTGGAGCTGCCCACCAGAAGGGCGTCACGGCACTCCACCTTGTCGTCGTCGCCGAATATCAGCACATAGTCGGTTCCCTGGTCGCGGCAGTGGGTGAGGAAGGCCTCATGTCCTGCTGGAGGTCCGCTGTGGAGTACTGGGACTGGATCCAGTCGGTGGTGTAGACCGATGCGGGTATTCCCTTGGCGGTCTTCCAGTCCGCAAGCTCCTGGGCCTGATCCTGGTAGTCCGGGTGGGTTATTATCACATACTGGCCCCAGGCCAGCTCCTTCGGCTCCACCAGGACCGCTCCTGAACCGCTCACATCCTCGGGGTTCACAACAAGCCTTCTGGTTATGTCCATGGCAAGGGCTTCGCTGGCGGCGGTCCTCCTGCGGACCAGCCCCACACCCGGGTCTTCCTCACAGACGAAACTGAGTTCCAGTTCCGCAAGGCCTCCATGGTGCCGTTCACAGGGTTCCACCGCACAGGATTGACGGTGACATACGCAGTTGGGATCCCCCAGTAGACGCTGGAGCTGGACAGCACGGCGGTCTGCCGGGGAAACCATGTGTCCCTGGAATAGATGTCCGGGTCGGGAAGAGACTGGGTGTGCTCGATGCCGGCAGAGATGGGAACGCACCCGCTGGCGGGCTGGATCTCGTACCTTCCAGGCAGCCTCTCCCAGGTCTCTGAGGTAATTCGAAGTTCAGTGACCCTGTTCCCCGTGGGCACCGCAACCCTGACGGGCATAACTGGAAGGGCCGGGGACCCCGGTGTTAAAACCGAGGGAGCACCGGGCATGTGAACCGAAGTGAAGAGGCCTTCCCTCTCTATGGTCAGTTCATCGGCTGAAAAGGGAACCGTGACGGAAAACTCCGCTCCATGGGACACGGCCACTAAAACAAATACAGCTGCGGCAATAATTTTCACACCATATCCTCCTTGTCGGTAATAAGAACAAGGGTAAGATATGGAGTATATATATATCAGGCAAGCGGTTTACTTCAGTGCTTTCCCGGCTGAGCTGGCCATATGGTACCGGGGTGCGATTACTCCGCCAGTCCTAGAAGCCTATGCCCGCCCCCACTGAAACCAGCATATCCTTCTGGGGTCGATCCCCGTCAATATGGCTGTAAAGGCCGAAGGTAATGTTAAAGCCGGATACCATGAGGACCCCCTCGCCTCCGGCGTAGACCTGCCCCGTTTCAACATTCCCCAGCGTGGTCCCCCAGGTGTACAGAAGTGATGACTTCAGACCAATACCAAACCTGTAGCCGAAGCTGCCGCCTACTCCCAGCGCCGCCTTGCCCCCGCCGATACCCGGTTCCACCTGAAGGAACAGCATATCCGTGGGGCGATAAGCAAGGGAAAGGGATGCGATCTGGGGTGTGGAAACCCTTGCCCCCACCATGAAGGGAAACCCCATGGCGGGAAGGGCGATCAATAGCAAAAGGAATGTCTTCATTACGCATCCTTTCATTCATGGTATGGATCACAAAGCAACTGGGGGAAGCTTTCAGATGTAAACAACTTATGGATACTCCCTATTTCAGTGCTTCCACGCCGCTGAAGTCCCTGTGAAGGGACATGGCCTCCAGGACCATTTCATCCTCCCGGGTGGACCCGCCGGTAACGAGCCTGGCAAGCACTTCCCGCGCCGGGCCCAGCATGAAACCCTGGCCGCACATTCCCACGGCTACAAGGAAGCCTTCCACGCCGGTCCTCCCCAGTATCGGTGAGCCGTCGGGGGTCTGGGGGTAACAGCCCTTCCATGTACGCCTGACCTTCAGGTTAGCCAGCCTGGGATAGAGCCTTACCATCCTGGCGGACACCATGGGAAGGAACTCCGAGGTTTCAGCGGTTCCCGTGCCCAGCCTGGGGGATCCGGTGTTATACAGAACACCACCTGGCCTGTGGCATACTGGTAGAAGTAGTAGTTGGCGCTTCCCGGGGCCTTCTCGATGTCCACCACCATGGGATGGAAGAATCTCTTTACCGGTTCGGTTATTCCCGCTTCGTGCATGTCCGGGTGAACCGGCAGTTCCACACCGACCATGGCCCCCACTTCAGCTGCATGGGAGCCGGCGCAGTTGATCACCACCGGGGCCCTGTACCTTCCCCGGTCGGTCTCCACGGTGAAGCCGTCGGCCCTGTTGATGGACCTCACCGTTTCCCTGAACCTGAAATCGGCGCCGTTCTTCACCGCCTGGCGGTGGAAGGCGTAGGAGCTCTCCATTGGGCTGGCGCTGCCGTCCTCCGGTGAATGGGTGCCGCCCAGGAGACCCCGGGGGTTGATCCCGGGAACTATCTCCATGATCTCCCCCGGGGAACACCACCGGATGTTCAGCCCGGCCCGCTGCTGGGAGGGGATCATGCTTCTCAGTGAGTCGGCTATGGGTTCGGTATACGCAACGAAGGTGTAACCCCGGGATGCCAGCCGATGTCCTCTCCGTGTTTCTCCCGCCATGTGGAGAAGGTTTCTATGGACTGGAGGCTGAGGGCCACCTTGGCGGGTTCTCCGTGGGTTGCCCTTACACCGCCTATGGCGCACTTGTTGTTGCCCTGTCCCGAGGAGCTCTCGGAGTCTATCACCAGGGTTCTGATACCCCGGCTGGCCAGGGACATGGCGGTGGGGGTTCCAACGGAACCCGCCCCTATGATTATGGCGTCGTAAATCATTCTTCCTCCCCGGCGCAGAATACGCCCAGCGCCGTTTCCGCGAAGAGGGGCCTTTCGGTGAAGTCGGTGATCTCACCGGGATCTATGCCCTCGGACCTGATTATCATGGGAATGAGGGTTTTGCATGTTTTTCCTCCGCATGAGCCGAAACCCGCCCTGGTTCTGGCCTTGAGTTCGTTCATGTCCCTCACTCCCTGCCTCAGGAGGGTCCTTATCTCACCGGCGGTGACCCTTTCGCACCTGCACACCACGGCGTCATCTCCCATGGGGATGTCCGGAACCGCCGGTTCAGCAGTTGTATCCAGCGGGTCCTGTACACGTACCCCGGCCACCAGGTTGGCGATGTCCCCGGGTACCCTTATGTCCATGAGCAGCGTTCCCGGATATCCCGGGGCTCTGCTCAGACCGGTTACGGTGCCGGTTCCCAGCACCAGTCCCTCCCAGCCGGTGACTGTTACATCGGTTCCCGCCTCGGCGGTCCACTCCCCCAGTTCCCATGGAATGGTTACGGTGGGGTGGTCCGCATCCTTCCTGCGGTCCACCAGGGTGACAGCCAGGCCGGGGCAGATAGCCACGCACTTCCTGCAGCCGATGCAGCCCCGGGAGTATTCCGGAAGGCCCATTACAGGATGGCCGGAGGTGGTTATGAGCCCCTTGGGACAGACGGTCATGCAGGGGTTGCAGGGGATCTCCTGCAGGCAGTGAATAACGGGATAAACCCCTTCGGAGATGGAGATCCCCGGGTACTCGTAAACTGCTCCTCCTGGGCTTTTAAGGATCTCCGCCTTTTCAGACCAGTCCACGGGCACATCCATATCCCTGCCCTGGAGGGAGCAGGCTATCTTCCTGCCGCAGATCCTGCCGCTGAACATGGCGGCGCTGGCCTCGGCTATTTCCTCGGAGTCCCCGGTGACCATGGATGGAATACCGAACTCCAGTGCCTTCTGGTGGAACTCGTTCACGGAACTGAGGCCCACGGCAACCAGAAGGGTATCCACACGGAAATTCCTTTCCGTTCCAGGGACAGGGTTGAAACGGGGGTCGATCTCGGCTATGGTGACGCTTTCCAGCCTTTCTTTCCCGTGGGCGGCCAGGACCGTGTGACCGGTGTGGACAGGAACGCCAAGCCTGGCGATCTTGTCGCGGTGGACCTTGTAGCCCCCGCACCGCTCCATTGCCTCGGCAAGGCCCACAACGGTCATTCCAGCCTGGATGGCGTGGTAGGCACCGATCAGCCCCACATTCCCCCCGCCGAGAACGAAGATCCTGCTGGAGCATCTGATGAGGTCACGGTTGACCAGTGTCTGAAAGGCACCGGCACCGTAAACGCCGGGAAGGGTGCATCCGGGAAAGGGAAGGGATTTCTCCCGGGCACCGGCGGCAACCAGCAGCCTCCGGGGTTTCACTATCCTGTAGCCCTCGGGGCTCCTCACCCCCACGGTTCCATCGCTGAACACCGCCAGGACCACTGATTCAAGCCAGATACGGACGTTGGAGAGGCCACGGAGCTCCCCCTCGAGGTTCTCGGCTATGGTAATGCCCCTGGTGCCGGCGCTGCAGTCCGCCACGGAACCGAAGAACTTGTGGGTCTGAAGAACCAGCTTTCCGCCCATGCGGTCTTTGTCATCGGCAATTATCACATCGAAGCCTGCGAGACCAAGTTCCTTCGCCGCCGCCATTCCCGAGGGCCCCGCGCCGATTATCAGAACATCGGCGGAAAGCTGTTCCGGCGGGGATACCACCGGGGGGGGAAGGTCCCTGAGCTCAGGAAGCCCCTCCAGGGTTTCCACTTTCATGCCGTCCTTCAGGGGAACGATGCAGCTTTTCAGGGGAAGTCCATCTATTATCAGTGTGCACTGGGAGCACTGGCCATTGGCACAGAAAAGTCCCTGGGGCCCGTTGTCCTTGTGGTGGTGTCCGAATACCCGCTCCCCGGCGGCGAAAACCGCGGAGGATACCATTTCACCCTCCCTGCCCATCACCTCTTCGCCGTTGAAGGTGAATTTCACCCATCTGCCCGGAAGGGGCGGCAGAACGGGGTGGCGGCTTATTCTGGCTCCGTGTTCCAATTCCTGTCTCCTTGTTTCTATGATGCCATGGTGAAAATGCCCTACCTGCCACGCCACTTTCTGGCGAAGGGGGCACCACCCTTCTTTGATTTTACAAAACCCCGGCATTCGGGAAACCTGACGCATCTCCAGACCCTTATGTGGGGGTACTGATGCCTTTCTGTGTCTCCGCCGCACAGAGGACACCTGGGGGTATTCCTTCCGGTTATCTTCCTGTCGGCACGGCGGAACTCCTCCTCGAGCCTTCTGTACTCCTCGCGCTTGATGGTCCCGAGAACTCGGCTATGAGCTTCCTCAGAATTATAAAGGCCGCGGCAAGGGCTCCCACAAGGGAAAACAGCTTCAATATCTCCAAGGTTCATCCCCTATGCGGATATGGGTTGCACGATACACTTTTCAACCAGATTTGATAATACAATATACACACCGTTGACCAGACCAGTTTCAACCGTTGACAGGCCCATACCTTCTACGGTAATATTGAGTTTCTGCGGCGAAGCCCTGATTTGCAATTTAATAAATGGCAACCATGATAACCCCCGGAGACAGATGATGAAAAACTATACTTCCGACAAATTGAGAAATGTGGTCGTCCTGGGCCACGGTTCTGTGGGCAAAACCAGCTTCTGCGACGCTATGCTTTTCAAGGCAGGCGGTTGTGAAAGGCTCGGCTCCGTCGACGACGGCACCAGCGTTTTCGACTACACCACAGAGAGCAGGGAAAAGAAGCACAGCTTCGGCTCCACAATTGGGAACTGCCAGTGGAAGGGCCACAAGGTCAATATCATCGACACACCGGGCTGGCTGATTTCTACGGCGAAACCATAGGCGCGATTTCCGCCGCCGAGCTGGCCATCCTCCTCATCGACGGAACCGACGGCGTCGAGGTGGGAAGCTTCAAGACATGGAACTTCGCCGAAGAGGCGGGGGTTCCCGCCTTCATCTATGTGAACAGGGTGGACAGGGAGAACGCCGGCTTCAACAGGGTTCTCGAGGAAGCCAGGGAGATGTTCCACAAGCACGTTGTCCCGGTCACCTTTCCGGTAATGGAAGGCGACAAGTTCATCTGTGTGGCGAACGCCCTCACCGGCAAGGCCGTTGACGCCTCAGGGAAGGATGTCCCCCTCCCCGACAGCGCCCGGGAACTCTGTGAGGAGTACAGATCCCAGCTTGTGGAGGAGGCCGCCGAGGCGGATGAAACCCTGATGGAGGCATTCTTCGCCAACGAAACCCTCACCGACCAGGAGCTGGCAAAGGGCATAAGGACCTCCGTGAAGAACCGGGGGCTTTTTCCCCTGTTCTGCGGAACCTCCATTCCTCCGGTAGGTCAGAATTTCGTTCTCGACTCCATAGTTGACTACGGCCCGTCCCCCCTGGACATTCCCAGGGCGAATCTGGAGGACGGCTCCCCCCTTGAACCGGATCCAAAGGGAGGCTTCGTAGCCAGGGCCTTCAGCACCAAACTGGACAGGCACGTGGGCGACATGGTCTACATAAAGGTCCTCAGGGGCGGAGCATCCGGTTCCCACGAGGTGATAAACACCAGCCGAAGCCAGTCTGAAAGGCTGGGGAACTATTACTACATGAACGGTTCCACCAGGTCCGACGCCGAGAGCATGGTCACCGGGGACATCATGGCGGTGGCCAAGCTGAAGGGCACCATCACCAACGATGTCCTCTGCGACAAGAACAACCAGGTCAGTCTGGCCCCGGTTCAGTTCCCCAACCCGGTATACAGGGCGGCCATCGAACCGAAGAAGCGGGGCGACGAAGACAAGATGGGTGCCGGCCTTCACAAGCTCGGCGCCATGGACCCCACCTTCATCACCAGGAACGAGGCCAGCATCGGCCAGACCACCGTTAGCGGAATGGGGGAACTCCACCTCCAGACCATGCTGGCCAGGCTGAAGGACATGAACGGCGTGGAGGCCGAGCTTTTCAAGCCCAGGATCGCATACCAGGAAACCATCACCAAGACCGCCGCAGGTGCCTACAAGCACAAGAAGCAGTCCGGAGGCCGGGGGCAGTACGGCCATGTGCTCATGCGCATAGAGCCCATGCCCAGGGGCGAGGGCTTCGTCTTCGACAGCGAGGTCACCGGGGGCAATGTTCCCACCAAGTACATACCCGCTGTGGAGAAGGGCGTGGTGGAGGCAATGCACCGTGGCCCCATATCCGGAAGTGAGGTCATCGATGTGAAAGCCGTTGTAACCGACGGTTCGTCCCACTCGGTGGATTCATCGGACATGGCCTTCAAACTTGCTGCAAGCAAATGCTTCCAGGACCTTATGATGCAGGCGGGTCCCGTTCTTCTGGAACCCATGATGGCCCTTGAGATAACTGTTCCCGACGAGTTCATGGGTGATGTGATGGGGGATGTGAACACACGCCGGGGCAAGATACAGGGCATGGAGGCCCAGGGGGTTTCCAGGTCATAAAGGCAATCGTTCCCGAGGCGGAGCTCTATCAGTACACCAGCACCCTCCGGTCACTGACACAGGCCAGGGGAAGCTTCAATCAGTCCTTCTCCCATTACGAGGCTGCCCCCAGGGACATACAGCAGAAGGTAATGGACGACTATCAGAAGGAAGAGGAATAGACCAGTGAAGAACGCCGCGGTGATACTGATCCTTCTAGTATTCGTTACGGGTATCACCGTGGCTTCCCCCCTCGACCAGGGAGGCGGCGGCTCAGGCTCCGACGAGGAAAGCAACCTTTCCACCATCCTGATGATAACCGTGGTGGCCGGTTTCGTGGCCATCATAGTTGGGGACATCGTCTCCGACGGGCCGCAGATCTCCCAGGATGCCCTGGCCGGGATCGACCCCGACACCTCAACGGAAGACACCGGAGTAAACTGGGAAAACCTCTCGGAAAACCCCGGGGACAACTCCCTCCCCAAAATGGCCGTTGCCGTTTTTCAGCTGAACGGCGGCAGGGAACTGGCACGGTACTTCAACAACCTCCTTGCCCCCGGGGAGAACGAGTACTACTCCATATACGGCCCGCCTGTCTCACTGGGCAGCATGCCTCCATCCGAAGCGGCGACCACCGGATTCACCTTCACCGAGACCCACTGGTTCATCACCGCGGACAGCACGGGGTTCCAGATGTTCGCAAGGGGAATAGAAGAACCGGTCTGGCGTTTTATCGCGGAAAACCCCGACTCCGCTTCGGCAAGGGCCGCCTCCGCCAGTCTTATAGACTTCCTGACCGGGGAATAAGCCCCTGAACCGGGCACTTTTTTTCGGTATCCCTGTTGTATATATATATGATGCTATAATGTTTCCTGAACCATAAAGAGGAGGACAAATGAAATTCACCGCAGTTCTTGCGGTAATTCTTCTGGCAACATCCTTTGCCGGGGAGTTCACCGTAGACGTTCAGTTCGATCCCGAAGAAGTCACCATGGGCTCCATGGCCGGCTACACATCGGTAACCATGCATGCAACCCCGTCCCTTGGGCGCATCGGCTTTCCCGCCCTTCCGGTGGCAAGCACACCGGTTGCCCTTCCCGCAGGTACCAGGCGCTGTCAGTGGAGGTCACCGGAGCAAGCTGGACCTCCCTCAGGGGAAGACACACGGTCCTTCCCGCAACCGAGCCGGTACCACTGAGCCTCATGGGCGAAGTGAACATTTCCATTCCCCGGCCGGACCAGGAAGCCTACTCCTCCACGGAAAACTACCCTTCAACCCCTGCAAGGCTGGAGGGATCCTCAATGCTTCTGGGCTTCCCGGTTGCCTATGTGAGCGTCTACCCCGTAAGGTGGAACCCCGCTACGGGTCTCATCGAGATTGCCACTGACATACAGCTCCGGGTAACCACCGAGTACTCCGATAACTACACAGTGAGGACACGTTCAGCCCAGAGCGAAGCCAGGACAAGGGCCATAGTGGAGAACACTGTGGTCAACCCTGAAATGGTCCAGGCCAGCGGAGCGGTCATCGTTCCCAGCCGCGACCTTACCTACGGCGAGTATGTCGTTATCGCCACACCCACCTATGAAAGCTATGCACAGGAATTCGCCCAGTGGAAAACCCGCAAGGGCATACCCACAAGCGTTTACACCACAACCTGGATTCAGACACAGTACTCCGGGGCTGATCTCCAGCAGGAGATCCGGGCCTTCCTCACCGACTGCAGGGATGAAGGCGTGGAATATGTGCTCATCTGGGGCGACGATAATGTCATCGCCGGCCGTGACGCGAAGATCAGCTATTCCTCATACACCGAGTATCCCCCGGTGGACCTGTACTGGTCGGACATAAACGACACCGGCCCCGGGGCGGACCTCTGGGACTCCAACGGAAACGGCGTATGGGGGAATGGGGCTCCGGCGGCGACAATGTCGACTACCATCCGGACCTCTTCACCGGCCGGGCCAGCGTTAACTCAGCCGCCGAGGCCGAACTTTTCATAGATAAGGTTCTGGCCTACGAGCAGGTTAACTCCACCGACGGCTTCGACACGGCTCCCCTTGAGATGCGTGTGGGCTACACCACCGAACAGCTCTGGCCGGGCTGCTGGGGCTCCGCCGGTGCCGAGATAATCAGCGCCGATGTACCAGCTGGCGGCTGGGCCGAGGAGAAGTGCTACCACTCCGCCGGCAACAACAGCGTTTCAATTACACAGGCCATGATAAACTCCGGCCCCACCATGTTTACCACGCCAGCCACGGAAGCCCCACCAGCTTCTCCCTCCCCGGGGGCTCCTACGGCACAGGCCACTTCATGGCCCTCACCAACATTTCCTCCGGCAACCTTCCCGCCATCTGGAATTCCATCAGCTGCCTCATCGGTGCCCTTGACCACAGTTCAGACTGCATGGGTGACGCCTGGCTTAACTCACCCAACGGCGGCGGCTTCGGCGGCTTCAATGCCAGGTACGGATGGGGCAGCCCCTCCAGCCCGGGCAACGGAGCAAGCGAAGTTCTCTGTCAGGCCCTCTACGACGTCCACTGGAACGACGGCCAGAACACACTGGGCGCCATGCACTTCATAGGGCGCGACCAGATGAACCCCGGAAGCAATCAGGTGATGGACTGGTGCGTAAAGAACTACAATCTGTTCGGTGAACCGGAGCTTCCCATCTGGACCGAAGAGGCGGTTGACCTTACGGTAACACACCCGGCCTCCATTACAGGCTCCTCGAACGTCACCGTGAATGTCACCGCCGAAGGATCCCCGGTGTCCGGCGCAGGGTTTGCCTCTACAAGGGCGACGACTGGGCCACAGCCGAGGTGTACGAGGTGGCCCTCACCGGCGGTTCCGGCCAGGTTGAGGTACCGGTGAACCCCGCCACCACCGGCGAAATGCTGATCACCGTCTGGGCCCACAACCACATAAGCTACCTTGGCTCCATCGATGTGGGCGGAACAGGCGTGAAGAGGGCGAAGGGGGACCTCCTTCGTAACCTCCATCGGCGCTCCCTACCCGAACCCGGCGGTTTCCAGCGCCTCGGTTCCCTTCTCCATGGCCGCGCCGGCACCGCGACCGTTCAGGTGTTCGACCTCACCGGCCGCTCGGTGGCCACCCTTGGTAACGGTGAGTTCCCCGCGGGACAGCACACGCTGAACTGGGACCTTACAGGTTCCGGCGGTGCTCCGGTTCCCAGCGGTTTCTACAGCGTTGTGGTCAATACCGGTGAAACGGTGATGACCCAGCGGATAACGGTTATCAGGTAATTCGAACCGATCGAAGGAAAAGGGGCGCTTCGGCGCCCCTTTTCCTATACCCAGTAGTCCCTCTCCAGGGCCCTGTACTGGACGGCTTCGGCTATGTGGGGTTCCCCTACGGTGGATGAGCCGTCGAGGTCGGCCACGGTGCGGGCAACCCGGAGGGTCCTGTAATACCCCCTTGCGGAGAGCCCGAATCTGGCCGCGGCGGTATCAAGGAGCTTCCTTCCGCCGGGGTCGAGACGGCAGTGGGTTCTTGTGAGGGTGCTGGTCATGGTTGCGTTGCTGTGGACCCCGGTGTGTTCCTGAACCTTTCCCTCTGGACCGCCCGGGCTTCCACCACTCTGCTTCTAATGATGGAACTTGTTTCACCGGAGCCCTCGTTGCTGCCCAGTTCGCCCCGGGCCACCGGGAGGACCTCGAGGTGAATATCGATGCGGTCGAGCAGGGGGCCGGATATTTTTCCCAGGTATCTCTGGACCTGTGACGCGGTGCAGTTGCAGGACTTTGCCGGATGGGTGAGATAACCGCAGGGACAGGGGTTCATGGCGGCAACCAGCATGAACCTGGCCGGGAGTTCCACGCTGGCGGACGCCCTTGAAATGATAACCCTGCCGGACTCCATGGGCTGCCTCATTACCTCGAGGGCGCCCCGGCGGAACTCCGGCAGTTCATCGAGGAAGAGCACCCCGTTGTGGGCAAGGCTAACCTCCCCGGGCCTGGGATTGGTTCCCCCCCCGGCGAGACCCGGTGTTGAAACGGTGTGATGGGGGGCCCTGAAGGGCCTTCTGGGAACCAGTGCGCACCCCTCGGGGAGCATTCCCGCCACGCTGTGCACCTTGGTGGTTTCGATGGCCTCTTCCCGGGACATGGGCGGCAGTATTCCAGGCAGCCTGGCGGCCAGCATTGTTTTACCGGAACCCGGGGGGCCTATCATGAGGACATTGTGCCCCCCGCTGCGGCCACTTCAAGGGCCCGTTTCGCCAGCTGCTGCCCCCGTACCTCGGAGAGGTCCGGTGAGCCCGGGGGCGGCGTTTCCTCGGAGGTATCGGTTTGCCCCGCGGCCTCGAGGTTCCTTACCCCCTGGAGGAACAGGGAGACCTGTTCCAGGTTCTCCGCGGGGAACACCGGCACCGGGGACGCGATGGCGGCCTCGGCGGAGTTCGCCCGGGGAACTATGAAGCCCTGGATATTTTCCCCGGTGAGCCCGGCGGCCATGGGTAGAACCCCGTTCACAGGCCTTAGAGAGCCGTCGAGGGCAAGTTCGGCCAGGTATGCGTACTTCCCTGCCCTTTTCCCGGGAATGTACCCCGAGGCCGCCAGGAGCCCCACTGCAATGGGGAGATCGAAGGCGGCCCCCTCTTTCTTCTTCCCCGCAGGCGCCAGGTTCACAGTGAGCTTCTTCGGGGGCAGGGTGAACCCGGTGTTCCCGATGGCGGACTGCACCCGCTCACGGGACTCCTTCACGGCGTTGTCCGGCAGCCCGACTATGGTGAATGAGGGCAGCCCGTTGGTGAGATCGACCTCGACATTCACCTGAAAGGCGTCGAGACCAACGAGACCAACACTTCTTGTAAATGCCAGCACGGTTACCTCCTTAACAACAGTAACCGACATTTTCCATCAGTTTTCCAGTGAAGCCATCCGTAAATTTGACAAATAGATCGCTTAACAGCTTGTAGCGTAAAGAATTAAGCATGCCCCGGACAGAGAAGGGGCAGACCCGCCACAGGTCCGCCCCTCTTCTGATTTGATCCTGATACTATTTTTTTGCCGCGGTAACCTTGAAGATCATGTCGCCCTGGCGGATGGAATCAACAACATCCTGCCCCTTCACGACCTTTCCGAAAACAGTGTGTTTGCCATTGAGGTGGGGCTGGGGGCAGTGGGTGATGAAGAACTGGCTTCCATTGGTTCCCGGGCCGGCGTTAGCCATGGAGATAACTCCTGTTTCATGGGTAAGGGGGTTACCACTGAACTCGTCGGCGAACCTGTAACCGGGGCCGCCCATTCCGGTGCCGGTGGGATCACCTCCCTGTATCATGAAGTTGTCTATGACCCTGTGGAAGGAAACTCCGTCGTAATAACCGTCTTCCACCAGGAAAAGGAAGTTGTTTACCGTTAACGGTGCGTGCTCCGGGAACAGGTCGAGGTGGATGGTTCCCCTTTCGGTTTCCATTTCCACACGGTAGACCTTCTCGGTGTCTATGGTCATCTCCGGGGGAGCGCTGTACTGCTTTGACACTTATCCTTCTCCTGTCGTTTTCAGTTAATGATGTTAACGAGTTTTCCGGGAACCACGATTATCCTTTTCGGAGGGGCGCCCTTCAGGTATTCCTGTATTTTCTCGCCGGCAAGGGCAGCTCTTTCCATCTGCTCCCTGGTGGCCTCGGCGGGAACCATGATGCGATCCCTGATCTTTCCCTTCACCTGAACCACGATCTCGATGGTGTCCAATATTAGGTCTTCAGGGTGGTACCCGGGCCATGTTTCGGTGTGTATCGATTCCCCTTCTTCCCCGAAACCCAGCCGGTGCCAGAGGTCTTCGGTTATGAAGGGAGCAGCCGGGGCAAGGACCAGAAGGAAATCCTTCTGGGCCTTTCTCCATTCCGCCGGGGCGGAGGAAGCCCTGTCCCTGTTCGCTGAAATGAAGTTCAAAAACTCCATCATTGCGGCGACGGCGGTGTTGAACTGAAAGCCGTCGATATCCTCGGTTACCTTCTTCACCATTCTCGCAAGCTCGAAGCGAAGTTCCTTCCCGAATGCATGATCCGGGGAGCCGGTGTTGACCGTGGCTGTTTCCAGGAAGAGGTTCCATACCCTCTTGAGGAACCGATAGGTTCCCGCAATGCCCTCTTCGCTCCACTCCAGCTCGGCCTCAAAGGGACCCATGAAGATAATGTAGAGCCTCAGGGCGTCGGCGCCGTACTTTACCACCATTTCGTCGGGAGTTATGACATTGTTCTTGCTTTTGGACATTTTCTGGTGGTCGTAGCTGAGAAGCATGCCCTGGTTCTTCAGACAGGCGAAGGGTTCCGTGAAACCCACCATTCCAGCGTCAAACATTACCTTTGTCCAGAACCGTGCGTAGATCAGATGCATTACAGCGTGCTCGGCGCCGCCCACATAGAGATCCACCGGAAGCCACCTGTCCACCTCTGCCCTGTCGAAGGGGGCGGTATCGCACCCGGGGGAAGGGAAACGCAGGAAATACCAGCTGGAGCAGGCGAAACCCGCCATGGTGCTGGTCTCCCTCTTTGCCGGTGCTCCGCACCGGGGACACTTCACGTTTACCCATTCTTCACAGGATGCAAGGGGGGAACGGCCGGAATCGTCCGGGGCATAGCTTTCAACATCGGGAAGGGTAACGGGAAGGTCCCTGTCCGGTACAGGGCCGCATGTATCGCAGTGGATAATGGGTATTGGGGCTCCCCAGTACCTTTGGCGGCTGACCAGCCAGTCCCTTATACGGTACCTTGTTTCAGCCCTGCCATAGCCCTTCCTTTCCCCGTGCTTCGCCATCACCCGCCGTGCCTCTTCCGATGACAGCCCCGAGAACTCACCGCTGTTCAAGAGCAGACCGTCGGCCACAGCTGCTTCATCCTCCACTCCCCTGGCGATTCCGCCTGGAGCGATGACCTCGATGATGGGAAGGCCGTGCTTCTTCGCGAAGGCGTGATCTCTCTCGTCATGCCCGGGAACAGCCATTATCGCAGCGGTGCCGTATCCTCCTAGAACGTAGTCGGCGGTCCATACGGGTATCTTCTCACCGTTGAAGGGATTTACAGCATAGGCTCCGGTGAAGGCTCCGCTCTTCTCCTTCTCACTGGCAACCATTCGCTCAAGATCGCTCTTGGCCGCTGAGGCGGTAATGTACTCCCTGACCTGCTGCTCATGGTCCGGTGTGCAGATGGAAAGCAGATCCGGGTGCTCCGGAGCCAGGACACAGAAGGTTGCCCCGAAGATGGTGTCTATCCTGGTGGTGTAAACCGGAAGATCGATGCTTCCACCGGGGGTTTCCACCACAAAGACAACCTCAGCCCCACTGGAGCGCCCTATCCAGTTCCTCTGCATGGCCTTTATCGATTCCGGCCAGTCGAGGTCGTCCAGGTCATCCAGGAGGCGGTCGGCGTAATCTGTGATCTTGAAGTACCACTGGGGAAGCCTTTTACGGGTCACCTCGCCACTGCACCTCCAGCAGATGCCCCCGGCGGATTCCTCGTTGGAGAGCACAATCCTGCACTGGGGACAGTACATCTGATGGTTATCGGACTGGTAGGCCAGGCCCCTGTCAAAAAGCAGCAGGAAAAAGAACTGTGTCCACCTGTAGTAGTCCGGGTCTGAAGAATTGATCTCCCTGCTCCAGTCATAACCCGCTTCAAAGAGCTTCATCTGCCTTTTGTAGTTCTCGGTGTTCCTGACCGTTACATCGGCGGGGTGCATACCGGTCTTTATGGCGTATTCCTCGGCGGGCTGTCCGAAGGCGTCCCATCCCATGGGATGAAGGACATTGAGGCCGTCCATCTTCTTTTTCCTTGATATGACATCTGTGGGCACATAGTTCCTGCAGTGGCCCACGGAAAGACCGGCGCCGGAGGGGTAGGGGAAGTAATCAAGGCAATAGAAATTCTCTTTGTCCGGATCGTCGCCGGTTTGTAAAGATCGATCTCCTCCCAGAAGGGAGACCACCTTTTCTCCAGTTTCTTGAAATTGTAGGAATCCACGAGCAAGCCCTTCCGGTTGTTGTTAAGTGGAAATATACAAAACAGCCGCTTCTTCGAGGGGCTCAGGCCGTATCCGTTGTGTGTGTCTGGAACAGTATGGTCAGTTCGTCACTATCGCCGTGTTCCACAGCGCAGCCCACCTGTGCCAGGATACCGGATATGAGGGCGGTTTCAGCAAGGCTGTCGAAAACTCCCTTTTCAAGGTTCTCAATGCCTTCACTGATATCGGAAGGGGTCGTTTCCCTGGCAAGTCCGGTTGTGGCGGTGAGCCTTACAACGGAACTGCACGGTGGTCTTCCAGGGTGGCGGAGAAGGATATAAGCTCATCTGGAAACATCATCCTGCACAGGGAAGATATGCACTGAAGGGCAATATCGGGTATTATGACCACCTCGGGAAGACCCTCTGCTATGGAAAGGGAGGGCGGTCGAAGCCCATCCTGTGAATGAGGCATGCAGCCCTGCCAGGAACCTCTCGGAAGAAACCCTTCTGAATCTGCTTGATGAGACGGACAGCGCCAGCCCCAGGAGCTCCGCTGCCCTGGCGGCGGTCTCTCCTGAAAAAAGCATGGTTCTGGCAAGCCCGGAAAAGGGATCGGTCTTGTCAACCAGGTGCAGAACCGCCGTACTTTGTTTTATGGAATCGGTGCAGTACCTCTCAAGGAAAGTCACCAGCTTCTTTGCGTTGTTATTAATGTAATCAGAAGAGTTATTAGTTTCAGGACAGGGTTTTCGGAGTTCCCCCCTCAGGGACGAGACCACCTCGCACACCGTTTCGAGCAGGGGAATATCCACACCACCGGTGGTCCTGACCTCGTACTCAATACCGTTCAGAAGAAGGGAAGGGCCAGCATTCCAATCATCCTTGCCGTTCTCTTCCCCTTCTTTCCGGAAGGAAGCATAGAGCTCTCCCTCCCTGTAAACCTGATGCCACCTGACTGGCTGAAGGCGAGACACAGATTGGAAAGGGCCTCCAGTGAGTATTTCTCTTTCTTCAGTGAAACTGTTTCCTCAACCATCCTCAATATGTTAATCAGTTCATCCGAGGCTCGGTCTTTGCCGCCTTTGAAGCCGTGAACCGCAGAAAAGGGAATTGCTGTGAGCAGGAAGCCGTAATCCCCCTGAAAGGTCCGGGGATGCTCCATTATGGACACGTTCCATTTGTATGGCTCAGTGAGGGAACCATCCCTCTTCCTTGCCCTCCAGACCAGGGCATCCTTCTCGAAATCGGGAGGATCAGCCGAAGCGAGGGAATCAAGGGTGAAACCCTTTCCGTCGGGGTCTATCATGTTAAGAAGATCCTGTTGCGTGCAGTCCTCCGCGGAAATACCCGTCAGGCTTTCCATGGCAGGGTTCCAGTCCTCAAGGACCCCGTTCTTCTGGAACATCGCCGCCGGGAAGGGAAAGCTTGTGAGCAAAGGATCCAGAGCTGTGTCTTCCCGGCCTGTTGTGCGGTCTCTGGTCTTTCTTCCGGGAAAACCGGACATTGCCCCGATATACAGCCTGGCAAGGGAGGCCACTGAATCGAGTACCGCCTGGCTCGCACCGGAGTCGGAAGGATCGCATACAACTACATAGCCGGCGTCAAAACTCCCCTGCCGAGGGGCAGAATGACGCACCTGGAAAAAAAGGGGCTTAACTCACCGGTTTCAGGGGATTCGATAACGCAGATCTTCTCACCCCTCCATACATATGCAGGAAAGCCCAGCTTCCCGGGCTCTTCCCTGTTGAGACCCTGTGGCCATTTGCCTGAGCTTCCTGAAATCCTCAGGGTTTCAGAGGGGTCATATGTGTAAAGGTTGACTGCTCTGGAGCCGGTTATCTCCATGACGGTCTCACAGATATCGCCGGCCTTCCCGGTTTCCATCTCAACCATTCCCCGGGAAAGGGCAGCCAGGCCTGAGAGGCTCTTTCTGAGATTGTCCACATCGTTCTTAAGCCTTGTCAACTGAGTCTTATCCTGAAAAGGCATACGAAATTTACCGCCTGGTTCGTTTCATTTCTCACCGCCCTGAGTGTGTGTCTGACAACGAGACTGCCAAGATCATCCCGCCGAAAGGGAATGGTGGCGGAATACTCGGACCTGTCTTCCCCCAGAAGTTTTTCCGAAGCGTCATGCACCCATCTGTAGGACTCTTCCGGAAGCACATCCTGGAGCTGCATACCGGTAAGCAACCCCCGTTCACCGCTGATCCGGCTGAAGGCAGCGTTGGTAAGAAGGATCCTCAACCGGCTGTCAAGGAGTATGAGACCGGTCTCAGTGGACTGGATGTACGCCTGATTGAGCCTGTTCAGGGCTCTGAGCCTTTTCGCCGTGGAGTAGTTCTCAGTGGAATCGAGGAAGAGCCCTATGACACCCGGGCCACCCCTGCTGAGGACTCCCTCGAGCTTCCTGTCCCCGGAGGGGCGGAAATCCACCTTGACCTCGTGTCCCATGTGGGCTGAAGAGAGAACGCTGGCCCAGTTATACAGCACCGGGGAGGGAAGGATATCCGAGGCTTTCCTGCCTTTGACATCGCTCTCCCTGGGACCGAAAAGCACCGACATCCTTCTATTCCACCCTAGAATGGTCCCATCGGGGGTAAAGGCAGCCACACCGGCGGCCATGTCGGAAACGAGATCGTACTCCGGTGTCCTTTCCCTGATGACAGTAACTGTATTGCACTGCCGGGCATTCCCAGGCAGGATAACAATGGAAAGGTCAGAGTCCCTTACTATCCCCCTGTCCTCCATCAGGGAACCGGCCACGGAACCCGGCAGAATTCCAAGGGGGTCTTCAGAACGGATGAGATCTTCAGCGGTCAGACCCAGGACAGAGTGGGGATCCCCCTCCACCTTCAGTCTTCCGGTGGCAGGGGAAAAGCCCAGCCAGGTCCAGGAGGTGTTTTGATCGGTCATTGGCTTACACTCACCCTGGGAACCCATTGTGGCAGAGGAAGGCCTTCACAACTGACCTGGGGTTTCAGAGGGGAATGGAGGCGCCAACTGAGAAACCCGTTACTATGTCGTTGATGGTATCGGCTTCCGGGAATCCGAAAACATCGCTCTTCCTTCCCTCGTTCCCGAAATTGAAGGCGGCATCGAGATCCATCCCGCGGAAATTCACAGTTGTGCCAAGAAAAAGACCCAGTGCAGCATCCGTTTCGGTTCCTCCCCGGGAAGAAAGCATTACACCGCCCCTGAAAAAGACACTGTTCTCGGGATAGATCCCGCCGAATACCGTACCGGACCAGGCCTTGTTCTCTCCGGTATCGAATATCCTGGCTTCGATCCCCACACCTGGATTCCACCTGGCGAGGTTTCCGAAAAGGACACCGGCGGAGATGAAGGAGGGGCAGTTTTCAGACTCGGACGCGTATGAGATACCAAGGGTGGCCGACTGCCCCAGTTCAAAGGATGCCCCGGCGCGCCAGGCGAACTCCCCTTCTTCCCGGCTCCACGAGGATGAGGAATCCTCTATGTTTTCATTGAAGTGGTGCCAGTAATACTCGTAATCCACGCTCCCCAGTCTGTACCCTGCACTGGCGCCCAGCTTAACAATGCCGGCTATCTGCCTGGCACCGCCAATAGCCGCCTCCCAGACCCCGCCTTTCACCGTAAGGTTTTCGTAACCTGCTATCATGGGCTCGGGGCTGGATTCGATGAAGAAGTACTCACCTTTGTATGTGTAGTCGCGAATCCTTGCTATTCCCAGGGCCAGGTTGCCGGCTTCGGAGGAGAAACCCGCCTGAAAACTTGCCGGCCCAAGTCCGGCGAAGGTGAGGGTATGCTTTCCCAGGCCATCGTTGACTGTCTGCTTGAGGATATTCACACCGCCTGAAAGCATAAGTCTGGAGCCTGTACCCGCAAGCTCTGCCGGATTACCGAAAAGATCCCATGCCCCCGACCCCCACGGAGGAGCCGGCTCCAAAACCATGGGTTACGGCATCGGTTCCAGAAAGCTGGCTTCCCAGCCCCATGGCATCGAGATAGCCGTATCCGGTGGCAGTGGCCGGAAGGTCAGTGTCAAGGCAAAAACAGGAACGCTGTGGCTTTCATGTTATCCTCCAGTTCTCAGGGTTGTTTCAACAGAAGATAATACTCCTTTTGACACAGGACAAAAACCCATTAATCCTTCGGCGGAGTATCAGGGCCTGTATGTGACCCCGAGGCTGAAAACCGCGAACCCGTCATCTATCCTGTAGGATGTTTCCTCGGGGAAGGCGGTGTCCCGTCTGGCTCTGAACCTGGAGAGCAGCCCTCCGTTTATCTGGAGTTCGTTCAGCGTCCAGTCGAAACCTATTCCGAACCCCAGACCGGCCCTGTTGGCCACCCTCTGATCATCGAAACTTACCGAGGTAAGGGCATCCAGATTGTGTCTCAGGGGCATTTTCACAGAGAGTTTTCCCAGGAAACGATTCCCTTCGAAGGGTGAAGCCAGCTCTGCCTCGAAACCCACTGTGATGTTGTTCAGGTGTTCCGCGAGGGCACTGGCTCCGAAGGCGATCACATCCTCCATGTAATCCGTTTCGGAACCGTAGGAAAGCCCGGCCTTGAAAAGATTTCCGCCAAGGGACAACCCGGCATGCCAAGCGAATTCCGTGCTCTCCATGGACCACTGTGAAGAGGAGTCGGGAATCTGCTCGATGTGGCTGTTGTAGTAGTACTCGTAGTCGGCGCCGGCGGTCCTGACACCCCCGGAGAAACCGAAACTGAGGGATCTGGTAAGATCTGCCGCAAGACCGAACATCCCCTCGTACTGGGCCCCCTCGGAATAGAGGACAGCCACGGCCACTTCCGGTTCGTCCGGTTCATCGTATACGATATGGGTTCCTCATAACCGAACTCGGCGACCTTGGCGAAACCCACCCCAAGACTGAGACCACCCAGGGAGACCGTTGCGGCGAATGAGGGATTATCAAAGGTGTTATATGTGCGAAGTATGTTATCATAATCGGATTCTATTACCCGCTCCTTCCATGAGATGGTGGAGGCTGATAACTGCAGGGAAAGAGGAAGGGAGCTGAGCTGGGAAGGATTCGTGAAAATGGAAAGGGGTTCATTGGGCCCGATGGCCCGTGAAGAGCCCAGGGCAATGGATAGAGGCGACAAACCGGGAAGAGGAGTACCCTTATTGATCGCATCGAAATAGCCGAACCCCGAAGCCAGCCCCGGAAGAAGCAGAAACAGAAAAAGAAACACCATCGGCACCCTCATGAAATAACCTCCAGGAAATGATTTGAATAACAATAATGCTTCACTGAGAAATAACAAATGTGCGGGGGGGGGGTGAGGCAAAGGTCCCCCTCTTTGCCGAGGGGGACCCGTAGCTCCTGCTCTACTGGAAGTTCTTCTTCACGTAGTCGTAGCCGGCGTTCACCGCGCTTGCGTTCAGGTCGATTATGGCCTGACCCTTGCCCTTGAAGAGCTTGGGCAGAAGGGCGACGATGTCTTCCGGTTTGAACGTTCCGGTAATTGCGGCATAGGCTCCTACGCTAACCATGCTCTGAACCCTTGTGTTGCCAAGTTCATCGGCGATCCCGGTTATGGGTACCGGGAAAATCCTGATGTCTTCCCGTCCCGGCTCCACATCGATCAGAGTGGTGTTGTAGACCAGGGTTCCCCCTGGAAGGATGAACTCTTCGAACTTCTCCATGCTGGGACGGTTCATGGCGAGGACCATTGAGGGATGAACCGCCTCGGCGGCTCCTATTGTTCCGTCCTGAATATTCACCGAACAGTTCGCAGTTCCTCCGCGCATCTCTGGTCCGTAACTGGGAAGCCATGATACGTTGTAGCCGTACTCCAGGGCAACGCTTGCCAGGGCCTGACCGGTGACCATGATGCCCTGACCGCCGAAGCCGGCAACACGAATGGACATTTTCCGGAACTCTTCCGGGGTTTCAGGCCTGCTGAAATCCACATCCTTTTCCGCGGAGATACCCAGCTTCTCCCAGACCGCTTCAGGATCCATTTCGGGAACAGGTCTTTCGGTGATCTTTGCCTGATCACCCATATCTCTGTATACCCCCAGAGGATACATCGGAAGCATCTTGTCCCTGACCCAGTCCATGGCCTTGGGGGCGTCCATCTTCCAGCCGCTTGGGCATGTGGAGAGGACCTCAACGAACTGGAAGCCCTTTCCTTCTTTTGCGTTCTGGAGAGCTTTGCGCACGGCAGCCCTGGTTTTTCTGATGTGGGGAGAATCGTGAAGGGATACCCTTTCGATATAGTTGGGTGCTGTGAGGGCGCTGAGCACCTCGCACATTTTGATGGGTATCCGTCGGTGTCGAGGTTCCTTCCATAGGGTGAGGTGGTGGTTATCTGGCCTTCAAGGGTGGTGGGAGCCATCTGTCCCCCGGTCATTCCGTATATGGCGTTGTTCACGAAGAACACCACTATGTTCTCTCCCCTGTTGGCAGCCTGAAGGATATTGTTCCCGCCGATGGCTGCCAGGTCGCCATCCCCCTGATAACTGATGACCACTTTGCCGGGGTTCGCCCGGCTTACGGCGGTGGCGGTGGCCGGCGCCCGGCCGTGGGGCACCTGGAAGTTCCCGGTATCGAAGTAATAGTATGCGAACACGCTGCAGCCAACCGGGCTGATCAGAATGGTCTCGTCCACTATTTCCAGGTCTTCCATGGCCTCGGCAATGAGCTTGTGGAGTATTCCATGGCCGCAGCCAGGGCAGTAGTGGGTCCTGTCTTTCTCGGCTCCGGGCTTGTGCTTGTAGACATCGATGAAGCCTTCGGGCTTTCTGAGTACTGTTTTCTTCATCACTTTACCTCCCCGTAAAGCTCGGAGACCTTTCAATGATCTCCACAGCGGAGGGTACATTTCCGCCGACGCGGAAGTAGAGGTCGCTCTTCAGTTCCCCTTCCAGCGCAAGGTTGACGTCGTCGACCATCTGGCCGGTTGAGAGTTCCACGGTGAGGATGTGTTTGACGCCCCTGCCGGGAAGGGCCTTTATCTCATTCTTAGGGAATGGGAAAAGTGTTATCGGTCTGAAAAGACCCATCTTGATTCCCTTTGCCCTGGCGTTGTCCACGGCGGTTCTGAGTACTCTGCTGACGGAGCCATAGCCGATTACGGCTATCTCTGCGTCTTCCATGCGGTACTCATCGTGCCTTACTTCACTGTTCTCAATTTCCCTGTACTTCTTCATGAGTTCCTTGTTCCACCATTCAAGGTCGTCGTGGTCGAGGTATATGGAGTTGACAAGGTTCTTATGGAGAGGGGTTCCGAAAACGGCGTAATCGCTTTTGTCCGGAAGCTCCTTCACCGGTTCGGGAATTGTTACCGATTCCATCATCTGACCGATGACGCCGTCGGTAAGAACGAAAACCGGTGTTCTGTACCTGTCAGCCAGCTCAAAGGCAAGCATGGTGAAGTCGCACATTTCCTGACAGCTGGCCGGGGCAAGAACGATGTTCCTGTAGTTGCCATGGCCTCCGCCCTTGACAACCTGATTGTAGTCTCCCTGTTCAGGGCCGATGTTACCGAGGCCGGGACCCCCCCGCATGATATCAACGATAACGCAGAAGGGCAGCACCGGCACAGTAGGATATTCCCTCCATCTTCAGGCTGATGCCCGGGCCTGAACTGCCGGTCATGACCCTCTGGCCGCTCCCCGCTGCACCGTACACCATGTTAATGGCCGCAACTTCGCTCTCCGCCTGCAGGAAGGTTCTTCCCAGTTTAGGGAAGAGAGCAGCTGCGGACTCAGCTATTTCGCTGGCGGGAGTTATGGGGTAACCGTAATAGGCCGTACAGCCCGCCATGGCGGCTCCGTATACAGCCGCGTAGTTACCTTTCATGAGCATTCTGGCCATTCTACGCCTCCCCGTCTGTCTCGGGGTTGTAATCCCTGAGGTAAACAACTACTGCATCGGGTTCCGGGCAGGTGTAGAAACAGTTTCCACAACCCACACAACCCTCTCCAACATATTCCGCGTAGTGATAGCCCTTTGAGTTCAGTTTCGGTGAAAACACCAGGACCTGCTTGGGACAACGGGCGATACAGAGCCCGCAACCCTTGCATTTGTCCGGGTTCACCTCAGAACGAGGGTACTTTCCATCGGTCAATTGTGGGACCTCCTTGCTAGGTTTATTATTAACATAACATTAATATGTGAAGAATCGAAGTTAAAGCTGTGGGTTTCTACAATGGCATCAGGCTTGATAGGCGTCAACCTCTGTACCGGAAATATCCGTATTGTGGGGAACTCCCTAAATGGTTGAGTGCAATGAAAAAATGGTCGCCTTTTCATGAAACGCAGGGATTCACAACCGCTTCCGCCATCCTCCCGGAGTTTGAAGGAATCCGTTCATCTCAAGCTCCAGCGGATCACCCTCCCAGTCGGTTATCAGAACCGAAGGAAAACCCCTCCTTTTCAGCCCTTCTTCAAGGGCGGGAAGAAAGGCATCCCAGGGAACCCTGGCATCGATGGATGTAACCCTGGCCAATCCCGAAGCCCCTGGCTGAAGGATCACTTCACCCAGCACCGAATCACCCCGCTTCAGAATTGCTTCCCCTTCGGCCTTTTCAACTATCTCAGGACAGGTTTTGCCCCGGGCCTTTTCATGAAGGGGAAGACAGGCGGAGGGCAGCCAGGTAGAGAACCGCGAAAAGAGCGGCTCCCGGGATAACCCCGCCTGATCCGCTCATTGCCAGAAAAGCATAGACAGCCCCATGGATGGTGAACACCATGCCCAGGGCAAGGGCCAGAATCCCCGAACCCCCGGAGCAGAAGCCCGCGGCCGTATTTACCTGTCATTTTTTCCAGCAGGTCCCACCCCAGGGGAACCGAGATCAGGAAGATCACACCTATTACCAGTTCCATGAGTATGAGGTTGCCCCCTGGGAAGTCAACCACCACTCCCAGCGCGGTTACTCCCCCGAAGAGCAGGCCTTCCACAAGAAGGGAAGGCTTTCGTCTGCCGGCGACAAGAAGCACGAGAAAGGAAACCAGTCCTGCGCCAAGCCCCCCTGCCGCAGCTGCCATTCCCGTGAGAAAAAAATCCGAGGCAAGGAAGAGCAGAAGTACGAGCAGCTCCGGCCAGAGCCCGATCACCGGGATACCCCGGGGGTGCCCAGGGACCTCGCTTTGTCGTAGAGGTCCCGGATCATCCTTCTGGCTGTCATCTCACCCTTCGTTCTGCACTTTCTGGTGAGCATCCGCAGAAGCATGGCGAGGAAACCCAGGGGATGGGAAAGTATCCTGGCGATGTAGTAGTGGAAATATGTACCTATCCTGTATCTGTTGAGTTTCCCGTAATCCTTCCTCCATACCGGTGAGAAGCACAGCTCATCCATTTCCGTAAACCCTGAAGACAGGGTTCGTCCATGGACGGTGTTGCAGGGAAGGGTGTCATTATGGGCATGATGACCTCCTGGACACCGGCCCTTGCCAGGCTTCTGATGAAGGCCCTGGTCTCCCTTCTGTCACCGGGGGTTTCACCCGGTGTACCGGCAACGAAGAAGCAGCATGTGGCCATTTTCAGCCGGGAGGCCTTTCTTATAAGACCCGGGACCCGGACGATGTCGGCGGTTTTGTTCATAAGGGCCAGAACCCTCTTCGAACCGCTCTCCGGAGAGAGGGAGAAATACCTGCACCCGGCCTTAGCCATGAGTTCCAGCAGTTCATTGTCCAGGGTTTCCATTTTCAGCCCGGAGGGGAAGCAGAAGGTGATGTTCATCCCTTCGCTGATTATCCCCAGGCAGATGTCCTCCACCCGCTTCCTGTCTATGGCGAAGTTCTCGTCCTGTATGTGGAAATCGGTTATACCGTATTCGTCAATGTAGAACCTGAACTCCTCAAGGACCCTGTCGGCGGATTTGGCCAGCCATTTTCCTCCGCACATTTCAGGTGCCTGGCAGAAGGAGCATTTGTAGGGACAACCCCTGGATGTGAGGATGTTCATGTACCGCACACCGCGCATAACGGGGCCGTGGCCATAGCCCAGCCTCCAGTAGTTATCCAGGGGCAGAAGCTCAACGGCGGCGAAGGGCTGGGAGTTCAGGTCTGCGGTATACTTCTCCCGCCTTTCGGTACTGAAATCAGCGGAGACCAGCCCGTCAATGTTCGAAGGATCCCCACCATCCTGGAGATTGTCAAGGAGAGCCGGAAGCCTTTTCTCGCCCTCGCCGAGAACCACAAATCGGCTCCGGCCCTGATGAAGTCCCCGGGAACGAATGTGCTGTGGTATCCGCCTACGATCACCGGTCTTTCAGGCCTTCTTTCCTTCAGCTCCCTGACGATCCGCAGGCACATGGAGTGTTCCGTGGCGCAGTGAACGGAAACACCCGCGGCTGAATCGAAGGGAACCCTTTCGGCTATCTCAGAGGGGGTGAGGCCCCTGGCCCTGTATCTTTTCCTGAAGGTATAAAACCGGTGGGGAGCCTCTCCATAGCCGTCGACCACAGCCACATCATGACCTGCTGCCCGGACGCTGGATGCAAGGTAGGCCAGGCCCGAGGGAATACCTGGTATGCTGCCGTAGAAATCGGATCTCAGATGAACCACCGGAGGCCTGATGAATACTATGCGCATGTCAGTGCAGCTGTGGTTCCACGGGACGCTTCATGTACCTTGCGGTTGCAAGGAGAAGGAAACCGTTGATGTATTTCCTGAGATCGAGAAGGCTCTTCATCCTTCGAATCTTCTTCCAGACCAGCTTCGGCCTCAGATAGAATCTCCTGTGGGCCTCCTGTATGAGGAAACGGATCTGGTCTTCGGTCATGCCCTCGGGAACGAAGGAGACATTCTTGAAATTGAAGCGGTCCTTCGTGAACTTTGCCGGTTGTATCTTCCCAGACAGAAGTTTTTCATATACCTCACTTCCCGGGAGGGGTGTAAGGTTAACGAAAACCGCGTAGTCGAGGTCTATGGAGCAGGCGAAATCGATGGTTTCCATCCCCTCTTCGAAGGTCTCACCGGGGATGCCGAACATGAAGGTGCCGTAGGTTCCATTCCCAGTTTGCTGGTGAGGTCCACCGCGTATCGGATCTGGTCCAGCCGGGTGCCCTTCTTCAGGGCATCCAGGTTTTTCTGAACACCGCTTTCGATGCCGTAAAGGATCCGCCAGCAGCCGGCCTCTTTCATCCTTCTGAGAAGTTTCTCCGACACTTTGTCCACCCTGGCGTTCACCGCCCAGTCCACGTCAAGCTTTCTGGAGATGATCTCGTCGCAGAACTGCAGCGCCCTGTCCTCGGAAAGGGTAAAGGTATCGTCCCAGAATGCGATGTCCTTCACGCCCTGCTCCCTTACCAGCCACTGGATCTCATCGGCAATGTTCTTCGCGGAGCGCATTCTTGTGTGTCTGTCGGTATGACAGAAGGTGCATTCGTATGGGCAGCCCCTGGCTCCTATTATGTTGGCATGGGGAAGTCTGTTGTAGAAGGTTGGACTGGGAAGGTACGCCTTTGGCGGAGCAAGCTGATGGGCTGGAAATGGAAGTGAGTCGATATCTTCCACTATCTCACGGTCCGGGGTTTTACCAGTTCTCCCTCATGGTAAAACACAAGCCCGGGTACATCCACCGGGGGGACTCCCCTCTGAAGGCAGTTGACAAGCTCCCGGAGGGTGTGCTCGCCCTCTCCCCTGGCTATGTAGTCGATGCCGTCGCACTGCTTGAAGCATTTCTCCTGCCACAGTGTGGGGTGTATTCCACCTGCCACCACCGCCGCATCGGGAAAGAGCTTTTTCATCTCGCTTATCATCCATCTTGAGTTCTCCCAGTCCACGCTTGTGAGCGTGACCCCTATTACATCGGGGTTCATCCGGGAAAGCTCATCCATCGCCCCTTCAAATGTGTGGAAGAGCCCCTCCAGATAACTTACCTCGTGTCCGTCCTCTATGAGGTAGGGAGCAAGGTAGAGTAGAGATGGAGAAGGGACCACATTTACAAGGGGCTTGATCTTCAGCCACCTGAGAAGGGGAATCCTCTGATTCATGAAATCGTGCTGGTCCTGTTCCCAGCACGCCGGCATTGTAAGCAGTACGACTTTCATATTGAGCTGAATATATTCACCCTTTCGCCGAATGTCGCCCGTTCCATTCTGGAGGTGGAGTTGAATTCTTCCGTTTCGGTGGTGATACCCGCGTGGAACGCGGGAACCACCATCGACAAATGTCTTGATTCGCTGATGGGGCAAAGCTTGTCCCCCTATGAAACGATACTGGTCAACGACGGCTCCGATGACGACACAGTGAAGATCTCCCGCTCATACCCGGTGAAAGTTCTCGATACCGGCGGACGGAAGGGGCCCGCCGCGGCCCGTAACATGGGTGCTGAAGAAGCTTCCGGGGGGGTCATTTTGTTCCTTGACGCCGACGTTACCGTTCCGGAAGACCTTCTGGAGAAAGTTACCGGCACTTCACAGACCCCGGTGTATGGGCGGTTCAAACCCTTTACACACCGGTCTGTCCGGCTTCAGACCCTGTGTCGGGATACCAGAACTTCTACTACTATTACAGCCTGAACAGAATGCCCGGGGAAACACCGCCACATTCGCAACCTGGTGCGCGGCGGTTCGCCGGGATAGGTTCCAGGAGATGGGAGGGTTCAATATACGGATCCCCGAACCCACCGTGGAGGATGAGGAGCTGGGTTACGCCATCGCGGACTCCGGGGGAGTGATCATGCTGGACAAGTCCATTCAGGTCACACACCTGGCGGAATACACCCTTGCCCAGTTCACAAGAAGAAGGCTCCGAATGGCCAGGGCCCAGGCTAAGAGCGGCTGGCGCAGCGTGAAGAACAGGCTCCTTGCCCGTTACATAAACGTGAGGGAATCCGGCACCCACCACAGCCGGTGGATGGTCCTTTCCATAGTACTGGTACTGCTGGCTCAGGTCCTTATCCTGGCGGCGGCCGTTTTCCAAAGGGCTGAACCCTGTCTTCTGTCCGCCGCCCTGATCCTCCTGGCTCTTCTGTTCAGGGGAAGGTTCCTTCTCAGCTCCTCCCGCAAAATGGGACTGAAGGTGGTCTTCCCCTTCACCCTCCTGTGCCTCTACGATCTGGCGGTTCTCGGCTGGGGCATTGTTCACGGCACCCTGCAGTTCGCTTCAGGTAAAAAGTATTAGAGGGGCACCTCAAGCAGATACACCTTGGGATAGTCCTCCGGTTCAGTGTCGAAGGCTATGAACCCGTTATCAAAGCAGTAGCCGAAGCAGCCGGTTCCCTTAAGCCCGGGTATTGAAGCCACGAAGAGCAGCTCACCGGTAAGATCATAGACCTCGAACACCGGATGGTCGGTCCAGCCCTGTCCCACCCATATCCTGTCCCGGTCATCGATATCCACGGAGACAATGGCGTTCCTGTAGAGTGGCTGGTTTTCGTGAAGCCTGTCCCTGTTCATGGAGTTGCCGCTCTCGGTGCTGGTGGAGAGGGATTCATGGTAGGCGCCCTCCATCAGTTCCTCTTCGGACTTGGGAACCCGGACCCAATCCCTTTCCACGGTGAAAAGCTCTTCACCTGACGGATCGAAGGCGGTGAATGCCCAGATGCTGTCGCAGGTCTGTGCCATGGCAACGGTACCATCAGGGGAGGTATCCCATGTGATGCCAACCGTGTGCACATTCAGGTCGCCGTCGGGATCCACTGTGAACCTCATGGGATAACTCCTGTAAACATGCAGTGGTTCAGTGGATCTGCCGAACCTGGCAAGGAAGGTTTCGCCGCAGGGCTGTCCATCCTCCATCCGGTGTTCGAGGCTCATTCCCACGAAGAAGCCTCCGGGAAAGGGTGTGATCCTGTCCGGGGGTATGGCGGGATAGCCGGTTATGAGGGTATCGTACTCCAGTTCCGAGTTCAGGAAGGTAACTGCTATGGCCCCCCAGTCGGAGATGGCAAGGCCCCCGTTATCCAGAATGGCGAAGCTCTTGGGGTACTGATACTCACCGGGGCCTGAGCCCGGTCTTCCATGGAACCTTATGAAATCCCCGGAGGGGTGAAAACCCCCAGCCTTCCCTTGAGACCGTCAAGTATATAGAGCTCGTTCCAGGGGGTAAGCCCGGCGTCGGTTATGTTGCCGAACTCAAGGAGGGTGTCTCCCATGAGAACCCCCACCGTATCCGTAACGGTAATTACCAGTGTATCAGGAGGGGATAAGGGCTCAGCCGACTCCCCCGGGCCTTCGCCGCCACATCCCCAGAGAAGCAGCACCGCAACTGAAAGAACAACGATCTTCATATCAACTCCTTTGCAATGGGTTCTTCCAAAGAATACATTGCAAATCAAATTTGTCAATATGTAAAAAAGTGTTACTATATTTTTTTAGTTACGAAACGCCAGAGTGTGTGCAGAACACTGAGACCGTAGGGAATGGGCTTCAGGCTGGAATAACCCTCGCCGTGGATGGTGGGAATTGGCACTTCCTCTATTTGCAGTTCTGCCCTGATGGCACCCACAAGCATTTCGGAATCGAAGTTGAATGTGCTGGAATACTTCCTGTAGGGAATGCTTTCCAGGGCTTTTCTGCCGTAGGCCTTGTATCCGCTGTGATAGCTGGTGAGGTCCGCTCCGAACACGGTGTTCTCCACCCAGTTGAGAATGACCGTACCCCAGTACCTGGCCTGGCTCATGCCTCCGTGTCTCATGTCCCCGTGTTTCGTTCTGCTGCCACCCACTACATCGGCTCCCTTTTCAAGGGCGCTATCATCCGAAGGAGCAGATCGGGAGGGTACTGGCCGTCGGAGTGCAGCATCACCGCCGAGTCTGCACCCTTTTCCAGGGTCCATTCAAAGGCGGTTTTCTGGCTTCGCCGTAGCCTCTGTTCTTCCCGTGCTCCACCAGACGGATCTTTGGGTAGCTTTCCATCAGCGACCTGGCCAGGTCTCCTGTACCATCGGTGGAGCCGTCGTTCACCACCAGCAGGAACTCAAGCTTCTCCCATGCTTCCGGGGGTATCTTCCTTATTACACCCTCCATGAGTTTTTCAGCGTTGTAGGCAGGCATGAAGCATATATGACGCAAATTCCACCAATCCCTGGCTGTCCTGTTTTCGTATGAAGGTGAACAGATAATCATTCACAGACCAAAAACAAGCTTCCGCAGCTCTTTGACCCACTATTATAATTCCTGCACTCGACACCCCGAAGGGAGTGGAACTATGACTGAAGGAATGGAAGCCTTCGAAAGGGTCTTCCAGGCTGTCCCCGCCGGGCTGGCCCTGGATGTGGCATCTGGTCCCGGGGGCTTCGCGGAGGCCCTGATGTCCAATTCAAAGCGGCTCAGGGTTGTGGTCGCCGCCGATTCTTCCCTTAAACCCCTGCAGACCATAAACACCCGGGGAGTAATACCCGCCGCCATGGACGCCGGCTGTCTTGCTTTCAGGACGGGCACCTTCAGCGCAGCGGCAATATCCAACTCCCTCCACCACATGGAAGACCCGGCGGCGGTTCTGGCCGAGATGCTCCGAGTTCTCGCCCCGGGGGGGATGCTCATCGTGAGGGAGATGTTCTCAGGAGGCGGGCAGACCCCTGCCCAGATAACCCACACCCTCATGCACAACTGGTGGGGAAGGGTTGATACATCCAGGGGCATCCTTCACCGCAGGGTGTTCACCTCCTATGAGCTGAGGGAGCTCGTGGAGAACTCCGGAGCCAGGGATATCCGCTTCTCCGAGGTGGAGGATATCACTGGAGATCCCTTTGACGAAGCGGTTCTAAAGCGAATCGAGCAGGCATACGACGCATATATGGGCAGGACTTCGGACCCGGGGCTTAAGGAAGAGGGAACCGAGGCCCTGACCCACATGAGGGAACACGGGTTCGCCGGCGGCAGGGCTTTATTGGCATGCGGCTGGAAGCCCGTTTAGTAACCGGCTTCCGAAAGGTTTTCCGGTACCCAGTCCGGTCTCAGGTCCACCTCGGGGGTAAGCCTTTCCGCCAGGGTTTCCGTCCAGGGTTCGATGATGGGTTCCCCGGCTGATATGTAAAAGAGATAGGCGTTCCTTCCTCTGAAGATACCCCGAATGTGCTCCAGATCCTCACCTGCGGTCTGGTGGGCGCAGAAAACTATGTCTCCATCCAGGAAGGGATCGGTTGCCAGAAGGCCGCTCATGATATTGGGATAGCCATGCTCACTGGCTTCCATGAAAACCACAGCGGGCCTTTCCACGGCTTCCTCCGCCAGTTTCACGGGAACGGGATCAATGGTCTGCCATGGACCGCTTCGCAGCCGAACACCGTCCGGAATGTATATGAGAATGGTGGAAACAAGAAAAAGCCCCCCCAGGGCCGCTTCGGCCTTCTGCCCCCATCTGCCGGCGAGCACCATCATTCCCGCCGCTGTGAGGAGGGCGAAGGCGGGAAGGGCAGTGTAGTAGTGCCTTGGTCCGTAGTCGATGGCCGCGGCGTAGTGGATGAACATGAAGGGGGCTATCATGAGTATGGCCGCAAAGAGGGGCCATGCCCTTCTGGCGACCTTGCCGGAAAGCAGTACCGCCAGGGCCGGAATGAAGGAAAGAAAGGGCCATCCCAGGAGTATGGTACTTCCCGTGCCGGCCTGCTTCATCAGGTTCATGAGCCCCCTGGCCGGGGTATGGGCATGGTCGCCGTACTCCGGGAACCAGGCCTTGTTCTCTCCGAATCCCATCAGTTCTCCGCCCCTGGCGAGGTTATAGGCCGGTGAGAAGGGATCCCCGCTGAAACGGTTGTTGGAAAGGAGAAAAAGACCCAAAGGGAGAAGGGCGCCGGCGGCAATTCTGAGAAGAACGGGAAGGGCTCTCCATTTGAGCTTCACAGAAAGAACGAGGGTTATTGTGATCGCCCAGGGTATTATGGGATAGGGCTTGGTGTTCAGGGCCAGCCCAAGAAGGAAACCGCATGCGGCCTGGGCGGCTATGCTTTCCCGCTGGAGCCCTCTGACCAGATAGTAAAGCGCCCATGTTACGAACATCAGGTTGGTGTTGTGGGCCATGTGGGAAGAACTCATGAACAGAAAATAGGGTGACAGGGCGATTACCGCCCCACCGAGCCGGGCGGTGTTCTCCCCGGCCAGCCTCCTCATAAGCAGAAAGGCCCCAAGCAGAGAAATGACCGACTGTATCGGCCCCATGAGCCAGGAAGCTCCTGCGGTGGTAAAGGGAGCCATGAGAATTCCATGGAGGGGGTGTACATCACATACCATTCTCCACCTCGAAAGATGAAGTGCCTGAAGGGGAAAAGGTCCCTGGGATCCTCCACCCCGGGAACCGGGGCGGTGAGCTCCCCCCGGGCGAAGATCCTGCTTTGAAAAAGGTAGGCGGCCTCGTCCCCACCCTTTGGAATACCCTGAAGTGGGACCACGGCCATCCAGACGGTGAAGATGAATACCCCGGAAAGAAGGATCAGAAGAAAGATGCCTGTGGATAAAGATTTGAAGAAGCGTATCACACCCCGGAATGGATCGAGACCTGAAAGGGCGAAAAGCAAAACACCGGGAACCACAAGAACAAGCTGTACCGCCTTGTCCCCGGGCCCTGCAGCCTGAAGGCGGAACCGGCATACACCGCGAAGGCGGCCAGCAGCAGCAGCGAAAGCAGGGGAAGAGAAGCTTCCTCATCAGTATCTTCTGCCGACAAGGTACATGAAAAGGGCTTTGAGGCATGCGGGTGTTACCATAAGGAGGTCGGGGATCACCAGAAGGCAGGCCAGAACACCCCTTGAGCCGCCATCCTTCACAGCGTGGTAAATGAAAGGGGCCTGAACGGCAAGGGTCACCGCCAGCCCGGAAAGGGCCACGGAAAGACCGGCTGAGACACCACCGGCGGCCAATACCAGTCCGATGATGAAAACCCAGGAAAACACAGCGCCGGCGAGAACGGCAAACATTTCCCTGAATCCCGCGACACTTATGGAAGGCGCTCCCCTGGAAGGATCCCGTCTCATTATGTAGAGAGCCTTCGCCGTCATCATTACCCATTCGTACCTGAAGAACTCCCGGAGGGTGTACTCCCTGAGGTGGAAGACCTCGATCTCAGGAGCGATCACTATCCTTCCCCCCAGGGCCCAGAGCCTTTCCGAAAGGTCCGCGTCTTCGATGGTGGCACCGCTTATCCTCTCGTCGAAACCGCCCAGGGCGTTGAACACATCCCGCTCGATGGCGAAAAAAAGGTACCGCACCCCTTGATGAATGGGCTTCTGATGCGCCTGGTAAAGGTATGGTAGTAGTAATAGTTCTTGTAGAAGGTAGCCGGGTTCCTCCCCGGGGCATTTCTGCTGTAGACGCCCTGCACGGCCTGGGCTTCACCGATCCTTGCTTCCAGTTTATCCCGCCAGCCCCGGGGCACCACCGCATCGGAATCTATGAAGAGTATCCAGTCGGTGGAGGCCTCTTCCCCGCCGGTGTTCCTGGTCCCGGCGGCTCCGGGCATACCCCTGCTTTCAATGGTCCTTACCCCCATGTCCGCCAGTATCTTCAAAGAATCGTCGGTTGAGCGGTCGTTCACCGCCAGGAGGAGGTCTTCCGGGTGCAGCTCCTCCTGTATCGGAGGGATTACTCGACGGAGGGTCTTGGAACTGTTGTGAACGGGAACGACAACGGTGATCATGACCGGGGCTTTATGGCCGCTGCGATCTGTTCCCCAAGCATCTGGACAAGGCTCCAGGCTCCGTGGAACATCGCCCTTAGCTGGAAGGGGGACATGAGGTTCTTCACCCTGTAGAGAACGAAGGATGGCCTGAAGAAGTACTTCAGGTAGGCAAGCCGCCTCAGTTCCATAACCTGGTCTGCCGTCATGGAGAAGGGTACGAAGCAGGGTCTGTCGAGGAGCATGCCCTGGTCATCGAGGTTCTCGGACATGGTTCCGAACTTGCCCCTCAGCACACCCTTGTAAAGGGGTGTTCCCGGGAAGGGGGTTATTGGAAAGAACTCCACGGTGAAACTCCCCAGCTCCCTGGCGAAGTCTATTGTTTCCAGGCCCTCGGAGAAGGTCTCCCCGGGGATGCCGAAGATGTATGTGGTATGGGTTTTAATGCCAACGCTGTGTGTCATCCTCACCGCTTTTCTGATGCGGTGGAGGGTTTCGAACTTAAGGAGGGCGTCAAGATTCTTCTGGTTACCGCTTTCCACCCCGAAGTTGATGCACCAGCACCCGGCGGCCTTCATGGCCCTAAGAAGGGGCTTGTCAACGGAATCGGCCCTGCAGGAAACCCACCATCTTACGTTCACTTTCCTTCTGATCATCTCCCGGCAGAACTGGTAAACATGTTCATGGCTGTGTGTGAAGTGCTCGTCCCAGAACTTGATCTCGCGGACGCCGTAGTTCTTTACATAACTCTCTATCTCGTCCACCATCCTGCGGGGTCGCGGAGGCGCATTTTCTTACCGTACATCTTGTAGCAGTAGATGCATGATCCGGTACACCCCCTGCTCCCCAGCATCTGCATAGCGGGAACCGTTGAAACCTGCTCGAAGCTGGGCCAGTACCTCTCCATCTCGCAGAGCTCCACCGCGGGAAAGGGAAACTGATCTATATCGTGAACTATCCCCGCTGGCCGGTGAAACGAGGTTTGCCCTCCTCATCCCGAAAGAGCAGACCGGGTATCTCCGAAAGGGAGCTCCCACTTTCCAGGCATCGATCATCTCGCCGGAGGTAACTTCCCCTCACCCACAACCACGGCATCCAGTGCCGGGCACTCGGCAAGAAGCCTTTCGGGCATGGCGGTGGCCCCGTGACCTCCTATGAAGGTGAATATCCCCGGGTTGTCAGCCCTGACATCGGTGATGAACCGGGAGGCCTGCTTCCAGAGAAGGCTTATAACATAGACCCCCACGGCGTCTGCCTGGAAATCGGCCACCATGCGCCGCATCTTTTCATTTGTATAGAAATACCCCTCCAGGACCTTACGGTGTGGCCCCTGTCCCTGAGCACCGCGGCGATGTACTGAAGACCGGGAGTCGGCCAGCATCCGCTGATGCCCCTGGTGTCCCGTGCCCGTATGTCATCGGGACCCCAGGGGGGAACTACAAGTGCAACCCTCAAAAATGCCCCTTCCTGTGGAAAGGCAAATATGCAGGCACCGGGGAGGTGCCTGCAAGCTTGGGATTACCGGGGAACGAAAACGAACTCGTTCCCCCGGGCATCGAGTTCCACACTCTGCCCCGGAATGATCTCTCCCTTGAGTATCGCTTCCGCCAGCCTGTTCTGAACCTGCCTCTGTATGACCCTCTTCAGAGGTCTCGCGCCGTAGGCGGGGTCGTAACCCTCCTCCGCCAGGGCATCGAGGGCGGACTCCGTGGCTGAAAGCTCTATCTCCTGCCGAGCCAGTACCGAGTTGAGCCGGTGAATCTGAATTCCCACTATCTCCCTCAGCTGTTCCCTGGTCAGTGACCCGAAAACGATCACCTCGTCTATCCTGTTAAGGAACTCCGGCCTGAACCTGCCCTCCAGCTCGGCGTGGGCCCTTGCCCTTCGCTCATCGGCGGGGAGCGTCCTGCCCACGGTTCCGATCCAGTCGCTTCCCAGGTTGGAGGTCATGATAACCACCGCATTCCTGAAATCCACCGTGCGCCCCTGTCCATCGGTGAGCCGGCCATCGTCGAGGATCTGCAGGAAAACGTTGAAAACATCCTGGTGCGCCTTCTCGATCTCGTCAAAAAGTATCACCGAGTAAGGCTTCCGCCGAATTGCCTCGGTGAGGTATCCCCCCTCTTCATAGCCAACGTATCCAGGGGGGGCTCCGATGAGCCGGGCAACGGAGTGCTTCTCCATGAATTCGCTCATGTCCACCCTGATCATTGCCTCGGAGGTGTCAAAAAGGAACTCGGCCAGTGTCCTTGCCAGTTCGGTCTTGCCCACACCGGTGGGTCCCATGAAAATGAAACTCCCCAGGGGACGGTCGGGGTCCTGCACCCCTGCCCTGGCCCTTCTTATGGCCCTGGATACAGCCTCTACGGCTTCATCCTGGCCAATGACCCTTTTCCTGAGGCCGTCCTCCATTTTCAGAAGCTTTTCCCGCTCCCCCTCCAGCATCCTGGAAACGGGAATGCCTGTCCAGCGGGAAAGGACCTCGGCGATCTGCTCAGCGGTGATCTCCTCGGTGAGCATTGCTCCGTTCTTCTGAAGCTCCGCCAGTTCCTCCCTTGCTGCTTCAAGGCTCTCCTGAACGGTCCTGAGGTCCCCATAGCGTATCCTGGCCACCTCTGACAGGTTTCCCTCCCTTTCGGCTTTCTTCTCCTGTTGCTTCAGCTCCTCCATACGCCGGGAGAGCTCCCTGGTCCTGTTGATGGCGTCCCTCTCGTTCTTCCACCGGGTTTCAAGGGCTGAGTACTCCTCCCGGAGATCCGCTATCTGTTTCTTTACTTCGCCCAGTTTCGCCTTTGAGGCCTTGTCCCGCTCGCGCTTCAGGCCTTCCCTGGCGATCTCCAGTCTGGTGAGACGTCTTTTTACCGCGTCCACCTCCCCGGGCATGCTGTCTATCTCGATACGCAGTCTGCTGGCGGCCTCGTCCACAAGGTCAATGGCCTTGTCCGGAAGGAAACGGTCGGAAATGTACCTGTCGCTCAGGGAGGCGGCGGCAACCAGGGCGGGATCCTGAATGTGTATTCCATGGTGCACCTCGTATCTCTCCCGGAGACCCCTGAGGATGTTCACCGTGTCCTCCACCGAAGGGGGATCAACCATCACCGGCTGAAACCTCCTTTCCAGGGCGGCGTCCTTTTCTATGTGCTTCCTGTACTCATCCAGGGTGGTGGCTCCGACGCAGTGAAGGTCACCCCTGGCAAGGGCCGGCTTGAGCATGTTGGCGGCGTCCACGGCGCCCTGGGCGGCTCCGGCGCCCACAAGGGTGTGCATCTCGTCTATGAAGAGGATTATTCGACCCTCACTGGCTGAGATCTCAGCAAGGACAGCCTTCAGCCTCTCCTCGAACTCACCCCTGAACTTTGCTCCGGCTATCAGGGAGCCCATATCCAGGGCCAGAAGTTTCTTGTTCTTGAGGGTCTCAGGAACGTCTCCCTCGGCGATCCTGCCGGCCAGTCCTTCGGCTATGGCGGTTTTACCCACTCCCGGTTCGCCGATGAGCACAGGGTTGTTCTTCCGCCTTCGGCAGAGTATCTGCATTGTCCTCATTATCTCGGAATCCCGGCCGATCACAGGATCCAGCTTCTGCTGTCCGGCAAGGGCGGTGAGATCCTTCGTGTACTTTTCAGCGCCTCGTAGCTCTCCTCGGCGTTCTCGCTGGTTACACGGGAGGAACCCCGAACTTCAGAAAGCGCCTGAAGAAAGTTCTGCCTGTCAATTCCAGCCTTCGTCAATATCTCCGAGGCTTCACAGGAGGTGTCCAGAATGCCCATGAAGATGTGCTCGCTTGCTACGAAGTCGTCCTTCATGTCAGCCGATGCCTTTTCGGCGGTCTTCAGGGCTCTGAGGGCAGTTCTGGAAAGAGCGGGTTGTGACCCCCCGGAGGATCTTGGCTGCCTTCCCAGTGCCTTTCCTATCTCGTTCTGCAGAGCACCGGCCTCCACACCCAGCCGGTTGAGAACACCTGGAATTGTTCCAGCTTCGTTCTGCAGAAGAGCGGATACGATGTGCAGGGGCGTTACCTCCGGGTTTCCCGAGGAAGAGGCGCTGTTAACAGCCTCAGTTACGGCTTCTCTAGCCTTTATGGTAAGTTTCTCAAGTGTCATGTTCTTCTCCCTTCGGTGCAAACAGTAGCAAAACCCTGGCCAGGGAATACTGCATATTAGTGGCGATATTTTGCCACTATTCCGCTGCCGCCAGGAAGTAAACTTCAAACCCGCGCCGAAATGACGCACATGGGGTCCGGCAAGACAGCGGTATTGACTTCTCTTTACCGGAGTTTGCTTATGTTGTAGCTTTCAGCCACGGACAAAACTTCTATTACTCAAGCAACGGAGGAAGAAATGGCGGGCGTTGGTGTAATAGGCCTCGGATACTGGGGGCCCAATCTGCTCAGGAACATCACGGCTAACAGAAGGACCGAGAAGGTTGTGATCTGCGACAAAGACCCGGGAAGACTTAACAAGATCGGTGCCCGGTTTGCATCTTGCCACAAAACCCTTGACTGCGCGGATATCTTCAATGATCCTGAAATTGATGCTGTTGTGATAGCAACCACCGTTTCCACCCATTACCCCCTGGCCATGGAAGCAATGAAGGCGGGGAAACACGTCTTCGTGGAAAAGCCCTTCGCCGAAACCACAGCAAAGGCCGAGGAGATGGTTGCCTTTGCCGAGGAGAAAAACTGGTTTCCATGGTGGGCCACACATTCCTCTATTCACCTCCAGTTCTCAAGATCAAACAGATACTGGACAGCAAAGAGCTTGGAGACATACGCTTCATTACCAGCAACAGGGTCAACCTCGGGCTTCATCAGAAGGATGTTTCAGTGATCTGGGACCTGGCCCCCACGACTTCTCCATGCTCTTCTACTGGCTTGGGGAAGAACCGGATTTCGTGGAGGCCTTCGGCCATGCCTATGTACTTGATGGCATTCCCGATGTGGCCTTCATCAACCTGGGTTTCCCAAGCGGCGCCACGGCCAATGTTCAGGTTGCCTGGCTGGCCCCCTCCAAACTTCGTAAAACCGTTATCGTGGGCAGCAGAAAAATGCTGATCTACGACGATACCGAGCCCTATGAGAAGATCAAGATATTTGACAAGGGCGTGGATATCCTAGAGCCGGAAAGCTTCGGGAATACCACCTCTCTTACCGCACCGGGGACATAGTCAGCCCACAGATAGAGTCCTTTGAACCACTGAATGCCGAAATGGAAGAATTCCTCCGCTGCGTTGAGACCGGTGCGGTTCCAAGGACCTCAGGCAGAAGCGGATTGGGCGTGGTAAGAGCACTCCAGGCTGCGGACAGCAGTCTTGAGCTGAAAATGAGAAAGCGGAAGTAGCCATGGAACACCCGCCGGCGGTCCTTCTGAAGTTCCTTGGAGTCTCCCCGGCAGAGGGTACCGCCGGGTCATCGGACCTTGCAGTACTGGGCGGGACCATAACGGTCCTTCTCGGGGATGAGACCTCAGCAGCGGGAAAGCTGGCCAGGTACGCCGCCGGACTGGAGTCTCCCAGGAAGGGGAAGGTCCTGGCGGGAAGCGGAATGGCTCCGGCAACTTCCCGGGAGGGCAGAGCGGCAACGGGATACATAACCGATCGCATCGAGGCCCCACCTGGTATGACCCCAAGGGGATGCGTCAACCTTGCCGTAACCGCGTCGGGAAAGAACAGAAGCTCCGCGGGAAAGAACACCGGAGAGATACTCGCCTGGCTGGACCTGGAAACGGTTTCCAACCTACCCCTTGAAGAGCTCAGTCAGCCGGAGATACAAGAACCGCAATGGCAGTCTGCATGGCTACCTCACCAGAGCTTCTGGTGGTGGACTGCCCGGTTCACGACTCCCTCCATTCCAAAACTGAAAACCTATGCCTCTGCGGGGAATGCGGTTCTTATAAGGACCTCTTCCCTGGGGGAAATACCCTCCGGAGTAGAGCGGATCGCTCTGTGCAACAAGAACGGGATCCTTCGCGTTGTAAGGCATTCGGAGCTTTTATCCCGGGCGGTGGGTGGTGCTGAGGTCTCAGTAGCCTTTTATCCTTCCCTGCCCCGGACCCAGATAGAGACCATCAACGGCGTCAAGAACCTTCTCCATAAAGATGGCAAGTACCGTTTCACCCATTCCGAGACCACGTATGCGGTGACACAGCTGATGAACCTTGCAAGGGCCAATTCCCGGGCGGTGATCGAGCTTCACATATCCAGAATGCCGCCGGCGGCCCTGCTGAAACTCTTTGAGCAGGAAAAGGAGAAACCTGAAACCGGCGGGCTCTTCAAAGAGGAAGAAGGTTTCTAAACTTGCGGACATTCATGCTCACCGCGGGTATCATGACGAAACGTGCGGTGAAAAGGCGGGACCTGCAATGGGTGGGGGACTTTCCGTGGCAACGGTCCTTATCCTTGGCTCCCCCGGGGAGTTTGCCCGTCATTTCGTCTCCCTTGCCGCTTTTCTGCCGGTGGTCTTCCTTCTGACAGGCTGGCCCGGTTCACAGAGCCGCAGGGGGCTCATGGCCCTTCTGTGCAGAACCCCGGGAGGCAAAACCGTTTCAGTGACAGAACTGCTTCTTCCCTGGGCGGCGGGGACCCTTCTATCCTCCGCAGCGGCGATCATCGTAGATCCATCACCTCCATGGCAGTTCTGGCTTGCCTCCCCCTTCACCGTTCTCGGGTTCTCCCTGCTTTTCCTGGTGATGGAAAACCGTATGCAGTACCTCGGTCGGGGGCTGATATTCCTTGTATGGCTATACGGAACGAGCAGGCAGGAAGCCTGCGGGGCGGTGGAAAAGGCTCTGCTTTTCACCGCTTATCCCGGTGGTGTGCTGATGGGAGAATGCCCTTCCGGAACCCACCCCGACACATACATAATGGCATCCCTTGCCTGGTGATAGTATCAGGAGCCCTGACTGCCCTGTGTCTCCGGGACCGGGGGTGAAACCCCCTTCAGCCAGTCTTCCAGAAAATCAAGGGCCCTGGCCGCCATTGCCTCTCTTCTGGCCTTCTTCCCGCCCCTGACCCGTTTTCCATGGGAGGAAAGAGTCCGTAGTTGATGTTCGATGGCTGGTAGTTCACTTCCTCCCGGCTGGTGGAGAAGCGAAGAAGGGATCCGAGGGCCGTTTCCGGAGGGGGCAAAGGATCCACCCCTGCCACGGAAAAGGCCGCAAGGAGCCCGAGGCCACCGACTCTATGTACCCCTCCACCCCTGTGATCTGACCGGCGAAGAAGGTACCCGGCCGGGCTTTGAGCTGAAGCCCCGGATCAAGCAGTGCCGGTCCGTTGATAAAGGTATTGCGGTGCATTGAACCCAGCCTGAGAAACTCTGCTCCCTCAAGGCCGGGTATCATGCGGAAGATCCTCTTCTGTTCGGAATAGGTGAGTTTTGTCTGGAAACCAACGAGATTCCAGGCGGTCCCTCCCAGGTTTTCCCTGCGAAGCTGAACCACCGCGAAGGGCCTATGACCCGTCCGGGGGTCCACCAGTCCCACCGGTTTCATGGGACCATAGGCAAGGGACATATCCCCGCCGTCGGCCATGGCCTCCACCGGCATGCAGCCCTGGAAGTGAAGCTCATTTTCGAAATCCCTGGAGGAAACCCGGCCACCGGCCTTCAGCTCCTGTACGAAACTGCGGTACTCTTCTTCATTGAATGGGCAGTTCAGGTAATCGGTATCTCCCGGTTCTGAATACCTGCTCTGAAAGAATGCCTTCCCCATGTCTATTGAATCACCGCTTATCACCGGAGCAATGGCATCGTAAAAGTAAAGGTAATCACCGCCGGTGGCCCTCAGTATCTCTTCCGCAAGGGCCGGGGATGCCAGTGGACCCGGGGCGATGATGACCGGCGGAGCGGGAAGGGATGTGACCTCCACTTGTATGAACTCAATGCTTCCCTGGTCGGAAAGCATCTTCCTTACCCTGTCGCTGAAAACATCCCTGTCAACTGCCAGGGCTCCCCCGGCGGGAACCCTGGATGCCTCCGCCGCCCTCATCAGGAAAGAACCGCACCTCCTGAGCTCCTCCTTCAGAAGCCCCGGTGCGTTGTGGAGCAGGTTGGACCTGAAGGAGTTGGAACACACAAGCTCCGCCGGCATCCCGGTGCTGTGAGCCGGTGTCATGACGCCTGGTCGCATTTCATAAAGCCTTACCGAATAGCCTCTGGCCGCCAGCTGAAGGGCCGCTTCTGATCCCGCAAGACCGGCTCCTGTTATGGTTATCGTCTTCACCGTTTCCCTCCCCGGGGCCTTAACACCAGATTAACAACAGGGGTGTAATATACCCATGGAGGTGCAGAAGATGGCTTTGGGAAACATCATCGAATCGATCATGAGGGAACGGTAAGGGCCGTTCCCGGGAAAATGGGTACACTGGAGGCTGAAGGACTTCACCTGACCGATCCGGAAAGGTATACAGGCAGTCCGGGTCTCAGGGCAACCGGATCACCGGTGAGGGTTATCGAGGGTTTCCGCAAAGACCGATACATCAACTCAGCACTTTTCAACGAAAGGGGATATGAGCTCGTGACATCGGTCTCATGTTCCCTTCCCGCATTCATCTGTGATGTCAGGCAGGGGGTGCCCAGGGTGATAAGATCACCGGTTACCCTTCCCCTGGACATACTGAGTAAGCTGGGCAGTGCTTTGATAGTAAGCGATGGCAGCCGTATCAGCTCCAGGCGTGTTTTCAGAAGGTGATCCAGACAGAGGGCAGCCATGAGACAAATCACCGAGATAGAACTGCTGGAATCCCTTATTTCCCGGATCTGAACTTTGCCTGATTAGGATAAATTTCTGAAATCGCTTATTTTTGCCCCTTCGGGAGGTAAAGCTAATGTGCGGTTTCACCGGATACTGGTCAGAGGGTTTTTCCGGGGACAGGGGCAGGGAATTCCTTGAGGAGTCCTGCAGGCTTCAAAAGCACCGGGGACCCGACGACAGCTGCGTAATGATACGCGGCAACACCGGAATAGGCTTCGTAAGGCTCTCCATCCTCGATCTGGAAACCGGAATGCAGCCGGTGATCAACCGCGCCGATGGTACTGCCATCGCCTGCAACGGACAGATATACAACTACATTGAGCTGAAGGATGAACTACCCCGTGAGCACTATGCCACCTCCGGAGACATGGAGGTAGCCCTGAACACCTACAGGCACCACGGACCGGGTTTCCCGGCAAAACTCAACGGTATGTTCGCCGGGGTGGTCCACGACCCTGAGCGGAACAGGCTTGTCCTCTTCCGGGACAGGTTCGGCATAAAGCCTCTCTACTATGTCAGAAACGGCTCGGGTTTGTTTTTTCCAGCGAGATCAAACCCCTTTTGAAGGCCCCTGGTGTTCCCCGGGAGCTTGATCCGGATCTCCTTGCGGCATTCTTCAAATACAGGTATGTGCCCGGCGAAAGAACGATCTTCAAAGGGATACGCAAACTGCCCCCGGCATCGGTTCTCATTCAGGACACCTTGAGCGGGGATTATTCCCTGGAAACCTACTGGCGGTGGAAGTTCCATGAGAACAGGAACATCACCCCGGAAGAGGCCGGGGAGGAGTTCAACAGACTGTTCACCGATTCGGTGAGGATAAGGCTGCGAAGCGATGTGGAGGTGGGAAGCCTGATATCCGGGGGTATAGATTCCTCTGCGGTGGCCAGCGCTGCAGCGGTTCGTAAACCTGATATAAAACTCTTCACCATAGGCTTCAGTGAACCGAAATATGATGAGACCCCGGATGTGGACCGTTTCCTTTCCCTGATGCCCCGCCGTTTCGAAGGTGCCGAGAACATCAGGGGTGTATGCTCTCCTGACCACCTCGGGATGCTACCGGAGATCATAAGGGCGATAGAAGAACCCATTTCACTGGGCACCATGGTTCCCACCCGACCAGGTCTGCCGCCTGGCCTCCAGCAGGCTCAAGGTGGTCCTCACCGGCGAAGGCGCGACGAGATCTTCGCCGGCTACAGAAAGTTCCTTGTGGAGGCGGCGGCCATGGCTTATCCCGGTGCTTCCTCCGTGGAACGGAAAAGGCTTACGGAACTCTACCCGGAAATGCTCACCAGGGTGGGGGGCACCCCGGAAGACCACATAACCAGACATATTGCCGGAGAACTGCTTTCTCGAAAAACGAACTGGCAGAGCTTCTCGGTGCCGATGTTCCACTTGGCTTCACCATATCCGACTACATTCCCGAAGGGGTTTCCCGGATGGAGGAGCCCATTTCCGCCATGCAGGTTATAGAGACCCTCACCAGGCTTCCCAACTACGTTAACCTCAGGCTGGACAAGCTGAGCATGAGGCACAGCCTGGAGACAAGAACACCCTTCCTGGACTACAGGCTGGCAGAATTCGCAGGCACACTTCCCCTGGATCTCAGGGTAAATCTTGCAGCCGGTCGTGAAAAGTACATCTGCAGGGAGTCCTTCAGGACCCATGGCATCCTCCCTCCCGAGGTAACCGGCAGGGCAAAGAAACCCTTCACCATGCCAATAGCAGACTGGTTCACCACCCCCTCCGGGCTTCCTGAGCCCATCGCCGACATCCTCATGGGGAATGAAGCCGATGCACAGGGCATACTGAACGGCGATCTCGTGAGAAAATATGCCGGAATGGTAACCGGTGAGGGGGTCGGCCCTGAAACCATGGTATCCGCAGGAGACAGGGTCTTCGCAATTGTAGTATTCACCCTGTGGTACGGTGAATTCATGAAAGGTGTCATTTGAGATACAGGAACCAGTTCATAGCCCTTGTAAAGGACAGGATCACCGGAAGGAAGACACGAACCTACGGCTTCGAGTACGAGCTCATCGGCGAAGATCCCCTGTCCCCCGAGGATTTCAGCAATGTGAAGAGCTGTCTCCCCTCCCTGGGCTTCACGGAACGGGAAGACAGGATAGCTGACGACTCAGGAATGTACATAACCTTCGAACCGGGGGGCCAGATAGAGTTCAGCAGTCCCCCCATAGCCGGTGATGACATGGCTCTGTTCGACTCACTGCTCAGGACCATAGAAATTACCATTGCAGAAATAAGGGAACGCACCGGCGTAAACTACATACCCCGGGAGTACATACCCGGGCGGGATTCCGCCCCCATGCTCCTTGAGGCGGACAGGTACAGAAGCCTCCACGAACTGCTGGGCAGAACCAGCGACCGGGGCTGGGATATGATGAAGGGCACCGCTGCGATACATCTGCATGTCTCCCTGAACTCCCTGGATGAGCTTTTGCAGCTCTGGGAGTTCATGTGCTCACTTTCAAGGGAAGAGGGATTCTCCATGGGGCCTGAACGCAGGGATATCTGGGACAGGACCGACCCCTCCCGGTGCGGCCTGACATGCTCCCGGGCTGACAACATCGAATCCTCGGAGGTCCTTCTGGAAAGACTGATACACTTTGCCCTGAACGCCATCGACCTTCACAGTGGAGTTCCCTTCGGCGAGATAGATCCCCACCCCGGATTCCAGGATTTTCTGGTTCACTTCACAACTATCTTCACCGACGTAAGGCTGAATACCAAGGGGATTACCCTTGAGCTGAGGACCCCGGACACAAGACCGCTTCACATGTTCCGCGGAGCATGGATCACCTTCCTCCACATGGTGCAGCGGATGATGGATGACCAGGGCTGACATTCATTATTATTGACCAACATTGATTCAGGAGGAACAGGATTCTATGGAAAAAGCCACAAGGGATTTCATAAGGGAGATCATCGAAAACGATCTCGCCACCGGCAAACACAGTGAGATCGTGACCAGGTTCCCCCCGGAACCCAATGGCTATCTCCACATCGGCCACGCGAAGTCCATTTGCACCAACTTCGGAATTGCCGAGGAGTACCAGGCAGATGCAATCTCCGCTTCGATGACACCAACCCCGTGAAGGAAGAAACCGAGTTCGTAGATGCTATCAGGAATGACATCAAATGGCTTGGCTTCGAATGGAGCAGTCTGCGGTTCGCCTCGGATTATTTCGATGAGATGTATGAACTGGCTGAAAAACTCATTGAAATGGGTCTGGCCTATGTCTGCGATCTCACCGCCGAAGAAGTTCGAAAGTACAGGGGCACCCTTAAGGAACCCGGCAGGAACAGCCCCTACAGGAACAGGACCGCCAGGGAGAACCTCGATCTCTTCCGCAGAATGAAAAGCGGAGAGTTTCCCGGCGGCTCCAGGACCCTGAGGGCCAAGATCGATATGGCAAGCCCCAACATGAACATGCGTGATCCGGCCATATACAGGATACTGCACCATTCTCACCACAGAACCGGCGACAATGGTGCATCTATCCCATGTATGACTTCGCCCACTGCCTCGAGGATTCCATCGAGGGGTCACCCACAGTCTCTGCACCCTCGAGTTTGAGGATAACCGCCCCCTCTACAACTGGTATCTCGAAAAACTGGACATGTTCAAGTCCAGACAGATAGAGTTCGCCCGGTTGAACCTCAACTATACCGTTGTGAGCAAACGCTATCTCAGACATCTGGTTGAAATGGGCTTCGTAAAGGGATGGGATGACCCCAGAATGCCCACCCTCTGCGGACTGAGGCGAAGGGGAGTCCCACCGGAGGCCATACGCTCCTTCTGTTTTACCATCGGCCTTGCGAAACGCAACAGCACGGTGGACATAGCCCTTCTGGAGAGCTGCATAAGGAACCAGCTCAACAGTACCGCACCACGGGTAATGTCCGTTCTCAACCCGGTTAAGCTCATCATAGAAAACTATCCGGAAGACAGGACCGAGCACTTTGACTATGTGGTAAACCCCGAGGACGAATCCGCAGGTGTCCGAAGCATTCCCTTCACCAGGGAACTCTATATCGAGGGGGAGGATTTCATGGAGGATCCTCCGAAGAAGTTCTTCCGTATGGCGCCGGGCAGGGAGGTCAGGCTCAGATATGCCTATCTCGTTACATGCACTGGCTTTGAAAAGGATGAGCAGGGGAATGTCTCCGCCATCAGGTGCACCTACGACAGCGAGACCGCCGGGGGTAATGCCCCGGACGGCAGAAGGGTCAGGGGAACCCTCCACTGGGTTTCCGCGGACCACTGTTTCCCGGCGGAGGTCCGGCTGTACGACAGGCTCTTCGCCGAGGAAAACCCAATGAAGAAAGCCGATGAAGGAAGCTTCACCGACTCACTCAATCCCGACTCACTCAGAGTAATGGAAAACTGCATGGTTGAGAACCACATGAAGGATAAGGAACCGGGGTATGTCTGCCAGTTCGAGCGGAACGGGTATTTTTCCGTTGACCCCGACTCCACCGCCGGAAAGATGGTATTCAACAGAACCATCACCCTCAGGGATTCCTGGGCAAGGAGGAAGCGCTGACAGCCGGTTTCCCCGGTTAAGACCATGGGGGAAGACCACCCGGTGATTTGAGCCACGCCCCCATGGTGTGGCTCGTTTTTCCTGCTGTTTGTTGTTATTCTGGATTGTTAATATAGGTTCCGCTTCTGGTAAACTTTATGCTTATGTGTAATGTAACCATAGGAGGAAACCTGAATTGCAGTCCCTCACCGACCATACCGAATCAAAAGACGCTCTCACCGGCCTTTGCGACAGGTCTCTTCTGCGGCAGCTCGATGGGGAGTTCGCTTCCAGAAAGTATCCATGGACCCTGCTTATCATCGATGTGGATCACTTCAAGCTGGTGAACGACATATACGGCCATCTCACCGGGGATGACATACTGGCCCATGTGGGTCAGACCATCAGGATCAATCTGAAGAAGAGTGACCACGCCCTCCGCTTCGGCGGCGACGAGTTCCTGGTGGTTCTTCCGGAAACCGACGGCAACAGTGCCCTCGACCTGGCCCAGCGTCTTCTATACGAACTTGGCAACCGTGATTTCCCCGGAGGGCTGAGGGTAAGCGCATCCATGGGAGTGGCGGAAAGTCAGCCCTCCCACCGGGAGCTGAAGGATGTAATAGCACTGGCGGACCAGGCCCTTTACCGCGCCAAGGAAACAGGAAGGGGCCGTTTCCTTCTTGCCGACGACCTGAAGGTTTCCAGGGATACGGAACCGGATTTCACCCATATGGTTGGCCGCCGTGATGAGCTTCAGCTCCTCAGGGAAACCCTTGACCGTTCCATGAGCGGCAGCTCCATGTTCTGCTCCATCACCGGCGAGCAGGGCATGGGCAAGACCAGGCTGGTGGAGGAACTCAGCAACTACTGCCAGTTCAAGCAGACACCTCTGCTGAAAACCGATGTTCATCCTGTCAGTGAGGAGATCACCTTTCTGATCGTAAATGAAATAAAGCTCTGTCTGGATAACCTCGATGACAACGAACTCAAGAAAGTGGTCCGCCAGACGGGACAGGTGGAACCGGGCACCGCGGATCATCTCGGTCAATACGGTTTCCCCGTTAAAAACGCTCAGTCCCGGGAGACCTGAATGAGACCAGGATACGAACAAGGAAGGATCTCAGCAGAATTCTCACGGCCCTTTCCACTATAAAGCCCTTCGTTATGGTGCTGGACAATCTTCAATGGGCTTCTCCCGAAGGCGTTGGCTATATGGCGAGGTGCTCTCCGAAACCAGTGATCCCGGTTTTTCTGCATAGCCATCAGTCGAACCGCCGAGTCCTTGGGCCATTCATTTCCCTTCTTCCCCCTTCCCGGCGTCTTTCCATCCATCTGAACCCCCTCAGCAGGTCCGACGTGAGGACCATGCTTTTCTTCGCACTGAAATCTCCGGGGGTCCCGGTGGATGTCATCGACTACATGAGCAGCCAGAGCGGCGGTAACACACGGTTCCTTCAGATGCTGGTCAACTGGTGCATAGAGTCCGGTGCAGTGGGAGTGGGGAATGGTCGCGCGGCCAGATGGAGCGAGCCCCGGGAAGACGCCACCCCTCCGGAGGTTCGCCCTGTGCTCGATTCTATCCTGGAAGGGTTATCGGAAGAACAGTTAAAGGTTCTGAAGCGCTCGGCCCTCGCGGGAAGGTTCCTTACTCTGAGCCTTCTCAGCCATCTAACGGGAATGGAGGAACTCACCCTTGCGGAGATCCTTGATGATTTCGTTGGGTCAGGGCTGCTCCTCGACGACGGCCAGGGCTATCAGTTCAAGTTCGGTGTAATGCGCAGCTATCTGGTTTCCCTTATCTCTCCCTCCCTGAGGAGCATCCTTCACGAAAGAACCGCCGCCGCACTGGAACTCATGGGGGATGAGCTCTTTGGCGAACTGCTTACGGAAACCGCCAGGCATTACTGCTGCAGCAGGAACACCGAAAAGGCCCTTCCTTCTCCCGAATGGCCGCCGGGCAAACCTTTCGCGAGGGCCAGCATTCCCAGTCCATTCACTGGTACAGGGAATACCTTGAACGGCTTCCGGCGGACACCGATACCGAGGAGCTTTTCTGTGTCCACCTGAACATGGGAACCCTCTTCTCCATAACGGGGAAAGCGGAAGAAGCGGACAGGCACATGAACAAAGCCCTGGAAATGGCCTCGAAGCCGGTGGACCGGGCAGCTGTTTCTACCGGCTGGGCGACAGCTACAAAAGAAGAAGCATGTACTCAAAGGCCATGGAAATGTTCGACGAGGTGGTTAGCATAGGAAACTCCGTCGAGAGCAGGGAAAGCATCCTGATCGGGAGCATGATTGGAGCCCTTCTGGAATCATCCTTCATAAGCAGACTGCAGGGCAGACGAGGGGAGGCCGGTAAAAAGCTTGAGGATGCAAAGCGGCTCATCGACGAACATCCGGATAGGCCGGATGGTTCACTGGAGGGGCTTTACTACGCAAGGCTGGCAGACCTCGAATCCGAAACAGGCACCCCGACCAGAGCCCTGGATCACTACAGGACCGCCCTGGATATATCCATCACCCATAACGATCCATCCATGGAGGCCCTGATCCTTAACAACATGCACGGCCTGCTTGAACATGGCGGTCACTATACTGAGATGCTCGATACGCTTAAGCAGGTGGTCAGGTTGAACAATCGTCTTGACGACCAGCTCGGGCTGGCTATCGCCTACTACAACCTTGCGGAGGCATATACCAATCTCAACATGCTGGACCTTTCACGAAGGTATTTTCAGCTCTATATAGAACTGAACAGCAGAATTCAGAACCGTCTGGGAATGGGCTACGGCCAGCTGGGGCTGGGCAGGCTTTTCATGCTTCAGGGTAAATACGACAAGGCGGAGGAGTACCTTCTGAACGCCTGTGCGATATTTGAGGAGCTGAACTGTACCGAAACGATTCACCATTCCTCCCTCGAGATCGCAGCGGTGAGGATCCGTCGCTCCGATCTATCCAGAGCCCTGGAGATACTCACCGGTATGGAGGACTGCGACATGTCCCAGGATATTTCCAACCGGTTCATCCACCTGCGGGGCTATCTTCTCGTGCTTACCGGGGAATCCGTCGACCGGGGAATTTTCATGATAGAAAGCTCCATAAGGAACGCCGAAAACCTGTCTCCCTTCGACGTGGTATTCATGTATGGAAATCTCTACAGGGCTTACATGGCCTCGGGATCCGATGAACAGGCACTCCATGCACTCTCAAACGGTGTGGACATCCTGGAAAGCACCATCTCCTCCATCACCACAGAATCCATCAGAAATGGCATACTCTCCCGTTCCGATGTGAAGGAGTACCTTGCCATATGCGAGAACAGGGGCATTGCCTGCGCCCTCTGAACAGGTTAAAATCCATTATCCATTAACCAGACAGGGGGCTGACAATGCCAGGGAGATTTTCCGCGAAGGCAGGTTCAGCTACGCCTTCGACACCATGATGTCCAGGGGAACTGCGGGTTTGATAATATGGCTGGGAATTCTTTCCGTCATACTTATCGTATTTTTCTCCCTCATGGTCATGTTCACCGGTACAGCTCCCGAAGGAGAAGGTTTTCCTGCGCTTCTCTGGATGAGCCTCATGCGCACAATGGACCCAGGCACCATCGGAGGCGACCAGGGAAGCCCCGGATTTCTGGCCAGCATGCTCATAGTGACATTCAGCGGGATCTTCATCTTCAGCACCCTTATCGGTATCCTCACCACAGGGCTGGAAGCCAGGCTGGAGGCCCTGCGAAAGGGCAGATCCCGAGTGGTGGAGAATGATCATACCGTGGTGCTGGGCTGGTCTGAGCAGGTGTTCACCATCATTTCCGAGCTTTCCATTGCCAATGAAAACCAGAAAAGACCCTGTGTTGCCATAATGGCGAACATGGACAAGGTCATGATGGAAGATGAGATAAGGGAGAAGGTCCCCCTTCTCAGGAACACCAGGGTGGTGTGCAGAACGGGAAGTCCGGTGGAGCCTCCGATCTTGAGAAGATGAGTCTCCACACCGCAAAGGCTGTCATAGTCCTGTCCCCCGATGGCGATAATCCTGATCCCGAGGTCATCAAGACCATGCTTGCCATAACCAACAGGGCGGGCAAAATGAAGGATCCTCCCCACATAGTTGCCCTGATAACCGATCCTGAAAATGTCGACGCAGCCAGGATAGTAGGAGGGAAACACGCTGAAATAGTGCTGGCCGGAGATATCATCGCCAGAATGGTTGCACAGACATGCCTGCAGTCCGGCCTTTCGGTGGTTTACCAGGAACTTCTGGACTATGGCGGCGACGAGATCTACTTCCACAGCCAGCCGGAACTTGCCGGACGGACCTTCCGCGAGGTTCAGCAGATGTATGAAACAAGCTGTGTGATCGGCGTGAAAAAGGCTGGAGACCCTCCGGTTCTCAATCCACCCATGGAGTCCATCATGGAGGACAGCGACCGAATCATCGCCATTTCTGAGGATGACGACACGGTGGTTCTCTCCGGAGAGGCAAGCCCCCGGGTGCGGAAAGACCTTATCTATCACCAGGAACCCTCAGACAGGGAACCCTCGAAGATCATAATGCTGGGCTGGAACTGGCGGGCTCCAATAATAATAAGGGAGCTTTCCAACTACCTCACCCCCGGGTCCAGGCTGAAGCTGGTGGCCGATGAAGTATTCTGTTCCCCGGTCATTCCGGAGGAACTCGAGAATCTGGAGGTTGATTACCTCCCGGGCCGGACAACTGACAGAACCCTTCTTGAAAGCCTGTCCATCGAGAACTACCAGCACATACTCATACTGAGCTACTCCGACGCCCTGGGCCCAGGAAGCCGACTCCAGCACACTGATGACCCTTCTGCACATCAGGACATAGCCGGAAAACTGAACAGGAACTTCTCCCTCATTACCGAGATGAGGGACATACGGAATAGAAACCTTGCGGAGATAACCGGAGCCGACGACTACATAGTGAGCGATCAGGTCCTGAGCCTTCTGCTCACCCAGATCTCCGAAACAAGGGAGCTCAGTTCGGTGTTCTGGGACCTTTTCGATCCCGACGGTTCAGAGATCTATCTCAAACCCGCTTCCAGGTATGTCAAGTGTGGAGAACCCGTAGACTTCTTCACCGTTACCGCAAGTGCTTCTGAACTCAATGAAACAGCCATCGGATACAGGTTCAGCACCCTCAGGAATGATTCTTTGAGCTCATACGGGATCACAGTCAACCCCCCGAAGGGAGAAACCGTTATCTTCAGCAGGGAGGACATGATAATCGTTCTTTCGGAAGACTAGGAGGCAAAATGACATTCATGCTCATTACAGCAGCCCTTCTGACAGGGGCCCCACGTCCGGCGGTGGGGGCCCTGGAGGCCTTCAACACCGGGCAGCTCTATCTGCTCACAACGGAAACATGCTCCGATACCCTCCGCGACCAGTGGACTTCCATCCCCCTGGTGTACCATCATTCCCGTTCCAGCTCCCGCCGGGGGGTGGACACGGCATCATGGAACTCCGTAATGCTGGAACTCTGGAACGGGATAAATGTCCCGGAAACGAACTTCACAGTAAGGGCAGGAGACGAGTATCTCATTTACGGCAACTACACCCTGATGTACTCGAGCTCCGAGGGCCGGGTGGACATTCCCATAATGCCCGAAGAACTCTGGACGGTCCTCAGCCACTGCAGAAGGCCCGCCCCGCCATCCACCGGACAGATATCCATGGAGGCGTGGTATCCCGGGCTGGAAGGTCCTGTAACCTCCTTCGTAGCCACCTACACCCCGGCAATGCCTGTGATACAGACCCTTCTAGAGAGGGGCAGGCAGGCTATTCAGCCGGAATGACCCTCCTGGCCGTGTGATACCTGCGAAGGTAGTTGGCTGGTCAATTGGTGTTATCACAACACCCCTGTCCTGCCAGGAGGAACAGTGGATGAAAAGGCCTTCGCCCATGTAAATCCCCGCATGGGTGGGGTTGTGAAATATCATTATGTCCCCGGGCTGAAGGCTGTCCCTCTCAACGAACTCTCCAACGGTCTCAACGGCTGAAGCGGTCCTGGGCAGTGGTATGCCATGGTCATTGAACACCCGGTAGGTAAGACCGCTGCAGTCAAAACCGTTCTCATCGGCACCGCCGTATACATAGGGAACGCCAAGGTAGGACTCTGCCTGGGCCAGGATGGACTCAATAAGTTCAAGGGTATCCTCCGCTGAGGGCGAAGCCGGTTCAGCATCGGAGACCTGGCCGGACAGGGACAGGCTCAATATCAGAAACAGAGATAGATCATGGGGTCCTTTCTTTTCCGGGCTATACCCCCGGGAAGCGCAAAAGTTCGCCACCCCTTCCTATCCGCCGAGCACCTCCAGGGCCTTCTCCGCCTTTTCCAGGTCCTCCGCGCTTACCATCAGCCTTATCCCGCCCCTGCGGACAGGGGAAACTCCCATGAGCATTCCGCCGCAGTCATCGGCTCTGATGATGGATTGTATGCCCTGTTCCAGCAGGAGACCACCGGCGATTTCCGCCTCGTACCTGTTATCGAATGTACTCACTGTTTTCAGCTCACTCAATTCTGCCTCCGTCAATGTTTCGTCTGATTCACGGTGCCAGTTCGCCCGAAGGTGCTGCATATGCGCATCATGCTTTATTCATTGCACAGCAATAGCTTGGCGAATCTATTTGTCAAATTTACGGATGGCTTCGCCCCTGGACGAGTCCCATGGCGTATTCCATCACCGGGTCCACCCCCGCGGCGAAATCTTCCGGGGTTGCCTCCACCAGTATGTCTGGGGGAAAGCCCGCTTCCTCCACCCAGTCCTTATCATAGGTAAGGATGGTGGAAACAGCGGACCGGACCACCCATCCCCCCTGGATCCCCAGGGGAACGGCGATTCCCATTTCCGTTACACTGCCCCCGGTGGTATCGCCCAGTATCACAACATTCGGGAAAACTGCCATGTTCACCGCCATGTCCTCGGCGGCCTGTGTACATCCGCCGCCAACAAGGAGGTAGACGGTGCCGGTGAACTGAACGGGGCCGGCGGGAACTATCGAGGGGCGCCAATCATGATACTGGCCATATTCAGGGCCAACCCTGGTTCTATACCATGCGCAGACCCTTGCCTTGGAAGTAAATCTGCCCATTGCGGTGTGATCGAAGTTATGGAATATGGCCCTCTGGCTCCGGGATTCATACGGACATCCAGTATCAGGGCTGGAACATCCAGCTCAATGCAATTTGAAACGAAGGAGTCCAGGGCAGCCACCGCCAGGGTATCGCCCTGGGTGGGAAACTCGTCGAAGAAGGCATAGGGAAGCAAAGCGGGATCGCACCATCCGAACCCATCCACGTACCCCTGGAATCCACCGGGTTCCAGGTAGTTTTCCATGAGCACCTGGGTGTCCACATTGGGCTGGAACGCTTTTTCAAAGGTGTATATGGTATCCTGCAGCTCCATGGAGTAGATGATGATCGCCGGGTCCTGAAGCTCAGCCAGCATCCCGGTGATCACCGTCCTCAGCTCCTCTTCGGTTGAACAGTCAACAGCCTGGGGATAGTATTCCCGGCACAGCTCCATCCAGTCGGCTCCCTTGAACAGGAACAGAGGATAGTTCATTTCATAGGAATCCCATACCATGGCGAAACCCGAGAGATCAAGCTCCGGCTCGGTGGAAACACCCTGGGGATCGTGGAGGCAGCCCGAAGCAAGAAGCAGTGTAAACACCAGCAGAACTCCTGAAAACACTGAAGCCTTCCGGGAATGGTATCAGTAGGAAAGAACATAGATGTCACCCCCTCCGGATACCTGCATGTCCAGCGGGTATCCTGAATATCCACCGAATGGACTATTTCCGCCGGGTCCCAATAGTAGTAGCGTGATAATCGGCAGGTCATATCCCCCAGATAACTGAGTACGATTGCATGATTGTAATCCCCGGCGTCGGCGGTTCTGTGAAGGCTTCCCGGAGTGGATACTCCCCCTGTGAAAGATGGTACAGGAGGAACGGTCATGTTGGCGTAGGGTTCCAGAATTCCAAGGGTGGTTCTCTTCACCGCCGCAAGATTTGCTGAGTTCGCTATTGCCCCCAGGGCTGTGAAGGAGCCGGAAACATCTGCCAAATAGGTCTTCCGTATGCCGCCGGCGGCCATGGTCTCCACCCGGTAAACCAGCTCCGATGTCCCAACGATTAGTGTGTCCGCCCCCCACAGAGCCTCCATGCACTGTACTATCTGGCTGCCGAAAAAGTGAGTATTGGCCAGGTTCAGGTTGTCCGAAAGCCGGACCTGGTAGATATTGTTGGAAGAAGCGTCGGCTACCCAGAGGTATCCGGAGTTACCGGCGGTCACTTCCAGGTCGAAGGGGGAGGTTCCCAGCGAGAATTCATCCAGCACTTCGCAGTCGGGAATGCTCAGCTCCAGTATCTTTCCCGTTGCTCCAATAAGGTAAGCGGTTCCCTCTGTGGGGCTGAACACCATTCTTCCATATCCCGATGCGGATGCCGGACCCACCTGATGCTCTCCGATAAGCTCCCTTGATTCGGCGTCAAAGGAGTAAACTATACCCTCGGTGGATGCCACGAAAACCATCCCGGGTACTATCATCATGCTCCTGGGTGCTGTCATCTCGGGGAAGGACGCCACAAGGGAAAGATCCTCCGGAGAGTAAACACGAAGGGATGATTCCCAGCTGAGGTCGTATTCTGTTAACCTGGTGCAGGAAAGCCCAATGAATGAAGCAAGGAGCGCCAGAAGGGAGCATCTTACCATGACAGCACCGCCTGAAGCAGGTAGTGCCTGGCCGGTGACCAGGCCCTCGGGTTGCCCATTTCACCTGTGGGGTCTCCGGTGGTGTGGAAAGCCCGGTGTCGTAGATGTGCACTATGTTCTCCCTGTTGAACAGATTAAAAATTCCGAACATCAGTTTGAGTTCGCTCCCTGCTACTTCGATATCCCTGGAAAGGCTCAGGTCGGTCTGCATGGTGAAGGCCTTCTTTCGGTGTTCGTCTCCACCAGCTGGGAACCGGATACCGGAAGGGTATAGGGCGTTCCGCTTCCATACCTCCAGGAAAGGGATACGGCGCTGTTCTCCATAATGTGGAACCCGGCTATCTCAGGACCCTCGGACTGGAAGGAGGTCAGTTCCATGCTTGCCCCGGCCTGATGGGTCTGGTCCCAGTCAAGAAAATTGTCTTCCTTTGAGAGGTAAACCACTCCGAACTGGGCGTAGTTGTATCGTGAGAGCATTGAAGAGTACCTTCCCTTGGCCAGCGATAGCGTGTAGAAAACCTGGCCGGATAGCCTGCCCCCGGACATCCTTGTGAGGGAGGTTTCCAGACCCCTTACATTTCCATGGCTGTCGTCGTTGGTAAACACATAGAACTGCCCCTCGCTGTGGTCCGAGGTGCTCACAAGCCCGGTGATGTCCTTGTTGTAGAAGGAAAGGGCGACATCGGTTAACCTGTCAAGTTCCTGCCTGATGCCCACCTCGAAAAGAGTGGTCAGCTCGGGGTCAAGATCTGGGTTGCCGGCTACCACCCTGCTGGAGCCGGTGCTGAAAGATGTCTGCAGGAAGAGGCTGTTCATGGGAGGCATCTGGAAGTAGTGGCCGTATGTGGCGAAGAATAGAGACCTTTCGCTGAAGGGGACGGAGAAGCTGAACCTGGGGCTGATGTGGGTCTTGGGCTCCACATCGGTTTCGCCCCCTCCTCCTGGGAGAAAACAGCGGTGTTGGCATCGAAGTAGTCCGCCCTCACCCTGCGGTGGTGATCACACCTCCCGGGAATCTGTAGCTGCACTGGGCGTAAGCCGCAGCCGAATGGGGGTATGCGTTCCAGAGGGACAGGTAGGATGTGCCGGGAGCCAGGCAGTAGACATTGTATTGGTACAGATCGTAGTAGTTGCCCAGAACACCGGTCTTGAACCTGATCCTTGGATTGGGATTGTAATCGAGGCTGAGCACAGCCGTGGAGACCTTTGCCTTCGAGTCATGCCACACATTTCTGTGAAGCCCGTTGTAGAAGAAGCCCAGTGAATCTTCCACCAGAGCCGGAGGTGCGTACTGGGTAAGCCAGAAGATGGGATTGGTGCCCTCCCCTACAAATCCGCCGTTCTCGTCATGGATCCTGTTCCAGTTCTGGTACTGCACATGGCCGAAGGTAAGGTCGATGCTGGTTTTGTCGCCTATGAGCTGTGAGTAGTTCAGTATGGCGCCTCCGGTTTCGCTGAACATCTCGGGAAGGGCATAGTCGTGGCTCATTGGGGGGTACATGGCGCCTTCAACGAAGGAAAGGTCATCGTAGTTCTCCCAGGCCCACTGGTTCCAGCCCCGTTCCCTGTAGGAACCGATCCCGCTGACTGAGATCCTGGTTCCCGGAGAAGGCCTGCAGGTAAGCTTGGCTATGCCCGAGCCGTCGTTGAGCCAGTTGTATGACCAGTTTCCCCTTGTATCGGTGTTATCGGCGCCGCTTGTGGAGAACTGTCCGGAGAAACTGAAGGTCATTTCTCCGGGAAGATCTACTCCCATGGCAGGCAGGAGTTCTTCCGTAACCGGTTCCGGGCCCGAAACGGAGAATTCACCGCTCATCAGCCCTGTCCTGCACTGATCCACATCGATGCTTTCCATGAACACCTGCTCCCCGGAGCTCAGCATGCCGGTGGAGGTTGCCCCGGTTCTCCCGTAAATGGCTGCCTCCAGTTTTTCTCCACCCTCCTTGCCCACGAGATCCACAATACCTGAGAGGGTGTTCCCGTACTCTATGCTAAGCCCGCCGGTCATCAGTGTGGCTCCGGAAACCGCCGACATTGGTATGTCGAAGTTGAACCTGTTGTCCATTGGGGAACGCAGGGATATGCCGTCGAGAACATAATCCACCTCCCCGGCCCTTCCGCCCCGGACATGTAGCTCCCCGTCCTGCTGTACCACTCCTGGCTGTGTGGCGATTGCATCCACTATCCCGCTCACTGACATGGTTCTCATCTCCGACAGGTCCAGCTGGTAGGCCGTGGCGGGAACGTCCCTCAATATGTGGGTCCTTGTATCTATCACACGGATCACCGTGGAACCGCTTGCATCTTCTCCAAGGACGAAATCTATACGGCTGGTGTTGTCCCCCATAACCGTAACCCCCTCCACCCTGGAGGTCTCCCTGCCTACCATTCTGGCCATCACTGTGTAAGTACCTGGGTCAAGGGCCGGAATCACATACTCGCCATGGGCGCTGGTCATGGCCCCGAAGGGGGTTCCCTCGATGGTCACAGTGGCTCCGACAAGGGGATTCCCGCTCCTGTCCTCCACAAGTCCGGTGATTATACCGGTGGAAGAAGCAAGAGAAAACGATGCCAGGAGGGGATAAGGATAACTGTGCACTTCACATGGACCTCCAGTATTCAAACAATGGTTTTATCTGATTTCTGCAGTGAAGAATCTATCGCAAAATCAGCTCCAGTGCATACTCGAACACCGGGTCTGTCCCGGCGGCAAGATCAGCCGGAGTTGTCTCAACGAATATATCCGGAGCCATTCCGTTTCCTTCCAGCCAGTTACCATCGCGCAGATAGATCGTGGTCTTCGGTATCCGTACATGGATATCTGAAGATGAAATAAAGGTGGTCGGGATGGATACACTCCCCATGGTGGTATCTCCAACGGCGACTACATTGGGATTGAACATGAAGTCGGTGCAGAGCCATTCAATGCCGCCCCGTATCTGCTCTCCTGTCAGGAGGATGATATCCCCCTGAAAACCTCTCCCGAATATGATTGCACGGCCTGGGGATCATCAAAGTAGTTATCGTAGTCAGGGCCATTCCGCGTTCTCTTGATGTATGTATTATAGATGGTGCCCGTGAACCTTCCCGGAAGGTCCTCGGGGTAGAAGAAGGTCCTTGTTCCCTGATGCCTGAGATCAATAATGATGGTTTCAACACCGGCATCGTTGCATTCAGCGATGAACAGACCCGCAAACTGGGCAATGTCGCCTTCGTTTCCCAGCAAGTTGCTCAGATTCACGTATGGAAGCAGTTCCGGGTCACAGTATCCCAGTCCCAGTGTATCTTCGTAATAGCCGTAATCATTAAGATAGTTGTCCACCAGAGTGATGTAATCTGAATTGGAGAAAAAGACCTCAGATGTGGGGTAAACCCAGTCCTCGGAACTGGGATAACCTTCCTCCTTTTCGAAACACACCACGGGATCTCCTATCTCCGCCAGCATCTCTTCCAGGATCAGATAGAACTCCTCCATCGTAGCGCATTCCAGAAAAGCATCGTAGTATTCATTACCGATGATCATCCAGTCGATGTCCTTGCAGGCAAAGAGCACTGTATTGTTCTGGTAGGCAATCCATATCCCGGTGAAGTCCTCCATGTGGTCGGCTGGCTTCTGGATCTCCCCCGGTGAGTACAGACACCCCAGCAGCAACAGAAAAAAGGAGGAGGCAAGTGGATAAGGTCCTCTCATCACTGCACCTCCATGCTCAGAACATATACCAGGCCGCTGCCCGAGCAGGTGAGATCAATGGGGGCTCCGGCAACATCAGTGCTTTCCACAGCCTCCAGTACAGGATCGAACCTGTAAAGCCTTGATACACCTTCGCCCTGATAGCTAAGTATCCAGGCATAGCGGTCCTGATCGCAATCGAGCATGAAACTCAGTCCGGAAAGCTCCAGATCATTGCTTGATACCAGCGTTGGAGAATCAGGTGTCAACGGGTCGTAAAACCAGTACATGGTGAACACCTCGCCCAGGTTGTTGCAGCAGACATAGAGATCATACCAGGGAAAGTAGACAAAATCGTCTATCAGCTCCTCGGAAGGGAACAGATACTGAATTCCGAACAACTGGTCCATTATTATGGCAGATACACCATATTCGGTGGCTATCAGCGTGGTATCCGAATGGGAAGTTGCGATGGCGTTTATGCCGCCTGATGGGCTAATCCAGGTATCAATATAGTTGTTTGTACTGCTTCGATATATTAATACTGAATTAGTAGAGCCGTCACCGATGAAGGTGTATGATGGATATGTATTCGATGAGGCAATGCAAGAAGGGGACAAGCAGGCATTGAAAGTGTCCAGCACCTCCAGGGTCGCCAGCTTGATCTCGTAAATAGTAGATAAGGGACCTATTACATAAATCGTGCCTTCGGTCGGGCTTTCCGCGAAGGTGGAGTATCCCGTTGCTCCAGACTCTCCGATGAGAACCGTTTCAACGATCTCCAGTGATTGTGAATCAAGCTTCAATATCCTTCCCTCACTGGTAAGTATCAGAACATATCCTGGAACCGTGAGAATGCTTCTGGCCTCCCTGAACCATCCGCCTGTCTTACGATCTGAAGATCACTGTCGTACACAATGATGGAAGCCTCCACCAGAACATCATACTCGGTGATATCGGTACAGCCGGCCAAGGCCAGGAAAATGCTTGAAAGAAATACATTACAGGCGTTGATCCTTGTCATGAAAGTTCCTCCGTGATCTCAGGAAAACCGAAGATGCATTTCATATGGCTCCGGATTACCATGACATCACCGCCGAGAACATAAAATGTCTTGCGGGAGACCATGATCTGGGATTCCCCATCTCCCCGGTGGGATCACCCTGGGTATGAAACAGCTCGGTATCGTAAATGTGAACGACATTCTTCCTGTTGAATGCATTGCCTATCCCCATCATTAGTCTGATCACACCACCGGCGAGATCGAACCCCCTCGATACCGTGATATCCGTCTGCATTGTGAAGGGTTTCCTCTGGTTATTCGTTTCCACCAGCTCGGAACCCGAAGGGGGAAGGGTATAGGGCGTTCCGCTGCCGTACCGCCAGGATACGCCTATGGCAGAATTCTCGAAGGGGAAAATACCGGCCATCTCTGGTCCCTCCGACTGAAATGTTCTGTAATCCACTGTAGCCCCGGCCTGGTGGGTCTGGTCCCAGTCGAGGTAGTTGTCTTCCCTGGATTCGTACACTACTCCTGACTGGGCATAGTTGAACCTGGAAAGCATGGAGGAGTATCGTCCCTTGGCTATCGAAAGGGTGTAGAAGACCTGTCCAGACAGGTTGCTGCCGGACATCCTGCTCAGGGAGGTCTCGATACCCCTTACACTTCCATGGCTTTCATCGTTGGTGAACACATAGTATTGACCCTGGCTGTGATCCTCGGTACTCAAAAGCCCGGTAATATCCTTGTTATAGAAGGACAGTGAAAGATCGCTGTATCGATCGAGTTCCTGCCTGATCCCGACCTCGAAGAGTGTCGTTAGCTCAGGATCCAGGTCGGCGTTCCCAGCTACCACCCTGCTTGCCCCTGTGCTGTAACTGGTTTGAAGGTACAGGCTGTTCATGGGAGGCATCTGGAAGTAATGACCGTATGTGGCAAAGAAAAGGGACCTTTCGCTGAAGGGGACGGAGAAGCTGAACCTGGGGCTGATGTGGGTCTTTGGCTCCACATCGGTTGCGCCCCCGCCTCCTGTGAAAAAACAGTTCTGTTCGCATCGAAGTAATCGGCCCTGACCCCTGCGGTGGTTATAGCTCCGCCTGTAAAACGATAACTGGCCTGGGCATAGGCCGTTGCTGAATGGGGATAGCGTCCCATAGTGACAGGTATGAGGTTCCGGGAGAGAGGAAATAGACATTGTATTGATAAAGGTCGTAGTAGCTGCCTGCGAGTCCTGCCTTGAAGCGCATTCTGGGATTCGGTGTGTAATCGGTGCTCAGCATGCAGGTCGTTACCGTAGCCTTTGAATCGTGCCATACATTTCTGTGAATTCCATTGTAATAGAATCCAAGGGAATCCTCTACAAGGGCTGGAGGAGAGTACTGGGTCATCCAGAAAGCCGGGATCATTTCCTCCCCGACATATCCGCCATTCCAGTCATGGATACGATTCCAGTTCTGGAAAAGCACATGCCCCAGGGTAAACTCCATACTTGTCTTGTCCCCTATGAGCTGAGAGTAGTTGACAATGGCCCCCCGGTTTCACCGTACATCACAGGAAGGGCGAAATCATGATCCCCTGGCAAATACAGCACTCCATCGATCATGGATAGGTCTTCATAATTGTTCCAGGCCCATTGATTCCATCCATGCTCCCTGTAGGAGCCTAACCCGCTGATGGACAGCCTTGCCTCGGGGCTGGTCTGTATGTCAGCTTTGCCAGGACTGAACCGTCATTAAGCCAGTTGTAGGACCAGTTCCCACGGGTATCGGTGTTGTCCGCGCCGCTTCTGGAAAACTGTCCCGTCAGGCTGAAAGTTACATCCTCGGGAATTTCTATTCCCATTGAAGGAAGGATCCTGCCGGTAAACGGGTCGGGGCCGGATACTGAAAACTCGCCGTTCTGTAGATCTGTCCTGCACAGATCGGTGTCAATGCTCTCCATGAAGACCTCCTCGCCGGAGGAAAGCATACCGGAGGTCATATCACCCATCCTGCCGTGTATGGTTGCTTCAAGACGGTCACCGCCTTCCTTCCCGATGATGTCCACCACTCCTGAAAGGCTGTTTCCGTATTCAATGCTCAACCCACCGGTCATTAGAGTGGCTTCCGAGACTGCAGAAACGGGAAGATCGAAGTTGAACCTGTTGTCCATAGGAGACCTCAGGGAAATGCCATCAAGAACATAATCCAGCTCACCGGCCCTTCCACCTCGCACGTGGAGTTCGCCGTCCTGCTGTACGACTCCAGGCTGGGCCGCTACCACATCCACTATCCTGCTGGAAGTCATGGTCCTCATTTCAGAAAGGTCGAGCTGAAAAGCTGTGGCGGGAACATCCCTGAGGATATGGGACCTTGAGCCTATAACCCTGATGACGGTAGAACCGCTTGCGTCTTCTGAAAGCTGAAAATCAATTCGGCTTGTGTTATCGTTCTGCACTATCACACCCTCAACCCTTGAAGTCTCCCTGCCAACCATTCTGGCCATCACTGTGTAGGTGCCGGGCTCGAGGGCGGGAATGACATACTCGCCATGGGCGCTTGTCATGGCGCCGAAGGGGGTTCCCTCGATGGTAACCGTAGCTCCCACAAGGGGATTCCCGCTCCTGTCCTCCACAAGCCCGGTGATTATCCCCGTGGAAGAGCAAATGGCGGAAGCAGCCAAAAAGACCAACAGCAATAGGGTTCTTTTCATTTAAATCCGTTTCCATACATTTCTGCATAAATACAGTCTATTATTCAGTATAGTATTATGAATACATAATCTGAACTCCCTGGTCAACGAAGCTGTTTCCCCAAATCATGTATCATACTTATTTTGTTGCATTGCATTGTGTTGCGGGATCTATTTGTCAAATTTACGGATGGCTTCGGCCCTGAATCGGGTAGGCGGTAGTTTCTCAACTACCGCCTCCCACAGCACCGTGCGTACGGTTCCGTACACGGCGCTTCCTGTGTTGCTATTCTAATCATCATCTTTTCAAGCAGTGAGTACAAGCCCATACTGTTAAAGAATCTTAAGGGATAAGCCGTATTCATGTGAGAGTTCCCGCTGTTGAACCACGGGCCTCGCCCGTTGCTCGCGCTCTGCCTCGCCCTGTCCAGACTTAGTCCTCTGTTCATCAGTTTCTTCACCCGGAACCGAGGCCGTTTCCATTGACGCCACAGCAAGTTGCGCAGGTGTCTGCGTATCCAGCTGTCCAGCTCCTCGAAAACGTTCTTAACCTCGACCAGTGAAAAGTAATTGAACCAACCCCGCAGTTTCGGATTCAGCTCCTCATTGATGAATCGCTTAAGGTTACGACCCCGTCCTCTATGAAAACACTTTACAAGGTTCCTCTTCATTCGGTGTACCGACTCCTTTGCAACCTTGAGTTTGGGTTCCCTGTTACTGGTCATGCTATAACCAAGGAATTTCCGTTTTCATGGACGGTCTACCGCACTCTTCTCACGGTTCACCTTCAGCTTGAGCCTTTTCTCCAAAATGCGCTGATCGATTCAAATACCCGCTGTCCGCTACGCTCCGTCTTTACATAGATGTTGCGTCGAGTGGCCAGCGGGAACCTCCCCCGCTGGCTCTCTCCGAACCGGACATGAAAGTCTCCCCTCATCCGGCTCTTATTGTTCAGCCTACGCATAGAGTAGTCTCCAGTGAGCAAACAAATTTGGTTCTCTGCGTGATATACGCCTTAACCACTGTGCCGCTCTCCGGCGATGCCCTCTAAAACGCTTGAATTTCCTTGTTGCCCACATCACCAGACGGTGATTCAGGCATTGAAATATTGGAAACAACTCTGACTTGTAAAACTTGCCATAATAGTTTATCCATCCCCTTATCGCAGGATTAGATAATCTGGCTAAATCCTCCAACTCAAAGTTGCTGCGTTTGGGCCAGAGCCATCGTCTTGATTTATGCCGTATCGTTTTCGCTGCTTTCTTGCTGATTGCGGGTGTGAAATTGATAAAGAACTTTCCCCACTTATTCTTTGATCTTCTTGCTCTAAAAGTGTAGCCAGGAAAATCAAAGGTAGTGCAGGAGTATTCCCTTCGTCTGTCATCATCCTTGCAGTAGACAATCTTTGTCTTCTCAGGATGAAGTTCCAGTCCAACTTCAAACATCCGCTCGCTCAACCTTTCTTTCAGCTCATTTGCTTGAGTCCTACTTTTACAGTGACAGACCGCATCATCCGCATATCTCTCTAATGGTACAGTGGGGTATTCCCGCTCCATCCATTTATCAAATGCGTAATGCAAAAAAGGTTAGCCAAAAGGGGCTTATAACACCTCCTTGAGGTGTTCCTTTTTCCGGATGAATAATGGAACCATCCTGCATAGAGACGGGAGCCTTCAGCCACCGCTCTATGTACAGAATAACCCACTTCTCATCTGTGTGACATCTCACTGCTTTCATCAAGAGATCATGATCGATGTTATCGAAGAATCCCTTGATGTCCAAGTCCAGTACCCAATCGTTTCTCCAGCAATTCACCCGTGCCTTCCCCACTGCATCAAGAGCAGACTTACCAGGCCGATAACCGTAAGAGTCCGGATGGAAATGCTTCTCCAACTCCGACTCTAACCTCTGCTTCACAACCTGCTGTGCAACTCTGTCTGTTACTGTAGGAATACCAAGTGGTCTACTACCACCATCTGCTTTGGGTATCTCTACCCGAAGAACAGGCTTGGGGAAATAACTGCCGGATGACATCCGATTCCAGAGCTTGTACAGATTGTTTTCCGTGTCTGCCTCAAACTCCGCTATCGACTGCCCGTCGAATCCAGCACATCCCTTGTTGGCCCTGACCCGTTTGAACGCTTCCCAAACCTCTCTCTTGGAAACACAAAACGGCTTTGTCTGTTTCAATCAAGTCCTCCTGTAATCAGTGGTTCTCCATACTTCAACTCGCGAAGCCCCAAACCCCCGATTCCTGTTGCTTTCTCTACTCCAAACTGAACAATGCTCCCCCTTCGCTCCGGCTCCATTACGGAACCTTCATCACTACTACGGGTCGCTCCGCCCCTGTGCTCTGCATCGGTACTCTCATACTAACGGGGCCTCCGCTTGTATTTCTCCCTTTACATCAGAGCGACAGGTTCCCACGTTCCTCACAAAAGCCTGTATCAAGTTCGCGCCACCTTCATGCCGGAGGTCATCTGGCCAGTAAACAGGTCCCCGCCAGACTTATCCCGAGGTAACGACTACCCCCCGGTTTTGACCCCATCCCTACGCTTTCGACACTTCCGCAGTGGTTCACTTGCGTTCGCCTCCTTGAAACACACCTGACAGAATCCATTTCCTGCCTTTTCCGTAACGCTCACCACCCCGGCTCTTAACCGACGCAACTTACGGTGGTTTGAAGCCTCCACCTGCATGGCGGCTTCGAGGGGCCCTCCCTCATCTTCTGTGAAGCATGGCTACACTGGGTACTCTGCACCCAGTGCGCCTTCGTGGCACACAGTCGTCTGCGTAACGGCAAAAGCAGTGTCCTCTGCGCTCCAGTTCCTTGTCCAGTTCATCCAGAAGAATGTTGGACAGGAGCGGAGACAGCGGACCGCCTTGCGGAGTGCCTTCGTACCTCGACGATACGACACCATCCTCCATCATCCCTGCCTGGAGGTATCTGCGAATTAACCGCAGTACCTCCTTGTCCTTGACCTTCCGTGCAACTCTCGACATCAGAATGTCGTGGTTAACACGGTCAAAGAACTTTTCCAGGTCCATATCTACGACCCACCTGCGACCGTCTGCCACAAACTGCCGTGCTGCAAGCACGGCCATGTGTGCACTCCGGCCGGGGCGGAATCCGTAGCTGTGCTCGGAAAAGAAGGGGTCAAAGATTGGGCTCAGTACCTGATGAAGCGCCTGCTGAATCATTCGGTCAACCACTGTAGGGATACCCAGCTGTCGCATCCCCTTTCCCCCGGCCTTGGGTATCTCAACCCTCCGCACAGATTGTGGCTTGTACCGGCCGCTCAGCAGCTCTTCTTTAACCCTGTGCCAGTTTTCAATCAGCCACGGCTTCAGGTCATCCACGGTCATACCGTCGATACCCGGTGCTCCTTTGTTGGCTATGACCCGTTTGAAAGCCAGCTGCATGTTCTCCCGTTCGACTACTGCCTGCATGAGATGCTGTTCGATTTGATAGTTATTACCCGCCATTGTCGAATGTGTCTGGCGCACCTCATCATACCCACGGCAGTTCCGCTGCTAACGCGCGGGACAGGACCGATTCGGGCAAGGTTTGTTACCGCTGCCTGCTCTCTGATGTGGCATGAATCTTGTGATTCATCTTCTGCTCCCTCACTCACTCTTCATAACTTCGGTAACTATCCCGCAACAAAGGTTCAGGCCTTCGGTCGGGTCGAACTCCAAGCTACTATGCCCTCGGCTGACTTCTGCGAACCCATCGCATAACCTCTCGGCCAAGCTAGCACAAGGCAGGTTCACAGACCTCCCGGGGTAAGACGCGTGACTTTCCTCTCACATACCCGCCGCATATACGATGGCTCGATTCCGGATGACATGGGGCTTTGCATAGTTGTGTCTGCTTACCCACCGGCCACCGCCTCATATACGGCTCGTGTTACTCGGGCCAAGAGTTTGCCTTCACCTTCCTTCAGACCATATCTCACGATACCGCCCTTGGTGTTCGGCTAGGAGTTCCTGTCATCAAGGCCTCCAGAGGGACTTGCACCCTCCAAGTCACTTTCCGGGTCGCTTTCGCTTACCGGTTGTCCAGCGCGTTCATCGGCGGCGCGCGCCATGCCCGGCGCACACAGAGAACGGGGCAGCTAAGCTGCCCCGTCACCTGTGCAGTTACAGTTCTCTGATCTATATTCCGCCGGTTGTGAAGTCGAATGAACCTGCGTTGTGCAGATAACCACTACCGTACGTTGAGTAACTGCCCCACTTATCTGGAACGTCCTTTGAACGAGTTGGATTTCCTGGAGGATTATAGTTAGTAAGTATTATCTGCACATCATCTGTTACATACGTTGCACCACATACTATACTGAATGTATCATCTGATTCGCAGTACCCAAAACCTATTAGCCTATCTTCATCATTGTAGATAGCTACATATACCTCTTCTGGATCTTCATTTGTAGGCATAATGACATATCCTTCATAGAAAACACGCACGGTGGTATCCATTCCCTGAGGTACGGGTACAGATTCCATGCCTGATATAGTTGTCAGTGCCATCATCGCCGCCAATATTAGCATCATGTTTGCTCCTTTGATTAGAATTGTACTACTCGTTGCCATAAGACTGCACAGGTACATCATATCGCACTACATATGCATATCTAACATTATGAAAAGTTCTACTGATATGCATATATTGCGATATTAGAGATTCTATTTACTCTTGTTTCAAATGTCAATATCAAGGCCAAGCAGCACCTTACTGCCCGTCTCTACACACTCTCCAGGCTACAAAGATTCCCTCTTTGCGGCTGAGATGCCGACGCATGAAGTCATAGACAGCATCAAGCCAGAGGTACATGTCGAAATCGCTCAGATCTCTCTCAGAGATTTCCTCGTACTCGGGGTTTACAAAACCTCTTCAAGACGACTGACGGAGCTTCTGCTCAGCATAAGGTTGCCGCTCTCGTCATTGTCAAGAAGTGCACCCTCGATATCACGGGTGGAAAGCCCCCTGCGTACGTCTGAGCAACCAGTTTCTCCAGTTGCTCGGTTCGAGTACCAAGCTTTAAGCACAGCGCTGTTGAAGGGCTCTGATGTGTTCTTTACGCGAGGGACAGGGATGTTGACGACTCCGGATTCAGTCTGGACTTTTTGTCACGGTATCCGTTCCGTTATCCTACAACCTCTGACTCTGGATCTCTGCGCTCATAACGGCCCCTGCCGCCAAGGAACTATGTTGCCTCAGCTTAGACCATTTCGGTTACCATTCTAAGTAAAACATCCTGGAGAAGGCTCTTGAAGAGCTTATCGTCCTGCTCATTCTGAAGTGATCAACTATCCTCTGTGCAATTTGATCGATCATGAGTATCTTTGCTGTTTGTGTAGGTTCTTTTCTGAATTGATGGGTTGTGGTCAGTTCTCAATTCTAATAAAAGGATGTGCACCTCAATCCAATTACACCAATCTACGGACGGGAACATCAGGGAGAGCCCGGAAACAGGAGATTGCATGAAAGCAAATGAAATCCGACTAGCTGCAGGAGTAGCAGTACTTTTTGCTCTGCTATGGCTGTGTCTTCCGGGGACTCATCTTGTAATGGATGAAGGCTATAGAATTCTTCAGGGAACTTCGCTTCACCGTCGGCTGGCATTTCCGGTGATTATTGAGTATCCCGGTGCAACAGAACTTGGAGACCTTGCAGAGGATGTAAGACCTATGCCTGCTCATTATGGTACTTTTTCCAGCAAGGGTCTGAAGTGCTTCTACAGTCCTGCTCTTGCTCTTGTTGCATCATTCTTTACCGGAAAATCAATGCTTCTTGTTCCTTTGATGTCCGGATTTCTTCTCTGGCTGGTTATGTGGGGAACTCTTAGGAAAATGGGGAATTCAACAATAACTACTGTACTAATTCCCCTGCTTTGTACTCCGGTTCTCTTTTATTCTCTTAGATTCTGGTCCTACCCTCTGGCCATTCTGCTCGTTTACCTAGCTGTTGATAACGCGGAAAAGGGATATTCCTGGACTTCCTATCTTCTAGTGGCTGCTGCGGCTCTGTTCCGGATTGAGTTCCTCCTGGCCTGTATTCCTGTATTCTTCCGACTCCCCGGAAAATGGTATGCCAGACTTCTCCCTGTTCTGCCGGCCACTGCAATTCTTCTCGCCGGTAACTGGTTTTTCTCAGGCGGAAATGTGCTGGGAACACATATTGGATCAAGTACCTCAGAACTCAGTCTCTACAACAACGCTGAACTTTCTTTCTTTCAGCAGAAAATAAGTGCTTTCAGCATCGCTCTTCTTACAATGGTTCCAGGTAAAACCGGAGTTGCATGGCTCTTACCTGGCCTGTTTTTGTGGATATTATGGGTATATTCACTGTTTCATTCCGGAAAAACGGGTACTGTGACTGCAGCAATCGGGTTGTCTATTGCGCTTGTTTCGTGCATCATCTGGGCATCCAGAGGTTTTCAGTTCCTTGACGGGTTTTCCATGAAACATCCTCTGATGGTTTTTCCCATTCTCTGGCTCTTTTCAGCCGCGACCCTAAAACGAAGTCTTCCTGAACTGACAATGTTTTTCGTGCTTCTTCTCATGCTGCTTCCTATGCATATACAGGGGCCTGACTGGGGCGTAAGACACATTTTCCTGCCTGTGTTTCTGATGACCCGGAACATGGAGAACAGTTCAAGCTGCAAACGGCAATGGGTTGTAATCAGCTTCGGCTCTCTCGTTCTCTCCGCAAGTGTTCTTTTTTGGGAATCAACCGGGGAAGGGTTGAACAGCTGAGCAGATTGACAGGTCAAAGAGCTGTTGTTACGACAAACTGGATCATTCCAGGATGGTTTACCGATAATATGATAGGTGGTATTCCTGTTGTTTACACTAAAACTGCAGCCGCCCTGGCAGAAGCACTTCCAAAACTTGAATCAACAGAAGAGTCATCGGGTACTGCAATAGTTTGCCTTCACCGTGATGCTACCACTACTATCCAGATACTGGATGGTTTGGGATACAATTGCTATGTCAGAGGTGAAGTTTCCTTCGGCGAGTCGCTCGGTTGCTTAGTGCTTATTCCAAATAAATCAATATAATAGTATTATTTTGTTATTTATTATAGATATTATAGTTAATCTTGTTTTGCTATCTCGACATTATTTGACGGCATAGTAATTGATATGCTATATTGATTTGCTTGTGACAATAGCATTAAGAGGTTTTGTATGACTATTCATCGCTTTTTCACTATATCTCTATTACTAGCAGCAACCTGCTATGCTTCTGACATTCTCTTCAGTCTTTCTCTAGCAGGCTCTGAACTGGCATTGCTTTCAGATTCCTCTGATGCCAGTGCATGGGGAACCTATGGGCTTGCCCTTCTTTACTCCGGTGATCCCAATGCGGAAAATGCTCTTAGGACCTGCAGTTACTTGGGTGACTCATCCGAAGGGAAAAGAGGTCGAGCCTCGTTAGCTGTTCAATCTTGCAATGTCCAAGAAGCCATTGAAACGCTTGTATCCGAACGAGACGATGTTCTTGCACAAATCATGCTTTGCAGCATATTGCAGTACTCCGGGGACTCTGAGGAGTCATCTCTGATGATTGAGAACTTCGCCAGGACTCGTTGCCTGCAGGAGCTCTTGAGCTCCTCAAAATCAGACAGTTTCGCCTTGCTGAAAACAATCGTTCAGCGGATTCCCTTGCAGCTATCATCATGCAGGAACACAGTGAGCCCTTTTCTGATATTATTGCAGTGGATTTGTTCACTAACTCCCCCCCGGTACCTCTGTTGACACTACGAGAGTTCTCCAGGGTCTCAGAGCAGATGCAGTATTAACGGGAAGTGTTTACTTTGCCGAAATGAGCAAAGTTGCCTTGTCCAGATCAACACCGCTCCTGTTTGCCATTCAGATTCTTACCGCGCAGAATAAGAGAGAAATGGTAAAGGAAATGATCGCAGCCATTCCTATCATACAGCAGAACTTGAGAATTCAGATCATTTATGCTGATTTGCTGCTAAGCCTTGGTGAACTGACGATGGCTGAAGAAGTGGTCGAGGATGCTCTTATACAAGTTCCTGATTCTCCCGAACTTCTTGCCCTTATGGGACGCATTAACCTGAAAGGAGGAAGGTACTGGGAGGCCTATTCTCAAATGGATGAAGCTGTGACGCTGACAGGAAATCATGAATGCATTGCAGTAATGGGACTTGCTGCTGAACTGGCTGGTGAGTTTCCTCTTGCTTTGGAGGCATATTCACCTCTGCTCAATGTTTCTGCCGACAGCATTGTTCTTATCAACAGAATCCGGAACAGTCTCTTTGACCAAACATTAAACTACCCATGCAACCCAACAGAAAACAATCCCTGGAGGAATCCCGGAAGCGGTCTCAGGGCGGATCTATCGCTGAGTTACTACAGAACTGCAGGCATATACTCGCAGGAAAGTGTTGCTGGAACCAGTTCTTTCTCATACAGGTATGGTCTTTACAACAGCAGACTCTCTTTGTCAGCAGGATACTCGGAGAACAGCTGGCAAGGGTCATCCTGTAAGTTGAGACAATTCCACTCCTCTATAAGTGCACGGAATTACTCATCGGCAAGACTTTTTGAGACAGTTGATCTCCGAATGGAGCAATTAAATGAAGAAGCAAAAAGATGGAAGTTCGAAGCTCTGACAGGTTGCGGATACCGTTTTTCGGTCGGTTCCTTCATTTCTTTTATTCCAACGCTTGAAGCTGGAAGAAAGATCAACAAGTGGGATGATGATCTGTTCCAGAGAAATTCCTGGGTATACGCACCTGGATTAAGAATCTCCTTGTCGAATTTTCTAAGAAGTTCCATCAACCCTTCATTGTCATTATCTTGCAGTGCATCATGCGACATTTTAGACAGCAGTCAGTATGAAGTCGATGCCGGAGCCACTGTTTCGTCTGCTATCAGTAGATATCTTTCGATTTCCTACTCTTACAAAGTGGAATACCAGTCATCCGTACCACCGGAGAATGAATCAGAAACCAACACCGTATCTCAAGCTTCACTGACTTTTCACCTGTAGCCTAAGGTATTCACCCCTTGGAACTTGTACCTGTGTCCAGACAGCGATAACCTTCAGAGATAGCCCGTGTTTGGCACGAGAAGGCACTTGATGGATGGCAGTTCGAGGACAGCTGGGAGCATGGTGCCTTTCATGCAGTCAGCAGTCTTTGGGATAAGCTGGGCAAGGAATATCCTGGAGAATGCGGTTCAGTCTGAAGTGCCGCTCCGTACCCTTCGAAAGGGCCATATTCGCCATGGTCGTCAACAGATGCCTTGCACCATTATCCAAGCTCTGCTGCTACGAATAGCAGCTTGACAACGTTATCACCAAAGGTGATACCACCATGGGCGCAATGACCTGTCCTCTTTCCGTAGAATTGGCCGACGGCTGGTCAGTAAACCTCATCACATGGTCCGCCCGTGGACCGGATCAAGAACCCGTTGAATGGTAGGTATTCCACCGGACATCCATGTGGAGGCCCCAGAGGAAGACTTCTCGCAGGGGATCGATCCCGTGCAGGAGTACGCCATTGAGCTGGTGAATTCCCATGCATTCAAGCTAATTTGGGTATCATGCTTATATTGTTGTATTGCA
>MJAN01000007.1 GCA_001875255.1 Candidatus Sabulitectum silens | reverse complement strand
CGGCGACACATACACAGTCTGGCAGGTTGAGGTGGGCACCTCCGGATACGATTGGGCCGTCACGCTTTCCGATATGGACTAGAACACTCACTTTACTCAAGTGCGGAACATCCTTATTGTCTGGTGTTCCGCACTTAGGGTATCAACACTGAAAGAGGAGGGAAATATGAAAAAACTGAACCTGGTCCTTGCCCTGTTCGCACTTCCGGTGCTTTTCATGGCCTGCGGCGGTGAAGCCCCGGTTGATGAAACCGAAACAGCCACCGAAACAGTGGAAGAGACCACCATCGAAGTGGTCATAGTGAATGACCTCGGCGGATGGGACATCGTTGAGGTCCTCGTGGATCCTTCCGATTCACCCTGGACCGACAACCGCATCGAAGCACCCCTCACCCAGGGTGAGCGCCTTGTTGTAGCCATTGAGGAAGCAGACCTTTACGACATCATGCTGGTGGATGAAGACGGCGACACCTACACCAAGTGGGGAGTGGATATCGGTGAAGACGGCTTCATCTGGGAGGTGACCCTGGACGACCTCGACTGGGACGACTACGACGAAGAACCCTACATGCCCGAAGAGGGCGACGCCGCTGTTACCATCTACAACGGCCTTGGCGACTGGACCATCTGGTATGTCTACTGCGACCCCTCAGACGGCCCCTGGGGCGACGATCGCCTCGGCGCCGACCTCCTCGAGCCAGGTGATGAGCTTACTTTCTACGTCCCCGCAGGCGACACCTACGACATCAAGGTCGAGGACGTCGACGGCGACACATACACCCTCTGGGGCGTAGATATCGATGAAGAGGGCTACTACTGGGAAGTTACCCTGGCGGATATCGACGGCTAGGAACCGGTTGTTCTGATCAGCAGGGGGAGGCGGACAAAACGCCTCCCCCTCTTTCCAGAAGGGAGAACCCATGGCAAAAAGAGCGGCGGTGCTCCTGGCGGCAATCCTCCTTCTGCTGGCAGGCTGCAGGTATGAGCCCACAAGGATAACGGTGGTTAACGGCCTGGGCAGCTGGGACATAGAGTACTTCTACATAAGCGATACCAACGAGGAGGACTGGGGGAGGAATTCCCTGGACAGAATACTCCAGCCGGGGGATTCCCTGGCAATAGCCGTGGAGAAGGGCTCCTACGATCTCCACGCCATCGACGAGGACGGCGACACATACACCCTCTGGGACCAGAGGGTTCCTGAAGAGGGCTTCCGCTGGGAGATAACCCTGGACCAGATGGACTAGGGAACAGGTAACACCGCCGGAAGGTACCACGGGAAAAAGGAGGTAACGGGCTTTTGAGCAGAAAAACTATTTTTACGGTAATCGCCCTGGCTGCGATGCTTCTTGCCGGCGGCTGTTTCGAGAAGGTCCCCTTCACGGTGACCAACGAACTGGGATCCTATGACATACATATAGTCTACATCAGCCGGAGCTCCGACGATGTCTGGGGAACCAACCGCCTGCCCGGCACCGATGTCCTGGCCCCGGGAAGGACCGCCGAGGTAATGGTGACCCCGGGCACCTACGACATACAGGTAACCGATGAGGACGGCGACACATACACATTGAACGATGTCAGCATAGGCTCCGAAGGATTCGACTGGACGGTTACCATAGAACAGATAGACGCAGCAGCAGCACCACAACCCATGAACACCGGCTCCTGTCCGGTGATAATCAAGAACGACCTTGGCAGCTGGGACATAACGGGAGTATGGATATCCGACACCTACAGCGACAGCTGGGCGACAACCACATACAGGGAGAGATACTCAATCCCGGCGACACCTACACCGCCTACATCAGCCAGGCACCTACGACATCTATCTGGAGGATGAGGACGGCGACACCTACACCAAATGGAGCGTTGTGGTTGGTGATCAGGCTACACCTGGAATGTGACCCTCAGCGACATTGATTCCTCAGGCGGTTGAGGCTGACACACAACTGAAGCGGCGCTTCAGTCAGTAACACAACCCCTGCACAGGGGCAGACGGACGGTTACAACGGTACCCTCCCCCTCCTCACTGGAGATGGAGATATCCCCCCGTGTACCTCCACTATCTGCTTTACCATGGAAAGCCCCAGGCCAAGCCCCCGTCGGGGTTCCTCTTCGCCTGACGCCCCCGGTACAGAAATGAGAACACATGGGGCAGGTCCGCCTCGGGTATCCCGACCCCTGTATCGGAAACGGTTATCACCACCCATGAGCCATCCTGCCGGGCCTTCAGCTCAATGGACCCCCCGGGCTTGTTGTACTTGAAGGCGTTCACGCAGAGGTTCTGCACGATCCTCCGCAGAAAGCTCTCCCGGCCCCGCACCGGCATATAGGGAGCATCCGGCGGCAGGGAAAGGTTAAATGAAACCCCCTTCTCCTGGAACATAAGCTCAAGGAGATCGTGCACCCCGGCGCACACCGACAGCATGCTCACGCTCTCGTTCAGCGAGGAAGGATCCGCCGCAGACAGGCTTCCCAGCTCCATCACATCGGACACCAGGGGCAGCAGCTCCTCCGCCCTCTTCCTGGCCCGCCCCACCATCTTAAGTGTATTCTCCGGGTTCTTCACATGCCCCACCTCAACCGCCTGAAGCAAACTCACTATGGCCGCCACAGGGCTCTTCAGCTCGTGGCCCAGTATCCGCATCACCTCACCGGCGGTGGGCTCATCCCCGTCCAGGGCCTCCTCAAGCTCCCCGATCACCCCCCGAAGCTCCTTCACCATCCCGGGATTGCACTGGCAGTCCTCCCCTGCCCTGCCCAGTATCTCCTTCGCCTTCCTCACCAGACCCCACGGTTCAGCTCTCATCAGGAATATCCCTCCTGTTCATCAGAATGCTCATCAGATATGCCAGGCCGGTGAGCAGAAGCTCCGCGACAATGGTCATAAGCCTCATCACCGCCACGGAAACCAGTACAGGTCCCACATCGGCGAAGTGGGGCAGTATAAGAAAAACAACCCCCTCCCGGACTCCCAGCCCTCCTGGGGCGAAAAAAAGCGAACATGCCCAGAAGACCCGCCATGTAATACGCCCCGGTCACCACCGGATACATCTCGTAGCCCACCCCGCCTGTTGCCCTCAGCAAAACGAAAAGCCCTGCTCCGTGGAACATCCCGGTCAAAATGTAGCCCAGTGTAACCCTGATCAGAACGGAACCCGGAGGGAAAACAACAAGAGGCTGTTTGCCCAGGAAAGCCAGAAGCCCGTTCAGGAATTTCCTGAGGAAACCGGGCCTGAGGAACAGAGAAAGGAAAATGATGCCGAGCACTGGAACGACCCTTGTAAGGAGAATGTTCTCAACGGGAATGAAAAGCGTTCCGAAAAAAACCAGGAAACAGGCGGCCAGGGAGGTGGCGAGATATTCAGTAAGCAGTGAAGCCCCAACCTTGCCCCTGGTCCCTCCGGAATAGGCACGAAGACGAAAAAGGAAAAGTCCCGCCTTGCCGGGTATGTATCTCCCCAGGAGCGATAAGAAGAATGCCCGGGCAGCGATAAGGACCCGGGAACGAAGATGGAATGCCTTCGTAAGGACAGTCCAGAAAACGAACCTGTTCACATATGCAAGCATTACCAGCAGCAGTGATGTTACCCCGGCAACAACTGAGATAGCCCCGATGTCCAGAGAGCCGATCTCATCCAGGGATCTCTGAAGAAACAGCCCTAATGCTGCCAGCAGGAGGAGGAAAAGGGCATATCCGGCATATCTGTTCTCCGTAAGGAAGATCAGCAGACGGTAAAGTTTCTTTCCAGCCTTCATCTGTTCAGCGCCAGTTTCTGCAAAGCCATAATTGGGAATAGAGCCCACCATGGAAGCCTGAACATCAGACCCCGGAGCCGTCCTCTGTACAGCCTGTAGAAGAGAAGGGTCAGAAAACCGGACAGATAGTCATTCCACCTCGGTGTAACACTGGAAGAACACTTGATCCTCATGGAGAAAAGACCCTGAAGCCTCTCCCTGGCGGCACAGGAACAGGTGTGCCACACCACTGATCTCTTCTGGGACTCCACAGCCAGAACGGGAGGGACCTCAAAGGATGAGACCAATGGCGAAGCAAGCAGCAGCTGGATAGCTTCGTCCCCCTTCGAAGTGATGGAAAGGGCCATTGTCTTCTTGTGTTCGGCTCCCTTCTCGGAACCTATCCAGCAGTCGCCGAAGCTGATATCAGAAGACTGGCCGAAATGGTCGCCGCAGGAAAAGCACCGCAACGCCGAATCGGCGTACATGTTCTGGTAAAGGCCGTATCCCCGTGAGAAGGATTTTTCAATAACTGAACCATCCCTCAGTGTAATCCGGGTTTTTCCCCGCCACTGCCCGGTTCTGTATCTGAACCGGGAAACGGAACCCCGGGGAATGTTCCACTTTCCAAGAAGGGTCTGAAGAAGTGACTGGTCGGTGATGTGACCGCACCATAGGCCCACCAGCAGCCCCACCCTGGGAAGCAGCTCAGGCCGTTTCTCAAGGGTTTTTCTCAACCGTGAAAGCTGGCAGGGAAGGCCAACGATGTCGTACAACTGATCTGAAGCCTCAAGAATACGCAGTACTCCTCCCACATGGTCGAAATCGCTGTAAACACTTCCCGCCAGATCCTGAAGCTCCTCATGTGAAACCGCCAGGAAGGTTCCCGGGTGAAGTGAACCGTCATCCCCTGAACGAACCCCGGCCACGATCGCTCCGCTGGAATGGCCACGGGAAAGCCTTTCTGAAAGAAGTGTGGTAACCTGCCCTCCGGAGGCGCAAACCCTTCTGAGGTCGTCGTCCAGTGTATGACCCATTATGCACCTGGAAAAGCATCCATTGTAGAATTTATCATATAGCCTGTGTGCCATTCTCGTGGAGGATGGAAATACGCCTCCCAGAAGGAATGCCGCCACACCGTCTATCTGTTTGCCGGCGGAGTCGATCACCCTGTTGAGGTTCTTCTCTATCAACCCCCTCACCCCTTCCCTGCGCTCCACCAGCAGGGCAAGTTTTCACCAAAACAGGGACCGGCAAGTTCCGAACTGCCCAGTACCCATCTCCGCAGTCGAACTGATCCATTACCTCCCTGTACTTATGCGACCAGGAGGTAACCAGAACCGGCACGCTCTCACAGAGTGCGGATATCATCGAATGGAACCTGGAGGCAATGAACACATCACACCGGGAAATAATGCCCCTCAGGTCCTCGGGGCCCAGGTCATCGATGATCAGCTGTTTGTCATTGCAATCCAGCCTGTTGAACAGTTCAGTACATACGTGGTAGTCATTGTTCCGCGACCTGACGCTGTCGCCAAGGTTGCTGTGGGCAATCACAAGAATACGGCAGTCCTCCCGGGATGCGAAGGGGGCAACCGCCCTGTTCAGTGCCCCAATGTAGTCAACACCGGTTTTATTGGAATGATTCATGAGCACCTGGCTGGGAGCGATACCGATTGTCAAAGCGGGTTTTTCCTGAGACTCTTCAGCTGAGGGGATGTCCTGCCCCTCACCCAATAGAAACGCCAGGTCCGCCGCCTCGACCAGGTTACAGAGGCCCAGGTTACTGAGGTGTTCGGTGGTAACCGGACCCCGGGAATAGATGCGCCTCACACGGGGAAGCAGCCTTAGAGCAGCCCACCTGTTCAGTTTTCCCTGAAAGGGCCCCATTGCCTGGGACATCTTGAAGACAGGAACCCCCAGCAAAAGCCCTGGAAGCAGGCAGCAGATATTGTAAAGAAGGGTTATGCCCCTGCCATCCACGAAGGAGATCCCCGAAAGGTCAAGGTAAACATCGGCACCGGCAACTGTTTCCAGGGGCGAATAGCGAAGAAGCACCTTCCTCAGGAAACCGACCCCGGAGAACAGGCGATAGAGCAGACAGAGCACCGGCATCACTCCCAGCAGTTTTACCGCCGGAAGGCTGACTATCCTCACACCCCTCTCCAGGGCGGTACCGGGCTTCTCCCTGTAGAGGGAGAGCACATGGAACTCCGTATCCCCGGGCAGCTTTTCCCTCAGCTTCTCCACTGTGGACACAAGCATGGCGGCGGCGCCCCGATTACCGGTATAGGTCGCTCCGATTATGGCTACTCTCAATGCATCCCTCCCTGAAGAACCCATTTCCGTCTATACAACACCGGAGTAAACCGGGCAACCCGTTTCCCCGGCAGGAAGTGGCCCATCTACTTCACAGCCGCCCATGGTTATATATTGACCAAACAGGTACCCTTTGCGAAAGGCTTTGCATGACCTGCATGATCTCAGTAATCCTTATCGGCTTTTCTTTCTTCTCCCCCCCGGAAACACCACTGTGATTATTTCCAACCTTCTGGAAAACCAGAACCTGGAGTCCATTCACCTGCTTTTGCCGGATGCCGGGGAACTGATTCCCGTGGATTTAGACCCTCCTATTCCACCCGGAGGATCCAGGGAAATCTCGTTCCCATGGGGGTACATTAACAGGGTCATATTCGAAACAAATACTGGAACCATTTACTACCAGGTTCCTACGTAGCCTCCTCAAACCCTGACTCCATCCAGATCACCCTTGCCAGAAAGGAGTTCGGCGGTGTCTTCGACCGTATCTACGGAACCCTTCATATCGCCGTCAGGAACCGCACCGGCGTGAACATCGCTTCGGTTCATGTAAAAGGAGAATCGCTGCCGCAGGGAGACATACTTGGACCCAATCCCATCATGCCCGGGGAGTTTCTAAGGCTCTGGGTGGAAAGCACCGAGCCCTGCTCCCTGGTTTTCATCGACCTCGACGGCTTTCCCTCGGATACCCTCATAGCCACAGCCAACCCAGACACCGGTCTACCAGCTGACGAACGAAATGTTCTACCACAACGGAACCCACCACTCCACCGCAGATCCGGGGCATACCTTCACCGTGGCCAACTGCATGAGCTCGGAAAGGCTGGTCTCTGTTGAGGCCCTGGACGAGGAGGGCTACTCCATCCTTTTCTTTGACCTCGCCCAAACCCCCCTTGAAACCTGGGACAGGCTGACAACCCAGACCGACTACCCACCGGCACTTATGATTTGCACCGATTCCATGGGAAGGGAGTACTCCCTGGACAGACCTGACTCCCTCAGCGGCATTTATGACTTCGATCTTCTCTCCCTGGATTTCGACTTCTCTTTCCCCGAAGGGCAGTGACAGATGCTAGACTGGATGAGCCCCATAGCCTTTCTTCAGACCATGATAAGGGTCCTTCTCGTCTGGAGCGCCTTCTACTGGGTGGGTCACATGCTGGAGAAGCCCCTCAGGGTGAAAAAGCTTTTCCCTCTGCTCCCAAAGGAGATAACCGGCATTCTCGCTATGATGGTCCTTACCCTTGTTTTGTCGCTTTTCGGCATAATGAACAGAACAGTTACCCCTATAATTCTCCTGCTGCTGTCCCTTCCCGGTCTGCTTATGATCGTGCAGATGTTCGTGAGAAAAGTAACCTCCACCCGGTTCTCGCTCTACACCGCAATCTTCGCGGTGGTTTTCCTTGCAGTTGCCCTGCTGAACTTCACCTATGCCTCCATGCCCAGTCTTAAGTTCGATGACCCGTTGATAACCTACGCCGTTCAGCCTGACAGATGGCTGAATGCAGGACGGATCCACTGGCTGCATGAGACAGCCTTCTCCGGTTTTCCCCTTACCTATGAAATGACAACGGTCTGGCCCGCATCACTTTCCTTTGACAGGGTTGACCAGCTGAGCCTTCTTCAGGTCTTCCAGATGAGCATGCTCCTTATATGTCTCTTTAGGGCTTCTCAGCTAATGGGTATCCGGCATCGCTACAGGCTTCTTCTTTACGGTATAGTATTGGTCTGCACATCACTTTATTTCTGGTGCTCTTTTGCTAAGACCGATACGATGGCCATTATGTTCTGCACCCTGGCCCTTGCTTCATCTTATGAGGAGTATAGGAACAGAAACTTGAAGCCCTACTCCAGCTGGCTTCTTATGGGTCTTGCTCTAGCTACAAAGCAAACTGCTATACTTGTTCTGATAGCTTTCCTTCCGTACGCTCTTGCCAGGATCATCAGGGAGCCTTTTTCCGTTAAGGTCACTGCAGTTCTTAGCATAGTGCTCCTGCCTGCGATTTTCGCGGTGAGGACCATGTCTGTCACAGGAAGTCCAACATATCCATTCTATCAGGTTTCCGCACTGGTGAATGATGAATGGGAACTGCTTCCGAAACCAGCGGAGCTTATAGAGATCAACGATCGCAGTTCTGAATTGTATTCTGATTTTGACTTTTCTATTTATAAGCATATAGCTATTTATTTTACAAGTTTAGAAGGTATTTTCCTTTTGTTCATCGCGGGAATAGCCGCTTCTTTAAGAAAACATCACGGTTTTCTTTCATGGCTCCCTGTTCTTGCCTATTGTTTCGCGGCCATCTGGGTTTTCTGGCCGCCATGGTGGGGAAGCAAGTACTCCCTGCTGATCTTTCCATTCATCGGTATACTCAGTGTAAAGTTCATCCAGGAACATCGAAGGACATCGGATTACCTTCTGCCGACAATTCTTGCGGCGGCCTTCATTATTCCAGGTTTCATTTTCGCTCCCATCTACTCATATCCAGCTACCTACAGATACTCTATTTCGAGTTCGGTCCTTTCAGGCAGATGGAATACCCGCTTCGGGTATCGGTTTCTTACTTCCGAGGGCGAAGGAATCACTCACATGTGGATGAACAGCAATCTGACAAGTGATGTGGTGGTGCTGTCCCTCCATCAGGAAAAGAGGTATTTCCTGGATCATCCGGTATATGTTGGGTGGCGCCATCCTGCCACCCAGGAGCTATATCTTGAAAACACGGTTGAGGAAGAATGCAGCATTCTTGACGGACTGGGAGTGGACTATGTTACATTCTACAGGGTCAGACCCATGGAAGCCGACATGGAGAACAGAATCGCCATTCTGAACCATGTAGGCCGCGATGAGATTCTGGAGCCGATCGCCATTATTTCCAATGGCTATCTTATCTGCAGGTACAACTCGCCTAGATAAAAAATGGGGCAGCAACAAGCTGCCCCATTAACTGAACGGGTCTACTAGTCGGATGTTGTCCAGCTGGCAACACCATTGACGATATTACCGTGAGAATCACCTGCAGGACAGGTAACCGAGAATGTCTCCGTTGTGCCGGCCACTGTATACACAGTGCCTGTTGCATTGGCGCACCTTACGGCTTCCATTTCAAGAGCGGTTACTGTTGCCGCATAAGAACCATTCTGAGCGTGGTAGATGGCGTCCTGGCTGGAAATGGTACGTATATTGGCACGGCAGGCGTTCCTCTTTGCGCTCTCGGAAACATCGCTGAACTTGGGGATCGCGATGGCGGCAAGAATGCCGATGATGACCACAACGATCATCAGCTCGATGAGTGTGAAGCCTTTCTTGTTCATCAGTCTCTCCTTTCAAGAGAGGGGTTGAGTAATCACGGTTCTAATGGAAGCATAAAGGGTGCCAGATACCAGCATCCCTTTTAATGCGCGCTTCTGCCGTATTACGAAAAGCGGCCTTTGGAGCAAGCATTTGCGTCTTGCATTCTGCAAGACATTCATTCGTCTTCGCCGCGGTACTTCTCCAGCCTGCGGTGGAGTGTGGTTTCGTTTATTCCCAGAAGCCTGGCCGCCGCCCGCTTCTCCCCGCTCGTTCTCTTCTCCAGCACATAGTAGGTCCAGGCCTTTTCTATCTCAGCCAGGGTTGGAAGGGTTTCATCCTGCTGGCGGTTGGTTCCGGCTGTTTTCTTTGCTGTTGCGGCTTCGTTAACTCCCGGGTCTCTGATGAACTGGGGCAGTTCATCTTTCTGTATGACCTGGTGGTGCTCATTACGCAGATACGCTCTATGATGTTCTGAAGCTCCCTTACATTTCCCGGCCAGTGGTAGCTCTTGAGGACTTCCATCGCCTCCGGGGAGAGATTGCGGTTTGGATAGTTGCCGGTTTTCAGGAAGTGTTCCGCCAGACAGGGAATGTCTTCCGGGCGGTCCCTGAGGGGGGGCATTTTCAGGGGAAGGACATTGAGCCTGTAGTAGAGGTCTTTCCTGAATGTGCCCTCCTCCACCATTTCCTCCATGTTCCGGTTGGTGGCGCAGATGAGCCTTCCCCTGAAGGGGAGGGTTCCCGTGTCGCCCACCGGGCGGACCTGCCGTTCCTGAATGGCCCTGAGCAGTTTTACCTGGAGGTCCTTATTCAGCTCCCCTATTTCGTCCAGAAAGAGGGTTCCCCTGCCTGCGGCCACCATGAGGCCCTGTTTGTCCCTGTAGGCCCCGGTGAAGGAGCCCTTCTTGTGGCCGAAGAGTTCGCTCTCCAGAAGGTTCGGGGACAGGCTGCCGCAGTTGATCCCCACGAAGGGCTCTTCCTTTCGGAGGCTGTTGTTGTGTATGGCCTTGGCTATGAGTTCCTTGCCTGTGCCGCTTTCACCTGATATGAGCACGGTGCTGGGCTGGTCGGCCACCTTCCTCACCATTTCAAGCAGGTCCAGAATGGGTTTCGAGCCCCCAACGATGCCCTGGAAATCGTACTCTTTCTTCAGCCTGCTCTTGAGTGCCCTGTTCTCCCGGGTAAGGTCCATGGCCCGGACCGACTTCTCTATGGCCGCCAGCATCTGGTCGGTCTTGAAAGGCTTTATCAGGTAGTCGGAGGCGCCCTTCCTCACCGCCTTAACCGCGGTGTCCACACTGGAAAAAGCGGTCATGAGTATACCGGCGGTGTCAGGGTTCAGCTCCCGCATTTTTCCAAAGAGTTCAAGGCCGCTCATAGCGGGCATCTTTATGTCGGAAATCAGGAGATGCACGGTGTTCTCCCCGGCCCACTTCAGTGCGGACTCCGGGTGTGAGAATGCCTTTACATTGTAGCCGTTCTGCTCCAGCAGAAGGCTCAGCCATTCTATCATGGACTCTTCGTCGTCCACAAGCACCAGTGAGAGATTGCTTTATCCATAGGTTCAGCCCCCGCGCCGGGGAAGGTTACGGTGAAGACCGCTCCCCCTCCGGGCCGTTCTTTGCTTCAACGGTTCCGCTGTGTTCCTGCACGATTCTTTTCACGATGTAAAGCCCCAGACCTGTTCCGTTCTCCCTGGTGGTCTGAAAGGGCTCCCATATCCTTTTTCTGAAGTTCTCCGGTATCCCCGGGCCGTTGTCCCTCACCACGATGGATACGACCGGTCTTCCCGGTTTACCCGTGTTTCAACGAATATCTGTGGGTCCGGTGTGCTGGACAGGGCCTCCACTGAGTTGCGGAAAATGTTCCAGAGAACCTGCCCCAGCCTTATTCTGCTTCCTGATATCAGGGGGTTTTCCGATGAAGGGTTGAATTCGGTTGAAACGCCCCCTGCGAAGCCGTGCATGGCTGATTCTATGGAATCCATAACCAGGGAGTTGACATCGATCCTTGCTGTGGGAAAATCCTTGCCGCTCCTGGAGAGTGAAAGGTAACCCTCTATCAGTTCCGAAACCCGCCTTGACTGCTTGTCAACCAGTGTGGCCATCCTTTCCGCCTTCTCCTGTGAAAGGGTGCCCGTTGCAAGCATCTGGGCGGCTCCGCTCATGGAAGCAAGGGGGTTGCGTATCTCATGGGCCATGGTTGCTGAGAGCCTGCCTATGAGGGAAAGCTTGTCCCGCTCCTCCAGTGCCGCCTGGTAGTTCCTGAGGTCGGTGGTGTCGGTGAGGATGGCCATGGCTCCCCCGCTGTCGCCGTACTGGCTGAACTTGCACTGTATGATTCTCTCCCCCAGCACAAGGTCCATGTCCGGGGGAAAGTCCCGGTTCCTCTGGAAGTCCCGCATCATGTTCCCCAGGGGCGATTCCTCCATGGGTCTGTCCGTTCCAAGAAGCTCCTTTGCCGCGGGGTTTACGCTGAGGGTGCCGCCACCTGGTCCCACCACCACAACGCCGTCGTGGAGGCTGTCCAGTATCTGCCGGCTTCTGGCCCTGAGTTCCGCCATGTTGTCCAGTGCCCTCTGTAACTGCCCGCTCTCTGTGTACAGTGAGCGGGCAAGGATACCCGATGCAAGCCCGGCTGAAACCAGCAGAAGGCCGTTTACCCCTATACGCATGGCGATGTAGGAGGCGGATGTTTTCAGCTGGCCGCTTTGGATGAGGGTTGCAAGGAGGGGGCTGAGGGTGGTATCCGCCTGGGGTGTGTTCACCGCTAGTACGGAAAAAAGTATTGAAAAAAGTATGTTCGCACCTGCGGCGGCAAGGCCCCCGACGGGGCCCAGATAGAACCCGTAGGCCAGGGAGTGCACAAGCAGGAAGGCAGTGAAGGGGCCGTCTATACCGCCGCTTACATAGATGAACATCCCAAGAAGCAGAGCGTCCAGGACCATGAGGTACCAATATGGTTTACCGCTCTCTGGATACCTGTTCATGAAGAAATTGGATACCACTGCGGAGAGAACTGAGCAAATGGCGATGGCGGCGTAAATAGCGGTAAGGTTCTGCTCGCCCATTGTGAGCATGCCGATGACCGTGAGTATCCCCAGAACGGACAGGCGCCCCACCTGAAGCCAGGTGCGGCGCCTTCCGCTTATTTCCATGTGCCGGTTCGCGGCCTAGCCTCCGACCTGCTGGATCATGTCGAAGATGGGCAGGTACATGGCGATGACCAGGAAGCCCACGAAGCCGCCCAGGAAGACTATCATGAGTGGCTCGATGGTGGAGGCCATGCCCTCGACCAGAACATTCACCTCTTCATCGTAGAAGTCCGCCACCTTCACAAGCATCTCGTCCAGGCCGCCGGTTTCCTCGCCCACCGCTATCATCTGTGTGACCATGGTGGGGAAAACACCGGACTCTTCCAGGGGGCCGGCAATGTTCTCGCCGCCGGAGATGCTCACCCTGGCGTCCATTATGGCGTCGCTTATCACCCTGTTGCCGGCGGTTTTGGCGGTGATGTTCAGGCCGTCGAGTATTGCCACGCCGCTTGCGGTGAGTGTACCCAGGGTCCTTGTGAACCTGGCGATGGACATTTTCCTGTTTATCATGCCGAAGACAGGCAGGGACAGCTTGATGGTGTCGATGACCTTCTGGCCGCTTTTGGTCTTGTAATAGGTGTTGTAGCCGAAGATTATGGCTGCGATGCCAACCAGTATGAACAGGACATTGTCCTGTACGAACTGGGACATGTCAACCACGAACTGTGTCATTGCCGGAAGCTCTCCGCCCATGTCCTCGAACATCTGCTGGAAGATGGGAATTACGAAGAGAAGCATGGCAAGGGTTGCCACCAGGACCACCACCAGAACAACCACCGGGTACATCATTGCGCTCTTTATCTTGGACTGCAAGGCCGCGGAGTCTTCAAGATAGTCAGCCAGTCGGCTGAGGATGGTGTCCAGGATACCGCCCTGCTCTCCGGCGGCCACCATGTTGACGTAGAGTTCGCTGAACACCTTCTTGTGGCGGCCAAGGGAGTCCGCCAGGGTGCCGCCCTTTTCCACGTCGCTTGTCACATCGGTTATGATGTTCTTGAATATCTTGTTCTCCTGCTGCCTGCTGAGGATCTGGAGGCAGCTCACCAGGGGAAGGCCGGCGTTGATCATAACGCTGAACTGCCTGGTGAAGGTGGCAAGCTCCTTCTGCTTCACACCGGAGCCGATGACTCCGAAGGTGGACATGTCGAAGCCGCCCTTGATGTTGGTAACGGTGACACCCTTGCTTTCAAGGAGCGCCTTTACCTCGGCACGGGATTTACCCTCCATGGTTCCATTGAGGGTCCGTCCCTGTCGGTTAGTTCCCGTCCATTGAAATTCAGCCATGGAACCCCCCTTTTATAGTGTATCTCTTCCCGTAAGTATCATCTGCTCGAGTTCAATGGGATTCACCGACCGCTCCAGGGCGGAATCCTTGGTGATCTCCCGGTTGTAGTATAGCTTATAAAGAGACTGATTCATAGTCTGCATTCCGTGCTTGTGCCCCGCCTGCATCATGCCGTAGATCTGGTGAAGCTTGTCGTCCCTTATGCATGCCTTCACCGCCGGGGTGCATAGAAGCACCTCGGAGGCCAGGGCCCTGCCGGTGCCCCGCTGCCTGGGGATGAGCTGCTGTGTGATAACACCCAGGAGAACGAAGGAGAGCTGGCTTCGGACCTGTGTCTGGCTGGCCGAGGGGAATGTGTCGATGATACGGTTGATGGACTCATAGGTTGAGTTGGTATGGAGTGTGGCCAGGCCCAGGTGGCCGGTTTCAGCAACGTTCATGGCGAAGGCCATTGTTTCCATGTCACGCATCTCGCCTATCAGGGCCACATCCGGGTCCTGCCTCAGTATGTAGCGAAGGGCGGAGGTGAAGCCGTTGGTATCGCTGCCTATCTCCCTCTGGTTCACTATGCCCTTGTCGTGGTGGTGCACATACTCGATGGGGTCTTCTATTGTGATGATGTGGCAGCGCCTTTTCGAGTTGATCCTGCGGATTATCGAGGCGAGTGTGGTGGACTTGCCGCAGCCGGTGGGCCCGGTTACCAGTATCAGCCCCTGCCTTTTCTCAGCAAGCTGGGAGACCACATCGGGAAGGCCCAGCTCGTCGAAACCCATTATCTCGTAGGGGATCACACGGATGGCGGTTGCAACACAGCCCCTCTGCATGAAGACATTTGCCCTGAAACGGGAGAGCCCCTTGATGCCGAAGGCGAAGTCGAGCTCCTTCTCCAGCTCGAACCGTTTCTTCTGGTCGTCCTTCAGGAGACTGTAGACAAGTGTCTGGGTTTCGTTCGGTGTGAGTGGGTCGTATTCCATCCGGGTAAGTTCGCCGTCTATTCTGATGGTGGGAGGAGCGCCGACGGTAAGATGGAGGTCGGTGGCCCTTCTTTCCATCATTTCCTTCAGGAGGGTCTTTACATTCACTCTGTCCGTCCTTCCCCTTGCACCCCACGGTAGGTCAGGATGATATGGAGTTTATCTGTTTTTCAAGTTTGTAGTTCATGGCGGCCACCTTGACATCTTCCTCGTCTTCGGCGGTCACCCTTGTAACTTCCTCGAGGGTGGTTATGCCCTGCTTGAATTTCTCCACGGCGTCCATCCTCAGTGTTCGCATTCCGTTCTTCACCGCAAGTATGCGAAGCTTCGTAGCCGGAGCGCGGTCGATAACCGCCTGTTTCATCACCCTGTCCAGGGTGAGTACCTCGTAAAGCCCCATGCGGCCCTTGTAGCCCGAGCCTCCGCACTTCGGACACCCTGAACCCATGTAGGTCTGGATGCCGGCCATTTCAGCGGGATCCACCCCCGCCTCTGAAAGCTCCTGGTCTGACCATTTATAAGGCTTTTTGCACTTCTTGCAAATGGTCTTGACCAGTCGTTGAGCCATGATGGTTCTCACGGCGCTGGCAACCAGGAATGGTTTTATGCCGATGTCCACAAGCCTGTTTATGGTTCCCGGGGCGTCGTTGGTGTGTATGGTGGAGAACACCAGCTGCCCTGTAAGGGCGGCTTTTATAGCGATGGATGCCGTTTCCAGGTCTCGGATCTCCCCCACCATGATAATGTTGGGGTCCTGCCTGAGTATTGCCCTGAGGGCGCTGGCGAAGTCGTAACCCATGGAGAAGTCTATCTGGGTCTGTACCAGGCCGTCGATGTTGTACTCAACCGGATCCTCAGCTGTGTGTATGTTCACCGCCGGGGTGTTCAGGGAGCTCAGGGCGGAGTAGAGGGTGGTGGTCTTGCCGCTTCCGGTGGGGCCTGTGACCAGGACTATTCCAAAGGGGGAATTGACCCCTGCCATGAAGGCTTTCAGTGCGTCCTCGGGAAAACCCAGCTCCCTCAGGTCGAACTGGAGGTTGCCCCGGTCGAGGATTCTCAGAACTATCTTTTCGCCGTCGATGGCCGGTACGGCGTTCACCCTGAAGTCGATAATGCGGTTGTCTACCTTTGCCTTAATTCTGCCGTCCTGGGTCTTTCTTTTTTCAGCTATATTCATGCCGGCCATGATCTTGAGCCTGGATAGTATCTGCTTCTGGCGGTCGGGGTTGATCTTGAAGGCCTCGTAGCAGGTGCCGTCCTGCCTGAACCTTATTCTGAGGTACTTCTCGAAGGGTTCTATGTGTATGTCGGAAACCTCTGTGCGGACCGCCCTGGTTATCATCCCGTCGATGAACTTGATAACAGGTTCATCGGACTCCCCGGTAAGCTCGTCCTCGAGGTCGTATTCCTCTTCGTCTGCAACTTCACCCTCGAGGCTGTCCACCTCTTCGATGTCGTCTTCCTCGTCGTCGTATTCGTTCAGGGTTTCGTCTACGTTCACAAGGGCGGCTATCTGACCGTAGATGTCGTCGAGGGCCCTGCGGACCGCCGAGGGCGCCGAGGCGTAGACAACCACCTCCATCCCCGTGGCGAATTTGATCTCGTCGATGACGAAGAGGTTCGCCGGGTCCGCCATTGCGGCGAAAAGGGTGTTGTCCTCGGACTTGACCGGTACCACCAGGTTCTCCCGGGCGAAGTTTTCCTGAAGCAGTTTTGCCTTTTCGTTACCAAGGGGGGTTTCGTTCAGGTATATGGGGTCGATGCTGTAGATCTCCGCAAGGAATTCCGTGATCAGCTCTTCGGTTACCTGGCCGTTCAACACCAGGCTTCAGCCAGTGCGGTTTCGCCGGGGCCCCACTCCCTGGCTATCCTGTTTACGTCTTCCTGCTCAACGAGACCGGACTGAATGAGCATCATTGCCAGCCGGTTAAACATTCGATACCGTTTCCCTAACCACTTCCTCGAATGTGGTCATTCCCTTTTCCAGCTTCCTCAGTGCCGCCTCTCGGAGGCTTATCATTCCCTTCCTGAGGGCGGCCTTCTCAAGCTCGATGCTGTTGGCGTCGCCCTCTATCAGGCCACGCATCTCGTCGTCGATGGACATCACCTCATATATGCCGATCCGGCCGCTGTAACCGGTTTGATTGCACCTGGCGCATCCGGTGCCCTCGTAGAAGGTAATTCCCTGGAAGCGGTCGGGGTCTATGCCGGCTTCAACCACGGCCTCCCGGGGTATGGATACCGGGGTCTTGCAGTTGCTGCATACCTTCCTTATGAGCCTCTGGCTGCAGATGCACACCAGGGATGTGCTTAGCATGTAGGGCTCGGTGCCCATGTCCACCAGCCTGTTGATGGTGCTTGGGGCGTCGTTGGTGTGGGCGGTGGAAAGGACAAGGTGGCCGGTAAGGGCGGCACGGATTGCGATTTCACTGGTTTCCTGGTCACGGATCTCGCCCACCATGATGATGTCGGGATCCTGCCTCAGGTAAGCCCTGAGGGCCTTTGCGAAGGTAAGCCCCACGTCGTCGTTCATCTGTACCTGATTGATCCCCTTGAGATTGAACTCCACCGGGTTCTCGGCGGTCATTATGTTCACCCCCACATCGTTCAGCTCCGTGAGTGCCGAATAGAGGGTGGTGGTCTTTCCGCTGCCGCTGGGTCCGGTGACGAGAACGATGCCGAAGGGCCGCTTGATGGCCCTTCGGAATGTGTACAGGGTTTCCTCTTCAAAGCCCAGGAGATCCAGATCAAGCTGAACCTTGGAGCGGTCGAGGAGCCTGACCTCCACCTTCTCGCCGAAAAGCGTGGGAAGGGTAGAGAGCCTCATGTCCACGAAGCGGTCACGGACCCGAACCTTGGTTCTGCCGTCCTGGGGCAGGTTATGCTCGGCTATATTCATGCTTCCCAATATTTTGAGACGGCTGACCATAGCCGCGCGGTACTTCCTGCTGGGCCTCATTATCTCGTGGAGCACGCCGTCGATGCGGTACCTTATCCTTATGAACTTTTCAAAGGGCTCGAAGTGGATATCGCTTGCGCCCCTTTTCACCGCGTCGGCGATGACGCTGTTAACCAGCTTGACCACCGGAGAATCGGAGAGGTCGTGGGAGAGGTCTTCATCCAGTTCCTCTTCTTCTTCGTCTTCCTCTATAAGGGAGAAGAAAGCTTCGTCCCCAACGAGAAGCTCTTCCTGCCCGATGGGGAGTTCCTCTGTTTCCTTCTTCTCCTCTTTCTCGATGTCCTCCACCGGGACCATGGCGTCGGTGGCGCCGTAGAACTTCATAAGGGCCCGCTGGATCATGGAGGAGGCGCATATATGGGGCTCTATCTCCATTCCCAGGGAGAACCTCAGGTCGTCGATGGTGAAAAGGTTCTGGGGGTCGGCCATGGCAACCACCAGTTTGCGGCCCTCTTTCTCCACAGGGACCACCTCGTACCGGAGGGCGAGCTTTGCTGAGACCAGGTCAAGCACTGACTGGGGAATTTTTATACTGTCGATGTTCACCGCTTCAATGCGGTTCTGTCTGGCGAGATAATTGTTCAGCTCTTCTTCGCTGATGAGGCTCATCTTTACCAGATTGTACCCGAGCCTCCCACCCTCTTCCTTCTGATGATCGAGTGCGCTATCCAGCTGTTGCTGATCAATTATACCGGCTTTTAGCAGCATCTGGCCGAGTTTCATTCAAATATCTCCCTGCGTAATTTCACGAGTGATCAGGACACGGGAACATATAACTTTTACCATTATCGTCCCTCTGTCAATAGCGGGTCAGAAGTTTATGGTCACCGAAAGGTTCAGACCCACATCCTTCTGATCATACTGATTGTTGACCTTGTCGGTTTTCCAGCCGTATATGGCTGTCATTGAAGCGGTAACGGTACCGAAGTCGTATGAGGCCGAAGGCTCGATGCGCCATTCGGTCTTGTCGGACTGGGTCTGGGTCTCCCCTGACTGACCGCCGGTGATCTCGCTGCTTGAGCTGGAGCGTGTTATGGAGAGTGAGGTGGTGAGGTCGCTCTGGAAAGCCAGCCGCAGGCGGTCGAGGAGGGGTATGGGTATAGAAATGCCCCGGGGCGCTGAAGGCATAGGAGAGCTTGAACTGGGCCGAGTTGGTCCTGGAGTTCACCATGGCCATGGAACCGGTGAAGTTCTGTGTCTCAGTTGTGGACATGTTGTCGGAATGGTGATCTGAAGCTTGTTCTTCAGGGAACCGGTGAAGCTTATGAGGGGGCTCCACCTGGAGGTTACCGTTTCACTCACCGGGGTTACGCTGTCCGCCTCAACCCTTGAGGATGTGGAGGTCTCTATCCTGTATCCGCTGCTTACGGAGCCGTTCCTGAGGAAGGCCAGGGGTCTGTACCTTTCAAGGCCGCTCCAGGAAACGGTGACAGCCGGCCAGGTGGTGTTGTTGGTCTGGTTCCAGAAGCCTGAGTAAAGGCTCCTGTTCTCTGTGTCGCTGTATTCCGCCCTTACTGACATGGTGTTCATTGGCCTGTAGCCACCTGAGAGCTGGAGGGATCTTCCCAGTGTCCGGTTGTAGGGATCCAGGTCGTCCATCCGGGGTTCCAGACCGAGCTGGTACTCCAGGGAGGGCAGATAGGGAACATCCCTGTAGCTTGAACCGCGGCTCCTGGAGATGATTATGCTGGGGTCGGTTATCCTGTCCGCCCACCTCTCCATCTTAGCAAGTATCCAGCGGGGACTGCCGGGGATGGCCCCTTCGTCCAGCCTCTGGTCTCGAAGTCTTGCTATGGACCTGATGGCGTGGGCCAGCCCCACCCGGAGGTTCAGCCTGGCGGTGAGATCCGCTCCCACATCCGGTCTGCTCAGTGTGTCGGCTCCCGAGGCGGAATGGGGGCTGAGCCTTATGGCTGAATACCTGGCGTCCCAGCTGAACCGGGGCTTCAGGTAGTTCCAGAAATTGATCTCCTGGCTGATGCCTGCGTTCTGGTTCCTGGAGACCTCCCTTCCCACATTGATCCCTGTCTGGGGCTCGTTCCAGGGGTAGAACATGTCACGCCCCACGGCGAGTGTGTAGGTTGCGGTGAACCCCTTCCAGGTGTTGAAGGAGATGTTGCCGTCGGTGGTGAGGTTGCGCTGTCTGTCATCCCTGGTGAGTACTGTGTCCCCTTCGGCGATGTCGTACATGGTGTTCCTGCCCCGCTGCCAGTCCACACCGAAGCCGAACCTGGTGGGCCGGAGCCTGATGTCCTCCAGTATGGGAAGGCGGATAAGGCTCATTCGGCCCAGGGAAAGGTCATACTTAAAGGTGAAACGCTCGGTCTCCAGGGAATCCCTGGTTGAGACGGACCTTCCCCATCCCCTTCCCATGGTGTGCCTTACCGTGACAGGATCAAGGAAGTACCTTCCTGCGAACCGGTCGGACCTTCCGTTCCTCCTCCACTGGATGGATGTGTCCCATCTGTTGGACTCGGTGCGGTAATCCCAGGTTTCATCCCCTTCGAGCCTTATGTCGCTGTTAACGGCGTATCTGGGCTCGGAGAAGTTCCTGGACCAGGCGAAGGTGGCCGGTAGGGACCAGTTCCAGACAGGGGGGGTAAACCTGTCCAGGTTCAGTGTGGAGGAGGCGGAATACCGGGTAACGGTCTTGCCGGTTCCCGAGGTTGTTCCCAGGCCGTGGAAGTCGTCGTCAACCATTCTGTAGTCCCCGGACACCAGGAAAAATCCGCCATGTCCAGGCTTGCTGAAACCCTGTGGGCCCTTCCCGGGTCGAGGTAGTGCCCCTCGAGTACTATATCCCCCACCCACACATCGTTGGTGAGGGGCGGACCTTCGGTGTTCCTCACACCCAGGGCCAGCATGAGTATCTCCGACAGGGATGGGTTACCCACCACCGCCAGGTCCCGGAACGGAGCTCGTCCTCCTCTGTCTGATCCTTGAGCACCTTGAGGTCCACTATATCCTGAAGGTCCACCTCGATGGTCTGCCAGGAGTTCTCCACCTGGCCGGTTATCTCATAGTAGTTGAGGCTGTCCCTTCCTATCTGCAGGAATACCTCTCCGCCGGCTTCGGTTCCCCTGTAGGGAAAGCTTATGGAGCGGTAAGCGGTGTAGTTCTCGTTGCTGTAGAAGGTCTGCCTGGCAAGCCCCTGATGACCGGTGAGTATCTGTTCCGCATTCAGGCTTATGCTCTGCTCAAGCTTCAGATCGCCGTTCTCGTCTGTGCCGGGATCGATCCCTGGAGGGGGTCGTTCATGTAATCGGGATTCTGCCTGTTGTTCACCACGGAAACGGTGAAACTCTCCCCGGGCTGGACAGGTACTGAGATGTCCTCGAAGACCGATATCCTGTTGGGCTCCCAGCGGTTGCCGATGAGGCCCATGTCATAGAACTCAAGGGTGTCCTCCTGTGTGAATCCGTCCACCCAGACCCTCGCATAGGTGATCTTCTCCCAGGTGGGCTGGCCGGTGGACACCTCCGGAACGGTGACCAGTGTTGAGTCGTTAAGGGGTATCTGTATGAGAAGCCAGCCGGTGGGGCTTTCGGAAACGATGTAGTCGGGGTCGTTCAGGGGTACCTCTATCCTGAAGAAGGTGTTGTTCTGGTCCAGCACTCCGTTCCTGTTAAGGTCCTCGGTGTCCAGCCTGCCGTTTCCCTCGAGGTTGTTGATGGCGTCGTATCGGGTGCTGAGGGGGTCGGAGGAATTGAAGCTGTAGTCGTCCTCATTGGGGTCGGGGTTGCTTCCCGAGCTGTAGCCGGGCTCCTCGAAGGAATGCAGGTTGTCGTACCCGGTGTCCTCGGTTGTGGCAAGTATGCCGTCGGAATTGACATCTTCGGTGTCGAGTTCTCCGTTGGCCCGCCTGACCAACTGGTCGCCCACCCTTTCCAGCCAGTAGGAATCCTCACTGATACGGTCGCCAAGGTCGATGTAGAGGTTGCCCTCGAAGGCACTGCCGGTTGGCCTCACATAAAGTGTCAGGTGGGTCTTTTGGAGAAATCGGTCCCGTACCTCTCTATGCACCTCTGAAAACCGCCCCAGGAGGCGGTGGGATTACCCGGGGCCGGGGTGAAAACGAACTGGAGTATGCTGCTGAGCTTTCTGTTGGCGTCGTCGCCGGTCTCACCGGGGACTATATCCGCCAGGGTCCACCTGTCCGTTACATTGTACCACCTGAACTCACCCACTGGGAAGAGAAGGTCCGAACCCCTCCGGGGCATGGAGGGAAATGACCATGCGGACCTGGACTGGCCCAGGGGAAAGGTGGATTCCGACCCTCCATGTCATCCACCCAGGCTTTGTCCTCACCGGTGGGGAGACTCATGGCCACCTCGCCGGACAGCACCACGCGGCTCTCGGCTTCGGTGTTTATCAGGGGAATACCGTTCACGGCGTCGGTGAGGAACTCGGGCCTGGACTCAAGGTGAAGGTCCACATCGAACACCGTTGTGCCGAAGGAGCCCTGCTCTATCCTGGGGCGGTCATCGGGAGAGCTGGCGCTTTCATACATCATGGTTCCACCCAGCCAGGAACGGGTGCCCAGGTTATAGACCAGACGGGTGCCCAGAAGGGTTTTCGAAACGGAGCTGAAGAATGGCACATACTCGAAGGTAACCCTGAGGGTGTTCGCCGGGTCCTGGGCCAGGTCCGCGGCCTCCCCCATGAGTGTCAGGATCCCCACTTCGTATATGATGGAATAGTCCACATCCCTGGTGAGGGTCTGGGACTGGCCTGCCACGGTAAGGGTTACCCTTTCACTTCCCTCCACTATTCCCATCTTTCCCAGGGAATAGGTGGTGGACGCGGCGCGGTAGCTTACCCTCATGTAGTAGAGGGATTCGTTCACAGCGGGGTTCTTCTTCGTGTACACGGCATTGTTGGTGTACTCCAGGGCGTCGCTCATGAAGGGCCTGCTGTCGGGAAAAATGATGAAGCCGTTCTCCCAGTCCATGGTTACTTCCTCGTCGTACATCAGGCCGTCGCCGTTGCTGTCCAGCCCCAGAAGCTGTGTGAAGGGCACGCCGTCCTGTGTGGACACGGGGTCTTCACCGGGGCGCTGCAGAAAGATGTCGCAGGTAAAGCTTTCCCTCACTATATTGTTGGCGCCCAAGAAGTAATAGTTTCGCATCTGGTAGGCCCACGTGGGATAGGTCTCAGGGGATTCCGGAAGTGGGTTGGACTGTTTTATGGCCTTCAGCTCATAGGGCCCGCCGGAGGGGGCCGAACCGATGGTGTCCCCGTTCACCGTTACGAAGGTGACCCCTACTTCGTAGTTGCTGTTAACCGGGCTCAGGAACCTTATGGTCCTGCCTGAATCCACCAGAACGAAGTCGCCGTCGATCCCCGGGGTGAGTTCGTCCCACCAGCGGTCAGACCTTGTGAGCATACCCCCGGAACCGGTGGGCACGAACCAGGAACCCTCCACCGCCCCTGTCTCCAGGTTGTTGCTGACGTCGCCGTCGTCTATGAAGACCCTGATGGTGGTGGGATTGATCCCCGGGGAGGCCACTGTATCGGGAAATGCCCTGAAGAAGTAGTTGTTCGCAGGCCGGATGTCGAGTATGGAATCGGTGACCAGGGAGGACTGCCCGACGAAGTCGGAGCTTTCGGTGGAGCTTCCCTCCTTGCTTGCTATCACAGTGATGTCCAGGGGGCCCGCCTGCCCCAGCAGCTTGGCGCCGAAGAGGCCCTCGTGGGGTATGGAGTAGCTTATGAACTCCGGTCCGGTGATGGCCAGGTTCACGTCACCCAGCTCTATGGACTTGATTATCTCGTCGTCGTCCCCCTGGTAGCCCAGGCTTACGCTGTAGTCGGCCCCGATCTGCCTTTCGCTGTCGTGGTCCACCGACACGTTTATCTTTTCGCCGATGGTGCCGTCCAGGCGAACCCTGAGCTGCTGCTCCATCTTCAGGTCTGGAAAGAGTGAAGAGCTGGCCCCCTCCACATTCACCCTGTTGGGATAGATGTGGCTCACTCCGGAAACGGAGATGGTCTGGTGGCCGCTTATGTCCAGCTGCCCCCCGGTTCCTATGGCGTCTCCGATAAGACCGGGCATGTTCAGGGGAAGGTAGATGGTTGGAACGAGCTCGCCCCTTTCCCTGGAGCGCCTTATTCCCGTTCTTGCGTTGGCTTCGGTCCAGCTTTTCCAGGTGCCCCAGCCAAGAAGCCTCGTTCGCACACCCTCAAGGGCCCAGGTTCTGGTGGGAGAGATGGGATACCCGCGAAGAAGGAGCCTGTAGCTCAGAGAGGTGCCCTGGGAGCTTGGCCAGACCTGAACCTGTGTGGCGGGAAGGGAGGTGAGCCAGGGAAGGGAATCCTGATACCAGTAGCCGGGGTTCTCCTCCAGCAGCGAAAAGGGCGCACCCCTCCGGTCTGACCCCATGAGGGCCATGACATGAGCAGAAGAAGGGTAAGAATAAATGACTTCATTAAACCTCGGTATGTAATATCCATACTGATGGGGTAAGTTCCACATTACATGACAGAGCGGGGCAACCTCGCTATAATTCACCCGCGAACAGGCCGAAGCAAGCATCTATCATGGGAACTGAATGAAAAAACTGCAAGTTTACGTACTGAAGGAGTTCTTCCCGCCTTTCCTGCTCTCCCTTGGGCTTTTTACCTTCGTTATGCTCCTGGACAAACTGCTGGACATGCTGGACATGATCGTCAGCAAGGGTGTGCCCATGCGCATAGTTGGGAGATATTCCTGCTGCTGCTTCCCTCCATGATAGCGGTGGTTGTTCCCATGGGGGTACTCGCCGGGATCCTTATCGCCGTGGGAAGGATGTCCGGAGACCTGGAGGTAACCGCAATGAAGGCCGGCGGGGCCAGTATTTTCAACATAATGTTCCCCCTGACCCTCTTTGCCCTGCTCACCGGTGGAGTCCTTGTTGTCTTCAACAACAGTGTTCTTCCCGAGGCCAACCATATTGCACGTAACCTCCTGCTGGATGTGGGGACAATGCGTCCCACCGCCAGGATAGAGCCGGGAATGTTCGTGGAGGATGTGGAGAACTACCGCATACTGGTCCAGGAGAAGGACGACCTCACCGGCAGGCTTTCCGGTGTAATCATACATTCCAGCGGACCGGGAGCCCCGAACAGGACCATTACCGCCATGGAGGGCACCATGGAGCCAATAGGGGCAAACCACCTGAGGCTGATCCTGGAGTCCGGTCAGATGCATGAGAAGGACAGCGGCAGCGGCTACCGGTACGCCACCTTCACCACATACATACTGGACATAGCAAGGTCGGAGGACCTGGTCAGGAGTAACAGACAGAGCCGGGGAGACAGGGAAATGTCCGCGGCCCAGATGGGGCTTTTCGTGGACAGCCTCGCCCGCCGCAGGACCATGCTCACCGACAGTCTGAACTCAAGTTCAGTGGAGCTTCTTCAGGGGGTTCGCTCCGGTGAGAACCCGGTGGATCAGGGGGACAGCACAAGGCGGGTGAGGAACACCATGTCCTGGCTCGCCTCCACCTCGGCGGACATGATACTGCTTGGAGATCAGATAAGCAGCCTCACCAACAACATTGCCAAGTACAACGTTGAGATACACAAGAAGTACTCCATTCCCTTCGCCTGTCTGGTGTTCGTTCTGCTGGGGGTTCCCCTGGGCCTGTCCGCCAGGAACTCCAGCAAGGGCCTCGCCATATCCATGAGCCTTGTGTTCATACTGGTTTACTACTTCTTCCTCATAGGCGGAGAACAGCTGGCGGACAGGGGCAGGATCCCGGCGTGGTTCGCCATGTGGGCGCCTAACATCCTTCTGGGAGCCCTTGGCGTGTTCCTCACCGGCAGAAGTCTTCGGGAGGGGCACCCGATCAACCTGCCGGATTTCAGGGAGCTTATGAAGAAGTTCAGGAAGCACGGTGACAAACTGTGAAGAAGCTCGATGTCTACCTGTCCATCAGGTTCATAAAGATGATATTCATGGCGGTACTGTCCTTCACGGTCATCTTCGTTACGGTGAACGCCTTCGACCACTTCAGCCGATGGGTGGACAAGAATGTCACCGCAATGACCTTCCTCAGATACTACTGGTACGGTCTTCCCTATATCGTGGTCCTTGTAATGCCCATCGCGGTGCTTATCTGCTCCCTTTTCCTGGTCAGCACCATGACAAGGAACAATGAACTCACCGCCATGAGGGCCTCCGGTGTGTCCATTCCCAGGATATTCCTTCCCCTTATCACCGTGGGATTTTTCATAAGCGTTTTTACACTTGGGGTGGGGGACTTCGTAATGGCCGATGCCAACTACATGCAGTCCCAGGTGAAAGGGTGGAGATCGACGGCCGGGACCCCATCGACTACCAGATGCGGAACGATTTCGCCCACCGTACCCTCGACGGCGCCATCGTGGAGATCGGTCTCTTCGACGGCAGGCATGAAGCTATCTCCCGGGCCATCGTCGAGTGGTTCGATGACAGTCTGCGGGTGGTCAGGAGAATAGACGCCCGGCGGCTGGTCTACATCGATTCGGTATGGACTGCGGTCTCCGCCGAGGAGCGGAGGTTCTCCCCCTCCGGTGAGATGTCCTACATGCAGCACGATACACTTCAGGTAACCGAGATCCAGGATACACCGGAGGATTTCGGAAGCAGAAGCAAGAGCGCCGCCGAGATGAACATCTTCCAGCTGCACGACCACATAGAGAGGGTCCGCATAGCCGGTGGGAACCCACGGTGGATCTCGTGGAGTTCTGGCTCACCATCTTCTTTCCCTTCAGTTCCCTTATCATGGTACTGGTGGGCGCCCCCCTTGCAACGAACAATCCCAGGAGCGGAGGCGCAGCCAGCATAGGACTGGCTGTCCTCCTTGGCTTCATATTCTTTTCCCTGGCCAGGTTCGGTCAGACCCTGGGCCACAAGGGGGCAATTCCCCCGATCACCGCCGCGGTGCTTCCACAGCTGGTCTTCATCATTCTTGGTATCTGGCTCTTCAGAAGGGCTGGCCAGAGCTGACGCCGGCGGCTATTGCAAATCGTCCGGTGTTTTAGATATGGTTCCCATGTAACCCTGTCCAGGTGGCAGGTCCCTCACAAACACATCCTTCAGCGAAAACGGAGGCAGCAATGGCTCGCAGAGTGCACAACTTCTTCGCCGGACCGGCGGCTCTTCCCTGGGAAGTGGTAAAGAAAACCGCGGAAACGGGAGTACTGGAATTCGCCGGCCAGGGTATGTCGGTCATGGAAATTTCCCACCGTTCCAAGCCCTTTGACGGAATGTTCAAGAAGGCCCAGAACGACCTCCTCAAGATCATGGGCCTCGATCCCGGGGAGTACGCCGTACTTTTCCTGGGAGGGGGGGCCAGCACACAGTTCTGCCATATTCCCTTCAACTTCCTCAAGGAGGGGATGACCGCCGATTACGTAAACACCGGAGTCTGGTCAAAAAAGGCCATCAAGGAGGCTAAATACTTCGGTAAGGTGAACATCGCCGCCTCAAGCGAAGACAGGTCCTTCTCCTACATACCGAAGGAGTTCGACCTGACCCCGGGTGCTGCCTATGTTCACACCACCAGCAACAACACCATCTACGGCACCGAGATGTGGACATTCCCGGAAACCGGCGATGTCCCCCTCGTCTGCGACATGTCAAGCGATTTCCTGTCACATCCCATGGATTTCAGCAAGTTCAGCCTTATCTACGCCGGTGCCCAGAAAACCATAGGAACCTCCGGCGTCACCGCGGTGGTTATCCGCAGGGCCTTCGCCGAAACCGCCAGGGAAGACCTGCCCACAATGGTCAACTACAGGACCCACATAGCCAAGGAGAGCCTGTTCAACACACCTCCCAGCCTGCCTGTGTATGTGGTGAGCCTTGTGCTGGAGTGGATACTGGAGAACGGCGGTATCCAGGGTATAGCCGACATGAACAAAAAGAAGGCCGACCTCCTCTACGGCACCATCGACGGCAGCGGCGGCTTCTACAAACCCCATGTAAGCGACCCCGACAGCAGAAGCTTCATGAATGTCACCTTCCGGCTTCCCTCGGAGGATCTCGAGAAGAAGTTCGTCGCCCAGGGGGCGGAACTTGGTCTCATGGGCCTCAAGGGCCATCGTGACGTGGGGGGATGCCGGGCGTCCATCTACAACGCCGTAACCCTTGAATGTGTGGAAGCTCTGGTTGACTTCATGGAAAAATTCAAACAGGAGAACTAGACAGAACCAGTTTGCCCGGCGCCGCGTTCTTCGCGGCGCCTTCTTCGAAACAGGGAGCACAGTGCGAAAGGCAACATCACCCTGGTGGTACGCCGGGGTCCTGGCGGCGGGGCTTATGGCCGGGGTTCCCCACCTGGTATCATTCCTGAACGCCTCCGGTGAGAAACTCCTCACCTATTACCCCTCCCTGGCTCCCCTGAGGTTCTTGGAGTGCGCAGAGGCAATCGCCGGGGGAAACTCCCCGGGGGACGCCTTCTCATACGCCTCTCCCCTTTACATCCTCTTTCTGGTTCCCTTCCATGCCGCCGGGGCGGGGAACACCGCCGTTTTCATACTCCAGGCCCTGGCGTCGCTGCTCACCGGTCTTATGGTCTTCCATCTGGGAAGGTCCCTTGGAGGCGAAAAGTGGCTGTCCTCGGCAATGGCCCTCCTCTGGTACTTCTACGCGCCCAGGGCGTTCTACGGAATGACACTGCTTCCGGTGGCCCTTCTCTCCCTGCTGGTCTGCTTCTGGGGCAGCGCCTTCATCGTGAAGAGGACCGGTCTCTTCCTTTCCGGTCTTACGGCCTCTCCGCGGGACTTGTGTGCGGCTTCAGACCCACTTTCATAACCCTGTTCCCTGCCCTGGCCATCTACTACATCCGCAAAAAGAACCTCGCCGCGGCGGGCTCATGACCGTCGGCTTCCTTCTGCCCATGGCCGGCCTGTCCATCTGGCACCATTCACTATCCGGTGTTTTTGCGCCCTTCGTGCCGGCAACCGGTCTTAACCTCGTACTGGGCCACTCCAGCGGGGCCAACGGCTACGGTCCGCCCATACCGGAGTACGGCCTGGTGGAAAGTCCCTCCGAGGACATACATCAGGTGGCTTCAAGGATCGCCGGGGAATACGGCCACACCACCCCGGCGGAAGCCGATCGCTTCTGGATGAGGAAGGCCCTCTCCTGGATCCTGTCCAACCCCGGTGAGGAACTGAGGCTCATTGCGGTGAAGACCGGAGCCGTGATGGGGCACCGCCCCTTTGGAAGCTATTACGACCTGAACAGGGACATCGAGTCCGACTCTTCCCTGAACCACCTTGTGGTTCCCAGGGCACTTATCGTTGTCACCACCGGCTTTGGACTGCTGATGATCCTTCTTTTCAAAAGGGAGTACTGGTATCTGTGCGTACCCATGGCCACCGCGGTCCTTACCTCGGTTGCCTTCCTCCACTCGGAACGGTTCTGGCTTCCTGCGGTTCCCCTTTCACTGGCCGCTTCCGCCTGGGGAATCACCCTTTACAGACGATGGGAAAAGGGCCCCTGGCTGAAAACCGCCATTGCCTGCGGCATGGCGGCGGTGCTCCTTCTTCCCGGGTTTCTATGGCCGGTACCGGTGGTTCCCCGGGGCATATATCTCTACAACCGCGGTGCGAAGGCATATACCATGGGAAACTATCTGCTTTCCATGACGCTCTTTGAAGACGCCGCCGAAGCTTCCGATCCGGGGTCGAGCGTTATGATCCAGTCAAGGATGGAGGCTGTAAGGATAGCACGGGCGCTGGGTCTGGATGAAAGGGCCGATGAACAGATACGTCTTCTTCAGCTGGAGATCAACTGAAGGAATTCCTCCTCTGACAGTATCTTAACTCCCAGTTCCCTGGCCTTTTTCAGCTTCGAACCGGCATTCTCCCCGGCCACGAGGATGGTGGTATTTCCCGTTACCGAACCGGTAACCCTGCCACCGGCCTTCTCCGCAAGCTCCTTCGCCCTGGGTCTTGGAAGTGATATGGAACCGGTAAAGACTATGGTCTCACCGCTGAGGGCGGTGCCCCGTTCCCTTCCCTTTTCCAAAGGATGGAAACCAGCATCCTGAAGTCGTTCCACAAGTACTTGTAACGGGGTTCTCAAAAAACTTACGATGGAGGAGGCGGTAACGGGGCCTATGCCCTTTATCCCAGTGAGGTCCTCTTCCGAGGTCCTCCGCAGCTCTTTCAGGTTTCCGTACTCCCGGGCAATGTCCCTGGAGGCCACCTCTCCCACGCCGGGAATTCCCAGGCCGGTAAGGAACCGGCTAAGGGGTCTGCTTCTGCTGTTGTTCAGCTCCTCAAGGAGTTTCTTTGCCTTCAGCTCCCCCATTCTTGGAAGGGGAAGAAGGGTATCCATGGAAAGGCCGTAGAGATCCGCTATGGAACTCACCATTCCCTCGTCCACCAGCTGGGCGCAGAGCTTCTCTCCGAGACCCTCTATGTCCATGGCCTTTCTTGAGGCCCAGTGCTCAAGGCTTCGCTTAAGCCTTGCGGGACAGGAGGGATTGATGCAGTACAGGTTCACCTCTTCCTCGGTCCCGGCCACGGGACCACCGCAAACCGGGCAGTTGTCAGGCATACGGAAGGGCTCTCCCCTGCCGCCGTCCTCTGGTGGAATGGAGGAAACCACCTCGGGGATCACATCCCCGGCCCTGCGGACCATCACCGTGTCCCCGGGCCTCACATCCTTCCGAATGACCTCATCCTGGTTGTGAAGAGTAGCGTTGGTTACAACCACACCCCCAACGGTGACCGGCTCCAGCCTGGCGGTGGGGGTCAGTCTTCCCGTCCTGCCCACCCCGACGAAAATATCAAGGAGGGTGGTGGCGGTTTCCCTGGCGTGGAACTTCCAGGCGGTGGCCCATCTGGGGGCCCTGGAAAGATATCCAAGCTTCTCCCTCTCCCGGAAACCGTTTACCTTTATAACCACGCCGTCTATCTCCATGGGGAGCTCTTCCCTTTTCGCCTCCAGCCGCCTGTATTCCCTGATGACATCCTCCGGTGTATCGCAGATGCGATTCTCTGTGCTCACCATGAAGCCCCAACGGGAGAAGCATCGGAGAAGGTCGTACTGGTTACCGGCGCAGTCCGGATCCCTCCCTGAGGCATAGGCCATGAAGCTGAGGGGTCTTTGGGAGGTAATGGAGCTGTCCAGCTGGCGAAGAGAACCGCTGGCGGCGTTCCTGGGGTTGGCGAAGGGCTGTTCCCTGCCCCGGTTCATCCTGTGAAAATCCTCCAGCATGAAGAAGACCTCGCCACGGACCTCCACAGAGACCGGTGTTTCGCTTTGAAGCCTCAGGGGAATGGACCTGATGGTCCTGGCGTTGGCGGTGATGTCCTCGCCCCTGGTGCCGTCGCCCCTGGTGCCCGCCTGTACAAGAAGGGAATCCCGGTAGACCAGGGAAAGGGATACGCCGTCCAGCTTCGGCTCCACCGAGTACTGGAAGTCCTGCTGGAGCTCCCCGGAGATCCTGCGGTGAAAGGCCATGAACTCGTCCTGGCTGAACACATTGGAAAGGCTTAACATTGGCGGGTCATGGGTTACGGGGTCAAAGCCCTCGGAGGGAGCGGAACCTACCCTGGAGGTGGGCGAGTACGGAGTCCTGAGGCCGGGGTTTTCCGCCTCGATCTGAACAAGCCTGTTCATCAGGGCATCGTATTCGGTGTCGGAAATCTCCGAACCGTTTTCGGTGTAGTATTGCCTGTTATACCGCTCTATCAGGCCTCTCAGCCTGGCGGCCTCCCGCTTCGGTCCCTTTTCCTCCATGGTGGTCAGCGTATCCTTCTGTAGATTAGATCCGCGGGAACCAGCCAGCGGGGGTTAAGATCGATTGCTCTGACCTCGCCGGCGGGATTGAAGGGATGGTCTATCTCGCACTGGAGTATTCCGTTCATTGATACAACCGGTCTGGTGAAGGATGTATCCCCCAGATGGATCAGACAGAGGCAGCTGTCCAGGGGAAGGCCGAAGGGTTCGCCTGGCTGATACTCGGTTGTTTCCATGAAGATGGTTCCGTTATCCTGCCTCCATTCCACGGTGATCTGGGGAACCCCGGGAAGGTAGAAGAGATTCCTCAGGAGGGTCTGGTACTGATCCGTCAGTTTCTCGCTGTATAGCAGTGTGGAGTAGATCCGGGGCCAGTAGTTGCTGCTCCATGAATGGGTGAAGGCCTGAAGAAGCCAGGGAAGCCTCTGGAGGAGCCCCAGGGAGTTCATGTACTCAAGGACTATGACCCCCTTGCCGCCTGCTATCAGGTCAAAATGGGGTGAGGAGGCAAGCATGGGGTCGATAAGGGCGTATTCCGTGGCGCCTTCGGTGAGTTCCATGGCATACAGATAATTCTTCATGTAGGCTTCCCTTAGCTCCGCAAGGCCTTCGGGATCCTCCTCTACATGGTCATAGAAACGCAGGGGGAACCAGGCGGCGAGCATCCCGGCAAGAAGGGGATCAAGCTCAGGGACTGCATGAGTACGCCCCGGGCGGCAAGGACAAGGATGGGGAAGCCATCGGGTGTCTCACCTGAACGGATAAGGTGTACCCAGCCGGAAACATCCGCCAGGGATTCCAGGGAACCCCTGGAGAAGAACAGCCCGCCGAAAACGGAAAAAACAGCATCGCCGTCAGGGTACTGAATTTCGATGAATGAAAAACGGGAAGAACGGAAATCGAGGGTCTCCGCCAGGGCTCCGGCGATACGCTCGGTGGCCAGAAGGTCCAGGGAGTCAGGTTCGCCTCCGGCAAGGGCCAGAAGGTCGTGTTCGGAATTGATCATCATTGGTGTATAGCTTCCCAGGGCAACCGGCAGCCCCCCTGCTATTCCCCCTGGACCCGAGGCCATCAGTGTATCCGACTGCCGTGCAAGGGGAGTCCAGGCGGTGCACCCTTCGGGAAGGTCGAAGGTAACACTGTAGTTCTGGGTTGTGGCGGAAGATGCATCGGGCAGGGGGAAAAAGCCCCTGCCGGTAAGGAAGGCCGATGTGAGGCGCACATGGCCGGTAACACCGGCTTCCCCCGAGGTGTACACCCGGTTCAGTTCAAGGGCGCTGGTGAAAACCTCGGTGTGTAAACCACGGCTGTCGGGGTATCTTACCACCTGGATAGCTTCATCGGTTCCCCTGTGATCTAGAACAATGGGGTCGGTACCGTTCGCCGGGAAAACCACCACAAGGGAATCCACTATCAGAAGTGCGGTGTCGGAATTCTCCGGATCGAAGGTAATGGATACGAAATGATTCAGAACCGGCGACTGCTCCACGGAGAGGGGTGTTCTCTGTAGATCCATCCAACCGGGACTTCTGTCCGAGAGGTAAACTGAACGGAGCCCGGGAGGCTCTATCGCAACGGCGCTCTCCAGTATTTCAGAGGCCCTTCCGTTAAGGGCTGTTCCATCGGTGAAGGGAGCCGTCAGGGAAAACACCAGAATGGAGCCTCCGCCCAGTTCCCACTTTCTGCTGAACCGAATGGAATCGGGAATGTCCGGTTCCTGGAGATGTATTGAATCGGTTCCTGATATGGAGGAAGCCCCGGCGGAGTCGGTCAGCACCGCTCCGAAGGATATCCCCCGGGAGTTGCCGGGGTTGAAACTGACGGTCCACTGGCCAGCGGTTATTGTGGACCCGCCACGGTCAGCCGGGGCTTCCGGGGGATCACCCGAAGAACCGCATGCGCCCATGAGAATCAATGATGTCAGAAAGATGAAAGAAAGTGTTTGTCTCAAAACCGTATCGCTCCAGGGTTGACGATTCGTTCTTTTTTCATAGTTTCCCTCAACCGGAAAGGCGGCACCAATGGGATTATTCAACATACTTGCACTTGCGGTCAACGCCAAACCGGTAACCTTTGGCAGCGCCATGTCATCCCTGACCTACTCATTTCTGGCCATAGCGGTTTTCCTTCTGATACAGTTCTTCGGAGCACGGTTCTATACCAGCTGCAAGGAGCGATACAAGCATTTCTCCCTGTTCTTCTTCGTGGTGCTCGCAACTGTTTCCATACTTTCCCTGATACTCGCCTTCTTCCTCAGGTCCAACGAGCACAGGCTCTTCGCAGGAGTGGTCGGCGGGGTGTTCATCTGGACGTCCCTCGGTGAGATCAGCGAGCACATGGGGTGGTATTCCTCCGCCTCCAGGGGTGCGGTGCTGGTCTTTCTGCTGGGAACCGCAACGTGGCTGATACTTGCAGTTTCCGGTGTGCCCCTGCCGGTCCTGGGCTTTCTTGCCTACCCCCTCCTTACATGGGGGTCCTGCTCACGAGAACCAGGGTCCTGGCCAGATGGGGAGCCACCTCCTTCGCCTCCACCCTTCTCCTTCTGGTGATGGCTGCCTTTTCAGGGGGAAGTCTTGTGGCCGGGGTGCTTATCGGAACCCGTTTCGCCGCCCTTCTTGCCGGTCTTGTCTGCGCCGTTACTTCCTGGTCCATAATGGAGATCATCTGGGAGAGGGGCATGGCCAACGGCCCCTGGAAGCTCAAATACTAGTAAACCATATAGGTCAGTCCCGCCGAGAAGCTCACCGGAGGCTGTTTTACCTCGGCGTAGTAGAGTTCGCCCGGGAGCGCCTGGCGGTTGTACCCTGTGTAGCTGGTAACGCTCCAGTTGTCGGCGGAGGTCCCGAATCTGCCCACGCAGCCGGCGTGCAATCCGAATCTGGCGGAAAAGAGCCATTCGAGGTTCAGGCTGCCGGTACCGGAAATGGTGGCGGTGTTCGCCGAGGAGGAAATGCTGTCCGCCCTGGTGTTCTGAACCAGGAAGGCCGCCTCGAAACCCACCCCCAGCCTGAGGGCAAGGATGGAGAGGAAAGGGGCAGCCTGGTTCCCATCTCTCCCCTTATGCCTATGCTGGACATCCTGGGAACCACACCGGAAAAGAGAGCCCCTCCCAGGGATAGACCCCATTTCCCCGTGGCACCGCTGAACTCCGCCTGATTGATCAGTTTTGAGGTTTCGTTCTCTTCCCCGGTAAGGTCATCCCCCGGGACCACCTCGGTTGGAAGGATCGAATAGGTAAGGGAGAGAAGGGCAGGTGCGGAATTCTCAACGGCGCTGAGGGTGGTTCCCTCAACTATGTTCCCGGCTATGAGCCTTCCTGTGCTGGAACCAGGGCTGGAGTCCATTATCTGCATGATGCCGTGGCTTTGAAGATAGGAGTATTCCTGTGAGGACCTGGGGATGCCCTGGGACCTTGCGAGAACCGAGAAGACCATTCCCTTTTCAACTCCGCCGGTGGAACCCACTGGAATCGAATAGAGGGGACCTTCGCCGGAGGTGAAGCTGAACTCGTAGGGGAATATCTCCCCCAGGCTTCGAAGGGCCACCTCCCTGACTCCGCTTACGGCCATGGCATGGAGGTCCATGGAGGTGCCACCGCCGAATTCGCCGGAATACCTCTTCTCACGCACCGACCCGAGCAGGCTGCCTTCGGATGTATAGAACCTTCCTGTGATGTCGATGGTGGTGGTCCGGGTTACGAAGAGGCTGTCCCGGGAACCGTGGTCCACAGTGGTTTCAGGCGCTGATACATCAAGTATCATGAATAGATCCACCGCCAAGTCCGAAGAGATACCCTGGAGCCTCAGGGTCTGGTCCGCCGGGGGACCCTGATATAGTTCATGGTCGGACACATCGGTTACCCTGAACCTGCCGCTTGCCAGGAACACAGCCTCGGCCTCTTCGATAAGGGCAGGGGCGTCGTAGGTTCCCGCGGACTGGTCGAAACAGGGATCACGGCGATCACCGGAAGATTGACATCCTCCGCCATACCGACCACTGGAAGAATGAGAAGCAGCGCAAAAAGGAATCCACAGGCGGACATAAGCATCTCCCTTCAGAAATACCGGCGTGTAACTGAATTTACCATTGTGGGCCATGAATGAAAAGGGCAGCGGTTCAGAAGGGCAGAGCGGTTACGGAACAGTTGCCGTAGGTGCTGTCTGGGAGGGCGATGATGGTGCCCTCGGGCACCAGGGGTCCCGACACAAGACCGGAGTGGTCAACGGAAATGGAAACGGGTTCACCCGGTGTGTACTCCCCGGATTCGAAGATGATATCCAGAATCAGGAACACCTCCGGCCAGACATCCCGGTACAGGGTGACGGTTTCACCGCCTTGAAGCTCGGCGGTGACCTGAATACCCGCCACGGGGGCACAGGAGGCAACGGTTTGATTGGCGTAGTCATCTCTGCCGGCCTCCGGCGCTTCCGCCTGCTGGATCCCATAAGAGGAGGCACCGATACCCTCCCCGGTGGCCCCGGATACAAGACCGCCGCCGCCGGCACCAAAACACATTTCAACAGTGGAATCAGAGCTTTCCACAAATGACAGACTGCGGGAAGCGGTAAAGCCAGCAGCAGCATCCACCGCCTCTTCCATGGAGGCGGGGGCGTCTTCCTCCTCGGCCTCCTCCTGCTGTTCCTCTGCCGGGGCCATGACCTCCTCCTGCTGTTCAACCTCAAGTATTTCCTGTTCCACCAGAGCCTCGTCAGCGGAGTCATCCGCAACCCCGGGGGTGACCTCGGGTTCGGCGAAAAACTCTGTCCGGGGGGCCGGCGGCGGGCTCTCGGAGCTACTTCGGCCATTGGCCGGCCGGCGCCGTCGATCAGAAAGATCTTCACCCCGAGATAAACGGCGAAAACCGCCGCCACCGCCATCCAGCTCCTTTGTCTGCGCCACCAGGGGTGGGACCGGGCCGACAGGTTTCTCCGCAGGGTTTCAAAGGCCGCCGGGGCTGGATCCGTCCAGCTCTCCCGCCAGGCTGATTCCATTTTTCTCTGGGTCTCTACAAGGGAGAGGCATTCAGCGCAGCTCTCAAGGTGTTTCTCTACTTCTACAGCCTCTTCCCGGGAAAGCTCGCCGTCGAGCCACCGCATCAGAAGGGTGCTGTCCGGACAGTTCACAACCCACCCCAAGCTGGCTAACCACGGAGTTCCTCACGGCGGAACGGGCCCTGTTCAGCCGGGACATCACCGTACCCAGGGCGATGTCCAGGGTTTCGGCGATCTCCTCGTAGCTCAGTTCCTGGTCAACCCTGAGGACGAATACCGACCTGAGGGCAGGGGTGAGTTTTTCCACCGCCTTCTGCACAGCCTCCACGAGAAGGTCTTTCTCCATTCTGGAAACGGCGTCGTCGGAGGTGGAGGCCAGTCCCTGGAAACCATAACCCTCGTCGAACTGCACCTCTCCCCTCCTGCCCTGGGCACGGGAGTGGTTTATGGCGGTGTTCGTGACTATCCGGTACATCCAGGTGAAGAACCTGTATTCAGTGTTGAAGGAATGCATGGCGTTCATTGCCTTGAGAAAGGCATCCTGGGTAATGTCCCAGCGTCGTCGTCGCATCTGCACATTCTTCTGGCCACTCTGAACACTCTCTTTTCATACAGTTTCACTATCTCTCCGAAGGCCTCTCTGTCCCCGTTCACCGCCCTTTGCAGAAGCTCGGGTTCACCGAGGGCGGCCATTGCTGTCAACAGATATACCAGGTGAAACACCATTTCATTCCCTCGGGTCAGAAGTGAAATACAAGACCGGCACTGAGACCGGCATCCCCCTCGAACTTCCTGTTCTCAGCCTCGAAGGAGAACAGATACGCATCCACATAGGCATCCAGCATTCCCATAAGCCAGGCTCCCGCGGTATACCATATGAAATCCCGCCTGAGTCCGGAATGGGTTTCATATCTCTGTTCCCAGACTGGAAGGCCGGTCTCCATGTGGTTCTCCCTGGCGGTCTCCGCCCTGTCATGCTGGTAAAGGATCACTCCCAGGAGCCCCAGTTCAGCGGCGCCGTAAAAGACCCCCTTCAGGGGTTTCTCGTTGTAGAACTGGCCCCAGCCGGGAAGAACGAAGCTTCTGAGAAGGGCTCCGGTGGGGTTTTTTTCCTCAATGATCACGGAATCGGGTTCTCCGGTTGAGAGGACCAGCAGACAGGCAAGGGAAAGGACGGCGCTCAGATGGTCACGCCCCTTTGGGACTTGCTTATGAACTCGGCGATGCGCCTTCCCATGGGGTTCTGATAGCCGGATGAGATGGCTTCCTCAACCTTCTGGGCCATGGTGGCACCGCTCTGCTTGAAGAAGAAATGGAAGGCGTCGGAGGCGGCGTTGATCTCCTGGTTGGTGAAGCCGTTCCTTCGAAGGCCGACCTTGTTGATCCCCACCGCACGGAGGGGTTCTCCCCCGGCGAGAGTGAAGGGTGTGACATCCATGGAGACCCTGTAGCCCCCCCTATCATGGAATACTCCCCTATCCGGGTGAACTGGTGAACTGGGACCACACCACCGATTATTGCCCTGGTTCCAACCTCCACATGTCCGGCAAGATTCACCGAATTGGCCAGTATCACACCATCGCCTATGACGCAGTCGTGGGCTACGTGGCTGAAGGCCATCAGGAAGCAGCCGGCTCCTATCACCGTTCTTCCCGTGGCGCTTGTTCCGCAGTTTATGTTGGCCATTTCCCTTATCACGGTTCCAGCGCCGATCTCCAGGGTGGTCCTTTCCCCGGCGTACTTCAGGTCCTGGGGGGGGGTGCCTATGACCGCTCCGGGGCCCACCTGAACACCCTCTGCGAGGGTGGTTATTCCCACCACCACAGCATGGGCGCCGATAACCACGTTCTCACCCAGGGTAACTTCATTCCCCACCACCGCATAGGGGCCGATCTTCGCCGATTCCGGTACGGCGCAGTCCACGAGGGCGGTCTTGTGAATCATTTCTTTTCCACCAGCATGGCTGTGAGCTCTGCCTCGGCGGATACCCTGTCGTCCACCCGGGCAACCCCGCGCATTTTGCACATCCGGCCCCTTTTGCTTATCAGCTCCAGCTCGAACCTGATCTGGTCACCGGGCAGTATGGGTTTTCTGAACCTGCCTTGTCTATTCCTCCGAAGAGGACCAGCCAGCGGTGGGGGTCGTCCACGGAGTCGAAGAGCATCAGCCCCCCGGCCTGGGCCATTGCCTCTATTACCAGTACACCGGGCATTATGGGACTGCCGGGAAAATGCCCCTGAAAGAAAGGGTTCGTTTATGGTAACGTTCTTCAGGGCGACAATGGACTTCTCCGGGTCGATCTCCAGGACGCGGTCCACCAGAAGAAAGGGATACCTGTGGGGAGGAGGTCCATTACGTCGGTGATGTCCCACTTCCTGTCCGCCAGGTGGTTCCTGCTGTCCCGGACCCTGTCTGAATAGACCTTTTTTATCTTCTTTACGAACTGAACATTGGAAGCGTGGCCGCTTCTCGCCGCAATGACATGTCCCTGGAGCCTAAGGCCCAGGAGGCTGAGGTCGCCGATGAGATCCAGGACCTTGTGCCTTACCAGCTCATCGGGGAACCTGAGTGGACTCTCGTTCATCACGCCCTGGTCACCTATGACCACGGCGTTCTCCAGTGTGCCCCCCTTTATCAGACCCTTCTCCTGGAGGATCTTTACATCCTTGTAAAGACAGAAGGTGCGGGCCGGGGCGATCTCCTCCACGAAGCTTTCCCTTGTAATGTCCAGGCTTATGTACTGGGTTCCTATGTGGGGGTGGTCGTAGTCCAGGGTGAAGCTGATCTTCAGGCCATGGTAGGGGACCACGGTGAGGCTGGCGCCGTAGTAGTCGATGCTCACCGGTTCGGTGATCACGAAGACCTTGCTGGGATGGCCATGGAGGGTTTCTATGCCCGCTTCCTTGAGCACTTCGATGTAGGACCTCACCGAACCGTCGGCGGGCTCCGGGGGCTCGTCGGAACTGATCTCGATAATGGCATTGTCTATTTCCAGGCCGTACAGGGCGCTGAGAACATGTTCCACCGTGTGGACCTCGTAGTAGTTCTCTCCCAGCGTGGTTCGCCTGGCCTGCTCCTCCACCATCCTCACATTATCGGAACTGACGGAGATCATGGGCCTCTGGGGAACATCGGTCCTTACGAAGACATAGCCGGTGTCAGGCGGCGCCGGCTTGAAGGTTATGGTGGAATCCTTACCGAGGTGCAGACCGCGGCCGGTGTATGATACCTGCTTTTCCAGTGTGGTTTGAAAACGATTCATCAGTCCTCAGTTTCTTCTCTGCTTTCCGGGGCAAATTCCATCAGTCTGGCCAGGATTCCCGGAAGCCTGGCTGCAGCCGCGCTGATTCTGAGATTCTCACCGTGGGGCCTGCATGGGTTGCCGGAAACCGTAAGTCCCGAGGAGATGCTTTTAGTGACACCAGATTTTGCTGCCACCACCACCCCATCGGCAATGGAAATATGCCCGGCAATACCAACCTGCCCACCGATGACAACACCGTTTCCAATGCTGGCACTTCCGGCTATCCCAGTTTGAGCAGCAATAAAACAACCGCTGCCTATCCTTACATTATGGGCCACCTGAATGAGATTGTCCAGCTTCGTGTGGTCGCCGATAACGGTGCTTCCGGTGGTAGCCCTGTCTATGCTGCAGTTGGAGCCTATCTCAACGCTGCTGCCAATGACGACATTGCCGTTCTGGGGTACCTTCAAGTGGGCCCCGGATGGCCGGGGGACGAAACCGAAACCATCGCTGCCCACCACCGTTCCCGAATGGATTACGGTGAAGGCACCGACCACCGTACGGGCAAGGAGTGTGACATTGGGATGAATGACGCAGTTCTCGCCTGTTTCCGTTTCCGGCCCCAGCACCGAGCCGGAGCCAATGGAGGTTCCCCTGCCTATACTGCAGTTCCGCTCTATGATCGAACATGGCCCCACCGTTACCCCCCGGGCCAGCACAGCGGTGGGTGGACAACCGCCGAGGGATGAACTCCGCTGAAACCGCTGGAGCCGTCGGGGGAAAAAATCTCAAGGGCCTTCCTGAAGGCGTCGTAGGCGTCTTTCACCACTATCAGGCACCGGGCTGAAGTTTCACATGGCTCCGAGACTATCACCGCCAGGGCAGAGGTCTTGCCCAGGAAGGAAGCGTACTTTCTGTTGCCGTAGTAGCATATCTCATCGGGGCAGGCATCCTGCAGTGTGGAGACACCCCTTACGACGGTGTCCTCTTCATGTCCGCCGACTATGCTTCCCCCGATCACTCCTGCCAGCTCCTGGAGGGTCATGGGGTCAGTCATTTCCCCTCGCGACCCTGTCGATGACCCTGTCGGTTATGTCCAGGGCTGCCTCGGCGTAGACCACCTGCCCCGCCGATGCATCAAGTACCAGCTGAATGCCGTCTTCGCTGGCGATCTCCCTCACGGCCTCGTTTATGGAGGCGATAATGGGCGACACAAGCTCTTCATTACGCCTCTCCATGAGGCCTCCGGGGCCGAAAACGCTGGACAGGAAGCTCTCGAGCTGGTCCTTCTTCTCGGTCAGGAGGTTTTCCTTCTCCTGCCTTCTTTCCGGGCTCATCATGAGTGTTCTGGATAGATCTTCCTCTATCTCGTCTATCTCCTCCTGGAGGGAATCGGCGTGGAGCTCCCATTCCTCTATCTCCGTCTCCAGCAGCTCCCTGGCGTCGGTAACATGTCCCAGGGATTCAAACACTTTGTCCGCGTCCACCACCGCTATGGTCTGGGCAAGGATAATTCCAGGGAATACGATAAGTAGCAACAGTTTCATGCAATCTCCCTTCAGAAGGTTGTGCCCATCTGGAAGTGCGGCTCCCATCCCGGGTCGGTCCATCGAATCCGTATGCGTAATCAAGACCCATGACGCCCAGCATGGGTATCTCCACCCTTACCCCCAGACCAAGCCCCTGTTAAGGGTGGAAAGATCGAGGTCGGCCCAGCTTTCCCAGGTGTTCCCGGCATCGGCAAAGGCCGCCAGCTGAAGCTGATCGATTATTCTGAATCGGTATTCGGCACTGAGGATGAGCAGGGATCTTCCCCCGACGGTGGAAAAGCCATCCAGGGCATTTATCTCCCGCTCGCCATATCCCCTTACTCCGTAGAAGCCGGTTCCCCCAAGCTGGAAAAGCTCGTAGGCAGGAGGTGACTGCCCTCCGAACCCGGCTATGGTCCCGAGCCTTCCCCGCACCGTCAGGAAGAACTTCCACCACAGAGGGGTGTGCCATGTGGAGTCGAAGAGATATTTCTGAAAACCGAGGTCTCCACCCAGGAACCCGCCGGTGAGCACTCCGCTGAATGTGTTCTTGGAACCCTCTCCGGGAAAGACCCTTCTGTCCTGGCTGTCCCTGGTAAGGCCGAACCTTATGGAGCTGTCCCACCTTGGCCAGTCGGTATCCCGGAGGGAATAGTAATAGCTGTTCTCGTCGGAGGTTATGTCAAAGACATCCACCTTCTCCAGGGTGTATCTCAGGCTGGCGGAGGTGTAATCGATCCAGGGGATGGGCCTGCCTATCACCACGGAACCGCCTGTTCGCCTTCTGTCGTACTCCCTGTAGTTGCTTGTGGTATGGTACAGTTCGCCGCCCAGGGTCAGTGGGGTGTCCCTGAACCAGGGTTCAGTGTAGCTGAGCTTTATGTTCTGGATCCTGCTGGAGAACTCGTAGCTGGCACCGAGGTTCTGGCCCCTGCCGAAGAAATTCGTTTCCGCGACCTCGATGTATCCGCTGAAGCCGTCGTTGCCACTGTAGTTGGTGCCTATGCCGAACTTTCCGGTGGTTTTCTCTTCCACCCTCAGTATCATGTCCACATCCGGTGTTCCCTCGATGGCCCTGAAATCAGGATATACATCGTTGAAATAGTTGAGGTAGTAGACATTTCTCAGGGAACGCATCATGGCGGATCTTCTGAACAGATCACCGGGAATCACGGTGAGTTCCCTTCTTATCACATTGTCGTGGGTCCTTGAGTTGCCCACTATCTCCACCTGCCTGACATGGGCCCGCTCACCTTCGTTGAACACGAAGGTGATGTTAACCAGGGAATCATCCTCTGCGGCATCTTCATGAACCGGTGTGACCGATGCGTAGAAGTAGCCCCGGTCCTGGTATGCGGAGTACAGGGTTTCCAGTGTTTTGTTCAGCTTCTCCATGGAATAGGGTTCGCCGTGAACCATCTCGTTGAAGCCTGCGAGGGTGGAGTCGGGGATCTCGGTGTTGCCGGAAAACGATACATCACCGAAGATCCTGTAGGGCCCCTCATAAACGGAAATGTCTATGTGGAAGTGATCGCCTTCGGGAAGGAGGTATCTGTCGGTTCCCGTAACCACTGCCTCGGGATAACCCCTGTTATGGTAAAACTCCTCTATTCGGCCCAGGTCTTCGGAAAACTCCTCCGGTTTAAGCTTGCCGCTTCGCCAGAAACTGTCCTGCCTGGTTTTCATCTCTCCCCTCAGGGTGCGGTCGGAGAAGGCTTCATTCCCCGTGAAGGCTATCTCTCCAACCCTTACATCCGGACCCTCTTCCATATGGAAGGTGAGGACCCTCCTTCCCCCGGCATCCGGTTCTCCCCAGCTGTGTTCCACCGTTGCCAGGTGCCTGTTCTTCCCGGCGAAGAGGGAAAGGATCAGGTCCTTCGCCCTGTCGATGTCGTTTATGGATATGGTCTGCCCTGGAAATATTCCCAGGGTATCCCGGAGGTCGCCTTCCTTGAGGGAACCGGTGTTCTCGAATTCAATGGAGGAAAGGATGGGGTTCTCGCTGACGGTTATGAAAAAGTCAGCCATACCTCCTGATGAATCGGCCTCCACATGGATATCGGTGAAGTAGCCAAGGCCGAAGAGTTCCCTCACTCCGCCGGGCAGGTTTCCCGGCAGGAAGTTCTCCCCGGGATTGAGCCCCAGGGTTCTGGTTATGAGGGAGTCGGAAACATAAGAGTTGCCCTCGATGGCCACACTTGATACCTGGACGGCAAAGGCCGCGCCTACAAGGAACAAAGCGGAAACAGGCATCAGCCTCATATATTGACCTCCGTAACTGAATTTGAGACTTTGTCGGCGGAGCGGACGGCAAAGGAGAGGCGGTCACCGTTCCTTATGGTTTCAAGGCAGCATCCCCCGGTGAGTTCACCGGACACGAGCATGTCGGTTAGGGGGTCTTCAAGAAGGCGCTGAATGGTCCTTCTGAGATGTCTGGCCCCTGCTTCGCCGCTGTAGCCGGCTTCTGCGATGAGGTCAAGGGCTTCGGAACTCAGGGAAAGCTGGATGTCAAGTTCGGAAAGCCTCTCATTAACCTCCATCAGCTGTATTTCAACTATTTTCTTCACATCTTCGAAGGTAAGGGGATTGTAGACTATCGTCGCATCAAGGCGGTTCATGAACTCCGGCGGAAAGACGGACCTGGCGGAGGCGAGGACCGCTTCCCCGGCGGCTTCTGAGCTTTCCCTGAGGAAACCGACGGTTCCGCCGCCGCCCTTTGGAGTGAGGTTGGCGGTCATGATTATTATGGTGTTGCTGAAGTCGATCTTCCTTCCGTAGTTGTCGGTCATGTTGCCGTAGTCCATCACCTGCAGCAGCATGTTGTAAACATCGGAATGGGCCTTTTCTATCTCATCGAGGAGGACCACGGAATACGGTTTCCTCCGAACCTTTTCCGTGAGCTGCCCGCCGTCGTCGTAGCCCACATACCCCGGAGGGCGCCCACGAGCCTGGAACCGGAAAAACCCTCGCGGTATTCCGACATGTCAATCCTGATGAGGGAGCTGCCGTCGCCGAAGACCTGCTCCGCAAGTATTCTGGCGGTTTCCGTTTTGCCCACCCCGGAGGGCCCAGGAAGAGGAAACACCCGGTGGGCCTGGTCCTGCTGCGAAGACCCACCCGGCTCCTTCGTATGGCCCCGGCGATGTGACCCAGGGCGGCATCCTGGCCAATGATGCTTTCGGCCATCCTGGCCTCGAGGTCCGCAAGCTTAACCATCTCGCTCTCCCCCACCCTGCTGATGGGAATGCCGGTCATTTCCGACACCACGGCGGTTATGTCGCCTATGGAGATCTCAGCAGGGGAAGGCTCTCTATCCAGTGGCTTCTGGACTCGTCAAGGGCCTTTTCCAGCCTTGTTATCTCCTCACCCAGTTCCGATACCCTCTGCAGGTTACGCTGGATGGCGGCGCTGTCGGCTTCCTTCCTCAGTTCCACCAACCTGTCGTGGAGACTGATGAGGGACTCAGGAGGGCTTGAAGCCCTGGCGTGGGCCCGGGCTCCTGATTCGTCCATGACATCGATGGCCTTGTCGGGCAGATGTCTTCCGCTGATGTAGCGGTGGGCAAGGATGGCGCAGTTCCTGAGGGTATCCTGTGTGAAAACGGCGTTGTGATGCTGCTGGTATCTATCCTTCAGGCCGTTGAGTATCTGAACGGTGAGTTCAACCGATGGAGGATCTATGGGAACCGGCTGGAACCTGCGCTCAAGGGCGCCGTCCTTCTCTATTCTTCGCCGGTACTCATCCAGTGTGGTTGCCCTATGCACTGAAACTCGCCCCGGGCAAGGGCGGGTTTGAGAAGGTTCGCGGCGTCGATGGCCCCCTCGGCGCCCCCGGCGCCCACTATGGAATGGACCTCGTCGATGAAAAGAACAACGTTCCCCGCCTCCCGGACCTCACGGAGGAGGGCCTTCAGCCTTTCCTCGAACTGCCCCCGGTACTTGGTTCCCGCCAGGACCGATGCCATGTCCATGGCCATGAGCCTTTTGCCGTAGAGGGGAAGGGGGACCCTTCCTGAGAGGATACGCAGGGCAAGCCCTTCCACGATGGCTGTTTTGCCCACACCGGGCTCTCCCAGGAGGACCGGGTTGGATTTCTTGCGACGGCAGAGGACCTGCACCACTCTGTCGATCTCCGATGATCTTCCTATGACCGGGTCAAGGGTTCCCTCGGAGGCCAGCAGCGTCAGGTCCCGGCAGAAGTATTCAAGGGCGGAGGTGGCCTTCTCCGCCTCGCCGGGCCTTCTGGCACCGGCTGCCCTGAGGGCTTCAAAGAGCTTTTCGTGGCTCACACCGTACTGCCACAGGATCGCCGAGGCTCCGCTGTCTATTCTGGCCATCGCCAGGAGGAAATGTTCCGTTGAAATGAAATCGGAATCCAGCTTCGAAGCCTGGGCCTTTGCCTCGGCCAGTATTGCCCTGGCCCTGTTGCTCCAGGTAAGGGAGGTCCTGTCGATCCTGGAACCTGACCTTACGGTGAAGAGATTCGACCTTAGCTGGGAGCGCATTTCACCGGTCTTCACCCGGAGGCTTCTGAGGAGTGACGCCGCCCCGGAGCCGTCAACACTGAGAACAGCATAAAGGATGAACTCGGAGCCTATCTCTCTGCGACCGGCCCTGGCGGCCTCGGCCCTGGCCTCGATAAGGGCCTTTCTGGCTCTGTCGGTGTATTGTTCAGGCAAGTATCTCCCCTTTGCGTCGGCTTCCTGCCGCCGACGAATATACTCAAGAACTGCTATGCAGTGAACTGTCAACGCCCTTCGTGGACTCTACGAGAACCCCGGATTCCAGGGAAAGCTGCCGGTGCACCGCCCCGGCGAGTTCCCTGCTGTGGGTCGCCATGAGGAATGACCTGGTGCCGTCGGCGGCAAGCTCCATTATCAGCTTCTCCACCTCCAGGCTGGTAGCCGAGTCGAGGTTTCCCGTGGGCTCGTCGGCAAGCACTATGAGGGGTTCCATCACAAGGGCCCTTGCCAGTGCGGCTCTCTGCCTTTCACCACCGGAGACCCTGGTGGGAAAATGGCCGGCACGGTGGCCCAGGCCGACCCTGTCAAGCAGGACACCGGCCCTGTCCGAGGCTTCCGCGGAACCAAGCCCGGCTATCAGGCAGGGCATGGAAACATTCTCAAGGAGGGTGAACTCCTCCAGCAGGTGGTGAAACTGGAAAACGAAACCAATGCTCCTGTTCCGCAGCCTGGCCCTTCTGCCGCTTCCCAGAGCCCAGCCGTCCTGCCCGCAGATCTCCACCGTGCCCCGTTCAGGCTTTTCCAGAAGCCCCAGGGCGTGAAGAAGGGTGCTCTTTCCGGAGCCGCTGGGGCCGGTTACGGCAACCACCTCGCCCCTGTTCACAGCGATGGATGCACCCCTGATAACGCTTATGGTGGTATCCCCCTCGCCGTAGGAACAATGAAGGTCCCTGGCCTCGAGAACCCTGTTGTCATTCATAGCGGAGCGCCTCGGAAGGGGATATGGTCGTGGAGGAAATGGCGGGGATAACCGCTGCTCCAAGGCAGACAACAACAGTGGCAAGGGTTACGCCCAGTGCCAGTATCCCGGGAAAAACACCTGGTAGTACATCTATCCAATACACATCTCCATCGAGTTTCACAGGAAAGTACCTGTTCACCGCAAAAACCGCAGCCCATGCAAAACCAAGGCCGGTTAAGGCGCCTGTTCCGCCCAGAATGAGACCCCTGAGAAGGGAGATGCGGACAACACCCCCGGGAGGAAGCCCCATGGCTCTCAGTACTCCTGTATCCCTTCTGTGTTCCAGGGCTATCATGGAAAGGGCACTGGAAAGGTTCAGAAGGGCCACCACCGTGATCAGTGCCAGAACTATGGTCATTGCCGCCCTTTCGAGGCCCAGGGCCCTGAAAAGGTTCCCGTGAAAGGCCATGAAGGGGATGGAGCTCATGTAGACCGGCCAGCCGCCGCCTGTATATTCCGAATAGAGGGCATTATCCAGTTCTGCCGCGGCGGTTACGGGATCGGTGCCCCGGGAAACATAGGCCCCGGCGGAGGTAAGTCTGCTTCCAAAACGAAAGATGGTCCGCGCCGATGAAAGGGGCATCGTTACAAGTGAGCCGTTGTATTCAGCGAGGCCGAAATCCGCCACGCTGTCCACCCTCATGGCGGCTATGGTATCCACCAGGACCCTTCCCGCACCGGAGATCTCAACCCCGGCGGAGGAGGCGATGCGGATCTCGTCTCCGGGGCCAACATCCAGGTTTCTGGCCAGGTCGGACCCCACGACCACGCCGCCTGTCGCGCCGCCCATTCCCCTTACCACAGCCCCTGATACCGTTCCAGGAGAACCGCTGATCACCGCCGGCCTTTCCACTATGCCCACCACCGAGGTTATCCCCGGGATCGATCCAGCAAGCAGCTGAACAGTTCCCAGGTCGAAATCGTCGATGTAGCCCCCACCGGGGGCATAGATATGAACCGGAGGATTGATGCCGCTGAGTCCTGTGGCAATGGCATCGGTAAACCCTCCCATGAATGCCTGAAGGATTATCAGGGCAGCCACCCCTATGGCTATTCCCGCCATGGAAAGAAGGCTTACCATCCTTACTACCGTTGAGTTGGAAGGGCTCCAGACCTGTCTTGCGGCAAGGCTCCAGACGACTCTCAGATCCCTTTCTCCCTTCTCAGATGGGGGAAGAGGATGGTATCCCTTATGGAAACCGAGTTGGTGAGTACCATTACCAGCCTGTCCATCCCGATGCCCAGACCTCCCGCCGGGGGCATTCCCGTTTCCAGGGCGAAGAGGAACTCCTGGTCAACCACACCCTTCCTGTGAAGGCTCTCACCGGCCTGGGCTTCCAGGATCTTTCTCTGATAGATGGGATCGTTCTGTTCACTGAAGGCGTTGGCCAGTTCCAGGCCGGCGATGAAAGCCTCGAATCGTTCGGTGAGCCTGGGTTCATCGGGTTTCTGCTTGGCGAGGGGGGAAAGCTCCACAGGATAGTCTATTACGAAGCAGGGCTGAATGAGGCCAGGGGTTACGAAGTGATCGAAGAGCTTGTCGAGGAGAACCGCCCGGTCGGAAACATCTTCACAGAGGCCCAGCTTCGAGGCCAGCCGTGACAGGTCTTCCCCGTTCCATTCAAAGAGTTCCTCGCCGCTTTTCTCGTGGAGGGCGGGGACGAAGGATATCCTTTCAAAGGGTGGTTCCAGGTTGATATCGTTGCCCATGAAGACCGTGTTCTTCCCTGAACCGGCGGCCTGTGCCGCGGCGGTGACGATCCCCTCGAAACGGTCCATCATTCCCCTGTAGTCGGTCCAGGCTTCATAGAGCTCCAGCTGGGTGAACTCCGGGCTGTGGGTTCTGTCCACCCCTTCGTTCCTGAAGTCCTTCCCCATCTCGTAAACCCTGTGCAGGCCACCTGCCAGAAGCCTTTTCAGATAGAGCTCGGTGGCTATTCTGAGATAGCACTCCTCCTCCATGGAATTGTAGTAGCTTACGAAGGGCTCGGCGGCGGCTCCACCGTATATCTGCTGAAGCACCGGTGTTTCCACCTCCAGGAAGCCGTTGGAATCGAGGTATTCCCTGGAAGCGCTCAGGATCCTGCTGCGGGTTATGAACCTGTTCCTTGATGTTTCGTTCAGTATGAGATCCACGCACCTGTGCCTGAACAGGAAATCGGGATCGCTCACGGCATCGTGAACCTTTCCCTCGGAATCGGTCTTTACAACCGGCAGGGGTCTCACTGCCTTGGTTAGAAGCAGAAGGTCCGTTACCTTCACCGAAAGCTCACCTGTCCGGGTGGTGAAGAGGGGGCCCTTTACCCAGATGATATCACCCAGATCGAGGTTCCCCAGAAGCTCCCAGCCCTCCTCTCCCATCACTTTGCCGTTCATGAATAGCTGTATTCTTCCCGTGGGATCGTGGAGGTCACAGAAAACGGTCTTGCCGTGCTTCCTCTTGGCCATTATCCTGCCGCTGGTGGCCATGGGTTCTTCTGTGTCACCGGCGGCTCTGAGGTCTTCCACCGGAAGTCTTGATGGAGTTTCAGGGGGATATGGATCCATGCCGGATTCCCTTATGGCGGTCAGCTTTTCCAGCCTCCGCTCTATGAATTCATTTCTATCTATGGCCATTTACTTGCACTTTCTCAGGTAGTCTTCAATAAATTCCTGAATGTTGCCGTTCAGGAAGCCCTCGATGTCCGATGTCTCTTTGTCGGTCCTGTGATCCTTCACCATCTGGTAGGGGTGCAGGACATAGGAGCGTATCTGGTGACCCCAGGAGACGTCGCTCTTGGTGCCCTCAAGCTTCTCACGCTCTTTGCGTCTCTTTTCCTCCTCCATTTCGTACATCCTGGCCCTCAGTACCTTCCAGGCAAGTTCGCGGTTCCTGTGCTGGCTGCGCTCGTTCTGACAGGTCACCGCTATACCCGTGGGAAGGTGGGTCAGCCTGACGGCGCTGGATGTCTTGTTTATGTGCTGGCCGCCGGCGCCGCTGGCCCTGAACACATCGGTCCTCACATCATCGGGATTGATGTCCACCTCGATGGAGTCGTCGAGGTCAGGCAGTGGAAAGACCGAAGCGAAGCTGTGTGCCTGCGGTGGTTCTGGTCGAAGGGGCTCTTGCGCACCAGCCGGTGAATGCCCTTCTCCGCCCCGAGATATCCGTAGGCATACGGGCCCCTTATGGCCAGGACCGCTTCCCTCATCCCCACGCCGTCGCCGGGGGAGGTGTCCATTACAGTTACATCGTAATCCTGGTTCTCCGCCCACATTATGTACATTTTCATGAGCATTTCCGTCCAGTCGTGGCTGTCTACGCCACCGGCGCCGGAACGGACGGTAAGGATGCAGTCGGATCCATCGAGTTCCCCGGAAAGCATCTGGCGGAACTCCAGCTGATCCATGGTCTTCCTGGTGTTGCCCAGTCGAATCTCGGCGTCGGTCCTGATGCCGATGTCGTCTTCAAGTTCCAGGAGTTCCAGTGCGGCCTTGAGGTCTTCCACCTTTTCAAGAAGGGCGGTGAGGGGTTTCGTCCAGTTCTGTATCCTTTTCATCTCGGCAATGGCCTCAAGGGCCCTGGGACGGTTGTTCCAGAAGCCGGCGGAAGCCATTACCTCCTCCAGCTCCTTTTCCTTTTTCAGCAGAGAATCGAGGTCAAAGACGCTCCCTGAGCAGACGAGCACGCTCCTCTACCCCACGGATCTCCGTGACAAGTTCTTCATGTGTCATTTTTCCTCCACAGCGTTACGGTAAGAAAGGCAGAATATAATCAATTTCTTGGGTGGTTCGGGCCGGAAACCCCCGGGGAAAACCTATCTGACTATGACATAGTCAGCTGCTTCTTCGTCGAATTCCTCCCCTTCGGCGAGTATTTTCACCGTGGCGACGGATACGTTCCCGGGAAGCTGATCGGGAATGCCCGAGTGGTGGTCGCTGTGGAAACCGCCACATACGAGAACGAACCTTTCCCCGGCAACGGAAGCCGCCATCACCGCGTCCTTCAGTATCTGAGCCCTGTACATATTCCCGTGGTCCATGGGCATTCCGTGCATTTCACCCCCGATGGCCTCCATGGTGGCCATGAACTTCTCACGGTAGAACACCGAGGATGAATCGATCCGAAGTTCCATGAAGAAAGGTTCCTCAGCCAGGGCTCCATAACCTCCGGAGGCCACCATTGCGGCGTATCTCCGGGGCACGTTGGCGGCTATCACAGGAAGCCCCCTCTCCCTGGCCAGCTCCACCAGGGGGGCATAGTCAGTAGGGTAGTTGCCCCAGGGGCGGGAACCTTCAAGGAACTCTTCCCCGGTTATCTCCCCGGCGAGATAGGCATCAAGAACATCCTGAACATCGGTCTCGAACATTTCAAGGGCCAGGACCCTTCCGTCCTCCGCAAGGGCCTCCCAGATGAAAAGCTCCCATTCGTGGGCAAGGGGGTCGTCGTGTTTCTCGCCGATGAACACTCCGTCGTATCCTCTAAGGTCTTCGATCATCTCCCCGGGGGACACCTCCGCTGAACCGCGCATGACGGTCCCGGAGGGCACACCGGACAGAACTATCAGAAAAAGGCTCGCTATCATGGATCACCTCCGTAAATGTCTTTCATTTCCTTCCAGCCCTCCTGGCCGCTTTGAGCAGCTCGAAGGCCACGAGATAGACAGAGGCCCCGGCGGCCACCCAGACCCAGTCCAGGAGGGTTGGTCCATGGAAGGAGAGGAAAGAGCCGGCGGGACCGTAGATAACCCCGAGGGTTATAGCTATTGAACCGAGTATGGACCAGAGAAGTATCCTGTTGGTAAAAAAGTTCCTGTTGAAGATGGAGGTATATGTGAACCTCCTGGAAAGGATGTTCACATACTGGCAGAAGGCTATTGTGAGGTAGGCCATGGTCATTGCCCTCATGTACAGCGGGTTCTCCAGGGAAACACCGGAGTGGAAGGTAACACCCTCCCTGATCCCAGTGAAGGCGAAGTTGGCAAATGAGAGGCCGCCGATGAGCGCCCCCAGCCAAAGGACTTCCAGGGAGGATCTCCTGTTCATTATATGGTCTTCCATGTTCCTGGGCAGGTCCTCCATAACGCTTTCCGAAGGGGGGTCATAGGTGAGGAAGGTAAGGGGCATCACCTCGGCCAGGAGATCTATTGCAAGTATCTGTATGGCCAGTATCGGTATGGCCCAGTCCCCCATGGCAACCGCCGCAAGACCCAGTATGACCACCATGAGCTCCGCCATGTTGGTGGTGAGGGAGGCCAGAACGGTCTTCTTAAGATTGCCGTAGATGGTCCTCCCCTCCTTTACGGCATAGACAAGGGAGGTAAAGCTGTCGTCCAGAAGAATTAGCTCCGCCGCCTCCTTGGAAACATCGGTTCCCGTTACCCCCATGGCCACCCCGATGTTGGCCTTCTTCAGGGCCGGGGCGTCGTTCACGCCGTCGCCGGTAACCGCCACCACCTCGCCATCGTCCTCGAGAATGGTCACTATTCGCAGCTTGTGGGAGGGGTCAACCCTGCTGAAGACCATGGATCCCCCCTGAAGAAGGATCTCCCGAAGCCGGCTGTCATCCATTTCCTCCAGCTGTGCCCCTGTATAGACCGGGGGCTCGCCCACCGGAGTGAGGCCCACCAGCTTTCCAACTGCCTTGGCGGTTATGGAGTGGTCGCCGGTCATCACGATTATTCTGATGCTGGCCCGGTGGCAGGCTTCGATGGCCTCCTTGACGCCGTCCTTCGGCGGGTCCATCATGAAGACCAGCCCCAGGAAGACAACATCCTTCTCGGCGGTTTCCATGGTGTAGTCGGACCCGTCCTCCTCCAGGGGCCTGAAGGCAATGGCCAGAACACGCAGGGCACGGGCGGAGTATTCCTCGCTGAGCCCTTCGATCTCTTTTCTGTCTTCTTCGGTGATGGGAACCGCTTCGCCCTTCCTGTAGATGTGGGTGCTTATGGAAAGAACGCTTGACGAGGCGCCCTTCATGGCAAGCTGGTAGCGTTCACCGAAACGCCTTATGGAGCTCATCCTCTTCCTTTCGGAATCGAATGGGAACTCCTTTATCTCGGGGTTTTCCTCGTCTTCCCTGGGACTTCTTGTACCCGCCTTCGTAGAGAGGGTAATTATGGCGGCCTCGGTTGGGTCGCCGATGGGGTACCAGCCCTTGTGATCCTGGTCCGGGGGGTGTATCTCGGCGTTGGAGGCCATGGTTCCCGCGTCCAGCATTATCTCAAGCCTGTCGATGACCTCCTGGGAAACCTTCTGCCCCGATCCGTCCACGATGTCTCCGGTGGGTTCATATCCCTTACCGGTTACCGTATAGGTATCACCGTCGAACCAGAGACCGGTTACGGTCATCTCATTCTTGGTAAGGGTTCCGGTCTTGTCGGTGCATATCACAGAAGTGGAACCCAGGGTTCCACACTTGGAAGGTTCTTGACCACCACGTTCCTGGCCGCGAGCCTCCGGCTTGCGGCGCTGAGGGCCACGGTTACCTGGGCGGGCAGGGCCTGGGGAACGCAGGCCACGGCTATTCCCAGGGCGAGGATGAGGCTGTTGAAGGATGAGAACCCCTGGGAGAGGGCAACGAAGAAGAGTATCACACTGAGCACCGCCACGATGGAGGTAAGCCACTTTGCCAGGCTTCCCAGCTCCACCTGAAGGGGGCTTCTGGCGGATACCGTACTGGATGTCATGGAGGCTATCTTTCCCATTTCGGTGCTTGAGCCGGTTCTCACCACTATACCCGTGGCGCTGCCGGTGGCAACGGTGGTTCCCGTGTAGGCCATGTTCAGTCTGTCCGCCAGTATCCTGTTATCGGGAAGGGCTTCTGTTTCCTTCTCCTGGGGCATGGACTCTCCGGTGAGGGAAAAGTCGTTGGTCCTGAGGTTGAAGGCCTCGAGAAGTCTGATGTCCGCCGGTATCCTGTCCCCGGCCTCCACCTCCACGATGTCCCCGGGGACAAGGTCGGCCTGGTTCACTTCGGTGAGCTGGCCTTCCACGAAAACCTTCGCCGGGGACCTGATGAGCTCACGGAGCTTTTCCAGCACCTTGCCGGCCTTGTACTCCTGCACGAAGCCGATCACCGCGTTCACGAAAACGATCACGAACATCACCGCGCCGTCGCGGTAGCTGCCCATGGCCAGGGATATCGCTCCGGCCACTATCAGGACCATAACGAGGAGTTCCCGGAACTGGGAAAGGAAGAGAAGGAGTTTCGAAGGACCCTTCTCCAGGGCAATGGAGTTCGGGCCGAACTGTTCCCGCCTCTTTTTCGCCTCCGCCCGGGACAACCCCTCCCTGGAGGAATTCAGGGCCTCCAGGGATTCCCCCGGTGTCAGCCTGTAAAAATCAGTTCGTTCCTCTATTCGTGAATGCATGGTATTCTGAACCTCTTCCCGTCCTCGGCCTCGTGGAGTTTCCTTATTCCGTGAATGTCGCTCTCAAATCCCGGGAAACGAGCTTCGAACCCTTCTATGGCCTTAAGGTAGGCAAGGATGTCCGGGTTCCTTTGGGAGAATTTCTCACCGGGCATGATAAGGGGAATACCCGGGGGATAGGGCACCACCATCATGGAGGGTATCCGGTTCTCAGCCTGGTCGAGGGGTACCCAGTCCACTCTGTTCTTCGTGACGTACTTGAAGGCGTCCGCCGGGGTCATTACCTGTTCCGGAAGCTCGTCGAAGGACCGGAGCATCCTGCCCACAAGGTCTGTGGAAACTATATGGCCGTGCATCTCGTCGCAGAGGTCCCTGATCCCCTTTCGAGATAAACCTCGGGTACATCTCCGGAAGGGATGGGATCACCACCTCTATGTCGGAATTGTCGTCGTAGTGCTTCTTGAATGTGAAAAGCTCCGCCAGAAGGGTTCCGGACTTGCCCCTGGAGGTGCCCATGGAGAAGAGACAGAGCCAGGAATAGTAACCTGTCTTCTCCACCACTATCCCCCTGTCCCTCAGGAAGGCGGTTACCACCGAAGCGGGTATGCCAACCTCTTCCGGCATTCCATTGAAGTTTATTCCCGGGGTGGCGATGGTGACCTTCTGGGGGTCCAGCATTATCTGGTCGCGGTTGATGTTCTCAAAGAGATGCCACTTCTGCCCGGGCTTCAGCATCCAGCAGCTTCGGTTGTTCAGGAGATAGTCGTTGTCCAGGCTGTCGAAGGAAACTTTCTTACCCTTTACCTCGGTCCTGTCCGGCTGCCACACCTTGAACCACCACCCCTTGCCCGGTTCCGATGGGGTCTTCGAGATCTCCCTTCCTATCTGAACCATTTTCTTCCTGAAAACGATGGGTTCCTCGATGGTCTCGTTCATCAGTGTTCGGCCGCCGGACCCCTTCATCATCCTGGTGCTCACATCCAGGGTCGCGATGATGGAGTACTGGGGTGAAGTTGAACTGTGCATCATGAAGGCTTCGTTGAACAGCTCCCGGTCCACCTCTTCCGAACTGCCGTTGAGAACGTGTATCATGGAGGCCTGGGAGAGCGCAGCAAGGAGTTTGTGGGTGGACTGGGTGGCGAAAACCGGGGGATGTGGCCTTTCCCTGCTTTCCGGGTCATGGCGTAATAGCTCTATAGAGTGGATGGAAGGCGGCGTAGGCGAACCAGGCCTCATCGAAGTGAATGTTGTCTACATTGGGACCCAGCTTGTCCAGTATCCTGTTGACATTGTAGCAGAGGCCGTCGTAGGTGGAGTTGGTAAGGACCGCCATCTTTATCCTGGCCTTCCGATTACTGATAAGAGGGGATTCGGCGATCTTCCTCTTCAGCGCCGCCGGCTCCATTTCCCTCATGTTCACCGGGCCTATGGTGCCGTAGGGGTTCCTTGAGGGCTTCATGTAAATGGGAACCGCGCCGGTGGCTATCATGGCGTAGTTCAGGCTCTTGTGGCAGTTCCTGTCAAGAAGGGCGATATCCCCCATGCCTACCCTGGCGCGCCACACGATCTGATTCGCAGCTGAATTCCCGTTGGTAACGAAGAAGGTCTCATCGGCGCCGAAGACCCGGGCGGCCTCCCTTTCGGAGTCCCCCACCACACCGTTATGGTCAAGAAGGGAACCGAGATCAGCCACGGAGACCGAAAGATCGGACCTGAAAAGGTTCTCGCCGAAGAACTTGTGGCAGGCTATTCCCGCGGGATGCCTGAGAAAGGCCAACCCGCCCATGTGGCCCGGTGTATGCCAGGAGTATCTGTATTCCTCGGCATACTTCACCAGCCCTTTGAAAAAGGGGGGCATGATGCACTCTATGTACTTCTCCAGCTCCCTGTCGATCCTGCCGGCTATGAAGGAAGGGGTGTCCTCGTCCAGCCAGATATAGCCGTCGATCTCCTTCAGGACCCCTGCTTTTATGTCGGTGATGGATGATTTGTCGGTCATTACCAGAATGGGTACCTCGGAGTTCCTCACCCTGACCAGAGCGATCAGGTCTTCCGGGGAAACGCCCTCGGCGGTCTCGTTATCCCAGTTGATCACAAGACAGCCAAGGTCCGGCCTTGCCATGACTATCTTCGCCGCCTCGTCGCATTCAGGGGCGGGTATCACCGAACAGTCCAGCCTCTTTTCCAGTCTGTCGGTCACCGACTGTATCCTGGCCCCGGCGGAGTTGTTCTTTCCAAGCCGGTAGTCCACCAGAAGCACCGGCCAGTCTTTTTTTCAACTATTTCCAACCGCAAACTCCCTTTTCAGAATCGAGTGGATCACATGGTCAACATAGCCTTCGCCAAGCCTTTCGGCCTCCCTCAGTGTACCTTCATAAATCATGCCCAGCCTTTTGGCAACCGCAATGCTTCTCGTGTTACCAGCTGCGCACCTGATCTCCATTCTGTTCAGGTCCAGCTCATTGAAGGCGATCACAAGAAGTCTCCTGCAGGCCCGGGTAGCGAGGCCCATACCTGTAAACTCACTTCCCAGCCAGTAGCCCAGCTCCCCGGTGCGGCTGCCCCATCTTATGGGGTGAAAACCCGCCACCCCGGCAATTCGCCCCCATGGCAAATGCAGTGGTGGGTGCCCTTTCCTTCGGCGTCCTGTTTCATGGCCCTATCTATGAATGCTTCGGTATCCCCGGAAGACACCACCCGTCGAGCCCAGGGAAGCCATTCTGCCAGGTGTTGCCGGTTTTCCGTTATCAGACGGTACAGCTCACCGGCATGGCCCGGGACCAGTTTCACGAGGTACCCCATGGGATCTACCTGGCTAGGGCCGCGGGGAGCCGGCGGTATAGTGAAGCGAATCACCCCACTCGTCAAGGGCCACTTCCCTGCCAGCCATTTCCACCCTCCGCCGGAGGCAGTTGAGGCAGTCTTCCTTCTCTTCGTCCACGCAGGGTTTGTTCTCATAGAGAAGGTAGTTCTCCCGGTATTCAAGGGGGGTGAGCTGGGGCATGAGAACATTGGCTCCAAAGGCCAGTCCCTTCTCCCTACCCACTGGGTCCAGTGCCTGAAGGGCGGTGGTTGCCGCGATGTTGGTGTTCTTCGTTAAAAGCCTGGCCAGGGCTATCATCATCAGCCCCATCCTTGTCCGTTGGTCGCCGGGCATTACCGGGGAGTTTCCCATGGGGGTATCCTTATGGGGAATGAAGGGGCCCATGCCGAACATGTCGAAGCCGTGCTCCCTGTAGAAAAGCAGGTCCTCCGCAAGCATTTCAGGGGTCTGGCCCGGCAGGCCGATCATCACCCCGGTTCCTACCTGAAAACCCTCCTGCCGCAGGTAGTCGAGGCAGCGCAGCCTGGAATCGAGGCTCTGTTCCTTCGGGTGTATCCGTTTGAAAAGCTCATCGCTGGTGGTCTCTATACGAAGGAGATAGCGGTGAGCCCCGGCCTCCCGGAAACGCCTGTATGTTTCCCGGGACTGCTCGCCAACGCAGAGGGTTATTCCCAGTCCCCGGGGAAGGACCGACGAAACGGTCTCACTCTTTATACGGCGCACCAGGGTTTCCACCATCGAAATGAACTCCTGGTCCCTCCTCTCCCCGGACTGAAGTACCAGTGAGCCGTAGTGAACTTCAGCGCACCACTTCGCCGCCTTTATCACCGTATCCGGCGAAACCGTGTATCTCTTTACATGGGAATTGGATCTCCTTATTCCGCAGTAACCGCAGTCAAGGGCACAGATGTTGGAGAACTCAATGAGCCCCCTGTAGTACACCTTCCTGCCGCAGTATTTGAGCAATGTGGTCTCCGCCGCTTCCCTTACCGCCTCTATCCTCTTCGGGTCGGTCTCCCGAAGGAATCCGGAAAGGGTTTCCCGTGGGGGAACCGAATCGAAAAGCCTCATCACCTCACCGGCCGTCATGGATCCTGCTCCTTTCGCCATCCGTGATCATGAAACATACTGAAATTCCATGTAATGGTCCGGTAGCATCGGAGATTTCCCGAAACTATATTAGCCCCCATGATCGAATTTCTTTACGATGGCTTTTCAAGCTTCAGGGATGTGGTCAGCATCCATCCTGTTTTCGGTGTGGGAATACTGCTGGTGGGAAGCTTCTTCCTTGGAAGGCTTGCCGCGGCGGCGGGGATTCCCTCGATCACCGGTTTCATCATCGCCGGCATCATACTTGGCCCGGGTATACTGGGAATGGTCCACACCGACCTGAAGGACGAGCTTGGTGTGGTCACCGAGGTGGCCCTGGCCATCATCGCCCTGGTAATAGGCAGCGAGTTCAGCGCAGGGAAGCTAAGGCGAACCGGCAGGGCGGTACTCATCATAACCGCCTTCCAGATGTTCCTCACATTCGGGGCGGTAACGCTGGCCCTCTGGCTCACCGGCCTTATGCCCCTCTACGCCGCGGCCCTTCTGGGAACGGTGGCCTCGGCAACCGCCCCGGCGGCAACGGTTGCCATAGTGCGGGACCTGAAGGCACGGGGACCCTTCATAGATCATCTTTACGGCATAGTGGCCCTGGACGACGCCGGCTGCGTGCTTCTGTTCAGCATAGTGGCCGCCTTCACCGGTCAGCACCTTGGGGGAGGGGATTCCGGGCTCCTCCACGGCATTCTTCACGCCGGAAAGGAAATAGGCGGCTCATTGCTGATCGGAGGCATCACCGGCTGGCTCATACATGTATTCACCGCCAACAGAAGCAAATCCAACGAGGTCTACATATTCAGCCTGGGGATCATGTGCATACTCACCGCCGTGGCCACAACCTTCGGTTTCTCCCCCCTCCTGGCGGGAATGGCCGCCGGAGCGGTGCTTGCCAACATGGGCCGTGGCGCCTTCAGGGTTATTGCCTCTCTGGAACAGCTCTCGCCCCCGCTCTATGCAACTTTCTTCGCCATCGCCGGAACGGAACTGACCCTCAGCGTTTTCCATACAGGTCCCGTACTGCTGATGGGTCTTCTCTTCATAGCCGCCAGGGCATTCGGAAAGTACTTCGGAGTCTGGGCCGGGGCGGTCACTGCCGGTTCCGATCCTCTGATAAGAAGATATCTCGGTCTGGCAATGCTTCCCCAGGCCGGTGTGGCCATCGGACTTGCCCTCTACATACAGGCGGCGCCCTTCTTCGCAGGCCATCAGGAAATGGCTGGAACAATGGTAAGCATAGTTCTCATGAGCGTCTTCATTAACGAACTTACCGGCCCCCTGTCTCGAAGTATGCCGTGGTGCGCGGCGCAACTCTCTGAGGTGGAAAATGAACATATCTGAGATCCTTCACATATCCGGCTGCAGAAGAAAACTGTCCGTCTCCAGGAAGGATGAGGCCCTGGGAATCATGGCTGAACTTCTGGCCAGCAATCCCGCCGCCAGGGGTGTTTCAAAGGAGTCCCTCCTGACGGGCATGACAGAAAGGGAAGAGCTTGGTTCCACCGAGTGGGCAACGGAGTGGCCATACCCCACTGCAGGCTCCAGGGCATGAAGAACTTCGCCCTTGCCCTCACCGTATGCGACCGGGGATAGCCTGGAATTCCATCGACAACCGCAGCGTTCACATCATCTGCGCCATCGCCGGTCCCGTGGAGGGAACCGACGAGCACCTCAGGCTTCTCGCCGGAGCCGCCAGGGTTCTCAGCAGCGGCAAGGCCAGATACGAGCTCATAAACAGCAAAACGGAATTCGCCATGAGGGAGTCTTTCCTTTATCACCTCTCCCCCATCACCTCGAAACACGACAGAAAAGCAAGGAAAAAACTGCTTATATTGGTCCTTCAGGAGGAAAAAACTTATAATGACGTTATGGAGCTTTTCCTGGAGATGGGCCTCGAGGGCGCCGTAACCGTCAGTTCCGACATGATGGGCCCCATGCTCTCCAATGTGCCCATTTTCGCAGGCTTCATGGATGTACTGGGCCGCAGCCGTCCGGAACCGAGGCTTCTTCTCACCCTCATTCCCGAGAATGAACTCGACGGCACCGTAGCGGCTGTGGAGGAGATCACCGGCGACCTCGACTCGCACAGGGGAGCCTGTCTTATAGTTGTGGATACATTATCCGTAAGGGGCAGTCTTGAAACATTGTAATGAAGGGAACGGCATATGAGCGACCTGTCAGTAAAAATGAACGAGCTTTTCGGAAGGATCGAAAAAACAACCTCTGGCGCCAGAGGCAGTGCATAAACCTCATACCAAGCGAGAACACCCCAGCCCCCTGGTGAAGGCCTGCGAGATATGCGACCCCGCTGGCAGGTATGCCGAACATCGCTCAATGAAGGGGAAAGAGGTCTATTTCTACCACGGAACCGATTTCATCAGGGATATCGAGATCGAAGCGAAGGATGCCCTCTGCGAGTATTTCAACTGCAGCGAGGCCGAACTGAGGCCCGTGAGCGGCCAGATGTCCAACGAAGTGGTTTTCAAGGCCGTTACCAAGTTCGTGAACAGAAAGTCACCCGAGGGCACCTTCAGGAAGCTCCGGGCGGTGATGAACAACGACCTGGGAATGGGAGGCCACCTCTCCAGCCAGCCCATGGGCGCCCTCTTCAACTTCGTGGACATCGACCCGGCAACGGGGAAAGAGAACTGCGTCAACTTTCCCGTCCGGAAGGATAATCCCTACAAGATTGACCAGGAGAGGATGCTGGAGCTCCTCGACGAAAGCCGGCCGGAACTGGTGGTCTTCGGAAAGAGCATGTTCCTCTACCCTGAACCGGTGAAGCTGCTGGCCGACCACATCGCCGACTGGGAAGACAAGCCAGTTGTAATGTACGACATGGCCCATGTTTTCGGCCTCTACGGCGCCTTCCAGGCCCCCCTTGCCGAAGGAGCCGACGTTGTGACAGGCTCAACCCACAAGACATACTTCGGCCCCCAGAGGGGAGCCATCGTGAGCAACATGGCAAAGAAGACCCACTTCAGAAAGCTCTGGCTGGACATCAACAGCAGGGCCTTCCCCGGCTCCACCTCCAACCATCACCTCGCCACCCTGCTGGGGCTTCTCGTGGCAACCCACGAAATGAACGCCTTCAAGGAAGAGTACCAGGCAAAGGTCCTCTCCAACGCAAGGGCCTTCGCGAAACACCTTGCGGACAACGGCCTGAAGGTTGAAGGCGATCCGAAGGACGGCTACACGAAGACCCACCAGGTGGTGGTCAGGGTCATCGATCACGCCGACGGCGCTGAAATAGCCGACCGCCTTCAGGAGAACAACATAGTAGTGAACTACCAGGCCCTTCCCGACGACGACACCTTCCTCACCTCAAGCGGTATCAGGACCGGCGTAAGCGAAATGACAAGGTACGGAATGAACGAAGAGGATTTCGGCCCCCTTGCTGAACTCATGGCCAGGGTTATAATCAAAAATGAAAATGTTGCCGAGGAAGTAACCGCCTTCAGGCAGAAGTTCATGCACATGAGGTACACACTTCCCCTTGAGGAAAGCATAGAACTTGCTTCCAGGGCAATGGCAAGCGCATATCCCACAGGGGATTATGTGAAATTTTTCGCGGATAACCTGGCGAAACTGGTATAACTACCCGTCATCGAAAACATCGCCGGCGGGTTTTATGCCCGCCGGCTTTTCTATGAGGAGGCTTGAAATGACCACACTTTGCTCACCGCAATACTGTCCTTCGCACCGGGGAAGGGGGACACCGGCCTGGGGTTCATCGTTGGAAATCCCACCGGGCTTTCCTTCAAGCACTACACCAGCGCCACCACGGCAATCGACGCCGCCGCCGCCTGGAGCTTCGACAAGGAGTGGGTGCTGATCCACGCCGACTATCTGTGGCACAGCTTCGGGGCCATAGAGGTGGACAAGGGCCAGATGCCATGGTACTACGGCCTCGGGGGATGGGTGGCCTTCGGTGAGGACGACGTCTATGCCGGCGGCCGTGTCCCGCTGGGTATAGAATACCTCTTCGCCCACAACGATATCGGAGCCTTCCTCGAGGTGGCCGCCGGATTGTCCGTCATACCCGATACGGACTTCCATGTGGATGCGGCGATCGGATTGAGGTTCTTCTTCTGATAAAGCCCTGGAAGGAACTGGACCATAACTTCATCGCCGCCGGACTAAGGCGACTCAGCGCAAGTACTCCATAGCCTGTTCAACTATACATATGTTCATAATGGCCATTTCTCGTCTACTATTGACACCATTGTCACACTAAATAATCATATGCAATTGGAATCAGATATTGGTATAACACGATTCTGCTCAATCAGTGTTGAAGCTAAGGAAGAAATGAAAAGAATATTCATTGTCACTGTTTCATTTCTTATTGTATCGGGATGTGAGAGTCCCGCATCTCAGACCATTCCTCACGCTATTCATGAAAGTCAAACAGTTGATAGACTTGAGATTATCGATTCCATCGGAGTCGAGTTCGGAGACAGTAACTATGTCTTCGGCTCAATAAGAGAAGTTGACCGAGGGGTTACCGGTGAGATCTTTGTCTTGGATAATATCAGAAGTCGCATCATGGTCTATTCCTCAGAAGGTGTATTTCAGAATCAAATAGGCAGATATGGTTCTGGTCCAGGCGAATTCTCAATGCCGATGTCTTCGAAGTCCTTGGCAACGGCTCTATCTGTGTTATTGATGAATCAGGGTGGCAGAGGTTTGATCCCAATGGACATTTCATCGAGAGAAACCCTGGTAGAACGGGCGCTATGCAGATGTCATCCTGTGGTGATAACCAGATTGTGGGCATCTTGAGTGATTTCATCTTTGTGGATGCTGGGTTTGAGATAACCAAAATGTATCCATCTGGGCCGATTCTACACCCGAGCAACCTGAGCTGACCTTCATAACCAGAGTCTACACAGGCGAAGAACGCGAGGATTTAATCAGAATAGACCTGCTGAATCAAATTCGTTTTACTGTTGGCGATAATCGGATCTACATTGCTCCAGATCCTCAGAACCTTCCCGAAGTGATAATTTTCAACTCATCGGGTGATTCTCTGAATACTCTGCTGCTGGACTATCCTGAAATTCCCAGACCCGATGAAGAGATAGAAGAAGAGAAGGTGTACATTGAATCCCTGGTTGATCGGAGTACTGCGGGGCAAATGCAAGTTGATATGACACCGTATTCAATCTATCCTCGGATCAAGAGCATGGGAACTGACTCCTCCGGCAATCTTTGGGTGCAAAGGGGATTTGAATCTCAACCAACATTCGATGTGTTTGATTCAGAAAATACCGAATACTTGTATACAGCCCAGCTTAACGGGATAGAAAGTTCATTCGACTGGGTATTCGACATATCCGGTCATGGAATAATTGCATATCCTCAAGACCCGGAGATGTATTATCAGATATATGTTATTGAGTAGAAATGGAATTATGCTTCAACCACTGCATGAACCAGACGCTTGCAAGGGTGCAGGTTAGGTTCACAGCGCTGGTTACGCAGATTGTTTGCGATAGAATGGTGATGGGATTGACTAATGTATATGATGAAAGTATACATGTGATATGGTAAGGCCAAGAGATCAACTGAAAGAATGCAACGGATTCCAATGGGATGAAGGGAACTCAACGAAGAGTTGGGACAAGCACGATGTATCTCAATCCGAATGCGAACAGATATTCTTCAATCGACCTCTCATCTTGCGAAGAGACTCGAAGCATTCCGATAAGGAATCGAGATTCTATGTTCTTGGCCACACCGATTGGGGGCGTCTCCTCTTTGCGGTGTTTACCATTCGAGGAGACAAAATCAGAGTCATATCCTCTAGAGACATGACAGCGAGTGAAGAACGAAGGTACAGAAGATGAAAGAACTGAAGAAGATCCCGAAATTCAGAACAGAAGCCGAAGAAAGAGAGTTTTGGAGAACGCATGACTCCAGTGATTACCTCTCCTGGGAAGATGCAACAGAAATCACACTCTCCAAGCTCAAGCCTTCAACAAAAACAATATCTCTTCGGTTACCTGAATCGATGATAGAAGAATTGAAGATCCTCGCGAACAAGCAGGACATACCATACCAATCTCTTCTCAAGGTTTTTCTTGCTGAACGCCTGGAAGCCGAAATGGATAGTATCCGAGCAATTTAGTTCAGAACCACTGAATGCAGCAGAACTGCGTCAGGGTAGCGGAAAGAGAGCGGAGCAATCTGCTGATTCAGATTGTTTATCACAAGAAAAAGCTGCTGCGTAGCTTAGCCAGTTGTCCAGCTGTTGAATGCCCAGAGTTCCAGATCCTTCCAGGTAGGTTTACTCGCAGAAGGATTTGCGGGGAGAAAAGCATCCAGAGTTGCAGATAAATTCGTTGACCAGTAGATTTTTCTTGTTAAGCTGAAACGACAAGAAGAACCCAGGAATCGAAAGAAGGGACTCCATGAACCAACTACAGCTCTACTTTGAGCCGGTTGTGAGAGGGCTGCGTTCCAAGAATCGAGTTGCAGCTCTCCTCATGCTCGTAATCTGTGGTATCACAGCCGGCTTGGGTTCCTCTCTGGATCTCAACGAGTATCCGGCGGCGCGTATGGCCGCCCTCGCGGTCATCTGTATTCCCGTCGCACTATTCATCTTGGTTCTGAACCTGCTTCCGCATCGGGGGCTGACTGCCCTCTCGGAACCCTCACGCATCGTCTGGTACTACGGCGTGATGAAGGGCGGACACATCAACGCAGTGATGGTCGGCTTCGACAATGGCAGATTGCATCGCTTTGCCCTGCCGTTGATTTCAATAAAGGAAGGATTCTCTCAGGAGGCGTTTCAACACTTGAGATCCGCCGCGCCCGGTGCTGCCACGGGATTTAGCGAGGAGCTGCGGAAAGCTTTCAGGACTAATCCGGCCTCGCTGAGAACTTGAGCTCTGGGATGCAACCATCCTTTTTTTCACTACTTCATGGGGAGCTTCATACCCTTTTCCAGAAGGACGCAGGCTTCTCTTGCCCTGACTCTCCTGGTCTCCGGGCGCTTCGCATCGCCAACCCAGCCCATGTAGCGCTTCCTGTATGAAGGTGCGAGCTCGCTGAAGAAGAGGGCAGCCTTCGGGTTCCTGTCCAGTTCATCCTCGAGTTCTTCGGGCATCTCGATGACCACAGGGGCGATGTACCATGCGCCGGTCTCCCTGGCCCTTTGAACGGCCTGCATTCCCTCATCGGTCATTTCACCGTTCCTTATGAGCTCTATTGCCCTCTCCCTGTTCAGGGGGGACCAGGGGCTGTTCCTCTGCCTGGGGCTGAACCTTCTTGCGTAGCTGTCTTCGTCTATCTTCTTTATCAGCCCGTCTATCCATCCGAAGCAGAGGCCTGCCTCACCGCATCCTCGTAGTCCAAGCAGGGCTTATCCGTGTGCTTCTTCCAGAATACGAGCCAGACCTCTTCCGCTTCGGAGTGGTTCTTTCGAAGCCACTCCCTCCACATTGACTTGTTCTTCGCCGAATATGTGTTCTTCATCTTTGCATAATAAGCGAAGGCCCCGGCTATTGCCAGGGCCCTTTCCGCTCTGTTCCCCTTTACCAGAACCAGGGAATGTGCTTCTTCAGTGATACCTCCACAGCCTGGTGATCCCAGTCGGTGGGCCTGTCGATCTTCTCCTCCGGGCAGACAAGGGAGCCAACATAGGAAGCGTCGTCGTATACCCTGGTTATCTGGGCGGCTATCTCCGCGATGTCACCCGGCGTGGCCACTCCATTGGATGTGGCCTTGTAGAACTGAACAGTTACCCTTATGGGGAACCTTTCATCCCGCACAATTGGAAGGCCGTCTATCTCCCTGAAGGGTCCCTCAAGCTCGCCGTGTCCTATTACCGCCGCCTCCACATCGGAGGATGCCATGGCCTCTTCGCACACACCGGGGGAACAGCTGACCATTCCCCCGGCACCCTCGAACCAGAGGTCCCTTCTCTCCTTCTGCCTCAGGGGTACCTGAATGAGGAGGACCATGTTCAGCCCCTCTTCCCCGGCGCTTCCATGTTCTCCCCCATCAGTTCTTCCAGGTTCTCCGGGTCTTCCATGAAGTCGGAGAGCCTTGAACCGGTGAGGCTTGCCCTCTCGCCGTCATGGTTGAAGAAAAGCCTCTGACCCCAGGAGTAGTAGTCGGCGCTGTAGTCCATGTCATTGTCTATGATTGTGGCGCTGGTGCCCTCTCTGGTGGCCAGTATGGCAAGCACCCCGGGGCTGCCCTCGTAGCTCTGGTAGTTGTAGAGCACCGGGTTGAATACCGCCTGGCCGTCCTCCTCGATGGGCAGGAACACAGCCTGGGCGCTCACCAGGACAACGCTGTCACGGTCCGCCAGAAGGCTGTTCTGCCTGCCGCCCCAGCTGTCTCCGTCGTGAAGGTAGTCCCTGAAGTTGTCCACATAATCGGTAAGGGTAACCGGTTCAAGGTCGTTCCCACTCTCGTTGCCCACGAGAAGGAAGAACTCGTCGGGGTCAAGGTCCGCGGAAAGGTCGTGAAAGTTGGGATACCTTATGACAGGCATGCAGGTGAGGACCTCATTGTTCCTGTCCCCGTGGTGAACCTGTATGGTGAGGTCGGAGATGTTCGGACCCCAGCAGGAGTTGCCGTACCTTCCCGTGTCCTCCCAAGTCACATTCACCACATCAAGTCCGTAACTTGATGCTATGTCACGGATCTTGCTGTTCCAGACCATTTCCGCAACATTGCTAACCGCCTCCTCGAAGGAAGGGGTGGCCATTGCCGCGGTGGCCAGTGCCAGAATGAGTACAAGTTTTTTCATCGCTGCTCCTTTTCATGGTGTTACAGCGTTGATACCATGAAAAACACAGGATATTCCATGCTAGACGCAGATGCGGTTCTTTCCTGAACCCTTCGCCCTGTAGAGGGCTTCATCCGCCGCAGCGATAAGCTGGTTTACTGAGTTCTTCCCCTTGGAGTCGGAAACGCCGAAGCTGACCGTAACTGAGAATTCACCCCTGCGGGACTGGAAAACATGCCCTGCAATGGTCTCCCTGTAACGCTCGGCGGCGGATGCGGCGCTTTTTGAGTCGGCGTTGATCATTATTATGGAGAACTCCTCGCCGCCGTACCTTCCGACAGTGTCCCCGGTGCGGACGGCGCTCTTCAGAATGGAGGCTATGGTCTCAAGGACCTCGTCCCCCTTCGGATGTCCGTACATGTCGTTTACGGACTTGAAGTTGTCGATGTCGGCCATAATGAATGAAAGCACCGTGGAGTACCTCCGGGCCCTGCTCCATTCCTGTTCCAGCCTCTCCATGAGGACCCGGCGGTTGTAGACCTCGGTCAGATAGTCGATCTCACCGTGGACAAGAAGAAGGTCCTGGAGCCTTTTCGTGCGCAGGGCGGCCCTCACCCTGGCCCTGAGTTCGAAGATGTCGAAGGGTTTGGTGACATAGTCAACGGCGCCGAGGTCGAGGCCCCTGACCTTCTCCTTTATGTCATCGGCGGCGGAGAGGAAGATCACCGGAATGTTCCGAAGCCTAGAGTCGGCCTTCAGCTCTTCGCAGACCTGAAAACCGCTTTTGCCGGGCATCTGGACATCGAGAAGGATGAGGTCGGGATGCTCCGCGGCGGCGGCCTGAAGACCCTCCTCACCGGATGGGGAGGTAATCAGTATGTGGCCGTCTTTCTTCAGCCTGAGCTTCGCTACCGCAAGAGAATCGGGATCGTCATCAATTATCAGGATCTTCATTGACTTCAAGGAAGCCTCCCGGGTGATGTTTCCACAAGAATACCCAAACCGCCCGCCCCGGTCAAACTAGCGGTTCAGTGAACCGGCGGTTATGGCGGCCCCAGCGCCCCGGTCATCCTTGGGTCATCGGGCACCGAAACCTCAATCCCCGCCTCCTCGGAGACTGCCCGGGCAACCCCGGCGTTCATCGCCACCCCCCCGGTGAACACCAGCCTCGGGATCAGTCCGCCCCTGGTCGCCATTGCCAGGGTCCTTCTGGCAACGGAGTTGAAGACCCCCCGCAGTATGGTGGGTACCGGGTCCCGCTCTGAACCAGGCCGATTATTTCGCTCTCGGCAAAAACGGCGCACATGGTGCTTATCTCCACCGAGTCGGGATGGTCCTTCACCATACTGTGCATTTTTTCCAGGGGAACCCCCAGGGAAGTCCCTGTCATCTCTATGAATTTCCCGGTACCCGCGGCGCAGCGGTCGTTCATGGAGAAGTCCACCGGCTTTCCTTTCCCGTCCAGGACTATCAGCTTGGAGTCCTGTCCTCCGATGTCTATCACCGTTCTGGCATCGGGAAAGAGGTAGGATACCCCGGCTGCATGACAGAGTATCTCCGACATGGTCCTGCTGGCATCGGGAAAGTAGTTCCTGCCGTATCCGGTTGCCACTGTGGCCCTGATATCTTCCTTCGCCGTTCCAGCAGCGGCAAGCACCCTTTTCATCAGGGCCTCGGCATTGTCCACCGGTCTGCTGCCGGTGTCCGCCGCGGCGGATTCCACCACCTGGGCCCCGTCGAAGAGAACCACCTCTATGCTCCTTGAGCCTATGTCTATTCCGCAGTACATCCTATATCATCTCCAGCATGGTCTGTATCCTTATGAGAAGCCTCTCCCTGTCACTCTGGCCGTAGTCGGTCTCCACCCTGAGGTAGGACAGGCCCAGTTCATCCCTGACGTAGTTCCCGAAGGAGTGTGACTCCACGGCGTATGTGTGGCAAGCCTGCCACACAAGGTCCACCACCCCATGGGCGTTGAAGTCGCTGGCAAGCCTTTTCAGAAGTTCCTTCCTTCCGGTATTCGGGGTCATGCATGAACACGGTATCCTGAAGTGCTTCCTGGCTATGGCCTCCAGGGGATCACCACTCTCCTCCACCGGCATCAGTGGCTTGAGTCCGCTGCAGGCTCCTGAGCAACCACCGTTCCCCCTGCCTCCTCTATCAGTTCTATCACCTTCAGCGTTCCCTCGGACATCGGGCAGCCTGAAACGATCACCCTCGGGCCCGGGTGGGCTCTGGGAGTTCTCTTCCCCGCCATTGATATGAACTCCCGAAGCATTCGGTGGTGGGTTTCAAGGCCGCTTATCCGGTACCGGAGCCTTGCCAGTTCAACACCGGTCACCACCGGGGGATCACAGGCACCCAGATAAAGCGCTTCTCTGAGAAGGGCCCTTTCTTCGTTCATGATCCCAATGGCTTCCCGAAGATCACCTTCGGTTATCTCCCTTCCGTAGAAATCCTCCAGATATGCCTTCAGCTTCCTTACCTCGCTGAGCCAGTGAAGCCAGGCGTCCTCCTCGTTCACCTTCTGCGTGAGCTCCAGAATGTGCTGTGGTTTCCTGTGGGCTATCAGCTCGTACATCTTCTTCTTGCCGTCGCATGTGGTCTCGGCTACCACCAGGTCGGAGACGGTGAAGAAGGGGCATCTCCCGGTGAGAATGTACCCGAAGCTTGATTTGATCAGAGGACACAGGTTGGAGGGAAGCACCGACTCAGCCGGCGGGATGGTCCTTCCGCTTGAGCCGCAGAGACACACGGGAAGGGCCCCGGCTGCCAGGATAAGGTCCCGGGGTGTGAACTCGCAGTATATCCCCGCCACTCCTCTGCCCTGCCTCTTGAGCCTTCTTACCTCGTCGGACTCCACGGCCATGGAATTCCTGAAGTAGTCCAGAATCTCCTGCTCGGACCCCGCCGCCGGGATGTGGCTTTCCATGGGAAGCGAAACAGTGCTTCCACGCCTCCGGGACCTTATCAGTTCCAGGAATCCCTGCATCCTTGTCACCACCTGCTCGCTGTATCTTCCGGGGCTGTAGGGCACATCGAAGGCGAGAACCGGAATGTCCAGCTCCCTCTTTACCTCCTCCATCAGGGCGGAAACATCCCAGGGACAGTGGCTTGCCCCGAAAATGCCCGACATAAGTATTCCCTCGGCCCGGTACTTCCTCGCATCCTCGATTATTCGTTTCACCCTTGAGGAAGGGCTGCCGGACAGCCTGTCATCCATGCAGTTCTCCGCCACCGCCGTGAGGGGGTCGGTGTCCTCCCTCAGGGGCAGGAAGGCGTGGTTGATGAAATAGTCGGTTCCCGCTATGCAGCCCCCCATGTCCTCAAGCAGCGTCACCAGGGAGGCATCGGTTGATGGATACATCCAGTAGATCCTGCAGGGTTTTTCCTCTCCAAGGGGAGAGATGTTCCGCCTGAGCCTTTCTTTTGCAAGGTCGAGAAGTCCCTCCATCACCGGGAAACACTCATCTGGCTCACTGCAGGTGTGAATGGTGACGAACTCAGCCAGGTACATCTCCAGTCCGGGTATCGGTGGTCTGTCGGCGGTGTAAACCAGTTCCCGTAGTTCACTGGCAAGCCCCCGGAGCCTGTTGAACCGCGATACGCTCTTTCTCAGCATTTCTTCCGTGCAGCTTACACCGGTGAGTTCCTCCATCCGTTTCACTATTCCCTGAAACTGGGCCTTCAGGAAGGGTATTGCGCCCTGCTGGTAACGGTTTCCTCCATAGGGAGTCACCGAGAACTCCTCCACGGTCTTATGGGAAGGCGGCTCACGGCGGCTGACCATCTCCCACCAGTGAACATCCTTTCCAAGCCCCTCTATCAGCTGCATCACCGCGCTGAAGTCGTCGCAGCACCCTCCGGTCCCGGCTATGCAGAGGTCCGGATCGGGGAAGTAGTCTCCGGTTACCATTGCGCCCAGGGCCGCCCTCACGTAGCAGAGCTCAGATGTGGCCCCCAGTTTCGCCGCCTCGTCAAGTAGGTATGTTTCCTCAGAGAAGCAGGGCGCCCACCACAGTTCGTCGGCATAGAAGGAGAGCTGCCCCGGGAAGGCGTAGGTGAGCACCGATGTCTGGCCCAGGTCCTTCATCAGGCTCACTATTTTCATGCCGTTCTCCTTTGCCAGGAACAGCCTGTCCTTTTCGCTGAAGAGAAAGGCCCAGAGACGGAGGGATTCCATGGCTGAGTCGAACTTCAGCCTTCTCAGTAGAAGGTCGCCCCTGCATGAGTACTCGTAGGGAGTGAACAGGTAGGGCACCCCGCCGGGCACCACATCCCTTAGGGACCTGCAGCTGTCCCTGAAGTCTTCGGGGATCAGTCTTGCCCTTTCTTCCCAGTCCTGCATGGATATCCTTTTCACCGGATCATTCATGATATCCCCAGGGACTGTATGAAAGTTTCCACTCTCATTGCCACCCTCTCCCTTTCGCCTGTTTTAAGTCCGCTGTCCATGACCAGTACCGGTAGGGAGTACCTTTCCTTCAGCCTGACCTTTTCGGTGAACCAGAGGTCACAGAAGGATAGGCACTTCACCAGTATCCCATGGGCGGAAATCCCGAGGCGGTTTCGCCGATGTACTCAAAACACGGCTCGTTTGGCCTCCTGCGAACGCACCTGCTGCTTCGAAGGTGCAAAGCCGCCAGGGAACCGGGTGTGTAATCCCGCGGTTCCCCCCGGGGAAAACCCTGAAGGCCGGTGCAGTTAGCCGGGATCAGGGATCCGCCGGCTTTCTCCACCGTTTCCGCCACCGTATCGTCCCCCGGGATCACCGGGCTTCCCGACAGAATAAGGGTGAACTCACCGGGGTACTCATTGTGGAAACAGGATAACTCCTCTATGAGCCCATGGGCTTCCCGGGGAGGAAGAATCCCCGCCAGGTGGTGAAAGTACTGAAGTGCCACCGGAGGGGTAACCGGGGCCAGCCCCTCGAGCAGGTCCCTGAGCTTCTGTGTTCCCGTATACCACTCGGCGGCCCTCTCCGGGCTGTATCCCTTTGCATGACCGCAGAGGATCATGTCTTCACAGAACCTTTCCACCTGTGCCGAGAAGAAGGCTTCGGCCTCCTCTCCTGAAGTGGCCGGGAGCTGGAGCTGATGAACACTGGTTTCCCTGAAACGGTGGGACTCCTGAAAGAACCGCCTGGTCATGTCGCAGGTGTGCATTCCCGCCACCACCTGGGCCCCGGAGGTCTCCATGGCACCCGCCAGCAGTTCCATCAGGGGGCAGATGTCATCCCTGGCCGGTGTCTTTCCCCGGTGATTCACCGAAAGCGGCATTCTGGCGGGGCTGAGTTCCAGACCCGCCGCCACCGCAACTGGAAAAGAGCTGCAGGAATAGAGGAGATCCGGCCTTATCCCCTCAAGTCGACTGAAGTAGGCTTCCCTGGCTGCGATGGATACCGGAAGCATGGGATTACCTCTTCACTGCCACGAAGCGGCCCCGGCCGAACTCCCCGGCCTTCGCCTTCTCTTTCATGAAGCCGAACTCGCCGCCAAGGAAGTTGAAAACATCGTAGTTCCAGCCGAGCAGCTGCATGGCGTCGAAGTGGCGCTGGCCGGCAAGCTGCCCCAGATAGTTCTCAATGTGCTCCGCCATGGTATGGGTAAGGTCCGCTGTATGGATCACTTCAAAGCCGTTCTTCACAAGGAGTTCCCTGTACTCCTCCATGGACAGCATCGAGGGGAATTTCATGGTCTCGCAGATTCTTCTGGCATCTTCAGAACCCATTCCATTGGGGCCTATGAGCCAGTCGGTGAAGGCTATCCTGCCACCGGGTTTCAGAACCCTTGCGGCTTCCTGAATGAGCTTCTCCTTGTCCTCCACATAGCACCATGCGTCCTCACCCCAGACGCCATCGAACCTGCCGTCGGGATAGGGGATGTCCGTAACGTCGCCAAGCTTCACCTCGATCTGGTCGTGAAAGCCGTCGGCTGCTATCCTCTTAAGGGAGGTCTCCACCATCAGGGGAGTGGCGTCCACCCCGAATCCCCTTACACCGTACTGCCTTTTCAGGAACCTCAGTCCGGCACCCACGGCGCTGCAGAGGTCAAGGACCTCTTCACCTTCCTTCCATCCGGCCAGGTCCCCCAGCTCCTTGGAGCTGGTGAAACCGCCCACATGGATCTGCTCCCCCATTATGAGCTCCCACAATGCACCCTCGAATCCGCTGTAGACTTCCTTAACATCGGCAAGGGTCTTTCCTGTTCTCTCCATTTTTTCATCCTCCGGCTTTAGCAGGCGGCGCCTGCGTGAACTGTGTCGCCGGGGATCAACGGATATGCGGTGGGAAACACCACAGAACCCCGGCCGACGAGGAGTTCGGACCGAACTCCCGGTGCACCTGTCAGGTTCTGTTGCAGATCAAAGGAACGATCATGCAGTGTCTCCCTTCGGTAGCCTGAGGGGAGGGAACTTTTCCCGCCCCGTTTCATGAACTATAGCATACAATAGTGGTAAAGAATACCCCCGGGGGATCAGCCTCGGTTCCTCCTCAGGCCGGCAACGGTGAAGTAGACAAAGGAAGCGGTCAGGATGATCACCGGTCCCGGGGGAAGGTCCAGCCACCAGGAAAGGACAAGGCCGGAGACACTGAAGAACAGGCTGAGGATGGTTGAGAAGAGCATCATCCTGAAGAGTGATCTGCTGAAGTACCCGGCTATGGTGGCTGGAAGGGTGAGCATGGCGATGACCATTATCAACCCGGTTACCTTCATGAGCACTATGGTGGCAAGGGCGGCCAGCACCAGAAAGACCCCCCGGATAAGCTCCACCGGAACCCCCTGAAGCCTTGTGAACTCCATATCGTAGGATATGCCCAGGAACTCCCTGTAGAGAAGAAAAGCCGCCAGAACTGTCACCACCCCCAGAATGCCGGTGAGGATGATATCAGTTCTGGAAACGGACATGAGGCTTCCGAAGAGCCAGCTCATCAGATCGGCGGAGTAGGTTCCGGAAAGCTTAATGAAACAAGACCCGCGGCCATACCCGTGGCCCACAGTGCTGCCATGGCGGTATTGGAACCCATCTTTTCCCCGCCGGTGAGGTAACCGGTGCCCAGGCTGGAGCCCAGGGCGAAAACAGTTGCTCCTATCATGGGATCGACGCCTATGAGATAGGATAGTCCCAGGCCTCCAAAGGAGGCGTGTGCAATGCTTCCCGCGAAGGAGGACATTCTGTTCACCGTTATGAGACTGCCCACTATACCGCATGAGACCGATGCCAGTACAGCGAGGAGCAGTGCGTTCTGCATGAAGGTGTACCCCAGCATTTCAGCCACCGTGGCCCTCCTCCCTTTCACCCACGACCCTGTGGGGAACACCATGGGCTATCAGTTCGAAGGGGCAGCCGTATGCCCTGGAGACAGCGGTCTTGTCTATAGTAGCGCCGTGGCTTGAAAGGGTCCCGTTGATGCAGGCAATGGTCTTTACATGCGAGGAGATGGCCCCCACATCGTGGGTCACCATAACAATCGTCATGTTATCGTTCAGCTTTTCCAGAAGGTTATAGAAGCTTTCCTGACTTGTGGAATCCACGCTGGCCACCGGCTCGTCCAGGAGGAGTATCTCCGGATCTCCGGTGAGGGCCCTGGCGATGAGTACCCGCTGATTCTGCCCTCCGGAGAGTTTATCTATCCTTTTACCCGCCAGTCCGGCCACATCAAGGTCCTCAAGGCTTTCCATGGCCCTGTTCCTGTCCTCCTGTGTAAATCCCCTGAAAAGCCCCTTCCTCCCCAGCCTTCCCATGAGCACAACATCAAGAACAGTAGCAGGAAAACGCCTGTGGGGAATGATCTGGGGAACATAGCCGAGCCTTGCCCCTTCACAGGCCCCCGCCGGCTCTCCGAAAATCCTCACATCACCAGAGAACGGGGTAAGGAGCCCGAGGATGACCTTCAGCATTGTGGTCTTGCCGCCACCGTTGGGGCCTATGACAGCAAGGAAGTCGTTCCTTTCCACGGTGAGGTCAACCCCTCTGATGGCGGGATGTTGTTTTGAATAACCCGCGGTCACCCCTCTTAGCTCTATCGCCGGAGAGTTCATTCCAGTGACCTCGCCAGTTCCCCGGCCACCATGCGCATGTTGGCAAGCCAGTCCGCCGCCAGGGGATCGATTACCACAACCGAAGCCCCGAGCTCCTGGGCAATGGTCTCCGCCGATGAGGTGCTGAACTGTGGAGAGACGAAAACCACACCGATCCCCTCTTCCCCGGCATGGTCCATAAGAAGTGCCATTTCTCTGGGAGAGGGCTCGCTTCCGGCTATCTCTATGGGAACCTGCACAAGATCGAACTCGTCGGCGAAGTATCCCCAGGCCGGGTGGAACACCATGAAGCTCGATCCCGCATGGGGCTCCAGAACCGTTCTTAACTCCTCCTGAAGGCTGATATGTCCCCGGTGAAGCTCTCAAGGTTTTCCATGTAGAGCCCTGCGTTGTCCGGGTCGATGTTCACAAGGGTTTCAGCTATCACCGTCGCCTGCTCCTTCACCAGCTCCGGGGACAGCCACACATGGGGGTCGGTCCCGCCGTGGGAGTGGTCATGACCGGAGTCATGTTCTTCGCCGGGAACCCCATAGCGGTCAATCGGCAGGCGCTCTATCCCATCCACGGTACTCACCGCCATGAGGTCGGGGTTTAGTGAGGGGAACTCCTGCTGCCAGGGATTTTCCGCCGTCACTCCAATGGAGAACCATACATCTCCCCGGCTCACCGCCCTCATCTCCGAAGGTGACATCTCATAGGCCGCCGGGCTTGCCCCTGGAGGAATGAGAACGGTTACCTCAGCCCTGTCCCCGGCTATACGCTGGACGAAATAGCCCTGGGGCTGAATGCTGACCAGAACGGAAAGCCCATCGGGCCCCTGTCCGGTTTCCCTCCGGCACAGGCGCCAAGCAAAAGAGAAGCTACCGCAACTGCTGTTCTGCGCATTTCTCGCATGTTCCCTCCAGGTGAAGATCAGTGTTCTCTATTCTGAGGTCATATTTTCCTTCGATGTGCTTCAAAAAGCCCGCGGGAAGGTTTTCCCTCACGGGGATCACCCCGCCGCACCGGCGGCAGTGAAAGTGGCCGTGATCGGGAAAGAAGGGCCTGGTGCAGCGATACTGAACAACGCCCTGGGAGTTCAGGCTGTGCCTTAGAAAACCAGCTCCGGTAAGGCTCCGGAGGCACCTGTATACCGATGAGGGGGAATATCTGTCATGGAGGGCCCCTGAAACCTGAGCCATGGAGAGACCGCAGCCACCCTGGAGGAACATCTCCACGACCTGTTTCTTCAGTTCGGTCATCCTTAGCCCGGCGCTCCTGAGATAACCGTAGGTCTCAGACCTGTTGATGACTGCCTCCTTATCGCAACTCATTTGCGATAACATAGCGAAGGAAACCCGGGCGGAACACCCGGGTTTCACTGAAACGATCTATCTACTTGGAGTAGAACTCCACCACCGCGCGCTCGGAAACCTCTATGGGAATGTCCTCACGGGCGGGTATTGCCTTTACTGTGATCTTCCTTTTCCGGGGGTCGGCTTCCAGGAAGCCGGGAACTCCGATCCCGGAGCCGGCGGCGATATGTTCCGTGAGGATCTTGAGGTCTTTGCTTTTCTCTTTCACGCTTACCACATCACCGACCTTTACCCGGAAACTGGGAATGGTGACCTTGTGTCCGTTCACCGTTATGTGACCGTGGGCAACCAGCTGCCTGGCCGCGGGGATAGTGGGAGCGAAGCCCCCCCTGGCCACCACGTTGTCCAGCCTCTGCTCGATGAGCTGAAGCAGGTTTATGCCCGTTTCGCCCTTCATTCCGGTGGCGTCTTTGTAATACCTTCTGAGGGCCTTCTCGCTGAGGCCGTAGTTGAACCGTATCTTCTGTTTTCCTGCAGCTGGAGACGGAAGGTGGATACCCTTCTGCGGCGGCGCATGACCCCTGTTCTCCGGGACTGTTGGGTGACTTGGGCTCTTTCCTGACCAGTCCGGGAAGGTCCGTTCCCAGTGATCTGACCTTCTTGAGCCTTGCTCCTCTGAATCTGCTCATTCTGTCTCCTTCTGCTTTGCAGTTTTCATGGCCGCAGCATAAGCTTATTCATCTGCGGCCCGCTGTTAACCGGGCATGGCCCGCAAGTTCACCGAATCTAAGCGTTAATGGAGTTCCTGTCAATTGAAAGGGGCCGGCGTTAACCGGCCCCCTGCAATACTTGAGATACCTTCTAGCGAAGGACCACACAATTCCTGACTATGCTCTGTCCGGGAACGTTCAGCCTGAGGAAGTAGATACCTCCAGCGGCATCGGCGTTCCAGTTGACGGTGTGCTGGCCTGCTGCCAGTTCTTCGTTCACAAGGGTTTCAACCACACGGCCGGTCATGTCGAACACGCTGAGGTTGGCCCTTCCCGCCGATGGAACGGTGAAGCTGACCGCGGCGGTGCCTGTGATCGGTGTGTTCACCGAGAGACCGAAGTTGGGTGTGACTCCCGAGGTGAAGTTATCCACTCCGGAACCGCCTGCGGAAACCATCTCCTGAAGGGGATAGAGGTTGTGGGCGGTAACCGTGAGGGTTACATCGTCGGAGGTGGGCACCTCGGCAACGTTTATGGTAACCGAACCCGAGGCGTCGGTGTAGCCGCTGCCAAGTGTGACCTCGCCCTGGCAGAGACCCACGAGGGCGTTCTCCACAGCGGCGTCGGTTCCTGCGGAGACTGAAACCGTGAAGTTGCCCGGGGCAACCGTGCCGGAGTGGCTGGCGGAGAGATAATCGAGGGGGCCGGTGGTTGTGAAGATGTCGTGCTCCGGTTCGCCCATTATCATGTGCATGTTGCTGTTGGTGGTGCTGCCGGTGTACTCGTAGGCCTTTATCTTGCCGTAGTCGAAGGCGGCGCCCATGTGGTACATTTCCTCCTGGAAATATCCCCTGAACTGGAAGATGGCCAGGGAGTCGGTGGGGCCAACGGGGCTGCTTACCGATGCTCCCATGAAGCCTATTGCTCCCCGGGGTTCCGCTTCTGAACCACTCTTCAGCCAGGTTTCACCGAAGCACTGGGTGGAGCCGCCGAACTCGGCGTTGTTGCAGGCAATGGAGCTTATCCAGGGAAGCCTCATGCCGTTGGTAAGGGAGTTGATGTTGCCGTTGTTGAAGCCGGTGGTAACCCAGGAAGTGATGGAGCCGTGGCCTATGTAGCTTATGAGTGAAAGGCCGTCATTGAGCTCTTCGGTAATGTTGGCGATGGTGGGGTTGATCCCGCCGTACTGTGAGCTGGGGCAGTAGAGGGTGACGTCCATGTTGCCGTCGTTGGCCATTATCTGCTTGTGCCTCCAGGACTGGAGGGGGTCGGTGAAATCGCTGGAGCCTATGCAGATGGCGTACTGGAACCAGCTTTCAGCGGGCTGATAGGGCTCGGTTTCGTAGTTGAACACCTTCCAGGAAACATAGGGAAGGCTTCCGGTGTCGGCGCAGAGCCTTCGACGTGGATGCTGGGATCAACGCCGGAGCCGATAACGCCGTACTGGTTGTCGGCGGCAATGCTGCCCACCCAGTAAACGGGAACTGCCACTTCGTCGCCGAGGATGAGGAGCCACTCCGGGGGATTGTCCCAGGTGTTGAAGGCGTTCTCTATGTAGGAGTCCACCGCTGAGGAGGATGAGCCGATGTCCTCGATGGTGGCAACCTGTACATCGTAGCCCTTTTCCCTCTTCCACTGGATGAGGTCGGCGGCGATGTCCACCGCTTCTTCGGGTCCTATCACGAGGTAGGAGCCGTCGATGATGGCGTCGGTGTGGTTGAAGCCGAGAACCTCTTCATAGAGAGGAATGAAGCTTCTGGTCATGCCGGCTGAGGTTCTGAGGAGTTCATTCTCGCCCTGGCCTGAACCGGGAACGAGCCTGAACCTGACATTTGTGGTCAGGCGGGTTTCCCCGGTGGCGGGATTCACAGACACCGGGTTGTAGCGCACCCATGCCACGCGGACATCCCTGAGGATGGAGATCCTTTCGATTGTGACAGGTGATGCCGGATAGAATGAGGAAGAACCCATTACCTCATTATTTACCTTTAGGGGAAGGGCACCGGCGGTCCTCTCTTCGAAGGGCTGGGCGGGAAGGACATTGTAATTGCCCAGAACGGAAGTTTCAGAACTGATGATCTCTATGGAGATGTCTCCGGTGTTGGGGATCTGGACCATTTTCCTTACGCACGGTACATCCGGTGTTCCCACCTCGCGCCGTAACCGCCACCGGGAATACGGAACACGATACCGCTGCCGTAACCGTCCACCGCATCGGAAACGGTTTCCAGGGCGGTGAGATTGAACTCCACCACCGGGCCGTTGTCCATGCCGATGAACTGTGCTGCCTCGACGGGCTGAGGAGCCCTGTAAACCATTCCGGCATAAGCTGTAACAGCCATTATCGCCAGCAATGAAAGAACCCTGATCATATTTACCTCCTGTATATATATAAGCCACGGGGTTTGCTTAACACTAAGAGTAAACGGCCCGAGTCAATGGTTCCTGAAACGCGGATCCCCGCTCTATCAGAAGGCCTCCGTTGTACATGACCACTGTATTGAATGACACCCTATGATGCTGATCATCTCCCCGGGAAGTCCCGCATTCTCACTGGAGAAGCTGAAGAGCCCTGGAAACCGCCTCCTGAAGCTGTCTGTCAATCCCCTCCCCGGCGTCCCGGGGAAGCTCGACAACGAATATGTCCGGAGATACGCCGGTGTTCTCCAGGTTCTCCCCGGACAGGGTGTACCAGCCGGTTCCCGGAAGCCTGAATCCCGTGCCGTCGGCAAGCTGGACATCAACTGTTCCTATAACGGCACCGTAGGTGGTGTTGCCGACTATGGGGCCCAGCTCCAGTTCCTTCCATGCTGCGGGAAAGATCTCGGCGTCGGAGTAGCAGGTTTCGTTGATCAGAAGAACCAGGGGTTTCCTGTAGACCCCGAGGGGCTCCAGGCTGGAGCGGCCACTCCTGTCCCGGCTCAGGGCGTAGGTTTCCCTGGAGAGGCTCTGGAGGATCTGGTCGTGGGTGGAACCGCCGCCGTTCCCCCGGACATCTATGATCATGGCATCCCTTCCCAGACCCTGGGCGTAAAGGTCCCGCCTGAAGTTTCCCACCGACTCAAGGTTCATTGATGGGATATGGAGGTAGCCCACCCTGTCATCGGAGAGGTGCTTTACCTTTCTTCTGTTCCATTCCACCCATTCCCTGTAGGTGAGTCTCCATATATCCCACTGTGAAACCGGAGTTATCCTTACACTGGAGCGGTCTCCATTCCTGATGAAGCTCAGGACGACCTCTCTGTCGGCGGTGTTCCGGAACGGGGCGTACCAGTTGTGGTTCCTGTCAACGGGAGATCGGTCCACGGCGGTAATAATGTCACCGGGCAGGAATCCAGCCAGATAAGCCGGGGACATGGGCAGAACACTGTCCACCTTTATCCCTTCTCCCCTCCAGTGGCTGTCGGTGAAAATACCTGTCTCGCCGGTGTAGGCGGCCCTGGTGTACTCCCATGGCCCGTAAATCCCCAGATGGCTGGCGGAAAGCTCACCCAGCATCCTTCTCACCACATCGTTGAAGTCCTGGTTTATCATTGCGGCGGAAGCCCTTGGAACATACTTCCCCAGCATTCCGTTCCAGTCGATCCCGTGCATCCCGGAGTCATAGAAGCTGTCCCTGAGCATCCTCCAGGCACTGTAGAACTTCTGCCTCTGAAGCTCGCTCACGGAACGGGAGCAGGGCGCGGTCCATGCAAGCAGGTCGCCATCGGTGTTACGGAGGGAAGAACCGTAGCTGAGATAGAAGACCGCCCCGCCGGAATCCTGATCGGTGGGCTGTATCCTTGTGGGGGAATAGTCGCCGAAGCTCTCTCGCTGGAGGTTCTCCCCAGTCCATTCCACGCTCCAGAGATCCTTCTGACCGGACTGATCCGTGGCGGGGAAGTAGAATTTCCTGCCGTCGGGGGCCATTCCGTAGAAATCGTAGTAGCCCTCCACCGTGCAGAGTTCCTCCACCCGGGAATACAGGTCTTCGAAACCATCCTCTTCTATGCCTGTGATGGAGTCGAGAAGCTCCTCTCGCTCTTCTTCGTCCGCCTCCCAGTCCTCTCTGTTGAACCAGGCCTGCACGATGTGGTAGTCGCCCTCATCGGTCCGGCTGGCCCATACCAGCCTCCTGCCGTCGGAGGGCCACATTGGCTGGAAGTCGTCGTTGGGGTGACGGCTGATGTTCAGCGGTTCTCCACCCCTGGCGGAAACCACGAAAACATCTTCCCTGTGTGCCTCCACCGTTGTACTGAAGGCGATCCACCTGGAGTCCGGGGACCAGCTGTGGTGGAGTACTCCCTGGATGTCGCACAACCTTCTTGAACGGCCGCCCAGAACATCCATGGCGTAGAGCCTGCCCTCGCCGTCTAGGAAAGAGAAGTCCCCGTCGGGAGACCACTCTGGTTCAAGGGATACATCCTGACCTGTGGGCACCTCCCATATGTCCAAAACGGGAGGTTCACCCTCCTCGTTTTCCACTGTGCCCATAACAATGGTCACACCGCCGTTCTCCTCCCTCTGGAACAGAACCATGGTGCCGTCGGGGCTGATCCTGGGCCTGCTCTCCAGGGCGGGGTGTCCGTTACCCTCACCGCGTCACCGGGGCCGTCCTCCTCCATTGAAACGGCATAGATCTCCCCTCTGCTTCCATGATCATGTATCCGCCGTCGGGCTCCACAGCGAAATCGGATGTGTAGACCCCGGCGAAGAAAAGCTCTTCGTCGGGAAAGGGCAGATCCACCGTGGCGGGCAGATAGATCTCTTCAGGAATGAAGTCCTCGGTGGAGCATCGCAGAAGGCCTCCCCCGGACTCGAAAACCACGATGGAGCCACCCCCGCCGGTGGAAGGGAAGGTTATTCCGCCGGGGAAAGGTCCTGAAACTGCCGTGCCTCTGGAGTCGTAGAATCTGTCGCTGCCCTCCTGGTCCTCCATCACATAGAACAGGTTTCCCTCTCTGTCCGCCATGGGCCAGCGCTGGTCCTTCTCAAGGTGGTTCACCGGCAGGCAGCCGTGATCCTCAAGGAGCCAGAGGGAACTGGATGCGCTTCCTTCGTAGTGCCTTCTCCACCAGGGGTAAAACCCCTTTCGAATACCATTCCGTCCGGGGTGAAGCACAGATTCCGCACCGAGGCCTCAAGGAACAGGGAAGGAGTTCCGCCGAAGGAGGAAACGCTCCAGAGCCAGTTCTCGCCCCCCTCCCTGGATGAGGAGAAAAGCACATCTTCACCGTTCCAGCCCAGCACAAGGTCTTCCCCGCCGTGGTATGTGAGCCTTTCTGAGGCCCCTCCCCCGGCGGGCATAACATAGACATCACCGGCTCCGGTTACAGTGTTCGTGTAGGCTATCATGCTGCCGCAGGGGCTGTAGGACGGGTTGCTCACCCTTCCACTGCCCGGTGTGAGACATCTCGGAGACCCGCCGGAAACATGGGTTCCCAGAGGGAACCCCGCCAGCAGAAAACCATTGTCTCTCCGGAGGGAGACACCGAGGGATACCTGGGATCGGTGATCTCTTCGCCGGAAAGGGAGAGGAAGAGGGATGCCATAAGGAACATAATGGTCTGGAACATTGCTACTTCCCTTTCTCGGCATGGGCAAGAAGCCTGGGTGAAAGTTCATCGTTATACGGGGAAAGATCATAATCGCCATAGAATAGGATTCTGTTGAACCCCGCTTCCCTGAGAATCCTCCCCAGCTCCTCGATCCCCAGGGACGCCAGCTCAAGAACCACCTCCTCGGTGGTTTCCCCGCCTGTATCCGTTGCCGTATAGAACATATGATACTGAATATTGCCGGTGTCGGGGCACCTCTTGACCCGTTCACGAAGGATCAGTCCCTTTCCGTGGGGAAGTTCCGCCCTGTAGCGCTGGGTGAGGGGTTCCTCCCCCCGCCTTCCGAACACCGGACTGACCTCAAGCACGAACACGCCGCCGGGGGAAAGGACCCTGAAGGCCTCGGCGACCACCGCGGCCCTTTTGGACACCTCAAGAACGCACTGAAGACCGTTGTAGGGAAAACAGACGAACTGAAAGGAACCCGGTGAAAAGGGAAGCTCCTCACCGGTACCCTGAACCCTCAGGGCGAGCCGGGAATCCGGCGGGCTCCAGGAGTTGATCATGGAGTCACTGGGCTCGATGGCGTATGTTGTTCCATCCTGAAGAAGGCTTCGGGCAAGCCTTCCCGAACCGGCGCCGATCTCAAGACATGGACCGGAGTAGATGCTCCTGAGCTTCCTGTAGTATTCCATTTCCCTGGCATCATGGGGGAAAATGGTTCCTTCCTCGGCGTTGAAGTATGCCGCGTAACGGTTCCAGAGCCCCGGCCGGTCATGTTAGAAGGCCGCGGCGTCGGGGCCGGCCCGTATGATGAAATCCTCGGGGTCGATCTGTACGCCGTTCTCAAGGACCTCGTAGTGGAGGTGCGGACCCACCGAACGCCCTGTGGAGCCCACCCTTGCGATGAGATCACCCCTCTGCACCCTCTGCCCCACCGCCACATCGATGGCCGAACAGTGGGCATATCGGGTGGATATGCGGTCGGAGTGCTTGATGACCAGGTTCAGCCCCCAGCCTCCGCTCCAGCCGCAGAAGGTTACAACGCCGTCGGCCGGGGCAACTATGGATGTTCCGGTCCAGGCGCTGATGTCTATCCCCCTGTGATACCTCACCGCCCCGGTGAAGGGGTCGATCCGGGCTCCGAAATCACTTACGAAGATACCCTTGACCGGCCAGATGGAAGGGGTGTGCTTCAGTTCGTCGGCCTTTTCCACCAGGAGGACCGCCAGTGAATCGTATGCGGCCTTCTCGGCCTCAGCCAGCCTCTCGCAGAGGATTATGCGCAGATCGATGTCGTCGATGTAGCGGAAGATGTCCGTTGCTTCATTGTCCCCGGGGAAACGGCTCCTGAAGAAGGAAAAGTCGATATTCATGTCAGCGGCTGCCATGAAGCTATCTCCTCCCGCTGGGCGATCTCCTCTAGGCTCTGCTGGAGGTTCATTACCCGTGAGTTGAGCTGAATGAGCTCTCCCTGGAGCCTTATGTACTCCCCGTCGGCTTCATTCCTTTTATCGCCGCTGAAGGTTTTTCCCAGGTTGTAGCCCAGGGCGATGAAAAGACAGAGAACCCCGACGAACACGAGGGAGATCCAGCCGGCCTTCGCCGGGTTGAGCACCATGCTCTTTCTTCTGGAAGAGGGATTGTCAGGTACCCAGCTTATTGAACCCTTCAGCATGACAGGGCGTTGCTACTTGAGAAAGTGAAGCAGCGCGCCGCTGTCACTGGATTCGTGGAGTTTTGTAATGGCACGGTTCTTGAGCTGCCTCACCCTTTCCCGGCTGATGCCCATGGTTCTGCCGATCTCCGCAAGTGTGTGCCTTCTGTCGGTCTGAATGCCGAAGAAAAGCTGGATGATGGTGCGCTCGCGGTGATCGAGTATGGCCAGCATGTCATCCACGCTGGTTTCAGCGCGTCCACGAGAACGGCTTCATTGGGTGTTACCCCCCTTCGGAGGCTATCATTTCCTGGAAGGTCTTGTCGCTTCCCTCGTAGACCGGGCTGTCAAGGGAAAGATGGGTGCTGTGTATGGACATCATGCCCTCGACCTCTTCCCTGGAAACATCCAGCTCCCCGGCTACCTCGGATGTGGAGGGATCCCTCCCCAGGGAATGCCCCAGCTCCCTGGTGGCCCGGCCCATTTTGTAGAGCTCCCCCACCCGGTTCAGAGGCAGCCTTACGATCCTGGACTGCTCCGCAAGGGCCTGAAGAATTGCCTGACGAATCCACCATACGGCGTAGGTTATGAAACGGCAGCCCTTGGTTTCATCGAAACCCTTTGCCGCCCTTATGAGACCCACGTTGCCTTCGTTGATGAGGTCTTCCAGGGCAACACCCTGGTTGGCGTACTGCTTGGCGATGGAGACCACGAACCTGAGGTTCGCCTCGGTAAGCTCGTTAAGGCTTCCTGCTCGCCGCCGCGTATGCGCATTGCCAGGTCGGCCTCCTCCTCGGAGGTGAGTGTGTCCCGGGTTCCTATTTCCCTGAGATAGAGTTCCAGGGATCTTCCTTCGGTTCTTCTGGTAGCCAATTTTCACCGCACCCTTCGCTGCAAGGTGTTTCTTCCGGCGGATGTTCGCTCTATATATTGCCGGTGGACCTAAAGGTTCCCGGAAAGATAAGGGGCGTGTCAAGTGTTGACAATTCGTCAAGGGGTTGACGTTGGACTGGGCTGATTTTCCAAGGGAAAGCGTAGAATGCATGCTCTGCGGAGCTGATGAACCGATTCATCTCAGCACACAGAGGAGCTGGCCCGTATCCCGCTGCGGAAAATGCGGTTTCATTTACCTTTCCCAAAGGCCCGTGGAGGAAGCCCTTGAGGAGATGTACAGCAAGGAGTACTACGACAGCGCCGAGGTTGGCTACGGAGGATATGTGGAGAACTTCCGGAAGTACAACGACATTTTCACCAGGCTCTTTGACAGGAGGGCCCGTGACCTGGAGCCATTCAGGGGATCCGGCGGACTGCTTGAGGTGGGCTGCGCCCATGGCTTTCTCCTCGACCATCTCAGGAAAAAGAACTGGTCAGTCACCGGCGTGGAGGTTAGTCCACTTGCCGCCGGCTACGCCTCGAAGGAACTGGGGCTTCCGGTGAAGAACTGCTCCCTCGAGGATGCGGGTTTTCCTGAAGGCTCCTTTGACGTGGTGCTTCTTCTGGATGTTCTGGAACACCTTCACAGGCCCTTCGACACCCTCAGGGAGATCGGACGTGTCCTTGCGCGGGGGGGTCCTGGTGGTTCAGTGCCCATGGGAGCTCACCCACTGGGAGGAACGGGCGGAGGCTTTTCTGAAGGGCATGAAGCCCTGCACCATAACCCCCGATGCGGTACCGGCCCACCTCTATTTCTTTGAGCCCCGAACACTTGACGCCTTCCTGAAGAAGGGAGGGTTCACCGTGGTAAGGAGGCAGAGCGGCAACTACGGCGCGGTGAGAAGACACGTCAGACCCCCGGTTATCAGGAAGGGTGGCCCCCTGGAAACCATAGGAAGGTTCATCTACTTCAGGGCAGGTCTTCAGCGTTTTCTCTACGAACTGGCCAGGTTCTTGAAAAGGGGCAGTGGACTGATCAGATACGGAGTGTACGAAGGGTGAAGGGTTTCATCTTCAGGGATGGATCATCCGGATTGCAGGAAGTATGCGGAACTTCTCCCCTGAACGACCTTGCCCTTCATCTGAGGGGTTTCGGGATCCATGAGATATACACCGATTCCCCGGGGGAATGCCCCCTGGTCACCAGGGCTGAGTATTCCCGTGCCAGACCCTTGCTGGGAAAGGACTGGATAGCCGCATTTGAATCAGTTATCACGAGGCAGTCGCCGGTTCTTCTGAGAAAGAAGGCCATTGCCGCAAAGGCGATCTCAGCGGTTTCCCTTGCCTGCTCCGGCAGACCCTGGCTGCACACAGCGGTCCTCACCGATTCCAGGGGTGCGGTACAGACCGCTGAAGACAACCCGGCACCGGATAACGCCCTGACGAACCTCTGTTTCTCCGGTCTGGTCTGGGTGGGGGATGGCGGTTTCCACCCCCGAAGCCCTGTCATACCGGAAAGGACCTTCGCTTTTCTTCTTCCGGGATACTGGAGAAAAGTACTGGACAGGGAAAGCATTCTCAGGACCTTTCACGATATCCTGAGGAAGGCGGTAACACCCTGGCCCCACCTTCCGGTACCCCCCGACGGCATCCTGCGGAGAAGTGCCATGCCAGAAAATACGGTGCTCAGGGGAACTTTCTGGCTGGGAAAGGACTGTACAACCGGAGAGGGTTGCGAATTCGAGACTGCGTTATAATGGACGGAGCATCGGTAGGTTCACAGTGCAGGCTGAAGAACTGCCTGGTGCTCCCGGGGGTCTCCGTTCCCGGTGGTACCTCCGGGAAGACAAGTATCTAACACTGCTTGGAGAATGAAAATGGTAGACGGCATTCAGGAATATCTCGGACAGGTAAGTGAACTCGTGCTGAAGATCCCTCCGGAATCGATCCAGCGGATAACCACTCTGATCTTCGAAGCCTACTCCCATGAGAAGAGGGTTTTCGTTTTCGGAAACGGCGGGGGAAGCTCCACCAGCGCACACTTCGTGTGCGATCTTTCAAAGGGTACCGCAGTGGAGGGCAAACCAAGGCTCAAGGCCATTTCTCTGGCGGAGAACATTCCCCTGCTCACAGCCTGGGCAAACGATACCGACTACACCAACACCTTCGGGGAACAGCTGAGGAATCTGGTGGAAAAGGGGGATGTGGTGATAGGGCTTTCCGGAAGCGGAATGAGCCCCAATGTGATAAACGCCTTCAAGATTGCCCGTGAAGCCGGCGCGACCCCCGTGCTGTTCTCGGGTTTCGACGGCGGCAATGCCCTGGAGAACGCCGAGGACGCCATAGTGGTCCCCTCAAAGGACATGCAGCAGATAGAGGATGTCCACATGATCCTGACACACATAATCTTCAGGTGCCTTAAGAAGGCCATCGAAGAGGCCTGAGCCTACTCGGGCTCCAGTCGTCGAACTGGCTTCCGCCATCGGCCAGTATCTCGGTGAGGGACTCCCGGAACAGCCTTACCCCCTCTTCGCTGCCTGCGGCCTCGGGGAAACGGCTTTTCCACAGTTGCCAGGAACGCTCCACCTCGCCGGCCATGGTTTCCAGCAGGTTCCCCGTCTCACGGGCCTGCTCCACTGCGCTCTTGTTGTAGATAAGCATGTCGGAGGCAGAACCCTTGCGAACCTGGCCGCCCTCTCATCCACCGCCGCTTCCGGGGAGGATTTCTCTTCTCCCTGCTTTGGCGGATGGATTATGAACACCTCTCGACAGTTCTTGCACCGGAGCCTTCTTGGTTTGCCCGCCAGCTTGTCTTCGGGAATCTGGTATTTCTTGCTGCAGTTTGGGCAGGTTACGATCATCTGAAATCTCCCCGTTCTAGAAAACTGTTCAGTCTTTTCACCGCTTCAACAATATCATCATCGGAGGCGGCAAAAGAAAGCCTTATGAAACCTTCTGTGCCGAAGGCGCTTCCAGGTATGGTTCCCAGCCCCCACTCTCAAGGAGTTCAAGGCAGAACCGGCGTGAGTCCATGGGAGCGTCGGTCAATACCCTTGGAAACACATAGAAGGCCCCCTGCGGTCGCTGGAACTCGATGCCCTTCACCCCTTCCAGGAGGTCGCAGATAAGGTCCCGTCTTCTTTTGAAGGCGTTGAACATCCGTATCCTGTCGGCCTCCGCATCTCCCTGGACAACCGACAGGGAGGCGTACTGGGAAACTGAGCAGGGATTTGATGTGGTGTGGGCCTGGATCCTTCCGGCTATTCCGATCCATTCGGTGTTCGCCAGGGCGAAGCCTATTCTCCACCCGGTCATAGCGTAGGTCTTTGAGACCCCGCTCACCACCGCCACCTGATCCTTCAGGCCGGGATCCGCCCCCAGAATGTGGGGAAGGGGGCCGGGACCGTAATAGAGGTCTTCATATATGTCGTCACTAATTACCCACATGCCGGTCTCACCCAGGGCAGCTGCTATGTCATCCACCATATCCACGGAGTTCACCAGTCCGGAGGGGTTGCAGGGTGAGTTGAAGATCATTCCAGTTGCGCCTTCCCTTGAGGCTTTTCTCACATCTTCCCCGGTTATCAGCATGCCCTGGTGTTCCGGATAGACGGGAACTCCTCCCAGTCTGAGAACCATTTGAGGATAGCTGACCCAGTAGGGCCTGGGAAGCAGTATCCGGTCGCCGGGGTTCACCGCGGCCTCCAGGAGGTTGGCGATGCTGTGTTTCGCCCCGCAGGAAACCACTACGTTCTCCATGGCGTAATCGATGCCGTGTCTCTGAGACCACCTTTCCGCCACGGCCCGGCGAAGTTCCGGGATACCGGCGCTGGGGGTGTAGAGGGTCTTGCCCTGGGCCATGGCCCTCTCAGCCGCCCTGAGGGCCGCCGGAGGTGAGGGGAAATCGGGCTGCCCGGCGGTCAGGGACACCACATCGGCTCCCCGGCCTTCATGGCAGCGGCCTTTGCGGTGAACTGAAGCGTTGCAGAACCCTCGAGGCTGGAAGCTTTCACAGAGTATTTCATAGGTTCCTCCGGTAGTGATTCTTGAGTGCCTTTTCAACAGAGGGCGTAACCATTTTATCCAGATCGCCTCCGAACATTGCCACTTCCTTTACCACGGTGGAAGAGAGGTACATGTTGGTCTCGGAGGGCATCATGTATATGCCGGTTATCTCCGGGGCGAGCCTTCTGTTCATGAGCTGCATCTGAAACTCGTACTCGAAATCGGAGTTTGCCCTGAGCCCCCTGATGAACAGCGAATACCCATTCTGGCGCATGTAATCCACCAGCAGGCCGTCGAAGCTGGTAACGGTGAAGTTACCCTCCAGGGATAGATCCCCAAGTGACTCCTCCACCAGACGGACCCTGGTATCGGTATCGAAGAGCATTGATTTCGTGCTTCTGCGCACCACGCAACCTCCACCTCGTGGAATATCTTTCCCGCCCGTCTGATTATGTCGAGGTGCCCCCCGGTCACAGGGTCGAAGGTTCCCGGATAAACAACTTTCAAATCCTTCAATTCACACTTCCAGTATGTGTATGTGTGTGTCTCCGTATTTCCTGTGCTCCCAGTTTTCGGGGAATTCCTCCCCGCCCGGATTCGGCCACTACCACACCCCCGGGAACCACCACCGAAGACCAGCTGGTTTCCTTTATCCATGAATATATACAAGAAGAATCGTATGGTGGGTCCATGAAAACGATGTCCGGGGTGGATGACAGTTTCTTCAGCGCCCCGGGAAGCCTGCCGCGAACTGTGCTGAAGCGGTATTCACCGGGTCTTTCCTTCAAAAATCGGCGTATTACGGCATGATTCACCGGGGAGCTGTCAAGAAAGACCGCCTCCCCTGCCCCGCAACTGAGGCACTCTATTCCAAAGGCTCCGCTTCCGGAGAAAAGGTCCCACACCAGGCGCCTGCGACCCTTGCCGCGAGAATGCTCATAAGGGCTTCACGAACCCTTGCCGGGGTGGGTCTGACACCCTTCAGATCAGGGCGGAGGACCTGGCCTCGCCAGATCCCCCGCCCTATTCTCAGCAAAATGCCTCTCCGCTAGTAGGGGCGGATTATGTGCGGAGTTACGAAGATCACCAGCTCGCTGGTCTCTTCATTCGTGGAGTTGTATGTGAAGAGCCAGTCCCCGAGCAGGGGAATGTGCCCAAGTATGGGGACCCTCCTCTGCACATTGGTGGTCTTGCTCCTCATGATACCGCCTATCACCGCGGTGGCGCCGTCGTCTATCATCAGTGTGGTGTGGGCCTCCTGGGTGAGGATAATGGGCTGCTCGGATGCGGTTGCCTCACCTGAGAGATCGCTTACAATGGGGTTCAGCTCGAGGGTAACATTGTTGTCGGCGTTGATGTGTGGTGTAACCTCGAGGCTCACGCCACATCGTATAGCTGGACGTATGTGTTGCCGTCGGCGTCCGGAGGGTAAGGGGAACCTGTTTTCCACTGAGCACCCTTCCCGTCATGTTGTCGCAGATGGCTATACGGGGTTCGGACAGTATGTGGGCCTGGTTGGTCTGCTCGAGGTAGCTGATGGTGGCGTTCAGGTCCAGTATGTCCGTTATGTGACCGAACTGGACCGAGCCGGTGGGTGAGCCAACCGCAAGGTTGGTCTCCATACCTGCGTGGGTCAGGTTGTCGGTCCGTGCCAGGTTGCCCACGCTCCAGTCTATGCCGAACTCCCTGGAGGCGCTGGCATCTATCTCCACCAGCTTGGCCTCTATCATCACCTGGGCGGTGGGGCTGTCGAGAATGGGAAGAAGCCTTCCTATCTCGTTGAGCTTTCTGGGAATGTCGGACACTATCAGGGAGTTGGTCCGGGTGTCCACGGAGATCTGGCCCCTGTCGGTGAGGACCGACTGGGTGGCGCTCTGAACATCCGACGCCTGGGCGTACCTGATGATGAAAACCTCGGTGAGGAGATCCTGAAGGTTTTCCCTTTCGGATTCGCTCACCGCCATCTGGTTGATCTCGGTGTAGAAATCCTCCCTGCGCATTATCCTTATGGTGTTGCTGCCGGACATGGTGGCCATGAGTTCCTGTGAGTCGAGTATTGCCCTTAGGGCGTCCCTCCACCCTATGTTCCTCAGCCTTGCGGTCACGGTACCCTGGTAGGTTTCGGGGATCACGATGTTCATGCCGCTTACATCGGCTATGGACCGCATCACCGTTCTTATCTCGGCATCCACCACATCGATGGTTATCCGTCTGCCCCCGGTTCCACGCCATTCGGTGGGAAAGCCGTCCTCCACCACCCGGTTAGGCTCGGATACCTGTATGCCCTGGGTAACGGAAACCGTTCCACCGACGGAGCCGGAAAGGCTTCCACCGGTGGGATTTGAGAGGGGGGGAACATTACCCGCCCCCACAACGGGCTGAACTTCCTGTGAGGACGCGCTCCAGGATGTGAAGGGTGTTCCCGCGGGGTCGGTGTTCAGCATCAGAACAAGACGGTTGTCCTCCTGGAGGGAGGTGCTGTAGTTCATCAGCTCACCGTTCACGTCCACGATGATCCTTACGATGCCGTCGGGGGGAGCCTTGTACTGACTGGTTCTGATGGAGTTCACTCCGCCCCTGCTCACCGCGAAGTCGGTTGCGGGAAGGGCATGGAGGGCGTCTCCCAGATCGATCACCACCCTCATGGGGTCGGTGAGGAGGAACTTCTCATAACTGATGGGACCATCGGTTATGATGGTTACCTGGCTGCGGTCGCCGCTTGGCACAACCGAGATATCCGTTACCCGGTAGGCCATCACCGGCACAGCCAGCACCAGCAGGATAATAGCGATCATACGCATTACAGACCACCTTCTTCATGGAGTCGCATGGAGAATATCGTTGGTATGGAGGTAGTGCCTCCGATATCATCCTCCGATCCGACAGTAACCTCTTGAACTACGATAACTTCATTACCTGATATTTCTGCTATTCTTGTGTTGTTACGGAGTGTGGTGCCTTCCCTGAGCACATACGCGACTCCATTAGCGTCCTCCACCATGGCCTGGTTTCCGCCGGAGGCGTCCAGGGTTATTCCAACCAGGTGAAGCTCCTCTATGGTGAGATCCTCGAGTGTGCGTCTGAGATCCCTTCTGGCGGTGGGGAACTCAGTGAAGGGATCCGGTCTGCTGGACACGGACTCATAGATGCGGAAAACGCCCCCCATGGAAACCTGAGGGGATGAAACATCCTGGCCTGACCCTGAACCCGAGGAGCTCTGTCCGGCCATTCTGAGTGTCATCCGGTGGACATCCGCCTCGGAAAGCCTTGTTTCCACCGAACCGATCTCACCCCACACCGCAAGGCCCTGTTCAGCCATGGCCCAAACGGTGCCGTCGGCGAGAACACAAACCCTTTCAGGCTCCTGGGAGAGACCGGAAGCCAGGGGACTTTCCCCGCCGATCTCCCAGATACCGCTCTGCATGGTTACAACTCCACCGCCGGCCAGGGAGCCCGGGAAGAAATCCTCCCAGGTGTTCTCTTCCGTATATCTCAGAACACCTTCTCCGCAGTCGGCGAAAAGCTGCTGCCCTTCAATGGAGACCATCCTGGCACCCTGGGGCAGGGTGACATCCCTCATAAGACCGTCGGCCATTGTGAAGAGGGAAACGGTGCCGTCGCCGTTCATCCAGCTAGAATGCCGGATGAGTGATGAATGCCGCCCACCGGGGTTCTGCCGGTGGATTCAGCCACCCTGGAGAGTTCACCCTCCGTGGGAACTGCCACCGTGCCGTCGGTGAACAGCACCGCTGCCCCTTCCGGGGTGCCGCAGACAGCCAGGGGCACGTCGGTTTCCTCGAACTGATATTCCGTTATCTCGCCGGCCTCGAGAACACCGACACCGCCGGGGGTAAGCATGGCGGCCCCATGTTCAAGGGATGCTATGGCGAAGGCGTCTTCCGCCTCCACCGAGCTCCAGCGGCATGTTTCGGTGTTCCAGTTCATGAGAACACCGGGTTCTGCAAGTATCCAGAGGTCCTCTCCGGAGCCGTCCATTGCAACCGGCGTACCGGGAAGAACCACCTCCAGCCATCCGGAAACCGGGGGACTGTCCTCTATGAGTACAGTTCCGCTGGAGGCCTCGAGACGATCAGCAGCATCCTTCCCGCACCCGGCCGACACCAGGAAGAGGACTACGGCCAGAGCAGCTGATACTGTGATCAGTTTACTGATGTGCATCTGTTCAACCCTCCTTCCTCTTTACGGCTCAACATAGGCCGAGAATGTGAATGTTGTCTCAATGTTGTCGAATTTGCCCTCGGCTGCCTTCAGCTGATGGACCTGAAGGTTGCTCACTGAGCTCATCATGGGCTGCTGGGTGAGCTGGTCAAAGAAAACCCCCAGCCTGTGGAACCTTCCGGTCATGGTTAGCTGCCAGTTATAGATGTTGTACTCGCCTTCGGTGGCCGGGGCCATGGGTACCAGTGTGATGATCTGCAGGCCGCTTGCGGCGGCGTAGTCGGTGAGCATGGTGAAAACATCTTCCTGGCTGTACTGGGATGGAAGGAACCTGTCGAGTTCCTCCAGCTCCTGGTTGTACATCTCTATCCTCTGCCCCATCATTGCCAGGTCGTCGGTGCTCTGCCCCTGGAGGTTCCTTAGTTCCATTTCCTTCGCGTCGAGGGTTTGCTCCCTCTCTTCGATCTCGGCGTTCACGCCGGATGCGAAAAAGTTGAAGTAACTGAAAACCAGGGCCGCCAGCAGGATGATTCCCACTATGAACCTGAGAAGACGGGGATCCCGAAAATCAACAGCCAATTTCAGCCTCCTTTCCGGGTTCCGTTTCGTTATTTCCCATTTTCATCGGGAACCGCCCTTGCCGAAGGAAGACAGAGACACCGGCCATACCGAGAGGGTATCACCGGCGGAGAGCATGAAGCCTTCGTCGAGGGTCCTGTAAACATAGATGGCTCCATCGTAGTGGGCGGTGAGACCGGCTTTTCCCTGGGTGGGAAGGGTGTAACCCGAGCCGGTTTCCTCGTCGGGAAGCTCCGGGTAGAACTGGATCTCCATGAAGAAGTTACCCGCTGAGTTGGTAAAAACGGTCTGGGAATAGAATACGGAGCTGTCCGGATCAACCACCAGCTCCACACCCACCCCCTCGGCGGGGATGGTCATTGCCGGATCGGTGTAGATGGTGCCGGTTATGTACGACATGGTCTTCTCCGAACCGAACGGGTCGCAACCGCTCAGTGCCGCCAGCGTGCTCAATGCGACCAGTGCAAGTATCGTCTTTTTCATGATACCCCCTATCAGATTCCGGCGTAATCGCCGACAAGCGGTTCAAGTGAAGCGGTGTTCACGCCTATTTCTGTGCTGAATTGATACCGCGTCTCGCCCCTGCGGCGTCGATAACCGGTGCCACGTTATAGTTCTGTCCATAGTCCTGAAGAAGGAAGAGCGGGTTGTTCCCGTCGGGCATCGTTTCCTCAAGCCTTGTCTGGAAGGCGACGATGTCGCCCCATGTCCTTGCTATGCCCGATATGTGCATGGTTCCCTCGCCCAGGGAAAGCTCGGTGAGATAGATGGTCTTTCCGGCTTCCTCGGCGAACTCTGTCTGCTCCGGATAGAGGGCCCTCACCAGGTACTCAAGGATGTAGACAGTGCTTTTCTGACGCACCGAAAGGCTGTTCACCGCCGCCCGCTTGGCATTGAGCTGGGCCTCCAGCGCGTTCAGCTCCTGCTGTCTTGAGACCTGCTGCTGCATGCTCTGGATCTCCGCTGTTTTCTCGGATATCTCCCTGTCGAGCTGGTCCCGGTGGCTGGTAAGCCCGCCGTAGTGGATGAAAAGAACTATCACACCCACCACGATGAGGGCTAATGGTGCCCAGCTGAGTACCGTCATTACCGGTGAGGCGCTTGCCGCCCTTCGTGACTTCTTTATTTTCTCCTCGGGTGGCAGTATGTCGATGTCGAGATCGCCGGGCTCCAGGCTTTCAGGGCAAGGCCCACCGCCACGGCGATAACCGCTTCTATGCTCTTTCTCTCGCTGTCGTCCACCGCCAGGGTGCCGTCTATCTGCATGTCTCCCAGAACATCGAAATTCTCAACCGGCAGCCCGTGATGTTCGCTGAGGGTCTCCGAGAGACCCGCCATGAGGGAGCAGCCACCGCTTATGAGCATTTTGTCTATCCGGCTGCTCTCGCCTGAGGCCTGGAAGCTGATGAAGGACCTGCGCACGCTGGTTGAGAGCTCTTCCAGAACGCTGCTCACAGCGTTCCTTACATCGATCTCGGAGACACCCTCCGGGAGGTTGCCCCTGAGGACCGCCTCGGCGGTGGTGTAGTCGAGACCCAGGGATCTCTGTATGGCCTCAACGAACCTGCCGCCTCCCAGGGCGAGGTCGCGGTTGAAGCTCGGTACACCGCCTTTGACTATCACCAGGTTCGTGTTGTCGGAACCCACGTTGAGGATCGTAACGCACTGGTCCTCCGGGGGATTGTAGGAGTTCTGGTACGCCCTGAGCAGGGCGAACTGTTCAAGGTCAACGGCGGAGGTCCTGATACCGGCCCCCTGAATGAGGCCCCGGTGAAGATGAATGACCTCCTTCTTCGCCGCCACCAGCAGCACTTCCATCTGCCCCGGAGCGGATTCCTCATTCAGTATCTTGAAGTCGATGCTGACTTCGTCCACCCTGAAGGGTATGTGCTGCTCGGCTTCCCAGTGGATGGCCTGCCTGGCCTGTGCCTCGGTCATTTTCTCCATGGGAATTCTTCTGACTATAACGCTTCTTCCGGAAACGGCCGAACTGACCGTTCTGGTCTTTATACCAGCCTTTGCCAGGGCATCCCTGATGGATTCCACAAGATGATCCCTGTTGACAACCTCTCCGTCAACCACTGTTCCAGGTGTCAGTTCGACAACGGCGTATTTGCTTAGCTTCAGGCCCTTACCTGAACGGGCCAGCTCTACAACCTTAATCGAGTGACTACCAATATCAAGGCCGACGGATGACTTTCCTGACCCACCAAAGATCAGCATGTCTCCCCTCCCTGCAATCGACTCCGAAACATCATCAGATCACCTCCGGAATCCGGTCAGTCCCAAATAAAGGACCCATTTATTCTAACTGTGCTAATACCCTAGCGATATGCAAACCCTGCGTCAATACCCCAATTTCATAAGTAATGAATTTCATATTTTCTCTTGACGCCACCTTTGAAAAAATGTATCTTTGGTTCACAGGAGGTATCATGATGGCTAACAGCGACAAGCCCAGGGGTCTCGTTAACAGCATCACGGACATCGAGGAACAATCCACTCCTTCCGTGCGGCTCACCGTGCCGGTAACCCCCGACCAGGAGGAATTGCTGACCAGAATAGTGAGGACCATTTCAACCAACCGGTCAAAGAGCAACAGACAGCAGCGAATCACAAAGGCCTCCATCATCAGATCCTATATCGACGCCATGTCATCGGTAACACTGGATTACGATGAGATCCCCGACGAAAAGGAACTGGTAAGACGGCTTCTGGAGGCCCTGAACGAACAGGGCTAAACCACTGTTCCGTCGGGAACCGATACCCCCTTTGGGATCACTATTATCCCGTCGCGGATGTAGATGCCATCTCCGTCCATGGTTTCTATACCACTTTCGTTCACCAGTTTAACGTCGTTTCCTATCCTGACGTTCTTGTCGAGTATGGCGTTGTTTATAACACAGCCCCTGCCTATCCCCAGTGTGGGAACACCGGAGCCGCCCTCTTCCAGATCCTTCTGATGCCCCCGCCAGAAGTCGGCCCCCATCAGGATCGAGTTGGTGACCGTGCTTCCCTCCCCTATGTAGCTTCTTATGCCCACCACGGAATTCCGTATTGAAGAGCCGCTTATGTCCGACGCGCCGCATATGAGGGCGTTGTCCAGGGTGCAATTCCGAAGCCGGGCTCCGGGCAGGGACCTGGCCCGGGTGTAGAGGGGCACGAACCTTGTGTAAAGATCGAAGGGGGGATCGGGCATGGCCATGTCGATGTTGGCCCTGAAAAAGCTTCTGATGGTGCCTATGTCCGACCAGTATCCGTCAAAGGGATATGAAGTTACCAGGTAGCGTCCGATGGCCCCGGGAATGATCTCCTTGCCGAAATCGGTCTTGTCACGGTACTCGTCGAGGAGGATCCGCCTGAGCACCTTCGGCTTGAAAAGGTATATGCCCATGCTTCCCAGGTAGGGTTTGTCCTCGCTTATGCCCTTCTGGTCGCTTGTTAGTCCGGGGAGAAGCTCCGGTGAGGGTTTTTCCACGAACCCGGTGATCCTTCCCGCGGTGTTCACCTGCATTATTCCCAGCCCCGGGGCTTCCCCTGGGGTAACCGGCTTCGTGGCTATGCTGATATCAGCACCAGAATCGATGAAGTCCCTGATGAACCTGGAAAAATCCATGCGGTAGAGCTGATCGCCGGAGAGGATAAGGACCATCTCCGGACACTGGGCAAGGATGTGAACAAGACCCTGTCGCACCGCGTCGGCGGTTCCCTGGAACCAGCTGGTGTTCTCCGGGGTCTGCTCCGCGGCCAGTATGGATACGAATCCGTCGCAGAACCTGTCGAACCTGTAGGTCTGGCCCACATGTCGGTTGAGGCTTTCGCTGTTGTACTGTGTAAGTACCAGTATCTTCCTTATTCCGTTGTTCACACAGTTGGATACGGGTATGTCTATGAGCCTGTACTTCCCGCCGATGGGCACAGCCGGCTTGCTCCTGTGGAGGGTTAGAGGAAAGAGCCTTGTACCCCTGCCGCCACCGAGAATCACCGAAACAACAGCCATTAATTCCCTCCTTGTTCCTTCCCCAACATTATACGTTAAATAGGCAACAATTTCCCCGCCGGGTCAATGACAGGGGACGAAGGAACTCAGACTGAATTTTCTCAATTCAAACCTTGACATTCTTAATTTTTTCTTATATTACAATTAACGAAATGGAGGTTGGAATGAATATTGGTGATATCAGGTGCCCCTCTTGCGGAAGGAACATGGTTCCGGTAAAACTCCACTGCCGGGTATGCGACCTCTCCCTTGAAGGGCATTTCGAGATGGATCCCCTGGCGGGGCTGTCCTCCGAGGACCTTGCACTGGGGATAGCTTTCATCAGAAGCTACGGTTCCATAAAGAAACTCCAGGAAGCCCTTGGCGTAAGCTACCCCACCGCCAGGGCCAGGTTGGAAAAGCTGGTGGACAAGCTTAACAGGGGAATGAGCATGAACCCACTGCCTGAAACCACCCTCGAGAAACTCAAGCGGGGGGAGATCTCAGTCAAAGAGGCTCTGGAGGTCCTGTGATGCCTGCATTTTTTCTCATAGTAAAGGTCGGTAAGGTTCCCATCCCCCTCCCCTGGTTCCTTCTGTGGCTTCTTCTCATTCCCCTGGTCCCCCTGGCCATACTGATCTCACCGTTCCTTCCCAGGTCCGATCAAAGGAAACTGCTGCGGAACGCCCATCTGGCCTGGTGGATCATCGTTTCGCTTCATGGTTTGAAGGTCGATGTAAACAGCAGAGATGACCATGGCGTCTATCTCTCATTCGTGTAAGGGAGCTGAAAAATGAACAACTCAAGAATGAAGATCCTCGAAATGCTCGCCGAGGGCAAGATCACCGCCGACGAAGCCTCCGCCCTGCTGGAGAAGGTTAACGTTTCCGAAAGGTCGGAAACTCCTTCACGGGAAGCCGTGGAAACCACCGAGGGGATGCCCCGATACCTCCGGGTGGTGGTTGACAGCTCCGATGGCGACAAGGTGAACGTCAAGGTTCCCATGAGCCTCATAAGGACAGGGATCAAACTGTCCGCCCTGATGCCCGCAGACGCCGCCGACGCTGTGAAAGACCATGGAATAGACCTCTCCACCCTTAGAGACCTTCCCACCGAGGAACTCATAGAGGCCCTCAGGGAACTTGAGGTGAATGTGGACAGCGCCGACGGCGATACGGTAAGAGTGTTCACCGAATAGCCGAATCACTTAGATTAGGCCTCGGTAAAACAATATTCCATCCGGGGGTTATGAACATGAAAATTGCACTCGCCGGGCAGCCCGGCTGCGGAAGGTCAACTTGTACAGAGCCCTGGCGGGAAGTCCGGAAGCGGACACCGGCAAACCCCTCACCGTTCATGTTCCCGACCCCCGGGTCGATTTCCTCACGGAACACTGGCAGCCGGCCAGCGTGGTAAGGGCCAGCGTTTCCTTCACCGACATCCCGTCACCGGCGTTCAGCCCGAAGAACCTGGGAAGGCTCAAGGAGGCCACCGCCCTTGCCTTCGTTCTGGACAACTATGCCCTGGGCAACCTCACGGAAGCCTTCCTTCAGAATGAATCGGAGCTGATGATATCCGACTTCGCAATCGCCGAGAAGAGGATAGAGAGGCTTCGCAAGGAGAGCAGGGGGAAGTCATCGGAAGCACGGCTTCTGGAAAGGACCCTCGAGCTCCTTGAGAACGAGACCCCCCTGCGGCTCATGGACCTCACGGAACAGGAGGCCGATATGCTCTCCCCATACGCACTGGCATCCCTGAAGCCCCTTCTTGTGGTTTCCAACAGAGCCGGTGAAGGCGTTTCCCCGGAGGAAGAGGTAAAGGGTGTGGTGGCGGAACACGGGGGTGTTTTCCTGGGGATCGACAGCGGGTTCGAGCTGGAACTCTGCGATATCCCATCGGATGAAAGGGGCGAGTACCTGGAATCAATGGGCTTTTCCGCTCCGGGAATAGACAGACTTCTGGAAAAGGCCTATTCCCTGCTCGACCTGATCAGCTTCCTGACCATGGGAAGGGACGAGGTGCGGGCATGGCCCATAAAAAGGGGAAGCACCGCTCTGGATGCCGCGGGAACCATCCACTCCGACCTGGCCCGGGGGTTCATAAGGGCACAGGTGATCCCCTTTGAGGTCTTTCATAGAACCCCGGACGAGACCGAACTGAGGAAAACCGGTGAGATAGGCCTCCAGGGGAAGGACTACACCGTTCAGGACGGAGACATACTGGAGATCAAGTTCTCCGTTTAGACATGAGGCGCATTCTGTGGGCCACCGACGTGGCCTCCGCCGACCCTATGAAGATCACACAAAGCCAATACAGCCAGAAAACAGTGGCCATGATGCCTATGAAGGAACCATAAACCACGCCCCAGTCCGGTGCGCTCACCGTCCACATGTAAAGCTTCGTTCCCGCGGTGGAAAGTACCATTGCCAGAACCGCGGTTATGGCACACAGCCTCACGGACATGGTCTTGTTGGGGGCTGCCCAGTAGAGCAGGAAGAACACAAGGAAGGTGAAGGTGCCGCTGAGTACGCTGGCGAAAAACCCGCTGAGGGCGTGGCCTATAACAGGAACGGAGGTAAGGAATTCCCCCACCGGTGAATCCGCCGCCAGTCCCGCTGCTATGCTGAAAACCGCCGCCAGAACGAAACACACCGCCACAAGAATTGCCAGAAGGAAATCATAGAGCTTTCCCCAGACAACATGCCGACCCGGGGCCTGGAATATTTTGTCAAGGGCTGTTCTGATGGTTCCGAACAGCCGACTCACAAGCCACAGCAGAGTTACGAAACCTATTATGCTTATCGTGGAGCTGCTTCTGAGGACCGCACCCTCGAGGTCGGCTATGACAGATTCGGGAACGAAGGGGTTCAGCTCGGTGAGCCAGTTAATGAACTCCTCCCTGATGGAAATGTCTCCTGTGACCGCCAGGGCGCTCAGCTGGAAGATAAGAACCGCCAGGGGAATCAGCGTAACCATTATGTTGAAGGCAATGGCCGCTGCGCCGAAGTAGATGTCATCCCTGCTCCATTCCACGTACATGGAATGGAAGAAGGTGCCCAGGGTCTTGCCCAGGGTGTGAAAAATACCCTTTATGCCGCTCCAGTGGATCAGTTCCGGCAGTTTCTTCAGTTCATTCCCCATTCACTGTGCCCGGGAACAGCGTACATTGTCATTTCATTCCACTGTTACGCTTTTTGCCAGGTTCCTGGGCTTGTCCACGTCGCAGGCTCTGGCCACAGCCACATAATAGGCAAGAAGCTGAAGGGGATCACTGAAAGCAGGGGAACCAGTATGTCCGCCACGGGTGGTATCTCCAGCACCCAGTCCGCGGTGCTCTGCATCTCAATGTCACCTTCAGTGGCGATGGCAAGCACCCTTCCCCGCCGGGCCTTTACCTCCTGAATGTTGGATATGACCTTCTCGTAGGCGGCGTCCTTCACGGCGATCACCGCCACCGGCATGAGGTCGTCGATGAGGGCTATGGGACCGTGCTTCATTTCCGCAGCCGGGTATCCCTCGGCGTGTATGTAGCTTATCTCCTTCAGCTTCAGCGCGCCCTCCAGGGCCACGGGATAGTTCACCCCCCGGCCCAGATAAAGGAAGTTCCCCGCATAGGTGAACTGCCTGGCTATCTCCATTATGTAGGCGCTGCCCTGGAGTATGGACTCCACCTTGCCGGGGATCTCCATGATATCCCGGCAGATGACGTTCCCCTCCTCTTTGGTCAGTGTTCCCTTTGCCCTGCCCAGGGCCAGTGCTATCAGGGAGAGTATCATGGTCTGGCTGGTGAAGGCCTTGGTGGAAGCCACTCCTATTTCCGGCCCGGCATGGATGTAGACCCCGGCGTCGGTTTCCCTGGCAATGGTGGAGCCCACCACGTTCACTATTCCGTAGGTTTTTATTCCCCTCTGCTTTCCCAGTCTCAGGGCCGCCAGGGTATCGGCGGTTTCACCGCTCTGGCTGATCACGAACATCACGGTGCCGTCTTCAAGGACCGGGTCACGGTATCTGAACTCGCTTGCGTATTCCACATCCACCGGTATCCTGGCCAGGTTCTCAATGATGTACTTGCCTATGAGACCGGAGTGCCATGAGGTTCCACAGGCGGTTATCACTATTCTCTTCACCGCCCTCATGTCGCTGTCCGTCATGTTCAGACCACCCAGATGGGCGGTTCCCTCGCCCAGGTCCAGTCTTCCGCGGAAGGCGTTCCGGAGTGACTCCGGCTGTGAGTAGATCTCCTTCAGCATGTAGTGGTCGAAGCCGTCCTTCTCTATTTCGCTCAGGTCCCAGTCCACATGCTGGATGCGGTCTCTGGTCATACGGGGATCCGATGAGTTCGAGGAGATGCCCAGTGTGGTTATCTCCACCATCTCGCCCTCCTCCAGGTAGATCACGTTCCTGGTGTGGGATACTATGGCTGCCACATCGCTTGCCACTATGTTCTCGCCGTCGCCGATGCCCACCACCAGGGGGCTTCCGTAGCGGGCGGCAACCAGGGTTGATGGCTGGTCGGCACTTAACACGGCTATGCCATAGGCTCCCCTTACCCTGGCCAGTGCATCCTTCACCGCGGTGAAAAGACCCTTGCCCTTGTCGTACTCGGTGCCCACGAGCTTTGCCAGGACCTCGGTATCGGTTTCAGACTCGAACTCTATCCCCTGGGCTTCCAGCTTCGCCCTCAGGGACTTGTAATTCTCTATGATGCCGTTGTGAACCAGGGAGATCCTCCCGGAGGAATCCCCATGGGGATGTGCGTTGATCTGTGAGGGCTCCCCGTGGGTGGCCCACCTTGTGTGGGCTATGCCGGTGGTGGCGTCCCCGGCGTTGCCGGTGTCCATCTTTTCAAGGTCTGAAACCCTCCCCACGCACTTTCTCACAAGAAGGGAGTGGTCGGTCTGCAGGGAGTACCCCGCGGAATCATAACCTCTGTATTCAAGCCTTTTCAGGCCGCTTATGAGCACGTCCAGCGCCCTGCCGTGGCCCACATATCCAACTATTCCACACATGTGAGAACCTTTCTGAATACTTCATAGTCGCCTTCGAGGATGATACGGCTGGTGTTCTCGGCTATGAACCTCACCACGGGCTCGGTGCCCGATGGCCTTATGTGAAGCCAGCCGCCCTCCCGTTTCCACCAGAGGCCGTCCCGTGTGTCGTGGGGCTTGCCCATGGAATCGGTGAGCAGAGCGGAAAGGCACTCAAAGCTTCCGTTGAAGTCCACCTTCTTCTTCATATTGATGTAGGAGGGGTAGCTGTCCGCCCAGTCCGCAAGGGTGGTTTCAGGGTTATCCCTGAGATAGGACACTGCGTAGGCCATGGCCACCGCGCTGTCCCGGCCCAGATGGCACTCTTCGTGTATCACACCACCGTTGCCCTCGCCGCCTATTGCGGCGCCCCTTTTTTCCATTTCCTCTATAACGTTCACTTCGCCCACAGGACTTCTGTACAGTGTGCAGCCGTGCCTGGAGACCGCATCCTCGGAAAGGCACGAGGTGGAAAGGTTCACCACCGCCGGGCCCGGGCTGCGGGAGAGTACGTGGTCGAATGCCAGTGCGGCGGTGTATTCCTCTCCAATGATCCTGCCCCTGTTGTCCACCAGGGCCAGCCTGTCGCCGTCGGGGTCAAAGCCAAAGCCGATGTCCGCCTTCCTGCGGACCACTTCCTCTGCAAGCATGGAAAGGCTTTCGGTGGTTGCTCCGCCACCCTGGGGAAGTCTCCCTCCGGGGTCATACCGGCATTTATCATTTCCCACTGAACCCCCAGAGCATCCATCATTGCCGGCCCCAAAAGGGCTCCGGTGGCTCCGGTTACATCCAGTACCACACCGAGGGGTCTGCCCTCCCTTCTCACCAGGGGAAGGGAAAGGACCCTCGCTACATGGCGTTCAATGGCCCCCTCAAGGGTTTCAGAACAGCCTGAACCCCTGTAATCCACCCATTTCCTGGGGGAGGCGAGGAGCCGGGCAAGTTCTTCCCTGGCTCCGGCCCTGAGGAAAACGCCGTCGGGGCCGATGAGCTTCAGGGCGTTCCATTCCCCGGGATTGTGGCTGCTGGTAACGGCGATCCCGCCGCGGATACCCTTTCCCATTGCCTCGAGCTGAATCGTTGGCGTGGGTGCTATGCCTATGAGGACAGGGGTGCAGCCCACACCCATGAGACCGGCGCATACCGCCGCCTCCACGGCGGGCCGCTCTTCCTGGTATCCTGCCCACGATCACACCGCCGGGGCCCACGAGTTCCCCGAAGGCCGCGGCGAAGCCGCAGGCATCCTGAACGGTGAAATTCCTGCCGAAAATGCCCCTGATACCGGAGCCGCTGATTATGGGTTCGTCCAAGAGAGATCCCCTTCGGGAGCGAAGCTGGAGCGACGATCGGATTCGAACCGATGACCTGCTCATTACGAGTGAGCTGCTCTGCCAACTGAGCCACGTCGGCTCCGCGAAGTTCACAATTCTATTTTCAGACACCGCCTGCGTCAACGGGCAGTATTTCAAAGTTCAGTGAGAACAGGTACTGGGAGTAACCCAGATCGGTATCCACCGCCGGGAAGATAACGGTTTCCTGGCCATCTTTCATGACCCTGTCGCTTTTCATGTCCATGAAACCACGTCTGTATTCAAGCCTGGCGGAAACCGGCCCCCACAGGCGTATATCAGCCCCGGCGGAGGCGGCAAATCCAACGCTGGAACCGGTTTCTTCAACAAAACTGCCGAAGTCGTCGGTTCCGGAGTAGTCACCTGAAACACCCACTATCCCCGGCCCGGCAAACATACTGAATCCGTCCATGAGACCAAGCTGTCCGCAGGGAAAGGCCCAGAAAACAAGGGAGCTTATCTCGCCGTCCCAGCCGGTGGAGGCGGTCTTTCTGAAGTATTCCCCGCCGAGATGGAACACAAGGGGTCCCGGAGAATCAAGGGACAGGACCAGACCGTAGGACACCCCCGGGGTACGGAACCTGGACTCATATTGTTCCTCCACCGGTGAAAACGACGAGATGGATGTTCCGGCGCTTATTCCGAGCCCCCCGGGAAGGGAGGCGGTGACCAGGGCAATAAGTATTCCGCTAAGCATTGTTTTTCCTTATCCAGTTGAGCAGTCCCCCGGCCTCGATCATTTGCAGCATTTCTTCGGGAAGGGGAGGAAAGGAGAACTCCTTTTCGCCAACGGTAACGGTTCCTTCCCCGGTGTTCACCGTTACCTCGTCCCCCGGGGAGTAGTGATCCACCGCCTCCGGGCTCTGGATGGGAAGAAGGCCCTGGTTGATGGAGCTTCTGTAGAATATCCTGGCGAATGACCTCGCTATGACGGCGGTCACCCCGGCGTGCCTGAGCCCCAGTGCCGGCTGTTCCCGGCTTGAGCCGCATCCGAAGTTTGAACCGGCAATTATTATGTCCCCTGGCCTGACCCTTTGGTGGAAACCGGGGTCGAGGTCCTCCAGGAGATGGGGGACTATTTCCGGGCCGGTGGCGCAGGTGTGTGTGTACTTACCGGGAAAGAGAAGGTCTGTGTTGATATCATCCTTATCGTAGTAGTGAACGGCCATTCCTAAACCTCCCTGGGATCCGTTATGACCCCGGTGACCGCGGTGGCCGCGGCGGTTCAGGGCTTGAAAGATAGATAAGGGCCTCACTCTCCCCCATCCTTCCCCTGAAGTTGCGGTTCGCAGTGGAGAGACAGACCTCCCCCGGGGCCAGGGCGCCTGATGGGCACCAAGGCATGGGCCGCATCCCGGGGGAATGATCACGGCTCCGGCCTTAACGAAGTCCTCTATTATCCCCTGCTGAAGGGCCTTCACGAACTCGTCGCGGCTGGCCGCCCCCACAAGGAGCCTCACCGAGGGCACCACCGCCCTTCCCTTCATTACAGCAAGGGCTGACTTCAGGTCTTCCACCCTTCCGTTGGTGCATGTACCCAGATAGATCTGATCCACCCTGGTTTCCGGAAGGTCCTTCACAGGGCACACATTATCAACGGAGTGGGGCTTTGCCACAACGGGCACTATTTCGCCAAGGTCGAAATCGTGTGTTTCGCAGAACTCCGCGTCGGAGTCGCTCCAGAGGGCCCCGCTGCAGATGTCAGGGGAGAAGAGGAAGTTCTGCGTTATCCTGTCCGCCGGGAAACCGCGATCTTCGCCCCATTTCGCTGCCCATGTTGGCGATGGTCATCCTTTCGTGGATGAGCAGGCTTCCAAGGGAAGAGCCGTGGAACTCCACCGCCTTGTAGTTGGCCCCGTCGGCGCCCAGTTTTCCTATCACTGTCAGTATGAGGTCCTTCGCTGAAACCCTGTTATCGAAATGGCCATCGAGGTTGATCTCTATGGTCTCGGGGACCTTGAACCATGTTCTGCCGGTGATCCAGAGGCCGGCGGCTTCCGTTGGATCGATATCCGTTGAGAAGGTGTTGAACGCTCCGTAGGTGCAGGTATGGACATCGCTGCCCACCACTATTCCCCCGGGAAGGGCCAGGTGTTGCTCCGGAAGGACCTGGTGGCAGATGCCGCAGCCGATGTCGTAAAAGTGATCTATACCCTGTTCCTGCACGAATTTCCTTACCCTGGCATGGCCGGCAGCGTCTTTGCTGCTGGCGGCGGGGATCACATGGTCCAGCACTATGGCCAGACGGTGGGGGTATTTGACCCGCCCGCCGGGTACCGTGGACTCGAACTTGCCTATTATCCCCGAGGTGTTGTCGTGGGTAAGCACAAGGTCCGGCTCAACGAAAACGATCTCTCCGGGCACCACGGTCCTTCCCGCGGCTCTGCCGAGGACTTTCTGGGCAAAGGTCTGTCCCATGGAATTCCTTTCTTTATGATTCCAGCCGCTTCATACCAACATTCTACTATGAAGAATGCAATATGTTCCTTCAAGTGCACCGGGTATTGCGGAGAACCCTGTGATGTGCTTAGAGTACTTTACCCGATACGGAGGGAGAACCGGTGAGAACACTCCGCGGAACCCATTACATAAGTGATAATCATCCCGAACTGTTAACCGACGAGTCATCCCTGTCCGGGGGGAACTGCCAGACCGCCGCCTGGCCCGAGGGCTCAGTGACTCCTCAAGCTTCCTGGACGAGTGCAGGGAGGACCGGGTGCCGGTGACCATATCCGGCGCCAGGACCGGAGTGGCCGGAGGTGCGGTGCCAATGGGTGGCGCTGTGCTTTCCACCGAAAGGCTCACCGGGATCGAAAACCCCGGGGAGGGCATCATCAGGGTTAGGGCAGGGGAAACCATTGGAACAGTGGAGGAATACTGCCGGAAGACATTTCCCGGGCTTTTCTACCCCCCGGACCCCACGGAAACCACCGCATCCATCGGGGGCACCATAGCCACCAATGCCTCCGGGGCTTCAAGCTACCGCTATGGATCCACCAGGAACTGGGTCAACAGGATCACCCTGATTCTTCATTCCGGCAGGAAACTTGAGATAACCCGGGGCGAATACAGGTTCACAGGGGGAAGGCTAAATCACCCTGTACTGGGAAAGCTGGTTCTTCCAGCCCTTGAAAGACCGCAGTTCAAGAAGAATGCCGCAGGCCTGTACATATCCCCGGAAATGGACCTGATCGACCTGTTCATAGGAAGCGAGGGCGGTCTGGGGCTCATCTTTGACGCGGACCTGATGCTCCTTGAAAACCTGAAACCACCGCCACATTGGCGGTATTCTGCGACGAAGAACAGTTCTGGGGGCTCCGGGCGGACATCATGGCATCGAAAATGCCCGTCAGGGAACTCGAGGCCATGGCTCCCCCCTGCCTGGATTTCCTCAGGAAACACACGGAACCTCCGGAGTTTCCCGGAGGGCCATGGGTACTGGAAACCTGTATCGAGGTTCCCCGGGGGGAGAAGCTGGACACGGTGCTGGAGGCCCTGGATGTTCTCCTTGAGGAAAGGGGGATCTCCCCCGGGTGTACCTGGGGAGGTTTCGATGACGGCGAAAGACACAGGCTGAGGGAGTTCAGGCATCTGCTGCCGGAAACGGTGAACAGGCTCATCGCCGGCCTGGCGGCGAAGGATCCGGACATCCACAAGGTGGCCACCGACACAGCTGTTCCACCGGCAAAGCTTCAGGCCTATCACGATTACATGCGAAGCGTGCTTGAGGACACCGGCATGGAATACCTGATCTTCGGACACTGCGGCCAGGGGCACCTCCATTCGAACCTTATACCCATGAATTCCAGTGATATGGCCACCGCAGAAAGGGCAGTGGAACTCATGGCACGCCGGGCGGTTTCCCTTGGTGGGACCGTGGGTGCCGAACACGGTACCGGGAAGCTCAAGAAGCCCCTCCTCGAACTGATGTACAGTGGAAAGGAGTTAAAAGGGATGAACTTACTGGCGGAGCACATTTCCAGGCTCTGAAAGGGCTTTGACGGGCTTCTCTCCGGGAATATATTCCCTCCTCGACGGTGCCGCGGGACAGAACCGGAGGTTTCTAATAGGTAAAGCACGAACCCTGAAGGAAACCGTTTCCGGAACGCCCGTTCTGGAAAAACAGAGCCGGTTCCTGGCCTGCGGCACCCCAATTTCCCGGGAAGCCCATACCGACAAGTCCATCAGGATGCTCTCAAAGAAGTACAAAATGAAAAAGGCCAGCCACCTGAGCTGGGCGGTGAGGTTCTCCGACGGCACTGAACTGAAGAACGACGGCGGCGAGGCCGGTTCCGGTAACTGCATACTTGAGACCATGAGGAACATGAACGCTGAGGACTGCCTGGTTCTCGTCGCAAGATGGTACGGGGGCAAGCACCTGGGCGGAATGAGATTCAGGATCTACAGGAACACCACGAAGGAACTCATAGAGGAATATGCCGAACCGGGCGGAGCATGAACCCCGCCCGGCTAAGGATCGGTCAAGAGGATTTACCTTATTACGGTAAGGCTCTTCATCGTGTTAACACCCTCTCCGGCAATTCTGACGAAGTAGAGGCCGCTGGAAAGCTCTGACCCGTCAAGGTCAAGGCTGTGGGAGCCGGCCTCGAGAATACCCTGGAAACCAGTCTGCATCAGCCTTCCCTGAATGTCATACACCTGGATGGAAGCCGGCCCAGCCGACGCGGTGGTGAACCGCACCGAGGCGGTGGAGGCACAGGGGTTGGGAGAGACCGCGGCGGTGGTGTTAAGCACGCCGTCCTGGATACCAGTTCCGTCGTGTCGCCAGAGGGTCACAGAAGCGTTGGCGAATGTCTGAAGACCCTGGTGCCTGTCCCCGCTGAACACCACGAACCAGTTGTCGGTATGGGGTGCGTAGAACCAGACCTGGCCGGAACTCTGGCCTTCAATAAGTTCGTAGCATTCGAACTCCTCATCAGCCTGGTAGAGGGCGAGATTCTCCTCATCAGCTATAAAGAAGTCGGCGGTGCCTCCATCGAGGGGCTCGGCGAACTCTGACCTGGGCGCGGCGTAGTAGTCCCTTCCGTTCATGAGATCAGCAGGAAGTTCGAAGTCAACCTGTATGAGGTACTTAGTCCAGCTGCCCTCGGGGAGTTCGCTGCAGGGAACAACCGGCATGGGTTCCGGGGGGCTCCACTGGAAAGAGTAATCCTGTCCGGCGATACTGTTGACTATCATTTCCTCATAACCGCCACTGCCGAAGTTACCCAGGGCCGAGGAAATGTTCATGTAGTAGTTCTGGTTGTCACCCAGAACGAATGTTATCTCACCGTTCCTGTCGGTCTGACCCCAGGTTCCCCTGTAGAGGTTGCCGGTCTGCCATCCCTCGCTGGCGATCTGAACGGTGGCGTTGTCCACGGGAACTCCTGAAGAGTCGGTAACGGTTACCGTGAAGGTGCAGCTGTCGGTGTAGTAGCCCGCCCGGTCCCAGGTGAAGCCGTCATTCCTCCAGCTCCAGATGCAGCTGCAGTCCTTGGAGCCTCCGTAGGTGTAGTCGTAGGCGCAGTTGGGATTATTCACAGTGTCCACGTACCAGCCCCGCCAGCTGCCGTCCCACCAGAGCTCGCACCAGACATGGTCCTCGTTTATGTCCATCACGCAGCATGCCGGTATGAGAGCCATCCTTGCAGCTGCGGAGAGGAGGTCCTGGGTCTCGCCGCAGTTCCCGTTGTGTTCGTGGGCTATCACATTTGGCTGAATGGGTCTGTTCCCCGACGCGGACTCGGGGATGGTAGCCCTGGTCCACTTGCTTATGATGTCAACAGCGTGGAGGCTGTCGGAGAACTCCGGGGTGGTTGACCAGCCGTAGTTCTTTGTCTGCTCGTCCCAGAAAACCAGCACATTGGGGTTCATCACCTCGTTGAAAACCGGATAGCCCGGGTCGTCCATGTCCCAGAGGTACTGCCTCCAGAACTCGTCGTACACCGTGGAATCGTTCAGGGGGCGCTCATCGGAAACCTTTGGCATAACGACGAAGTGGTAGTAGATCTCCCTGGGTATCTCCACCCATACGGTATCGCTGCCCTGAATGGTGTAGTACTCGGTTGTGCTGTAGTAATCGTCCCCGGAGTAATCAACCACGTTCACATAACTCAGATAGGGGTCAAGATCATAAATGCCCTGGGCGTTCTCCACCAGAACTCCCTCGTCCCAGGAGGGAATTGCCAGTATGGTCCAGGAAAGGTAGGCCACGGTAAAGGCGAGCTCGTCGAAATACTCCTGCCCCTGGTGGGCCATAAGCAGGGAGCCGTACCTGTCCTGATTCTCAGGAGTAAGGGATAGAAACTTCCAGATAAGGTGCTCCTGGAGCCATAGAGGCGCCAGGTCCACCGCCTGCTGTGCCTGATCAGTAAGCTCTATGACGGGGTTCATCCCCAGGGATTCATCGAAAAGGTCCACGGACACCGGAAAGATACCGGCCTTGTCGGGAACGACGAACCTGCAGAGAACCGTTTCCAGAGCCTGGTATTCCGATGGGGGCTCGAAAACCGCTTCAGGTGTTTCGAAAGCCGCGGGAATCCGAAAGGGGCCCGGTGCAGTTCCAACAAGATGGACCGAACTGCCCCCCTCTGAACCACTTCGATATCCCCGGTCATTCCTGGCAGCTCCGCGAACAGAACCGTCACAGCCATGAGCAGAACGATAAATGCAGACTTCATCATAACCCCCGTGCATGGGAAAATGTACGTACCCCAGGCGAAAGATACATTTCAGGAAACCCGGGGTAAAGGGCGAAGATCATGGGTAACAGGGTATCTCAGCCTCTGAAAGAGTGCAATTCGATGGTTCGGCGGATGATTCCCCGGCGCATCAGCCCGTGTCCTCCAATCGCATTCTGAAGAGATTGATGTCTTCCTCTTCCTCGGCGGAGTAGCTTCCCGCGTACTGGAAACCGAAGGAATTCAGCTTGGAGAACCTGACCAGTGAACGGTAGGTCGTTGTGCAGAACACATCACCGGGATAGAGATTCCTGCCGAGGGAAACCATTTCCGAGAGGGCGGGGCTGTAGAGCTGCCTGGTTGCAAAGGATCTCTCATCAAACAGCAGTGAAAAGTCGGTATGGGCCGTAACTGTGCATTGGCACCGGTCCTTTACCAGGTCTGCAAGGAATGCGTGGGCATCTGAGATTTCATGGAATACCAGGTAAACCTCCTCATAGCCAAGGCTCTTTTTAAGAACGGGATAATTCCCCGCCCGGAGCACCTTTCTGACCTGTTCCAGTATGGCCCCGAGGTGGATGGCCCTGGCCTGATCAGATGAGAAATCCCTCCCCGGTCCAATGACTATCATGGAGCAGCTGAAGGGAACATTTCCCTCGTACCCGTGATCCCTGATTCCGTTGAGACCCTCATTCTTCTCGGTTACCGGAAAGAGGGGAATTGTTTCCGGTTCAAGGCCGAAGGATCGAAGCTTTTTAACGGCGCAGTACGTTCCACCCTTCCTCTCCTTTATCTTCTTGTCCCAGACTACGATAGGGACCATATCCCCATCCAGTTCCTCCGCCAGGTTGAGGGAGTAGCCGATCATGAAGTCCGTGGCAAGCGAATAGGCGTCCTCATCGTAGTGATCGAAGGTGGCCCTGGATACCACTTCCACCACCGAGGCATTTTCAAGTACCCTGTCGAACCGCTCGAGCCATCCCCCGGGATCGTCCGCCGCCAGCTTGGCCCTGTAGTCCGCCACGGGAGAAGGGAGTACCACACGGCTCTGCCTTCCCGCTTCGATCAGGCATTCATGAAACAGTATATCGGCGCCGTCGGCCAGGGACGCTACCCCGACGCTTATCCTCAGTTTACCCAGTGCCGCCCTCAGGTTTCTTTTGACCTTCTCCGTATCCCTCTGGGGAAACCGGGGTGGCATCCCTTCCCTGTCGATCCTGTGACCGGCGAAAAAGGCGATCTTCGGTGTGTGTATCGCCTCGCTGAGCAACCTGGGGATCTCCCCGCCCAGTTTCCTTCCCAGGATGGCGGCATTCCTTCTAACCGTCTTGATTTGCCCCACGGACTTGTAGGACATGGGAGTGACGAGCTTATACCACTTGATGGCGGTATCCACATCGCCCTTCACAAGATGACCCTCGGCAATGGAGACCAGAAGCCAGAAGGGGCTGCGGGTTCCCAATCTGCCATACTCCTCCCAGCATATCTCCAGGACCTCGTCGGCAAGCACCTTCGCAACGTCGAGATCCATTACCGAGGCCAGCGTGGCGGCGTTGATCCCTGCCCAGTAGCTTTCCCCCTCCCTGAATGATCTCAGATAGTAGGAGTAGGAATCCTTCAGATAGCTCCCGTCTCCGGTTGCCTCCCACTGCCTCTTCAGTATTCCACCGGCAAGAGCCAGGGTTTCGTGGTCGGTATCTTCATTTCCCAGAAGCGGCTGTATCACCTCCATTGCCCTGTTTACGTTTCCTGTTCTTGAAAGGGCAAGGGCCAGAGGCTTTCTTATGGATTCATCCCCTGTGAGGGTCAGTTCCTTCCAGGCAACATTGATAGCCTGGAGATAGTTTCCCTTCGCGATACAGTCGTGAAGACCCTTCAGGAAAGCTTCATTGTTAGCCATGTTCCCCCCTTATGTTATTTAAGAATAATAACACATGGAGATACAATAACAATGGTAGATTTTTAACTCATAATAGAAATAATATTGTTTTCTTGAAACTATGTAATTTTATAATTCAATAATTCTATATTCAGGCTTAATCAGGAATGCTCAGCTCCATGACCCTTATAGTGTGCGTAACCGGGGGCGGGGCCGCCGGGGGCCCCGCCATTCGATGGTTCAGCCTGGAAGGTGTGGGCGGTGTTCAGGAATTCCACCAGGAGTTCCACCGCGGTCTCCACGTCGTGGCGGTGGATGATGGCAACCGGGCTGTGGCCGTTCCTGGTGGGAATGGAGAGGCAGGTGGCGTGGGTATCGCCGCCGAATTTCTGCATTGCGCTGGTATCGGTCCCTCCCCTTACAAGTATCTCCATCTGGTGGTGGATGTCCTTTTCCTCCGCCAGGTTCCTGATGAACTCCACAAGAGCGGTGGAGCATATCACGCTTGCGTCCTGCTGCTTGATGGCCACTCCCTTGCCCAGTTCGGCTATCCTGTGGGTCGCCGGGAACCCCGGGGTGTCCCCTGCGCCGGTGATGTCCGCGGCGATCCCGATATCCGGCCTGACCGAGAGGGCGGCAACCGTTGCGCCCCTGAGACCTACTTCCTCCTGGGCGGTGCCACGCAGAAAACATCTATCTCCGGGTTATCGTACTTCTTGAAGGCTTCGGCAATGATGTAGGCTCCCACCCTGTCGTCGAATGCCTTTGCAACGAAGCATTCACCCAGCTCCTGGAAGGTGCTGTCCATGGAGACCCAGTCTCCCCTCTCCACCTTTTCCTTCACCGTGTCACCGGGCATGCCGAAGTCTATGAAAAGCTTTTCCATGTCCGGAGCCTTTTTCGCCGCTTCAGGGGTTAGGGCAGGATGCGCCGAGACCACTCCGGTGAGTACTTCGCCCTTCCTTGTGTGGACCTTCACGGTGTGGCCCGCTATTGAACCGGGACTCCAGCCCCCCACCGGTGAGATCGAGGCGAATCCCTTGTCGTCGATATTGTAGATGAGGAAACCGATCTCGTCGATGTGCCCGGCCAGCATCACCCGGGTCTGTTCTCCCCCCGGGTCCCCCTCCTGATGGCTATGATGTTCTTCATGGCATCGGTTCTTATCTCGTCGGCGTGATCCTTCAGCTCTTCTTTCAGAAGTTCCACAACTGCGTCTTCCCTGCCGGAGATGCCATGGGTTTCACAAAGTTTCCTTAGTAGTTCCATACTGCCCTTTCCTGGTGTTCAGGGTGTTCTTATCTCAAATCCCGCGCCGTCCATGTGCACCGTTCCCCTGGCCCCGGCGAACCTTATGTCCGACAGCAGTGCCCTGGAGGCCTCCAGGGGCGTCATGCCGTTCTCGAGGATCTGATTCAGGTAATAAAACTCGATGATGGCGCTTCCGCCCCAGTCAACCGAGGTGGTGTAGCCCGAGACGGCGAAGTCTTCATCCCAGTCGTTCCTTGCTCTGATTATTGCCTCGTCGGCGCCCCCGGCCATTATGAGGCAGCAGCTGAAATGAACAAGTCTGAGGTTGGGGATCAGGGCGGCGGCCCCGGCCAGTTCCGCCGGGGAAATGGTTCCCCTGTCCAGGGATATCCCCGCCTCGGTACCGTGGCTGGCGAAGACAAGATAGACATCTCCGGGAAGCATGGCGGCCTCGGAGCAGACATTCCTCACATCTTCGGCGTCGTGGACGAACCGGTGGCGTATGTTCACCCCTCCAGCCTGCCCAGCCAGGCCTGAAGCATCTCTCCGAAGGAGTATTCGTTCTCGGTGAGGGACTCCTGCCATTCGGCCTCGAGGATAACCAGCCATCTGGAGCCGTCCTCCGCTGAGCGATATCCCTCCCAGGAGCTCCAGCTCCCTGCGCCGTCGGCCCTCCACTGGCCTGAAAAGGAGTTGCCGGCCTCGGACATCTGGAACCAGCCCTCTCCCGCTGCGTTGCCCTCGTCGTACCGGAAGACCATTCTGCCGGAGTCGTTAACCGTGCCCTCGATGGTGGACATTCCTCCGTAGCTGTACCAGCCGGAAACCGCCCTTCCCTGCTGTTCCAGTATCATGCTGCCGTATGTGGTCTGCCAGACCCTGAATAGTCCCAGGCGGCAAGGAGGAAAAGAAGGGGGATCATTCAAGCACCCCCTGATCCGTCTGACGCCCCGGGAAGAACTCTTTTCCGATGCTATCCTGAACCTGCCCAGGTCGGAGGTCTTCTCCACATGGGGACCTCCGCATATCTCCCTTGAATAGCCCTCTATGGTGTAAACCTTAACTACATCACCGTATCTGTCCTTGAAGAAGCCCAGGGCACCGGTCCTTTCCGCCTCACCGGGGCTCATTTCGCATACATTCACGGGAATGCCCTTCTCGATGGCTTCATTAACCAGCCTCTCCACCTCGGCTATCTCTTCGTCGGTCATCTTTTCCGGGTGGCGGAAGTCGAACCGCAGCCTTTCGGCGGTTATGTTGCTACCCATCTGCTGCACATGATCTCCCAGGACCTTTCTCAGGGCGGCGTGGAGAAGGTGGGTGGCGGTGTGGTACTTCGTTACCTGCTCGCTGTTGTCCGCCAGGCCGCCCTTGAATTTCTGGTCGGCACCCTGTCTGGAAAGCTCCCTGTGTTTTTCGAAGGCGGCTTCATAGCCCTCCATATCAACGGTCATGCCGTGTTCAGCTGCAAGGTCGGCGGTGAGTTCCACAGGGAACCCGTAGGTGTCGTACAGCTTGAATGCAAGTCTTCCCGCAACGGTTTTCCTGGGGTTCTTCAGAAGGTTGGGCAGCATCTTGCCGAACTGCTTCATACCCGCCTCGAGGGTCTGGCCGAAGAGATCGATCTCCCTGGTGAGCTCTTCGTATATCCTGCCGCTGTTACGGATCAGTTCGCCGTACTCACGGCCCTCCTCCTCGACCACTATGGCGGCGAACTCCGGCAGAACATCTTTCTCCAGCCCCAGTTTCAGGCAGTGCCGGACGGCAATGCGTATGAGCCTGCGCACCACGTAGCCCTGATCCACATTGGATGGAACAACACCGAGGTCGTCGCCTATCATGTGTGTCGCCGCACGGATGTGGTCGGCAATCACCCTTTCGGATCGGGGTGAGGAACCATCGGTTCCCGCCATTTCCCGTATCTTTTTGTGAGGGTCTTCAGAACGCCGATGTCGTAAACGGTGTCGCATCCAGCGATCATGGCCACGGTGCGCTCAACCCCCATTCCCGTGTCCACGTTCTTCTGGGTCAGGGGCTGGTACTCCCCGCCGGGAGTTTTCCTGTACTCCATGAAAACATCGTTCCATACCTCGAAAAACCTGCCGCATGAACAGCCCGGCCGGCAGTCCACTCCGCAGGGTTCCTTTCCTGTGTCATAGAACATCTCGGTGTCCGGGCCGCAGGGACCAGTGGCGCCGGTGGGCCCCCACCAGTTGTCCTTCATGCCGAAGCGGTGGATCCTTTCCTGGGGAACCCCGGCTTCCCGCCAGATGGCGGCGGCTTCCTCATCAGGTGGAATGTCACCCTGGCCGGCGAAGACCGTCACGCTGATCCTACCCGGGTCGAAACCGAGCCAGTCCTTCCCGGTGAGGAATTCCCAGCTCCAGAGGATAGCCTCCCGCTTGAAGTAGTCGCCCAGGGACCAGTTCCCCAACATCCTGAAGAATGTCAGGTGGGTGTCGTCGCCCACTTCGTCGATGTCACCGGTCCTTATGCACTTCTGAACGTTCACCAGCCTTTTTCCCGATGGGTGTTTCTCACCCAGCAGGTATGGCACCAGGGGCTGCATTCCCGCCGGGGTGAAGAGAATTGTGGAATCGTTCTCGGGGATGATCGAGGCCCCGGGAATAAGCCGGTGATCCTTCCCCTGGAAAAATTTCGTGTAGAGTTCGACTAGTTCTCTTTCGGTCATTTAGAATTCCTTCTCATAGATCCTGTACCGCTTGTACGGTTCAGCCTTCATCTGTTTTTCGAGTATGGCCCTCATCTCCCGGTTGCCCTCCAGTATCCAGGAGAGCTCCCCGCGGCCCATTCCCAGCTTTCTGCTGTTGTTCACGATGTTCTCTATCACAAGGGCTTCCAGCCCTCTGTTCCTGTACTTTTTCTTAACGCCCATGAGGAGGACCCTGACCCTGTCGATCTTTACCCTGAAGGGTGGGACCTTCAGTGCCAGAACCGAGGGCAGTGCCCTTCCCCTGCCCTTCTTGAAGGCAATATTAGCGTCTGGAAGGGCTACTCCGAAGGCTACGAGCTCACCGTCCAGTTCAACAAGGGGGGTGAGTTCCGGTGTAATGAGCATTTTCAGCTCGTCAACCATGGCGGAGAACTCCCTGGAGGTCATGGGGACGAAGCCCCAGTTCTCCCCCCAGCATTCATTGTAAACATCCATGACCTTCCGCATTTCGTTCTTCAGGTCCTTCATGTTTATTCCCCGGACGGTCCAGTTCCCGCGGCGTTTCACCATATCCGCCACCCTGAAGAGCTTCTCGAAGTCGTTCTCATCTCCATCCGCCCAGTAGGCAAGGAGGTCAACGGCCTTCCCGTAGCCCGCGTTCTCAACAAGACCGCCCAGCCATGGGGGATTGTGGGGCATCATGAGCCTGGGGTCGGTGTTGAAACCGTCAACAAGAAGTCCGCATTCCTCGTTGGTGGAGAGGTTGAAGGGGCCCCGGATCCTGTCCATTCCCCGTTCCTTTACCCATTTCTCAGCGGTTTCAAGAAGGAGGGCAGCCAGCCTCTCGTCGTTCTCGCACTCGAGAAAACCGAAGAAACCTGTCTTCTCGTTGTGATACTCGTTATGGGCATGGTTCACCGCTGCGCTTATCCTTCCGGTAACCCTGCCGTCCTCTCCCCTTGCCATGAAGAACTCGACGTCGGCGTGTTCATGGAATGGATGGGTTTTCTTCATCAGGGCCCTGACATTCATGAGAAGCGGTGGTACCCAGTGGGGATCACCGGCGTTGATCCGGAAGGGAAGCATGATGAACTCTTTTCTCTGCTTCCGTGTTTCAACCCTTTCGATGGCGATACCCATGCTAGGAACCAATGAGGTTGTGTCTGCGTCCGACTTTTTCGAAGACAGCCAGGGCCCTGTCGATCATGTTGTCGGTGTGGCTTGCCATGTAGCTTGTTCTGAGCATTGCTCCCCCCGGTTCAACCGCAGGGGAAACAACGGGATTCGTAAACACGCCGTTGTCGAACATGTCCTTCCAGAACCTGAAGCAGTCCAGGTCGTCGCCTATGATGATGGGTACGATGGGAGCAGCGCTCCTTCCCACATTGAACCCCATTGCCGCAAGGCCGTTCCTGCACCTTTCGGCTGCATGGTGAACCTTTTCCAATAGTTCCGGCTGCTCCTGAAGGATGTCCAGAGCTGCAATTACAGTGGCAACGGCGGCCGGGGGAAGACTTGCGCTGAAGATATTGGTTCTGGCGTTATGCTGGAGATAACTGATCACATCTCCGGGGCCTGCGGCGAAACCGCCGATACAGGCGAATGACTTGCTGAATGTGCCCACCATGAGGTCCACCCTGTCATGACAACCCTGGTGTTCCGCGGTGCCCATTCCAGTTTTTCCCATGGCGCCCACTCCATGTGCATCGTCTACCAGCAGACGGACCTTGAACTCCTCCGCCAGGTCTGCCAGGCCGCAGATATCCGCGAGGTCGCCCTCCATGCTGAATACACCGTCGGTTATGATCATCCCCGGCTGCCCGGCGTTCTTCTCAAGTATGTGCCTGAGCTGAACCAGATCGTTGTGGCGGTACTTCACCACCCTGGCGTACCCCATCCGCGCTCCGTCGATGATCGAGGCGTGGTTCTTCCTGTCGAGGTATATGATGTCTTCCCTGCCGGCAAGGGTGCCTATTGTGCCCAGGTTTGCCTGGAAACCGGTACTGTATGTGAGGCAGGCTTCCTTGTTCAGAAAATCAGCAAGCCTTTCTTCGAGCTCTATGTGCAGGTCCAGCGTTCCGTTCAGGAACGGCTGCCGGTGCATCCTGTTCCGTACTTCAGTACCGCTTCCCTTGCCTTCTCCATAACGTAGGGATTGTCGGTAAGGCCCAGGTAATTGTTGGAACCCAGCATGATCAGGCCGTGACCACCGATCTCCATCTCGGCGCCCACATGACCCTGGAGAGGAACGAAATAGGGATAGAGACCCATTGCCTTGACCTTGTCGGCCCTGTCGTAATCGAAACACTTCTGAAATATGTCCATTGGAACCCCGCCGCTTATGTTTAAAAAAATGAAAATTGACCTATGAATCTAATATCACCGCTTCCGAAAACAAAGCTGATGCAGCATATTCCCTCCTTCGAAGGGAAGGTTCATGAAAGTTTTTCTAACAGGAGTATCGGGCTTCGTCGGCAGGAATCTCGCCGGGGCTCTGCTTGATTCGGGGCACAGCGTCATCGCCGCCGTCCGCCCACCTCGGACAGGTCCCTGATACCTGAGGGCTGCGATGTCAGGGTGGTGGACATAGAGAACTGGCAGAGCGTGGCCGATCATCTGGAAGGCATCGATGTGATCCAGCACGTTGCCGGGGCGGTAAAGGCCGGGAGCCGGGAAGAATTCGACAGGATCAACGCCGGTTCCACGGCTGCGATGGTGAAGGCAGCCAGGCAAGTATGCCCTGAGGCCCTTTTGTACTCACCTCCAGCCAGGCTGCATGCGGCCCCTGCGGCACCGGGCCCGTCACCGCCTACGGTAGGAGCAAAGTGCTTGCGGAACAAGCGGTAACAGGAATGGACAGGTTCATCGTGGTCCGCCCGCCGGCTGTGTTCGGCCCCGGTGATTCAGCCACTGAGGATCTGTTCAAGTGGGCTTCCAGGGGCATCACAGTTTCCACCGGCGGAGAGCCTGGTGGTTTTCCGATGATAGGGGTCTCCGACCTGGCGGTTTTCATGACCCTGGTGATGACCTCCCCCGGGGCTGCCGGGAAGACCCTCCAGCCCTCCTGGCCTGAGCTGATCACATGGAAGAGGTTCCATAGCGCCCTGGAAGAAGCCTTTCAGAGAAAGATACTCCGACTACGGGTGCCTTCCTTCATGGTTCATACAGCGGGCTTCTTCTCGGAGGTGCTCTCCACCTTCACCGGCTCTTGCCCCATGGTAACAAGGGACAAGGCCAGGGAGCTCACCGCTCCATCCTGGGTACTGCTTCAGCACGAGGTGGAGGAACTCACCGGGTGGAAACCCAGGATGAGCCCCGAGGACATCCTCCGGGAGATAGGCAAAGCCATCCGTAAATTTGACAAATAGATCTCGTAATCTATTGTCTTACATATAATTAAACCTGACACTACTCGAAGTGATAAAGCAGTATTACCTTGCCTTTGTAGGCAGGCTTCGGTTCTCCCTTTATCTCCATTGTAACTCCGAAGCGACCCTGGTAATTCCCCTCAGGTCCCTTATCTCCTCCAGAGTGAGGATCAGTCTCACCTCGCTGTTTACCTTTACCGGAGCGCCGAATCTCAGGTTCTCAACGGCGTAGTTAACGGTCATCTTCGAGTTCCTCACCTCGATGATCTCATCGAGAAGCGCTGGAAGGAGGGAAACGGTGAGGAAGCCATGGGCTATGGTGGTTCCGAAGTCGGTTTCCCTGGCGGCCCTGGCGGGATCGGTGTGTATCCACTGGTGGTCGCTGGTAGCATCGGCAAAGGCGGTGATCATTTCCTGGGGTATCAACCGCCAGCCGGAACGACCGACCTCCTGCCCCAGGAACGCCTCCAGGTCCATGTGGGAGGCGACTATCTTTCTTTCTTCCATGAATACCCCCTTCCAGCTGATCAAACGGTCAGCGCTTGTACCCGAATCTCTTGAGAAGCTCCAGCCTGGCTGAAACATCCTCTTCGCACTCCACCGCAGTGGGTGACTCTCCGTCGATAACCCCCAGGATCCCTCCGCCCTGTTCCGTTCTCCCGACTATCACCTGAACCGGATTGGCCGTGGCGCAGAAGATGGAACACACCTCGGGAACCGTTTTTATGGCATTGAGGACCTGAATGGGAAAGGCCTCACCAAGAACTATCATGAAGCAGTGCCCTGCTGAGATGGCAAGGATGTTCTCCTCGGCGATCCTCTTCAGTTCCAGATCGTTTCCATCGCTTCGCACCAGCTTCGGGCCGGAAGCCTCGCTGAAAGCGATCCCGAAGGGACTCCCGGGGATGACTCCGGCCACCGACTCATACAGGTCCTCAACGGTCTTAATGAAGTGTGACTGACCGAGAATGATGTTGCATCCCTCGGGAAAGCTCAGCTGTACCGCTTCGATATCAATTTTCATCCGTTTCTCCCCTCATGCTTTATCTGTTGTCCCGCTTGTATTTAGGCAATCTATTTGTCAAATTTACGGATGGCTTTAGCGGTTTATGCCTTCGAAAATATGCTCCACCTCGGGCACACCTCCCTGAAGGATGATGTATCCGTCGGGGGGTTCGCTGTCGGTGATGTCGCCGCCCACCGGGGTAAGCATGAGGCGCTTGACCTCCTCGTGGTCGTCGGTTACACCCATAGCCCAGCCCAGTTTTATGTAGGCGGCCTCGGGGAGCATGTTGGCCAGGGGGACCACGCCCCGCTGCATGAGGAGCCTGCCGGTGTCGTAAACGTACATCTGGGCGTATCCCCAGAGGGTCTGTACGGTCATGAAGACATGAACACCCGCTTCGGTTGCCCTTCTTATGGGTTCATACAGGGGTTTGTTCACATGGCCGAGGCCGGTTCCGGCGATTACTATGCCCTTGTATCCGTTGTCCACCATGGAGTCGATCATGTCCGGTTTCATGTTGGGATAGTAGTAGACCATGCCCACCCTGTGGTCAAAGACCGGTCTGATGTTTGGCTTTCGGTTCAGGTCGCGCTTCAGGTAGTTCTGTTTCAGGAAGGTGAACTTCTCTCTGTCCACCATGGCAAGGGGTCTGTCGCCGATGGTCCTGAAGGTGCTTCTGTAGCTGGAGTGCATCTTCCTGACCTGGGGACCCCGGTGAAGGAGGCCGTACTGGTCGCTGGTGGGACCGAACATGCACACGACTACCTCCGCGGCGTCGAAATAGGCCGCGGTACGGGCGGCGTGTATGAGATTCAGGGCGGCGTCGCTGGAGGGCCGGTCGCTGGAGCGCTGGCTGCCCACCAGAACCACCGGAACCGGGAGGTCCTGGCACATGTATGTGAGGGCGGCGGCGGTGTGGCTCAGGGTGTCGGTCCCGTGTCCTATCATTATGCCGTCTACGCCCTTCTCTATCTCTTCGCCGATGGCCTTCGCAAGTGTGATGTACTGCTCTGGGCCCATGTCCTCGCTGAATATTCCGAAAAGCTTCTCGGTCTCAAGGTTGCAGATATCCGCAAGTTCTGGTACTGCCCCGTAGAGCTCGCCCGGGGAGAAGGCGGGGATCACCGCACCGGTCTTGTAGTCGAGACGGCTGGCGATGGTGCCTCCGGTTCCCAGCAGCTTGACCCTGGGATTCTTCTCGTCATAGGGAAAGGCCTGCTCGGGGATCTGGTAGTGGGCTTCCCTGGAGCCCAGTATCTCCACAGAAGTGACCTTTGTGGCCGATACACCGATGTTATAGCCTGTGGCCAGTTTGAGAACGATGTGATCGGCGTCGGCGGTTTCGCTTCTGGGAAGGACCACCCCCTGGAATACATTGGGTCCGGCTGTGAGGATCACATCGTCCCACACCTTTACTCCCAGCTTCTCCATCATTTCCCTCGTTACGCCCCTGTAGCCCTTGAAGATATCGTTGCTCATCCTGAATCCCCTTAGAAGCGCCTTCTCTTCCTGGCGCCCGGTATATCCATCTGTTTTCTGTAGTTAGCGACCGTCCGTCTTTTTATCTGTGTGCCGGCGGCGTTGAGCATTTCCGCGATCTTCTCGTCACTGAGCGGTTTGCTGCTGTCCTCCGCGGCAATTATCCTCTTTATCTCTTCCCGTACCGTGGCCGCCGCCACCGAAGTGTCGGCGCTTCCCCTGCTGAAATAGTACCTCATTTCATGTATCCCCTGGGGGACTGCACATACTTGCCGTTGATGGCCCTGCTGATGGTTGACTGGTTGTAGCCCAGTGCCTCGGCGGCCTCCTGGAGGGTAAGGGGAACCAGGGAATCCACCCCGTTCCTTAGAAAACCCTCCTGCTTCCTTGTGATGAACTCCGCTATCCTTGTCACCGTTTCCTGTCTCTGCCTAATCGCCCTTATGAACCAGCTGGCCTTTTTGAACTTCTTCTTCACATAGTTCTTTTCCACTGCTCCTGTGGAGGGAGACTCCAGTATCCGCCGGTTGCGGCTGCTTATGGCAAGATGGGGAAAGCGGTCATCGTTCAGGAACACAAGGAACTTGCCGTCGTGTTTCTCTATGATGATGTCCGGTATTACCGTGGTATTGGAACTTCCGGCGAACTCCGCCCCGGGCCAGGGATTGAGAAGCTTGATCCTCTCGATGGCCTCCTCCACCTGGTGCGGGGTAACCCCGAGTTCCCCGGAGATACCGGTTATCTTCCTTTCAGCCAGTTCATGGAAGCACCTGAGAATGATCCTGTACTCAAGGGATTCAGCGGCGTTTTCGCCATCCCTCCGCTTCAGCTGAAAAAGGAGGGCATCCCTGGCGGAGAACTGGGCGACCCCCGGCGGGTCCATCCTCTGAACGATATTTACTCCCCTTCGCAGTATGCTCACAGGGCCTCCCCATCCGATCTGAAGTTCTTCCGGATCCAGACCCAGAAGGCCATGACGGTCAAGGGAATAGATCACATATACCGCTGCGCTTTCCTCGTTGGAGGACAGCTCCATGGTGTCCAGCTGTGCCAGAAGATGTTCGCTCAGGGTGGGGGTTCTCACCGCTTCGGGGTGCCAGGGTTCCTCCTCACGATACCTGCTTGCGGGCATAGTTCCTATCTGCTCGTCTATCTCCTTCAATATGTCCAGGGATCATCTTCGCCCGGGTCCTCCCTTTCCGGTTCTTCGTCCTTTTCGCTGTCCTCTTCACCTTCGGTGCCGTCGGCTGAACTGCCCTCCTCTTCCAGAAGGGGTTTCCGCCAGCTCCGTTTCGATGAGGCCTTCTAGTTCCGTGGAGGGCATCTGAAGGATCTCCAGCTGCTGCCTGAGGGTCTGGGTCATGGCGAGCTTCTGCGTCTGGGTCAGCTTGAGCTGGGTTCTCAGTTCCGGCATTGTCAGAGTGTGAACCTTTCTCCGAGATAGATCTTTCTTGCTTCCGGATCGTTGGCGAGTTCCTGGGCGGAGCCGGATATCAGTACCCTGCCGTCGTACATGATGTAGGCCCTGTCGGTAATCGCTAGGGTTTCCCTGACGCTGTGGTCGGTTATAAGTACACCCAGTCCCTTTTCCGCCAGTTTCCTTATGATCTCCTGAATGTCAGCCACGGCTATGGGATCGATTCCGGCGAAGGGTTCATCTAGAAGAAGGAATCCAGGATCTGTAACCAGGGCCCTGGCTATCTCTACCCTTCTTCTCTCGCCTCCGGAGAGCGTGTATGCCTTCTGATCCGCAAGGCGGGTGATCCCCAGTTCATCCATGAGCCTTTTCTGCCTGGCACGGCGTTCTTTCTTTGGCAATGAGGTGGTTTCCAGAATGCACATGAGGTTGTCCGCCACGGTCATTTTCCTGAAGACGCTGGATTCCTGGGGAAGGTATCCAAGACCGAGCCTTGCCCTTTTGTACATGGGAAGCCCGGTTATCTCCCTCTGATCCAGGAACACACTTCCGCCGTCTGGTTTGATGAAGCCGACGATCTGATAGAAGGTTGTGGTCTTCCCCGCACCGTTCGGCCCCAGAAGTCCGACGATCTCGCCCCTCTTTACCTCGAGGCTCACGCCGTCCACCACCTTCCTCTTCCTGTATTTCTTTACAAGGCCCTCGGCCCTGAGAATGTCCGCTCGGTCTGTGTCAGTCACGAAACTCCCCGCTCCAGCTGTATGTGCCCCTTACGGTCCCCCGGGCCATCACCGTTTCTGCTTCTCCGTCAAAGAAATCTATAACGATTTCCTCGGCGGATATGGTGTTTGCCTCCACCCGCAGTGAATCCTCACCGAAAACATTGAGAACGGCGCTTCCCTGCAGAAGGAGGCTGTCGAGTTCCTCCCCCCCGGCCAGGAAGGTAAATTCAGCCTCTGTGAATGAAAGTCAACCGTGGTGACCTCTTCGCTGAAATTCCCCGAGGCGGCCCCCTCGATTCGAAGGAACTCAATGGCACCATTATCATTCAGCAGCCCCTCCATCCAGTCGCCCCGAAGGAGACCCTCCCCGGACCTGATCTCCGGTGAACCGATGAGCTCCATCCTCTGTTCCTCTCCGAAGTACCTGAGATACTCGCTCTCGGTTTCCATGTCCCTGCCGGGCATGGTTACGAAGGCATTCCCCTGGGCCTCTGCCCTCTCGCCCTCCTCAAAGAACTCGAGACGATCCGCGGTTATAACCGTGGTGTCGGAATCCTCCACCCTTGTCAGAACCGGTTCGACGGTAACGAAAAGGCTTCCCCGCTTCCTGTCATACAATGCGTATTCACCACTGACCTCACCCAGCCAGTCGCCGGTGAGGAGCACTCCTCCCTTGCGGTGGCCATGTCCCTGAACCTGAACCAGTCAACCCTGTCCGCGGTGAGGGTGGAGGAGCCGTCGGAAAGCCGGGCGCCTCCAGCCAGGACCATGACACCGGTAATACGGGAATAGGTCAGATAGGCACCATCGGCGTTCAGGGTGTCCGCTTCCACATGGACCCCGGAGAAGAACTCGGCCCGTTCTGATGTCTGGAATACCCTTGCGGAATCGGATGTTACCGTAACCTGATCGTCGGTTACCACCACATTGCCCCTGAGGGTGAGTAGTGTTTCTCCTCCCTCGGTCTCCGAGGTGGATGCGTGGTCAGATGTTACGGTGAACACCCCGCCGCCGGACCCAGCCGCGGCAAAGAGCATCAGAAGGAGGGGGAGGGCTTTACCGGTCAAGGGGAACCTCACCGGTGGTCACCGCGGTGAAGGATTCCTGCACGGTAATATCCCCCACGGCGGACAGACCTGTATCAAAAACCACTCCCCTGCCCTGCAGGTGGTGGTCCCTGTGGATTCAGGTATCATGAAGGTGACAAGACAGTCGGTCTGGAAGGTTCCCATAGAATCGGACCAGTTGAGGAGATCGGTGGTAAGGGTCCTTCCCTCTGTATTCTCCGCGAAGACATTTCCCCAGAGGACCGTCCGGCCGTCCACGAGATCGGAGGAACCGGTATCGCTTCTCAGAAAGCTTTCGGGAATATCATTCTCATAGAAGACTATGTTCACATCGATAATTGTGAGAAGGCTGTCTTCTTCGCGGTATACCGCAGAATCCCCGGTGAGCATCCAGTCCCTGATGCCCTCTTCGGACTGCACCAGCCTTACCTCCGACACTGTCTGTACCCTTCCGCTCTCCTCGGACCATTCCTCCGGGGGATTCCCGCAGGCAAAAACAACCATGAGGATCAAAGAGAGGCATAGCATGGAAGGGTTACCGGGATATCCTGATTTCAACGGTGATTTCTCCATTTCAGGCTGTTCACATATGGATCATAGCCGGTGAAAAGATACCGATTTTTCACCGATCCGGCTATAGACCGCCGGAAAATGGAACCCTCAGAAACCCAGGGTCAGTGCGTCATGAAGGTAGAGTATGCCCATGGGGATCCCCTTGTCATCCACTGCGACTATGGAAGTTATCCCCATCTCCTCCATCCTCTGTACAGCAAGGGCCACAAGGTCATCCGGAGAGCATACCGCGGGATTCCCGGTCATCACCTCTGAAAGGCTGAGACCCCGGAGGTCAGGGGCTGTCTTCATGAGCCTGCCGAGATCGCCATAGACGAAAACCCCCATGAGTCTGTTCCGCTGGTCAACCGCAAGACATATCCCCCGGTGGGCGGTCATTTCCTGAAGGGCATCGGTGACAGGGGTATCCAGTGGAAGAAGGGGCAGACTGGCACATTCCATGAGATCGGATACACGCATCAGGAGTTTTCTGCCGAGAACACCACCGGGGTGGACCTCGGCGAAATCCTCCGGGGTAAACCCGGATAGCTTGAGCATAGCCATGGAAAGGGCATCTCCCAGGGCCATCATTGCCGTTGTGCTGGCGGTGGGGGCCAGGTCGAAGGGGCAGGCTTCCCGGCGGTTGGGAAGCTCAAGTACCACATCGGCGAATCGGCCAAGAAGGGAATTCCTGCTGGAAACAATGGCCACCACCGGTATGCGCAGTTTCCTGAGGATGGGAAGCAGGGCGGAGATCTCGCCGGTGTCTCCGCTTTTGGAGAGCACAAGGGAGGAATCTCCCCTGGAAAGCATACCCACATCGCCGTGGATGCCCTCGGAGGGATGAAGGAAATAGGCAGGTGTTCCGGTACTGGTCATGGTAGCGGCGATCTTTCTGCCCACCAGCCCCGACTTGCCGATGCCGCAGACAACTATTTTGCCCATGGTGCCCCGGAGGAGTTCCACCGCCCGGGGAAAGCTCTCGGAATTCATCGACAGCGTTTCCTCAAGCCACTCTATCTCGATCTGAAAGACCCGTTTTGCCTCGGTCAGAAGATCATTCATCAAGGGCCTCCAGTACAGCTTCAGCTATCTCCCTCACCGCTCCGGTGCCCCCGTCGGCCCTGGCGGTCATGTGACATATCTCCTTCACAGAGGGGGATGCATCAGCCGGGCACGCTGAAACACCGGCGGTCTTCATTGCCGGAATGTCCTTTTCGTCATCTCCCATGAAAAGGATGGAAGAGGAGGGAATATCGAGGTGATCCGCAAGGTTTTTAAGGGAAAGAGCCTTATCGGAACTGCCCAGGCAGAGCAGCGAAACACCCAGATCGGAGGCTCGCATTCGCGTGGAGGGAAGATCCCTGAAGGATACGAAGGCAACCTGAACCCCTGCCTGAAGCAGCTTCATGATCCCCTGTCCGTCCTTGGCGCTGAAGGCCTGGGAAACGCCTTCAGGCCCGTAAAGCAGCCTTCCGTCGGTAAGGGTCCCGTCAACATCAAGGGCAACCAGCCTGATATCCTTGAGGTTCACTCACTCACCCCCCGCCAGCAGTTGAGGGCCGCTTCAATCAGCTCTTCAGCCTTTGAAAAACTCAGCATAACAGCCCTGTCACTAAGGGCCCGGGATGGATCCGGGTGTACTTCCAGGAAGATGCCGGAAATCCCCCAGGCGGCGGAGGCCCGAGCCATCTGAACTGCGAAGGAGCGATCGCCGCCGGAGATCCCGCCGTCGGCACCTGGTTTCTGCAGCGAATGGGTAATGTCCATGACTACCCCGTCGGAAATGCCATCCATCACCGTAAGGGAGCGCATGTCCACCACCAGGTCACCATAACCGAAAAAGCTTCCCCTCTCGGTGAGGAGGACATGGGGGCAGCCGGATTCCCTGAGTTTATCAACAGCCCCCTTCATGTTCTCCGGAGACATGAACTGCCCTTCTTCACATTCACCGGCAGACCGGTGGCGCCGGCGGCTGCAAGAAGGGATGTCTGGCGGCAAAGGAAGGCGGGTATCTGCAAGATCTGACAGACTCGGGAAACGGGAAGTGCCTGATCGGCGGTGTGTATGTCGGTGAGAAGGGCAAGGTCGAACTCTTCACGGACCTTCCCCAGTACCCTCAACCCCTCCTTCATACCAGGACCCGCCCAGGAACCGGCGGAGGTTCGGTTGTCCTTCAGGAAGGAGCTTTTGAAAACGAACTCAGCCCTGCCCCGGAAATGGTTGGCAAGACCTCTGACGAAGCCTGCGGTTTCCATGACCATGGCTTCCGATTCAATGCCGCATGGGCCTGCTATAAAGAGCGGCAGCCCTGATGTCAGTTCTTTCCGAACCATTCCCTGGCCTCCTCAAGGTCCTGGGGTGTGTCCACTCCCATCCCCTTCCATCCACCGGGAACGACATTGATCCCTATGCCGTTCTCCATCCATGAAAGCTGCTCAAGTCCCTCCGCTGCCGCAAGGGTGCCCCGGGGAGAATCTACGCAGAGCTGAAGACTTTCCGGTGTGAAACAGTAAACCCCCAGGTGCTGGTAAAAACCCGGGAACCCCAGGGGACCGGGCTCCTGGAAAATAAAGGGCTCTGTTGGCAGGTGTGAAGACCGCCTTTACCACCGAAGGGTCCTCCGCCCTCTCCGGCGAAATGGCGCTGACAAGGGTTGAAACAGACTTCGGCCCGGTGTCAGCGGCACTGAGGGCCTCTATCCAGGATGGGTCGGCACCGGGCTCGTCGCCCTGAAGGTTGATTATCCTGTCTCCCGGGATCCCATTTTTTCCAGGCTTCGTATACCCTTCCGGTGCCGTTCTCCGCCGGACCGGTCATCACCGATTCATAGCCGGCGCCTGTTACCGTTTCAAAGATCTCCCTGGAATCGGTGGCCACCGCCAGCCTCTCAGGAGAAGCGCCGGCGGCGCCGTGGAGAACCCTGAGTATGAGAGGCGTCCGCAGATGTCCGCCAGGGGTTTGCCCGGAAGCCGGGTGGAACCCATTCTGGCCGGTATGAGAACTACCGTCCCAGCCAATTCTCCGAGGCCCTTATCCCCATGAAATAAACGGTTTCGGACTGGTCCTCATTCCAGCTTTCCCAGCTTACGCCGGCGTCGAGGGAGGCGTTTCCCCCTGAAATGTGGTATCCGAGGCCGGCGGAATAGCGGTTCGCGCCGTCGCGCCAGAGACCGTTCATGGTCCGATAACCGCCGCGAAGCCTGAAACCCCCGCCGGGGTTGACCTCAAAGCCCGCCGCGGTGAAACTGCCCTCTTCCGTGGTGGAACCCAGCAGGGTGAGAGCCTTCCTGCCGAAGTAGTCGACCCCTATGAGGACCCTGGGATGAACCCTTGCCGATATCCCCAGGGAGAGTTCGCCGGGAATGGAGTAGCGCATTGTGGTATCGGCGCTTTGGGGGCCGGCGTAATCCCGCTGAACCGAGAGGTCTCCCGAGCGGTCGGTGGTGATGGAAAACCCGCGGAAACGGTTCCTGTACGATAGAACGCCCCGAAATCAAGCCCCATGAGGATATGAAAGCGATGTCGTCTCGGTACTGAAGGGTAACAGGCACATAGGTCCCGGGGATTCCCTGTTCGTTACGGCATCACCCAGGGCGGAACCGAAAAAGCATCTGCCGCCCAGGGAAAAGGCAAAATTGTTCGAGGCCTTAAGTGTAGCGCCAAGGTAGGACTCCGCCGTGGAACCGGACCAGTGGATGGTTCCCGAGCCGTTCTCGAAGAAAACACTGTCGGTGGAGTTCAGTCTGGACCTGCCGCTGAGTACGCCGGAGAGCTGAACACCCAGGGGAAGGGACATCATTACGGAAACATCCGGGAAGTCGGAAGCCTCGGACCATGAAGGGTCTTCGGTGTCCCGGACCCTGGCCCCGAAGGAAAATCCAGTTGTTCCCGCCCATGCGGATGCCGAGGGATTGGCAATGGAGACCATGCCGGAATCGGGTATGCCCGCGGAGACTCCCCCCATGGAGAAGGACCTTACGCCTTCGCTAACGGTTTCGGAACCGATCCCCTGGGAGGGCATCTGAAGGGGCGGGTCAAAGCCTGAAATGGAAACAAGGGTCAGAAAAAGGATACAAGATACCATAAGGCGCTCCTGGTTCGTTTTATCGTTTGTACGGCCGGGCGAATATAATCAGAAACCGGCTAGATTGTTCCAGAAACCTCAAGGGTGTTCCCCGGTTCCGGGACCAGTATTTGTGCTTCGGTTTCCGAACCAATTGCCCTGGCCAGGCCTCCGCCGACTTCGCTTCCCCGTGGACCAGTACTATATGCTCTGCCTTCTGTCCCACCGCCCTGAAGTAGGTCATCAGCCGTCGTGGTCGGCGTGGGCGCTGAAGCCGTCCACATTGACCACCCTGGCATTAAGGGGATAGGGCTCGCCGAATATGTTCACCGTGGAGTTCTTCTCCGCGATCCTCCGGCCCAGTGTGTGTTCCGCCATGAAACCCACCACCACTATGGTATTGGCCGGGTTGGTGATGTTGTTCTTCAGGTGGTGGCGGATCCGGCCGTTCTCGCACATTCCCGAAGCTGAGATGATCACCATGGGCTCCTTCATGGTATTGATGGACTTGGATTCGGAAACGCTCTGAACGAAGTGAAGGTTCTCGAAAACGAAGGGACTGTGGCCATCGTAGAGAAGGTCCCTGAGCTCTTTGTCGTAAACCTCGGGGTGCAGCTTGAAGACCTCGGTGGCGTTGAAGGAGAGGGGAGAATCCACGAAAACCGGAATACGGGGTATGCGTTCCGCCAGGAAAGCAGGTTGAGGAAGTAGAGTATCTCCTGGGTCCTACCCACACTGAAGGCGGGAATGATGATCTTCCCTCCCTTCCTGACAGTTTCATTTATCACCACCTCGATATCAAGGAGGGACTTCTCCTGAGGATCGTGCTTCCTGCCTCCATAGGTGCTTTCCATCAGCAGGATATCAGGCCTTGGCGTCAGGTCGGGGTCCCGGAGGATAGGTCTGTCGAACCTGCCGAGATCACCGGTGAACAGAATGACCTTCTTTATACCTTTTTCAGAAACGGTAAGTTCTACCTGGGAACTACCGAGTATGTGCCCGGCCTCCAGGAACCTCAGCTCAACCCCGGGAAATACGGTGAATGAAAGGCCATAGGGCAGGGTAACGAATTTTTCTATGGCGGAGAGGGCATCTTCAAGGTCGTAGAGGGGTTCAACCGGTTCGAGACCGTCCCTGGCCCGTTTTTGTTGATGTACTGTGTGTCCGCCTGCTGGATATGGGCGGAATCGGGAAGCATGACTGCGGCCAGGTCCCTGGTGGCCGCCGTGGAGAAAATGGAGCCCCTGAACCCATTCTTTACAAGACCGGGAAGCTTCCCGGAATGGTCGATATGTGCATGGGAAAGTACCACCGCGTCCACAGAAGCAGGTTCATAGGAATACTCGCGGTTGAGCCTTTCGCTCTCCTGTCTTCTTCCCTGGGCAAGACCGCAGTCAAGGAGTATCCTTTTTCCGGAAACCTCTATGAGATGCTGTGATCCGGTAACGGCCCTGGCGGCTCCGTGGAATGTAATTTTCAAACCGACTCCTTTTCTGATTGTGTTACGGTAGGTAACTATGTTCACAGGCGACGGACACCGCAAGCTCGAACCCGGGGAACCAATTGAGACCCCGGGATGTTATGGACATAGGGGAAGAAACATTCTAGATTAGGGCGTAGAGTTTTGGAAAGCAAAACAGCACTGAGAGTTCAAAGGGGTTGGCTGCGCTTCAAACACCTCTCCTGCTCGGCCTTTATGGCTTCTCAGCAGTGCATTTCTTATCACCGGCAGAGAAAACACATCCTGCCATTTTCGTATAGGAGGACAGATGCGGTTAGCATTAACGGCAATACTGATGCTCTCCCTGGGGCATTCGCTGATACCGCCGCCCAGCGGATATCAGCCGATGAAACCCTCACCGTTGACCAGAGGGCCCTCTATCTGGTTTACAGCGTGGTTTCACCGGAGAAACTGCCAGTGGAGTACACCGAAGGAGCCATGCCGGCGAGAAGCGGAACACCCGCTCTCCACGAGGCCACTCTTCTTTTTGACGAAGTCTCCCAGGCAACCATCGACATGATTCTTCCCCTGGTCAACAGGCCAAACCTGTCAGGCCCCGAGGAAACCTTCATAACAAGCGACGACAATTTCAGGTTCCACTACACCCTCAGCGGAGGTGACGCGGTTTCCGAGGCCTACGCCCAGGAAATGGCTGAGTATTTCGTTATAGCACGGGCCGACGAATGCGGTGACATGGGCTACATCACCCCGCCCTCCGACAACGGAGTGGGAGGATGCAACCGCTACGACGTGTACCTGGTCACCCTCGGCGGCAGCACACTGGGATACTGCTCTTCCGGCGGGGAGTACAAGCCACCCGATTCCACCCAGAACTGCAGCGCCAGCCACATAGTCATGAACACCAATCTGGGCTACAACTACCTCACCACCACATCCTCCCACGAGTTCCAGCATGCCATCCAGATGAGCTACGACTACACGGAGCCCACCTGGTTCCTGGAGAACTGCGCCGTATGGATGGAAGACCAGATATGGCCCGATGTGAATGACTGGATGGGTTTCTGGGGTGAAAGCTCCGTAAGGAAGCCCTGGCTGGATATCGCCAGCGGCAACCCCCACTGGTACGGCAACTCCATCTGGCCCAGAATGATAGCTCTTCTGTTCGGAGAGGAAGCCGTCCGCGAGGTCTGGGAGAACTGCGCCGCGGTGAACGGCCCCAACATGTGGGAAGCCCTGGACGAAATGTTCATCGCCCATGGAATGGACTTCGATATGGGCTTCATGGAGTACGGCATGTGGCGCTACTTCACCGGCCCGAACTACAGCGATGCCTATAACCTCTGGGACCCCGACCTCGGTCTTCCCGCCTCGGGTCCCGCTGTTCTCCCCTATAACAACCACAATTCCCTCCCGCCTCCGGCGACGAGGGAAGCTATCCCCCGGAAACAAGGGGCATCGCCTGGATCAGGGTAAACCTCGCCGACTACCAGGAAGGCTGGGTCCAGTTCGACTTCGACGGCCGGGACGGCTTCGATTTCAACGTGGGCGCTTTCGTCTTCAACGACAACGAGATCCAGTTCAACTGGTACGAAGCCGATTACCCCAACGCCGAGGTGTCCATTTCCGTACCCACCACCGGCTGGGACTACGCCATATTCTTCCCCGCCTTCATGACGGAAACCTCACTCAGCGGCAACCACGATTACGAGATCACCTACAGCACCGGGATCGAAGATGGCGAAGTCTTTGAGGGCACGGGGCTCAGCGTGCAGCAGAACCCCATGACCGCTGGAACCGCTGTCAGCTTCAGCCTCCCGGGCTCGGGACAGGCAGACCTTTCTCTGGTTGACATGGCCGGAAGAAGGGTTTCCACCCTCTTCAGCGGCCCAGCGGAGCAGGGTCTCAACTCAGTGGAGTTCCAGGGCGGTCTCGCCTCGGGAACCTACTTCGTAGTGCTCCGCCACGGGAACGCCTTCGATGCCCAGAGAGTCTCTGTCATCCGGTAGGAGTCCGATGGATATGAAAAGTGCCCGGTTCACAGCCGGGCACTTTTTTAGGAAAACCATCGGTCTGCCGTTGCTGCTTATCATTGCTCCGGGCTGCGGAGTTTCGGAACTCCCTGCCAGAAGAGGCGATATGGCCCTTCAGACCGGGGAGACCACGCTGGTTATGCATTTTCAGGGTGCGGAGGGCACCGAGAGCATGCCCGAGGCGGTTTTCAGCCTGGAAAATACCGCATCGGGAAGGTTTCATCTACCCTCCGAGCACCCCGGGGATCCGCTTCTCAAGCTGGCGGAGGCAGCGGACCAGAACGGCCTTCTCATGCTCCTCGTTCTTGATCAGTACCAGTCATTCACCGGAACCAGGGATCACCTCGTAGTGTGGACCGACAGCACCGGGCTGCCTGTAAGAGTGGAACCGGAAACCGACTCGGAGCTGTTCTCCGACTCCCTCTGGGCCGATCCACGGACCAGACAGAATACCATTCTGCAGCTGATCGCCCTTTTCAAGCCTGACCTTGTCCTTCAGCAGTCAGGGTCCGGTGGCGGGTTCGTGGAGATCATCGGGTTCTGGAGCGAAGCCGGGGAGGAGAACGGTGTCACCGCCTGTTTCTATTCCATGCCGGACTTCACTGAGCGCCGCCGGGGCTGGGGAGTTTTCACAGGCCATGGAGTAGCCGATGATATCATCGGAGGAATGCATCCGGAGGACTTTCAGGCTACCATTTACCTTCTGGCCGGGCTGGAATGGCAGGAAATCGGTTACCCCGCCCTGCAGGCCTTCACCCTATCGGAGGATCAATGAGCTTTAAAACCTTCATAGACAAATGGATAAACTGGGGTAACTCCCTCCCCGCCAGCCCCTGGCAGCTCGCGGCCCTTTTCACGGTAACTGTGTTCCTCAGGAATCTCATGGAAGCCATTCCCCTGGGTATCCTTTTCGATGGCCCGGCGTTCCTGTTCCATTTTCCAGTTGCCTATGTGTTTCCCCTGCTTACCCTTGTATTCTTCATGAGGGTGTTCAGCGGTTACGATACCGCAAAGCTGCTGAAAATAATGGTTCTCGCATGGACACTGACCCTTCTGCCCCCGCTTATCGACGGCATCATCGGACACACATCCGCAATCGGGTACTTCCCCCTTGAAAGGTCCAACGCCCTGTGGTTCCTCCTTAACTTCTTCAACCCCGGTGTGGTGCTCACCGGCACCACCACCGGAATAAGGATAGAGGCAGCCATCGGCTGCCTGCTGGCAGGGGTTTTCACCTGGGCGGTGGCCCCGAACAGACGGCTTCTCAGGGGTATTCTGAATACCCTTGTCTTCGCTCCGGTATTCCTGTCCTTCTTCACCTGGCCCTATCTAGTTACCATTGTTTTCCAGCCCCTCTTCCCCGGCGACGGCATCACCCACACCCTTCTCCAATGGCACGCTGGAACCGAGGAGGCCCTCACCGGGGCGTCCCATTACATCACCTATCTCATCGACATGATACCGGTATCGTTCCTGTCGCTTTGGTTCCTGAAGGAGCTGGCGCCGGACAGATGGACACAGCTCCGAAACAACCTTTCCTGGCTGTTGTTCCCTGCCCTTTCCGCCCTTACGGGCACCATAGCGGCCTTCGCCCTGATTCCCCCGGCGGGGATCACCTTCGCTGACACCGTAACCATTGCCGGTACTTTCATGGCCTGCCTGTGGATAACGGCGGGGTCCACATGGAAGGGCGGCTTCAGGGGTGTTCCCTATGCCGTTGCCCTTACACTGGCCTGGTCCGCCGGATGGGTAACATTCGTTTTGCCGGTCTGGCGGTTGCGGTATCCGGCCTTCCAGGTCCTGAAGGATGAGAAAGGCCCTGTTCAGCTCGGTTCTGTTCATAACCGCCCTTTCCCCTGCTGGTTTCAGTCTTATGGCTCCCTCCGCCATGGCCGCTGTGGGTACCGTCGTGCTGATCACCCTGTTCTCCAGGGCGGGAAAAGGACCGGCCTTTCTGTTCATCCTTCCCATGGTCCTTCTGGTGGCTGCCCCCCCGGCTTCAGACAAGAGCTCATGGATAAGGGGTTATGAAAGACGCACCGACAGCTTCAGCCGCTCGGGCAGGATAGCCCTGGCGATGGAATCAGCCTCAAGGCTGGCCGCAGGCGGGGGCCCTGGCTCACACTGGCGGAAACCACCCACATGCTCGGGCTTAACCACCGTTCCCGGTATATCTGCGAAACCGCCATGGCCAGGGGGGATTCCTCGGCGTCCCTGATGAAGGTACGGATGAACCTGGCCTTCGAAGAGGGGGACAGGGAAGCCTTTGACAGGGCCTTCGACATCTATATAAGAAATGCCGGTGCATCCGATCTTCACAGCGCGATAACAATGAAGGTAACCTTCACCGCCCTCAGCGGCGACACCACCGCCCTGAACGACATACACTCCCGTTCCGGCATGAACCCCATGCTGCTCCGATCCATGGCATCCGCCTATCTCGTCAACGGGGACACACTCAGGTCCCTGGAGTACTCCCTTGCCTTCCTGGATAGCCCCGCTGCGGCGGCTGGGGACTGGGCAAAGACCATAACCCTGTCGGCGGTAACCCGTAGGCCGATTACGATTCACTCTATCTTGAAGGGGAGAACAGGCTGGGGATCTGCATACCCATAATGCTGGCCAGGCTCCGGGCGCCGGTGATAGCCGGTGACCCTCCCGATCGGCGGGATCTCCTTGAGAGATGCCTCCTGGTCAAACCCGACGGAGCCGAGGTGCTGGAAACCGCAGCCCTATGGTACTCAGCGTCGGAGATGCCGGACAGCGCCCTTATCTACGGCTCCAGGGCCCTGGCCGGGGCATCGGCCCCCAGGCAGTCCCTCTTCGCCATGGTGATAAGTTCAGCTCTGGAAAGCCATCGTGTTACCGAAGCCCTGGCCGCGGCTGAGTACGGCATATCCATGTACCCCGGCAACCTTGAGTTCGCCGCAATAAGGGCGGGTATACTTTCCGCGCGGGGACATGGGGATCAGACCGGAGGTATTCCGGACATTCCCCGTGCAATCGCCCTTCGTGACTCCATCGCAGAATATGTATGCGGCATAGAGTACTGATACTGGCAGCCCTCTCCGGGGGGGTCTTCCTGGCTGCTCTGCTCACCGGTCCCCCCTCCTTCGACGGAACCGACGGCGCGGAATTCGCCATCTGCGGCCCGGGCCTCCAGATAGCCCACTCCCCGGGGTACCCCCTTTTCCTGATGATCCTCAGGGCGGCCTCCATGGTCATGTCACCTCTCTACGGCCATCTCCGCCTGGTGAACTGTCTTCTGGGAGCCATACTCGTTCCCGTTGCCGCGGGAGCCTTCTCCAGGCACAGGGCAGGCCCTTCATCATCGGTTTACGCTTCAGTGCTGCTTCTTACCCTGGCCCCGGTCATGGCCCAGCTTAACAGTCTCGAGGTTTATCCCCTGGCAATGCTTCTCGCCCTTTCGGCCATTTTCCTCAGGCGAACCGCCCTTATGCCCTATGCTGCGGGAATGGCCATCTTCGCAGGTCATCCGGTCTCAATACTGTCAGGACCCTCATGTGGGGAAAGCAGGGCAGAAGGGGCTCCTTCTCCTTACCGGCCTCATTCCACTAACCCTTCTACTGTACGTTCCCATCCGCGCCGGCTCCAGCGCAGTTGCCCATTACGGCCGACCGGAGTCACTGGTGGGCCTTCTGGGGTATCTGACCATGTTTTCAGGAAGGCTTGGAGCACCCTCCTTCGGCAGGCTTCTCACCGCCCTTTCCGCCATAGGACCCTTTTCCGGAGCTGTTCTCGCCCTGCTGGCCGCCGCCGGGGGCAGGCTCCGGTACCGGCAGGATCTCCCGATCCTGCTGGCACTGCTCTTCCTTTCCTCCTACGAGCTGCCTGACCCGGCGGGTCAACTGTGGATACTGCTCATTCCCCTCTGCCTCAGGGCAGCATTGGGCATGGAAAGGATCCTGTCCAGGGGGGTCACCGGGCATCTTTTCATTTCTGCAGCGGTTATACTGTCCGCGGTTCAGGGCCTGCGTCTGGCGGACAGATCCACCGACGACATTGCCATGCGGTGGACCACCGACGTACTCACCGGTCTTCCCCCGGGGCCATCTACAGACCGGTTGCCCATGACACCTTCTATGCGGCCTACGCGGTGCACACACTGGGTTTCAGAGGTGATATCATGCTGTCCGATCCCTACGGCAATTTTTTTGAGCTGGTGATCCCTCCGCCGATACCCCCGGTCATCGGGGAAAGGACCGTGCATATTTCAAGGGCGTGGGAGAGAAATGACTCTTTCCAGCTCAGGGGGCTCATTTTCCACCCCGTGGGAAACCGGCCCAGGGAACCGAACTGGGAGGGGATGGAGATATTCCGGTTCTCGGGAACCTCTCCGGACCCCATGTCCCTTGATATAGCCGCCGAGGCATGGGCAAGACGGATGCTTCAGGAAGAGAACCCCGCACTGCGGGACTCATTCGCCGCAAGGGCCCTTGAGTTCGCCTCAACAGAACAGACCAGGAGAAGGATTGAACACCTTGAAGATATCCAGTAAGACCATCGACCCCGGAATGATCCTTGCACTGGCAGCGGTGCTCTATTCCCTGGTGCCGGTTCACAACGGCAACTTCTTCTGGCATCTCAGGAACGGTCTGGACATAATTGAAACCGGCGAGATAAGGACGGAGGACCCGTTCACGTGGACCAGACACGGCGCCTACTGGATACAGCAGGAATGGCTTGCTGAATCCGCCATGGCCCTGTCCTGGATCCACCTGGGCGAAGGGGGTCCGGTGCTTCTGAAGGCTCTTCTCATAGGGCTGTCGGTCCTTCTGGCCTTCAAGGCGGCGGTGAGGGGAGGGGGTGATCCTGCCTTTGCCTTTTTCTTCGGCATACTGTGGCTGGCCCTGGCCCAGCCCAGGTGGATAGCACGACCGCATTTCTTCAGTATCTTCTTCTTCTCCGTTTATCTCTACATACTCTCCCTGGACATCAGAAAACCACTGAAGCTCTCACTGGTACTCCTGCCGCTGCAGATACTCTGGGTGAACACCCACGCCGGTTTCGTCATGGGGGTGTTCCTTGCCTCGGTCCCGGCTATGAACAGGCTTCTGAAGGGGAGTACAGGCAGGTCCTTCCCTGGGCAATGCCCCCTTTTCTGCTCCTTCTGGCAAGCGGAATACACCCCAACGGCTACAGAACACTGGAATACCTGCCTGCCTTCCTGTCCCAGCCTCTCTACAAGGAGACCATAAGGGAATGGTGGAGCCCCTTCGATCCCAGGTTCGCCCCGGAACGAACCCTGGCGAGGCCAGCTCTGATCCTCATTGCTGCCACATCGGTCACCCTGGCCCTCCTCGGGTTCTTCAGGGAAAAGCTGCACAGGGGAAAACTGGCGGCCCTATTCATACTCACGGCCTCAACCCTGTTCGCCTCCAGGAACGGGGAACTCCTGGCCCCGGCCATGCTGGCCTGGATACCGGGAATGATATCACTTAAGGTTCCCCGCCGGATGATATGGCTGCCTGCGGTGCTCATCTTCGCAGTTCCCTTCATCCACGGTATCCCCAGGGACGTAGGCCCCTCAAGGAGACCCGGGATCGGTGTGGACTGGACAATATATCCGGTGGAGCTGGCGGACCTCCTGGAAGCCCACCCCCACCTCATGTCCCGGGCGGTGGTCTTCAATACTAATGAGGTATCCGGCTACCTCCAGTACCGGTTCGAAGAACGTCTCCCCCTTTTCATGGATGGAAGGTGTCTTCTTTTTCCCGAAGGCTTCTATCGGGAATATCTCGCCCTGTGCTATCCGATGGGGGAAGAACACCGGGCATCCCAGTACAGCCTCTTTCAGAAGTATCGGTTCAACCTGGCGATCTACAGCGGCTGGAACAGCGGCTCTTCCGCCCACCTGGCGGCGGCCCTTCCCGGCTGGTCTCCCATTTACCTGGATGATCTCGCCGCTGTCTACGCCACAGGGGAACTCCTTCACCTTACTGGAACCGATTCCCTTGCCTTTCACTTCTTCGACCCCCTCGATCCCGCGGAGTTCCTCTCTAGACCCCTCTATCTAATTCCTGCTGAGGCACTTCCCGAGCTCATCAGGCTCAGGGACTCCACGGGGACCGATATCCTTGACAGGATCATCTACGCCCTGCGGTTCAGGGAGGACCCTGCAACGGACATTGCCCTGTCCTCCGGGAACGACGCGGCCTTTTACACCCTCAGCTGCTGGAAGAACTGCAGCGAAGGCGACCTGGACACCGCAATGGAGAACGCCCTTCTCTCTTCGGACACCGAGCTTCAGAGGGCCGTGAGGATCCTCAATGGAGGGGAGCTTGGTCCGAAGGAAAGCATCCTTGGCATTCAGGGCGGGGATATGAGGGCCCCCTGGTCCGGCAAAGCGGTTGAGATAACCGCCCTCTGGGTAACCGGTCAGGCCGGGCTGGCACTGGAACAGGCATCGTTGTATCTTGACTCCCTTCCCGGATGGGGGGTTGCCCAGTGCGGTCTGTTATATTCCCTTGCGGGTAACGGGGAACGCGCCCTGGAGCTGGCAGCGAATGCCCTCACCGTAAGAAGAGGGCCGGTGGTCCTTGAAAGGGTAGCCAGGGTTCACCGGCTGGAGGGTCGGCTTGAACAGGCCATGGAGTACTGCAGAGAGTCCCTGGCCCTGTCTCCGGATTTCACCGGCGCCCTGCTGCTTCTGGCGGACTGCCTGTGGGACACAGGCCGAATGGCAGAAGCGGAGACCTGTTATGATTCGATTGTAAACAGCGGCCACGAACTGCCGGAGTATGCACAGCAAAGGCTCCAGCTAATGGATGCTCTCTTCGGCAGCAACTGACGCCGCAGGCAGGAAGGATTTACAGATGTCAATAAAGAGTTCAGTGAACGATTTTCTTCACAGGGTGCAGAACCTTTTCAAGGGGGGCGGAGGAACAGGCCCTGGAAAAGCAGAAGGAACGGGGCAAGCTCACCGCCCGGGAAAGGGTAAGCCACATACTTGACAAAGGCTCATCCTTGAAACGGACCTCTTCGTTGAGCACTCCGCAACGGATTTTGGAATGGACAGGAAAAAACTCGCCGGCGACGGCGTGATAACCGGCTTCGGCCGGGTCAACAAAAGACCAGTGGCCATTTTCGCCCAGGACTTCACCGTGGCCGGCGGGTCACTGGGAAAGGCCCATGCGGCAAAGATAGTCAAGGTAATGGACGGGGCCGGGAACAGAAGGATACCCCTGATAGGTATCAACGACTCCGGCGGCGCAAGGATTCAGGAGGGTGTGGATTCCTCTGCGGCTACGGCGATATCTTTACAGGAACACGAAACTCAGCGGTGTGGTCCCCCAGCTGTCCCTCATACTGGGTCCATGTGCCGGAGGCGCGGTCTATTCCCCTGCCCTGACCGATTTCGTTTTCGTGGTTGACAAGATCTCCAATATGTTCATCACCGGTCCCCAGGTGATCAAGACCGTTCTCGGTGAGGACATAAGCCAGGAGGAACTGGGCGGTGCCAGGACCCACACCTCCGTAACGGGCAATGCCCATTTCTTCGCCGAAACCGAACAGGAAGCCTTCGATCAGATCAAGAAGCTCCTCAGCTTCCTCCCGGCGAACTGCCTGGAGGATCCCCCGGCAAAGGAACCTGTTCCCCCGGGGAAAGCCCTTTCAAGCAGCGTAGTTCCTGATAACAGGCGGAAGGCCTACGATGTTGTGGATGTGATCAAGGGTGTTGCCGACGGCAGCGACTTCCTTCAGGTCCACGAACACTACGCTCCGAACATCGTGGTGGGTTTCGTCCGGATCAACGGCAGGACCACCGGCGTGATAGCCAACCAGCCAGGTATCTTGCCGGCGTCCTCGACGTGAACGCCTCGGACAAGGCCGCAAGGTTCATCAGGTTCTGCGATTCCTTCCGAATCCCCCTGCTTACATTCGTTGACACACCTGGATATCTCCCGGGGGTTGACCAGGAGCATTCCGGTGTGATCCGCCACGGCGCCAAGCTGCTCTATTCCTACAGCGAGGCCTCGGTGCCCAAGGTAACGGTGATAATGAGAAAGGCATACGGCGGAGCCTATATAGCCATGTGCAGTCGGCATCTCGGTGCCAGCAGCGTCATAGCCTGGCCATCGGCAGAAATTGCCGTTATGGGCGCCGAAGGCGCGGCCAATATCGTCTTCAGGAAGGAAATTGCCGGAAGCGATGATCCCGAGGCAACCCGGCGGGAAAAGGTAAAGGAATACGAAGACAAGTTCGCCAATCCCTACGTGGCAGCCTCAAAGGGCTATGTAGACGTGATCACCGAGCCGGAGAACACCAGGGACGTGGTGATCAAGGCATTCGAGTTCGCAGGGGAGCAGGACCACGGCAACTCCTTCAGACGCCACGGCAACATTCCCCTTTAGGAAGGAGGACAGGATGACCGAAGGGAAAAAGCTGAACATAGACGACACCCTCTACGAGACCAGCGTGCCGGACAGCTACGGACCGTCCTGGTCCTCACCGGATGAAAAGCAGATCAGGGCCTTCATACCGGGAACCATAATCGAAGTACAGGTAAAGCATGGCGCCAGGGTGAAAGAGGGGGACGCACTGCTCATTCTCGATGCCATGAAGATGTACAACGAGATCACCGCGCCGGTGGATGGCAGGGTGGCTGAGATAGCCGTCGAACCCTCCCAGAAGGTGGAAAAGAACCAGCTTCTCATAAGGCTGGAATAGGCCCGGCACAC
>MJAN01000006.1 GCA_001875255.1 Candidatus Sabulitectum silens | reverse complement strand
CGGGAGGAACCGCCACGCCGCCAGGCAACGGGAACGGCAGCTTATCACCGATGCTCTGGAAAGGACCGGGGGCAACCGCACAAGGGCCGCTGAGCTCCTCGGAGTAAGCTACAGGACACTGCTGACCAAGCTGAAGGAAATGGAAGCAGGGGAGAAATGAGGAACAGAAGGGCCGTGGTCCTGCTCAGCGGAGGACTGGACTCCGCCACCGTGCTGGCCATATCTGGATCCATGGGAATGGAGATAACCGCCCTGTCATTCCACTACGGGCAGAACCACGCAATAGAACTGCAACTGGCCAGGAGGACCGCTGCTTCAGCCGGTGTTGCGGAACACATCGTAATTGATCTCGATCCTGAACCATTCAGGGGCTCCTCCCTGACCGGAAAGGGTCCGGTGAACAGGGAAGGTCCCCGGGAGGGGATACCGGACACCTATGTTCCCGCAAGGAACACTATCTTCCTGTCGATTGCCCTGGGCATAGCCGAGGGCCGGGGCGCCGGGAACATTTTCATAGGGGTGAACTCCATTGATTACAGCGGCTATCCGGACTGCAGGCCGGAGTTCATCCGTGCCTTTCAGAACCTCGCCTCTCTGGCCACAAGAGAGGCTGTCCGGGGAAATCCCCCGGTGATCCATGCCCCGCTCATGCACATGACCAAGGCGGAGATCATTAAAAGGGGGCTTGAACTGGGGGTTGACTACTCCTCCACCATAAGCTGCTACGACCCCCAACCCGGAGGGTACAGCTGCGGCCTGTGCGACTCGTGCAGGCTGAGGCTGGAAGCCTTCGGTTCCCTGGGCATGAAGGACCCCGCAGCATATGTCCTGTGAGTACAGGATCAATGAGATGTGCCTCACCCTCCAGGGAGAGGGGGTCAATACAGGAGTTGCAATGGTGCTGCTCAGGTTCCAGGGGTGCAACCTCCAATGTTCCTTCTGCGACACCGATCATTCCGGAACCCCGGGGGGAGTGTTCACCGATGCGGCCTCACTGGCGGAAAGCGTTTCCGCCCTTTGGTCCGGTGATGGTCCGGTGAATGTTCTGTGCACCGGGGGAGAACCGCTGCTTCAGCTGGATCCGCCCCTTATCGAGGAATTCACAGGAAGGGGTTTCAGGATTTTCCTGGAGACCAACGGGACCATAAAGGCCCCCGGCGGAATTCACTGGATCACGGTGAGTCCCAAGGAACGGGACATCAGGCAGGAACATGGGGCTGAGCTGAAACTGCTCTGGCCCTTGGAAGACCTGAACCCCGGAATGTTCAGGGAAATGGATTTCAGGTATTTCCTGCTTCAGCCCATATGGAACGATGACTACCACGAGAACCTCAGGACAGCCATCGATTTCTGCAGGAGGAATCCCCAATGGAGGCTCAGCCTTCAGACACACAGATACACCGGAATAAAATAGGAGCGAACATGGAGATATACAAACGATTCACCTTCGACGCCGCCCACTCCCTTCTGGACCTTCCGGAGGGTCACCGGTGCAGCAACCTCCACGGCCACCGATTCTCCGTAACGGTACATCTAGAGGGTGAGGTGGACCCGGGAACAGGCTGGGTCAGGGACTTCGGCGAAATAAAAGCCATCTGTTCACCTGTGATCGACACACTGGATCACTCATTCCTGAATGAAATACCCGATCTGGGTAACCCCACCAGTGAGAACATCGCCCTCTGGCTGTGGAAGCGAATAAACCCCTTCTTCCTGAGCTGAGCATGATCGAAGTGGGGGAGACACCGAACACCGGATGCAGGTATCGGGGATGAGGGATGTTCAGAATTCACGGGACTCCAGAAAAATACCCATAAGGGAGGTGGGGGTGACCGGTCTCAGCTACCCCATAACCATACTGGACAGAGAGAACACCGAGCAGAACACCGTGGCGGAGATCTCCATGTCCGTAAGCCTTCCACACCAATTCAAGGGTACCCACATGAGCCGGTTCATAGAGGTCCTGAGCCAGAGCGGGTGCCGTTTTGCCGGCGGGACCATCCCTGTTATCCTGGAGGAACTCAGGGAAGCTCTAAAGGCCCGGTCAGCCCGAATCAGGATTGCTTTTCCCTATTTTCTCACCAGACGGGCTCCGGTGACAGGAGCACAGGCAAAGATGGCCTATTCCTGTGTTTTCATCGGTGAGACCCATGGAGAGGAGGACCGCTTCACCCTTTCGGTTACCGTTCCGGTGGGGACACTGTGCCCCTGCAGCAGGGAGATAAGCAGCTTCGGGGCCCATAACCAGAGGGGTTTCGTGACCATGGATGTGGAAACCGTACGGGAAGAGAACGGCAGCTTCGCCATGCTCTGGATAGAAGAGCTGGTTCAGATAGCCGAGGAATCCGCATCTTCTCCGCTGTACACCATTCTGAAAAGACCCGACGAAAAGTTCGTCACTGAACAGGCCTACGGGAATCCTGTCTTCGTTGAGGACCTGGTGCGGAACACCGCGGGAAGGCTGAAGGCGGACCCCAGGGTACAGAGATTCACCGTAAGGGCGGAGAACCACGAGAGCATACACAACCACAACGCCTATGCAGTGGTTTCCTGGGAAAGGTCCGAAGGGTAGGGCCTAGGGGGAATACTCGGCGTTCACCGTGATGGCGATCCCTCCCCTTACACCGAAATCAGCCGTTACCCTGCAGTAGACAGGGTCCAGGGCCTCCACCAGATCGTCAAGTATCATGTTCGCCGCGTGTTCATGGAAACCCCCCGATTCCTGTAGGTAAGGAAGTAGAGTTTCAGGGATTTTGACTCGACTATTCTTTCCCTGGGAATGTAGCTTATGGTTATCTCGGCGAAATCCGGCTGACCTGTCTTCGGGCAGACACAGGTGAATTCGGAGGTTTTAAGGACCACCGTATAGTTCCTTCCGGGGTTCCTGTCGGGAAAGGTCTCCAGTCCCCTGAAGTCGTTTCCCCCCCAAGGAGGGAGAGTTCCTCAAGCTCTTTCCGTTCCGTCATCGGTGCCCCTTCCGTTCTCCATGAGTTCTGCAATTTTTGATATCAGGTTCGATATTGAATATGGTTTGTCCACTATCATAAAGGACTCGCTGAGATCCCGAAGCTTGTCCCCGGCATAGCCGGTGGTGAAGATGACCGGCTGGTCACCGCCCATTCGCCGTATTTCCGCCAGGGCCTCGGGACCGCTTAGACCGGGCATTACAACATCGAATACGAAAAGGTCTATTCCCTCTTTGGAAGAGGAGAAAACGTCAATGGCCCCGGGACCGTCAGGGGCTGTGAGAACCCTTATGCCAGCGGTACCCAGCCCCTCCGCCGCCAGATTCCTTACACCGGGGTCGTCCTCGGCGACGAGCACGGTGAGTGATGACAAATCGCCGGCTTTCACAGCTGCCGGGGAAAACCGTGGCGGCGAAATCTCGGATCTGTCTTCGCCTGCCCCGGGGAGATAGAGGCTGACCTCGAGTCCGCCGGAGGGTCTGTTGGAAAGATGAATAACCCCGGAGTGGGCTTCCATTATGCCCATCACCGTGGCAAGACCCAACCCGCTTCCCCTGTTGATCTGCTTGGTGGTATAGAATGGTTCAAATACGCTGTTGTGCCGTTCCCGGGGAATGCCCGGACCGGTGTCCGTTACCCTGATCAGGGCATATCTGCCCGGCTGAAGGGTTCCGGTGAGGAGCCTGACCGGTTCTTCGGCGATGTATTCCCCAGGTAAATGCTGATCTCCCCGCCCTGAGGCATTGCATCCCTGGAATTGACACAGAGGTTCATCAGCACCTGCTCTATCTGACCGGAGTCTCCGCTTATCAGCGGGGCAGCTTCCATCAGTTCAGAGCTAATAGCGATGTTTTCCTCCATTATACGGCCCAGGAGCCTTATGAAATTTTCAATTACCTCCCTGAGGTTCACCGGTCTCATTTCCGGGGTCTTGTCCCTGCTGAAAAGAAGAAGCTGTCGTACCAGCTCCCTGCCTTCCGGGATGCATCCATGATGGGTGCTGCCAGTTCCCTGGTTACCGGATCACTTTCCGTTACCTTCGCCAGTATTTCCGTGTAGCCCATTATTACATGGAGAAGGTTGTTGAAATCGTGGGCCACGCCGCCGGCAAGCCTTCCACGGTTTCCATCTTCCTGGACTGGAGCTCCTCTATCTCCTTCTCCATCAGGTCCAGCTCCTTCTTCTTTATTCCGGTGGTCTCGTAGAGTATTCCGGTGATCTCAACTGGAAGCCCGTTCTTGTCCTTTGAAGTGACCCTGGCCCCGGTGTTGAACCACCTTTTCTCGCCGTCGGAGCCCGTTATGCTCAGTTCACCGAAAACGCTCTCCTCCAGCCCTCCCTGAAGGTTCTGAAAGGCCAGTTCCACCTCCGGGGACAGCTGGGAGGCGAAAAGCCAGTGCGAAAACAGGTGCGGGGTTTCATCGGGATGGTAGCCAAGGAGATCAAAGAACTCTTCCTCGGCCAGGAGCAGGTCCTGTCTGAGATCAGCGCTCCAGAGTACCGCCCCGGAGGCGTCCAGGGTCAGCTGAAGCTGTTCAACCCTTTTTTTCAGGGCCCGTTCCGTTTCGACAAGGGTGGTTATGTCCACTGAAACCACCAGGACCGAGGGCATCCCCTTGTATACCAGATTCCTGGCGTGGATGAGGAAAGTAAGGGAACCCCTGCCGGGAACGGAAAGCTCCATGGTCCGGGCGGGGATCCTTTCTCCCCGGCGGACCCTGTCAAGGAAATCCGAAACGAGCTCCGTGTTCTTTGAAGAAAGGATCTCCAGCAGGTCGCTGTTGCCGGGGTCAAAGCTCACATAGCCGAACTTATGCAGAAGAGAATCGTTGATGTAGGCTATCCGCCGGGACTGGAGAACGGTTATGCCTATGTTCTCATCAAGGGATATCTCCTCGAACAGATCATTGATCTCCGAGAGTTTTTCTATCAGTTCGCCATGGGCCGTTTCCCTTTTCCGTATCAGGAATATCACCATTATGCTCAGAACGGAGCCCACGGTGAGGGGCACAAGCGTCTGCCTGAGAACGAAAATGGCGATGTTTCCCGGAAGGTAAGTATCCAGATATAGTAGATCACCGCCGAACCCAGGCCGGCAAAGACCTGAAAAACATAGCCCCCGGGTTTCCCCCTGCGAGCCTCGAAGGTCCTGAGCAGAAGCCCCAGTAAAAGGGATGAGAGAATGATCCCGAAACCGGCGTACATTCCCGTTCCTCCGAGAATGGCCCTGTAGATCATCAGGGGAATGATCGTTATGAGACCCACAACAGGCCCTCCGGTAAGGGCTGCTATTACTATGATGGGAGCCCGCATGTCTATCATTACACGGGGCAGGACCTCCACGCTGAACATTATGGCGAGCATACCGCACAGGGCGTAGGCAAAGCCCTGTATCATGAGGCTTCGAAGTCTGCTCCTCATCATTTTCCACCTGGAGAACCTCGTGACCAGGAGAAAGGCCACAACAAGTATGCTGGAATTCTGAATCAGCGCCTTGAATACTTCGTTTCTCAATCAACTCTCCGGTTCAGGCTGGTTTGACCGCCTCGAAGGCTGTTTCGACATCGTGGTCCTCGGTCAGGCACATTCTATCAAGGACCGCCCCTGCACCCTTCGCCGTTACACCTTTGTTCGACAGCCAGATGAGCGCCCTCTCCACTCCCTCCGGACCCAGGGTTCCCATCCAGTCCATTCCTTTCCTTCTGGAACCCCGCATACGGTCAGCAAGAAGGCTGGCAAGCGGGGCGGGCTTCATGTCCACCTTCATTATCAGGGAGTCGAACAGGTCGCAGAGTTCAAGGTTCAGAAGCCTGTCCGAGAGGTGTTCGCTGAGGCCGAGTCTTCCGTAGATGGACCGCCTTTCCCAGGGCTTTCTGGGAAGAAGCTTCGACAGGGTATCGAAGGTATCCGGGGGAATGGGCTGGGGGGGAAGGTCGGTGTCGGGGTACATCCTGTCGGCGCCGGGAAGTATCCGTTCGAAATCGGTGGTGCCGTCCAGCTTTGCCTGACGGGTCTCCGGGGGAATTCCCTGAAATGCCTCCTGAATCCTTATGCATATCTCCTTAGCGGCGGTTATGAGGTCTTCATCGGGGCCTGTGAAAAGGACCGCGGTGTCCTCCGGGGTGAGACCCATTTCCGCCCTGAGGGCATCGTCTGCCTCGGTTACGCAGGGTTGGTCTTCCAGGCAGGCGATCACCCTTACCCTGCCCCGGAGCTCATCCAGGAAGGTCTTGCCCGGCTGAGTGGGCCAGTGGAGATACTTCTTGAACCCGCCCAGTGTCATCAGGGCGGTCTTTCTCAGGCTGCCGGCATCCATGGTTGGAAGCACGGTGAATACAGGGGTGAACATTTCCGTTCTCAGGGAAGACCGGTTCAGTTCATGACGGAGGTCGAGGAGGGCCTTCTGTCTGTAGGCTTCGATCCTGGAAAGGGGCTCGATATATGAGATCTTCGGAACACCCTTTATCTCGATCCTGGTTCCTCCCCTTATGGATACATTGACGTCCTGCCGCACGGAGCCGATGCCCCTTCTCACCAGGTGGGTGGATCTCATGGTTTCCCCCACCAGCTTGGCTGCCAGGGCCATTTCACGGGGGGTGAGCAGCTCCGGGGCGGTCACCGGCTCCACCAGGGGGATGGAGAGCCTGTCCGTTCTGTACACCACATGGTGGCCCGTGTCGGAGACCTCCCGGCAGGCATCTTCCTCCAGGCTCATCTGAACGAAGTGGAGTTCCCTTCCCAGGAAGGGCACAACGCCGTTGACCCCAACGATGGCCGTTCTCTGGAAGCCCGTGGGAATGGAGCCGTCGAGGTACTGCTTTCTGGTTATGTGGAGCTCGTCCACCAGTGACATGTTGAACATCATGGCAAGCTGCAGGGCGATCCTCACAGCCTCCGGGTTGGTCTGGAATGGAGGGGTGTCATCCATCTCATAGGTGCATACGGAATCGTTGTATAGAAGATAGTGGACCTGTTTTTGTCTTGAACTCCATCAGGCGGTGCCGTCGTATTCCCCGAACTCGCTCAGTGTGGGCCGCATGTGTCTCAGAAGCTCCTGGTGGTGTCGGTCGTTCCGTATCTTGCGGGACAGCGGCAGAAGAGCTTTCCGGATGTCCGAAGCTGCTGATGGGTTTCGAGGCCCCCCTGAAGCCAAGGTCACGAAGTTCAGTGTAGTCCTGCAAAATGAATCCTTTCGCATATGGAGGAAGAGGAGAACTGTAGTGTCGATCAGCCTGCAAAATAACGATTGAAAACCTCCGGGTAAACTGATGGCAGTATTGACCCGGGCAAATGTCGATGATATTATCAAAGTGTGAAATCGGAAGCACAATACTTTCACCACCGCTTTCCCGTACAACCGGGGGCGGTTTTAATTAAGCTTCCGTTAACATGAAAGGAGTTACCATGAATATCGAGATCAGCGCAAGGCACTTCGACCTCACGATGCCTCAAGAATCATGTGGAGGACAAGCTCTCCGTACTTGCGAAGTTCTACGATGGAATAGATGACGTTCATGTTATCCTGGAACTCTCCTCGGGGATGAACAATGCCATGTACAGCTGAGGGGGACAGGTTGAGACTTGATTCCAAGTCAAAGGGCCACGATATGTACTTCGCCTTTGACGATTGCGCAAATACCCTTGAGAGGCAGCTCAGGAAGTTCAAGGAAACACACCATAACCACCCCAAGAGACAGACCAACGGAAAGCAACCGGTTTCCGGTGCCTGGTATATTCCCGCGGAACCCTCGGAGCTCCAGGGGCCGGTGCTTCTGGAAGACAACGCCGAACTCAACAGATACAGCACCAACGAGGCCATGACAGAATTCGAGGTGGGCGGTTCCGAGGGCAGCCTGATCTTCATGAACACCGAAACCGACAGGTTCAGTGCCGTTTACAGAACTGCAAGCGGCGTCACCCAGGTGGTGGAACTCGCCCGGAAGGAATAACCTTGCAGGACAGGTATCCAGACCCCTCCGCCCTTACTGTGGGCCTTCTTCAGCAGAGAATGGGAAGCAGGCTCCAGACGGAACCCCTTACTGGCAGCGCGGGCTTTCAGCGCCGGGTTGTCTCCCCGGACATCAGCCGTCCCGGGCTGTGTCTTACAGGGTACACCACGAAGTTCCTCAACGATCGAATACAGATATTCGGTGAAACCGAGATAACCCTGCTTGAGGGGCTTTCATCCTCCGAAAGGGAGGGGCCATCTCCAACGTCTTCAGTTTTCCTGTGGTCTCCAGCATAGTGACCAAGGCCTGACCCGCCGAAGGAGCTCCTCGCGGCAGCCACCCGGGCGGGGTCGCCCCTTTTGTCTCCCCACGGGACACCACACCCCTCATCCACGATCTCACCGATTTCCTGGGTGAGGTCTTTGCCCCGCATGTTTCACTGCACGCCACACTGGTGGACCTTTTCGGCGAGGGGCTGCTGGTCATGGGAAGAAGCGCCATAGGAAAGAGCGAAGCTGTACTGGGCCTGGTTGAGAGGGGGCACAGGCTGGTTGCCGACGACCTCGTCCGGGTTAGAAAGGCCGGGGAAAGGCTCATAGGCACCGGCGACGCGCTGATCGGCTTTCACATGGAGATAAGGGGCATCGGCTTCGTGAACATAGCCGAGCTCTTCGGTGTGGGGGCAACCAAGGAAAGGCAAACCGTGGACCTGGCCGTCAGGCTGATAGATGCCGGTATAGTGGACGAGGCCGACCGCTCCGGCCTCGACGAGAAGGCAATGAACATACTGGGGGTCAGCATTCCTCTGGTGGAGATACCGGTGCTTCCCGGAAGGAACATCACCCTGCTCCTGGAGGTGGCCGCCATGATGAACATACAGGCCAAGAATACCGGATGCACCTCGGCAGAACGGCTGAACAGAAAACTCATTTCCCGAATGGGCAGAACTAGACTGAGGGATGAAGAATGACAGAAAACACCGTAACCGTTCCGAACAGACTTGGCATACACGCCCGTCCCGCTGCCCTTATCGTCAGAGCGGCGGTGGAGTACGATTCAGACATATGGGTTTCAAACGGCGACGAGAGGGTCAACGCGAAAAGCATAATGGGTGTCATGACACTGGCGGCCTCCGGGGGTACCACCGTGGTGGTTTCCGCAGAGGGACCAGACGAGGTGGAGGCCTCAAGGGCTGTTGCCGATGTCATCCGCTCCGGTTTCGGCGAAGAGATGATCTGATGCTTTACAAGGGAATACCCGCTTCCCATGGAATTGCCATAGGTCCGGCGCTTCTGCTGAAGGCCAGCGACATGAATCATCCCCGTATAGTTTTGAGACCAGAGGGGAAGCCCTGGAAGAGCTTGAAAGGTTCAGGGAGGCAATAAAGGCCGTCCGGTTCGACCTGGAAAACATAGCCGATTCCGTGGCGGACGTGGTCGAGGGCAGGCAGATCATGGAGTTCCTTCTTCTCCTTCTTCAGGATCCCACCATAATCAAAGAGGTCGAGGGGGTGATCGAAGGAGAACGGGTAAACGCCGAATATGCGGTAAGCAGCACCCTCAGCGGTGTGGTGGACAAGTTCAACCTGATGTCCGACCCCTACATAAAGGAACGGGTATCCGATGTGAGGGATGTGGGCAGAAGGGTAATAGAGAAACTCACCGGTAATGAAAAGGAAAAACTGAGCAGGATCGATAAGCCGGTGGTTCTTGTGGCAACCGACCTGGATCCCTCGGAAACCGCCGGGCTCCAGCCGGGGAAGGTGCTTGCCTTCGTTACGGATATGGGGGGACGAACCTCACATACCACAATACTGGCCAGAAGCCTTGGTATTCCCGCTGTTGTGGGACTTCAGAAAATAACAAGGGAGATATCCTCCGGGGTCACCCTGATCGTTGACGGCATACATGGAAGCGTTATCATCGATCCCTCATCCGAGGAACTCGAGTACTACCGCGAGGTAAGCAGAAAGTTCATCGAGGCGGAAGACCTGGTCAAGGCCGAGAACTCCGGCCCAGCCACCACCGCCGATGGCGTCCGGGTGGAACTTGCCGCCAACATCGAGCTGCCCCACGAGGTGGACCTGGTAAAAAAACTCAACGCCGATGGAATCGGGCTCTTCAGGACCGAGTTCGTGAGGCTTCTGCAGAAGAACGGCTCCACCGAAGACGACCACTTCGGCATATACGACAAGATAGCCGAAGCCATGGCTCCACAGACGGTCATAGTGCGCACCTACGACATGGGCGGCGACAAGTTCAGGGCGGGGCTGGATCCCATCCATGAACCAAACCCCTTCCTCGGATACAGGGCGGTAAGGATATGCCTCGACCGCCCGGCGGAGTTCTCACTGCAGCTCAGGGCCATACTCAGGGCTTCGACCAGGGGAAACATCCGGCTGATGTTCCCGATGGTCACCCATGTGGATCAGCTTCGAAGGCTTAGGGACATGCTTCTTACTGTACAGCACGATCTGGCAGGAAGGGGCGTTCCCTTCCACCGGGAGATGCAGGTTGGCATAATGGTGGAAACTCCGGCAACCGTGATAATCCTGGATCTTATGCTTCCCTATGTGGATTTCGTTTCCATAGGCACCAACGACCTCACCCAGTATACACTGGCGGTGGACAGGGGAAATCCCAGGGTGGCGGATCTCTACGACTATTTTCATCCCGCCGTTCTCAGACAGATCGATCACGTGGTGCGGTTGTGCCACAGGGCGGGGAAGTGGGTGGGTATATGCGGCTCCATGGCCGGCGACCCCCTGGCGGTACCCCTTCTGCTGGGCTACGGGGTTGACGAGCTCAGCGTGGCCCCTTCATTGATACCCGATGTGAAGAAGATGATAGGCGTGGTCACCACCCACGGTGCCAGGGAAGTGGCCGAACAGGCCCTTTCAATAGAGACCGGCCTCAGGGTAAGGGCCCTGGTTCACTCCTATGTCGTTGGAAAATATCCGGAAATCCTCCTCAACGAGGATTCCTGGGAAACTGGAGGATGACACAATGCACTGCATAATCCCCGCAGCGGGCAAGGGAACAAGGATGCGCCCCCTCACCTGGTCCAACCCCAAACCCCTTCTTCCCGTGGCAGGCAGACCGATACTTGCCCACGTGATCGACACCCTCCTTGTGGCCGGAGTGGATCATATCACCCTCATAGTAGGCTATCTGGGAGACGCCATTGTGGAATGGGCCAGGAAGAGCTACCCCTCGGTAAAGGTTGACTTCGCCCTACAGGAAGAGGCCGACGGCCTTGCCTCCGCTGTGCTTCTGGCCAATCGCTTCGCCACCGGGGGACCAACCATGGTGGTCCTGGGGGACACCCTGTTCTCCGCCGACCTCTCCCTTCTGAAGAACGAGAAGAGGAACCTCATCGTTACTTCGCCGGTGGAAGACCCCTCCAGGTTCGGGGTTGTCGTACTCGAACAGGGAAGGGTGGTCAGGCTTGTTGAGAAACCGGAGGAACCCATAAGCAACCTTGCCATAGTGGGGGTTTACTATTTCGCCAGCGGCTGAAGCTCATGGAGTACTGCGGGAAACTGAAGGACCAGGACATAACCACCAGGGGGGAGTATCAGCTAACCGACGCCATGCAGCTCATGCTGGAAAGCGGCGAACCCTTCGGCACACTGGATATTGATGGCTGGTACGACTGCGGCAAGCCGGAGACCCTTATAGAGACCAACCGTGAGCTACTGAAGAAAAATGGAGGCCGCGCCGGGGCCTCCATTGAGAACTCCATTGTGATAGAGCCCTGCCATACCGGCGGGGGAACCGTCATTAAGAATTCCGTGGTGGGTCCCTATTTTTCCTGCGGGGAAGGGGTTACCATAGATGACTCCATAATAAGCAACAGCATAGCCGGGGCAGGGTCCGTGTTCAGGGGCGTAAATCTCTCCCATTCCGTGACTGGGGAAAGGGTATCGGTAACGGACAGGCCTGAAAGGGTATTCCTGGGTGACGACTCCGTTGAGCGCCGCTGAACCTTCAGTTGCCCTCTACGCCTCCTCCGCTTCCAATCGTGGCGGAACCGGTGTTTACACTGAAAGGCTGATAGAGGGCTTCAGGGAAGCGGGTATAGCTGGAGTGATCCCCGTGGGCCGGGGGGCGGAGGATCCCCTGGGTAAGCTTATCGGTGAACATCTTTCCCTGCCCCGGCGGGTAAGGAAGGGAGGGTTCGATCTCCTCCACCTTCCGGCCTTCGGAGGAAGACCCGCAGGAAGTATACCCTACGCGGTAACCGTTCACGACATGGCCTTCCTTGCCAGGCCCGGCTGGTTCCCCGCTTTGAGGTCCCTCTACTACAGGCTTCACTTCCCCGGTATCGCCAGAAGGGCTTCCATTATCATCGCCGACAGCGATTTCACCCGCCGGGAGATAAGGAACCGCCTGGGACTGGATTCGGTGAGGGTTTACCTGTCCGCCCCGGCGAACCTCTCATCGGACACACTTTTCAGATCCAGGTACGGTGTGGAGGGGCGCTATGTCCTTTACACCGGAACCATAGAGCCCCGGAAGAACGTTGGAGCCCTGCTCAGGGCATGGCCGGGGATTCATCGGGTTCACGGGAACCTTAGCCTGGTGGTCGCCGGAAGGTGGGGCTGGGGGGATCCGGCTGTTCGGAACCTGCTTTTGAGGGGATGGGTGCGGTGGGTCGGCTCTATCCCCAGGGAGGATCTCAACAGCGCCACATCAGGTGCGGAACTCCTTGTGTATCCCTCCCTCTACGAGGGTTTCGGCCTGCCCCCCCTTGAAGCCGCCGCTGCAGGTGTGCCCTTCCTGGCAGGTCCCGCGGAACCTGCGTGAGATCTACTCCGGTGTGGCGGCTGGTTTCTGCACCGAGGAACCTGATTCCATATGCCGGGGGGTACTGGAGGCCATAGACACGAAAAGTGACCCGGAGGTTCTTCGAAGGTTCGCCCGGGGATTCTCCATGAAAACCATGGCCCGAAACACATGGGATTGCTACAGAAAGGCTTTGAATGAGGGTTCTTGAGGTATACAAGGACGTTTTTCCCGAGGTTAAGGGTGGTATCGAGCGTTACATCCACGACCTCTCGGTTTTTCTGGAATCCCGTGGACACCGAATTGAGATACTCGTTGCCGGAGGGGGCAGGCGGGAGGTCCATGGAATTCCCGTCACCGGTGTGCCCTCCCCGGGAAGGATCCTCTCCAATCCCGTTGCCCCGGGATACAGGGCCATGCTTGCGGGGACCTCAGCCGATGTGGTTCACTTCCACCTTCCCCTTCCCACGGCGGTTGCCGCATGGCTCATGCTGCCCAGGTCAGCAAGGAGGCCCTATGTGATAACCTATCATTCCGATATCGTCCGCCAGGCATTTCTCATGCCGTTTTACGCACCGCTGCTCCGGCGATTCCTCAGGGAAGCCTCTGCTGTGATAGCCACCTCCGGGGCGTATCTCGAAGCTCGCCCTATCTCAGATCCCTTGGGAACACCGTGGTGATTCCCATAGGGGTGGATCCCGCAAGGTTCTGCGCCGGGCCACAGCGGGAAGGGAACTACTACCTGTTCGTGGGAAGGTTCAGGAAGTACAAGGGAATAATGGTCCTTCTGGAGGCATGGAAAAGGCTGAAGGACCCCCCGGACCTGATCATGGCCGGTGGCGGCATCCTCGAGGAAAGGGTAAAACGCACCGTTCATGAGCACGGTCTTCCGGTGAGCATAGTGAAGGATGTCACCGACGGGGAGCTGCTGGAGCTTTACCGTAACGCCAGGGCACTGATACTGCCCTCAACCCTCAGGAGCGAAGCCTATGGCATGGTACAGCTGGAGGCCATGGCCTGCGGAACCCCGGTGATCAGCAGCGACCTGCGAACCGGTGTATCCTGGGTGAACAGACACGGAGAAACGGGCTACACCTTTGAAACGGGCAACCCGGACAGCCTTGCCAGGGCGGTGGAAAGGATGCAGGCCCTCCCGGACCTTGGAGCTGGTCTAGGACGCGAAGCCAGGAAAAGGGCGGAGGGTCAGTTCCACGGGGGGACCCTCTTCGGGAAGGTCGAGGAATGTCTTCTAAGAGCAGCCGGGAACTGACACTGCTCATGGCCGCCGCGGCGGTCCTGGGGATTATCGACGGAATGATCCCGAAACCCCTGCCATTCATGAAACTCGGGCTTGCCAACGTGGCCTCTGTCCTGGCACTGATAAGGTTCGGCTACCTTAAAACCCTTGAACTGAATGCGGTGAGGGCCATGGCCGTGGGGCTGATCACCGGGATCATAGCCACGCCCACATTCCTGCTTTCCATGAGCGGTGCCCTGGCCAGCGCCACGGTGATGGCGGCGGTGCGCAGGGTTTTCGGGAGCAGGGTGTCCCTCTGCGGCATTTCCGCGGCTGGGGCGGTGTCCTCGCTGTGGGCTCAGCTTCTCGCCGCCGGGCTAATTCTGCATGATATACCGGTCCGGAGCATTCTTCTCCCGGTCACGGTGTGGGGCGTGGTATCCGGAGTGGCCGTTGGCGCGGCGGCGGCGGCCCTGCGGGATAAAGTGTTCGGAAACGAAGTATTGCAAAGAGCCAGGGGTTAAATTAAGATACCTGTATTGGAAGGAACAAATTGCTGCACGGAAGGTCCAGCGGATTCTGGGTATTCATAGCGGTGGCGGGGATGGTTACCGGAACGGTTTTCGGCGAAGCGGTCAGCGCCCTTCTTCCCGACGGGTCCGTGGCCCTCAGGCAGTTCTTCGGCGGTAACGCCGAGTTCTCCGTGGGCCCCATCGGCTTCGATATTTATATTCTCAGGTTCCACCTTGCGGAGATAGCTATAAGGATGAACATAATGACCTTTGCCGGTCTGGTTATAGTGGGTGTCCTTTACAAGTGGTTCTGACGGAAAGGGAGGGGTAAATTGGGTCGCATAGGAACGCCGGAACTGATCATCATACTTCTGGTTCTGCTTCTTCTTTTCGGAGCGAAAAGGATCCCTGAAATAGCCAGATCCATCGGGCGATCCCTCAACCAGTTCAAAAAAGGGCTGAAGGACACTGAAATAGATCCAAGCGATGAAAGCGGCGATGAGGACAAGAACGAAGGGTGATTCATAGATGGCAACCGTTAGCTACAGCGCCAGGGAGATAGACTGCAAGCTTGTTTACGCCGGCCCCGGTCTGTCCGGAAAAACCACCAATGTGAAATACATTCACAGCCAGGTCACCGCGGATTCAAGGGGGAAGCTCATCTCCCTTGCCGCCGGTAATGAAAGAACGCTTTTCTTTGATTTCCTGCCCCTTGATTCGGGAGAGATCAACGGATTCAAGATCCGCCTCCACCTCTACAGCGTGCCTGGCCAGGCAATGTACTCCGACAGCAGAAGGCTGATACTCCAGGGGGTGGACGGAATAGTTTTCGTGGCGGACTCGCAGGAGTTCAGGATGGACGCGAACATAGCCAGCCTGAGGGATCTGAAGGAAAACCTAAGGACCCAGAAGAGGAAGGGCGTAAGCCTTGTTCTGCAGTGTAACAAGCGGGACCTGCCCGACGCGGTTCCCGTTTCCCGTATAGTGAGCGAGCTGGGCCTTTCCAGGGTCCCTGTCTCGAGTCCGTTGCGTCGGACGGAAGGGGTGTTTTCGAAACCCTCAGAAGGGTTAGTCGTATGGTCATTGCCCGTCTTCACAGGCAGTTCGAACTGCTGGAAGGAAGAGCCTGATGTCTGAATCCCTTGTTGACCTGCTCCTTGTGAGGCTGGGGCGGGAAGAGGAAAAGAGAAAGGTCCTGAAGCTCCTTATCACAAGCCTTGACCTTTCCGTTTCCGATGCCGAGAATGCCGTGAACAATTCACCCTCCGTAATTAGAGAAGCGGTTCCAATGGGGGAGGCCAGGGCAATACAGAAGGACCTCTACCCCTACATCGATCTTCTTCCCAGGCTGGACCCCGAGGAGTCACAGGAGGACTCCCCGGAGGAAACCCCTGAAGAAGAGGACATCGACATATCCGGGGACATGGCCGCTGACCAGATCTCCGATACTGAGGAAGACGATGCTGATGAGTACGATGAGATTGAAGAGGAGCCGGAATCCCCTGAGGAATCGATACTCATCACCTCGGCCAGCGATGAGATAAGGGCCACCAGCCGCTGCCATATCTGCGGGCGTACCCCCACCGACGGCGAAAAGCTGGCTCCCTGCAGAACCTGTTCCGACCTCACATGCCGTGATTGCTTCGACAGAATAGCGCATGTCTGCAGCAAATGCGCCGCCGCGGGCAAATCCATCGAGCACGCAAACGAAGGTGTTGTACCGGAAAGGGAAGAGGGGCTCGTTTTCGATTCAGACAGTGAGGAAGCCGAGGAACAGCCCTCAGGTGCAGGACCCCTTCGCTATGTTCTCATCGGTGTCATTTTCCTGGCGGCACTGGCTGTGGTCTTCTACTTCATGGATCCCATGGGTCTCTTTTCCGACACTCCGGTCACCGTGAATACTCCCTCGGATACACTTGAACCATTAGCGGTAACCGAGGATACCCTCCCAGCGGATACTGCCCTCACGCCGGTTCCTCCGGACACTCTCCAGGCCGAGGAAACAACCGAAGTCCCCGGAGAGGATCCCTATGGCCTGAATGCCCTGACACTGGCCGGTGAATACCCTGAGATCCAGGACCCCCCTCCGGTTATCCTTCGCGGTTCCGCCCCCGGCAGTACCGGTGCAGAGGTTCTTGCAACACCCCCTGAAACCATTCAGGAGCAACTCTCCACCATAGCGGCGGCGGCGGATGTCGAGCTGTCGGATGCCGCCCTCCTCGTCTTTCACGATTCCACCTGTGTCCTGGTGATGGCCATAAATCACCCCGAGGAAATGGAGAACAGGCTGGATCTTATCAGGAAGACCGCCCATTGGCTGGCGCCTACCAATGTGGGTCAGCTCGTTCTCTACTACAGGGAGAACAGGTTCCAGGAAACACTGATAATGAGCCTTACCGCTCCATCCTTCCTGGAGGTCCAGGGGGTTCTCAGCCCGGGCCAGTTCCAGAACTACCTGGGGTATCGGGAAGACTGCTGGGAGTACATCTCCGGGCCTGTGTCACAATGGCTTACTGATATCCAGTAGCTGCACACAACAAATCAACGGGAGTTCGTAACTCAATGGCTTCAAAGAAAGAACGGAAACTTGTCATTATTGAGTCTCCGGCGAAGGCCCGCAGCCTGCGGAACTACCTTGGCAGGGGATGGGACGTGGTGGCCTCCAACGGGCATGTCAGGGACCTTCCCCTGAACCGTATCGGCGTGAACCTCACCACCATGGAACCCACCTACACCGTCCTGCCCCAGAAACGGAGCGCCGTTGCGAAGCTCAGGAAAACCGCCGAGGGTTATACCGAGATCTACCTCGCCGCCGACCCCGACCGCGAGGGAGAGGCAATCTGCTGGCATGTTTCCATGCTGCTCCAGGCGGAGGACCGGATCTTCAAAAGGATACGATTCAATTCCATCACCAGGGACGCGGTAACCGCCGCTTCCAGATCCGCCACCGGCATAGACATGGACCTTGTCGACGCCCAGCAGGCACGAAGGGTAATGGACCGTCTTGTTGGTTACAGGGTGAGTCCCTACCTCTGGAGAACCGTTGGAAAGGGGCTCAGTGCCGGCAGGGTGCAAACAGTTGCACTTCGCATGATCGTGGAGAGGGAGAAGGAGATAACCGGCTTCAAGCCCCATGAGTACTGGCCGGTTACCGCAGAATTCCTTCAGAATGGCAACACATTCTCCGCTAAACTGCACAGGGACAGGGGAAAAAGGGCCGACGGCGACAGATATTCACCCACCGACGGCACATCGGCCCAGGCCATAGTGGAAAGGGCAAAACAGGCCAACTGGAAGATCACCTCCATCCAGGAGAAGAAGAAGAAAAGAAAGCCGGCCCCTCCATTCATTACCAGTTCCCTTCAGGTGACCGCGTCTTCAAGGCTCTCCATGTCTCCCTCGGCAACCATGAGGCTTGCCCAGGACTCTACGAGGGGTTTGAGATAGATGGCGAGAACACCGGCCTCATAACCTACATGAGGACCGATTCGGTGCGAATAGAGCCCTCCGCCATAGAAGCATGCCGTGAATACATCGAAGGGCGCTGGGGAAAGGAACTCCTCGCCGACAAGCCCAGGCGATTCCGTTCCGCCGGAGCGCCCAGGACGCCCATGAAGCAATAAGACCCACCGACATAAACATTACTCCGGAAAAACTCCGTGGTGTTCTCGAGCCTGGTCATCTGAAGCTCTATACACTGATCTGGAACCGTTTCGCCGCCACCCAGATGACCGATGCGAAAATAGCGGAAACCACCGTTCTCGCAAGTGGCGAGGACCTCGTCTTCATTGCTTCCGGCCAGAAGATCATGGAGGCCGGTTTCTCCCTGGTAGACCCCGGGCAGCTCAAGGTTACCGCGGAGATCCCCCACCTCGAGGAGGGTCAGGTGGATCTCGCGGATGTCAGGACCGAACAGAAGTTCACGAAACCTCCATCCAGGTTCTCCGAGGCCACCCTGGTCTCTGAGATGAAGAAGAAGGGGATCGGCAGACCCTCCACCTACGTCTCGATAATCGGGACCCTTAAGAAGAGGGCCTATGTTGAACTCAAGGAGAAAAAGCTCTTTCCCACGGAAGTTGGCATGATCACCACCGACCTTCTCGTGAAGCTGTTTCCCCACATATTCAAGGTGGATTTCACCGCCAGCATGGAGGATCTCCTCGACGAGATCGCCGCCGGCAGAAAAACATATACCGAAGCGGTCTCACAGCTCTACACCCCCCTGGCGGCTTCCATCGAGGAAGCCATGAGAAGGCTGCCGGAGATTAAGGCGTCCCTGGTGAGGGAAACCGCCGAGGAGTGCCCCGAGTGCGGCAGGAACCTCGTGGAAAAAATGGGCAAGTTCGGCCGTTTTCTGGCCTGCCCGGGGTTTCCCGACTGCAGGTATACAAGACCACTGGAGGAGAACAATGAAACAGCCCCGGAGCGCCGTCTGCCCCCAGTGCGGAGGCAGGCTGGCGATCAGAAAGGGCCGTTACGGAAGGTATGTGGCATGCTCCTCGGCAAAGTGCAGCTACACCGGACCGGTACCCGCCGGGGTTCAATGTCCCGTGGAGAACTGCACCGGTGAGCTGGTGGAGAGAACAACGAAAAAAGGCAAACCTTTCTTTTCCTGCAGCCGGTACCCCGACTGCGACTACGCCATGTGGAACCAGCCATTGGACCGCAGATGTCCCCGGTGCGGATTTCCCGTTCTGGAAAGAAGGAAGAAGGGAGTGTACTGCCCGAATTGCAGGAAGAAGATAGACTGATGATAACCGCCTTCCAGGACGAGCTTCTCCATGGCAGGGGGCTCTCTCCCCTCACAGTGCGGGCATACACATCGGAACTCACCGCCTTCTCCCGAAGCGGAAGGTCCCTTTCCAAGGGCTTCGACGGGGAAAGCATGCGTAACTATATGATGGAGAGGGCTTCCGGCGGGCTCTCCAGACGCAGCCTGGCCAGAATGGTCAGCTGTTTCAGAACTTTTTCCGCCTGGCTGTATGAAACCGGCAGGTCCTCCACCGATGCCGCGCTTACATTAAAGCCTCCCAGGGTATCCCCGAGTCTTCCCGGTTTTCTGGGGATCGGAGAGGTCAGAAGCGTTCTTGAAGCATTCGACACAAAAACCACCCTGGGCATTCGGAACCGTGCTGTCCTGGAGGTTTTGTACGGAACAGGTCTCAGGGCCTCGGAAACCGCATCCCTGACACTGGCCGGCACCGACACGGCAGAGGGTCTGGTCAGGGTGATGGGGAAGGGCAGGAGGGAACGCATTGTTCCGATCCCCGAAGGCTCCCGGGCAAGGATAGTAAAATGGATGGAAAAAAGGCATGAGTTCGTAAGGCAGGAGGACCCCGGCGCACTTTTTCTCAGCGTCCGGGGGAGAAAGCTCGATCCCAGGGACATACGGCGAATAGTTTCCTCCGGAGTGATGAAGGCAGCCAGGGCCGCAGGAGCAACGCCCCATACCTTCCGCCACAGCTTCGCTACCCATCTTCTCACGCCGGCGCCGACATAAGAACGGTCCAGGAACTGCTGGGCCACGCCGGGATAGGAACCACACAGGTTTACACCCACCTTACCACCGACAAGCTGAAGGGCATCTATATGAAGACTCATCCCAGGGGGAAAAAGTGAAGTACAGAGAAATTCTCACAACGGACAGGCTGATAGCCGCCGGGGCAGCGGTGGCTGCCTTCCTGGTCTATCTTATCACCCTTGCCCCGACGGTCAGTTTCTGGGACAGCGGCGAATACATCACATGCTCATGGGTGGCGGGCATACCCCATCCCCCCGGAGTGCCCTTTTTCGTTCTCATGGGCAGGGTGAGCACCATTCTCTTCTCCTTCATACCTTCAGTGGCCGCAAGGGTGAACCTCATGTGCGCCCTGGCCGGTTCCGTCACAATAGGCCTCATTGCAAGGCTGATTCAGCGGTGGTGCATCCGGATGGATTTCCAGAGCTGGCTCTACAGGCCGGTATCCGCCGCGGGAGCTCTCCTGGCAGCATTCAGCTACACCGTCTGGCGGAACAACAACGCCACAGAAACCTATGCCATGGCGGGGCTTCTAGCGGTTCTTATACTGTGGACCTTCGACATCTGGCTGGAGAGGCGTCTGGCGGGAAAACCCGCAGGAAGGCAGCTTCTCCTCACCGGCTACCTCATGACCCTTTCAATTGGCAACCATTTAAGCGCCTTATAGTGGTGCTGCCCATCGTGGCCATGTATTTCCTGTACGCACTGAGGAAAAAGGCCTTCGAGTGGAGGTCCCCGGGGTTCATAATAATGTTCCTGGGGCTGATGGTACTCGCCTTCAGCGTTCACCTGTACATGCCCCTCAGGGCCATACAGAACCCTGAGATAAATGAGACCGATCCCTCCCGCTGGACGGAGTTCAGGGAGGCCCTGGAGAGGAAGCAGTACGGCCAGGTATCGATCCTTGAAAGAAAGGGCCCCTTCATGGATCAGCTGGGGCTTTACAGGGAGTACCTTTCCTGGCAGGTGGGCAGACCGGAAGCCTGGACCGGGCCCATGGGTGCCGCCGGCGGAGCGGCATGGGCCTTCCTCTGGCTGGCACTGGCCATGCTTACCATAACCGGGCTCATAGCCATGGGGGGCAGACGAAGGGACCTCCTCGTCCTTGTTGGGCTCACCTTCTTCATGGCCAGCTTTGCCTTCGTGGTGTATCTGAACTTCAAGACAGGCCCCGAGGGAACAATGTCCGGAGAGGTCCGTGAGCGGGACTACTTCTTCGGGGCTTCATTCATTTTCTTTGCCGTCCTGGCAATGATCGGCGCCGGTTCGCTTTTTGCCAGGGCAAGGACCGCGATGGGAAGAAGGGCCGCCTGGGGCCTTCTGGCCTTCCCCTCGTCTCTCTGTTGGCCAACTGGCACATGTGTGACCGTTCCGGGGATTATGTGGCCCGGGACTACGGCATAAATCTCCTTGAGTCCTGTCCTCCCAACGCCGTGATAATCACCAACGGCGACAACGACACCTTCCCGCTGTGGTTCGCCCAGGGGGTTCTGGGGGTCAGGCGGGACGTCCAGATCTCCAACCTGAGCCTCATGAACACGAAATGGTACATGGAGCAGCTTCTGGAAGCCGACCCGGAACTCCTGAGCTACACCCGGGAGGTAAGGGCATCCATGCAGCCGGTGTTCATCTGGGGGCCGAACTTCTTCCATGTGACCAGCAGCGGTCTTCCGGAAACATCACCCACCGACAGGGCAACACTGGACCAGACCTTCAACAACGCATGGCCCTGGGTCCTTACCAGGGGTTCCCTGGCGATAACCGTACCGAACATGGGCAGAGGAAACCAGGGCTCGGTACCCATGCAGGACCTCCTTCTGATGAACATGCTCAGGAACCAGGAACTTCACGGAAGAGAGATAATGATAGCCGGCACCGTCTCCGGAGAGAACAGGCAGTATGTAGAGGACTATCTGCAGATGCAGGGGATCACCTTCAGGGTGATGGACGCCCGGTCCTTGAGCGGGTGGACACTGATAGGGCTTCGCCCTGTCCGAGGAATACCTGATGACGGGCCTGGATGATCCCGGGGTCTACAAGGACGACCAGGCCGTTCAGATAGCAAGGAATTACGTAAGCAGCTACACCAGGCTCGCCGCCCAGTACCTTGCCCAGGGAGACCCGGAAAGGACCGCCCTGTGCCTTGACCGCGCCGAGCAGGTTTTCTCCGCAATGCCAGCGGAATGGCTGCCCATCATGCCCAGCTTTGTAATGCTGAAGTCCAGGCTTTTCATGGGAACCCAGGGAACCGGGGCCGCCAGGCAGTTCGTTATGGAATCCACCGCCTACATGGAAAGCCTTGCGGTCTCCACCGGAACGAGGGGCCTGGATTCCGCCATCACACAGCTGGCGGCGGTTGCCCGTGAATTCGAGCAGGCAGAAGCCTTCAGCGCCGTGATCGATTCCATCAGCGACGGCTCACCCGGGCAGGAATGGATCAGAATAGAGGCAGCCCTGGCCTTCGGCGACTACATAACCGCCCGGGACATACTCCGGACACTGGGTGAGGAGATCGAGGATCCTGTGCTGCTGGACCTCATGGAAACCACCGTTGACAGGCATACCATCCACAGCCCCTACAGCTCCGGGCTCAACATAATGGACACCGCCCTGGCGGCGGTGATAGGCAGCATGGACCAGAACAGCCCGGGCCTCCAGTGGAAGACCGACATAGGAACCATCGACATGATCACCGAAATGACCGGCCTGGCGTCACTGGGCGAGGTAATGGCGGCGGTATCCCTGGGAAGCATCATGGCTGAACACGCCGACGGCGGACTGGGAGCTCCTCTGGTGGCAGGCCTCGCCGAGAGATTCGCCAGTGATCCCGACGGGGCAAAAAGGATCGCCCTCTGGTACATACTTTCAATGGAGACATTCTCACCCTCTGCCAGGGCCGTTCTCCTGGCGGATATGGGGCACGGGGAACTGGCCTACGGCGTACTTGTTTCAGAAATGGGTTTGACCCACGCCGAAGCCCTGGAGGCAGCGGGTCTGAATTAGATTCTATCGGCGGCGGCGCCGCCGCAGGAGGACGAATATGGAACTAAGATCCACCACCGTTCTGGGCATCGTAAGGAACGGGAAGGCGGCAATGGCCGCCGACGGCCAGGTTACCCTGGGCGACACCATACTGAAAATGACCGCCAGAAAGATAAGGCGTCTCTGCGACGGCACGGTTCTGGTGGGGTTCTCAGGCGCCGGAGCCGACGCCTTCGCCCTTGTGGAGCGTCTTGAGGAAAAACTCGAATCCTTCAGGGGAAACCTGCCCAGGGCATCGGTAGAACTCGCCAGGGAATGGAGGGCGGACAAGTATCTCAGGGAGCTGAACGCCATGATAGCAGCTGTGGACAGCAGACACGCCCTGATAATCGGAGGCTCCGGAGAAGTGGTGGAATCCCCCGACGGCATAGTTTCCGTTGGCTCCGGTTCACCCTATGCCATGGCCGCGGCCAGGGCCCTTGACCGGCACACGAGAATGGGTCCTTTGAAGCTTGCCAGGGAGTCCATCGAAATTGCCTGTGACATCTGTATCTACACCGGTGGTGACGTCCAGTCGGAGGAAATATGCATTCCGGAGTAAAGACCCCTGCTGAGATCGTGAACTGGCTCGACAAGCATGTAGTAGGCCAGGACGAAGCAAAGAGAACGGTATCCATAGCCCTTCGCAACCGATACAGGCGAAGGCTGGTGGAGGAGCCCATGCGCTCGGAGATATACCCCAGCAACCTCATCATGATGGGGCCCACCGGGGTTGGAAAGACGGAGATAGCCAGAAGGATAGCCGGGCTTTCAGGGGCGCCCTTCGTGAAGGTGGAGGCCACAAAGTACACCGAAACTGGATATGTCGGCCGGGATGTGGAGGGAATCATTCGAGACCTGGTTCGGGCGGCGGTTCAGCTGGCCACTGCGGAGGCTCGCAGGGAAAGGGTTCACGAGGCGGAGAAAAGGGTCAGGGCAAGGCTTCTGGCCTCGATAAGGTCCTCCGGCGGGGATCTCGGTTCCCCCGAGGCGGTGGAGGTTCTTCTCGACCGGGGACATTTCGAGGAAATGGAGATAGAGCTGGCCGTTGCGGAGAAGGCCCTGGGAGTAGAGGTTTTTCCGGTGATACCGGGACAGGGCTTCGACAACCAGATGAACGATCAGATGAAAAAGATGCTGGAAAAGGTCATCGGAAAGCGTAGGAAAAAGATTCGGATCTCCGTGGCCGATGCCAGGAAAAAGCTGTTCGATGAGGAGATGGATAGGATCCTCGAAGGGGGAGAGCACATACAGGAAGGCCTGAGGCTGGCCCAGGAAGAGGGCATCATCTTCATAGACGAGATAGATAAGATCATTGGATCCGAGGGGGGCAGCGGACCGGATGTTTCCAGAATGGGCGTACAGAGGGACCTTCTCCCCTTGTGGAGGGAAGTGTCGTGTCCACCAGGTACGGCCCGGTAAAAACGGACCACATGCTTTTCATTGCCGCCGGCGCATTCCATGGAAGCAGTCCGGCGGACCTCATACCCGAACTTCAGGGCAGGTTTCCCCTCAGGGTATCACTGGATCCACTCTCCGAGGAGGACCTGCTCAAGATACTCACCGAACCGGAGAACTGCATACTTGACCAGTATCTGGGTCTCCTGGCTGCCGATGGCCTTTTCCTCTCCGTGGACGACAGGGCCAAACGCAGGATTGCCGAGACCGCCCGTTACCTTAACGATGAGAAGGAGGACATCGGCGCCCGGCGGCTTCGCTCGGTACTGTCCTTCCTCTTTGAAGAGTATCTTTCGGCGCTCCGGACCTTATAAGCGGCAGGGCAGGCTCACCGGCAGGAAGGCTTCGGACAAACTGGCCATGCTGGTTGAAAGAGGCGGCGAAGAAGGTTATATATTATGATTACAGTTACCCTGGAGGAAGAGAGGGGGGAAGATGCACAGGTCCGGAAATGAAATAGCCTACAAGATAGTTTACTACGGTCCCGGTCTTTCGGGAAAAACCACCAACCTTAGAGGTATCAGGGATCTGATCGCCCCCGAGAACCGCGGCCGTCTGGTTACCCTGTGCACAAGGTGCGAAAGAACTGTATTCTTTGACTTCCTGCCGGTGAACTTCGCCAGAATGGGCGATACACGGCTTAAGCTTCATCTCTATTCGGTACCCGGCCAGGCATACTACGCCCTCAGCAGAAGGGTAATACTCGATGGCGTCGACGGCATAGTCTTCGTGGCGGACAGCCAGAAGGAAAGGGCCGAGGCCAATCTGAACACCATCGACGACCTCGAGCACAACCTGAAGAGCTATGGCCTGGACATGTCCATGATCCCCATAGTCCTCCAGTTCAACAAGAGGGATCTCCCGGGAATAATGTCCACGGAGGACATGAACACCGACCTGAACCGGTTTGGCTGGCCAACGGTGGATTCCGTGGCGATAGGCGGAAGCGGCCCTGCGGAAACCCTGAAGATAATCGCCACCAAAATAGCCAAGCGCCATGCGCGCATCGGCTGAGCCCCAGAACAAAACCGGAACAGTTCTCATTCTCCTGCTCCTCGTGGCGGGGGATATCTTTTCCGTGGTGTTTTCGCCGAAGGGGTAATGCCTCCTCCAGAGCGAATGCAGGGGGAGACCACCCAGGCCTACAGGTACACCGAAATGATCGCAGAGGGCCGGGACATCCCCTCCCTGGATACTCTGGTAATGAGGCCGGAAGGGTTGCGCACCGGAGAGAATTCCATTTTTGAGGAGTATCTTGCCGGTGGTCTCCACAGGATTATCGGAGGTGACTTCAACGGTTTCCTGAGGGCCTTCTCCATGCTGTTCCCACTGCTGCTCCTTCCTGTGATCTTCTTCTGGATGACCGGGCTGGGTTACTCCCGTAATGAATCCCTTTTCGGCGCCGCTCTCTACGGGGTATTCCTACCGGCCCTCCTCAGGACCCGGGGAGAAAGCCTCTACAGGGAAACCGTAGCTCTTCCCCTCATCCTTCTGGCCCTGATGCTTGCGGACCTTGCCCGGGGCAGAAGGGGGCGTGAAGAGCTTTCACCGCCACCGCCGGTGCACTGGTGTTCCTGGCGGCCCTGGCGGCCTGGAAGGTAACAGGTTTTCTGTCCTTCCTCCTTTTCCTGTGGCTCACCTTCAGCGGCGCCGGGAAAAGGACCGTACTTCCCTTCGCCCTGGTCCAGATACTGGCGGCCCTCTCTCTGTCCCACATGAGACACGATGGCGCCATGTTTCCCCGGGCACCGTAATGGCCGCCGGAGCGGCATTGCACGCTTTTATTCAAGGGCTCCGGTGAGATGGGCGGCACTTGCCGGTTCCCTGACATTTCCCCTCTTCTTCGCTTCCCGTGCCACCGGCCATGTATCCGCCGTGATCGCGGCAAAACTACGTTTCTTCTTCTCCCATCCCCAGGACCCCTCTCTGCTTTCCCCGGACGCCAGGCTTTTCTGGGTAAGCGGCTACACCAGCCCTTCACCGGCACAGATCATCTTCCTTTTCGGCATTGCCCTTATAATGGCGGCAATCGGATGGAAGAGTTTCAGGAAGAAAGTTGACGGGACCCTGCTTTTCTGGCTTTTTCCCGCTTCCCTTGCGGGATACCTTTTCTTTTGACAGGCTGCATGTCCTTCTAGCGGTGGGGATCATTCCTGTGGTGGTCTCAGCTTCGGGGCAACCGTTTTCTTCTTCCGGCGGCGGTGCTGATCTTCGGTGTCCATTCAATGTATTCCCCCTGGTTCGCCGCCGGGCTGTCAGAAGCTGGCCTGGAAATGGAAGCCAGGGGCTCACTGCTGAATGACCAGGAGCTGGACGGGCTTCTGGAGTGGGCGGAGGGTTCCCGGGGAACGGTGCTCTCATACTGGCACATCTCAGGCCTCCTTTCTGCCTACGCGGGCACCCCGGTGGTCACCCACACCTTCTTTGAGAACCGCGGTAACCGTGAAACCATCCAGGAATTTGCCGTGAACATGTTCCGCCCCCCCGAGGAGATGATAAGCTTCATGGATGAAAAGGGCGCTGAATACCTGGTTTATCAGGCGGACTTCGTTTTCGACCGCTCTCCGGAGGGGCTTCTTTATCTGGCCGGGCTCACTGAAGTCCCGGAGGGCTGTCTTGCGGTAAGGCTTCACTACTATCCGGAATCCCTGGATGGCCTGTGGCCGCTGTGGCAGGGTCCTTCGATCAGGGTCTTCTCCCGTTCACCCTCCACCGGTACACTTCCCAGGCATGCTCTGTGGGAAAGAAGGTACGGAGCCTTCCTCAACACATATGAGATCGCCTCGGCGGTGGTCTCTTCTCCGGTGGAGACAGGGCTTTACCTTGCCAATGCGGGAATACCCGCAGGTGATCACCAGCGGGTTTCCGCCGGGCTCCTGCTTCTGTCCACCAGGCCGGAGGAGGTTCCCGGTGACGCCTCAATAGAGCTTCTTCAGCGCCTCCTGATGGCCCACCTCTCCGGAGATTATGATATGGAGTACCTTGAGGAGGATTTCGAGACATACCTCCAGGCCTGGGGACCCGACCCGGAACTCCGCCTGGACCTTGTAAGACTTCTGAGGAACGCGGGTATGGATCAAAGGGCTGAACACCACATCGGCATACTGGAGGACATGGGAAGGGGGAACCGGTGAAGTTCTGGAAAATGAGCGGCGCGGGGAACGATTTCATAATGACCGACAACAGGGATGGATGCCTTACCCCGGCCCTCACCGGAGAATACATTGCATCCCTTTGCAGGAGAGGTCTCTCCGTGGGTGCCGACGGCCTGATAGAAATCAGGGAGGGCGGCGAGTACGCCTTCAGGATGAAGTACTACAACTCCGACGGGGGCCCGGCGGACATGTGCGGCAACGGAGCACGGTGCATCTGCAGGTTCGCACTGGAACTGGGTCTTGTTAAGATTCGGGAGGAGTTCCTTTTTCAGAGCGATGCCGGTGTTCACCGCGGTCTGGTCACAGGTCACTCGGAATCCAGGATATGGCTCACCGAACCAACCCTCCACTTCACCGGCAGGACCATTGAGGTGGGGAATGAAACCCTGAGTGTCGGTTTCGCAGACACCGGAGTTCCCCACGCAGTTGTGATGACCCGAAGCCTTGAAGACGGCTCATTCCAGGCCCTGGCCCCCCTCATCAGGTCACATCCCCTTTTCGGCAGGCAGGGCGTCAACGTGAACTGGGTTATGCCCGGCCCCGACGGCGGACTTTTCATGCGAACCTGGGAGAGGGGGGTTGAGGGCGAGACCCTGGCCTGCGGAACCGGAGCTGTGGCCTCGGCTCTGGTGGCTGGCAGGGAGCTTGATTCCCTGGGATTTCCTGTTAGAATAGGTGTGCGAAGCGGCCTTGTTCTCACCGTTGGCCATGACGACTCCGGATGGTGGCTTCAGGGCGAATCCAGGTTTATATACCGGGGGAGATCCTCCCTGATGAACAGAGCGGGCATAACTCAGTTGGCAGAGTGTCAGCTTCCCAAGCTGAATGTCGCGGGTTCGATCCCCGTTGCCCGCTCCATTTCTTCGGGGTCACCATGATTTTCTTTTATTGATCCATACTCTTTTTTCATCACCTTCCACAGATGCGATCTGGCAGCTCCGGGCTGGTATGCAGGCCCAGCCCCATCCCTCGGTTTCCGGGGGTTCAGCTTACCTCCTTGCGGTTCTTGACATGGCGGGGGATATGAGCTTTGCAGAACTGAGAGCCCGGCTTGCCGCAGGGCACCCGTCACTCGTTGTTCCCCTTGCCGCCGGGCTTGTCGCCGGGGGCGAAACGGGAACCGCCGAGCTTTTCTACCGCAGCACCGATGACCCCCTGCAACCCGTAACGATCTTCTGGCCGCCCTGGATGGTACGGCCGTTTTCAGCTCTATGAGGTGATGGCCACCGGACCCCCGGTGCCGGAGGACATGGAAGGCAGACTGCACAGCGATCACTGCGCAGCCATCTGCGCCATTGGCTGGATGGCCCCCAGGGGGAACGGTCTCTTCCATGGGGAAGACCTGATCTCACCGGGTGATATTCACAGGCTTTCCGGTTTTTTCCCCTCGGTGGGTTCCCGACGCAGGTTCATTACCCTGTCGGAACTCGACCGTCTCTTTCGAGATGAAGGGGGTCACCGGTGAGCGGCGAAAACCCGGGAACACTGGAAGCTGCCCTGGACATGATCCGGCGCTCACAGGAGGACATACCCATGGCTCCGGCAATGGTCTCCTGGGTGAGGATAATACTGCTTCCCCTCTGTGTCTGGTGCGGCTGGGAAAGCAACTTCACCGGAATGTTCTGGCTGTGCCTCATTGCCGCCTCAAGCGACTATTTCGACGGCTGGACCGCCCGAAGACTCAAGCTGTCATCCACCCCGGGAAAAACACTGGATATGCTGGCTGACAAGCTGTTCCTCTCGGTGATGCTGATCCTACTATCCCGTACCGGCATCATCGAACCGGTGCTGCTGCTCATTCCAGCCTGGTATCACATAGGCGTTGTACTGGGCCTTCTTATCGTATCCTGGAGCATACGCATTCCGGTGGTGGCCATCACCACCAGTGAAAGGCTCACAATAATACTCAGCTACATTCTGGTGGTTACCACCGCCGGGGCACTTGCCTTCCAGGGCAAAAGCATTTTCGGCAAGATCAGCTTCATTGCCTCGTTGTGCACCCCGGCTGCGGTACTCCTTGGAACGGTGAGCTACTTCAGGCTTTCCAGAAGACTGATACAGAGGTACATGAAATGACGGCGCTCCTGATTTTCCTGCTTGCCGGCTCCTCAGCCCTTGAGCTTGAGAACCGGGGTCTGCTTCCCCAGGCCGGAGCCGCCTGGCAGGAGAAGGATGACATCAGCGGCCAGACACGAGTAATGGGTCGTCTCCTGGAGGAGGCCATTTATGCCGGCCACGGCCAGAGGGCCTGGATACTTGTTCAGGAGCTGGAAACCGTATGTCCCGATACCGAGCTGGTTAAGTTCTGGAGGGCAAGGATAGCCTGGAGCGCCGGGCTTTCGGTGTATGCCGCCGGTGAGCTGGACATGATCGATTCAGCGGACCCCTGGCTGAATCACAGGGCGGCGGGACTGGCGGCCCTTTTCAGGGAGGACGGCGATACGGCGGTTGAAGAGCTCATTCGCTCCATTGCCTCGGCGTCCACCGCAAGAAGGAAGTTCTACAGCGCCATCGATCTTTGTTCAGCCTATCTGAACGCCGGCAGATATGAAGAAGCCCTGGCCCTGTCCGAGCTTCTGGTTTTCCACTTCCAGGGCGACCCCATCGCGGAGGTGATGCACGGACTGTGCCTGCACAGCAATGGGAGATACAGCCGGGCATACGCAGTACTATCAGAAACAAGGGGAACCGGCGCCGCGGCGGATAGCCTGTCCGGTGCCCTCATGGAGGGATTCGAGCAGTGAGATTATTCAGAAAACTGTTCAAGGGCAGGATAAGGGCCCGGGTTGACGCCAGCTGGAACGAGTTCACCTTTCCCCGGGACATAATGAACCCGGAAGCGGTGGGGGTGTTCGCTCCTCCGGGGGTTTCGGGAATATGGTCTGCGGTATATCTGGCAAGGGCCTTCAGGAATCCTACGGGGAGTCCCGTGTTCATTTCATCGCCCACTGTGATCATGCCGGCATCGCCGGTTTCCTTCCCTGGAAGCCCGAGATACATGTTTACGAAGGGGATCCCGGCTCTCCTGAACCGGAAGTTCCCGGTGGCATCCTGGTGTTCGCCGCTGAACCTGGGGATCATCTTCTGCGGTTCGTGGAGAGAACGGAACCCTCCGCCTGCGTCTCCGCCGTCCACCACCCCTCGGTGAACCTCCAGGTAAAGACCGGGGAGGTCCTCTTTCCCGGCTCCATCTCCTCGATGATGTCCGTCCTCGACCTGAAACAGGTACCGGAGTGGATCCCCGAAACCCCGGCCATCCTTTCAGAGAGGCTTCTGCTATCCTTTCTCCCGTTTCACACAGGACCCTTCCCTACATCCTGGCCACCGAGGGGCCGCCGCCATCCTCGAACGGAGAAGGGCCGAAATACCCCTGAAGATAGTTATCACCGACGGCAGGAACCCCGGAATACCCCCTGATACCGATACCGTGATGCAGGCGGCCATAGTAGCCGGGGCATCGGCGGTGGTTACCACGGAAAGGGATCTCTGGATCCATGCTGTGGCCCTCGGGGTTCCGGTTATAGCCCTTGACCGTAAGGGCGACTTTACCGGATGGAAGGGCAACCCGGCCAGGGGAGAAACCCAGTTCCTTGAACAGTGGGCATCGCTGATCCGCCGGGGCTGGTGAAGGTGAGGGATATGAGAAAAGTTATCACATATGGAACATTCGATCTGTTTCACATAGGGCACCTGAACATACTGAAGAGGGCAAGGGAACTGGGTGACCATCTCACAGTGGCGGTCTCCACCGACAGCTTCAACGCCGGCAAGCACAAGCAGTGCGTCTATCCCTATGAGCACCGGGCCAGGATCGTGGAGGCAATAAGGTATGTGGACATGGTCATTCCCGAGGAAAGCTGGCAGCAGAAAATATCAGATGTGAAGAAGCACATGATCGACGTTTCGTGATAGGGGAGGACTGGGCAGGCGAGTTCGACTTCCTGAATGAGTTCTGCGAGGTTGTGTACCTTCCCCGGACCAGGTGCATATCCACCACTGCAATAAAGACATCGTCCAGAAGGGAAGTCGATAGGGAATGAGGCTTCTCTTCTACCTTTCGAAGCTCTATTCCATTCCCGTGGTCCTTCCCCTTTTCAGGGAGGCAGGGAGGCGGAAGATACCCCATGCCGTCCTGGCCAGTGAAAAGGTCCGACGGGCACTGGCTGAAGGACCTGATCCTCCCGGAGTGGTGGATAGCCTCGGTGAAGCCTCGGCCTTCAAGCCGGATTTCGTGCTGTGCCCGGGCAACTTCGTCGACTGGCGGCTCCCGGGGCTGAAGGTGGAGCTTTCCACGGAATCGGGGTGGAGAAACCATCACACTACAGGATAAGACATTTCTTTGACATCTATCTCACCTCGGGACCGGCGGTGACGAAGAGGTACGAGGCTCTTCGGCGCAAACACGGCTATTTCGCTGTGTTCGAGACCGGATGGCCGAAGATGGACCACATAGTGAACTATGATGCATCTGGACTTCGGGAAAGGATGGGTGTTTCCCCCGGGGAGAACGTTATCCTGTATGCCCCTACCCACAGCAGGTCCATGGAGTCCGCCGGTGAGATCATACCGGCACTTCCATCCGTGATGAAACCCGGTGAGGTGTGGTTCTGCAAACCCCACGAGTTCATGAAACGAGGACTGCTGGAAAAGCTTGCGGAACACAATGTCCGGCTGGTGGACCACTACGATATCACCCCTCTGCTTCATCTTGCCGATGTCCTGGTTTCCGACACCTCCTCGGTGATATACGAGTTCATGGCGCTGGACAAACCGGTGGTAACCCTGCGCACTCTGGACAATATGGACAAGGGCATTGACCTGGCCTCCCCGAATGAGCTCAGAGGGGCCATAGACAGGTCGCTGAAACAGCCCGAAGAGTTTGCCCGACAGAGAAGGAAGCACATCAGCAGGGTAAACCCCACCATCGACGGCTCCATTTCCCGAACCATACTCGACCTTCTGTCCTCCATCGACCCGGGAGTCCCCCGGGTAACCGGCGGAAACCCCTCAACCTGTTCAGAAAGATGCAGATACTCTACCACAGCCGGTTCCGGAAGGGCTACATGAGATGAAGATCGTCTTCCTTTTCATCAACGGCCTTCATCAGCTCTTTCACACCGCCATGACCGCAATGGAGCTGGGGCGGATCCAGGACGGGGTGGTCTGCCTTTCCTGCAACGATGAGCACACTGAGGTGCTGGAAGGAATAAGGAACAGCTGCCCTGGAACCGCCACTGAGATAGTCCAGGCGAAACCCCCTCTGAGATACAGATACATGAACATCAAGGGCAAACTCTATCCCTCTGTGAACGCCATCGTCAGGAGGTCTTCCAGGCTTCTTCGCAATGCCGACGGGGTGGTTACCACATCCCACGGAACCCCGGGGGTCTTCAGGAGACACGGTATCACAGGGCCGAAAATAATCTTCCAGTATCACGGCTGCGGAGACAGGAAGTACGGCTTTGAGGCCTCACTTGGGAAGATGGACCTCATGCTGCTTCCCGGGGCCTACCACAGAAAAAGGCTGGCGGAGGAGGGCATAGTGGACCCCGGGAGGACCAGGATCGTAGGCTGGCCCAAGTTCGACATAACATCCGGAGATGCGGAAAGGCCATTCAGCAACACAAGGCCAACGGTTCTCTACTGCCCCCACTGGGATCCCTCACTTGGTTCCTACAGGGATCTTGCCGGGGAGATCATTTCCCATTTTGCCGGGAATACTAGCTTCAACCTCATCTTCGCCCCCCACATGCTGGTGAAGCACTGGCGTGTCCACCATGGATACCGGATCCATTCACCGGCGAAGGACCATGACAACATATTGATAGACTACGGCAGCATAAAAGGAACCGACGGAACCTACCTGAGGCAGGCGGACATCTACATCGGGGATGTGAGCAGCATGGTCTACGAGTTCATAGCCATGAAGCCCAGGCCCTGCATCTTTCTCAACCCCCATGGAGTTTGCTGGAGGAACGACCCCGACTACAGGTTCTGGGAGTACGGTCCAGTGGCCGGCGACATGGCTGAGTTCAGGAAGGCCCTTTCCTTGACCGGTTCCATGGAGGGCTATCTGGAGCTCCAGCGAAGGCGGATCCCCGAATACTTCAACCTGACGGACACACCTTCATCGAAAAGGGCGGCAATGGCCATACACGACTTCATGGGAGGAAGGCGTTGACGGATATAAAGTTCGGGATACTCAAGGGCTTCTGCGGTGAGTACAGGTACTATGCCGATTCATGCGAATACCTTGATTTCGACTATGAGATAATCGACTTCGCCGCACCGGACTGGATGGACAGGATAAGGAACAGCGGCTGCAGCGGTTTCCTGTGCAGACCTCCGTCGAGGGTTCAGGAACGAAAGGCCATGTTCGACGAAAGACTCTTCATATTGGACCGTCATATGGGGAAGCCAGTCTACCCCTCCTACGAGGAACTGCTTATCTACGAGAACAAGAGGCTCGCCCAGTACTGGCTCGAGGCCCATGGCTTTCCCCATCCGGAAACCTACGTTTTCTACAGGAAAAGGGACCTGAGCCGGTTCCTTGGAGACTTCAGGGACTTTCCCCTGATATACAAGACCAACATCGGGGCGAAGTCCACCGGTGTCAGGGTGCTCAAGACCGCATCCCAGGTGAAAAGGGTGGGGAGGAAGATCTTCGGAATTTTCCCTACCCCCTCCCTTACACGGGGCTATACACCGGTCAGGTCAGGAAAGTTACTCCGTGTACCGGCGCCGGGGGTGAGGGAGAGACATGTGATGCTCCTTCAGAAATTCGAGGGGATCAGGTGGGAGTGGCGAATGGTCAGGATCGGCGGCTCCTACTTCGGCCACCGGAAGCTCCCGGGCAGGGAAGGCCTTTCCAGCGGAACCCTTCGCAAGGGGTGGGGAGCACCTCCAGCGGAGCTTCTGCGGCTTACAAAGGATATCTGCGACACCGGCGGATTCAACTCCATGGCAATCGATATATTCGAGACCGAGGACGGCAGATATCTGGTGAACGAGCTGCAGTCCATATTCGGCCAGTCAACGGAGAACCTGATGTATGTGCACGGAGAACCGGGCAGATACATTGAAAAGGACGGGGATTTCATTTTTCAGCCCGGGGAGTTCAACCTCCACAACAGCTTCATGCTCAGGGTGATCCACTTCGCGGACATCCTCAGGGGATCAGGTGAAAAAATACTCTTTGACCTGAAGAAGGAATACTACCTCAACTCGCTGCTTCCGCTCTACAAGGCCATGGCGGAGGATCCGTCATACGAACTGAGTGTTCGGGTGGGAAGCGACCAGCACAGGTATCTGGGCATCTTCCTGGTATCCAACAGAAAAAGGATAGAAAAGGACCTCGAGGACGCGGGGTTCTCCGTTACCGGTGAAACCCGGGGTTTCGACGGCGTTGTATGCGGCGACGCACTTAAGAACCCGGAAAGATACGGAGATGTACCGCTCTTTCACCTGGACCACGGCGTGGGAATAAAGACACTGAGGATACGCAACATCGTGAGGCAGCGGAAGACACGCTACCATGTTTTCCTGGAGGGCCGTTACTGGTACGATTACATAAAAAGCCTCGGATACGGGGACAGGGCCGATTTCCACATAACCGGTCTGCCGAAGCTGGATCCATTCTTTCGCCGGGGCAGTTTTGACCGCCGGGGACTGAAGGAGAGGCTGGGTCTTCATCCCGAAAGGAAAACCGTTCTCTTCGCTCCATCCTACAAACCCAGCTGCATCGGCTGCATAGGGGACAGGATAACGGAGCTCATAGAGAACTACAACCTCGTGGTCAAGCTCCATCCCTACTCCTGGGGGGGAAGTACGCCCCCGTTCCCAGCACCGGCTCTACCAGAAGCTGGCGGCAACCCGTTCCGGTTTCTTCCTGGTCCCGAAGGAGGAGTACGACGTCTATCCCTATCTGGACATAGCCGACACGCTGATAAGCGACACATCCAGCGTGGTCAACGAATTCCTGGCACTGGGAAGGCATGGGATCATATACGAACTGCCTGAACAGAATCTCCTTCATTCAGACGGAATGCCGGTTCTGTCCATAGAACCCGCGGAGTGGCTGAAGGGCGCCTTTCCACACATCCATCACCCTGAACAGCTGCAAAAGGCCGTGGAGAGTGCACTTTATCCCGGCAGGGAGATGAAACTCAAACTGGATGAATACAGGAATTATTTCTTCACCGGGCTGGATGGCGAAGCATCCTACAGGGTAAAGATGGTAATCGACGGCATTCTTCAACCGGAAAAAAAGAGCTGATATGAGAAACCCCTTTCAAATCGCATACTGGCTGAGAACGGATCCCCAGCACTGGGAACACATAAGGTCCCTGTACTCAAGGCTTGGCGGGTTCGTAATTACGAAAACCCGGGAATATACCAGTACCTGACACAGGGAAAACTTCTTCCCGAGGAAGATCTGATCCTGGTGAGAAATTCCTCTGAAGCCAGGCTGTTCATGTACAGGAACAGGATAAGGATAGTGGTATATACCGGTTTTCAATACATCTTCTGGGGATACTCGGTACAGGTCTTTCACGGCTCCTCAGACAAGGACTATCTCCTTACTGGAGATCGTGTCCTTCTCTATGACCTTCTTCTGCTTCCGGGGATGAAACACTACAGGAAGATAACCTCCGCCTACGATCTCAAGGACAGGAGCAGACTGAAGCTGGTGGGTACCCGAAGTTCGACAGGCTGGTAAAGGGGGAGCTGACTGAAAAACCCCTCTTTGATAACGGGAAACCGGTGATACTCTATGCTCCCACATGGATCTCACAGAACTCCGGAAGCAAGCTGGTGTTCTCGCCCCATGGAGAAAGCTCCCTGCCACTCTGGGGAGAAAGGCTGGTCCGTGCCGTGGGGACAAGATGGAACCTCATCATCAAGTACCATTCACGGATCAATCCAAATGAAACATCAATCTATGAGAAGATAGACCGGTGCATTGAAGAGGCAGGGGTACAGGACAGCGTAAAGGTGGTATGGGATTCAAGCATCGCGGAATACATGAATCAGGCCGACATCATGATCTCAGATATCTCAGCTGTGTGTTACGAGTGGATGCACACAGGGAGGCCCATCATATTCGCCAACCCCTCCCCTGATAACTACCGTCCATCATCTGATCCGATGTCCAACACCTACGCCTGGCGGGCGGGGGATGTGCTCTACAGCGAGGAAGATATTGTTGCTTCAATTGAAAAGAACCTTGCAGAGGACAGTTACCGGGGTATAAGACAACAGCTTCTTGAGGAGACCTTCCACAAGCCCGACGGCAGAGCCGGGGAGCGCCAGGCTGGCGAGATCGCGGCCCTCCACGAAAGGATCGGACAGCAACCCCTTGCCCTGCTGCTCTGGCACAATGTGATCGTGTTCCTGAAGGATTCCATCAGGTACATCAGGCTGAAGCTTCGGGGTTAACGGTCAGGGACTGCCTTTCCACCTGTCATGGAACCACACCCACTGTTCAGGCGCCTTCATTATCCAATCCGCGATCCTTCGGTTCAGGGTGCTCAGTATCTCTCCGTCGGGATCATCCTCTGTGAAGTAGAGGGGTTCTTCTATCTCAAGAAGGTATCCTGAGTCTTCAAGCCGCTGAATGTGAAGAAGAACAACAGGAACTCCAAGCCTTCTGGCAAGGGTTGCAGGCGCCACGGGGGTCCTGGCGGGCAACCCCATGAAATCCACGGTTCTGCTTTGCACCCTGGAGGTGTTCTGATCCATCAGTATCCCCACAGCGGCGTTCTTTCTGAAGAGCCTTACTATTGGTCCCACGCCGCTGTCCCTGTCCACAACCGTTATGCCCGGGGCAGCCCTGAGTTTCTCAAGCACCGCCGACGCCCCGGGATGCGTAAGGGATCGGCCCACCACCGCCGTTTCATGGCCGAGGAGCTTCACCGCCCTGGGGATGAGCTCCCAGGCACTGAAATGCGCGGTAACGGCTATGACACCCTTCTGATGTTCAAGTGCTCTCCGGAGGTTTTCAGCCCCCTTTACACGGACTATTTTCATGAAGCTTCATCGCTTCGCCGGGAGAGGTGAAAAAAATCGAAAAAACTCAAAAGAAGGGATGAGTATACCCGGGCTGCGCTGACATTTATGCCCCTGTCGGCCATGATGGTGCCCCGGTGCCTTGCAATGATCCTGTTGGAGGGCAGGGGAAGAATGGGAAGCAAGTGCCCGATTAACCATGCCCAGACCTTCAGAAGCGGTCTTGGCGTCAGGGCGCAAGAGATGATGACGAGCTTAACCGCCGGTTCCGCCAGTGCGTGGCGCAGCCGTCTCATTGGAATTCTTCTTCTGCTCATGGTGGCCTGAGAATACTCCCCGGGGCGCGGAACTGTCAAGAAGGCTTATATTACCCGGGAAGAGCCCGGGGAAAGGACACTCACGGTGGCTGAAAAACTGATTCTCATAGATACCCTCGGAATCCTGTACCGGGGACACTACGCCATGATAAGAAGACCGCTGAGGGGCAGTGACGGCACCGTAACCAGCGGCCTCAGCCATCTCCTTGCGGAACTTGTAAGGGTTGCCGGGGAAAACCCCGGCGCCATTATCGCCGCAGTTGGAGATGCCCCGGCACCAACCTTCCGGAGGGACATCTACACCGAATACAAGGCCAACAGGCCGGAAACCCCCGAGGACCTCAGGGAGCAGACAAGACTGGCAAGGGAGATAATACCCCTCATGGGTATTCCATACATAGAGCAGCCGGGACTCGAGGCCGATGACATCATAGCCGCCCTTGCCCGGAAATCCGATGTTCCCGTTCTGATCGTGTCACCGGACAAAGACCTCCTTCAGCTGGTTTCCGACAATGTATCAGTCCTTCGCCCGGGGAGATACGGCGGCGACTCGACACTGGTTCAAAGGGGGAAGTGGAGGACATAATGGGTGTCCCCGCTGAAAAGGTGGCGGATCTTCTGGCCCTGATGGGGGACTCCTCGGACAACATTCCCGGGGCGAAGGGGGTGGGGGCAAAGGGTGCCGCGAAGCTTCTGCAGGACTTCGATTCCATCGAGGACATCTATTCCAGGATATCCCTGGTCGCTTCGGGATCCCTGAGACGGAAGCTGGAGGAATCCGAGGATATGGTACGGCTGAGTCTCAGCCTCACCCGGCTGGACAGACCGCTGCCTGTGGAACTGAACACTGACCTTTCCAGCGGAGAACCGGACAGGGAAGCCCTTCTCCCAATACTTGAAAGGCTTTCCCTGGCAAGGTAGCCGAGGCCGTAGGCGTGAACCTGGGAGCCGCGGTGGACGGATCTTCAATGAAACCCTGGGAATGCGCCGTTCACATTGTTGAGGACCCCTCGGGTTTCAGCCTTCCCGGGGACGGCCCTGTTTCCATTGACACTGAAACCACTTCCAGGAACCCCTCCAGGGCGGAGCTTATAGGGTTTTCCATTGCCTCTGAGACCGGGGAGGCCTGGTATTTCAACTACAGGAAAAGCGAACACCGGAGTGAAATGCTCAGTTTCCTGGGCAACACTGTCCGAGGAAGGGGCTTCATCGCCCAGAACGCCAAATACGATGCCGGGGTACTTGCAAGGTATGGAGTTATCCTTCCGCCCCCCGCCGGTGATCCCTATCTGGCAGACTACCTGCTGAGGCCCGAAGCCGGTGAACACTCCCTTAAGAAGCTCGTTCCCCTATGGCTGAACAGGACCTCACCACCTTCGACGAGGTGTCCCGGGGAAGCGGTTCCCTGGAGAACGTCCCGGACACCGAGACCGCCGGTTACTGCTGCGCCGATTCCACCAGTACCCTGGCCCTTTCCAGGAAGCTCCACGGGGAGCTGTCCACTGACCGGGAGCTCCTGGAGGTCTACACCGGAGTGGAGCTTCCCCTGAGCGCCGTCCTTACCCGGATGGAGCACACCGGCATAGGGCTGGACAGGAACGCCTCCGCCAGGAGGCGACCAGATAAGCAAAGAGATATTCAGCCTGATGGAAACCGCCGCAGAGCAGACGGGAAGGTCCATTAACCTTGCCAGCCCCAAACAGGTAGCCTCGGTGCTTTTCGATACACTCGGGCTGGATCCGGTCAGGAAGACATCAAAAGGGGCCAGGTCCACGGGCATTACCGTTCTGGAGGCCTCCGGGGCAGCATCCCTTCGTTGAAACACTTATAGAGTTCAGGGAGCTTCAAAGCTCCAGAACACATATGTCCAGAAGCTTCCCGACTATGTCCACCGGGAAACCGGCCTTATCCACACCAGCTTCAACCAGGCGGTCACCGCCACCGGGAGGTTAAGCTCCAGCAACCCGAACATGCAGAACATTCCAATACGAACGAAGAGGGGAAGGGAGATAAGAAGGTGTTTCATTCCGCCTGTGGACGGCCATGTGTTCATAAGCGCCGATTACTCCCAGATAGAGCTCAGGCTCCTTGCCCACTTCGCCGGCCCGGGTGTTCTTCAGGATGCCTACCGGGAAAGGGCTGACATTCACTCCCGCACGGCGATTGCGGTCTTCGGGGACAGTTCACCGGAGCACCGACGAAAGGCCAAGGAGGTGAACTTCTCAATAGTCTATGGAATAAGCGCCTACGGCCTTTCCCAGAGGCTCTCCATTTCAAGGGGGGAGGCCGCGGGAATAATCAGCCGCTACTACGAGACATATCCCGAGGTAAGGGAGTTCTACAAAAGAACAGTTGAAGCGGCGGTGGAAGGCGGAGAGGTAAGGACCATACTGGGAAGGAAGCGCCCCTTCGGCGAGATCGCCGGAGCGAAGGGTAACACAAGGAAACAGATGGAACGGGCGGCGGTGAACTCAAAGGTTCAGGGCTCAGCGGCGGACATAATCAAACTGGCCATGATAAGGGTATCCCAAAGGCTTCAGCGGGATCTTCCCGAAGCTTCCCTGGTGCTCCAGGTACACGATGAACTGGTTCTCACTTGTCCCGGTGAACAGAGTGATGCCGGGGAAGGAATTCTCAAAACGAAATGGAGGCGGCCATGGAGCTCAGCGTTCCCCTCACGGTTGAGACCGGAATGGGGAAGAACTGGCTGGCGGCCGGTCACTGAGATGGATATGAAAACAACGCTGAAAAGGTCTTTTATCATCCTGCTCCTCGCCCTCCTGCCCTCCTGCGGAGGGAAAAAGGCGGATGGCATCAATGTTCTGCTCATTCTCATGGACACGGTGAGGGCCGACCACTTCAGCTCCTACGGCTACCACCGGCAGACCACACCCTTCATCGACAGCCTGGCGGCGGGGGGAACCCTTGCCCTCAGGTGCCAGGGGCAGGCTTCCTGGACCCTTCCCGCCATGACCACCATCCTTTCCGGGGTGACTCCGGTGGAGCACGGCGCCGGCAGGACCGGGGGCATTTTCCACGGGATTTCCCCTGAAGTACCCTGGCTTCCCCTGGCCTTCCACCGGAGCGGTTACAGGACCGGTGCTTTCTTCAACGTTCTCTTCATGAACGAGGATTTCGGCTTTCACCGGGGTTTCCAGCACTTCGATTGCCAGGGCTTCAAGAGCAACAGCAGCCTCAGGAACGCCGGTGAGACCGTGGACGACCTCCTCGGCTGGCTGGATGAGACCCGGGGCGACGGACCATTTTCGCCGCGGTCCACTTCTACGATCCACACATCCCCTACGATCCCCCCGAGCCATACCACTCCATGTACCGGGATACATCCTATACCGGGGATTACGGCGACACCTGGGGAGCCGACGCTGCACAGATGATGCGGGTCAACTCAGGCGAAACGGTTCCTTCCAGTGAAGATATAGCCAACCTCATCGCCCTGTATGACGGCGAAATAGCTTATACCGACAGGGAGATCGGAAGGCTCATGGAAGAACTTCGTAACAGGGGCCTGGGGGAAAACACACTGATCATTATCGTTGGTGACCATGGCGAGGAGTTCCTGGAACACGGGGGTATCGAGCATGGCAGGACACTCTACCAGGAGATTACCCATCTTCCCCTGATCATCTCCGGGCCGGGCTTCACCGGCGGAAGGGTCATCAGCCAGCCGGTTGCCCAGCTGGATATCGCCCCCACCATCGCCACCGCCGCCGGGATCGATTTCCCGGTTTCAGACCCTTCCCGCTGTCTTTCATCGGAAATGGACACCCCGAGGAACATACCCGCCAGCGGTGTGCTCTGGGGAGAGACCGATCTGGTTTCAGTGGTGTCCGGCGGCAGTAAGGTAATATGGACGCTGAACACCGATTCCCTTGAGGCCTTCGATCTGGAGAACGACCCCGGGGAGATACACCCGGTTCAGCCTTCGAACAGCCTTGTTGAAGCGGCGGAATACTACCGGGCCACTCCGCCACTGGCCCCGGCGCCGGTGGTGGACATAGGCGAGGCAGCAAGCAGGGAACTGAGGAACCTGGGTTACATCAGGTAGGGTCGGCAAGCCTTCGCCGCTGTATCTCCCAGGCGATCACCGCTGCGGTGCTGGACACGTTTATGCTTGTTCTCTCACCGCTCTGGGGTACCACCACCTTCATATCGCTCATTTTAAGTACCCCTTCTGAAACCCCCTCCGCCTCGTTCCCCAGTATGAATGCGGAGTTCCGGGGAAACCCGGCCAGGTGCAGGGGAACCGCATCGGGATGGTTCTCCACGGAGACTATCATGCGGTTTTCCGAGGCCAGCTTCACAGCGGAAAGGCTGTCTTCGAACCACCTCCACGGAACCATGGAATGGGTGCCCCGTGAGGTTCTGCCCACCTTTCTTCCACCTGGCCTGGCGGTTATGCCGCACAGGATCACCCCGCATGGTGATATGGCTTCGGCGGTACGGAAGATGGACCCCACGTTGAAGGCGCTTCTAAGGGAATCCAGTATGAACAGAGGGAATTTTTCGGTGAACATTGGGTAATTCTATTGCCGGCGTACTCCGGGGTCAATCCATTGACACCGGGTGTACCAGTCGCTAGATAAAACCCTGGAAGCCAGCTGCGGGGGGTTGATATGAACAAGGTCGTGGCTCATACTGTAAAGGGAGAGGTCATCAAGGGCTACACCGCGGATTTTTCAAAGGACAAGCCCTCATCCTTCTTTCAACGGAACAGGACGACCTGAGGATCAATCAGCAGATCGAGCTGAAGGATCTCAAAGCGGTTTTCTTCGTAAAGTCATTCGAGGGGAATTTCCTTCACAAGACCCTCCACACATTCCACGACATCAGCGGCTATGGAAAAAAGGTCATGGTGAAGTTCCAGGACGGCGAGAGGTTCTACGGCAGGGTAGAGGTCCTGAGCCCCGACGACCTCGGGTTCTTCATATACCCCCTGGATGAGATGTCCAACACCATCAGGGCCTTCGTCCTTAAGGATTTCATTTCGGACATAAGGGTTCTCGACCGGGACTGAAGGGCAGTTCTCCGGTGTAATCCACCCTCCTGCCGTCAAAGGACAGCTGAAGGCATTTTACCGACACCCCAGCCGCGGCGGCCTTTTCAAGGGAACGGGCAAACAGGGGATCGGTATCCCTGTTCCCTGTAAAACACTCAACCCCCCTTACGAACACCAGGAAGACCACGGCGGTTTCCAGGCCTGAAAGTGCCATTCCGGCCAGTTCCTCAACGTGTTTCCTTCCCCTTGTGGTGGGGGCATCGGGGAACATGGCCAGCTTGCCCCTTTTCAGTGTGCACCCCTTCACCTCCACCCACAGACTTCCGTTAATGAGGAAATCGAACCGGCTTCCTCCGGAGGGGGACACCACCTCTGCCCGGATGGCGGCGGTCCTGCCGAAGGGAGAGAGGGGGCCGGTGAACAGCTTTTCCGATATCCTTCGGTGGAAACCGGTGTTCACAAGTATCCACCCCGTTGGATCAAGGGCTCCCAGCAGTGACCACCTGGTCCTCCTGACAGCCGACGCCGGCGCTGGAAGGATCAGTATGCGGTTCCCGGGGTAGAGGAGTTCCCGAAGCCTGCCCGGGTCCGGAACGTGCACATCCGCCCGGGTCCCGTCGGCCAGCTCCGCGGTGAGCAGGAACCTGTTCCTTCGAAGGATGAACACAGCGGGAACCCCCCCGGGTATGTCAAGTATTGCCCTTTTCACTATCCCCCTTTAAAAAACGCCCGTTCCGGCGGTAAATATAAGAATGGAACTCAAACCAGGTATTCTGCTCCTTCTTTTTGCCGGCCTTGCCGGGGCATTCTGCCTGTTTCGGGAGCCCGTGCCCGACGGTTCCTTCAGCCACGGCCTTTGGAGGGGGCAGGTGGAAACGGTCACCGCCGGTGGGGCTGTGGTCTCCACGGCGGACGGCTCCCTCTGGGTTTCATCCGAAGACATTTCCAGCGGGGCCCTCAGGGGGATTCACTCCTTGTGCTGGGAAACCGAAGGGGTCGGTTCATAACCCCCTTCGCCATCCGCATCAAGCCCTCAAGAACACCTGTGGCAACCCTCAGGCGCCGGTTCAGGGACCTCCTTGTGTCCAATATTCCCCACGAAGGGGCCAGGGGGCTCACCGGCGGGCTGCTTATGGGGCTTCGGGGCTGATACCCCATGAAACCTCCGCGGCGTTCAAAGGCTCCGGCACTTCCCATCTGCTGGCCCTTTCAGGCCTGCACACAGCCCTTGTTGCAGCTGTACTGATGTGGCTTTCAGGCAGGTTCCTGGGCAAACGCCCCCTGTCCGCCGGCCTGGCGGTTGCGGGAATAGCCGCCTTCGTTCTTCTCTCAGGCTGCAGGCCCTCCACGGTCAGGGCCGGAATAATGTCCTCCGCTGTTATCTTCCACCTGAGGGCACGGGGGGGAGGGGTCCATCTCCTCACCGTGTGGTGGGCGGCACTGGGGCTGTCCCTTCTGCTTCTTCCTGAAACCCTTCACGACAGGGGTGCCCAGATGTCCTACGGCGCTGTGCTTTCCCTCATTCTCCTGGGCAAGAATTTTCGGGGCCCCTGGGGTTCATGCTGTCACCCCTTCACGCCGGGGTCACCGTAACAGTTGCCATGGCTCCCCTTATAGGCTCAATCTACGGCGGGGTGGCCTGGCTGGGTCCCACGGCCACTGTGATCTCCCTGCCCTTCATGATATCCATAATGATAATCGGCGCGGCGGCAGCCTCGGGACTTGTCTTCATCCTGCCGGTTCTGGTGGCACTGGCCTCCGCCTGGCAGGGAATCCTTGAGTTCATGGCCCACCGGCCCCTTGATCTTCCCGGGGGAACCCTATGGCCCATCTGGGCCGCCGGGGTGATCCTTCTAAGGGTAACGGCGCAGTGGAACGGTTTTCACAGAAGGTTCAGATAACTTCCGTGGTGTCCGGCAAGGGAGGGGAAAGGGTGTCTTCCAGAAGGGAATCCTCCGGGATCCCGTACACATCGGGGATCACGGGGATCGAATCGGGCTCAACCACCGGAACCGAGGTAGTGTCTGCCCGGGGTGCGGTCTCACCGGCGGGGGAGCCGTCGTCCTCCTGCAGGAACCTTATGAATATGGAACCGGAGTTGTCCAGGGCATTGTTCAGGTTGTCGAGGGCCACGGCTTCGAACTCGGCCCCCAGGGGAAGGTCAATGGACATGGAATCCCCGGGGAAAAGTATCCAGGCGTCCCTTACACCGCCGGGGAAGTGGCCTATGAGCACAGTGAGGCCGTCATATCCCGTAAGGCGTCGTCTTCCACGGTTATGGAATAAACCCGGCGGGAAGCGAGAGCGATCTCGAGCGCTCGAGAATGGCCAGATGGTAGGCGCTTGAAACTGTAATGGTGGGGGTCACCTCCAGTATCACCGGAAGGAAACGAACGGAATCGGTTGCGGTGGGTGTGGTTACAACAACGGTAACGCTGTCGATGTATCCCGGTGTTGCCCGCCAGGTTACACTTCTTCCCCATGCAACTGTGCTGTCGGAGTCGGTGAACCTGCCCGAGGAGCATGTCCATATTGCCTGGGCGCCATCGGGGAGAATGGTGGAGAGGTAGGCGGTGCCGTCCCCGGATGGATCGATGGATGCCAGTATCTGCACCGGATCATTGAGCTGACCGAGACTTTCCCTGACCAGGTAGGCCATTAGAAGGGCCACCGGAAGGAGTATCGGAAGCATTACCGGGAGAAGCTGCCTGAACTTTCCTTTTCTTGCCATAGCGGTGGTGAATATAATCGGAGAAACAGGGGAAAGGATAACAATGCAGAACACGATGGAATTCTTCATGCAGCTTCTCAGGACCAGAAGCGTCTCCGGCAACACCTTCCTTGCGGTGGAGATCGTCAGGTCCAGGCTGGAGGCACTGGGGCTGGAAGTAAAACAGACCAACAAGGGTTCCATTCTGGCCACCCTCGAGGGTACCACAACCGATTCAGCGGTGATAAGCGCCCACATCGACACACTTGGCGCCGTGGTCTCGAAGGTGGATCCCGGAGGAACCCTCAGGTACAGGTGCGTAGGCGGTTTCACACCGGGCAGCATCGAGGGGGAGTACTGCCTTGTGGAAACCTTCCAGGGCAACATGATACCCGGAACCATCCTCTTCTCGAAAACCTCGGTTCATGCCTTCGGAAGGGATAAGTGCGAGGCAAAGAGGACCCACGGCGAAATGTATGTAAGGCTGGACCAGGATGTCCGCTCCCTGGAAGACGTGAAGGACCTGGGCATAAGTGTCGGGAACTACATCCACTTCAGCCCCAGGGCTCAGTATCTGGATACGGGATACGTAAAAAGCCGGCACATCGACGACAAGGCCGGTGTAACGGTCCTGGTGGGTGTTGCTGAGAATCTCATACGCCAGAAGGTGAAGCCCCAGAGGAACATACATTTCCTCTTCACCGTTCATGAAGAGGTGGGTCATGGAGCAGCCGGCTGGCTCCCGGATAATGTTTCGGACTTCCTAGCGGTGGACATGGGCGTATGCGGCCCCGACCAGACCTCCGATGAACACAGGGTGACAATATGCGCGGCGGACAGTTCCGGACCCTACAACTACGAGCTGACGAAACACCTCATCAACCTTGCGGAGATAAATGAGATACCCTTCGCGGTGGACACATTCCCCTTCTACGGTTCCGATGCAGGCGCAGCGCTGAGAATGGGTCTGGATGCCAGACACGCCCTGGTGGGACCCGGGGTGGATGCCTCCCACGCAATAGAAAGGACACACCAGGACGGCATAAAGGCCACCATGGACCTCGTCACCATCTTCGCTATGGAGTGAGGATCATTTCCGCGGCGGAAACCAGTGAAGGCAAGACATGATCGGGCCCTTCCATTCCCCGGTCCCTTATGAGTTCCAGCTGTGAGACCCCCCGGCCGGTGAGGACAAGAACGGTTCTGAGTCCGCACCTGCGCCCAAGCTCGATATCGCTCAGGGCATCGCCCACCATCCATCCCCCGGGGGAAGGGAGAGTTCCGACCGGGCCCTCTTTATCATTCCAGTTTCCGGTTTTCTGCACCGGCATTTCTCATCGGGCCGATGGGGACAGTGGTAGCAGCCGGCCACCGCGGCGCCGGCGGCCAGGAAGGCTTCTTCCATCACCGAGTGTATCTCCTGCACATCGGTTTCCCTGTAATAACCCCTTCCAATCCCCGACTGATTGGTGATAACAATAAGGGGGTGACCGGCTTCATGGAGTTTTGCCGCCGCCTGAAGGGAACCGGGAATGGGTATCCACTGGGAAGGATCCCGTACATAGTCCCCGCGGTTCTCGTTTATCACGCCGTCGCGGTCGAGGAATACCGGGAGTTTCACTTTTCCATCTTCCTCCGATGGTATTCCACCAGATCGGAAAGGCCCTTTTCAAAGGGTATCTCGGCCTTCCAGCCCAGAACGGCTTCCCCAAGGGATGGGTCCAGGGCCACCTTGAGGATCTCCTCAGGAAGGGGGGACCGTAAACCGGTTCCAGGGTGGTTCCCACGAGACCCCTTATGATCCTGTCGAGTTCCTCCACCGAACGCCCTTCGCCCCAGCCTATATTGAATATTCCACCGGAAGCCCCTTTATTGGACAGGTCCATGGCGGCGATGTTCGCCCGGGCGATATCCCCGACGTGGACATAGTCCCGAAGCTGCTGTCCGTCGCCGTTGATCACCGGTACTTCACCCCTCAGGTACTTCACTGTGAAGATGGCGGTAACACCGGCTTCCCCGTAGGGATTCTGCCTGGGTCCGTAAACATTGGGATAGCGAAGAACCGTGTAGTCCAGGCCGTAGAGGTAGCGATACAGAAAGAGGTAGTGCTCCACTGTATGCTTGCTGATGCCGTAGTGACAGATGGGGTTTATGGGGTGGTCCTCCCTTACCGGGATGTACCGGGGCTCGCCGTAAACGGCGCCTCCGGTGGAAGCGTATACCACCCGCTTGACCTTCCCCTTAACCGCGGCTTCCAGGAGGTTCAGTGTTCCCTTTATGTTAACATCGGCATCGAACTCCGGCTCACGGACGGATCGTCTGACATCCATCTGGGCCGCATGGTGACAAAGTATGTCGTACCCGCCTTCCGCCACCAGCTTCCCGGCTTCTTCGGACCTGATGTCCAGCTTGTGAAGGGTGATCCCCGGGGAAATGTTCTCAGGGAATCCCGTGGACAGATCGTCGAGAACATGAACCTGGTGGCCCCGGGCGAACAGGGCGTCGGCAATGTTGGAACCGATGAAACCGGCGCCGCCGGTGATAAGGATCTTCAAGGTGAACCTCCGTGAGAATATTGGCTATGCATGACTCCCTGAAATATACAAAGATAGACCTTCCATGCCCCGGTGGCTTATAATTTGCCCTGTACCACCTGCAGGGAGGTTGCAAATGAGGGTCCTTGTACTTGCCGGCGGCAGGTCCGCCGAGTGGGAGATAAGCATTATTTCTTCCCGTTGGGTTTCATCCAGGCTCCGTGAGGCCGGCCATACGGTTACCGAAATGATCATAGAAAGGAACGGCAGCTGGCAGCTGAAGGATGATCCCCGGGACATAACCGTCAAGACCGGCGGTGTTCCATGGGGGCTTTTCGCAGAGGGAGAAGCCATACCCTTCGACGCTGTTTTTCCCGTGCTTCACGGCACCTTCGGGGAGGACGGCACCATACAGGGTTTCTGCTCCACCGCGGGGTGGCCCTGCGCCGGGGTTCCTGTAATGGGCTCGGCGGTTGCCATGGAAAAGCACACCATGAAGTCACTGGCGGCGGGGGCGTCCATTCCCGTTGTAAGCTGGGTCTTCATAGACGAAGACCCCGCAACATGTTACGATTGCCTTAAAAAGGAGATTACCGAACTGGGTTTTCCCCTCTTCGTTAAGCCCTCCAGACTGGGCTCCAGCGTTGGCATCACCAGGGCCGATTCCCCCGGTGACCTCCCTGAAGCACTGGCAAGGGCCGCAGCCTTCGACACGAAGATACTCATAGAAAAGGCGGTGAAGAACGCCCGGGAGATCGAGGTGAGCGTGATCGGGAACGGTGCTTCCGTTCTAAGCTCTCTTCCGGGAGAGGTCCTTCCCGGAAGGGAATGGTACGACTTCGACGCCAAGTATCACTGCGCTGAATCGCAACTCGCCATTCCAGCGGACCTTCCGGCCTCCCACTCGGAAAACATACGAATGATGGCCGAAAAGGCCTTCAGGCTAATCGGGGGCAGGGGGTTTGCAAGGGTGGATTTCCTCATGAATGAAGGGGGGTATGGCTCAACGAGGTGAACACCATTCCCGGTTTCACCGACATAAGCATGTTCCCCAAACTATGGCTGGCAACGGGAAAGAACTCCGCCCAGGTCCTTGACTTCATCCTCGAGGAGGCGGTCAACCGGGGCGAACAGGGCCTTTACAGGGAGTCAGAATGACACATCTCCTCGACCTTAGAAGCGACACCTTCTCCGTTCCCTGCCCCGGCATGCGCAGGGCAATAGCCGAGGCCGAGGTGGGGACGACGTTTTCGGTGAGGATCCCTCCGTCAACTCATTGGAGGCCAGAACAGCAGAACTCCTTGGGAAGGAGGCCGGTCTCTTCGTGCCCTCGGGCACCATGGGGAACGGAATAGGCATCAGGGTCCTCACAAGCCCGGGGGATCAGGTGATATGCGGTTCAAAGAGCCATGTATACAACTACGAGGGGGACAGTTCGCCCTGAACTGCGCCCTGCAGATGCACCGTATCGACGAGGACGCCACCGGTATGCCCGGCCTGGACCGGATCAACAGCGCCCTGTCCGAGAAGGAAGACATACACAGGGCGCCAAAGACCCTCCTCGCCCTGGAGAACACACACAACCTCCTGGGGGTATTGCAGTTCCCCTGGAGAGGATCGAGGAGGCCTGTACAGCCGCCGGCAGGCGGGGGCTTCACACCTACCTCGACGGCGCCAGGCTCTGGCATGTACAAGCCTCCGGCGGGGGAAGTCTGGAAAGCCTCGCCGCCCCCTTCGACATGGTCTCCGTGTGCTTCTCAAAAGCACTGGGGGCCCCGGTGGGTTCACTGCTTGCCGGAACCAGGGAAATGGTTAACAGGGCAAGGTGGTACAGAAAGCGAATGGGGGGGGCATGAGGCAGGCGGGAATACTCGCAGCCGCATGCCATTATGCCCTGGACCACAACCTGCCCCGTCTTTCCAGGACCCACGAGTACGCCAGGGAGCTGGCGTCGGCCCTGATGGCCACGGGAAGGTTCTCCCCTGGAACCGATCCGATAGAAACCAACATCGTTTTCCTGAAACCGAAGAGGGTGGGGCTGACCGGGCCGTGTCCATGCTGGAGAGGATCGGGCTTCGGGTCCTGGCCCTCGACGGCGGTTCAGTGAGAATGGTCACCCATCTTTCCCTGGATCCCCGGAATGTGGATCTGGCCCTGGAAAGCATCGAAAAGGAGTTATGAATGAAGGCTGGAATTGCCGGAGTCGGCCATCTTGGCTACCACCATGCAAGGATAATGAAGGGTCTTGCCACCGAGACCATGATACACGATACGGATAGCGAAAGGCTGAAGAAGGTATCCGAGGAACTGGGAATAAAGCAGGCGGGTTCCCTGGAGGAGCTGGTTGACTGGGCCGACGCCCTTGATGTTTCCTGCACAACATCCGCCCATTACGAAGTTGCCATGATGGCACTTGAAAAGGGTGTTCCCGTCCTTGTGGAGAAACCCCTGGCGGCAACGGTGGAACAGGGTACGGAAATGGTCAGGATCTCCCGGGAAAAGGGCGTTTCCCTGTCCGTCGGCCACATAGAGAGATTCAATCCCGCCATGGCGGCGGTGAAGGATATAATCAGGGAACCGATCTTCATGGAGGGGCACCGGATGGCTGGTTTCAGCCCCAGGTGCACCGACGTATCCGTTGTGATGGATCTTATGATCCATGACATCGACCTTGTACTCTGGAAGGCGAGGTCCCGGGTCTCCAGCATACATGCCTCCGGTGTGCCTGTGCTCACCGACACGGTGGACATCTGCAACGCCAGGATCCAGTTCGAAAGCGGTGCTGTGGCCAACCTCACAGCCAGCAGGATATCCTCGGAACCAAAGAGAAAACTGCGCTTCTTTCAGAAACACGGTTACATATCCGTGGACTTTGGCCAGGGCAGGGTAAATGCCCTCACCCTGAATGACGGTGCAATACTTCCGGTTCCGGTTGAGGTGAAGGGATACGATGCCCTCACCGCGGAACTGAGCAGCTTTTTGTCCCTGGTCAGCACCGGAAAGTCCCTTCGGTTACCGGGGAGGAGGGGCTTGAGGCCCTCAGGGCCGCCGAGTCCATACAGGCAAAATCCGAACAGAGCATCAGACATCTCCGATGAGGATCATGGTCTCAGCGGGGAGCCCTCAGGCGACCAGAGGGGAGCCGAGGTTCTCTCAAGACTGGAAGGGATGGCCGGGGAGGAGGTAGAGGCCTTCGGCATGGGAGGCACAATGCTGAAAAAAGCAGGAATGGAGCTTTACCGCAGCATGTCCGACTACGCCGTTATGGGCTTTGGTGAGATAGCTCGTTCCATTGGAAAGTTCCTCCGCCTGGAGGCGGATCTGCTGGATCTCTGCAGAAAAAGAAAACCGGACATAGCCCTGCTGGTGGATTTCCCAGGTTTCAACATGCGCCTTGGCAAAAGGCTCAGAAAGGCCGGTATTCCAGTGGTTCATTATGTCGCCCCACAGATGTGGGCCTGGGGCGGCTGGCGGGTGGGAAGGCTCAGGCGCAGCACCGACCTGCTGCTGACCCTGTTCAGTTTTGAGGAGGAGTTCTTCTCCAGCCGGGGTGTGAACATTGTCTTTACCGGCCATCCCCTGAAGGACAGGATAAGTGAGAACACTGAAAAGGGAGATGCCCTGGGACTACTGCCCGGGAGCAGGGCCCAGGAGGTAAAGAAGCTTCTTCCACCGATGATACAGGCCTTTCAAGTCCTCAGGGACCGGGGAGTTGCGAAAAGGGCAATGCTGGCGGTGTCCGACCACCTGTCCCGGGAGGCCTACCAAGGCGCCTGGGACATACCGGGGCTGGAACTTGTCCGGGGCACCGGGGACGTCCTTGAGAAGTCCCGGGCGGCCCTGGTCTGCTCCGGAACGGCCACCCTGGAGAGTTCCCTTCATGGAGTGCCCTTCGTTGTGTGCTACAGGACCGGCAAGCTCAACTACCTCCTTGCCAGGATCCTCGTGAGCGGAGTTGACAGGATAGGAATGGCAAACATCGTTGCCGGTCAAGATGTGGCCCCGGAGCTGATACAGCACCGGGCTACATCGGAAAACATGGTTAGGGAACTGACCCCCCTCTTTGAGGACCACGCCGTCTGGAACAATGCCAGGAGATCCCTTGAAAGGGTGCGGACAGCCCTGGGCACCGGTGACCCCGCCGGCAATGCCGCAAAGGAGATAATACGCTTCGCAGGGGGAAGCCTTGGATCCTGAAACCGCAGGCACCTTGGAAGGGTGGTACTGAGCCTTCTGGGCCGCTCCTGGCGTATAACAAGGCAGCGCTCATGGGGAATACGGGGCAATCGGGTGCTTTACGCATTCTGGCACGGCGTTCAGCTTCCCCTGATATACACCCACAGGAACATGGGAATAAGGATAATGATCAGCAGGAGCCGAGACGGCTCGCTGGTTTCGTCCCTATGCGAGAACATGGGATATCTCACAGCAAGGGGTTCCTCGTCACGGGGCGGAGAAACCGCCTTCAGGCAGCTTCTTTCCTCCCTTAAGGGAGGTGTTCCCGGGGCAATTACACCCGACGGGCCCAAGGGGCCCCCGGGTGTGGCCAAGAAGGGTGTTTCCATGCTGCCGGACCGTTCCGGTGTTCCCGTTGTTCCCTACGGCGTCTCTGCCTTCCCCGGGATCAGGCTGAAGAGCTGGGACAGCTTTCTGGTTCCACTTCCCTTCGCGAAGGTTGTCATTTCCGAGGGAAGACCGGTTCATCCCTCCTTCACCGGAAGCGAAACACTGTCTGCCGCCATAGATCAGCAGCAGGGCAGGGCGGAACTTGCCGCAAGTCCCGGAGCGGCATCCATGGTCGCCATCCTGAAGGCCACGGGAAGAATGCTCACCCCCCTGGCAGGTGTCATACTCCTCAGGAGACCGGTGGCGGAGCGACGGGAGCGAATGGGCTTTGTACCGATCCATACAGGAAGACCGGTCTGGCTCCACGGCGCAAGCCTTGGAGAACTGAAGGGGCTCTCACCGGTGATGGACCGCCTCAGGAAAGCCCGCCGGGATTTCCATGTTACATGCTCCACGCCGGCTGGCAGGAGTTATCTGGAGGGGAAAGGGATTGATTGCTCCTTCGCCCCCCTGGACCTTCCCGGTGCGGTGAGAAGGTTCCTGGACAGGCTGAGCCCTTCCGCCCTCATCCTTGCCGAGACCGAGTTCTGGCCGGTACTCCTGGAGGAAACCGTCTCAAGGGGAATACCAGGATCAATGATAAACGCCAGGCTATCTGAAAGAAGCGTCCGGCGATACAGGCTTTTGAAACCCCTTTTCAGCGGTATACTGAACTCCTTCAGATGCGTTCTGACCCGTTCGAAAGAAGACACCCTCCGTTTTCGCCGGCTGGGCGTGAACGCCGTTACCGCCGGTGACGGCAAGGCGGCGGTGCCGCCGCCGCTGCCTGATCCCTCCTGGAGGGGTATGATAAGCCGTGGTCCCAGGGGAATACTGGTGGCCGGTTCAACGAGGAAAGGCGAAGAGGAAACCATCCTTCGGGTGGCTTCACTCACCGGTCTGACCCCGGTCCTGGTCCCCAGACATGAGGGCAGGATCCCGGAGATAGTCGCAGCCTGTGAGGAACTGGGCTACGGTCCGGACCTCTGGAGCGAGTCCCCGGAAGGCTCCCGCTGTCTCATCGTGGATGTGAAGGGGGTGCTCTCAGCCCTCTATGGCATTGCTGACATCGCCTTCGTTGGGGGAACCCTGGCCCCCATCGGAGGACACAATGTTATGGAGCCACTCAGCCATGGTGTTCCCCTTATGGTGGGGCCTGAGCATGGCCATTTCCGTGATGCTGTTCAGAGTGCGGTAAAGGCCGGGGTATGCAGGGTGTTCCGTACACCGGAAGAGGGAGCCATAGCGGTGAAGGAACTGCTTGAGAGCCGGGAGAGGGCCATTGAGCCGCCGGGGAAAGCGCTCTTCGAGGAAAGAATGATGAAACTGCTTGAGCTGATGGAAGTATGCCATGCGATTGATTGAGATGCACCAGAAGATAAGCCGTCGGGAAGGGCGCTGGCTCTGGGCAGCCTGGCTTCTGCAGCCGGCATCCCTGCTGTATATGTTCCTCGCCGCGGTGAACCGGTTTCGTTACGACAGGGGCCTGTGCCACAGAAGGTCCTTCGAAACGGTGGTTGTAAGCATCGGGAACATCGAGGTGGGAGGTGTGGGCAAAACACCCGTTACTATCAGGATAGCGTCATCCCTGGCCTCCATGGGGCTGAAGACCGCGTGGTGGCAAAGAACCTCACCGGGGGAAAGAACCCGCCGGTGGCGGTAAGACCGGGTCATTCCTCCGGGGCGGTGCCCCTCAGCGATGAACCGGTCCTTCTTGGGAGGGCCCTTGGCAATCTCTGTCCCGTTTACGCCGGACCGGACAAGACCGACGCTGTGGAAAGGGCCGTAAGGGAGATGAAACCGGATGTGGTTATAGTGGACGACGGCTTCCAGCACCACAAGCTTAAAAGGGACATAGATGTGGTGGTGCTCAATGCGGACCATCCCTTCGGCCTTGGAGGTGTACTCCCCGGGGGAACCCTGAGGGAATCTTCCAGGGTTCTTGCCAGGGCGGACTACCTCTGGATCAACGGCGTGACCTCCAGCGCCCAGCTTTCCCTGGCGAAAAGGCTGATCGCCTCCAGGAACTGGAAGGCTCCCTTCATAAGCAGCAGTATCGTACCTGAAAAACCGGTAAGGCACGACGGCACCAGGGACAGGATCGCCAGGGTGGTGGCCTTCTGCGGCATCGGGAAGCCCGGGGGGTTCAGGCACACCCTTGAGAAGACCGGTTTCATCATTCAGCGCTTCCATATCTATCCCGATCACTGGAACTACAGGCCCGATGACCTGAAGTACCTCATGGAAACAGTCCACAAGAGCTCCGCTGATTATCTTATAACCACCGAGAAGGACGCAGCCAGGCTGGGACCTGCCCTGGTCAGGGAAATGGACCTCAGGGTTCTTCCCATAAGGCTGTCGGTCACCGATTCTTTGGCGGAGGAAGAGCTTCTGGGGCAGATTCTCGAACTGGCAGGAGGAACCCGATGACCCGCTCATCTGATGTTCTCATAATTGGCGGAGGAATGGCCGGGCTTGTCTGCGCCCTTGAGCTTCCCTCGAGATACAGCGTAACGGTGCTCAGCAAGACAGCCCTTCCAACCGGAAGCACATACCTGGCGCAGGGGGGATGGCCGCGGTTACCTCACCGCAGGACAGTTTTGAGAAGCACCTTGAGGATACAATGAAAGCCGGCGCCGGCCTTGTTGACCGGAAGGTGGCGGAGAGGATCATTTCCATGGGGCCGGAGCTGGTGTCCGCACTTGCCCGCCGGGGGATCGAGCTTGCCGGTTCCAACGGCGACGGGGGAGGGATGGAGGGGGACACTCCTTCAGGCGTGTACTCCACTACTACGACCAGACCGGCCGGTTCATATCTGAGAAGCTGGCGGACAGATGCAGGAAGACCGGGAACATCACCCTTATAGAGAACGCCTTCGCAATAAACCTCATAACTGCCTCCAGGGAGGCCCTGGAGCTGGTTCAGCACAGTAGGGACAGATGCCTCGGGGCCTATGTTCTAATCAACGGGGATGTTATCACCTTCCTCGCCAGGGAAACTGTGATAGCCACCGGCGGAGCCGGCAAAGTGTACCGCTATACTTCCAACCAGGACTCCGCAACCGGCGACGGCATTGCCATGGCATGCAGGGCGGGACTCACCGCAAGGAACATGGAGTTCTATCAGTTTCACCCCACATGCCTGTATCACCCTGAAAAGCGCAATTTCCTGATAACCGAAGCCCTCAGGGGCGAGGGCGCCAGGCTCCTGAACGAATCAGGGAAGCGTTTCATGAAGTACTATGATGAGAAACGGATGGAGCTTGCTCCCAGGGATGTGGTGGCCCGGGCCATAGACAGCGAGATGAAAAGACATGGGACCGACCACATGCTCCTCGACGCATCCGGTCTCGGCAGGGAGTTCCTCGAGGAGCACTTCCCGGAGGTCACCTCAGGAGTGGTGTCCGTGGGCATAGAACCCTGGAATGACCCCATTCCGGTGGTCCCCGCGGCCCATTACTGCGTAGGCGGCATTGTTGCATCCACCGGCGGAGAGACGGAAATGGCAGGCCTGAGGGTCATCGGGGAAGCGGCCTCCACCGGTTTTCATGGCGCCAACCGTCTGGGCAGCAACAGTCTACTTGAGGCCGGGGTGATGGGGCTTCTCAGCGCCAGTGAAATGGGATCCCGGATCGGGGAACCGGTAAAGGACCTTAAAGTAAGGGACTGGTCCTTCGGCAGGGCTGAACCCCTGGAGGAAAGCGTTCTTGTGGACCACTCCTGGGCAAGCCTGAGAAGCGTAATGTGGGACTATGTGGGGATAGTGAGGACCGACAAACGGCTGAGAAGGGCCCTGAAGCTGCTTGACGTTCTCTCCGAAGAGGTGGAAGAAGACTACTGGACCATGCTTCCAACGGTGGAACAGCTGGAGCTGAGGAACCTTACCACAGTTGCCCGGCTTATAGTAAGGAGCGCACTCAAGCGCCGGGAGAGCGTGGGGCTCCATTACCTGGCAGACTGCCCCGACCCCTCACCGGTAAGAACGGACACATTGATAAAGATGGACAGATAGCAAGAAGGGAAGGCTGGCATCAAGGCATTAGTTCCTCTCCTGTTAATGATCCTCCTGGCGGGCTGCTCGTCGGCACCGGTATACAGGGGAAGGGGAGTGAGCTGCAGGGGCCCTATGCCTTCCACTTCACCGGTTTCCGGTGGAACATCCGGTAACGAAAACGGACCCACCGGCCCACCGGCCCCATCCACTTCCATACAGCACAGGATGCAGGCAGAGATCGACAGCTGGATGGGAACTCCCTATGTCTACGGAGGCAACACCAGGAACGGAGTGGACTGCTCCGCCTTCACCCAGGCGGTTTTCAGGTCCGTGGGAATAGATATACCCCGAAGGGCTTCCAGGCAGGCCGCCGCTGCACAGAATGTAAGCAGGAGCAGCCTCAAGTATGGCGACCTGGTGTTCTTCAACACCTCCGGTTCGGGTATTTCCCACTGCGGCATATATCTGGGCAACGGAGAGTTCGTCCACGCCTCCAGCAGCCGGGGTGTGGTGAGGGACCTCCTCAGCCACCCCTACTACTCCACACGTTTCGTATCAGCGGGAAGGTTTCTCAATTGAAGGTACTTGACATCAACAACCTGTACTCTCCCACAGGGGGAGGGATCAGAACCTATCACCATGAAAAGCTCCAATGGTGCACCGACAACGGGATAGAGAACTTCCTCATCTATCCCGCCTCCGGGGATACACGGAGCAAGCTCAACGGGGGAACCGTCATCGGAGTCAGATCCCCCAGGCTTGCCAACAGCGGCTACAACTTTTTCACCAGGGGCCAACCCATCAGAGATCTGATAGAGGAGATCCGTCCGGATGTGATAGAACTGGGCAGCGGTATAGTGGTGCCGAAAATGATCAGGGAGTACCTTGAAGAGATACCCTCCTTTGCCTTCTATCACTCCAACTGGCCGGAAGCCCTGCCCCTGAGCGTTCTCAGAATAAGAAGGGGGCCCTTCCACGGGGTATTCAAAAGGATCGCCACCCCCCGGATGGAGAGGGGGTACGAGCCCCTCAGAGCGGTCATGGGCGCCAGCGAGTACTCACTCAGAAGACTCAGGGAAGCCGGAATAAGCAATCCGATAAAGGTCCAGCTGGGGGCCCATCCTGAAACATTCCGCCCGGACAGAAGGTCAGAAGCCCTGAGAAGGGAACTTGCCGGAGCAGAGGGGGGAAAGATAGCCATCTACATAGGCCGACTTGCACCGGAAAAGGGGATACATGTACTTCTTAAGGCCTTCGAAAAGCTGTTCAATCAGGGCAATATAGTTACCGTGGTGGCCGGGGGGGCCACTACACAAGGCGTCTGGAAAGGGCCTCCGCCGGAAGCCCTGACAAGCTGAAGCTAGTGGGAAGGGTAACCAGCCGTGAAAAGGCCGCGGAACTCATGGCCAGTGCCGACGCCTTCATTTCAGCCGGTCCATGTGACACCTTTTCCCTGGTGACCCTGGAAGCCTCAACTGCGGAACTCCTGTGGTTGCCTGCCGGGAGGCGGCTTCGTCGGAACTGGTGGAACAGGCGGGGGAGACACCATTTACACACCATGGTACTCCGGAGACGCCCTGGCAGGGACCATCACCAGGGCCGTTAACACCCCTCTGGAAAAACGGATGAAGTTCAGGGAGTACGCCGAGAAACTCACCTGGGACCGCTGCTTCTCCCAGATAATGGATATATACGACCGGTACTCCTGACCGGCTCACAGGGAGGGAAATATGAGATACTTCATCTTTGCGATCACCATACTGCCGGGTTTCGCCCCGGCCATGGAGGGTGAAGGGTCGGCCTTTCACTCCTTCCTGAACGACCACCTCAGCGAAACAGGCTCCGAGCCCCTATCGGAGGACGGCTATGAACTGGCATTCTTCGATCTGAACAACGACGGATTTCAGGACGCCCTTGCCCTTATGGGCCGGGGAACGGAGTGGGTGGGCTCCGGGGGAGCGGCCCTGTTCATTTTTCAGGGACTGCCCGGTGAATTTCGCTTCCTTAGCATGACAACCCTTGTCGGAAGCCCGGTACTGGTCAGAAAACGCTCCACCGAGGGTTGGCGGGTGATCGTGGTTCACAACTCCGGTGGCGGATATCCCGCTTCATACAGGGAACTGGCATTCTCACAGGGAGGCTATCCACTGAACCCCACCCTTCAGAGGGAGACAGAGCCCATGGGATCCGATACGGTGGTTATTCCCTGACCGGATATACATAGCCAGATGGGAGGAATGGCAGCATGACAGAGTTCTTTCAGGGATATCATCCCGCTGTCCAGGCCCTCTTCGCAACGCTTTTCACCTGGGGAGTCACCGCGGCGGGAGCGGCTGTGGTCTTTCTCAGGGGATCACTGAACGAGAAATTCCTCGATTCTATGCTGGGCTTCGCCGCCGGGGTAATGATCGCCGCCAGTTTCTGGTCCCTCCTGGCTCCGGGAATTGCAATGGCTGAACAGCTGGGTCAGGTACCCTGGCTCACCGCGGTGATAGGCTTCATGGCGGGGGGACTGTTCATGCGCCTTACCGACAGGCTGCTTCCCCATCTTCATCCCGGTCTTTCCATGGATAAAAAGGAGGGTATCGAAACCTCATGGAGGAAGAGTACCCTTCTTGTGATGGCCATCACACTGCACAACATACCCGAGGGGCTGGCGGTGGGTGTCGCCTTCGGCGCAGCGGCACTGGGACTGCCCTCGGCAACCCTTGGTGGAGCGGCTGCCCTGGCCCTGGGAATAGGTCTGCAGAACTTTCCCGAGGGTACCGCCGTTTCCATGCCCCTCAGGCGTGAGGGGATGAGCCGAAGAAAGAGCTTCCTTTACGGCCAGGCCTCAGGTATGGTTGAACCGGTTGCCGGGGTGCTGGGAGCACTCTTCGTGATCAACATGAGGAACATCCTGCCCTACGCCCTCTGCTTCGCCGCCGGGGCCATGATCTTCGTTGTGGTGGAGGAACTGATACCGGAATCCCAGAGAAGGTACGAGAACATTGATACGGTGACAGTAGCCACCCTTCTGGGCTTCTCCCTGATGATGATGCTTGATGTGGCCCTTGGTTAACCCGGTATTAACAACCCCTGACCATATTCTCAACGGTATTTTCACTTCAAAGGAGAAAGGCACGCGATGAAGGATAAACCCCGAATTCTCTTCCTCTGCACCGGTAATTCATGCAGAAGCCAGATGGCGGAAGGATTCTGCAGGGAACTCCACGGTGAAGTCTTCCACTGTTCCTCAGCAGGACTGGAGATCCATGGCCTCAACCCCAGGGCAGTTAAGGTCATGGCCGAGGTCGGTGTGGACATTTCTGAACACAGCAGCAAGACCGTCGATGATCTGAAGGGTGCGCCCTTCGACTACGTGATAACCGTATGCGGACACGCCAGCGAAACCTGTCCCTGGTTTCCCGGAGGGACAGCGGTGCTGCACAGGGGGTTCGAGGATCCTCCCAGACTTACACGGGAAATGGAGTCCGAAGAGGACATCCTCAATGTCTACAGGAGGGTGAGGGACGAAATAGGGAACTGGGTACGGGACCTGCCGAAAACACTTCCACCCCGCCGGCCTTAGCTGCTCATTCTTGTCCCGCCCCCGTCACTTCACTATTTTAGCGGTTCAAAAAGGGGACACTTTGAGAATAACGGATCATCTCTTCTTCAGGAGTATTTCACTCAGGCGGGTAGTTGTAATTCCCATAATACTCCTTGTTGCCCTGGCAACTCTTGTTGCGGGAATGCTGGCGGTTAGCAGCGGTGAGAAAGCAGTGGGAGATGTTTCCAGGGCACTCAGGCTTGAGATAGCCTCCGCCATAACCACTGAACTGGAAAAATTCCTGGGCACCCCCGACATGATATGCAACCTTACCTCGGACATGATACGGGAAGGACACCTCGACCATACCGTGCAGGATATAATGCAGGGATGGTTCCTTTCAATGGTCAGGAATTTTCCCAGGGTCAGCAGCGTGTACTTCGGCAATAACCTGGGGGGACTAGCCAATGCAGGGCGGGAAGTGAACGGCGAAGGGTTCTATGTGATACGAACGGATGCCTTCTCCGCTGGAACCTTCAGGAAGTTCGCCATGGATAGCACCGGCAGGGGATCCGCCGGCTCGGTCACCGAGATCCCTGGCTTCGACGCCCGGACAAGAACCTGGTACAAAGAGGCGGTGGAAGCCCACGGAGCAATTATCCGTACGGAACCCTATACAGTTTTCACCGGAGATGACATAAGCATATCCACCGCCCGTGCGGTGTTTTCATCCGAAGGGGAATTCCTGGGTGTGGTGGCATGCGACATGTTCTTTTCCCATCTGGACCTGTTCCTTGAAGAACTAGATATAGGGGAAACCGGCTTTGCCTTCGTTACCGACGCTTCCGGCAGCATCTTTGCCGGTTCCCGGAGAGACGATCCCCGTATCGGGGAGATCATCCGTGAAGCGGCCACCGCCAGCGGAGGACTCAGCGAGATCAGCGCCACCGGCGAGTTCTTCACCAATACCGGGGGCACAGCCTTCCATTCCCTTGTCTCTCCCTTTAACGACACCACCGGACAAACCTATTTCGTATTCGTGATAATTCCCGCTTCGGATTACATGGGATTCCTTCAGGAACACGAAGACAGGGCCCTGGTCCTTCTGGGGATCTCCCTTACCATGGCCATACTTTTCGGTATTGCCGTGGCGGGCATCATTACGAAACCGGTCCTGGAGCTTCATTCCACGGCCACTTCCCTCTCCATGGGAAAGGAGGCCGGGTTCAGGAGCTTCAGGATAAGGGAACTCAATGAGCTTTCCGCAGCATTCCGCAGGCTTACGAACAAACTCACCGCTTCCATGGAGGATCTGAGGAGTGAAGTCGCCGAAAGGAAAGCCGCGGAAAAAGCCCTTCAGGAGAGCGAGGAAAGGATGGACCTCGCGCTAAGGGGCACCGGCGCCGCCACCTGGGACTGGAACCTCGAGACGGGCATCATCGAGGTGAACTCCAGATGGGCTGAAATGCTGGGTCATCCGCCGGAAGAGCTGAACCCCGTGACTGTGGATGTATGGAGAGAGCTGACCCATCCGAGGGATTTCGAAGTGGCGTATTCCGCGCTGGAAAAGCACCTTTCAGGACAAACGGAGTCCTACGAGGCGGAATTCAGGATGAAACACCGGAAGGGCGACTGGATCTGGGTCCTGGACAGGGGCATGGTAACCCACCAGGATGATCAGGGCAGACCGGTGAGGCTGGCCGGCACCCATGTGGACATAACTGACCGAAAAAGGGCGGAGATGAACCAGAAAACACTTCAGGAACAGCTGGACAGGTCCAGGAGACTCGATTCCATAGGGCAGCTGGCCGGTGGTGTGGCCCATGACCTGAACAACCTTCTGACCCCTGTTATAGGATACTCCGAGCTGCTTCTCGAGGGGATGGATACCGATCCGTCCAGTGAGTCCCTCACACGAATACTGGATGCCGCGGTGAATGCCAGGGGTCTTGTGAGGCAGCTGCTGGCCTTCGGCAGACGGCAGTACATGGAAATAAAGACCATTGACCTTAACCTTGTGGTACTCAGCAGCAGGTTCCTCCTGAAGAGTGCCGTGCGGGAGAACATCGCCCTGGAGCTGCGGACATCCGAGAAGCCCGTGCCCGTTCCGGGGGACAGGGGAAAGCTTGAAGAGGTTCTCATGAACCTTGTATCCAATGCAACCGATGCCATGCCTTCAGGCGGGAAACTGGTGATAGAGGTAGGACTCGCTGAGTCTGGGGAGTGCGCCCTCCTCCGTGTGTCCGACACCGGAAGTGGAATGGATCCCCAGGAACTTTCCCGGATCTTTGAGCCTTCTACTCCACCAAGGGTGAGCAGGGAACGGGTCTCGGTCTTTCCACCGTTTACGGGATAGTAAAGCAGCACAACGGCGTGGTGAATGTGTCCAGCGAAAAGGGCAGGGGAACCTGCTTCAGCATACTGCTGCCCCTTTCAGGCGAAGAGCCTGAGTCAGCTGAGACGGCAGTTGCCTTGGCTGAAATGAGCTCAGGGTCAACGGTTCTGATAGTGGAGGACAGCGAAGAGGTAAGGGAACTCACTGAAACCGCCCTTCGCCGTATGGGTTACACACCCATTACCGCATCCTCCGGTGACCATGCTATGGAGCTTCTCAGGGAAGGAACGGTGATCCCCGAACTCCTTCTCACCGACGTTATAATGCCTGGAATGCCGGTGGACGAACTGCGCAGGCAGGCCTGCGCCATGATCCCCGGGCTGAGGGTGATCTACATGTCCGGCTATTCCGGTGATACCGTTACAGGAAGGGGAGAAGGGGGAGAGGCGATTCCCTTCCTGGCCAAACCCTTCACAATGGATGAGCTTGCCCGGGTGGTGGCCTCGGCACTCAGTCGGGGCTGACCCCTTCGGCGGGATCCTCTTCCAGCATAAGGGCGTAGTGCAGGGCCTCCACCCTTGTTTCAGGTGATGCGGCTGGATTCCCAAGGAGTTCCCTGAAAACGTTCCCCGCCCGTCTTCTGTCCCCTGTGACCGCCCATGCCATGCCGGCGGCGGCCAGTACCTCGGGGGAGGGATCATCGGCGGCCAGTGCCTCGCGGAGGTGGGCCAGGGCTCCCTCGGTGTCGCCCCTGCGCCAGGCGATCCCCGCAAGCACCATCGCCGGTGTGTTCTTGCATGAATGCGGGGCCAGGAGTTCCAGCGCCTCTTCCGTTCTGTTCTCTTCCAGCAGAAGCACGGTGATGTCCGTTGCCGGCACCGACCAGGCGGGATCCCTATCCATGGCTCTGTACAGAAGTGTAATGCAGGAGTCCCTGCTGGTCTCCCTGAGTTCCGTGGCTTGGGCTACAAGTCTTGCGGCCTCCATTCGAAGCCTGGCGGCTTCTGCGTATTCCGCCGGGAGGGGTATGGTGATAACGGTCCCCGGGGGGGAGTTCCTCAGGAGGATAACCGGCGGTCAGGGCAAGGACAGGGGCGGATGTGGGGTCGTCAAGAATGGCCCAGGCCAGGAACTCCCAGTAGTCGCCGGGTCTCCATTCGTATGGGCAGTCGGCGGTTTCCCCGCTGGTGCTGATCACATACCTGGAACTCACCGTGGTGGTCCTGGTGCAGGATGAGAAGATCACCGCAACGGTGAACAGCGCCGGAATTCCCTTTATCAACTTTCCTCCCTGGGGCTGTGCATGGCAATATCAGCCTCACGGGCGATAATGTCCACTTCCTGGAAGGATTCCGAAGCAACGGCTCTTCTTCTGAGATCCGCAGCCCCTTCGAATCCCCTGAAATACTGCACCAGATGTCCCCTGAAAATGTGGAAGACCTGGGGCTCGGGTATCTGCTCCATCATCATGGAGAGCTGTTCCATAACCACTGCGTGGAGCTCGCCCCTGGCAGGGGAGGGCTTTCCCCCGGCGATCCCCCTGAATATCCAGGGATTTCCCCAGGCTCCCCTTCCGATGAGGAGGCCGGAGGCTCCGCTTTCGTCCCTCATGCGCAGGGCGGCTTCCACGGATGTGGAGTCGCCGTTGGCTATTACAGGAATGGGGCTGTGTTCCACTATTCGCCCTATACCCCCGATGTCCACCGTTCCGGAAAAAAAGTCGGTCCGGTACCTTCCGTGTACCGCAAGTGCGCAGGCGCCGGCTTCCGCTGCCATTTCACCTATGCTGTTCGGGACCGGCTGGTCCGGAGAAAGGCCCAGACGGATCTTCAGTGTCACCGGGAGGTCGGTGTTTTCCGCTGTAACCCTTATTATCTCCATCAGCCTCGGGATGTCCCCCAGGAGCGCGCTTCCGCTCCCGCTCTTGAGCACACGCTTTACCGGGCAGCCTGCGTTGATGTCTATGAAGCTGAAACCCAGACCGGAAACGAGGCAGGATGACCTGGCGAAGTCCCCGGGTTTAGCACCGAAAAGCTGAACGCCCAGAGGCCTCTCTTCGGGATGAAAGCGGAGCATGCTCTTGGACTTCACGCTTTTTCGTGAGAGACCGGCAGCTGTAACCATTTCGGTCACCAGGCATGTTGCCCCCAGCCTTCTGCAGATCCTTCTGAAGGGTGAGTCGGTAACACCGGCCATGGGAGCCATGGTTACACCGGAGGTATAGAAAGGGATCGAACTCATGTGGTCTCCTGCAGAAGATCAGCGTGGTAGGAGCTTCGCACAAGGGCTCCGCTTGCCACACCGCTGAAGCCCATTTCCAGGGCCCTGTGTTCCCACTCTTCGAACTCCCATGGCTCAAGGAACCTCTTCACAGGGATGTGTTTGGAGGTGGGCTGCAGGTACTGACCTATGGTGAGAAGGCTCACACCGCTCTCCCGGAGATCCTCCAGCGAACTGAGGAGGTCTTTCTCGGTTTCCCCGAGACCCACCATGAGGCCGCTTTTTACAGGGATGTCCGGTGCAATGCCTCGAAAGCGGGAAAGTACGCCGAGGGACTGGCGGTAGGATGCCACGGGTCTGAGCTCCGGGAACAGCCTCTCAACTGTTTCAATGTTGTGGTTGAACACCGCCGGGCGGGAATCAGCCAGTATCTCCAGTGAGCCGGCACTCCCGCTGAAATCCGGCGTGAGGACCTCGACCCTCACACCGGGGATCGCTGCTTTAAGCGCCTTTACCGTCCTGGCGAAATGGGCGGCACCGCCGTCCTCAAGATCATCCCTGGTCACCGAAGTGAGTACCACGTAGCGGAGCTTCATCAGTGAAGCCGCAACGGCCACCCTTTCCGGTTCGCCGGGATCCGGGGGAGGGGGGGAGGCCACATTCTTCTCGATGGCGCAGTAAAGGCAGCTCCTGGTACAGATGTTGCCCAGTATGAGGAAGGTGGCGGTTCCCCTCTGATAGCAGTGACCCCTGTTGGGGCATCCCGCCTGATCGCAGACCGTGTTCAGCCGGTGTTCCCTTATGATCTTCCTTACTTCACCGGCGGATTCCCCGCCGAGGGTGGGCATTTTGAGCCAGTGGGGCTTTCTGTCAGCCTTCAACGATACTCCGCCTTTCAATGATCGCCTCCTCCAGCCCGGGCAGTTCTTCCGAGGGGAATCCCTCCGGAGGGATCGGGACCGAGTCGGCAAAACTACTGTGCAGGGCATTGGAGAGATGATCCGCCGTGATCGCCGGCTGGTATTCCCGGATGGTGCCCACGGATCTTTTCAGGATCGACCTCATTTCACCGGCGGCCAGGGGATCCGTCCCCGCCGGCATATAGTCCACCGCCATGGTCTGCTGGTTGGTTAAAAGGATTGAGCCGTGCTCCATGAAAACTCCACGGATCCTGGCCTGGGCGCTTCCCACCATTTTCCTTCCGTCGGGGGTCATGATCTCGAACCGGCCATGGGATGTAAAACAGGGGTTGAAACCCCTGCCTGCCCTTGAAAGTTCCCTCTCCCTGGAGTTCATTTCTCCTGGAACGCCAACTGCCCTCAGAGCGGAGACCAGTATGGAGGCAACCCTACCCAGGCTTTCCGAAATGCCGCCTCTGACAAGGGGGTGGTCAACTGAGGCGGTGAGGCAGTAGGTGAGCTCATCGCCGTGCCAGACCGCCCTGCCTCCGGTGGGGCGCCTCACGATGTGGTAGCCGTCGGCAAGGATCCTGGCCATGTCCGCTTCTTTCTCCGGTTTCTGGAACCTTCCGATGGAGAGGCAGTGTGGTTGCCATGTATAGGTCCTGAAGATGGCCGAGGCCTTTCCGGTCTCGATCATCTTTGCCGAACAGATGTCCGCTGCCATATTGTAGAAGCCGTCATTGGACGAATCACGGATGGCCAGGGTTTTCATTATCTTTTCCTTTCACAGCTCCGGGGTAATATAATTGCTCCTTCGGAACCTTGAGGCCGTTTTCAGTGTATAGGGGTTGTTATGAAAACTTATTGATCCTTCCAATGCTCCTGGCGGTGGCGGCGTCCGCAGGTGTTTACAGAGATGCCGGCCTTGGACTCTATCCATTCCTTAAAATGGATGCCGGTGCCCGTTCGGCTGCCCTGGGCGGAACCGGAGCGGTTAACGGCGGACCCCTTTCCATCTTCTCCAACCCGGCCCTCGTGGCAGGGGAGGGCACATCCCTTTCCGCCGGCCACGATCAGTGGTATGGCTCCACCACACAGAATTTCCTGGCGGCGGTGGGGCATCTTGGCGGTGTTTTCACCGGTTCTCTGGGTTTCAGGTCCCTGACCACCACCGGCCTCGAGTACAGGGATTCCCCCTCATCAGAGCCCACCGACACATTCAACGCCTACGATTTCTCATTCAACGGAGCCCTGGCGGCGGAAACCGGCAGCTTCCGCACCGGCATCGGTTTCAAGGTTATCCACGAAAAGATCTGGCTGGAAACATCCAACGGCTGGGCGGTGGACCTGGGCTTCGCCTATAACCCTTCGCCCGGTCTTCTTTTCACCGGAGCTTATCTCCATTCAGGTCCAGGTGTAAAAATGGACGAAGAGGAGTTCCGCTTCCCCCGGACATGGGTCTTCGCCTCCCGCTGGGACTTTCCCCTTCCCCAGGGCTCGGCCTCGCTTTCCGGACAGGTCATGAGACCCCTGGACAACCGCACCAGGGCGGGCTTCGGTCTTGAGTACCGTGTGGTGGAGTGGGCCGCCCTCAGGGGTGGATGGAAGGTCAATCACGACGCCTCGGATCTCACCGCCGGGGCAGGTCTTTCAGCATCATGCTGGACGCTGGACTACGCCTTCGTACCCACAGGCTATGCCCTTGGAAATGCACACAGGTTCACTCTTTCCAGATCATTCTGATACATGAGGATACTTCTGGTCAACGACGACGGCTTCGATGAACCCGGCCTTACGGCCCTGGAACGGGTCCTCAGCCATCATGACCTGGTAACCGTGGCTCCGAAACACCATCACAGCGGTTCTGGAATGTCACTGAACCTCTATTCCCCCCTTTCCGTGAAGGATCACGGCAACAACCGCTTTTCCGTGGATGGCACACCGGTGGACTGCGTGAAACTGGCCCTGGGCGAGCTGATGGGGGGGCATCCTCCGGACCTTGTGGTCTCAGGGATCAATCCCGGGGCGAACGTGGCCAATAACACATGGTACTCAGGAACAGTCGCCGCTGCCACCGAAGCGGCATTCTGGCTTATTCCCGCCATGGCAGTAAGTCAGGAATACACCCACACCCCGGATTTCTCCCAGGCCTGTGAAGCAACCCTGAGGATGGTAGACCATGGCCCCTGTTCAATGATAGAACCGGGAACCCTTCTGAACGTTAATGTTCCGGCGGCTCTCACCGGGGGCTACAGGATGACCCGGACCGGCACCTTCGCCTCGGAGATCCCTTTCAAAAGGGACCACAGCGGTTTAGTGTTCCATTATGGACCCTATGAGATGCAGCGAGTAAGGGAGGGCCGCGGAACCGATGTTCACGCACTGCTGGAGGGTCACATCAGCATAACGCCCATGTCCACCGCAAGACATGCCCCGGGCGGGTTCCCGGAGATAAGCCAGTGGTGCTCCAGGCAGTCCTGATATTACTGGGGCTCGCCGCCTATCCTGATGCGGTGCACCTCGATTACAGGGCCTCGGTTTCCTTCAATGATGACGGCTCGATAACCGAAAGCACCAGCACCAGGGTGATCCCCCTTAATGGAAGGGGGGTTCGCCGGTACTCCTCCATGACACTCTCACACAGGAGCGGTATCGAGGAGATCGAGATACTCCAGGCATCGGTAGGACACTGGAGGGGAGGCCGGGGCAGTTCCCGGGGAACCTTTTCCACAGGCCCCCACAGCATTCTCACCGCCACCGGAAGAATGGAGTCATCACTGAGGGAAACGGTGATAACCATGCCCGGGGTAGAGGTGGGAGACACCGTAATGCTCCACATCGAGAGAACAATAAGCGACCTTCCCCTTTCAAGGGTTTACAGTTATTCCTTTTCCCCGGTCATGGATGACAGCGTGGCACATTCATCATTCAGAATAGAGAACCCCGCAGGTGTAAGGCTCTACTCCAGCCAGCCCGGGGAGCATTTTGTCTTCACCGGGGTATCCCCGCTTCCCTCGCATCCCCTGGCAGCGGTGAAGACAAGCTGGATATCCATAGCCACCGGCTCCCCCGAAACCCTGTCCAGCGAAGCTTCGGTTCACATTGATATTCCCTGGCACGGAGAGTGTGAAGAGCTTGAACGGGTGATCCAGTCTGTGGGCACCGACCCCGGCGAGCTGCGCTCCTGGATGGCGGAGAACATAAGCTACATTGGCACCGATTCCGGCGTCTGGCCCGGCTGGTCTCCCCGTTCCCCGGAGGAAACCCATGGAAGACCACGCCGGTGTCTGCAGGGACAGGGCCATACTGCTCACCTGGCTTCTCAGGAAGGCGGGTTATCAGGCATATCCGGCACTCGTTTCCACCAGGGGAGAAACACCCTCCCTGGTGGATGCCAGGACATTCGATCACATGATAACCGTTTACAGGGAGGGACCCGACTCACTGTGGAGGCTGCTGGATCCCACGCCCAGGGGGATTCCGGAAAAGGCAGGGTTCAGCTTCGGCCTGAGGGGCTGCACCTATCTGCCCCTGGTGCCATGGGGCAGCACTCTGCTTCAGGTTCCATGGGAGGGATGGAACGATACGCTCCGGATGGACATTAACGGAACCCTCTCCCTTGAAACCGGAATGATCGAGGGATCCCTTACCGCGGAAAGCAGCGGTGTTCCACTGGAACTCATTACCACCCTTTACACAGGCTCTTCCTCCTCGACGGTGAAGGAAATGGCCAGGAGGTTCTTTGGCGCAGTTTCATGTTCCTCCGTGTCATTTGAGGACGATGTTCTGACCATGGAGGGAAGCTGGCGGGCAAGGATTCTGGAGAATCGCCTTCTTCTTCCGGGCTCAGGGAGGTCTCCCTTGCCGGAACAAGGGCCGCGTCCATGCTGCTCCCCGCCCCGCCGGACTCCGTGTTCATCGACGCCACCACAGTGGAGATCCTTACCATGGAGATAACCCTTCCCATGGAAAACGTCTTTCTGCCGGAACCGGTTGAAGTGCCGGGATACTCCTGTTCACTGGGCATTGACCGGGGCATTGTCACACTCAGGGAAACCGCATCGGTGACCAACGGCTCCGGTGACCTCACAGAAAGGCTCCTCCTCAGGGCCGGTTCAGGCCAGAGAACGGTGCTGCTCCCGTGAACGCGGTGACACTTCTTATGGCGGTGATCCTCTCGGGAACACCATCCCGCTACACCTCCGTCAGCGTGGACATAAGCTGGGACGGCACAGCCAAGGAAACCGAGGTTCATACCGGGCGGTTTCCGGCGACGACGGAAGGTTCCTCAGGGTTACCAGGGATTTCGATCCGGAGTACATGGAGGTGGAGCTCATCGGTGCGGAATACGGCTTCCACGGTGCCCTCCGGGATGTTCCCGAATGGGCGGTGGATACACTGACCGGCGCCGAGGGCTGGCCCAGGGCCCTTGTGGTGGCCTTTCCCGGCCTTAGGCCCGGTATGGACCTCCGGTGGACCTTCCTTGTCCGGGAACAGGGGGAGATGTCGTCTCAGGGGCTTTTCTACACCTATTTAGCGGGGGAGGAACCGGACACCATAATCGTCACCACCGACGATCCACGGGGACTCAACGCATACGCCAGGGGCTTCACCGAAGTGGCCCGCCGGGGAAGGAGGGTTTTCCGTTCCGAGAATGAACCCTTCAAGGAGCTATGGCTCTCCACAGCCGCCGACTGGGGTGAGGTGGAAACTATCCTGCTGGGCTCATCCCGCCGTTCCGGCATGGAGACACCCCCGGACCTGAGGGAGGCATCCATCGAGGCCGGCGCCGCCGGTGCCCTTCCAAACATGAGGATATCCCGGGGACGAGTCCTCATAACCGAGTCCCTGCAGCTTCTTGCCTTTCCCGGGGGTGACGCGGGTTTCAGGGTGAGGTCACTTCAGGAGATACTTGACACCAGAAGGGCGACCCCGGTGGAGGCGGCAACATTGCTCTCCGCCATGTGCAGGGTGATGGGGATAGACGCTCCGGTGGTCCCCGCAACGGACATATTCCCGCCAATACCCTCTCCTCTTGGCTTTTTCAGGGCTTTCATACTGGCGGAAGGATCCCTCGAGGAACCCTCGGAATACCTTTCACCCGTGGGATGGGTGGACGCACCGGACACCCTGTGGCTGCTGCTTCCCGGGGGCACCCTGGCGGAAATGCCTCCGGAACCCCGGGCGGACAGCTGCACGGAGGTATGGGCGATCTCACCTGGGGAGGGAACCTTCACCCTATCCCTGACAACAGGGGGGAGGCTTTGACAGGGAGCTTAGAAGGAAACTTGCCGGGCTGAGCCCTGAAGAAAGCCTTCTCAGGGTATCGGAATGGTTCAGGTCCTCGGAGATCCACATGTACCCCTGTTCACTTCTTACATCGGATTTCTTTGACCTTGTGAAACCTGCGGAGCTCACCGTGCTGGGGATCATGCCGGAACAGCACCCCCCTGGATGGATAAGGCACCGGCCCTGAACTGGAACAGGGAAGGAGCGGTGAACAGGAGCTATCCCGGACTGGAGTTCCAGGGGGGGACTGTCTGGCGTTGAGAAAACACACACTTGTTTTCATCCTCTTCCTTCTGGGGGGAGTATCCCTTAGAGCTGTGGCGCTCAGGCAGCTTGACTGGTTCTTCGGGGATACCCTTCATGTTGATGAGATAACTTATTCCCGGGGGGATTCACCCCCATTCGAAAGGCCTCCGGGAATCTATTTCCTGGCATCCCTTTCCCGGGAACCGGACAGTCTGAGAATGGTTTTCAGCCTCATATCACTCATTCCGGCCATCGCCTTCTTCCTGCTCAGGGAGCGTGGAATGAAGAACTCCATTGTGGCAGGTGTCCTGGCAATTGAGCCCACACTTGCCTTCTCCGGTCTCCAGGTCCTGCCATCGGCTCCTGCGGCTGCCCTTATCTCCATTGCCATTTGCCGCCCATTCCGAAAGGACGCTCTGGCAGGATGGATCATCGGAACCGCGGCCCTCTTCCGTGGGGAACTCCTGCTGTTCCTTCCCCTTTCACTGCCCCTTCTCAGATCCTTCAGGAAGTGGGTCCCTGTTGCAGCCGGATTCACAGGTGCGGTCCTTCCCCTCATGGTTCTCAACCTCTGTTCCGGGGGGACCTTCTCCACCGGGGAGAACGGCCCCCTCAATCTCTGGCTGGGGACTTCCTGGGAGCTTCTCGGGACACCACCCGGGCTGGAGTACGAGGAACTCGTCCGGGGAGATGACTTCACCGGAAGGGCCCTGGGGCAATAGGTGATTCGCCGGTTGAATGGCTTGGGATGGGGCTGCTGAAATCCGCCGCTTTCCTGTCGGTCCGGCCGGAAGGAACATCGAAGCACCGGTGCTCCTCGGATCCTCCATTCTGGTCCTGCTGCTTCCCGTTACCGGAGTTATCCTTGCCCTGGGTATAGGGGGGAGCGGAAGGAACCTGGAGACTGCCCTTTTCCTCACCGGTCTCTCCGCCTCGTTCATCTTCTTTCCCTCCATCAGGCACAGGGCGGTCTATATACCGGCACTGTTCCTCATGGCCTCATCACTCAGGTGGAAACCGGCGGTTCCAGCCGGGGCAGCTGTTCTTGCCCTTTCCCTTCTCCTGAAGTACCCAGCCGGGGTACGTCCCGGGCTGACACAGATTCAACTGGCCCAGGACCATCTCGAGGCGGGAAGGTACGACAGCGCCATCGGTTGCCTGGAACGGGGGTGGGCAAGGGGGCTACAGAGGGGCGGACTACCACAGCATTAGAGGAGCAGCCATAGCCTCTTCCGGTGGCGAGTTCGCCGATGCTGCCCTGGAGTTTTCCAGGGCCCTGGAGATAGCTCCCGAATCCCCTTCGGCCTGGAAGAACATGGCGGCGCTTCTCTGGAATTACGGCTACAGGGAAGATGCTTTGTTTGCCGCTGAAAGGGCGATCTCACTTGATCCCAGACTAAGGAGGGAGCTGGAACCCATTCTTTCTACAGGTCCTTCTTTCTGAAGATCCTGTATCCCAGGAAGAAAAGGGCAGCCGCCCATACACCGGGGTAGACTATCTCCCACATGGGAAGCTTTCCACCTATGCCAAGGAGCGCCAGCCCCTCGTCTATCAGGGTTGCCCGGGGAAGAAGCCCCTGCTGAACCCCCCTGAAACCCCTTTCGAAGGGCAGCACGAAGGTCACCGTACGGGCCACGGTATAAAAGGCGGTCTGATTCAGCTCCGGCAGGTTCTTGCCAAGCTCAACCATATTACCCATTCCCACTGCGAATCCCTCGAGAACGAATGTGATCAGCATCGCCGGTATCTTTCCGACGATCAGTGAGAACAGTATTACGAAGGCCCAGGTTGCCGATAGCCAGACTGGCATACTGAATATCGAAAGGGGAATGCTTGAAGGGGTGAAGGGGCATAGAATGCGGTGATAAGGGCGGTTAGCCCGAAGAGCAGATAACCGAACAGAACGGATACCGCCAGCGGGGCAAGGGTTGTGGAGGCGTAGACCCTGAAACGGGTCTGTGGCAGGGCAGCCAGATGGACATCCTGCCGGCGTCCATCTCGTCGGGAAGTATGCTGGCGCCTAGAATTATGGTGAGGCCCATACCATCACTGACAGCATGGAACCGGCTATGGTAAGCGCTGCGTAGGCCAGGTCCGCGTCGGATGCCGGGATCCCCGCTTCAAGCCTTATGGACCTGGGATCAGCCGAGGCTATGCCCTCCAGTATAGAAGAAGGTAGAGGACAGAGAGTATACCGATTATCAGTATCAGCCTTCGGCGGGTCATGTGTTCCAGGGCATTAAGAAACATTGCCGTCCCCCTCCATGATTCGCATGAAAATGTCTTCGAGGGATTCTTTCTGAAGCCTGATGCCAGTGAAGGCAATGCCGCTTCTGGAAACCCTTTCCGTAAAGGCAGAGAACCCGCCGGCGTCCGCAAGTGGGAAAACGAGGGTCTTTTCCTTGACCGTCCCTGCGTTCAGCACGGTCCTCAACCCCTCGGGGTCCGGGGTGTCCACCACCGCGTGGCCCTTGAAGAGTGACAGGTCCTCCAGGCGGTCGTGGGCAACCAGTTTACCATTGTGCAGGAAAGCCGCCCAGCTGCAGACCTTCTCCACCTCCCCGAGAAGGTGGCTGTTCAGTATAACGGTGGAACCCAGGGAGGCGAGCTCTGCAACCGCGGACCTCACCAGCATCCTTCCACCGGGGTCAAGGCCGGAGGATGGTTCGTCAAGGAAGACCGTTTCCGGCTTACCGCATGTCATAAGGGCAACTGCTATCCGCTGCCTCTGGCCCTTGGACATTTTCCCGAGCTTCCTGTTCAGGAGATCTTCGCACTGAAGGTTGCCAGCGCTGTGGACAAAATCCATCTCACGGCCCTCTCTGCGGACCCTCTCGAACTGTCTGTACATCTGCAGCGGTGTGGCCCAGCCGGGGAATGATATCCGTTCGGGAAGGTACCTCACACCGGAACGGGATTCCGGGTTGGAGGGGGGAGACCATAGAGGCTGATAGCCCCCTCTTCGGGTATGGTAAGACCGAGAACTGCCCTCATGAGGGTTGTCTTACCGGCGCCGTTGGCCCCTAGAATGGCCAGGGACTGCCCCCTGACCACCTCTATGCTGAAACCCTTCTCCAGGGCCACCGTTCTTCCGAACCGCTTCGAAATACCCCTCACGCTTATGGCATTGTCCTTCATGGTCTATATTACCCCCTGATTTTCATGTTGGAGGAATATTTGTCAAAGGGGCTCAACACCGCAAGGCTGGTTCTGTTTCTGATTGCCGGGGCAGCACTTACATACTATCTGCTTTCGCTCTCCGGGTCCCCGGGCGAAACAGTAAGGGGAATCGGAAAGGCCCTGGCCGACTCAGAACCCCTCTGGCTAGTGACGGCCCTCGTTCTATTTTCCCTCTCCCAGATGATCAGGCCATCCGCTGGAAGCTTCTCTCCAACAGGCACAGGATCTCCATCAGGGAAGCCCTTCCACTGACATCGGTACATGTGGGTCTTGGCCATCTGCTTCCCCTTCGACTCTCCGATCTGGCCTGGTGGGACTCTTTCGAAGGTACGCCTCGCTTCCCACCGGCACCGGGGCGGCCACTGTGATGCTTTCAAAGATCATGGACCTCATAGCCATGGGTTCGGTGGTGGCCTTCAGCTTCCTTGCGGGGCTGAACGGGCCGGTGGTCTTTGCAGCGGCGGCCACGGCGCTTCTTGGCCTCGCCTCCCTTTTCTTCCTGCCTCGAATTCTCGGTTTGTTCACTCTTCCGGTGAAAGCCCTGCTGGGAGAGGGCAGGATAACCTCCGCCTGGATGGAAATGCTGGTCTCCATACGGATAACACCGGGGAGAAGGCGCTCGGTTTCCCTGGCAATGGGAGCAAGCATCCTGGCCTGGGCCACGAAGCTTTTCATGCTTAATTCCCTGCTTATTGCAGTGGGAGTCAGGGGTATACCGCTGTGGCAGGTTTTCACCGCCTTTGCCATTACCGACCTCACCATGGCCCTTCCCATCCACGGACTCCTCAGCCTTGGTACCGTGGAAGCTGGCTGGGTGGCCGGTTTCGCCCTTATGGGGCTTCGGGGCGAACTCCCCGGCGGCCTCACCGTGGTGGAGGCCGGGTTCAGTGTTCACCTGCTATGGCTTTCAATGGCCATTTTGCTGATGTTAGCCGGGGCTTCATTCCTGCTTCTCACATCCGGAAAGGAATCCGATTGAAGAACATCATCGTAGGGGCCGGTGTATCGGGACTCACACTGGCGGACAGGCTCACAGCTGAAGGCCGGGGGAACTCAGTAACTCTCATCGAAAGGGAGGACCAGCCCGGTGGTCTGGCCCGCAGCTTCAGCCGCCAGGGCTTCGATTTCGACATAGGACCCCACAGGTTTCACACGGCAAATCCCCTGGTAGATGATTACTTGAGGGAAGTCCTTGGAAGCTGCTGCATGGAGATCCAGAGAAAAAGTTCAGTTTTCATGGCGGGTAAGTACAGAAGCTGGCCACTTACCCTCATATCGGTAATGGGCCTTCCCCTGCCGGTTCTCTTCCGCAGCTTCCTTGATCTCTTTCGAAAGCCGGACATTCCGGAGATAAGATCATTCGCTGACTTCATAAGAAGCCGCTACGGCGACAATCTGTACCATTTCTTCTTTGCCGGATACACAAAGAAGTTTACCGGCACCAGCTCGGAGCAGCTCCATGTTGACTGGGCCCAGGCCGGGGTAAACCGGGCGGTGATAGACAAAAGGGTGAAGGCGGACAATCTCCTGTCACTGCTCAGGGGAATGCTGCTGCCGAAGCCTGTGGAAACAAGTTTCTACTACCCCTCCAGGGGTGGGATACAGACCTTCTGCGACCTCCAGCGGGACAGGATACTGAAGAACGGGGGCAGCCTTCTCATGGGAACCCCTGCCAGTGGGCTTCTTCAGGAGAATGGGAAGGTCACCGGCGTTGTCCTGGAGAACGGGGATGTCATCCAGGGGGAAAGGGTCTTCTGGACAGCACCCATCACCATTCTCTATCCGGAAACCGCCCTGACCTTCATTAATACCATAACCGCCAACGTGGCTCTGAAGAGGGAAAATCCCGCCAACGACTACCAGTGGTGCTACTTCGGCCAGGACGACATCGCCTTCAGCAGACTTACCGTTCCCAGACACTTCAGGGAGAACTGCGTACCACCTGGGAAAGACAGCCTGATAGCCGAGTTCACCTGCACCGCCGATTCCATGGAATGGCATGATCCCGAAGTACTTGAGGACAGACTTATAGCAGGTCTTCTGAAGGTCAGGGCAGCCAGGGAGGAAGACATCCTCTTCATCGACTGGAAACGAGTTCCCGAGACCTACCCGGTCTACACCCTGGACTACAGGGAAAAGCTTGCATCGGTTTCCATACCGGAAGGCCTTTTTCTCACCGGCAGATGCGGCTCCTTCTGGTACAATAACATGGACCATTCCATAGCCCAGGCCCTTTCCTTCATGGCGGGAACCGAGTACAGCAGGGATTTCTGGAAGAGGGGCTGAACCCTTTCATTTTCATTGATATATTATGGCTGCCGCGGGCGCAGGAAGTGCGGTGGAAATCCGCCACGGTAGCGCCACTGTAACCGGAACATCTCCGGAAGTCAGACACTGTGCCGCGCATCAGCTCCTTGTGTATCGCATAAATACACCAGGGCAAAAGCGATGTCCCGCGGCCTTCACCTTTTCCCTGAAGGGCGGGTCACCTTGCTTCTCATTGCAGTTCTTATCGCCGCCTTCCGTGTTGTTCAACCGGACGGCACCCCTGTTCAGGGGCCTGGGTCGGTGATTCCTCAGGCTGGTTCTGCCTTACGGATCCCGACGGCCGCTTTGAGCTTTTCGATGGGTTTTCCGGTACTCTCCATCTCCACGCAACTGGTTTTGGCGACTGGACGGGACCGCCGCCGGACAGCGGTGGATCAATAGTTCTCACCCCCGTTGCGGTGGGTCGGGGACACACCATAACCGTAACCGCGGCAAGGGGGTCCCTGGCCGGAGCAATACCCTCCACTTCCTCCATCGGGGAAAGCCAGCTGGCGGAACTTGGTTCCAGGGGCATGAACGACCTGAACGGAATGGTGCCGGGTCTTGCCGCAAGGGAGTACGGAGGCTCCATGCCGGTGGTCTCCCTTTCCCTGCGGGGAGGGGAGCCGGCACAGGCGGACTACATGATCGACGGCATATCAATGTCCTCCTCGGCTGACGGCTCACCTCCGGGTGTGATCGACCCGGCAATATTCTCCTCCCTTGAGGTTGCCCGGGGCGGTTCCGTACCGGGAGGAAGCGGAAAGGGCAGCTCAGGTGCCCTTAATTTCCTGCCCCCGGGGAACTCACAACCCCTATATCTAAGGTTTTCAGCCCTGTCATCCGGCGGTGGCGGTCTGGTCTGCAAGCTTGGACGAACCGGGCTTTCAATAAGGCGTAATTCCGGCACGGAAGGCTCCCTAGGTTATTCCGGAGCCATTGTCACCACCGGGTTCTTCGGCGGCGTGAGAACCGGTTTCCTTGGAAGCTATGCCGCCGGAGAAACCGAAGCACCGGACTGGACGGTACAGGGCGACGGCTTCAGGGAGCAGGCCCGGGGGGACATCTGGGCGGCGGCTTCCCTGGGGGCATTGGAAGGCACCCTCACCGCCGGGGGGGGAACCATGGGGTACAGGCAGACATATCCCTATGCCATGGATGACTCCCACACTGAGTTCTCCACCGGGGCTTCAGCGGCATGGAATGGTCCCCTTACCCTTCTCTGCGGCTGGAACTCGTCGTTCCTGAACAGCACCGCTACGGGAACCAGGGAGGTTCACCGAGGCGATCTTGGAGTGGAACTGGAGCGTGGCATGATCCATGCCCTGGCCGGTTGGCAGCTCAACGGAAACGGTGCTGACTTCACTGGAAGGCTCAATCTTTCCTCAAATGACGAAGGCGTGGGACTTGCCTTCGGGGCTTCACTGTTCACCGACCACCGGTCCCCACGGTCAATGACCTCCACTGGCCCTTTGATGGCAGGACCAGGGCAACCCCGATCTGAAAAGCGAAAGGACCGCCGGTATTGAGGTTCGGGCTGAATACAACGGCGGCGGTCTCGCAGGTGGAATAACAGGATTTGCCACCGGAACGGAAAACCTCATCCTGTGGCTTCCCGGGGAAGAGGGAGTATGGACCCCATCCAACATATCCTCCGCCCTTTCCAGGGGGATTGAGACCCACGGGCGTTTCGAAGGGGGTCCCGTGGACCTTTCCGGCACCTTCACCTGGAACCTGGCAACCGACCAGACCGAGAACACCCCCAGGGAGGGAATGCTTCTGCCATACAGACCGGAATACTCATGGGGACTCAGCGCCGGTTGCCGGTTTTCTTCGGCGGTGAGGTGCAGCATGGGTCTGAAGGGTTCGGGCAAGAGGTTTACCAATCGAACTCAGACGGCGTACCTGGATGAATACTGGACCGCAGATATCCTGGGCTCAGTTCAACTGACAGGAGCAATGGCCGTCTCCATCTCGGCGGACAACCTGCTTGACACGGAATACCGAATAACCGACGGATACATAGCCCGGGGAAGGACCTTCGGGATAAGCCTTGAATACTGTGGAGAATGACATGAAAAAGACCATTGCCTTTACATTTCTGCTGCTTGTTCTCTCCTGCAGGGACGCCGCGGGACCCCCGGGGGCGAAAGCCCCGGGGGAACCGCCCTGGTGTGGTTCAACGGTCTTTCTGCAACCGCCGATATCTACTACCCTGAAGAGGACCTGCTTATAACCGGAGCCTGGACAACCGGTTCTGCTCCGAACCAGATAAGGACCCTTGGGAACAGGGATCTCGCGGTTCTATCATCCCTGGGAGCGGAGATTTTCATCGCCTCGGCGGATGAACCCGGGGACTACGCCCTGAGGATCCTTCTGCCACAGGGAAAGAACCCCTACTCCTTCGCCAGTGATGGTCCCAGCTGCTATGTAACACTTCTGCTCGCAGACAGCGTTATCAGAGCAGACCTTGAAACCGGGCAGGTTTCTGCGGGATTTTCCACCCGTGCCAACCCCAGCGGCATAGAGACCCACGGAGGCCGTGTGTTCCTTGGCTACGGAAACTGGCCCGATGGAACCTCCCCAGGGGGGGTCTCCGTATATGCCCCGGAAGGGGGAGAGGAGATACATTGGCTGGACACCGGGGTGAACACACAGACCCTGAAGCTTCAGCCCACGGGAATGATCCACTGTTATTCCACCACCTACCAGAACGACGGGCGCATAACGGTTATCGACCCTGGAGGTGAGCCCTTCATAAGGACAGTTATAAACTGCGGTGGAGCTCCCGGGGAGGCCATAATGCTTGGTGAAACCTTCATCAGCCCGGACGGCTGGGGGCAGGGAGGGCTGATAGTCTACGGCGAAAACGGTGAACATCACCGGATAGAGCTTCCCTTTTCGCCCACCGGACTTGCCCTCGCCCAGGGCTTCATATACGGAACGTCCTTCGAAACCAATGCGGTATACCGGATCGATCCCGGCTCCATGACCGTGGTGGATTCGTTAATGGCAGGGGGAGAGGGCCCCCAGGGAATCGTTGCGGTGAACTGAGGCAACTGAGTATCTTAGCCTTGCAGAACCATAACTCCCTGAAAGGGAATCCATCAAAATGAAAAATACAAAGTGCGACCTGCACGTGCACTCCGGGGCATCCAAACAGTCCGCCCGGTGGATACTGCGCACCCTGAAGGCACCGGAAAGCTTTACTCCTCCTGAACTCATCTACGACCTGGCCCGAAAAAGGAACATGGACCTTGTCACCATAACCGACGTGAACACCATTGAAGGTGTAGAAAAGATAGCCGGTCTCCCCGGTGCCTTCCTCAGCGAGGAGATCAGCGCCCTTCTTCCCGGTTCACGGAAGCCGGTTCACATACTGGCCTACGACATAACCGGCGAGCAGCATGAGGAAACAACGGGACTCAGGGATAATGTCTTCACCCTCCTGGAGTATCTGGATGAACAGGGAATAGTGAACGCACTGGCCCACCCATTCTATTTCCCCGGTGAGGACCTCACCCCTGAAGAATGGAAGGAACTTGTGGAACGGGTGGCCCTGGTGGAGGGAAGGAATGGCACAAGGGCGGTATGGGAGAACAATGCCTCCATTGATATGGCCAGGGTGATCAGGGGAGAGGGTTTTTCCGGCTTCACCGCCGGCAGCGATGATCACTGCGGCCGTTTCTTCGGACTCACCTACACCGAGGCCCGGTCAGACGGAACCGTTGGTGGTTTCCTCAGGGAGATCGCCATGGGAAGAGGAGTTCTGCAGGGCGACCACGGAAGCGCAGTGAGGTCTTCATACGCCGTCTACTCCATAGCGTACTCCTTCTACCGCGACCGCCTCCTCTCAAAGAATGTTCCCAGCGCGGCAACCATGGCCGTGGACAGATTCCTCAGCCCGGTGTCCCAGGACAGCACCGATGAACCAACTCTCTGGCACAAGGCGGACTTTCTTTTCCACCACATGCTGAAGAAGGCCAGGGGCAACAGCCCGGGTTTCGAAAGCTTCCTGGCTGACGAACTGATAGAGATAGGCAAGGACCTCAACCTCCGTAAGGGAAGCCCCGAGCTGGAAAAGGAGGGGATAGAGGAGCGAACCTTCGACATACTCAACAAGCTTACCAACAGCCTTCTGAGACGTTCAGCGGAACAGCTGGGCACCAGGTTCAGCAAGGGAAGGATCCTTGAGGGATTCGAGGCCTTCACGGCGATGATACCGGTGCTTCTGATGAATGTGCCCTTTCCCATAGCCTACATGGACAGAAGGCGGGGAAGGGACCAGGTGAACAGGATATGCGCCGAACTTGGTTCCCGGTCACCTGCGTCCAGAAGGTCGGGAAGGAGGGTCTGGGTAACGGACACAATAGATGACCTCAACGGAGTATCCCGGACCATCCAGCGCTTCGGAAAGCTATCGGTGAAGGCCGGCCGGGAACTGGCCATCCTGGCGTGCCAGGACAGGGCTGTGTCCTTTCCCGGCTGGGTGGTGAACTTCCAGCCCATAAAGGAATTCGCGGTACCCAACTATCCTTCAAAGAAACTCTCAGTACCACCCTTCCTGGAAATGCTGAGATTCTTTGAGGAGAACGATTTCGAGGTGGCCTACATATCCACACCGGGCCCCCTGGGGATGATAGCCCTGGGCATAGCCAAGCTTCTGGGCATTCCCACAATATCCATCTACCACACCGATTTTCCCAGGCACACCAACGAGATAATCGAGGATTCCAGGATCGCGGAAATGATAAGCTCCGCCACCGGTTGGTTCTACAGTCTTTCGGAAATGGTCATGGTTCCCAGCAGATTCTATATAGACGACCTGGGAGCACTGGGTGTGGACAAGTCCAGAATGGCCATCTTCCCCCGGGGACCGATCACGAGGCATTCTCTCCGGAGTGGCGCACAAAGGGTTATATGGACCGGTTCGGTGGAGGCAGGGACACACTGAAGCTTCTCTACACAGGGCGGATCTCCAGGGAGAAAGACCTCGACGTTCTGGCCGAGGCGTTCCTGAAGGTCAGGGAAGAATTCCCCGGGGTTGAGCTTTTTATGGCCGGCGACGGCCCCTACATGCGGGAACTGGGAAAACTGCTTCTTGGCAGGGGGGGTTCTTCTGCGGGAACCTTTCCGGGGAGGACTTTTCCAGGGTTTGCGCATCCTGTGATATCTTCGTATTCCCCTCAACCACGGACACCTATGGCAATTCCGTCCTGGAAGCCCAGGCTGCGGGACTACCCTGCGTGGTTACCGACCGGGGCGGTCCCCAGGAGATCATCATTCCCGAAGAATCTGGCCTGGTGGTCACCGGCCGGGATCCAGATGCCCTCGCAGGAGCTATCCTGAAGCTTCTTGAGAACGAGGACATGAGAAAGGAAATGGGGAAGAGGGCCAGGGAGCGGGGGCTCGAGCACAACTGGGAAAGCGCCTTCCAGACCATCTGGACAAGGGTTCAGAGCTGATCTGAGTTTCGTGAACCCAAGCCTGATACCGATTTACTTCTCTTCCGGTGGGTATTTGCATTGACTATTTGTCAAATTTACGGATGGCTTCGTGGTCGGGGCGACTGGATTTGAACCAGCGACCCCTGCTCCCAAAGCAGGTGCGCTACCGAACTGCGCCACGCCCCGACCGCAGCACCGATTCTAAGCAATATGCACAGTGATAAGCAAGGTTGACCGGGGGAACCGGTTTCATGATAGTCGTGTATCCCGTATAGAGCAATCATTTCATTAACCTGCAAAGGAAGCAACACTGTGAAGTTTATTTTTACAATACTAATGCTTACTGCTTTTCCCGCCCTGGCTGAATGGTATTCGGTCATGGTTCCCGATGTTACCATCCTCGATCTTCAGTTCTTTAACGAGAACGGTTACGATATCGAGGCGGTTTTCGGCACACGGGCCCGTCTCTATGTGAACGAAGCCCGGGAGAGGGAACTGAGGAACCTGGGGTACAGGCCGGTGGCCGAGGAGATCCCCACACCCCTGGTTCCCTATCCCTCCATCGCCGAGGTGAATCAGACCATGTCCGATGTGGTGGCGGACCATCCCGCAATAGCAAGGCTGGAGCAGATAGGCACCTCCGAACAGGGCAGGCCCATATACGCCGTTGTGGTCAGCGACAATGTCAACCAGCACGAGGCCGAGCCCCATATCCGTATCACAGGCAACATCCACGGCGACGAAAAAGGCGCAGGAATGTCCTGCCTGAACTTCCTTCAGGTCCTCACCGACAACTACGGTACCAGCGATCCGTGCACCTACGCCGTGGACAACAGCGAGATCTGGATAATAAGCATCGTCAACCCCGACGGCTATGTGAACAACTCAAGGTACAACGCCAACAATGTGGACCTTAACCGTGATTTCAGCTACATGAATTCCCCGCCCTACTGGCAGGGTTCCGAGAGCCGGGCCATCAGGGACCTCACCATGCAGAGCTGGCCGGACCAGAACAACTTCGCCAATCCCTTCGCCACCGGTCTCTCCTTCCACGGGGGAGCGGAGTGCTTCAACGCGGTGTGGAACTACAGCCTCACAGCACCCATACAGGACGAAGAGCTGATAACCGCCCACGCCGAAGCCTATGTCAACCATCCCTCCATTACATCCTACTATGATCCCTGGATCATCTATATACCCGGCGCCTCCTGGTACGCCACCCAGGGGGATGTGAACGACTGGTCCTACGGCGAAGCTGGAACCGTGGATCACACCATAGAGGTTTCCAGCGTAAAATCCCCCGCGGACTGGCCCGATGTGGCCAACGCCAACTACATGCCCATGCTTGAGTTCTGCGTGGCAAGCACCTACGGTGTTCACGGAACCGTCCAGGACGGCGGTGGGAATCCCCTGGACGCCCTGATCCAGATCGAAAAGACCGATGGAACCGATTCCTCACCCCTGCGGTTCTGCAGGACCGATGTGAACGACGGCGGCTACTCCAAGAACCTCCTTCCCGGGACCTACAATGTGGTGGCCACGGTGGACGGAATGGGCTCACAGTCCCAGAACGGCGTCGTGGTGGGGCCTGAGGAAATGGTGGAGGTGAACTTCTCCTTCGGAACCGGCATAGAGAACGGAACCTCCGGAGAGGTCTTCATTACCATATCGTCATCCCCCAACCCGGTGTTTTCCTCATGCGTTGTGTCACTTCCGGACACAGGGGTTGAAGGACGGCTGGAAATTTATGATATTTCCGGCAGAACTGTTTACGGAGAAAACATTGCGGCCGGGGTTGTTTCACACATGATCAACGCCGGTACGGCACTTCCCGCTGGGGTATATCAGATAAGGTATGCTTCAAACGGGCATTTTGCATCAACAAGAATTGTCGTTGCGAACTGAAAACGCAGGAAAGGCACAGGAATGGCACATAAAAAATCATCGTCCAGCTCCAGGAACGGAAGGGACACTGCTGGAAGAAGGCTCGGCGTGAAGGCGCCGGCGGGAAAGCATGTCTCAGGAGGAACCATAATCCTTCGCCAGCGGGGCACCCGGATCCATCCGGGGCTCAATGTGGGCAAGGGTTCCGACGACACCCTCTTCGCCAAGATCGAAGGCAGGGTTAAGTTCCACCGCATGGGGGCCAGAAGGGTCGCTTCCGTTATTCCAGAAGTCTAGAACCAGGTGAAGGCCGATTTCGTTCTAAGGGGTATTGGCAGCCTTCTTACCATGAACGGGGCACCGGGGTCCGGTATCGGCCTCATTCGAAAGGCCGCCCTGGCCTGCCATGGAGGCAGGGTGGTCTGGGCCGGACCGGATGAACTCCTTCAGGAACACTGCGAGCTTTCCAGCCAGACAGTTATCGAGAAAGCCGGGGCAGGGTCGTCACCCCCGGCTTCGTCGATTCCCACACCCATCCGCTCTTCGGAAGGACCAGGGAAGAAGAGTTCGCAATGCGGGCCGCCGGGGCCGACTACGAGGAAATAGCCAGAGCCGGTGGCGGAATACTGAACAGTGTGAAGCGCACACGGGAAGCCCCGTCATCAGCCATAATGGCCAACCTCAAAAGACATCTGCGCAACATGCTGGCCTCGGGAACCACCACCGTGGAGGTCAAGAGCGGCTACGGCCTCGACCTCGAAACGGAACTCCGATGCCTGGAGATCGCCGGCCAGGCCTCCCTGGAAACCCACCAGACTCTGGTTCCCACATTCATGGGAGCCCACGAAGTTCCAGCGGAGTTTTCCGGAAGACCGGATGACTACATCGACTATCTGATAAACACCGTGAACCCGGCGGTGAAGGACCAGGGAATAGCCCGATTCGTGGACATCTTCTGCGAAAAGGGTGTTTTCACCCCGGAACAGGCCGGGAGATACCTCAGTGCCTCGGCAAGGCAGGGTTTCATGCTCAGGGTCCACGCCGACGAGTTTCACGATACCGGCGGGGCCGGTGTGGCGGTGGAAGCCGGTGCCAGAAGCGCCGACCACCTCCTCTCGATCTCAGCGGAGAACATAGCCAGGATCGCCTCAAGTGAAACCGTGGCAACCCTTCTTCCCGGAACCGCCCTCTTTCTGAACAAGCCTTTTCCCCCGGGAAGGAAGCTCCTCGACGCCGGGGCCAGGGTGGCCATAGCCACCGATTTCAACCCGGGCAGCTGCTTCTGCGATTCAATGCCCCTGATCGTCAGTCTGGCGGTCTGCAACTGCGGTTTTACCGTGGAGGAAGCTCTCTTTTCCGCCACCGCCGGCGGTGCCGCGGCACTTGGGCTTTCAGGGGTGAAGGGGGGGCTTGCGCCGGGATACGATGCTGATATTGTTGTATGGAACCGCGAAGACTACAGGGCCATTCCCTATCATCTGGGCAACCCCGATGTGGGAGAGGTGTACTGCGGGGCTCAAAGGGTATATAGTACGAATCACGGATAAAAACGGAGGATCCCCGGGAATGACCGAGAATGTCACCTCACTGAAGAAGAAGGCTCACGATCTTGTCCAGAAGGGCAAGCACGACAGCGCCCTTAAGATTTTCAATCTTGTCATAGAGGAAGATCCCCGCGACGCTTCCGTGCACAACAAGATAGGCGATGTCCTCCTCAAGCTGAAGCGGGACTCAGAGGCAAGGGAACACTTCCTCAGCTCCGCCAGGCTCTACTGCGAAGAGGGGCTGCACATGGTCTCAGCATCGGTGTGCAGAAAGGTCCTCCGCTCATTCCCCGACACCACCGATGCCCACCTGATAATGGGCGACTGCTTCTCCGAACAGGACAAGCCGGATCAGGCCAGGAAGGAATACATCGAGTATCTCAAGGGAAAGCCCTCCCTGGACCTTCCGGTGGTTGCCAGAGCCCTGAAATCCCTCACCACCCTCGATCCCGACAGTCCTAAGTGGGTGATCAACCTGGCGAAGGTTGCCTACAAACAGAAGAACGAAGCCTTCCTCGACTATGCCGTTTCCCTTTCCATGGAGCGAAATCTCAACGGCCATGAGAAAATGGCCCAGATGCTCAAGAAACTTCGGGAAGAACTCCATCCGGCACCACCTCCCAAACCCCGGGCAAAGAAAATACCCCGGGAAAAGCCCGAACCGGCGCCGGCAAAGCCCGGCAAAAAGCCTGAACAGGCCGATCCTGTATCCCTTCTGAACAACCTGAACTTCAACGAGGAAGACATCATCGAGGGGGGAACGAATCCACCGAAGACCTCCTTCGTGACATAGGACAGGAGGACGACGACAGCTGGGAGGAAGAGGCCATAGAGGAATCCGGCCCCAGAAGGATAGGGGAGTATTTCGTCGCATGCGGCATGCTGAAGGCCGGGATGTCCTAAAGGCCCTGGACCACCAGAACAGCCAGATGAAGGATTCAAGGCTGGGGGACGTACTGGTTGCCATGAACCTGGTTTCGGTCCGTCAGGTCCGGGAGGCCCTGTCCAAACAGGTCGCTGACATGAGGAACCGCCTGGAAAGGGATCCCGGCGACGCCCTGGGTTTCATTGAAATGGCCAACCTCCTGCTGGATGTGGGGGATTTCTACGGAGCCGTTGGGGCCTATCTCAGGGCGGCGGAGATCTACAGGAACGACGAACGGGACTACATGGTATTCGAGCTCCTCGAGGGGGTCCTCGACATCTGTCCTGAATCCCTGTCCGCGGCGAAGGAAATTGTCAGGATACGGCACACCATCGACAAAGAGGGGCAGGCCAGGGCTTTCTATCGCCTTGCTGTGGCCTATCTCCTCAACGACAGCCAGTACGAGGCGGTTGCCTCCCTGGAGGCCGCGGTGGATGTGTGTCCGGACTACACCGACGCTCTGGACCTGATGAACGGCATACTTCCCGAGGAACACCGGGAAACCGGCGTCACCGGGGTGGCGGACATACTCGACGACATCGACAACGTAAAGACCGACAGCTCCAAGAGCATCCTGGCGGACATCATCATGGAGTTCAAGACCGGCGTCGACGCCAGCATCTCCAAGGAGGACTACTCCACCCACTTCGACCTGGGCATAGCCTACAGGGAAATGGGTCTCGTCCGGGAGGCCATCCAGGAGTTCGAAAAGGTCCTTCTCAGCCCGGACTACAGGATAAAGGCCAGGGAAATGCTGGGCAGGTGCACCTTCGATATGAGAAGATACGACGAGGCCGAAGACCACTTCCGCAAAGGTCTGGTCATTGCCACTACACTGGAGGATTCCAATGCCGTAGTGGGGTTCCATGTGAATCTTGCCCGGGTCTATGAGTTTACCGGCAGAACAGGTCACGCCGAGGCGGAAATGCGAATTGCCCAGGATCTGAACCCGGTTATGGCCAGGGCGCTACAGCTGGAATAGATGTTTCCCAGTGGTTCATCCGTGGCCGGTGTCATTCAACCCTCACCGGCATCCCGGGCGGGTATAAAAAAAGGCGATATCATAATCTCCTGCAATGGCCAGCCGGTTAATGACTGGGTGGATCTCCTTTACTGTTCCTCCGCCGGCATCCTTCACCTTTCCGTTAAAAGGGGCCTTTCGAAAAGGCATTTTTCCCTCCGCAGACGCCCGGGTACCGGCTGGGGGATAACCCTTGACGGTTCAAGGGCAGCCTCATGCGGGAACAGATGCATCTTCTGCTTCATAGACCAGCAGCCCCCCGGGCTAAGGGACTCCCTCATGGTGAAGGACGATGACATAAGGTACTCTTTCATTCACGGCACGTATGTGACCCTCACGGAAAGCCAGGCTTCCGAGGCGGTTGAACGGGGATTCAACAGCATCCATGTATCCGTTCACACAACCAACCCGGCACTCCGGGGAAAAATGCTGGGACGGAGGGGTCCCATGCCCATCCTGCCACTGCTTCGACAGCTGGACGACAATGGCACTGACATTCAAACCCAGGTGGTGGAGGTTCCTGGCTGGAACCACGGAGAAGAGCTGAACAGGACCATTACAGATCTCTACGCCATTCCCGGCGTCAGGAACCTCGGCGTTGTGCCTGTAGGTCTTACCAGGTGGAGGAAAGGGCTGACCAGCCTGAGAAGACACTCCACCGAAGAGGCGGTCAGAACGCTGTCACTCATAGGTTCATGGCAAAGGAAGCCCTTGCGGAAAGGGGATATCCATGGGTGTACGCGGCGGATGAATACTACCTCATGGCCTATGAAGAACTTCCGCCGGCGGAGCATTACGATGAATGTACCCTCCAGGCAAACGGAATAGGTCTTCTGGCATCCCAGGCCCTTCGCTGCGTCGGCAGGGATTTCCGGGGAAGGGGCACGGTGGTCACTGGGATCCTTGCCCGCCCCTTCGTGGAAAGCATCCTTCGGGATTCAGCTTACCTGGTGATCCCGGTAGAGAACCGGCTCATGGGGCCGGATGTGGGGGTTACAGGTCTTCTCCCGGCGGGTGACGTAATTAGAAGTGTCAGGTCGAACCCCCGGGCGGAGGAACCGGTTTTCCTGCCCCCGTCCATGTTCAACCACATGGGCCGGACCCTGGATGACCTTACCCCGGAGGATATAAGCCTGGAACTTCGCATGGGGGTCGTGGTCCCGGAACACCTGGGAGAGCTGATTTGATATCTATACAGGTTGCCGCGGCTTTCCTGACCCTTTTCCTCATTTCCGCCGGGATCCTTCACATGCGGATGCTGCAGAAGAACAAAAGGATGAAGACCCTGGAGAAGCTCCTCTCCGATGCCGGAAGGGAACTGAACTCACTGGAAATGCTGAAATCTCGCTTCCTGGGAAGGATCGGTGATGTGCTTTCAGAGCCCCTCAGGGCCATCGAGACAACCTCGGAAAAACTCGGCAGGGAAAACCCCAATCTTCCCCCGGATGTTCTCAGGGACCTTTCAAGACTGGCGGAGGAGGTCCACGCCCTGACCAGGATACTAACCGTCTTCGAGGAGATCTCCAAAGATGAGGGGGAAGATCCCTCACGGTCAATTGAAAGGATCCAGCTCGACGACATAGTAGCCGAGGCGGCCATGAACATCTCCGAGGCCGCTTCCGGGATGATGGTTTCCGTTTCGGTGAATATCTGCGGGCCGGTGAGCTGCACCGGAAGCAGGAATCAGCTCTCCGAGGCGGTGAACTCCCTTCTTCGTGAAACACTCAGGAGGGCCGGTGAAAGCGCCGTCATATCCATGGAACTCAGAGAATCAAGGAACATTGAGCTGGAAATAAGCTGGTCCTCCAATGGCTTCGGCACAGATACGCGTCAGAACGAGGAAAACCTGTTGGGGACCGGTCTGAGCAGGCTGATCGCCTCGGCACACGGTGGCTGGGTAAGCGAGGACAATAATGAGGCCGGATCACACTGATCCTGCCAAAGGCGGGAGAACAGGAATGAACGCGGATATCTTCAGAAAATACGATATAAGGGGTGTTGCCCGGGAGGAACTCGACGACGGCACCACCGCCAGACTGGGGTTCGTGCTGGGCACCATGGCCCCCGGAGGGCGCATTGCCATAGGGCGGGACTGCCGCCCATCGGGAACCCGCCTGATGAAAGCCCTTGCCGCCGGCGCCGCACACGCCGGATCCGCCGTGATCGACCTGGGAGTGCAAACCACTCCCATGACCTACTTCGCCGCCCACACCCTCCGGCCGGATGTAACCGTAATGATAACGGGAAGCCATAATCCACCTGAGTTCAATGGATTCAAGATGATGAAGGGGCTTCACACACTCTGGGGCGAAGACATCATCGAAATACGGGATGCCATGCAGAGAACCGGGGACATTCCCCTGGCCACCCCTGAAACGGTAAAGGTCTCCGTTAAGGAAAACTACCTTGACAGGCTGCGTTCTGAATTCTCCTTCCCGGTATCCATGAAGATCGCCATCGATGCCGGGAACGGCACCGGGGGGGAATCCGCGGTAAGGATACTTGAAGAGCTGGGCCACAGGGTGGTTCCCCTGTACTGCCAGGCAGACGGCAGCTTTCCCAATCACCACCCCGATCCCACTGTGATGGATAACCTTGTTGACCTCAGGAACACGGTGATCCGGGAGAAGTGCAGCCTCGGCATCGCCTTCGACGGCGACGCTGACAGGCTGGGGATAGTTGACGAGGGGGGTGAGGTTATATTCGGGGACAGGATACTCTGCGTTCTCGCCGAGGATGTCCTGAGGAACAACCCCGGCGCTGCGATCATCAGCGAGGTGAAAGCATCTTCGGTATTCTTCTCCAGGGTCAGGGAGCTGGGCGGAAGACCCATCATGCTTCCAACGGGACACTCAATAATCAAGGAGGGGATGGCCAGGGAGAATGCCCTTCTCGCCGGGGAGATGAGCGGCCACATCTTTTCAGGGACAGATACTACGGTTACGACGACGCCCTTTACGCGGCTCTGAGGTTCCTTGAGGCGGCTGAAAATGCCAATGGTCCAGTTTCCTCCCTCACCGCAAGCCTTCCCCGGCTGTACTCCACCCCGGAGATCAGGGAGGACTGTCCCGATTCCCTGAAGTTCTCCCTTGTGGAGAAGGCCAGGGCCATACTGGAAGGGGAGAACTACAGGGTGAACGATATCGATGGCGTCAGGGTGGAGTTCGAGGATGGCTGGGGGCTACTTCGCCCTTCAAACACCCAGCCGGTACTGGTAATGCGTTTCGAAGCTGGAACAAGGGAGAAGCTTCAGGAGTATGAAAAACTGATAAGGAAAATACTGAACAGAGCCCGGGAGGAAATGTAATGTCCAGAGAGATCGTGGAAAACCTCGAGAGGGAGGTATTCGAAGCCGCCGGCCAGCTTAAGGCCGTCAGAGAGCAGTTCTCGTCGGTGGTGGTTGGCCAGGAGGATTTCAGACTGGGGCTGATGACCGCCCTTCTGTCCGACGGCCATGTGCTCATAGAAGGCGTCCCCGGTCTTGCGAAAACCCTTGCCGCCAGCACCCTTTCCCGCTGCCTCGATGCTAAGTTCAGCCGCATTCAGTTCACCCCGGACCTCCTTCCCGCTGACATAACCGGAACCATGATATACCAGCCGCAAAGCGGAACCTTCATTGAGCGAATGGGGCCCATCTTCGCCCAGATGGTACTGGCCGATGAGATCAACAGGGCTCCGGCAAAGGTGCAGAGTGCCCTTCTTGAAGCCATGCAGGAGCGGCAGGTCACCTTCGGCGGAATAACCCACCGTCTTTCAGACCCCTTTTCGTCATGGCCACCCAGAACCCCATCGAGCAGGAGGGAACCTATCCCCTTCCAGAGGCCCAGATAGACCGTTTCATGCTGAAACTGGTCATTACCTATCCCTCTCCGGCGGAGGAGCTTGAGATACTTAAGCGTATGGGGGGCGGGAACAGGCCCTCGGCGTCCCCGGTCATGACCACCGCCCAGCTTGCGGGACTGAAGGACCTTTCCAACAGGATCATAGTTGAGGAGGATGTGATGTCCTACGCCGTAAGGCTGGTGGATGCCACAAGACACCCCAGGCTGCACAAGCTTCGGGATCTGGAAGACCTCATCGCCGTGGGTGCCAGCCCCAGGGGTTCCCTGGCCCTGCTGGCCGCCTCAAGGTCCCGGGCACTGATAACCGGTCAGGCCTTCGTTACACCGGACCTGGTCAAGGAAGTGGCACTGGATGTCCTTCGCCACAGGATCATCCGCTCCTTCGAGGCCGAAGCCGAGGAGGTAACCGTGGAGGAGATGCTTTCCACCATCCTCGACAAGGTCCCGGTTACCGGAAGATAGCCCATGGAAACCGCACACAGCCTGTTCAGACGGGTACAGAGAATAGAGATTCATACCAGAAAGCTGGTGGATCAGCTGATGGGAGGCGACTACAGGTCGGTCTTCCGTGGACAGGGGATGGAATTCTGCGATTACAGACCCTATGTGGAGGGAGATGATCCCAGGCTGATCGACTGGAACGTAACAGCCCGGGCAATGACCCTTTCGTAAAGATACTCGCCGAAGAACGGGAACTTCAGGTAATGCTGCTGGTGGATGTCTCCGGAAGCCTTAACTTCGGTTCGGTGAACATCACCAAGGCGGATCGCGTGGCGGAAACGGCGGCGGTGATCGCCCTTTCCGCAGCCAGAAGCGGCGACCGCACCGGCCTTCTCACCTTCGGGGACAAGGTGTATGACTATATGCCTCCGGACAAGGGCAGACCCCATTCCCTTTCCATAATACAGAAGGTCCTGGAGGCATCCGACCACCAGGAACAGGCAGACATAGAGAAGGCCCTTACCTTCCTGGGCAGGGTACTGAAGAAACGGGCCCTGATCTTCCTGGTAAGCGATTTCAGGTTCAGTTCGAGGTGTGAAAAGCAGCTCAAGGTCTTTTCCCGCAAACACGACATGGTGGGTATCCATGTTTTCGACCCCAGGGAGATACGGGTGCCGGATGTGGGCAGGATCCGCTTCCGGGACCCTGAGACCGGCAACGAATCGGTGGTCAACACCTCCAGTCCAGGCTGGCAGAGGTCATTCACCGCAAAGGTTCACGAAAGAGCCGCGGCCAGGGAAGCCCTGTGCCGAAGGGCGAGGCTTGATGTGGTAAGTATTTCCACCACCGACGACCTTATGCTTCCCCTGAGACGATTCTTCAACCTGCGAAAAAGGAGGCGATCCCACTGATGCAGCTGTTCCTGCTATTGCTCCTGGCATCAGTTGAGATCAATTCCGGTGTTCCGGGGATCGTGGATTACCGGATACCCGATGGATTCCAGACGGGATCCCTTCCCGGTGATTCCACATATGCGGTGCTTGACGGCGTGGGGGTGTTTTCACCATCGTTCCCTGGTGCTGTCGGACACCCTTGACCTTCCCCGGTTCAGGCTGGAAGGAGAACGGCGACACACTGCTCTTCCAGCCACCGGTGGTGATCGTTGCGCCGAACTTCCCGGACACCCTGATGTCTCCTTCCTTCCCGGTTTACCCCTGTTTCATGGACATACCCCCGGGCCTCCCGGAAGACTACGCCAGGAACCTCTCCTTCTGGCTTCTCTGGCAGAGGGCTCCAGGGTTCCCATGGCTTCCGGTTTCCGCCGGTGTTCTTCTGGCGGCCATAGCAGCCTATGTCATTCATCGAAGACGCAAAGGGCAGGTCCCCGCCCCGGCAGTGGAAGACCTCCATCGGCTGCCGGGGGAAAGAGGGCCGAGGCGGAAGCCCTTGCCCTGCTTGAGTCCGAGGCCTTCATACACCGGCGCTGGCCGGAACTCTTCGGGGAGATCGAAGGGCAGTACAGAACAACCATTGCCAGCAGGTTCGCAATACTGAACCCCGCCCTGACACTGAATCAGATCGCCAGACAGCTCGCGGGTACCCGGGAGGGCAGGAAGTTCCTTGAGGAGGGCACGCCCATTCAGAGGGAGATAATACTTCAGCTCTACGCCGACTGGGGCAGTTCACCGGACAGGGCGGCGGACCACATAAGGAAGCTGGCAAGACTGCGGAGGGAATGGACGAGATGATCAGGTTTGCCTTTTATCCCGCCCTCTTCATTTTCCCGGTGATCCTGTTGACCGCCTGGCTGATCAGCCGTACTCGGAAGGGCGGGAAGGGGGGAGCCATGTTCACCGGCCCCTTCCGTGGCACACCCCCTTCCACTTCGGGGGTATTCTTTACCCGTTTCCTTCCATGGACAGGGCTGCTGTTTCTCCTGATTGCCCTGGCAAGGCCCCAGACCGGCTTTGAAAGGCTTCCCGACTCCGGGGAGGGTGTGGACATCGTCCTCGCCCTGGATGTGTCCACCAGCATGCTGGCCGAGGACTACAGACCTAACCGTCTCGAGGCGGCAAAGGAAGCCGCCCTGGATTTCATCGCCGACAGACCCAACGACAGGATAGGGCTGGTCCTCTATGCCGCTGAACCAATCACGATCTGCCCGCCCACATTCGACCACGAAACCCTTGAAAGGTTCGTCTCCAGCGCCGACCTGGGCTTCCTCACCGACGGCACCGCCATAGGCTCCGGTCTGGCCACCGCCGCCAGGGGCCTGGGCTCTTCAAGTACCGACAGAAGGGTGATAGTGCTTCTCTCAGACGGCGTGGAAACCGCCGGGGTGGTGGATCCCATCACCGTGGCCAGGGCGGTGAACACCCTTCATGGAGACAGCATAGCGGTGTACACCGTTGCCATGGGACGGGAGAACAGCGGATACGAAGTTGACAGGCAGACCCTGGCGGATATTGCCTCACTGAACAACGGAAGGCTCTTCAACGTATACAGCACGGAAGACCTCGAGGAGGTCTATGCCGAGATCGATCAGCTGGAGGCATCGGTGCTTCCCGATTCCGGTCTCTTCGTTTACAGGGACCACTATCTCGGCTGGCTCATCGCCGGACTGATCCTTCTTCTTGTGGGGGAGTTCTGCCGCTGGCGGGTCTTCAGGATCACGGGAGGGGTAACTGATGGAGTTTCAGCGCCCCTGGGCCATACTCATTGCCCTGGCCGCCCCTCTTTACTGGTGGCTGCGGGTAAAATGGCTGGCCGAGGACGAGAAAAGACTGCGAAGGTTCGTCAGACCGGTTCTCTGGCAGAAGGTGGGAATAGCCCCCCCGCCGGCCACATGACCTCAAGGATACTCCTCTCCATATCTATAATGCTCTTCGCCCTTGCCCTTGCCGGTCCGGTATGGGGTGTTTCAGAGGCCTACATTCCCCGGGGCGGGCAGAATGTGGTGATCGCCCTTGATGTATCCAGGTCCATGTGGTGCGACGACGAATCACCCACACGGCTTGGAAGGGCCTCCATGGAGATCAAAAGGCTCATCGAGGCAATGCCGGACACCAGGTTCAGCCTGGTGCTCTTCAGCGGCAGGGCAAGGCTGGCGGTTCCCATAACCATGGATTCCGGTTTCCTGCTTGACAGGATCCCCTCGGCACCCGGTGACGAGACCGCACTTCCCATGGGAACCACAATGAGCAACCTGGTGGATGTAATGGTTACCGCCCTTCCAGATATGGAGCTAGAGGGCCAGGTGGGGCTGATCTTCTCCGACGGCGGCTTTCATGATCACACCCTCTCAAGGGCTGTCCAGGAGGCCACTGACAGGAATATCGCCCTGGTAACCGTGGGCACCGGGGGGGATTCCCCTGTAACGGTACCCGGGGACAACGGCCCCCTGGTTTGGCAGGGTGACACCGTAAGGACAGCCCTTGAAGAGGAATGGCTGAGAACCCTGGCTGAGGAAACAGGCGGCTTCTATACACGGATATCCGAGGCGGGAGACCTCTCCATGCCCCTCAGTGAACTCCTCAGGCGGAGTTCTGCGGAGGCCGACGCTGACATAGCCGGGGCCACCGGGGCAAGAAGGTATCAGATCTTCCTGGCCGCTGGGATCGCCCTGGTACTCATTGCCCTCCTTCTGGAAAGGCGGGGCTCCTGATGATCCACCTTATCCTTGCCCTGGTCCTTTCCTCCCAGCCACGGGTTCCCCTTCTGGATCTCTATCTTGAAGCTTCGGAGCTTGCCGGGGACAACCGCCTCCAGGAGGCTGCGGAGATACTTGAGGAAATCTATCTCAGGATGCCCGGCAACACCCGTGCCATCTACAACCACGGGGTGACATCAATGATATCCGGGAGCTTCGCCATCGCCGACAGCATCTTCACCGATCTTCCCGAAGAAGACCGGCCAGGAGCGGACACCCTTCTTGAGGCCTCCTCCTCGGCAAGGCTGGGAAACGCCATGGCCACAGGGGATTACGCCGGAGTAACCGGTGTGGTGGATATGCTTCTGCCAGGGATCACCTCGGGAACCGCTTCCATGCGAATGGTTCAGAACTGGGAGGTGGCGCTGAAGTGGCTTCAGCAGAACGAGCCCCCCCCTGAACAGGACCAGGAAGAACCGGAAGATCAAGAGGATCAGGAAGATCAGGAGGATCAGGAAGACCAGGAGGATCAGGAAGACCAGGAGGATCAGGAGGAGCCGGAGGACCAGGAGGATCAGGAGGAGCCGGAGGACTCCCCGGAGGAAGAGCTGCCCCCGCCTCCCTCCCAGCCGGAGATGACGCCGGACATTGCCGAAATGATACTTGACATGGTGGAGGAGGCTGAAGCTGATACCGCTTCCGCAGCTGAGGGCGGTCCCATCGGAGCTCCAAATTGGTAGGATTCCTTCTTTATCTGCTTCTGGGAACCGCTGAACCCTATACCCTTGACTACCCTGACTCCCTTACCCTTGGTGAAACCTTCACCATTACCGTAACATGCTCTGAACCGGGATGCACCGGGATTACATCAGGTCGAATTAATTCCACCGACGGGCTCAGTTTTCGAGGAAGCTTCACCTCATCCAGGGTTTCCTCGATCACCACACCAACGGGAAGACAGCTGAGCCAGACAGTGGAATACCAGATCAACTACACGGCTTCTGCCCCCGGCCTTCAGACAGTACAGTCCTTTACCCTCAACATCGGCGGTTACGGCTCCTACACCACCGAAGAAATATCGGTGATGGTCACCGGACCCCCCCCCGCCGTTGAGGACGGGGCAGGGGCCGGTCAGGACCAGCCCGTCTGGCTGGAGGGAGAGCTCCGTGACCCCGGAGGAAGGATCTACCCGGGAACCAGGCTGACACTGGATTACTACGTTTATGCCTCTGTTCCCGTAGAGAACGTAAGCTACTGGTGGAACGCGCCTGAACTGGGTGTGATAAGGGATGTAGAGACCATTCCCGACAGCAACTGGGAATCCGCGGGGAAGGGCAGGAACGCCAACCGGAGCAGACTTGCGGTGGTGGAGATGACACCAGCCGCTGCGGGCAGCCTCCATGCGCCCTTTTTCAGTGCTGACATAACAGGCACACAGTACAATCTCTGGGGAAAACAGGATGAGTGGACCGTGGAAAGCAGCCCGATAATACTGCCTGTGTATCCCTTCCCCCCCGGACCCCCCGGGGGGGTGGGACGGAACCCTTCTCGACAGCATTTCCATAACCCTGGACAGGCTGCCATGTCCCCCGGGGCAGGGGGGAGAGCTTTCCTTCAGGGTCACCTGCCAGGGACCCGGCCTGGCCTACATGGAGGAACCTCCTGAGATATGCGTTTCCAGACCGGCAATGATAACCCCGGCCAACCGGGGCCGGGCAGGTAACAAGAGGTGGTGGGATTTCATACTGGAGCCCGAGGAGACCGGGATCCATATCCTTTCTACGGAAAACGCGGTCTGGCTGGACAGGGAAAGGGGCATCTACAGGACCGTGCCGGTGGATACCTGCACACTGGATGTAACGGTGATACCAAGGCAGCCCGGGGAGATCCTCCTACCTGAGAATGGCAGGGGCATTCCCTCCCGGATCCGTGTGCTTCTGGTGGGCCTTGCGGTACTCCTGCTCACCGTCGTACTTGGCATCGTCGCAAAAAGGAATGACAGAAGACTGGGTTCCGTTACCAGCGCAAGGGACCTCGATGAGCTTCTCACCGGGCTGGAGAACGAACTCTCCCTTCTTCTGTCGGGAAAAAGGGAATACCTGGGGTTCGAAGAGCTCGACGAATTCCTTGACAGGTGTGACACCGACAACCTTCTCTCAAGAAGGATACTGCGCTTCTGGAAAGATCTCGAGTCATCAATTACCGAACGGGAGATAACCGATCCATCGTTCAGAAAACTGAAGGAAACCGCCGGGGAGCTCCTCGAGGAACTGAAGCGGGACCTGGAAGAGAAAAGGGAAGAAGATCAATGAAGGAAATTTTTGACTGGTACGTGAGAACCGTTGGAGAGTATCCCTTCCAGGCGGCGTTCATTCAGTTCGCAGTCCTGGGAATGGCAGGGGACGGCATCGCCTCGGCGGTTACCGGCAAAAGGATTAGCTATAACGTTTTTCAGTTCCTGAAAAAATCCCTGGGCTGGGGAATCCTGGGTGTGATAATAAAGATAGGTTTCGCGGGAATGCAGGGCTTCACACTGTATGTCTATGAGATACTTGGAATATCCTCAGGCAGCGTTCTTCTGTTCGCCTTCCTGAAAAGCACCCTGACGAATGTCCTCTTCGGCCCGCAGATGATGCTCTTTCATCGCTGGGAGGACAACCTTCTACTGGGAACGAAGGGTTACCGGGGAATGGATGCCGCCATCAAGACCCTGATATGGTTCTGGATCCCGGCCCACACACTGACATTCAGCATACAGAACCACGATGTGCAGGTCGGTCTGGCCGCCGCCTGGTCGCTGGTGCTGGGGCTTATCCTGGGAATCGCACGCAGGAAGAATTAAATCGACCCTGGCCGGGGATTGCACTGAAACTCCTTTCCTGTTAGTAATAAGAGAGATCACTAACAAGAGGGGGGTTATGTTTTCACACATACTTGTTCCTCTGGACGGCTCCGAACTGGCGGAATGCGCCTTGCCCCACGCGGTAGTTCAGGCAAAGGCAATGGGTGCGGCTCTCACCATTCTCCATTCCCTTGAAAGAAACTCTTCTTCTCCGGTCAAACCAGTTGAATGGCACATGAGGAAGGCCCAGGCCAGCATATACCTCCAGAGGACCGCCGACAGGCTGAAGGGATCCATACCGGGGATCAGAACGGCTCTGGTGGAGGGACCCGCCGCGGAGAGCATCATAGACTATGCCCATGGCAACGATGTGGATTTCATGGTGGTTTCCACCCACGGAGCAAGCGGTCTTACCGGCTGGAATATCAGCAGCGTGGTTCAGAAGGTCATTCTTCGCTCCTACACATCCACCCTTCTGGTCAGGGCATACAGGCAGCCGGCAAAGCCGGTAACGAAGTATGAGAAAATACTTCTGGCCCTGGACTGCTCGGGAAGGTCGGAAAGCACACTTCCGGTTGGAACGGTACTGGCGGTGAAGAACGCCGCGGAACTCATTCTCGCCCATGTGGTGAGGACACCGGAAATGCCCAGAAGGCTTCCCCCGGATACCGAGGACATAAAGCTGAGGGAAAGGTTCGTTGAGAAGAACCGGACCGAGGCTCTGAACTATCTCCGTCAGATCTCCGCTCAGTTCAGTTCCGACAAGGTCTCTCCCTCGGTGAAGCTCCTTGTGGGGGAGAGCATTACCGGCTCTCTGGAACAGCTGATCCATGAGGCGGAGATCGATCTGGTGATTATCAGTGCCCATGGAAGCAGGAACTCAACCGACAGGCCCTATGGAAGCGTGGCCATGAACTTCATCGTTTACGGTACGGCACCACTTCTGGTAATGCAGGACATCCACCACACCCGGGCCCCCAGGACCCGGGCGGAAGAGGCCGCCGGAGAGAACTCCGGGCACTGATGGCTTACCCCGGGCAAGGCAGGTGAAGACCGTGCTTTCATTCCTTACTGGAGAGTATTTCCGCAGGCGCAGGCTTTACAGGATACCGGACATGCTGAAAAGCGCCGAAAAGCGGATAACAGCTGCATACAACCTTTTCAGAAGGGATGGAGAAAAGCTCAAGGACCCCTCCGAATGGCTGCTGGACAACTACTACGTCATTCAGAGGGCTCTTGAGCAGGTGAAGGAAGACATTCCCTTCGCCTTCCACAGGCAGCTTCCACTTCTCCATGACCCAGGTGAGGGCAGCACTGACAAAACAAGGATATTCTCCATTGCCCGGAGGCTGACCCCTGAACCGGACTCCCTCCTAAGCATCAACGGGGCTGTTTCCTTCCTGCGCCGCTACCAGAGGGATACCCCCTTACCACCGGCGAACTCTGGGCCCTGCCGTCCATGCTGAGGCTTTCCTCCCTGGAACACCTGGCGGCTGAACTCCATTCCTTCATCGAAGGCAGCGGCGGCGGCGAGGGGGTTTCAGCCGCCGTTCTCAACCTCAGGAAGATACAGGAGACCCACTGGAAAACCTTTTTCGAGGGAGTAAGCCCCGTGGAGAGGATCCTCAGGAAGGACCCCGGGGCATCTACCGGAAAATGGATTTCGATACAAGGAACAGATACAGGAACACCATCGAGGAGTTGTCCCGAAAACACCGGCTTGAGGAAACCGTGGTGGCCGATGCCGCTGTCCGCCTGGCCCGGGAAGCCGGGGAGGCTCACATCGGTTTTATTCTGCTGGACAGACCGGGGCGGGCGACCCTTGAAGGAAGGCTGACAGGTAAGACGGTTGGACCTTCAGTCTTCCTCCGGGCATCCTCCGGGTTCTATATCGCCGGGATCCTTCTTCTTACCATCGTTATCCTTGTTCTCTTTCCGGTAAGGACCTCCCTTTCGATCCTCCTTCTGGCCATCCCGGGGATCGCACTGGCAACGGATCTGGCAGGCAGGGCGGCCACAGGCCTGACAAAACCCCGAAAACTGCCGAAAATGGACTTTTCCAGGGGCATCCCAGATGCCTGTGCCACCATGGTGGCAATGCCGGTGATTTTCTCCGAGAGGGGAGAACTGATCGGTTTGCTGGAGCAGCTCGAGCGGCACTACCTCAGCAACGGAATAAAGAACCTTCACTTCGCCCTGCTGTCGGACTTCGCCGATGCGCCCTTTGAGACAATACCCGGGGACAGCCGTCTTCTCGAAGCTGCAAAGGGGGGTATAGAGGCGCTGAACGAAAGATACCGCCGGGGAGAGGAGCCCATCTTCCATCTGTTCCACAGACGGAGGTTATGGAACCCCGGCGAGGCGTGCTGGATGGGATGGGAAAGGAAACGGGGAAAGCTCTTTGAGCTTAATGAACTCCTTCTCGAAAAGACCCCGGCACCTTCATCACCGGTTCTCCTCCGGAGGGCATAAGGTTCGTGATAACCCTCGACGCCGACACGGTCCTCCCCGGGGGCGCCGCTGCGGAGATGGTGGGCTCCATGGCACATCCTCTGAACAGATACAGGGGAAGGACAGGATACACGGTGATGCAGCCCAGGACACTTCCCCTTTTCAGCCACGGCACACCTACACCATTCTTCCGGGCATTCTCGGGGAACTTCGCCGTTGACCTTTACTCAAGCGCGGTATCGAACACCTATCAGGACCTCTTCGGGGAAGGGATATACATGGGAAAGGGAATTTACCATGTGAAGTCCTTCCAGGAATCAATAAGGGGCCGTGTTCCTGAAAACACCCTCCTCAGCCACGACCTCTTCGAGGGAATACTGGGAAGGGCCGCTTTCCTGAGCGATGTGATCCTCTACGAGGATTTTCCCCCGGACCCTGCAGGCTGGCTGAAAAGACAGCACCGGTGGATAAGGGGCGACTGGCAGCTGCTTCCCTGGCTTTTCAAAGGGGGATTATCACTCCTGGACCGTTGGAAGATAGCCGACAACCTGAGAAGGAGCCTCACCGACCCGGCTATACTTCTTATGCTCCTTGCGGGCTGGCTGGTCCTTCCGGGGTCGGGATGGCTGTGGACCCTGGCGGCGGCGGTTGCCTGATGAGGAACCAGCTGCTGGAAACATTCTTCATGGCCGCTTCAGGCTCCTTCAGATTCCATGAGGCCGGCTGGTTCAGGGGATTCCTTGACTTCGCACTGCTGCCTGTAACCGTCGCGGGGAACGTTCACGCGGTTGCGATAACCCTCTACAGAATGGCCGTATCAAAAAAGCACCTGCTTCAATGGACATCCGCAGCGGAAGCCTCCAGGAATGCAAAGGGGGAGGGCACCGGTACCGGAAGATACCTGCCAGTAACACTTTCGCCCTGGCTGTCGGGGCGGCCATCCTTTTCTTTCGGGCACCGGCCATCATACCGGCATTGCCTTTTCTTACCATCTGGGCAGCTGTCCCCTCATCGTGAACCGCATCTCTTCCTCCCGGGAAGGATCTCCGCTGCCCTTCCCTCAAGGGATGGGCTCCTCCTTGAAAAGACAGCCCTGAAGACCTGGAACTTCTTTGAAACATTCGTCGGTCCCGAAGACAACTGGCTGCCCCCGGATCACTTCCAGGAAGATCCCCTGGGCAGGGTGACCCACTCCACATCCCCGACCAATATCGGTCTTTACCTGCTTTCCGCTGCGGCGGCGGGGGATATGGGCTACATGGGTGTCAGGCAGCTTCTGCTGAGGCTCAGGGACACCCTCAGGGGGATGTCAGGACTGAGAAGATACAGGGGACACATACTTAACTGGCATAACACGAAGAACCGTGAACCCCTGAATCCCAGGTATGTCTCCACAGTGGACAGCGGAAACCTTCTGGCGTCCCTGCTCGTGCTGTCCAGGGCACTGGAAAAGATCCCGGAATTGTCGGTCATCTCCCGGGAACGGTGGCGGGGTCTTGAGATAACGATCCGGATCCTCGAGGATTCACTTGAGGCCCGGAAGGTCCAGGGACTTCCTGAAAGCCGTTCATGACAAATTGGACAGGGCCAGGGAAAGTGACAGCTGTTCCATTCTGGATCACCTTGATGAACTGGATGAGGCCCTTTCGGAAATGGAAGGGGAGATCGTTACCCACATTGAATCCACCGGGATGTCGCCGGAGGGCATAGGCGAGGTCAGGACATGGCTGCTCCGGGCACGTTCCCACCATTCCGACATGGTGGACGAGATCAGGTACCTGTATCCCTGGATCCACTTCCTTGCCAAAGAAGGAGGGGACTTTTCCTCCTCTGCTAACCAGGAACTGAAGGATTCCTGGAGCAAGCTTCTGGAAGCACTCCCGAAAAAGCCGTCCCCCTCGGGTTTTCTCAGGTCATACGGCTCCGCGGTGAAAAAGCTCGATACACTGGAAGCCGTGGCAGGGGAGACCACACTTCGGGAACCTGCCGCCAGACTGAAAGAGCTCCTGGCCAAGGGACGAAAACACTGCCTCGAGGTAATAAGGGACGGGGAAGTCCTTGCAAACAGAGCTGAAAAGGAAGCCGACGGCATGGATTTTTCCTTCCTCTATCACCGGGGAAGGAATGTTTTCAGGATCGGCTTCAATGTGGATATGGAACAGCCCGACGGGAACTGCTACGATCTCCTGGCCTCGGAAGCCAGGATCACCAGCCTTCTGACCATTGCCCGGCGCCAGGTGCCGACGGATCACTGGCTTCATCTCTCCCGGCCCTTTACATCAGTTTCCGGAATGCTGGGGATGCTTTCATGGAGCGGCACCATGTTCGAATACCTTATGCCCCTTCTCTTCACCGGATACAGGAAGGACACCCTCCTTGGTAAGTGCTGCCGGGCAGCGGTGAAAGGGCAGATCGAGTACGCGAAGAAGCAGGGGACACCCTGGGGGGTGTCCGAGTCCGGCTATTACAGGCTTGATACCGGCGGTCAGTACCAGTACAGGGCCTTTGGAGTGCCCGGTCTGGGCTACAAAAGGGACCTCGGTCAGGACACGGTGATAGCTCCCTATGCCTCGGTACTGGCCCTTCCCATAGCCCCCGCCGAGGTGGCGGAAAACCTGTTCATGATCCAGTCCCTGGGAATGACAGGCCCCTACGGATTCTATGAGGCAATGGACTTCACGTCATCAAGGCTTCTTCGAGGAAGGGAGTTCATGCCGGTCAAGTCATACATGGCCCATCACCAGGGCATGATACTCCTGGCCATACAGAACTATCTTCAGAATGACATCACCGTATCCCGATTCACAGGGACCCCGCAGTGAGGACCGTTGACATCCTTCTTCGGGAACAGCCGCCGGAAAACCCGAAAATAGTCTATGCCCGGCCCCGGAGCACCGCATCGAAAGGGCTGGAAAGACCTTCGGCGGAGGTTAAGGGTGGCAGCTTCACCTTGAGGCCAGGGTTCCCAGGGTGCACCATCTTTCCAATGGAAATCTCAGCCTGATCCTCACCGATTCCGGAGGAGCCTTCCTTAAATGGAAAAACACCGACATAACAGTGTGGAATCCTGACACCATCCGTGAATCAGGAGGGAACAGGCTCTTCATAAAGGATGTGGAAACCCGGGAGCGGATGGGTGCCTGCGGTGTTTCCCGGGTTGAGGAGAGACCCCTGTGCAGGGTAACCTGCTTTCCCCACCGTATAGAGCATTTCACCGGGGGAAGGGATATCTCGGTAGCAGTGGAGACGGTGATCGATCCCGAGAGGGATGCCGCCCTGCGAAGGGTCACCATAACGAATCACACAGAAAGAAAGAGGAAGCTTCAGATATGCAGCCACTACGAACCCGCCCTCACCGCAAGGGGCACCTACGGAGACCATCCTGAGTTCAACCGGATCTTCATTTCCAGCGGCTTCGATCCGGACAGGGGGTTCTGATCCTCGAAGACGGAAAAGAAGTCCGGAGGAGCCGGGATCGCAGTGGGGCAGATGGTTGCCGGGGAAAAACCGTTTTCATCGAAACCGAAAGGGAGATTTTCGCCGGCAGAGGACCGTGGCTCAACGGAACTCTTTCCGGAACAACGGGAACCACGGTGGACCCGGTTATGGCCATGGCAGGGGAGCTGGAACTCGGCCCCGAGGAGACAGGGGCCTTACATTCGTCACTCTCTGCGGCAACACCGACGAGGATGTGCTCTCCATTGCCGGTAAATACACCGGCGCCGAATCTGTAAGGGAGGTCTTTCAGAGAAGCGAAGTCTTCATAAGAAGGGAACTTACATCCACAGGGGTCTCCGCTGAGCTCATGCGCAGGACACAGCCTGTGCTTTCCGCGCTGCTGTTTCCCTCCCGTCTGCTCAGGGCACCGGAAAGGGTTCTCCGCAGCAACACTTTGGGGCAAAGGCACCTCTGGCGGTTCGGCATTTCCGGGGATCATCCCGTTCTTCTGGTGGAGGTCGGCACCGGAGACAACCTCGACCTGCTCAGGGACATTCTTTCCGTTCAGATGTTCTGGAGGCGAAGGAACCTCATGCTGGACGTGGTGATTCTCAACCAGGAGGAAACCGGCTATGAAACCGACCTCCAGGGAAAGCTCCACCGGCTCCTTGCGTCCACCGGGGCCGACGACTGGGTCGGCAGGCATGGAGGGGTCTTCCTCCTCCGGTCGGATATCATCCGCCCTGAAGAGCTGGTCCTTCTGAAAACCTGGGCCAGGGTGGTCCTCGGCTGCGGGAAGGATCTGGACAGTCAGCTGGAAGCCTTCTATGACCTTCCTGTAAGGCAGCCGGATATCGTTCCACTGCCGGTTTCCGACATCCCCCGGTTCCTCCTGTTGAGTTACCCGAAGACCTCATCCATTTTAACGGGAGGGGAGGCTTCACCCCGGAGGGAGACGAATATGTGATCCTCCTGGAGAAGGATGTATGGCTCCCAAGACCCTGGATAAATGTGATAGCCAACGAAAGAACTGGCTTTACCGCCTCCGAGTCCGGTCTTCAGTGTGCCTGGGCCCTTAACAGCGGCGAGAACAGACTGACTCCCTGGAGTAACGACCCCCTTGAGGACACTCCGGGAACCGCTGTTTACATAAGGGATGAGGAAACGGGAAACTTCTGGTCACCCTCGCCCCTTCCAACAAGGGATGAAATGCCCTATCTGGTTCGCCACGGCAGGGGATACACTATCTGGGAGCACAACAGCAGCGGCCTCCGACAGAAGCTCACAGCCTTCACCGACAGCCACGAGCCTGTTCAGGCACTCAACATATCCCTGGGGAACCCCGGGAATGGCAACAGAAGGGTGAGCATAACCCTGTATCTGGAACCGGTTCTGGGAACCACCCGTGAAAGGACCTCGGAATTCATCGTATCCAGTTTCAGAACCGACTGCAACGCACTGATGGCAGAAAACACCACCGGGGAAAAACCGCCGGGGGGCGTTTTCTTCCTGGCCTCAAGCAGAACACCCTCCGGTCTTACCACCGACAGGGAAGAGTTCCTGGGCAGGTACGGCGGAATGGAGTCCCCTGCGGCCATGAGGCGTACCGGTCTTTCAGGCTCCCTGCGGCCGGGAGCTGATCCCTGCATCGCAGTACAGATAATGATCTGGATAGGTCCCCGGGAGGAAAAGGAGGTAACCTTCCTTCTGGGACAGGCTGGATCACCGGAAGAGGCCGGGGAACTGATCACAACACATATGCAGAGGGCAATGAACGGCGAAATGTTTTCCGATGCCGTGGTCCGCTGGAAGGATATCCTGGGCTCCCTTCAGGTGCATACCCCGGACCGGACCATGAACGTAATGCTGAACGGATGGCTGCTCTACCAGACCCTATCCTGCCGCATGATGGGAAGAACGGCCCTTTACCAGTCCAGCGGAGCCTGGGGTTTCCGGGACCAGCTTCAGGACTGCCTGTCCCTCTGTCATGCCCTGCCGGGAAAGACCAGGGAGCACATACTGACCAGCGCTTCCATGCAGTTCAAAGAGGGGGACGTGCTCCACTGGTGGCACCCTCCCAATAACGCCGGGGTTAGGACAAGATGTTCCGACGACCTTTGCTGGCTCCCCTATGCCGCGTCGGTCTATGTGGAAAAGACCGGTGACACCTCCATTCTCGATGAAAAGGTGCCCTTCCTGAAGGGGGAGGAACTCCGTGAGGACGAGGGGGAGAGGTATGAAAGGTTCCCCGTATCAAAAAGCATGGCAACCCTCCACCGGCACTGTCTCCTTGCCCTTCAGAGGGGGCTGACCAGAGGAGGGCACGGCCTTCCCCTCATGGGCTCCCATGACTGGAACGACGGCATGACCCTCGTGGGAAGGGAGGGGAAGGGGGAGAGCGTCTGGCTGGGATGGTTCCTTTACGACACCCTTACCCGTTACGCCGCCACCTGCCGAGGGATTCAGGACCACGCCGCTGAGGAAGAGCTGCTTGCCGGGGCAAAGACCCTCAGGAAAGCCCTTCTGGAAACGGCCTGGGACGGAGAGTGGTATCTCAGGGGCTTCTACGACGACGGGCATCCGCTGGGCTCCCGGATCAACGATGAATGCTCCATAGCCTCCATCGCCCAGTCATGGGCGGTGATATCCGGCGCCGGGGGTGAAGAGAGGAACAGAAAGGCCATTGACTCCCTGACTGAAAGACTGGTTGACAGGAAGAACGGTCTGATAAGGCTCTTCGATCCCCCTTCGACAAGACATCACACCATCCGGGATATGTAATGGGTTATCCCCGGGGGTCCGGGAGAACGGGGGCAGTACACCCACGCCGCGGTCTGGGCGGCATGGGCCCTGGCCATGACCGGCGACGGGAAGGGCGCCCATGAGCTCTTCAGCATGATGAATCCCGTGAACAAGTCCGACACGCCGGAGAAAAGGGATATATACAGAACCGAGCCCTACGCCGTTGCCGCTGATGTGTACAGTTCATCAGAATGTCCCGGCAGGGGAGGGTGGACCTGGTACACCGGCGCCGCCGGGTGGTTGTATCGGCTGGGCACCGAGGCAATTCTCGGGCTCTGTCTGAAGGGGGACGAACTGGTGTTCAACCCCTGCGTGCCTTCCCACTGGGAACGCTGGAGCGTTGAATACAGGTACAAAAGGGCGGTCTACAGCATTGAGTTCAGCAATCCCGAAAAGGTCAGCAATGGGACAGCAACAGTGGAACATAACGGCAAAGTGTTATCCGGTAACATTTTAAAGCTATCTGGTTCCAATGCCAGGCACCATGTCAGGGTGACACTGAAAACCGGTGATCCGAAAACCGGGTAGGGAGATATACATGGATCTCGAATGGAGCGGCGAAGGACCGGTTTTCGTTATTCAGAAGCACGACGCATCGAGCCTTCACTACGACTTCCGAATCGAGGTGGAGGGTGTCCTTAAGTCATGGGCGGTGCCGAAGGGACCCTCCACGGACCCTGAGGATCGAAGGCTTGCCCTGCCCACCGAAGACCACCCCCTGGACTATGCCGATTTCGAGGGTGTGATCCCCCGGGACGAATATGGAGGGGGAACGGTGATGGTCTGGGACAGGGGGAACTACAGGAACAACGGAGAAGAGGACGATAACGGGAACAGACCTGCCATGGCCAGGCAGATCAGGGACGGGCATGTTGCCATCTGGCTGGAGGGAGAGAAGATATCCGGAGGCTACGCACTGATTCGCACAGGCAAAGGCAAGGATCCCGGCTGGCTGCTCATAAAGACGAAGGATGACAGGGCTGATGCCCGGCGGAATCCGGTATCTACCCAGGGGAAATCGGTCAAATCCGGTCTGACCATGGACGGTATACGGGAAAGGCATTCCACAGGGGGGGACCATGGCTGAGCTTATCGGAACACTGCCGGAGGGTGAACTCACCCTGGCGGAAAGGACTTCCATGCCCGATTGGCTCGAGCCGATGCTGGCCAGGCTGACCCATGATCCCTTCTCGGACCAGGGATGGATCTATGAGAGGAAGCTTGACGGCGAAAGGGCCCTCTCCTTCGTTTCACCCCAGGGAGGGGTTAAAATGATGTCCCGTAACCGGAAGAGGATCGACAACAGCTACCCCGAGATCCTAAGGGCCCTTCAAGGGCAGTCTCCCCGTGGCTGCATACTGGACGGCGAGGTGGTGCCTTCGCCGGCGACGGCACCAGTGACTTTCAGAAGCTTCAGCCTCGAATGCAGGCGGACAGTCCGAAGGAAGCTAAGGTGGAGGGGTCAAGGTCTTCTATTATCTATTCGACTGCCTCTATATTGACGGACATGACATCACCGGCTGCTCCCTTAGAAGAAGGAAAATACTTCTCAAAAAGGCACTGAACTGGTCCGACCCCCTCCGCTTTACTCCCCACCGCAACGAAGACGGCATGGAATACTACAGGCTGGCCTGCGGAAAGGGATGGGAAGGGCTTATAGCGAAGAAGGCTGATTCCAGCTACATCCACGGCCGCTCCGGCAGCTGGCTGAAGTTCAAATGCCTGCTTCGCCAGGAGTTCGTAATAGGGGGATTTACCGATCCCGGGGGCGATCGGATGGGTTTCGGGGCTCTTCTCATCGGTTTCTACGAAGGCAGCCGTTTCATGTATGCCGGAAGGGTGGGAACGGGCTTTGACAATGAAACCCTGAAGGTGCTCGGCAAGAGGCTCAGCAGACTGAAAAGGGACACTTCTCCCTTCAGCGGCGAACCAAAGCAGAAGGCGAACTATGTGACACCAAAGCTGGTCTGTGAGGTGGCCTTCACCGGTTGGACATCGGATTCACTTCTCCGTCACCCGGCATACAAAGGCTGAGAAGGGACAAGGATCCCAGGGAAGTCACCAGGGAAGATGCTGATCCCGCCGTGGACGGGCATCCATGAGGGAGATAAACATATCCAACAGGAGCAAGGTTTTCTTCCCGGACAGCGGCCTCACCAAGGGTGATCTCATTGATTACTACCGCGGCGTGGCGGATGTCATGGTTCCCCACACGAAACACTACGGTGTAAGCATGAAGCGCTTTCCCGAAGGCATCCAGGGCAAGGGCTTCTTTCAGAAGGACTCGTCGGATCATTTTCCCGACTGGATCACCACCGAAGGGTTTCCCCGGAAGGAGGGAGGCAGCTACAGCGCCCCGGTTGTGGACTGTGAGGCCACGCTGCTCTACCTTGCAGACCAGGCGATGATTACCCCGCATCTGTATCTCTCACGGATGGATGACCTTAAGCATCCCGACAGAATGATCTACGACCTGGATCCACCGGAGGACTCCCTGGACACCGGGGATGTCCGCAGGGCGGCCCTTGACCTCAGGGATCTTCTAGGGGAGCTGGATATACACCCCTTCGTCCAGACCACAGGTTCCATGGGCTACCACCTTGTGGTTCCTCTGGACAGAAGCCTGGAGTTCGACGGGGTAAGGGAGTTCGCCATGGGAACCGCTAAGGTCCTGGCGGGAAGATATCCGGACAGGTATACAGTGGAGCTTCGAAGGAAGCGACGCGGTGGGAGGATCTTTCTGGATACACTGAGGAACTCATATGGTGCCACGGCGGTGGCTCCCTATGGAGTCCGGGCCCTTCCCGGTGCTCCGGTGGCAACACCGATTACCTGGAAGGAACTGGAGGATGGGGCCTCACCCCGGGACTGGACGGTGAAGAACATTCCCGAAAGGCTTGATGCCATCGGGGATCCCTGGATATCCATCAGGCGCCATGGAATATCGTTGAGCATCAGAAATGAAAAACTTGGATCACTGCTTAAAACAGACTCCGGCAGGAAAAGGGGAGAGGCCTAGAGGGTCCCCTCAGCAGTGGCCATTGATCCGTCGGCGCTTGTGTCCTCGTAACGCAAAGTGCCGTTGCTGTATATCTTGACCGTAACGGTTCCCGATGAGCCTGTGCGCTTTGCGGAGAGATAGACCTGGTCTCCCTTGTTGGCGGAGAATGTGATCTCCCAGGGAAGCTCCTGGCCGTTGAGAATGACAAGGTCGCCGGATGAATCTATGTAATCGATGTTTACCGCCTCGGCTGAACCTGTGATCTGGTACTTCACCGTTACCGAAGCAGACAGAGGATCTTCGCCGCAGGCGGACAGCAAAAGAGCCAGGGACAACAGACAGGCATACTTAAGAAAACGCATTTCCCCTCCAGAATGAATCAATTTACACTGCCTGAGAAATATAGAGGTGAAAGGCCTCAAAAGGGTATGGCCACATTCCCTGTTCCATTCTGTATTGATTTTTACATTGATGTCTATCCTCCTGTATTGAAGATACCCCAACCGATATCATGTAAATGTTATGGAAGACTGGGGTGTAGCAGAAACATGTTTTTCTTCTTGTATTGAGGGGTACCCCTAACCGATATCATGTAAATGTTATGGAAGACTGGGGTGTAGCAGAAACATGTTTTTCTTCTTGTATTGAGGGGTACCCCCATCCGATATTATGTAAATGTTATGGATACTTGAGGTGTGACTTTCTCCATAACTTTACATAATATCCATTATCGGACATTATAGATCGGGAGAAAAGCGGGCCTCCCGGCCCGCCTTCACCTCTATTCCATCTGCCCCGCAAGCATCTCAAGCCTGTACGCCTCGAACACCGTGGTGTCACTGGAGATGGCCAGGGCCTGCTCCAGGTAATCCTCGCTCTGGTCGTACTGCTGGTGAATCTGGCTTATCCTTGAAAGGCCGTGGAGGGCTTCCGCCCTTACGAGGCGGTCTTCTCCGGCAATGCTCAGTATCTCAGTGTATGAAGATACTGCGTTGGCGAGGTCCTGCTCGCTTCCACGGTTTTCAAGAACGATGCCCATGTGAAGAAGGGCGGGGATCCTTACATCGTTCTCGGGATTTGCCGAGAGCACCGAAGAAAGTGTTGAGATGGCGGTGTCGTAGTTGCCCTTATGATGTCGATCTTAGCGGCGAGTATGGCGGACTTCCTGGCCCAGCTGTTCTGGGGATTGGCGTTCCAGGTCTGCATGGCCATGCCGTAGGCCGCCTCGATCCCCTGGTAGGCCTGTTCGGTCTGCTCGGCAGCGGCGGCACCCATGGACTGGGTGTATACCTGGCTGGCTGTTATGTAGCCTGCCATGGCCTCCTCGGATGCCTTACTGCGTCTGCCCATGAAATACTGGCCCACAAGAAGGATCAGCAGCAGGGCTATCAGCCCTCCAACTACCTCTTTCTGGTGGGTCTGAATGAAGAAAAGACCGGCTTCCAGCTTGTCGTGCACCGGATCCTTCTTTATTTCCTTCTTGGTCAGCTTTTTTCTTGTTTTGTGTGCCACCTGGCATCCTCCATTTTCTTGATTACACCGGTGTAGAACCGTGCCGCTCTGCTTTTCAGCTCTTCAAGGCTGCCGGAGTTGTCAATTACGAAATTCGATCTTCTGCATTTCTCCATTATGTCCAGCTGTCGTTCCCATCTTCCCCGGGCAGCTTCCGGGCTTATGCCGTCCCTGATTACAAGCCTTTCGGAGCACCTTGGGAATGTGTCCCTGACCGTTACCGTAAGGTCCGTAAAGCTCTCAAGGCCCAGTTCGAACACCAGGGCGGCGTCCAGCACGAATACTCCGGGACGGTTCCGCAGTATCCCAGCGGATATTGCCGTCCACCTCTGCAGCCTGGGGTGGAGCACCCCGTTCACCCCATGGAGCACCCCGGGGTGGGTAAAGGCAGTTTCCCTGAGTTTCCGCCTTATCTCGCCACCGGTCAGGCCGGCGAGCCCGGGAATGTCCAGCCTTCGTTCAAGGGCCAGCTTCACCGGTTTCCTGTCAAGGAAGCGATGTCCGGTCCTGTCCAGGGAACACAGGGAAGCACCGGCCTCTGCCCATACCGCCGCCACCGTGGAAGCTCCGGTTCCGCTGCATCCGGTGAGGCCCAGAAGCATCAGCGCTGGTTCCAGACTATGCTGGAGGCGGTGAGCTCGAGCTCGACCAGCTGCCCCTCCGTGCTGCCCTCCGGGGCGAACACGGGAATATAATTATCCGTGAGACCGATGTTCCTTCCCTGTGATCTTCGTCCTTCCACGAGCATCGTCTGCCGTGTCCCCTCCATGCTCTTTCTGAATGCCCTTCTGGATTCGGCGGAAACCCTTCTCAGCTCCACCGCCCTATCGGTTATGACCTCGGTGTGGAGCGGTTCCATGTCCGCCGCCGGGGTTCCCCGCCTTGGTGAAAAGGGGAATACATGGAGATAGTTAATGGCCGGGCTGGAGGCAAGCGAGAGGCTGGCCTGGAAATCCGCTTCGGTTTCACCGGGGAAACCTGCAATAATGTCGCTTCCAACACATGCTCCAGGGAAGAGCTCCCCTATCGCCGCTGTGAGCTCTTCCTCCTCTGCCCTGCCGTAGTTCCGTCCCATCCTGCGAAGAACGGGATCGGAACCGCTTTGAAAGGGAATATGGAAATGCCTGCATAAACCGGGAAGGGCCATCTTTTCAAGGGCTCCCACTGTGAGATAGAGTGGCTCTACGGAGCCTATTCTCAACCTGAAACCGCCTATGTCCAGAAGGTCCTGAACCAGTTCAGGAAGCCGGTAGCCCCCGTCATAAAGCCCTGCCCCGTAATCGGCTATATCCACCCCGGTGAGACATATCTCCCTGTAGCCCGCAATGGAGAGGTCCCGGGCCTGCCTGAGGACCACCTCCCTGGGCTGGCTTCTGGAGTTTCCCCTGGCATGGGGAACGATGCAGTAGGTGCACCTGTTGCTGCAGCCGTCCTGTATCTTCAGGAAGGCACGGGTCCTGGAGGCGGATACCGGAGCTGAAAGGGGGAAAAGGCCCTCTCCCCCTTCGATCCCTGACCTTCCGGATATGATCCCGGGTAAATCCTTCTTCAGGGAATTGGGGACAACCACCACCCCTTCCGACTCCAGCTCAGCGAAATCCTCAGGTGATACCTCTGCCACACAACCGGTTACGACGATCAGTGCCTTCGGATGCCGTGCTGCATAGCTCCTCACGGCCTTTCGTGATCTGGCCTGGCTTCTACCTGTTACAGCACAAGTATTTACAATGATGACACCCGCGCTGTCCGGTTCATCGGCACGGCTGCCGCCAAGGGCATGGGCCAGTTCCTCCACGAGGGCTTCGGTTTCATAGGAGTTCAGCCTGCATCCAAGGGTGTAGCCGAACACCGAGGGGCTGTCAATGGCTTTCATGTTCACCGGGTGGGGCCGGGGCTGCGATGCCCGGCCCCTCTGCCCTATTCCTCTGTCTTTTCTTCGTCGGTTTCTTCTTCGTCGGTTTCTTCATCGCCGGTTTCTTCATCGCCGGTTACTTCATCGCCGGTTACTTCTTCGGCGGTTTTCGCTTCGGTCTCCCCCTCAGGGGTTCCTTCAGCATCCGCCCCGGCGGTGGTCTCTTCCTCGGAGGGGTCGGTGTCCTCACCGGCTTCGGCCTTCTCCTGGGGTTTTACCTCGGGTTCAGGTGCAGGGGGACGGTTCTCCAGGGAGGACCTGAACTCCTCGAGCTCCTCGTTGGGCCTGCCGTTGAAGAAGCTCCTCACGCTGAGGACTATCCTTCTGCTGGAGGGAACCACCTCAATGACCCTCAGGGGAAGCTCATCGCCATTCCTGAGGACGTCGGCGGGGTTTTCCAGCTCCTCCCAGCCCAGCTGGCTCAGGGGCACGAAGCCCTCTATGCCGTCTTCGAGATCTACAACTACGCCCCTGTCGAGGATCTGGGTTACCACACCGCGGACCTCGGTGCTTTCAGGATAGCGTTCGGTCATGGAGTCCCAGGGGTTTTCCTCGGTCTGCTTCAGGCCCAGGGAGATACGGTGATTCTCCCGGTCGATGCTGAGGACCACCACCTTGACCTCCTGGTTCTTCTGCACCACCTCGGAGGGATGGCTGACCCTCTTGGTCCAGCTCATGTCGGAGATGTGGATGAGGCCGTCGATGCCCTCTTCGATCTCAACGAAGGCGCCGAAGTTGGTAAGGTTGCGTACCTTGCCCTCCACCGAGGAGCCTATGGGGTATCTTTCCTCGATGGAATTCCAGGGATTCTCCATGGTCTGCTTGAGACCAGGGAGATCTTCCTTTCCTCTTCGTCCACGCTGAGGACCACGGCTTCTATGTCGTCTCCCACGGCCATGAGCTTGGAGGGATGACGGACATGCTTGGTCCAGGACATCTCGGAGATGTGAATGAGCCCCTCGACACCCGGTTCGATCTCAACGAATGCTCCGTAATCGGTTATGGAGGCAACCTTGCCCTCGATCATGGTGCCCTGGGGATACTTCTCGGCTACGCCTTCCCATGGGAATGGCTGAAGCTGCTTGAGACCAAGTGAGATACGCTCGCGCTCGCGATCGAACTTGAGAACCTTCACATCGATCTCGTCGCCTATGGCCACCAGCTGTGACGGATGGCGCACCCTGCCCCAGCTCATGTCGGTGATGTGAAGAAGGCCGTCGATACCGCCCAGGTCCACGAAGGCTCCGAAATCGGTGATGTTCTTAACGATCCCGGGGCGGACCTGGTCTTCCGCCAGCTCGTCGATGAGCTGTTCCTTGAGCTCGCTCCTGGCCTCTTCCAGGACCTGTCTGCGGCTTACCACGATGTTGCGGCGCCTCTTGTTGAGCTTGATCACCCTGAAGTCCAGCTCCTGGCCGCAGAACTTCTCGAGGTTGGGCACCTGCCTGAGGGCTACCTGTGAGCCCGGGAGGAAGGCATCCACACCCATTATCCTCACGGTGAGGCCGCCCTTTATCCGCTTGATGACCTTGCCCTTGAGAATGGAGTTCTCATCGTAGGCCACCTTGATATCATTCCATACGGTATGGAAATGCGCCTTTCCCGGGAAACGGATACCCTGCCGTCGGAGTCTTCCAGTGACTCCACGAAGACATCCACCTTCGTTCCCGGTTCAGGTACTTCGCTGTCCCTGAACTCCTGCAGGGGAATCACACCCTCGCTCTTGTAGCCGAGATCCACGATGACCTCGTTCTCTGCGGCTTTCAGGATGGTACCGGATATGATGGTTCCAACCTTCACGGTGAAGTTGTTGGAAATGGTTCCCTCGTAGGCGGCTTCAAGGGTTGACCTCTCAGCCATTGTGTAGTCGTGACCCTCTATGGTCTCGATCTCCTCCTCGGTCAGGCCGACTACGAACTCGTTCCTGTCACTCATCTGGTGTTTCCTTTCCTTCTGTTTCTATTTTCAGTTCTCGAATCCTTTGCATTATGTATTCGGCTGAAGCGGATGGACCGCCTTCTATGTGGCATTTTCAAGGGTTTCCGGGGGATGGGTCTCCAAACCTCACGGAGAACCTGTTCCTGAAGAACAGCGCGCCCAGGGGGTGGTCGGTGCCCCTGACGAAGAACGGGTAGACCGCCGCTGCGGTTGAATGGGCTATGTGCCCCACACCGGCCTTGGGTGGAAGGAGTTTTCCCGTTTTGCTCCTGGTTCCCTCGGGAAAGATGATCAGGGCCTTTCCTTCCATGACCAGATCCCTTGCTGTCCGCATGGCCTCTGAATTCACAGCGGCCTTCCTGTAGACCGGAAAAGCACCCAGGCCAAGAAGGAATTTCCCGAACAGTGGATTCCTGAACAGCTCGGATTTCGCCATGAAATGCACTCCCCGGGGAACAGCGGCGCCTACGAATGGCGGGTCCCAGTCGGATATATGGTTACCCGCCAGGATTATACCGCCCTCTCTGGGGATGATGTCCTGGTTGACGGTTCTCAGCCTGAAGAAAACCCTGGCCAGGACATAAACGAAGGGACGCACCAGGCTGTCCACCAGTCGGGACCTTTTCGTCATGTGGAACGCAGCCTTCCGTAGTGGTGGAGAACGAAACGGACCTGGTCTTCCACTGTCATGAAGGTGCCGTCGAGCCAGAGGGCCCCCGGGGGAAGGCCGGAGGGGGCTGTCGGCACGGTTCCTGTCGCGGTGGTCCCGGCGGAACATGGAGCGGACCACTTCCGTCATGCTGCCTCCGCCAAGGTCCCTTAGCCTGCGCATGGCTCGAATTGCGATATCAGCAACCACATACACCTTCAGATCGGCGTTCGGGAACACCACCGTGCCCATGTCCCTTCCCTCGGCCACGGTGTTGCGGCTCCTGCCAAAGGCCTTCTGCAGCCTGACCAGCTCGGACCTTACTTCCGGATGGGCGGATATCACACTGGCGGCTTCGCTTATCTCCGGTGTGCGTATCTCCCGGGAGACGTCTTCCCCGTCAAGGAAAACCGCACCGTTCCTTACATCTATGCTGTGGCTGGAAATGAGTTCTGCGGCCGACCTGCCGCAGGAGGGATCGGTCAGTGATCTCTTAACTAGAAAAGCCGACGCTCTGTACATGGCGCCGGTGTCAAGGTACTCAAAACCCAGTTCAGCCGCTATTCTCTTGGCAGTTGTGCTTTTACCGGAAGCGGCCGGTCCGTCTACAGCTATGATCTCAGGCAGTCAAATTCACACCCTCTCTTGTATAGTGGGGCGAATATGCTTGTTTCACCGCCTTCGGTCAAGCTGTCAGCGGTTCAGCCTTACGAGGTCGCAGAGGGACGAGGTTTCCCCGGGGGTAAGCTGTCTCCAGTCCCCCTTTCGATGCCTTCGAGCTTTACGGTCCCGTATCTCGTTCTCTCCAGACCGATCAGGGGAACCCTGCATGAGGCTGCCAGCCTCCTTACTTCCCGGTTCCTTCCGGTCTTGAGCACCAGGTTGATCTTCTTGGGACCGGACTGTTTCACAGAAAGGGGTTTGGAAAAGGCACCGGGTTCCAGGTAGGCCCCTTTGGCCAGCCTCGCCAGGTCATCCGGAGTAACGGGTTTCGCCGTAATGATCTGGTACTCCCTCTCGACCCTGTACTTCGGATGGCTCAGCCTGTACACCAGCTCGCCGTCGTTGCTCCACAGAAGAAGGCCTCCGGTCCTGATGTCCAGCCTTCCCACCGGAGCGGTTCCCGGGGGCATTCCACCGGACAGCAGTGTAACCGGCCGTGGGGAGGTTCCCTTCATGGTGGTCTCATATCCCGAGGGTTTGTTCATGGCGGCGGCAAAGAGATCCGGAAGGGTCACCGCCGAGCCGTCCCAGAGAACGATATCCCCCTCCCTGACCCTGTATCCGGGGTTGATGGTGAGCTTTCCGTTCACCGTTACCATTCCCTCGAGGATCTCAGTGTCGCAGTTCCTCCTGCTGGCTATTCCCGAGCGTGCTATGTACCTGTTGAGCCTCATTCCGTCCGCATGGGGCGGAACCGAGCGGTTCTTTCTGTCACTGGAGACCAAGTGAATCCTCCGAATCTTCCATGGCTGCGTTCTCAAGGTCCTCCGCGGAGAGCTGAAGCAGACTCTCTATCTCATCCATCCTTGGAAGATGCTCTATGTCACTCAAACCGAAGTACTCCAGGAAGAGGTCGGTGGTTTCGTAGAGAAGGGCCTTCCCGGAACCTCCTGCCTGCCGGCTATCCTTATCAGGTCCCTCTCCAGCAGGGTCCTCACGGCGCTGTCGCTGTTTACCCCCCTCACCGCTTCTATCTGGGCCCTTGTGGCGGGCTGCCGGTAGGCAACCACCGCCAGGGACTCAAGGGCGGCCCGGGACAAACGGCTCCGTCTTCTGCCCTCAAAAAGCTGGGAGACCACATGGCCCAGCTCCGGGTCGGTCACTATTCTATAGCCACCGGCCAGCTGCACCACCTGCACCGAATGTCCCCCGGCGGCCAGTTCTTCCTCTATCCGGCCTATGGCCTGCTCGGCGGATTCAGTTCCGCATCCTGTGATCTCGCATATCCTGCCCATGTCCAGGGGCTCTTCCGACGCTATCAGAAGGGCTTCTATCTGTCTTGCCAGCTGATCAAGCATCTTCGGTCCACCTTTCCGTTCTTCGCATGCTTATCTCCCCAAGGGGATACTTCTGTTCCGCCACCAGCCAGCCCCTTTTCATCAGCTCCAGGACCGCAGCGAAGAAGGACACAACCCTGGCAGCCCCGGCCTCGGCTCCAAGGGTCTCCCTGAAGGACTTCGTGACCCCGGGCCTCAGGATCCTGTCCAGGGTCTTCACGCACTGGGTAAGGGATATCAGGGGCCTGGGAACCCTGTGCACCGGAGGGCGGTGTTCTTTTCAGCCATGTTCTCTATGGCCATCAGAAGGTCGAGGAGGGAGGTCTGGCCGGGATCAGGTGGCCCGGCGGTGGTTTCGTACCTTTCCCGCTCCCCCGGCGGAGGAAAGACGTCACGCCAGATGGTCTCGCTGTCCCGGAGTTCCATGGCAACCTCCTTGAAGGCCCGGTAGAGGACGATGTGCCGCATGAGGCTTTCCATGGGGTCTTCGGTTTCCTCCATGAGGGCCCTTTCCACCGGGAGAAGGGACCTGCTTTTCATCCGGGCGAGGGTGGCGGCCATCACCAGGTAGTCCCCGGCTATATCGAGGTCGAGTTCCACTGCGGCCCTTATGTAGGAAAGGTACTGGTCCGCCACCATGGCTACATGGATGGTGGTTATATCCAGCTCGTCACGTCTGATAAGGTACAGAAGGAGGTCCAGGGGGCCTTCGAAGTCTTCCAGGGCAATTCGGCATGCGGTGCCGCCGTCAGCAGACATATCCGAACTCAAGCATGTCGGTCTTGTTCTCCGGCCAGGCTTCCCTCACCTTCACCCAGAGGTCTATCCTGCTGTTTTCCCGGTGAACCTGTCGATGGCGGCGGATGAGAGCCTGTTGATCTCCTCGAGGGTCTGCCCCTTCCTGCCGATGAGCATTCCCTTGCTTGAGGCCCTGGATACTATGAGGTTGGCCCTGGCGTAGAGCTTCCCGTCCCTTTGGGATATCTCCTCTATCTGAACGGCGGTTTCCGCGGCGATCTCCGGAGGAGCATGGTGAAGAGCTGGGATCTGATCTGCTCGGCGATGAGGAATCTCCTGGAATTCAGCGTGTGGATGGTTCTGGGAAAGAGCCTGTCCCGAAGGGGGATGTTCTCCAGTGTGGCGTTCAGCAGGGCATCAACACCGCTTCCCGTCAGGGGGTTCACCGTAAGGCAGGCTGTGAAGCGGTTAAGATAGAGGGCTTTCCTGAGGAAGGCCTGCCGGTGTTCCCTCTTCACGAAGTCGTTCCTTCCCAGTGCCAGTATCACCGGCTTCGGCGAAACACACTGCAGGAAGCTGGTGAGAATGGGGGTTTCAAGGTCGGCTTCGAAGGTTCCGATATCCAGAAGAAGGATCACCACGTCCACCCACCTGACCATTGACAGCTCCCTGCCGGTTTCCAGGGGCGGTGTGTCAACGAAGCATATCTGGGCGTTACCCGGTGTGCATATTCCTGTTATTGGCATCCGCGTTGAAGCGGGCTGTGGAGGCGCCGGAGAAATGGAGGAACCGGTAAGGCTGTTGAGAAGGCTGGACTTTCCGGTGTTGGAAAGACCGGCTACCATGGCGTATCCGCTTTTTATCATTCCGCTGGGCAATCTGTCTCCTGTTCAGTTTCGTGTGTCGAGGGGGGCACTGTCCCCGCAAGGGCCAGAAAATCACCGGCGGCATTCCCTGCGTAGAGTATGCCGTCCATGAGCACCGGGGGGGTACCGGAGTAGGAGCCGGTTTCCAGTGTGTCGATGGGAAGGCCGGTGTTAAGACTGAGAAGGTGGATTCTGCCGTCGTCGGAGCTGGCGTACACGATGGTGTCACATACAGCAGGTGTTACCGTCACCCAGTTCTCCAGGGCGGTTTCCCATAGAAGGTCACCCCCGGAAAGGGAGAGGCAAATGACCCTGCTGTCGCAGGTTCCCGCCAGGATCAGGGAATCCCGGTAAACCGCCGGCCTGGAAACAACAGTTCTTCCAGCGACGCCCTCAAGGGAGGTCTCCCAGATGGTTTCCCCGGATGAAAGCTGAAGGGCCAGAACCTTTCCCGAGGAGAATCCCAGGAAGACACTGCCACCGGAAATGGAGGGTGCCGAGGGTTGTGACATGAAGCTCCGTGTCCAGATGGTGTTCCCCTGGAGGTCCCAGGCGGAGACCTGTCCCGCCTCGCTTGAGAACACAGCAGTGTCCCCTGAGGCAGCGGGGCCTATGAGAAGGCCGTTCATGGTTCCGCTCCAGACAAGCTCTCCCGTTGAGACATCAAGGGCGGCCACGGACCCCATGGAATTTCCCGCCACCACCAGGCTGTCGGAGAGAACGCAGGCATCGGTGAAAACATGGTAGCCAAGGCCTGTTTTCCAGACCTCGGAGCCGGTGTTCCGGTCAAGGGCATACAGATAGCCGTCCTGTCCGGGAAGTAGACCCTGTGGGAATCCGCCGCCACACCGCCTGAGAAGCCGCACTCGGCGGTCCTTGACCAGAGGTTGGATCCGGTTTGTCTGTTAAGTGCTCGCATGGTCATGTCATTGCCCGCCAGATAGATATGATCTCCTATCACCGCAGGGGGGAGAATATCTCCCTGCCGGTGGAGAGTATCCACAGCGTGTCGAAGGGGGCGGTTACCGCCGGGGCCCAGGCCGGGTTGCCCCCGGGCCCGCTTGATGCCTGGAGCCACTGGTCCGGAGGGACCTCCGCTGGAAGGGTAAGGGTTTCTCCGGTGATGGGGCGGTTTGATTCAGTCCTGTTTCCGGCGATGATGCCGATGGGTCCTGCCGGGTCCTTTCTCCGTTGTTCAGGATCAGCAGGACTCCCAGTATGCAGGCCACACCGGCTGCTATGATCAGGATCCTTCCCAATGGGAACCGGTTAACGGTTTTGCTGGATGATGATAGGATCATAAACCACTTTCCTTAATCAGTATATCAGGACCGGCGCGCCAACTGGAAGGGTCCTGTACATGGCTTCCAGGTCGTCGCTGCTCAGCCTGATGCAACCGTGACTGACATTCCTGCCCCTCCCCACTCCGTAGTGAGGAGGATACCTCCGCCCAGGTCCAGTTTGTAATTGCCCAGGGCGCCGGGTACCGCCCGGACCCATACCCTTTCGCTGGCGGTGAGAGAATCGTTGTAGTAAACTATCTGCTCTTCCCATGAGAGGCTGTCAGGGATCAGTATGTCCTGTCCGGGCCTTGGAGGACGGAGGTTCTGCTCGAGCCAGTACCAGTCCGGTCTGTACCAGTACGGGTTATCGCCCTTCTTTATTACGTACCTGAGCCCCCTGGGGGTCCTGAAATCCCATACGAGGCCGCTGTCGTTCTGTGCCCAGCCCTTGCCGGTTCCGCAGTAGCCGGTTCTCACCAGCAGCCCTCCCCTGCGAAGGTGGAACCTGTTCTGGTGGGTGTCTATGATCAGATAGTAGTCAAGGTAGTTCCGCACCAGTTCAGCCTCGGAAAGCCTTACCTCGAGGGAATCGACCCGCCGGCGGAGGTCGGGCAGGGAGTCTTCCCTGGCGGCGAGGAGGGTATTTATAAGGGCAAGGGTGTCACGCTGTGCGGCCACCTCCTCCAGACGGGTAAGGGCCTGGGCGGCCATCCGGTCCCTCTGTTCCACCCTTCCGCCAAGGGTGTGGACGGTATAAAGGCTTGCCGCAAGGGCCAGTGTGAGTACGGAAAACAGAACGATAAACGGTGTCTTCATTCATTGCTCCGATCAGATAACCGGGTTATCGACCAGGTTGCGCCGTGTCTGCCATACCGCGGCGCTGCCCCGTGTATCTATGTGTACGAAGGGACCGTGGGTGGGTATCCACCTGTAGGCTGAGGCTCCCCCCACCGCCACCTTCCCCCGAGGCCTCGAGAACCCTCGCTGCCTGGACTATTACTTCGCCGTCGAATACATCTATTCGCTTGTTCCTGTCGAGGTCGTCGATGAGCCCGTTAGGCGGCCAGCCCTCGATCCAGATGTCCGCCGCCTGGCCGTATAGGTGAAGGCTGAAACCGGTCTCGTTGCCTATGGCTTCGTTGTAGGCCGGTGTACGGAAACCGCTTATGCAGTTGATAGCACGGGCTTCAGGATAAACAAGGGCTACCTCTTCAAGGATCATTTCCAGTTTGTGTACCATTTCCATGTCCAGCACCATGTACTGGGGCCAGTCCCCCTCGGTATGACACAGCAGATCGGCGAAGGTGAGGTGGGTGGAAACCCTTGTGTGGTAGTCTTCAGACCAGAGTTCGATGAAACCCCTTTCAGGAAGGTGGTCCCTCGTGGTGCCATCGCCGTAGAAGCCCAGGGGGAAGGAATTGATGGTGGCGGTTCGAACCTGTTCGCTGCCCAGGGGAACCAGTATGGACCACCGCTGAAGGGAAACCGAGTCCGAGGCGACTACGGTGTATATGCCGTGCCGCCGGGGCAGGACGAAGCTGATGTCGGGCCCTTCACTTGAAAGCCCCAGGGAGGGTATGGACCATGAAAGATTCCCCTGGGAGGAAAGGGTGATACTCTCGCCGGGGTCCGCTGTGAAGGCCAGCATGTGGCTCTGCTGAACCCTTCCATTAACGGAAAGCTGAAAGACCGATCCCCCGGGGACAGGATCATCCACACCGGAAAACACAAGAAGGAATAGATATGCGATAATAGCGTTCACTGCGACTGTGTCCCCTTCAGACGGCGCCGGCCGTGTCCCTAATATACACATGCCGTCCATCGGTGCTCAGCCTGCCTTCACAGTGGGCCTTTACCGCAAGGGGATATACCAGATGCTCCTTCTCCAGGATCCTCTTCGCCAGGCTGTCACGGCTGTCGCCGGGAAGGACCGGAACGCTCTCCTGGAGTATGATCGGACCGGTGTCGGTGCCCAGGTCGACATAGTGCACCGTGCATCCGGTGACCTTCACCCCGTACCGGAAGGCCTGCCCCTGGGCATCAAGGCCGGGAAATGAAGGCAGAAGGGATGGGTGTATGTTCATCACCCTCCCGGGAAAGGCTTCCAGTATGGGACCCTTTATGATCCGCATGAAACCCGCCAGACAAACCAGTTCAATTCCCATGTCAAGAAGGAGATCCGCCCAGTTCCTCTCCTCATCCCGGGAGAACTTCGTGCGATAGGGACCGGGATAAAGGCACCTGCCTCTATGCCCAGTTCATCAGCAAGTACAAGCGCCCCGGCATCGGGCCTGTCCGTAAGGAGGATGTGGATCCTTCCCGGGCCGGTGTCCCCCTTCACCAGGGCCTTGAAGTTGGAACCCGCTCCCGAAGCCAGAACCGCTGTTCTAATCTCTTTCACCGCCGCCCCTTTCCCCCTCGGGCCCTTCCGGTGGAAGGTCCGTGAAAGCCCATGTTATTCCGAAGGACCAGCTGGCCTCTTCCCCGCCGGTTATGTCCTCATAACCAACCCCGAATGAAAATGGAAGCAGAACGAATCCCGCAACGGCGTCAAGGGTGCCCTGCCATTCACCTGAGGAGTTCATGGAACCCCTGAACCTTGGACCCGCCTCGAACCTGCCCCTGTACCAGTCCTTCCCCAGAAGACCGTTGCAGTTGATCTCCAGGGAATCCTCGCTGAAGAACCAGCAGGCAGCGGCGCTTCCCCGAAGGAAGCCCCGGCGGGCGTTCATGTCCGCTGAAACCGCCGGGTGGTGGGAAAACCGCCCGATCAGGGTGAAGCCGTTGTGGCGAAGGGATAATACCTGAAAGGGGTTGCCCCCGGCGGGGCTGGAATGGATGGCGGAAAAGAGCACACTGCCCATGGTCCAGCTGAGGCCGCCCCAGTATCCGTTCTCGTCCATCTGCCTGTCGGCGGCGAGAAGGGCGGTAAAAGCGCCTATGGGAACCTGCAGTCCCGCCGCGGCCCTGTACTCCCACGTGGAATCCACACTGGCCCCACCGCCGCCGAACTCAAGCTCGAAGGGGCCAACACCGGTCTTCAGGCCTCCCAGTATCTCCGGTCTTCTGTCGTCTTCATAAAGCCTGGAGAAACCGGCCCTGATGTATCCGGGTCCCCTGGAATAACCTGACCAGAAGCCCCAGCCGTGGCCGGAATCCCCTCCCCATTCGCTTAACCTGAGTTGAGCGCCCCCCTGCGGAAAAGGGCAGAATTAAGGGATACGGTGTCGTCCCTGAACATGCCGAGATTTGCCGATGAGGCCCATGGAAGCGGCCTGTTAAGCTGGAAAAGATAGCGGCTGCGATCCAGGGTGTTCTGTATGAGACCTATGCGGGAAAGGCTCACTGAATCCTGGAACTGGTCGTCCTTGAAGGATGTGTTCCACCGGCCGCCGCCCCAGATGCCGCTGGCCAGAGGGTCCAGGACCTCTCCCTCGGGCCAGGGAAGCTCATTCGGAATGTCTCCGATGGCCGCCAGGGGCAGACCGCCGGAAAGTACACCCACCCGGTTACCTGAGATCAGATGATCGGCGGAGCATTTCCATGAGTGACCGGTCTGCAGAAGGGTATACCAGTCGGAGGCCTCTCCGCCGGGAAGGAGTGTATGGATAAGCAGGAGGAGGATCAATGGCCCTCCCTGCCCATTGCCCTGTATGTGAGTACTTTACCCCGTTCAACACCGGGCTGGTCCAGGGGATCGATGTTCATGGCCAGCCCGCAGATGACAGTTGCGATCTCCAGTACCATTAAGAGCTGCCCCATGTACTCCCCGGAGATTTCAGGAAGGAACATCCTGGTAACGGGAAGACCCCTTTCAGCCAGGGCTTCGGCGGTGGCATCCGCCTCGGCTGCCCTGAGCTCGTCGGGGGACCTTCCCTCGAGGTATGCCATGGTGGGAACGGAAGCGAACTCACCGGGAACAGGTTTGCCTCTTCCTTTGAACTCCTCAGAAAGGATGGTCATGGTCTTGTCCCGGGGACCCTCCATGAAAAGCTGCACCAGTGAATGCTGGTCAGCCGGGCCTCTGCAGGCCAGGGGGGTCTGCCCCCTGTTGACGGTGTTCCCCTTCAGGTCCCTTGCCTTTCCCAGGCTTTCGCCCCATAGCTGCGCGAACCACTGTGAGGTGCCGAACAGTCGATCGGAATAGGGCATGAAAACATGGACCGGATGGGTTTCGAATCTGGACAGGAAAGCAGCGGCAACACTTCCCGCAAGGCTCTCCTCTCCCCCTTCAAGGAAATCCTGCCTTACGGTTTCCGCCCCCCGGAGCAATCCGTCGGTGTCCATACCCGCCAGTATTCCGGGGAAGATCCCCACCGGCGAGAGCACGCTGAATCGGCCCCCTACGTCGGACGGGAAGGGTGTCCCAGCCCCTCTGTCCGGCAAGCTTCCTCAGGTGACCCTTTTCCGGGTCTGTAATGGCGATAACGGGGGTGTCGGTGCCCAGAAGCCTTCTCAGTTCCATGAAAATGGAGAGGGTTTCCGCTGTTCCGCCGGACTTGGTGATGATGCATATCGCCGCCTTCCCCCCCTCCTTTCTTCCACGCGCTCCCGGATGAGGCGGGAGTCCGGTGAATCGATCAGGCAGACCCTTTCGGAAACCCCGCCCAGAAAGGAGAGCATTGCGGAAAGCCCCAGCGAGGAGCCGCCAATACCGGCAACGAAGAGGGTGTCGAAGGCGGAGTACCCCACCGCCTTTGCCCTGGTCCTTTCCTGAAGCTCCTCCTGAACCGGAAGGTCAAAGAACCCCAGCCTGCCCTGTTCCCTCCAGCGTTGGAACTCATCTATGGTACTGCGGCCCAGCTTCCGGTAATCGTAGGATGTGCGGAACTCGAACAAAACCTTCGACATAGATTCCTCCCTGCGTTTCATGTCCCGTCAGGACAGAAATATATACACCACGGAACCATAACACACGAGTATTGTTTTCAGGACATGGAGGTAATCAACTATGAGAACGGCTTTTTTACTAACCGTCGGGATGATCATCGCAGGGATGACCCTCTCCGGTGGAAATGGAGACGAGAACATGGGATACAGGGAGCTGACCCCCGAGGAGGAATACGTGATCCTTCACGGAGGCACTGAGAGGCCATATACCGGCCGCTTCGTGGATCACTTCGAGGGTGGTGTGTACACATGCCGCAGATGCGGAGCCCCCTCTATGAGTCGGAGACCAAGTTCAGGGCCCACTGCGGCTGGCCAGCCTTCGACGACGCGCTTCCGGGAGCCGTGGAAGAGCTTCCCGACCCCGATGGGGTCAGGACCGAAATACGCTGCGCCGCATGCGGAGGCCACCTTGGTCATGTCTTCACGGGAGAGGCTATACACCCACCGATACCAGGCACTGCGTGAACTCAATCTCCATGGACTTCCTTCCCGGGGAGAACATAGAGGTCGCCTACTTCGCCGGTGGCTGCTTCTGGGGTGTGGAGAACGCCTTCGATCACACCGAAGGGGTCCTTGACGCAACATCCGGCTACATGGGCGGCGAAATCGACAACCCCACATACCAGGAGGTCTGCTCCGGCACCACCGGCCATGCCGAAACCGTCAGGGTAATGTTCGACAGGAGCAGGGTGTCCTACGAAGAGCTTGCAATGATGTTCTTTGAGCTCCACGACCCCACCCAGGTGAACCGGCAGGGTTTCGACACCGGCACACAGTACAGGTCCGCGGTGTTCTACACCGATCACCGGCAGCTGGAAACCCTGGAGGAACTGGTGGGAATACTGGAGGGCCAGGGCCTTCAGGTGGCAACCGAGCTGTCACCGGCGGGGGAGTTTCACCCGGCGGAACAGTACCACCAGAACTATTTCGACAGGAACGGCGGCCAGTGCCATTCACCGGTGAACAGGTTCCCCCGCTGATCAGTCCCAGCGGTGGAGGGGAACGGAATCCAGGGGCACCGGGGAGAAAACCGTTCGCAGACCGTTCCTGTTGCCTATTACCTGAACCGGAATGGTATCTCCCGACTCGGGAAGAAGAAAGGTGGCAAGACCATCCTCGTGGATGAAATGGCCGGCAACGGAATAGGTGCCCGGCAGCCAGGCGGAATCACCGGGAAAAGGCCCGTTGCACAAAAGCCCTCCGGATACTGCTGTGCAGTTGGGAAGCCCGACGGGCCAGGATATGTGACCGGGACCGGGAAGCAGTACGTAAACCGAATCCGGCGGCGAGCCCCTGACCGACCCCAGGGTGTCCCCGGGCTGTATCAGGTCTCCTGTATTTACCCTGACATCCATGATGCCATCGAAGGAGGAAACCACCGGGATGAACACCGAGGAGTCGGCCAGTATCCCCCGAAGGCTGTCCACAGCGGCGGTATCTTCGGTGGCCAGAGCTATCTCCAGCTGCATGTTGATCCTCTCGGTCTCGATCTCCAGGAAGGGGTGGGAGCACAGAGCAACGGTATCTCCCCGGGCTATGGCATCGCCGGTGGTGGTTTCCACCACAACAAGTGGAGAGTCTCCGGTGAGGACAATGAAATGTTCCATGGAATCCGGGCGGCTAACGGCATAAAGGGGGGCCGGGCCGGCATAGCCGGCATTTTGCCCGGCGGGGGACGTTCCAGGGGCATCGGGAGCCTCCCCGGCTTCGCAGCCGAAAAGGAGAACTGGACAGATAGCCGCCAATGCAATAGTTTTCGTATCCATTTCCAACCAGTTCGTTATTATGAGGACAGGAATACTCCCAATGAAAAGAATATACATTATCGGCACCGGATTGCTTCTCTTGGCCTCCTGCGGCAAAACTGAACAGACAAGCGGCTTCTTCGTGGGTACCGTTTCAGGCACTCCGCCCCAGCGGACTTCCACGCTAACGGAACTGACCGAACAGGAGGCCCCGGCTCCGGAGGATACCCTTCTTAACTGCTCCTTCCAGAGCGTACTCGACCGCCCCTTCGGCCCGGACATTCCCTACGATGTCTACAACGGAGCCCTTCACATAGACAACGGCTATTTTGACCAGCCGGTCATACTCCTCAGCACCTCGGGTCTTGTGAAGAACGGTCTTGTACAGGCTGTTTTCAACATCTCAGACGCCCCCTCCCACTCGGTATGCGGCCTGGTCCTCAGGGCCTCGGGACCCGACGACTTCCTGCTTCTCGGAGTAAATGGAAGGGGCCAGTACACTGTTCAGAGGTGCAGGAACGGAATGTGGATACCCGTTATGGGTCTCGATACCTTCCAGTCCTCCAGGCTACTGCCCTATCGCATGGAACAGGTGGAGCTCACCGCCGAGGTCCACGGAAATTATGTGGACCTTTCCGTTAACGGCCAGCTTATCCAGGTAATAAGGACCGCCGTTCCCCCCACCGGCCAGATAGGCGTTTTCATCGACGGAGGGATGGATGTTTCCCTTGACAGGCTCACGGTGGTGCCCCTGTGACCCTTCTTCTCCTTTTTCTTACGCTGTACACACCGGGCTGCTCCAGCGCTCCGGTGCTCCACCACGGCCCCGCCCCCGAGCAGCCGGCGGCAGCCAGCGGCATTCCTGTGATTACCTATCACCAGATAACCAGTATTCCATCGGCCTATTCGGCCTCTCCCCTCAAATTGAGGGAAGACCTGAGAAAACTCTACGACGCCGGCTTCTTCCTCATTCAGCCCGTGGACTTAGAGGATGGTCTCTACAGGGTCCCCCGGGACAGAAGACCCCTGATGATCACCTTCGACGACGGCTGGGAGGACAATTTCAGGTACATCGACGAACCCGGGGGACCCGCAGACTGGATCCCGACTGCGCCGTGGCCATAGTGAACGATTTCCTTGAGGAACACCCCGATTTCGGTACCGGTGTTGTCTTTTTCATCAGCTGGGACAAGGTGCCGTTCGGGACCGATACAGAGGAAAAACTTAACCAGCTACTGGACATGGGCCACGCCATAGGCAACCACACAGCGGACCACACCTCCTTCATGGAGATCCATCCCTCCCGTTATCACACACAGGTCCTTCCGGCGCTGGATTCATTCAGAAGAAGACTGGGACTGAGAACAGCGGGGATAAACACCCTGGCGTATCCCGGCGGAAGGCTTCCCCTGGGGAACGAAGCGGTGGAGGTGCTTTCATCCATGGAGTACCGGGGTCGCCCGGCGGTGGTTCAGGGGTATCTGGTAGACGGAGCCGTGGGAAACTTCAGCGAGCTCTACAGCGAGAGCAAACCGAGCCCGTACCGAATAAGCAGGATAGACATGGCCCTCTACAGCGTGAACAGACTTCTTGGCTGGCGGAACCTTATCGCTCCGGGTATCGAAAGGTATTCCCTGCATCAGGAGCTGCCCTGGCGGCCCTGATCACAGGTCTGTCCTCTTCCAGTCCCTTTCCGGAACCCTCTGATACTTCCTGAGCCGGGGATGTCCCGCGCACAGAGCGGCTGAGCATCTCCCAAGGCCAAGCAGCGGCGCGAGTATCCTCACAACGCCGTTCCAGAGGATACCAATACCGGCAGCCTCGGCCTTGATCGAAACCATGGAAGCGGCGATCACCGCATCGGTGCCCCGGTTACGTTCCGATCGGGCGGAGAAGAGAAGGACGCAGGGGGCTCCCCAGGTGATCAGGTCCTCCCCCTTTTCAGCCTTTTCACCATGGGCCGGGCCGGACCTGCCAGAAGGGTTACCATTCCCAGGCAGTCGGCTATCTTCAACAGTCTGACGAGGGGTCTTACCAGACGGTCCTCCACGGCCTTCCTGCCACTTATCACCCTGACCCTCAGCCCCTGATCGTTGTGCCCCGTTGGAGAGAAGCCCACCGGTTCCAGTATGGAGGCCAGGGTTGCTTCATCCAGTGGTTCTTCCCTGTAGCTTCGAAGGGATCTCCTGTTCCTGAATAGAGCATCTATCTTGCCTTCCAGTGAGGAGTTTTCCGCCCCGGTCACAGGCGGCAGACCAAAACAGTCACTGGGACAGTAAGCCCCGCAGTGACCGCATCGGATACAGATGTCCAGGAAGGAGACCACCCTCCCACCCTTATCGGTGACCACCGCGGAAACCGGACAGACCGAGGAGCATATTCCGCATCCGGTGCAGGTATCAGCCCTGAAGGATGTCCGGGGGTCGAAGGTGTTCATGGAACCACCTGAATGTCCGTTTTCGGGGCATCCATTCCCGGGAGGACCTCCACCACCCCGGGCCATGCTCCGTATGGCTCCCCGGGATCCCATCTGGAGTTTCCGTTCCTGTCCAGGAAGCATGAAACCGTATACCTGCCCCCGGGGATGTTCTCCAGTAGATATTCTCCCGGGGAGAACTCCCCGCTATAGCTGATGTCACCACCACCTGCGGAGGCGGCGATCAGTGTGACGGGTCCTGCGGATATTCCGCTTATTGATCCGGATATGGAGCCGGGCATGTCGCTCCATGCCGGCCTGAAGGTCCAGCTTCTTCCTGCAAGGGTATCTCCCTGCAGGGAAACCAGACCGGAGTCAAGATCTATTCTGTATTGCCTCTCCCCCAGGAGTTCCATCTCCGGGGTAAAGGAGAAGGCCACCGGTGATGTCCTGGAAAGGATACCCGGAACGGACACGCTGTCCGCCACCCTCACAACGGAGTAAAGGGAGTCGATGGCGTCGAGGTCCACATAGTCAGTGAAGGAGATCATGAAGGGACCGCCCGGGGGGACGTCGATCCCGCCGTCCTCAGGATAGGCGGACTGGACCATGAGAACCTGCTCAGGAAGGGAATCGATTCCCCAGAACTCCAGGGTATCGGGAAGGGAGGGATTCCCGGCGAGGTCCATTATCCCCGGATCGAATGGTGTACAGTGTATCCCGCATTTCTTCGGTGTAGACCGTGAGCCTTCCCGTGGAGGATCTGCCTGCGGAGGCGCTCAGCCCCAGCACCTCAACGGATCCGCCGTCGGGATCGGTAACGGTAACGTGTTCCGAGGCCGCATCTGGTGCGGAAACCTGCTCGTTCCACTGTATCTCCAGATGCCATCCGTCCAGGGGTTCCACACCGGAGACCAGGGGACCGATGCTGTCGGTAATGGACATGCTGAGTGGGATCTCCAGTATCTCTCCAGCCTCGAGGAGGGCCCTTTCCCTGACCCCCGGTTCCCTTTCCGGGTTCCACGACCGGCTTCTGTCGTTGTCTTCATAGCACTGAAGGATGTATTCGCCCGGGGGAAGCCATCCTGCGTTCACAACTCCGGTGGAGTCGGGAAATCCGGTGAGAAGGGCGGAAGCAGTGTCCGGCATCAGATAAAGATCGCATCTGGTTGTTTCGGTAACGCTTCCGCCACCGGTCCTGGAAACCAGTCCCCTCACCCCGGCGAATGCGGATTCAGGCATGGAGTTCCATACCAGGGTTACCGGTTCGTCCGTCCTGTTGCCCCGGATGTCCTGCAGCTCCCCGGATACGGTTATGGTGAGTACATCCCCGGTATCACCGGAAGAAACGGTTATTCCCCGACCGGTGAAGGTTATATCACCCGGGCCTGGATATACCTGAACAACACCCTCGTCCTCCCTGAGTCTTTCCGAATACTCTATCAAGACCCTGGAGGGAATGTTGCGGGTATAGCCGGGCTCCGGGTCAACCACCTCAATAACAGGGGGCTCCCGGTCCTCGGGGCCGCCGGTGGGTGCAACTATCTTAGCGCAGCCCGCAATCAGCAGCAGAAAGATTATCCTGCAGGTACTCCTCATTTACCCATTGCCAGTTTCTTGCGGATGCCCGCGGACTTTCTGTAGAAAGCCTCGGCTTCAGTATGCCGCTTGAGTTTCTCAAGTACTATGGCGAGTTCAACTATGTAGTCCGGGTTTTCCGGCTGCCTGGAAACGGCGTTGCGCAGGTACTCCTCCGCCTCCTGCAGCGAGCCGGTTAGATTGGAGCACCGGCCAAGGTAAAACCATGCCTCGTGGTGGGATGAGTCCTCGGAAACAACATCGGTGAGTATATCCATGGCCCTGGCGTACAGGCCTGTGCGAAGACAGGAAACACCCTCGAGGAACTCCATCTGGATCGGGGCAGCAGATAGACCGCCGCCCTGGCCCGCCAGCCGCTATCCCGAAGGCTTCCGATCTCCCTCAGTATGCCGGCCATATCAGGCCTTTCCTCCACCGGAGGGGCTCAGGCTTCTTTCGCTTTTCCTGGGCCGGCTCAGTCTCCATGGCCTTTTCCGGGATCTCTTCGGTGTGGGCAAAAACATCCTCAAGTTCAGTCATGGAATCTTCGGCAACCTCTTCCACCGGTTCATCATCCTTTGGCTCTTCTCCGCCGGTGAACTCTCCCGGTGGATGGTCGGTGTTTGCGAAGAGGGCCATCTGCCGGCCGGAGAGCTTTTCTCCAGGAGGCTCCGGAACCCGTGCATCAGTTTGGTTCGTCGTCAAGCACCTTCAGAAGCTGCCTGAGCTGAATTCGCTTATGTCGTCGGTGATAAGGACCTTCCGCCTTATCTCAGGGGGAAGCTTGAGCAGGTTAAGGAGCTGTGTTATCCTTGCCCTGGAGTACCCAGCATATCCGCCAGGCGACTCCGGTTGTCTACTATCTCCTGCGAAGCAGCGCCTCGAAGAGAAGTGCTTCCTCGGTGCAGTTGCTGATCAGGGCATGGGCAGGGCGGACATGGACCGAGGACCTTACCACAAGGGCTTTCACCAGGGACCTGCCGCTGTCCTTCAGATGCCAGACCGTTCTGTGGTTGCCAACCAGGGAGTAGCCCCTGTCCTCCTCTATGAGCACCGGTGGCAGTTCAGGAGTTTTGTCTTCGTCGGACCTGGACCAGTTCTCAGGAGCGTCCATTCCATCGATCTCCGAGATCAGGACCTCCTCCAGGGGAAGGTGGTCGGCCATTATTTCAGTATCTCTATCCATGGGAAATCCTCTCCTTGAACAGAACCTCTGTTATTCTCTCCGTGTCCCTGGGGACCCTGACAGCTCCGGGAAGCCTTCTGAACATGTTCCGCTGCCTTCTGGCGTATCTCCATGTGTTAGTCGATATTGCCTCCCGGGTCTCCTCCAGGCTAGAGCCTTCCTGAAGATGATCCAGCACTTCAGCGTAGCCGATGGTGGAGCCGAGGACAGGTTCACGTTCATAACCGGCATCCAGAAGACCCTTCACCTCCTCCACCAGTCCATTCTCCATCATTTCGGCGGTTCGGCGACGTATCCTTTCCTTCAGAATTTCGCCTTCGGTTTCCAGCAGGGCGAACCTGAACCTTCCGTCGGGATTGCCGCCCCCCTTCAGTGCTGAAGGTCTTTCACCGCTCAAAATGGCTATCTCAAGGGATCTGAGCAGCCTGACCCGGTCGAAACGGCCCAGGGTTTCAGCCTCTGCCCGGTCCACAAGGGTCAGAAGCCTGTGGAGGGCCCCCGGCAACCGGTCCTCGAGGGTGCCCAGGGCGTTCCTTATACCGTCGTTCCGGGACGGAAGGTCATCGAGCAGGCCGGCAAGGGACATGATGTAAAGGGCAGAACCGCCCACCACAAGAGGAATTCCACCCCTTCTCAGGATATCCTCGATAACCTCCATTGCCCTCCGGGCATACCATCCTGCGGAGAGAAGCACATCGGGATCGGCGATGTTCACCATATGATGGGGCACCCTTTCCAGTTCCCCGGGCAGGGGTTTGGCGGTGCCGATGTCCATTCCCCTGTAGAACTGCCTGCTGTCGGCGCTGACGATCTCCACTCCGGGGATTGCCGAGGCGATCTCCATGGCGACGGATGATTTTCCCGAGGCGGTGCACCCTGCTATAACGGGGATCCTACCTTCCAAACGGGCCTCCAGTTCACTGAAGGGCATTTCTATCATCGTGGGTCTGCCGTGGGGACAGTGGAATGGGTCTTCCATTGTGAACAGGGTATGGAAAAGGTTCCTGGCCTCGGTGTCGGTGATCTTGTCCCCGAACTTGATGGCCCCTTGCAGGCGCTGGCGGCGGCTATCCTCTCCGCCTCGGCCACAGAGGCACCGGAACCGGTGGAAAGGGCCTCCAGAACCTCCTTCAGGGCTTCGGTTCCCCTCCTTATCCCCACGGGAACGCTGAGCAGCTGCAGTGTGTCCCCCTCTATCCTGTAGTCGTAGCCAGCCTGTCTTATCAGGGGTCCATAGAGGTCAAGAACGGCTACCTGGCCGCTGTCCACGCATATTTCCTCCGGCAGCAGCATCCGCTGCTGTCCGGCGGACATGGCGCCCCTCACCGATGCCAGTATCCTCTCGTAGAGAATTCTCTCATGGGCGGCGTGCTGGTCCACTATCAGGAGTCCCGTGGCGGTCCGGGTGACAAGGTAGGAGTTTGACAGGAGCATGATCTCCGCCGGGTCTTCCCAGCCGGGAACCTTGTTATCGGGCCCCCTGACAGGATCATTGGAGGGTCTTTCAAACTCCATGGCGGTCTGGAACGCCTGTTCCCCTGGCCGTGAACCCCTGGAGCCCCCGGTGGAATAACCGCTGGAAAAGGACAAATGCCCCGCCGGGGAAGCCACGGTTGTTTCCCTTCTGTGCCCGGCGATGCCCAGCACCGCCGATCTCACCGCCCCCTGGACCATGGAGGGCTTCCTGAACCGGACCTCCCGCTTTGCCGGATGGGCGTTCACATCAACCTGGGAAGGATCCAGCGTGATGGCGCACAGGAGCAGCGGGTCCCCCGCCGGCCCTGAAAATGCCTCCTTCAGGGGGTGGTATGCCGTCGGGGCACTCACCGGTCTGCCGTTCACCAGGATGTACTGGTGTCCCCGGGTACTCCACCTTTTGTCGGGAAAACGGTCAGTTCCACAGTTGCGCCCCTGAACCACCGGAGGATTCCACACAGCGGTCTCCGGAGGACAGTCCATACCTGTCTCTCAGCCTTTCCGCCGGGGAATCCACAGGGCCCAGGGAGAACAGCACCCTGCCTGAATGTGAAAGGCGAATGGAGCAGCCAGGGCTGAAAGGGATGAGCCCGTAACGATCCTCTCTATCCAGGAAAGCTCAGTTGCCTCGGTACGGAGAAATTTCCTCCTGGCAGGCTGATTGAAGAATATGTTCTCAACGGTAATGGTGGTTCCCCGGGTCCGGGCAGCCGGTTCCAGTGTGTCGATGGTACCCCCGGTCATTATCATCCGCCAGGCCTCTTCCCCGGTACCGGTCAGTATGGTCATACGGGAAACGCTGGCGATGCTCGGGAGGGCTTCACCCCGGAAACCCAGTGTCCTTATGTCGTTCAGGTCCGAGGGGGAAGAAATCTTGCTGGTGGCATGGCGCTCAACGGCAAGGAGCAGGTTGTGGCGGTTCATACCGCAGCCGTCGTCCCTGAGGGCTATCAGTTTCCTGCCACCGGCCTCCAGTTCTATCTCTATGCTCCCGGAACCGGCGTCCAGGGAGTTCTCAAGGAGCTCCTTGACCACCGAGGCCGGTCGTTCAACCACCTCCCCGGCGGCTATCAGGTTCACCAGATGATCCGGAAGCTTCCTTATCTCAGCCATTTCCCCCCCTGATCGCTTTAATTTCCCTGACGCCGGTAGTGGGCCACTAAGCCCCCGGCACCAGAAAATGCTGTGCATACCCTGCGCCGGTAGTGGGCCACTAAGCCCCCGGCACCAGAAAATGCTGTGCATACCCTGCGCCGGTAGTGGAGCGGCAGCACCACCCCGGCACCAGAATCGGCGTTGCCGATTCTGGTGCCGGAAGAGGGATTCGAACCCTCACGCCCTTGTGGGGCAGCGGATTTTAAGTCCGCTGTGTCTGCCATTCCACCATTCCGGCACGAAAATCTGTTAACGCACCGAATATACAATTTGCGAAAGGGTGGAACACATGGCCCTGCAGAGCCCTTCTCAGAGGAAAATTCCCCCGGTGAAGCCGCCGGCCATCCTTCCTCCGGTCATCCTCGTGAAGGTAAACCCCCCGGAGATACCATGGAAGGCGATCTGAAACTCTGCGCTGAACCTTCCTCCGGTGGCATGGGACATGAAGAGGAGCACGTCGTCCCGGGGTTCGAAGAGGCAGGAAACTCCCCAGCGGGGCCATTGGACAAGGAACTCCGGCGAAAGACCGGCCTGGCCGAACAGCTTACCCCGGTCATACCCGGCGGATGCCATCAGACCACCGGAGGCCAGCGTGGCCCGTGCCCTGGGCAGTGCTCTGTCCTCCTCCACCGCCCCGCCGGTCTCCACCAGAAGCGCGCCCCGGGAAAAGGATCCCCGGAGCCAGGCAGAGCCCCCATGGCGGTCCTTCGCACCAGGCAGGACCGAGGCTGAATCCCTCGCCTATGGCCGGTGAGATACCCGCCACGAAGGCCTCCGGTCCTCCGGCTGCCTGGAACCGCTCTGAACTGTAGCCACCGAAAAAACCGGAGTTCTCCCTGTAATCCAGGGTGAATCCCCGGTATGTGGAAGCCAGGGAGTAATTACCGTGATCGCAAAGGGATACCGTGGCGTCGGCTGCGCTTAGCCAGCCGGCGTATCCTCCCCCGCCGACAAGGGAGCCGATCGAGGGGTGGATTCCGGCGGTGGGACCAGATGAGAGTACCCGGAAGGAGCCCCTGCCGCCGGTGTGATATGTCAGTTCGGAGAAGGTGCCTGTCCTTCTTAAAGGTATTCCCGGCACAATCTTCCACCCGGGGCGGGAACGAGCCCTGAATCATGCGGAACTCCAGGGCCGCTCCCCCGGCCACCGGACCGGTTAAGGGCGTGAGCATGGTGAGGAACAGTCCCAGGAGCTGGATCATTCCAGGGATCTCTTTATCAGGGCGGCCTTCTTCCTGCCTATTCCCGGTACCCCGGCTATCTCCTCTTCCGGGCTGCGGCTATTCTGGCTACGCTGCCGAACTTCCCAAGCAGTGAGGCTTAAGGGCGGGGCCTATCCCGGGGATGTCATCAAGGGCCGAGTGAAAATGGCTTCTGGTCCGCCTGTTCCGGTGAAAGGTGATCACGAACCTGTGGGCCTCGTCCCGCATGGCCCGAAGCAGCAGAAGGGGCGGAGAATCCGGCGGCATTTTTATGGTTCTCTCCTCCGAAGCCAGAAGGAGTGTCTCCTCCCTCTTCGCTATGGCGATGAACTTCGAGCCGGGCATTTTGTCGGCACCGGCGGCCCAGGCAGCCCTGAGCTGTGTTATTCCGCCGTCTATCAAAATGACATCCGGCGGTCTGCCCTCAAGGTGGGAGGCGAATCTGGACACCGCGCTGGCTATCATTCCCGGGTCGTCCCTGGATATCTCGTCGGGCATGGTGAACCGGCGGTAACCGTTCTTGTCCGGCCTTCCCTTTCTAAAGCTGACCAGTGCAGCCACCGAGGCATGTCCCTGTATGGTTGAGGCGTCGAGGCACACCATCCACTCCGGCGGGTCCTTGAGTGAAAGTATGTCGGCGATGGCCTCCAGAGAAGCCTCCAGCCTTTCCTTCCGCCTGCGGGGTGCTTCCACTCCAGCTTGGAAAGGAAATTCCTGAGGTCCCTTTCCGCCACCTCCACCAGGGAGCGCAGGTCTCCCCTTTCGGGCACCATGATCTCCACCGGCCCGCCCTTCATCTCCCTCAGCCATTCCGCAAGCAGCTCACGGTCCTCGGGCTGCTCAGAGAGGAGTACCTGCCTGGGTATGTCACCGGTTTCCGAGTAGTAGGAACGCAAAAGGACCGCTATACGCTCCCCTTCGGTTGCAAGCTTCCACTTCGAACTGAATGGAAGGCGGAGGCTTCCCATGAACCTCCCGCTCCTTACCTGTATGATTATTCCCCAGTTCTCCGAAACGGCCATCACGTCCCGTGGTATTCTGTCCCTCAGTGATTCAGGCGCCGGCCATCCGAAGGATCCAGCCTCTTCAGAAGGTCCCTGAGCTCGGCGGCCTTCTCGTACTCGAGGGCCCTGGAGGCTGACTTCATCCTTTCCAGTATCTCCCGTCGTGCCTCCTCCCAGTGCCCCCTGAGTATGTAAAGGATCTTTCCTGTTCTTTCCATGTAATCTTCCCGCTGCTCCCTGGAGCATGGCGAGGGGCATCTGTCCATCTGACCCATCAGGCACGGTCTTTTCCTGGGTTTCAGGTTCGCGGTGGAACACCTTCTCAGGGGGTAAAGCTCCATGAGAAAAGCGACAAGTGACCTGAGATTCCCGGCGTCGGGGTAGGGGCCGAACCTGGGAATGTCCCTGGACCTGTCAGGATTTCTGGTTATCACCAGCCTGGGATATTCCTCACCGGTGGTCACCTCCAGCCAGGGGTATCGGCTGGAGCCCCTGAGGTCTACGTTCAGCGGGGTTTCAGCATTCTGATCAGCTCCGCCTCAAGGACCAGGGCTTCAAGTTCGTTACGGGTAACAGTCCACTGAACCGCCAGCGCCCTTTCAAGGAGTGACCTGTGCCTGAGGTCACCGGGGTTCGAGAGATGACCCCGAAGGCGGGTGATGAGACTTCTTGCCTTACCGATGTAAAGGATCTTTCCCTTCTCATCCAGAAAGCGATAGACACCGGGAAGGTCAGGGGCGCCGGAAATGGAGCGCCTGAGGGATTCAGCGGCCACGGCGAATTATCCCGGCAATGGTATTCCTTATCTCACTTCCACCGGCAATGAGGAATACTCCCAGTGATACCGCCATGACCAGAAGGCCAGAGATGATAATGGCCAGTGCGCCTTCCAAAAGGCTCCCTGCCGCCCGGGAGGTTACGGTGTCACGAAGGAGAATGAGCAAGGAGGAGGCGGCTGCTCCGGTGAAGAGAAGACTTAACCACGACCTGGCGGTTATCCTGGACCTGCCGGCCCTGCCCCTGAGTGTCCTGCGAAGCAGCAGCAGGTTGGCGAGGGAGGCAATGCTGCTGGCGAGGGCCAGTCCGGCCAGGGGGCGGGCAATGCCGGTCTTTATGAAAAGAAGGGTAAAGAGGATGTTCAGAACGATGTTCAGCCCCATGCAGCCCACGGCTATCTTTACCGGGGTCCTGGTATCCTTAAGGGCGTAAAATACCGGAGCGGTGATCTTCACCGAGGCATAGAAGACCATTCCCATGGAATAATAGCGCAGCGCGGCGGCGGTGAGGGCAAGGGAGTTATCCGTGAACTCTCCCCGGAAGAACATTACCCTTACCACCGGCTCCGCCATCACTATCATGAAGAGCGACGCCGGGATCATTATTCCCGAGAGGACCACGGTGGAGAAGTTCAGGGTCTTCCCCGCCTCCTCCAGCCTCCCCATCGCCGTCTGGCGGCTCAGGGTGGGCAGCAGTGCCGTTGCAAGGGCGATGGCGAAAATGCCCTGGGGAACCTGGGTCACCCTGAGACCGTAGGACAGTGCCGCAACGCTTCCCCCCTCCAGCATGGAGGCTATCAGCTGATCCACCAGTATGTTCACCTCGGCAGCCAGAAGGCCTACGAGTGCCGGCAGCGCCAGCCTCAGGACCCTCCTCAGGGCGGGGTCCCGCCAGTGGAAATCGGGTTTTACGCTCACTCCCCGTTTCCTCATGAAGGGGATCTGTATCAGGAGCTGAAGCAGCCCCCCGGCAAGGACACCTGTGGAATATGCCCATACGGGCATGTCCGACATCCACATTTTCGCGATGATGAACAGCCCGGTCAGGGCAGAAATGTTGAAAAGTAGTGGCGCAAGCGCCGGGGCGAGGAAATGCCTGTGGCTGTTGAGTATGCCCATGCATACCGATGCAAGGCCCACGAAGAGGATGTATGGAAACAGCAGCCTGAGAAGCTGGGAGGTGAGCTGGGCCTTTCCGGGGACATCCCGGAAACCCGCGGCGAAGAGGTCCACCAGCACCGGGGCGAAAATCATTCCCAGAAGGACTATGACAACAAGGGCAGAACCTGTGAAGGTAAGCACCCTTCCCGCCAGCTTCGCGGCCCTTTTCTCGCCGTCCTTTACCAGGGTTTCGGTGTATGTGGGGACCAGGGCCGAAGCCACTGTGGCCTCTCCGAAAAGACGCCGGAGGATGTTGGGAATAATGAAGGCAATGGTGAAGGCATCCGCCGAGACCCGGTGCCCAGGACCGCAGCCTGTCCCACATCACGGGCAAGGCCGAGTATCCTGCTGAGGAATGTGAGTATTCCCAGCAGACCGGCGGCACGGGCCACGCTGCGGCCCTCCTGGGCAGGGGTGCCCAGTTCGGGTATTCCGGTGCCTGTGAGCTTGTCTCTCAGGCCGATGGCTTCCTCCGGCACTTCGGGGATATCAAATACTGATCCTCCACTCCTCTTCACCTGTCTGGGTCAGATTCACACCGTTTTCGTTCAGCACTCCCTGGAGCCAGTCGAATGACTTCTCGAACCGGTCAAGAAGGAGTTCCGTGCCATCCTGGGAGACCAGGCTGAGAAGCTTGCTGTTCTTGGCGTACCTTCCCCGGGAAACCTTCAGGTCCTGCAATGGAAGTGCCACCGGCTTACCCTTTACCATGAGTTTTATAAGAAACCCAAGCTGCATATAAAAGGGCGCCATCTTCCCCAGGTCGTGGTACACGAACCTGCGGTTTGTGACAACGCATCTGCTCCACACCGGGAACTTGATCTTCTTCCCCTGAAGCGAGTACCTGCGGGTGTCCGCAAAGACCATCTCATCAGGGTCGGGCTGAAACTTAGCCATGATTCACCTCCTGCAAATGGACCGTTGGTTTCCTCGACTATAAAGCTCCCCGGGGAAAAACGGGAGTTCAGGGGCGTCATTGCCCCGGGGAACGGGAGGGAATATCTTTCCCAGAAGTCATGGTATCGGGAAAGGGAGATGCGATGGGCAGCGTGTTCTTTCCAGGAAACGATGTTGAACAGATAAGGAATGGCAGAACTTCCTTCACCGGCGGGCTGCTCCTGGCGGACATCTCCGGTTTTACCGAGATTACCGAAAACCTCTCAAAGGGTGGCAGAACCGGTGTTGAGGAACTGACCTCCCTTCTCAACCGCAGCTTTGACACGATGCTGAAGACCGTAGAGGCCTATGGCGGTTCAACCCTTACCTTCTCCGGGGACTCCATACTGGTGAGGTTCACCGACCCGGGATCCGCCGAGGCCGCGGCCAATGAGCTTCTCAAAAGGATGGAAAGCTTCAGAAGGGTCATCGTTCTCGGCAGGCGTTTCTCCATTTCCATCAGGGTGGTGGTTGGAAAGGGCTGCTGGAACCAGTTCATAGCAGGTGGAAAACAAAGGGCCCACATCATCCTCTCCGGAAGCCTCGTCAATGAACTCGCCCGAAGGGAGGGAACGGCCTCTCCAGGTGAACTGGTGGTCTTCACCGGGGATCCTGACTGCAGGGAAGTGTCCTTCCCCGCCCCTGAAACCCTTCCCGAATCCTTCATCTCCCCCGGTTCGAAAAGGATGTTCGGTGAACACAGACCGGTTACTCCGGTTTTCATAAAAGTCGGCTGGAAAACCGGGGTTGCCCCTGACCCGGCTTCATTCCAGCAGCTCTACCTCTCAATACTTAGAACTGTGAAAAAGCACGGGGGCTATCTGCATCACATAGACTGCATGTTTCCATCGGGGACGGGGATACTCGCCCTTTTCGGAGCACCGGTCTCCATGGGACCCGATCCACTGAACGCCGTGTCCGCAGCCCTGGAGTTCTTCCAGCAGCCGGACTTGCCGGAATCCCTCACCATTGCCTGCGGAATAGACACCGGTTACGTCTTCGCCGGAATGACCGGGAACGATGACAGAAAAGAGTACACCGTAATAGGCGACCCGGTGAACACCGCCGCAAGACTTGCCGGTCATTCAGCCCCGGGAAAGATCATCGTTTCCTCCCGGACCGCCGCCGGCACCGCCGGGGCCGTTGCATTCGGGAAACCCCTGGAGGTCCTCCTCAGGGGCAAGAGCGGCAAACTAACTGTCTTCCATGCCAGGGGAATACTGCGAAGCGCATCCTCATCGCCCTTCGTGGGAAGGAAGACCGAACTGGGGCTTCTGCTGCGGACCATCCGCCAGGGGAAAGGGCCGGTGGTGGTATCCGGGAACGCCGGTGTGGGAAAGACCACACTGCTGAAGGAGCTGCGCAGGGAGCTAGAAAAGCATGATCACAAAGTGATTCGCTGCTCGGGAAGCGGAAGGGAGTACCCCGCGGGAATACTCTCCAGCCTCCTGAGGACCATCTGCGCCATTAGTGAGGGGAGTTCCACCGGGGAGGCGGAAGAGAGGCTCTCCCGTCTGGTCAAGTCAACCTCGGATCCCGGTCTGATGAGAAGGAAGGTCTTCCTGGGGAACATGCTTCTGGGTCTTTCCATCGAGGACGAGAACTTCAGAAGCCTTCCTCCGGAACTGAAAAGCGAAAACCTGATGGACGGTCTGATACTGCTTCTCCGGTCACTGGGCAATGGAACCTGCGTTTTCATCGAGGACATGCACAGTGCCCACCAGGAGGAAATCGCCTTCCTCATGAAGCTGATCCGGGGGGTGAGGAAGATCTGCGGCCTGACCTTCATCCTCTCCACCAGACCGGAGGGGCTGAAAAGCATCCCTGACAGCGCCGATCATATCCCCATGCCCCTCCACGGCCTGAACCCGGAGGAATCCTCCAGGCTTCTCCTCGAGTATTCCGATGGACAACTTATCGACGGGGAAGTAAGTGCAGTCATCATGGAAAAGGCCGAAGGAAACCCGTTCTTCCTGGTACAGTTCCTCATGTACCTGAAGGAGAACGGGCTGATATCGGTTCAGAACGGGGTCTGGAAGAAAACCGAGGAGGAAAGCCTTACCGGACTTCCTGAAAGCATCTTTTCCATGATAATGGCCAGGATAGACACCCTCAGTGAAACCACCAGGGAAAGCCTGAAGGTGGCCAGCGTGGTCGGCATGAGGTTCACCGAACCGGTGCTTGAGAAGCTCGAAAACAGAGAGGTCCACTCCGACCTTGACGAGTCCGGAGGAGCCGGCCTTACAAGGCTTCATTCCTATGAAGAGCTGGAACACATTTTTTCGCATATGCTGATAAGGGATGTGGCATACGACTCCATCCTCACCGAACGGCGGCGACAGCTTCATCGTGAGATAGGTCTTATCCTCGAAAAGACCGAAGGTACATCGTCGGGATTCCTGGCCCGGCATTTTCTTGAGGGACAGGTATGGGAAAAGGCCCTGGAGCACTCCATGAAAGCCGGAAGGGCTTCCGGGGAGCAATTCAGGAATCTGGAGGCGCTGGAACATTTCAGCCGCGGGGCTCGGGTGATAAGGGAGCATCTGCCTGAAAAGAGGAACTCCCTGGCCGAATGTCTTCATGAGTCCGGGCATATTCATGACAGGCTGGGGAACTACGACGAAAGCGCAAGGTGCTACAGGGAGGCGGTGGGGCGATCCAGGGATACCTCGCTGATACTGAGCGCCCTCATGGCACTTTCGAACATTCTCTTCAATCAGGGCGAAACCGGAGAAGGGCTGGAACTGGTCTCCGAGGTAGAAAGGGTCATCCTCCAGTCCGGCGAGAACCACTTCGATGTGCAACTTCAGGTGGCTGCCTACCGGGCGTGGGTCCACTGCATCGAGGGCAAGATGGAAGAAGCCGAGAAAGAAGCCCTGAGGGCGGTGGAGCTCGGTGAACTCATCACCGGCAAATCACCTGTTGAGAAGGCTGGAAGGATGGGCCACGCGCTGAACACACTGGCAACGGTTCACTGGGCGAGATCAGAGTTCGCCCGGGCGCGGGAACTCTACCAACGGGCCATAGAAATAGCACTGGTCAACGGAATGAAGAGGGAGGCGGCGGTTACCTGGGGAAACATCGCCCTGACACTGGAGAAGCAGGGCAAGTTCCTGGAGTCCCGGGAGGCAACCGGCAGGAAGCTCTCCATCGCAGAGGAGATAGGTGAAAAATTCCTCATCCTAAGCGCCCATGGCGAACTCGGTCTTGTCTTCGCAACCCTGGGCAGGTTCCAGGAGGCGGTACATCACATGGAGATGCACAAGGACCTGGCGGAGATCATCGGTGTGCCCCATGACCATCTGCTGGCCCTGAACCATCTGGCAATGGTCCGGCTGACCCAGGGAGACCTCATCGGAGCTGAAAACCTCACCACCGAGGCATTCAATCTCCTGAACAGATTCAGCATTGAAAGGGAAAGGGCCCATACCCTATTTGTCGCCGGAAAGACAGCCTTTGAAAAGGGAGCACTACAGGAAGCCCTGGCCATTTTCGAAGAAGCCCACGAGCTTGCCACAAAGATACGTTCCGCCACACTGGCCCACAACATACTGCTGGAGAAAGGGGAACTGCATCTTGAACAGGGAGAACTGGAGCTTGCCCGAAAAGCCATGGAGGAGGCCCATTCCATATCCAAGAATACCGGTGAGCCCCTTGCGGCGGCATCCAGCAGGCTTCTTAGGGCGAAGGTGCTCCAAGGTGAGGGTAAGCTTGCAAGGGCGATTCATGAAGCGAACAGCGCCATAGATTCCTTCGAAGACCTGGGAACAAGGCATTGCCTTGCCGAAGCCCTCAGGTGGAAGGGGGAAAAGTTCACTGATACAGCGGAGATGGAAAGGGCCCGCAGGCTGTTCATGGAAATGGACCTTCCCCGGAGGGCGGATGAGTGCCGTTTGTGAAACGGCCCCCTTCAGGAGAAGAGGGCCGTTGATTATCGGTGATCCAGGCTGATCAGAAGGTGGCTTTTATTGAAGCCCATGTGCTCGGTGCAAGCACCTGAGCCCCTGCGGGGACCACGATCGTACAGCCGTCGGGGGCGGTTACTGTGAGGTCGTCGATCCAGACGATGTCACCCGGATTGGAGTAAACCCTGGCCTCGATCACAAGGCCGGTGTGGCCCTCAACTACGGTCCACTCCCATTCGGTCTGGTCCCAGCCCAGACCCTCTCCATACTCGCTGTTCCCCCCTGCGCTGCCGGCGTAGCCGTTAACATCTCCGGGATCGTCATTCCAGTGTGCCCATATTCTGCAGGAGGGGGCTTCAGCAGGTGTGACGTCGTATCTCCAGAAGGAAGCGGTAACCACATCGCCATCGGAAAGACCGGTTACCCAGGCTATGTACGCCTGGGGGGTCTGGTCGCCGGTGCGCTCCAGCTTCAATGACTGTGAGCCGGTGTTCACCGGGTCGGTCGCTATCGTGGCCTCGACGCCGCCGTATGAGCCGAGAATGGTCTCGGTGCCCTCCCAGCCGCAGGTTTCTGTTACTTCGGCGAATGCCGCGGCAAAGAGCGCGGCGGCCATCAGAACGAAAATGCTTCTCATTGTTTCCCCCTTGAAGGTTTAAGGAATCTTTCTTCACCCCGGGGCTAACATAAATCCAGTACCCCGCCACATCAAGAAGCAGAGCCTTGACAATGGGGAAAGGGGCTGGAATTGTAATAAAGAATAATCGCAAATTATTTGAAGGGGGCATAATGTTTTTATCTATACTATCTTCTATATTTTTACTTAACATCAATACCGGAATAGACTTTCCTTCAGGGGGATTCCAACCCCTTTTTCTGGAAACAACCATGGGCGAAACCATACTGGTCACCGAGGGAGGTTTCATCGGAACCGAGCCGGGTATGCCGGACATCGCCTCGGTTCCCGGCTGATACCACTGGCCCCTGGAACCGCCGCCGTCTCCCTCACCGTGAGTAACACCGTCTGGGAAGACGCCGGAACCGGCATTGTCATAAGGCCCCTGCCCTTCCCGGAGATAATCTCCCGACCGGTCTCCCGAACCGCGGTTCCGTCATCGGTGTACTCCGAGGACTCCTTCTGGCCGGCGGAGCCGGCAACACTCACCGGGACCGGTTACACCCAAGGCATGCCCCATGCGGAGATACTGGTCACACCCTTTCGGTACAACCCCGTCACCGGACAGGTCCAGAGGCTTCTTTCACTGGAGGTGGAAATAGGATCGGAGCCCTGTGAAAGACAGCTTCCTCCGGCATATTCAGGTGATTTCGAAAGGATGCTCATCATCACCGACCAGTCCATAAGGGAACCCTTCGATTCACTTGCCGCCTGGCGCACCGATCAGGGAATCCTTACCGAAGTGGTAACCACAGGTGAGGTCTATTCCTCACCCGGTTCGGACGATGCCGAGTAAATAAGGAACTACATCATCGAATACCGCCAGGAGAACGGCCTTGATCATGTGCTCCTTGCCGGGGACACCAATCTGATCCCCTGCAGGTTCGCCTTCCCCATGTCCTACGAGTGGAACTACGGCAGGGAGGACAACATGCCCTGCGACCTCTATTTCTCCGACCTCGACGGGAACTGGAACCAGAACGGCAACTCCGTCTGGGGCGAGGTGGAAGACGATGTGGACCTTCATCCCGACGTTCATGTGGGCCGTGCTCCCTGTGAGGACATTGAAGAGGCCTGGACCTTCTGGAACAAGATAAAGACCTACGAAACCACCGACCCGGGCCACCACGACGAAACCCTACTGGCGGCGGGTGTTCTCTGGACCGATCCCTTCACCGACGACGCCGATGTGAAGAAGTATATCAAGAACAACCACATACCCCCTGGTTCAGCAACACGGAACTCTACCAGACCTCGGGGAACTACTCCACCTCATCGGTGGTGGAAGCACTGGATCAGGCTCGGGCTATGTGAACCTGAACGATCACGGATGGATAGGAATAGTGGGGCCACTGGACAACGGTGATGTGGACGGAGTGGATTCCGACGGAAGGTTCTTCGGCATGATGTACTCCATCGGCTGCTGGACCAGCGCATACGATTTCGACTCCATTTCCGAGCATTTCCTGAACAACCCCAGCGGCGGCGGTGTTTCATACATCGGCAACTCATCCTACGGCTGGGGCTCCCCTGGGAACCCCCTGTACGGCTACTCGGACAGGTTCGACCGTGAGCTTTTCAAGATCCTCTTCGAAGACCCCACACTGACCCTGGGAGAGCTTCTCTCCGCGGCAAAGGAAACCTACATACCCTTCGCCCACCAGGAGAACTGCTACAGGTGTGTGCTCTACATGGTGAACCTCCTGGGGGATCCATCAATGAGGACTTTCAGAAGGACCCCTGTGATCCCGGATATCCAGTGCCCGGAGATCGTTTCCGAATACACCTTCTCCTTCCCTGTAACGGTAACGGTACCGGGGGAATGGCAGCCCGGGAACATCACCGTCTGCCTCAGCGACCAGGACCTGGACGTCTACCATGCTGCAGTGCTGGACGGTTCCGGGCACATGTGTTCCAGCTGGATCCGCCCCCGATGGGGATATTCTGGTAACCCGTAACCGGGACCGACCTGAGAAGGACCGCGGTCACGGTGCCCATGGCATCCGGCCCCCTGCCCCTGCTCTCCGGCGTAGCCATCGAGACCCCCGCAGGATTCACCAGCCCTGCCCCTGGAAGCCAGTGCGCCATAACGGTGACCCTGCAGAACGGAGGCACGGAGGCCCTCACAGGGCTCGACCTCACAGCGGTCCTGTCCGGAGGCCCCGGCTCCCTCACCCAGCCCTTCACCGTCTACGGAGATCTCTCCCCCGGGGCATCCTCCACCGGAAACCAGCCCCTGGAACTGCTTGTGGACTCCGGGGCTTCCACCGGGGAGATCCTTTCGCTGCAGCTGGAACTCACCGCGGACCAGGGGGAATGGACCATCCCGCTCCCCCTCCTGGTGTACGCTCCGGGCCTGTACTTCGCATCCTTCTCAGTGGATGATTCCGCAGGGGGCAACGGCAACGGCTATGCGGAACAGGGAGAGAGCTTCCTCCTTGAACTCTCCATTGCCAACTCAGGACTCCTTGCGGCCACCGACGTTACAGCATCCGTCTCCTCCCCGGAGAGCTGGCTCACCTGGACGGTTCCGTCGGCGTCGGTCCCCCGGATCGACCCTGAAGCAACCGCTCAGATGACCTTTCAGGGTAGTGTTTCCACATCCGCTCCCGGCACGGCCTTTCCTTCCATACAGCTGTCCACTGAAGCCTCCCCGCTCTGGTTCGGCGAAGAGGAGTTCACCTTCATCATAGGTCAGTTCAACCAGAGCAGCGATTTCGAGAGCGGCCCGGAATACTGGACGCACCAGGGCGAACCCGATCAGTGGCACCTCTCCCAGGGGGAACCCCATTCCGGTCAGTGGGCCTGGTGGTGCGGCGACGAGAGCACCGGCACCTACCAGGACGACATGGACTGCTCCCTCCTGTCCCCCGCCCTCCTCCTCGCCCCTGAGGCGGAACTGACGTTCTGGTCCTGCTTCGATGTGGACCTGTACGGTTCCGACGGACTCTACGTGATACTCAGGGACCTTGACGGGGGCACATCGGACACCCTGGACTTCATCGGAGCAGGCGGCCTCCTTGGCATGGAATCCTTCGCCGTGGACGGGAACATGATGTGGCTTCCAAGAAGCTATGACCTTTCGTCACATGCCCCGGGCACCACGGTTCAGGTTGAGTTCTGCTTCCATTCCGACAACGAAGAGGCCGGCGCAGGCGCCTTTCACATCGACGATGTGACCATCGATGGATACCGTTTCGAGAACGGTACCGGCGGGCCGGAACAGCCTTTCCTCATGAGCCTGCCGAGACCCAACCCCTCCAGGGGTCATTCTCCGTGGATCTGGCCTCAGGCCTGGGAGACTGGAAGGTGACCGTCTTCGACATAGCGGGAAGGGTGGTGGCGGAAACAACAGGTGACGACCCATGGTCCGGCGAACTGACCATATCCCTTGAAAGCCCGTCAGCCGGGGTCTACCTCATCAGGGCAGAGAACCCGGAACATACTACCGCGGCGAAGGTTATAGTCACATCGGGTCGTTGACACCGGACAACGGAGCCGCTATAGAACGGGAAACCGAAAGGAGTTTCATGAAAAGGATCGCGGTAATGACCCTGCTGGTTCTTTCCGGGGCGGCAATGGCGGACTACACGGTGGTCTCCACCATCGATGCCCCGGACACGAACATCTCCGGTCTCGGCTTCGGGAACGGTTCGCTGTGGGCCGTTGACGGAACAACGGAGTACGCCTACGAGGTGGATCCCCAGACCGGAGCTGTGATCAACAGCTGGTACATCGAGAACACCACAAGGGTGCCCACCGGCTGCACCTTTGCCAACAACACCCTCTACATCGCCTGCGGCACACCTCCGAACATCACACTGGCCTACTGCTACAAGTACACCTCAGCCGGAGCCTACTCGGGGATGTTCTCCCTGGACTGTTGAGGAAGCGATCTCGACCGGGAGGTTACCGGTCTCGCAACTGGGAACAGCAAGATTTACGGAGCAGGTGTGGATGCCCAGACCATGAAGGAATGCCTTGAGATCTACAACTATTCAGGTACTCTTCAGACGGGCCCTGAGTTCATGGTGGAACTGGGCATAGACTTCTACGACATAGCCTACGGCGACGGAAAATGGTGGTACGCATGCAACGATGCCCAGTATCCCGTACGGGCCTACGACGGCAACGGCGTACTGGTGGAATCCATAGATTCATCGGTGATACCCGCCGCCCATGGACTGACCATCGACGACGAGGGCTACCTCTGGGCAAGCAACATGGATACCGACGAGATCTACAGGATAGACCTTAACGCCTCTTCCCTCACCAGGAACACCTGGGGCGGGATCAAGGCCACTTTCTAACTACTCGTTGAGGGGGGTTCCGGCACCGCCGGGGCCCCCGATCCCCAGGAACTCATCCATATCTCCAAGATACTCATGCTCCGGAACGAACCCTCCGTCTTCCAGGAAAGGCGGGAAGATGATGGGATTCCCGTCGCAGTCCCTGCCTCCGGCAAGGAAGACGAACTCCTCCCCTGCATATTCAGGGTCTTCCATATCGTCCCTGATCCCAACCCTGAACACGGTGTACTCAACGCAGTCCATGGCGAGCCTGCCGGTGGCGTCAACAAGATAACCTGAAAGGGGCGCCTCTATCCGCCTGACACCAACCACGATCATGTCCTCCCCGCCCATCTCATAAAGCCTTAGAAGGGCGGAGAACACCGCCTGGGAAGCCCCGTAGGCGCCAGGCGACACCACCGACTCCAGGTGCACCTCCGGGGAAACGTGACGGGCCAGCACCGCATCGGCCATCCCGGGAAATATGGACGCGAAGACCATTATGAATGAGGGAACCACCCAACTGATCTCAATCATCTTCATTCCTCCCAAGCTCGCTGTACTTGAGGCTGCTTCCCCGGGAGAGATGGGCGGGGTACTTCCGCCGGTTTATCTCCAGCTTCCTGAATGCCGCCTCGAACGGGTCTATCCCCAGCTTGTCCGACAGGTTAAGCAGGTAGATCAGAACATCGGCGATCTCCTCGCCGGCATGGATCACAGCCCTTTCTCCGGGCTTTCTGCTCTCCTCTTCGGTGAGCCACTGGAATATCTCCGCCAGTTCAGCGGATTCGATGAGTACCGACATTGCAAGGTTCTTGGGAGAGTGGTACTTCTCCCAGTTCCTGTCGGCGTTGAACTCTTTTATCTTCTCGAGAAGCTCGGTGTGCATCCTTCCTCCCCACGGTTACTGAAAGGACCATAATAACCAAAGGGGGCACCGGGGGGAATGGGAAGCAGCTGCCGGTGTATCACCGGTATGGATCCGTCAACCATTCGAGGGAGAACAGCATGAAAGAAGCATTGATGATATTGCTCATTGGAATGTTCGGGTGTTCCGGGGAAGTGCCTTCGGAAGAACTCCGCTACCCTTTGGACGAAGAAATGGAGAGTTCCTTCAGCAGGTTCTACGAACCGGTGGAGTATTCTTCGGTCCCATCCATGCCTCCCCTGGGGCTGCCTGTGGACCCGGGATCGGTGATCAACCTCAGTAACGCCCTCCTCCATGCTGGAGCGATTTCCGCCGGGGGCACCCTTATCGAGAACGGTTTCGCGGTCTATCCCATGCTCCGCCCACCGACGATCCCGTAAGGGCCTTCCAGAGGCTCAGCGATACTGATCTGCCTGTTTATGTCTCCAGCGGGATTCCCCTTCATATGCTGCACATATTCTTTGACCAGATACTTCAGCAGGTTGAAACCGAATACCTCTACCCCGATCTCTCCACCCTGTGCGTTAGCCTCTACGAATCAGCTCTCTCCAGGAACGATCTTTTGCCGCGGCGTATTTCGCCGTTCCCCTTACCTTTCTGGAACCAGGTTTCAGCCCCATGAAAGCATCGCGGAAACCGTGGAGGCGGAGACCGAACTCATGAGGCCCATGCCGGGTTCACCGAAAGCCCAGTCTTCGGTTACAGGGAGGACTATTCCCAGTACGTTCCCAGGGGGCACTACACCGCAAGCAGTGAGCTGGAGAATTTCTTCATGGCGATGATGTTCATGGGTAGGCTCACGTTCATCCTGGAGGGGGGAAGCCCCCACGGCCCGGATGAGAGCTTCCTGGTTTCCTCAGAAGCCGCCGACGGCATGACCCGGACGGCACTGCTCATAGTCTCGGACCTGAATACCATCCACATAGACGGTGTCCCCCTCAGGGACATCTGGCAGAGGATCTACGGGGTAACGGCCTTCTTCGCCGGATTCGCCGATGACCTTACCGTTGGTGAGTACCAGGCCGCCGCCGGAAACGCCGCAGGAGAGCGCTTCCACCCCGGACTGCTCGGGGAGGAAACCTTTCTGGAGGATTTCAGGGAGAACATAGTCATGAGTTACTCCGGTCAGTCGATTTACAGCGGCACCGGCCAGTCGGTGATAATGCCCGACGGTTCCGGAAACTTCTATCCCGAGGTTTCACCGGTCTTCTGGCAAAACCGCCGGGTTCCGTTTCTTCGGCCAGCGCTACACACCGGACAGCGACATCCTGGGCCGTTTCGTCTTCCCCTCCGTGGGAAGGAACCCGCCGGTGAACAGCGTTTCATGCCCTCGGGGCTGGATGTGGCCGGGGCCTTCCGCTGCCCGGGAGCCCTTGAGATCCTTGAGAATGACGGAACCCTGCTGTTCAGCCACTACCGGATACCATGGAGTCCATGCAGAGGATGATAGACAGTGTTTCCACCGATGACTGGCACTCCACCCTCTACATGTGCTGGCTCCATTCGCTGAAGCTCCTCGCTGAACCAAGGGGGCAGGGATATCCCGACTTCATGCAGACGGCAATGTGGAACAGGTGCACCCTCTCCACCTTCCTGGCTTCCTGGGCCATGCTCCGTCATGACACCATTCTCTACGCCAAACAGAGTTACACCCCCACCGCCGGCTGCGCCTTTCCGGCAGACGGAGAACCTGTACCCTCCGCCGGTTTCGTGGAACCGGTTCCCGAGGTGTACGCCGAACTGAGGGGGACCCTGATAATGGCAAGGAACGGGCTGGAACACTATGGCATCCTCGACGATGAACTGACAATGCGGTTCGACAGGGCCGATGACCTCCTGGCGGGGATCCAGGGAATAGCGGAGAAGGAGCTGAAGGGAGAAATGCTCACGGAAAGCGACGCGGACTTCCTGAAGGGTTTCGCCTCATCCCTTGAAGACGCCATCGCCTGGGGTGAAACGACCACGGAGGGGTTGGAAACCTCCCTGATAGCAGACGTCCACACCGATCAGAACTCCGGAAGGGTCCTTGAGGTTGCCTCCGGTAACCTGGACAACTGCGTGGTTATCTACCGAGGCCCGATGGCGTGGTGGAGGCTGCCATGGGACCTGTCCTCAGCTACCATCAGTTCACCTGGCCGATGAACGACAGGCTTACCGACCGTACCTGGCGTGACATGCTGGCAGTCGGTTCCCCTGAACGGCCTCACTGGACCGAAGCGTATATGGTTTCCCCGGAGTAGGTTGTCAGGCAGCGGGATCATTCCACGGTATAGAACCTCTCCACCTCGTTTTCGTTCATCGTGGCGGCCATGCCCCAGGGCGACAGTTGAAGGGAGGGATAGGCTCCCGTTCCCATGGTGTCCGCAAAGAGAACCACCCTGCGGACCAGTTCTCCCTCTGGTGATACAACATCCCAGTGTTCGGACTCAGGAAGGCCGTACCTCCGGACCCAGATGCTGTCTCCGGGGCCTGTGGCAAGGTATGTAACGTATGGGTGAAGCTCCGGAGCGCTTACCTCCAGAACACTTGTTCCTTCGCTCGTGGTCAGGGGAATGGTTATCGGCAGGAAACGGAGCTGATGGGTTTCCCTGTCAAATTCCGGTCTGGGTTCCGGTTCAAAAATGAAGCGGTCAAGTGAATCACCACCGGCGGAAAGCACATCAATGGCGTAAATGTCCGAATCGTAACGGGCAAGATACACCCTTCCCGATGAATCCGTCGTGAAGAACGAATAATGAGGTCTCAGGTCGATGTCGGAGCCGCCCATCTCCTCTATGTGCTCATGGTAAACGACTCCTTCTTCACCGGAATAGGGGTTCATGGAAAATATCCTTTGTCCCGCCATGAGCTTTTCTTCGGCGAACATGATCTCTATCTTTCCCACCACCACGCTGGAGTCCCTGCGGGGGACATCATCAGAGGCAATCCCATTCCGGAGGGATAGCTCCCTTCGAAGGAAAGAGCTGAGCTGTAAAGTGAGTAGCGTCTGGCTCCCTGATCGAAAACAAGGTACCCTCCTGCCTGCAGCCTGCAGAAGGAAAAGGGGAAGGCGAATTCCCCGGGGCCCTCTCCCCTGCCGCCTGCAGAGCCAGTGAAACAGGCTCATGATCGTAAATGGATATCCTGCAGAAAATGCCGTCGAGAACCGCGAATCCTCCGGGGATCGGCTCAAGGTCCATTACAGCCCCGAAGGTATAGCCCTCATCCCCCACCAGAACACCCACGGTATCCGCCAGAAAGAGAGTATCGGAGATATCTGAATGGAGCAGCTGCCTTCGGGGGTGCTGAGCACGCCGCCAGGAACAGTGATGACATGAACAGTGTATTCTTCCTCATCAAGCCGAATCCCGGGATGATGCTTTTTGAATTATCCTTTTCAGGGTTTCTCCTAATCTGCTAATCCTGAATGTCCCGAAACAGGTGTTCGCCAGGAAGAGTCCCAGCCTGTAGAGAGCCCATGACAGCAGGACAGGCAGTACGACACAATCCACAATGAGCGAGATCGACGCAAAGGCAACATAGCCAGGAAGTCCCTTTGCCATTGCCGCCGTCTTCACTTCGAACCTTGTTCCGTCAACCTCCTTCCCCTCCTCCCCGGCCCATTCCTGCCAGAGGGATGAATAGTCGCCGCGAAAGGCTTCAAGCTTCACCGCTGACGCGTACCGGAGTGGGCCGGAATAGGCGGTGGAAATGAATCCGGAGATCAGCACCGAGCCGGGAATGGCCAGGGCAAACACCCAGAAAGCAGTTCCCACGGCCATGGCGATGTTCCTCAGCCTGAAGGAATCCCTCATGAACTCAAGAAGGATGAGAACCCCGAACAGCACGCCGAAAAGCAACCCGCCCACAGGTGCTGAGAGTATGAGAAAGATGTTCACCAGGTGAATGGCCATGACCGCCGGAGCAGCAAGAAACCCTCCGGTTGCAATGGAATCCTGAAGCGGTTCCGTGGGGCCGTCCTTCGCCGAGGCGGGGAACACCATGGGCAGGGCGTTCAGCATGCGGGAGGTGGAGTCAGCCTGTGCGGACAGGACCTCCGCCGCCCCTTCGAACCTCCCTGTTACTCCCCTTGCCGGCTTCGCCAGAAGGAATTCCAGTATGGAAGCGGTGGTTCCGGTGAAGGAAACAACTATCAGGAAAGCATATACGAAAACACGGACGATCCTTTTCCAGTCGGTCAACCCTTCTTCCCTCCAGTGAGTCTTACCAGTGTATTCGGGAACTTGTTATGTTACTGATAGTAATATTGTTAGAAAATCTATTTGTCAAATTTACGGGTGGCCTTACAATGAACCTGTCAGCTGTTCTCATCATTCTGGTGCAGCTCTCGCAGGGCATCATCAGCGTGGATTTTGATTTCTCAGCCCGACCCGGAAGTGTTGAGATAACTCCTTCCGCCATTGGGAGCGGGGAATATCATTCAACCGCCATTCCCGGTTTTCAGTCAAGCTCCGATGGGATCATACCCCCGGGCCCCGCCATTCCCCACCTGTCCCGGTCCTTTCTTCTCCCCCCCGGGACCGTTGCCGATTCGGTGATCGTCAACTCGGTAACATGGGCCAGGATTCCCGGTATCTTCACTTTGCGACCCAGACAGTTCGACACCTTCGATGAAAACAGCTTCACTCCACCTGACCCGGCTGTTTACTCCAGCACTGAACCATTTCCGCCGGAACCCGTTGCCATTTCCAGGCAGGTTCCGCCATGGGCTACCAGGTGGTTACCTTGACGGGTATCCATTGAGATATGTCCCTTCCTCCGGTGAGCTTGAGGTGCTTACCTCCATATCGGTGAGCCTGCTGACCTCCCCTTCCACTGGCTATGTCTCTGCACCCCACAGGGAATCACTTTTCAGTTCGGGTCTCCGGCTTCGAGGAATAGAAAGCCTGGTGTCCAATCCCGATGACATCCGCCTCTATCCGGCACCGTCGGTGGAAACCTTTGCCGGTGAGACAGGCCCCCTGGCCATAACGGAATTCCCCTCCTCCCAGGGCATTTGCGTAGACATGGTAATCGTAACCACAGATGGTATGGCAGAGCTTTTTCAACAGCTGGCGGATCACCGTACCAGCCATGGCATTGTAACCACCGTACGCACCGTTCAGTGGATAGAACAGCACTACGGAGGGGCGGACACACCGGAACGGATCAGGAACTTCCTTCGCAGCGCCCACCAGAACTGGGGCATTCAGGCGGTTCTCCTGGGGGGAGACGATTCCGTGGTTCCGGTGAGACAGACAGGGGGCTGGGAGTACGTTCCAGTTCCCTACCCCTCCTATCAGCTCCCATCCGACGATTACTACGGCGACCTCGACGGCAACTGGTCATACGACGGCTCCGTGTGGCGGGTGATATCCTCACCGGGCTTCCTCGACCTCTGCACCGGACGATGGCCGGTGAACAACGCCTCGGACTTCGAGACCATGTTCGAGAAACTGAAACTCTACGAAGACCCGACGGATCCCCCGGAGGACTTCGCCCGAAGGATCCTTCTGATGGGTTCCAATAATCCTGCCGGTTCCGGCGCCTTCGACCTGATGGAGCTGGCGGAAAGGCTGCGGGATAATTCGGTTCCCGGTTATCTGGACGACCCTGTGGAGCTCTACTACCCCCACTCCCTGCCGGCGGGGGACCTGAACAGGAACAATGCCCTGGCGGAGTTCGACCAGGGCTACAATCTCATCATACACGCGGGACATTCCGAGATACACAAGCTGGGTACGGCGGGGAGCGGTACCCTGGGGCAGTATATGTGGGACTCCGACTTCAGTACCATGGAAAACACCGGCCAGCCGTCAATACTGTGGACACTGGGGTGTGATGCCGGGCATTTCGACGGTGCCTTCAGTTTTGCTGAGGCCGGTCTCCTCACAGCGGAGAATACCGGGCTCACAGCGGTCATTTCCAACGCCAGGGGTGGGCTCCACTCCCAGATCTCAACGGCCAACACCTTCTGCGACGCTCTCTTTGACACCGGACACATTGCGGATCTTTTCCATTATCAGGGCTTGAACTGGCCCCTGAGTTATCTTGGCGAGGCATACAGAACCTCAAAGAATCTCACCGGCTCCTCATATATGTTCCTGAACCTGCTGGGCTCACCTCTTATGGGTGTATGGCGTGACGATCCAGGCCAACTCTCAGTAAGCTGTACACCACTCTTTGCCGTGGAGGGGGTTCCTGTCACCGTAACGGCAACTGTTACCGATGGATCCATCCCTGTGGCCGGTGCCACGGTCTGTCTCTGGAAGCAGGATGAGCTGTTTTCAGTACAGCACACCGACCAGTACGGAAAGGCCTATTTCCCCGGGGTAGCAGTTGCCGATGGTGGAGGATCAGATCAGATACACATTACCGCCACGAAGCCCAGGGAACAGCTGAACCAGTTACAGTCAACTACTTCAAGCTGGCTGCCTGGGATTACCACACTGGACATACTGCCATCCCAGACCCCGGTGGTATCCCTTCTGGAAACCTCCCCCGGTCAGCCGGGCCCCGGAGAAACGGTGAACATCCAGTTCACGGCGGTTAACACAGGGGGTGAAACCGCCCAGGGAGTATCCGCTCAGTTGAGCGTAATAGAGGGCAGCCAGTTCATCAGCTCCATCCCTGTGGACCAGGTAGTTCTACCGGACATTCCACCGGACCAGTGGAAAAGCCCTGATGAGCCGTTCACCGTTTCCATCGCCCCGGATGCCCCGGGAAACGCAGTGGTAGAGTTCGGTGTGGTCTTTACCTATTCCGGAGGGGGTGCAACATACCAGTGGGGGTCCTCCTTCTATCTCACGGTGATGGATTCGGATTACAGCGCCGTCCTCATCGATCCAACCGTGGACAATTCCTCCGGAACCACCGCGGACATAGTGCTGGACAACCTGCTTGTGGCCAATGCCGGGCCGGGGAACGGAGGAGGCTTCACCATGACCATCGATAACCTGTCTCCGCCTGAACCTTTCTCCGTGGACACCGTCTACTCCTCTGGAATTCCCGCCAACTCAGCTGACACAGTGGAGGGCAGCATTACACTCACGGTCTTTCCCCAGCATCCAGATTCCGACTGGCTCAGGGAGGGATTTCCCGGCTGCTCCTTCGATGTGGTGGCTGAAACTCCCGCCGGTATTTCCATCCTCAGGGAAGTGGATGCCTCACTTGTTGCCTTCCTGCAGAACGAAGAGCTCGATCCTCCCAATTCCATAAGCGTTTATGAATCCGGGGAAGACCATATCGCATTGACCTGGAAGTACTCAGGGGGGATCCAGCCGTCGGGATACTACGTCTATGCCGACGACGGAACCGGCAGAAGAAGGGTGAATCCCCTGCCTATCCCGGTGAAGCAGATAACCGTAAACGGACTCCAGCCCGGCTCAAGCTGCCAGGTCGAGGTCACCGCCGTGGATCCCATAGGCAGAGAAAGCCCTCCCGCGGAGATAACCGCTTCAACTTCCTGTCCGGCGGTATCCGGATGGCCTGTATACCTCTATGGCTCCCCGGGTTCAGGCGCCCTGACCGCGGATCTCGACAACGACGGGCTCAACGAGATCGCTGCGATATCGTCCTTCGGTACGCTAAGGGTGCTGGAGAGGAACGGGACATTCCAGGAACTCCTTCCCCCGGCTGGATACGACTTCGACCGCTTCCTGGGCTGCGCCGCCGGGGATGTCACAGGCAACGGCAGGACCGACATCGTGGTAACATGCCAGAGAAAGATAGGCGTTCCCGGCCAGGAGCGTGTAACGGTCCTGCTCTATTCCAGGCCGGCGATGATCTGGCATGTTCAGGAGATCGCCACCACCTGGCCGGACGAAGAACTGGCCTCAACTGTCACCGGAGGCACCCCGGTCCTTTTCCAGGCCGACGAAACTCCTCGGCTGGAGATAGCCCTGAGAACCAGGGGCAGCAACGGCAATCCCCCGAAACTTCATGTATGGAGATACGAAGAAGGGCAGAACGGCTGGGTCGAGTTCTCCCAGGACTTCCCCCTCCAGCTCAGCGGCGGTTTCTTCGACTCCCCCTCCGCCGCGGATTATGATGAAGACGGCTTCGATGAGCTGATAACGACCAGCTACTCCGGAGGTGAACCGGGTACCGACATGGTTCTGGTGGATTTCGAGGCTGGAGGTGTCGTTCAGGTAACGGAACACGATCTATATGAACTGAACACCGAAGGCTACCTCGCCAGGGTCTTCGGCACACTGGCCGTCGCCGAGGAGAATGGAACCTTCTACATTGCCGGTGTGGCAAACCTGAATCCTTCTGCAGCGACTTCAAGAATGTCTTCGTTTGCCGCATAACCGATGAACCCGCTCCCGGAATCGAGTTCCAGTGGCAGACAGGCTGGATAACAGGACATGATTTCTTTGGAAACATGCCCGGCCCGGTGATAGGAAAGATAGACGGTGGAGAGGGGCTCGATGTTATCTACACACTGAACTCCGGTACATTCAACTCCGAGGGGATCATAGCCGGATGGAAGCTGAACTCCGGAACACCGGTATACCAGAGCCCCCCACCCCCTTCAATCCCATACAGGGAGGAGGCGGTTCCGACATAAAATCCCAACCGGTCACAGGCCTCACTTCCGCACCGGGATCCGGCATAACCTCGGTTTTTTCCGGCTTTTCCACCCTGTTCTCCGGAGTGGATCCACTGAGCGGTGATCCGGTTGCGGGTTTCCCCGGTTACTCAAGGGACGCTGTATGGGGAGCCCCGGTGGTCTGCGACCTCAACTCAGATGGCAGCGCGAGGTACTCTTCATCGACTTTTCCGGCAGGGGCACCCTTTACGACACCCCCCAGCTGGGTTACATGGAACCGGCTGGCACATGTACCAGGCAAACCCAGCGAGAACCGGTTTCTACATCCCTGCCCGGGCTGAACCCAAGCTCGACATAGCCCTAACGCCGCCAACTGAAACCCCCCTTTCAGGATTCCCAGCTGGATTCATTCCGGTAACCGTAACCATTACCGGCCATAGCCCCCTCCCCGGGGCCGCAGTTGCTTCCCGGGGCTCCCTGGTAAGGGTGGACGCCCTCGGCAGCGGTCAGTTCCTGGGCACAGCGGAAACACCTCTGGAGAACGGCAGGCGTACCGTTCTCATCCCCCTTGGAAGGGCAGGCACTTCAGATGGCGGGATAAGCCTGGTTGCCGACCCCCTTAACGTTTACGAGGAAACCAGCAAGGCCAACAACACCGCGGTGATTGCCTTCCCTTCCCCAGCCGATGAAGGGTAACTGTTCCCTCCCCCGCCTCAGAACTGGAAGTCACCTTCTTCTTTACCGGGGAACCACCGAAGAACATCGAGATAACCGTCTATTCCCTCGATGGCAGAATAGTCTCATCCCTTGAGACAGACGAACTCTCCCCCGGATTAACCACCCTCCGCCCGGCAGGACGCCGGCATCTCCCCGCCGGTATCTACACCGTCCGCATATCCGGTCTTGCATCGGAATGCACCCGAAGAGTCGTAATACTTTAAAGCCATCCGTAAATTTGACAAATAACTCTTCTAATAGCCCACAAGATGAGGAGATAGCCCTGGTATCAGGCTTTGCCATCATATAGTGTACTATTATATTTTTAATAATCCATAATTTGTAATACACATCTGCGGAACTGCTCTTCTTATGTATTGCAGCGCATTACTATAGACAATCTGTTTGTCAAGTTTACGGATGGCTTCAGTTCAGTGAAGGGGGCGGGCCGGTTCTTGCCGGCCGCCCCTGTGAGTTATCGGGTGACTATCATCCTGACCGTTGCGGACTCGGTGCCGCAGGTAAGTCTGGATATGTATGCGCCTGGAGGGAGCGAAGAGAAATTGAGGATGGTCTGCCCATCTCCCGGTGCGGCTGATGTTCCAACACGACCCGGCCGGTGAGGTCGAATACCTGCAGAGTGGCTTGGGAACTCGTTGGAAGAACGAAACTCGCCGTGGCGGTACCTGATGTTACAGGATTCGGGTATACGGCGAAATCGAGGGCAGTTGGAGTTGCTGAATGGCTTCCTCCGTGGATGTACCGTAGTAGTTGGTCCACATGGAATTGCCGAAGGTGCCGGCGTAGAGCAGGGAGTATTCGGGAACATCGATGAGCACATTCACCCTGACGTCATCGAGGTCCGTTCCTATCAGTTCCGGTGTACCGGTCCAGTCCTCCCAGATCCAGGCACCGTTTGTGTTCGTACCTACGAGAAGGTCTTCTGTTCCTTCGGGAACGGTTACGCACCAGGCACCTGTGAAGGCCGTTGTGACCCTGGTCCAGGTTGAGCCACCATCATCCGTGGCAAATAAACCAGTACTGGTCGCCGCAGCCATTCTGTTGCTGCTGGTGGGATGCACCAAAAGATCATAGGGTGTTCCCTGAAGACCGCTCATGGACCTTTCCTGCCAGGAGGTGCCACCGTTCTCGGAGTAGTAGCACCTGACAGCGCTGTTGTAGTAGCCCAGGGCAAACACATTATCAGTGTTGGAGGGATCAACGGCAAGCGCCCTGATGTAGCCGTAGACCGAACCGCTCTGAATTGTCTGGCGAGTCCAGTTCAGACCGCCGTCGATGGATTTGGAAACCACCAGCATATAGTTCGGGGATGAATACTTGTAACCGGTGCAGTAAAACGTGTCATCACCGGCATAGATCATCTTGTATCCGGTACCGTAATAGGTATCTACCTTTGTCCAGACGGAACCTCCGTCTGTGCTCCTGTAGAGCTCGGAGCCGCCTCAACCACCCGCTTCAAGGGCGAGCAGGGTGCCCTCCCCATCGCTCACAAGTCCGGCGAGATCACCGCATCCGCTGGCCTGATTCACCGATGACCAGCCTTCGGATGAGTCTTCAGGTATGCGGAAAATGCCCAGAGAGGTGAGCTGAATGTAGACATAGCCCTCTGAGCGGCAGCCCACAAGGACCTTGCCTGCGGTCATGCCCTCGGTATACATGTTCCAGGAGGTACCGCCGTTGGTACTGTTGAAAAAGCCAGCATTGCTTCCTGTGTATGCCATGGTGGCATTGTCGTAGCTGGGAAGCACGTGCTGGAAGTTGTTACCGGAAAGCCCTGTGGTAACACTGCTCCAGGAAAGCCCTCCATTAGTCGAGCGGTATATGTTGCTGTATCCCCCGGCCATGACAATGTCGGGATCGGCTGTGCTGTAGCGGATCCTGTAGTTGTAGTACTGAGTGGCTATTTTCGTCCAGGTGGCTCCTCTGTCGGTGCTTCTGTAAATGGAGTACAGTGTACCTGCGAGCATGATGTCAGGATCCTCGGGGTGAATGGCCGCGCCGTACATGTAGGATTCATTGCTGCTTGAGGGAGGGGTTACATCGGTAAAGGTCGTGCCCCCGTTCTCCGAAAGATAGAGCCTCTGGGTATTGGAGCCGGAGGGTTCATATCCGCCAACAAGTATAACATCGGGATCGGATTGCGAAACTCCGATGCTTCGGCCGTAGGCATGACTGGAGCTTGTTGTGAGCTGGGTCGCACTCCAGTTCTGACCGCCATCGGTGGACTTAAGGAATGCTATCCTCCAGTAGCTGTCGATGTACCTGTACCCCGCGGCGAACAACGTGTTTCCATCGGTGGGATGTGATGCTCCCTGGTAGAAATAGGTATTGCTCACATAAGCAGTACTCCAGTTGTATCCGCCGTCGGTGGATCTCCATACCCTGCTTGTGCCGAAGGCCACAAGAATGCCGGATTGAGTCATGGTAACATCGTAAACGGTACCCCCTGTGAAGGAACCGATGCTCTCCCAGGATTCACCGTTGTCACCGGAAAACAGGACCATGGACGGATTCGAGCCGGAAACTGCGTAAAGATGGCTCGGATCCTGTGTACTCTGGACAAGGGCGGTGATCTCACCACCCTCCGGTCCTATGTTCTCCCAGGAGCCATAACCCGAGAGAACCATGAAAACCAGCAGAAAACTGCTCATGTAACCCCCTTCCGTGTTGATTGCTTCGTGGAAAATCACCCCTGACCAGGCCTCCGTCAAGACAGTTGTTCAAGGTCATATATGGCAGTAGCCACCCAGTATGACCGAAACTCCCATGGTCAGGGAGAAAACACAAAGCACCGTACCGAATTTTTTACAAATTTTCTGACAAGGATTATGACCCACTCTGGCCGGCGTACCTCGGTAGGCAGGAATACGGTATGAAATGCAGCTTGACCGGCTCTTCCTATATGAACTTTTGTTGGAAATGTTCAGCAGCCGGCCAGCGGGAAGGGAGCAGGGATGAGTGAATGACTATGGGAACAGCCGGACTGTATCCGGCTGTTCCCCCTTTTTTGAATGCAACGGGAGCAGAAGGCCTACAGAGTTTCCTCCAGCTCTTCAGCCATCATGTCCGCAGCTGAACCCCTGGTGCAGTAGTAGCCCCACTCGAGGGCCATTTCCTCCGTCACCGGGCACTCAGCACAGATGCAGCCCACTTCGTCCACTATGCACTCGCTCATACCTGTGGCGCAGTAACCGCCTTCACCCTTTTCCGAAGCCTCGGGTACCCAGCTCGGGCACTGAGGGCAGATGCAGTTCTCCATTACGAAGGCCATCTTCTCTTCTTCGGTCATTTCAGGTTCCACGGGCTCCACGGGCTCCACGGGCTCCACGGGAGCGTTGATCACATCCGGCGATTCATCTGCGGTTTCAACCTGAACCTCAGGTTCCTCTTCCCCGCAGGCCATGAATACCGCAACCGCGACCACGGCAAGCAGAACAAGTAGTTTTCTTAAACTCATCTTTGCCACCCCTTCCTTTTTGCTTGATAACCTGTAGCTTATTCAGCAAAGCAATATGATCATGGCGATGAGGCAGTAGGGGGGCCTGTAACCCTATCTCTTTGCTTTCAAATAAGATATATGCATCTCCCCCTGAGTCAACGGGGACACTGATGTTTTTCCTTGTGTCAGGCAAAGGAAGATCAAACTGATTCAGTGACTCTCAGCTGAGTCTTTCTTCAGACTGGCTGCAAGGACTTCCGCTTCCTTCTCATGCCTTTTTCTTCCCCTCTTCATTGCGGCTTTCGCCTCAGAGAGGGACATATTGTCAATGAAGTAGGCAACCGAGGCCTCCCCTATTCCCCAGGTGGCAGTGAAGGCGATCCCGGCGGAAATGACATTTCCCCCTCCGGGGAAGAAGAATTTCACCGAGGCCCTGGCCAGCTCCCTCAGGGCTAACCCCGCTCCCACATTGAGGCCCATTGCCGCAAGGAATTCCCTGGCCGTTCTCTTTGACAGTTCCCGGCCACCGATATAGCCAATGCCCATTATCATCCTATCTGGGCGGCGGTAATCGGGAAAATATCTCCAAGGGGTATGGGGGTTGCGGCAATCCCTCCGCATATGGTGGCAGTGATCCTATGATGGTCCGTGCAAGCCTTTTCTGAAGCTTACGCAGCCTTGTGAGCCTCGCAAGCTGGAGCTGGGCTGATCTGGGCAGATGATCCATGAGGTAGGTTACCAGCTCCTCTATGTTCCAGAAGTTCTCATATACTATCCGGTCACCATCGAACTCGGCATAAGCTGATACTGGTATGGCCTCAAGCAGTTCTATGCTGGAATCGGAATATGCTTCCTGGAGTGCCTTCACCGCCTCCAGGATGTTCTTCTGCTTTACCGGATGGTCGTAGGGCGGCTCTACCCTTTTCGGGTCCAGCTCGTCCACCTGTGTGACCAACGCCGCAACCGGTATCTCGTAGCTGTGGGTATCCGAGATGTACTTCCTGACCAGTGCAACATTCTCAAGGTCGCTTTTTATGTGGGAATCCACCTCCTTGGCCTTGCACATGAAGAGTATCACATCGGGGCATATCTCCCTGATCTCTGCCTTGATGTCGTCGAGTGCCACGGCGAAGTTGGCGGATTCCGGTCTGGTCCTGTCCCCCAGACCCCTGGTATCCAGTATCTCTATGGAACCCTGGGAGTTGCTGAAGGTGTGCCAGCTGGCTTTGCCGGTTTCGGAAAGGACGGAGCCCACCCTGGCCACCCTGGCCTTGAAAAGGGCGTTGACGATGGATGACTTCCCGGCACCCCTGCGCCCGATGATGAGCACCCGCGGCGGTCTGTTGTCCATGAGCATTTCCTTGATGTTCTCCAGTTCATAACCCACCGTTTCCCTGGCGGGTGAGGGCAGTTTTTTTGAAACCGATACTATCAGTTCTACGATGCGGCCAATATTCTCGTTCATAATGAGCTTTCGTTATTGTTGTCTGGTATAGCCGCCCTGGCATTACTGTCTATGAGAATAAAATATAAAACAACCCGCGGCCATGAACACAGAAGGAATGCGAAACAGGAGGACCTACCGGGTAAGCCTTCTGGAGATGAACACTGCGCCGGCGGTTTCCACCATGCTGAAGGGAACCGCGATCCAAAGCAGGGCCGCCGGAAACACAGACAGGTTCCAGGTCGCCATCCACATCATCAAAAAACCGGCGAACCACGACAGCAGGAAAGTATCCCTGAAGCAGAACCTCCGGGAAATGGCCCACACGAAGGCCGCCATGGAGAAGCCCCACACAACCCATACCCCTCCATTCACCGGCTGCGCCGGGAACACCAGCCCCATACCGGCGAAGTGGTCTATCCAGTAGTGTTTGAAGAGAACCTCGTTCCTCACGAACTCGCAGAAGTTCACCCAAACACCGGCCAGCAGCACCGGCAGGAAAGCCTTCTTAAGCTCGGACATGAAACTCCTCTCCTAGTATTCCGGCACGCTCCCCACAGGTGTCAGCGTTATCTCTTCCTTTGTCTTCAAAGCCTCGGCCCAGGTATCGCTGTTCTCATTAAGGAAAAGAAAACTGCCCATCTTCCTATAGTTCAGCTGGGGGAAAATGATCATTGACCTATCCCTCCGGGCGGTCTTCACTGGAATCCTGGACCCCGGTATGAAAAAGCCAAGTTCCTTTCCAGGCACTGGGTGGAGAACGGTAATGGCGTACTCGTTCCCCTCGCTGTCCGACACGTCCAGGTCTAAGAAGTACAGTTCGTTCCTTCCCAGCCTTTCTCCGGTTCGATACACCTTTTTTACGTGTGCCCATCCCTCCACACCGTGCTCCGTAACCGACCGGACGGTGCTGATCATGTCCCTTGCCTTGCGGGTGATGGACTGAATCATCTGTGGAACCACGAGCAGCACCACCGCTGCACCTATGTAAAGGGCGATCCTGTCGGATCCTCCCTGCTCAAGGTGGGAATGTACCGGCTCCATGAAGGGCCGGTCTTGAAAAATGAAGTAGGAGCCCACAAGGACAGTGAACACCACCAGCAGTATGTTGGAAAGCTTCTCCAGCGACATGGCATCTCCCATCCAGAACTGCTTAAGGTAGTATAATTACAGGATCCTATCGGAAGGAGTCACCATGACACACATTCCTGCTATGATATTTCTCTTCGCATTCTCCCAGCCCGACTCCCTTGAAAACCAGCTTCTCTCCCTCTATCCACAGGCATTCAGGGAAGATGCAACAACCCTGAGCATCGCCACTGCGAATGGAGATACGGTAGCCTTCCGTAACCGATACGATTCTCCTGACGGGCTGAGATCCACCCTTTACAGCCTTATGGACTACCTTCCCGCAGAAAACCTCTGGACGGTGAAGACCCTTGGATATGAATGGATAGGCTGGCAGGTGGTAGACGGTGTAACGGGCAGCACAACAGCAACGATAGGCCCTCCCGTTCCCAGCCCCGACGGAACAAGGCTTCTGTGCATGAACGAGGACATACACGCCGGCTATACCCAAACGGAATACAGGTTTGGAGAATTGAACCGGACCGTTCCCTTTTCCTGGAGTTCGAAGACACCAGCGTACCCTGGGGCCCCAGGAACGGGCAATGGCTGAACGATACCACAATAGGTTTTACAAAGCTTACATACGACTACGATACCTACGATTACATCTCTTCCCGGGGAAAGCTCATGCTGATCGATAGCCTATGGATGCCTCCAGACCCGGAAAACTGGGACTGGTAGGAAAAGATACCTTATCAAATGAGGAAAGAGGAAGCTATCCAGGGAGGCTTCCTTCTCCTGGTCCACTTCGCGAAGCCCAGCTTCTCCCCGATGTAGTATCTCCTGTAGGCCTTCACCGGGTCTCCCGGCACCCTGTACTCCTCAGGCATTGCCTGGGCAAACTCGGTAAGCCCACGGGATTCGAAGGAAAACCGTGATACTGCCTCAAGCACTGCAAGAGAAGCGTGATCCGCAGAGCGATACCTGTAGCGGTATTCACGGTTCAGGGCCTTCCCCAGCCGAATGAGCCAGCGAAGGTTATCCATCGACTCCCCTGCCCACAGCACGCAGGGGTGTTTAACATGGGTGGACCTGTAGGGTGTGACGAAGCCCTTTCCGTTAAGCGCAGAGCAGGCTATCTGGGCGCTTTCCAGGATCATCTTCACCACATGCCTGTCGCAGTGGTACCTGGCGCACCTCTCCACATCCAGATCCAGAACGAAGATGTTCAGGTTCTGCCCTCTTCCTGCTCGCTATACCTTCCCAGCACCGCAAGAATACCCAGGATCACAGCGGAAAGGAGCATGGCGATACCTGCCATACTGCCTGCCTTCCACCAGGTTAGAACAGAGAGCACCAGCAGCACGCTTGCGCGGATAATGTTACCCAGCCTGGGTCCCCCTGCCCTCAGGCACCTTATCCCTGAGAAGAGGATCATCACCCCGAGGATGAAGAACAGCCCCATCGAGAATGGAGCGGAGAGGGCGAACCAGGAGCCGTACCCCACCACCGCCGCTATCCAGATAAAGACAGGTCCCAGAAAGAACGCCGCCGGTACGATGAACTTCTTTTCCATGGTTCAACCTCCATACTAAACTTCAGTTATCTCCTTCATGCGAGCTGTATATCAAATTCTGACAGGGCATTTAACTCCGGGTTAATCCCTGGGAGCCATGCGTTCGTACATGGCTTCCACAGCCAGTGCTTCATTCCCGTCAGGGTGATGTTGTACATCGTGATCCTCATCTCTGTCTCACTTTCTGCGGACAGAACGATGCGCCAGCCCAGTCCGGACCTGGAGGCGCGGCATACGAAGCAACCGCCGACATGGATCCATCACGGTCTTCCTCGCCTCTAAAAACCATGAACTCGCCTCCTGTGTGCCAGGAGTCGATCCATACCATATCACAGGTGCCCGGCTCAACAGATAGCCGGACCAGGAGGATCCCGTCCTGTGGAGTCCCTTCGTCTTCCCACCTGTAATTAATTATCAGAAAGGCTCCACCTGCTGCCGGCGCCACTGAGGCGGTGGTTTCCGACTCCCTTACGGTAGCCCCCGGAAAAGCCAGAGTCGGCTGCTGCCCGCCCATTCTCCGATCAAATCCGTGATCTTTGCCCTTGCACTCATTTCAGTGCCTCCTCAAGCTGAGTCTGCTTCCCGGGTCCGAAACCCCACGCTTCCTGTTTACCGGCCACTATTCCCGACTATAACTGCCCTACACTCCGAGGCCTTGTGAAACAAAACCCTGCCAGAAGGGTACTCCCCGGAGAACGCCAGGGCGAAGAAGACCTCGGGATCCACGCCTTCGTAGAACATACCATCGGGGTGAATGAAACCGAACCTCCCATAGTATTCAGGATGCCCCACCAGGCAGCATCCTGCGGCACCTGAGGCTTCCAGTTCCGCAAGCCCCTTCCGAATCAGAACCCCTCCAATTCCCCTACGGTGAAGTTCCGGAAGGACCGACACAGGACCCAGGCAGTACCACCCAGAAACGCCGCTGGAAACCTCCGCAGGCGAGAAGGCTATATGCCCCACCACCCTGTCGGCAAGTTCAGCCACCAGGGAAACCGATAGGCGCCGGCTTGCCTGAGCCTCTCTATCATCTGGTGTTCCGTTACCTCTCCCATACCCAGGTAGGTGAACGCTTCCACGGTTACTTCGGTTACTGCGGAATGGTCCTCAGGCCTCTCCTTACGAATGACAAGTTCGTCAGTGCTCATTCATCTCCCCCGCTCAAAAATGAAAGCCGCTTATGTCCATATCCTCCAGTATCTCAGCGCCGCTGCCGAAGAAGTCACCCGGCACGGTGAAACGGCATACTCCACCCGCCGGAAGGGACTCCAGAGCTTTATCCAGCACTCCGTGCTTGAACAGGATGCTTACCCTTTCTCCCGCGAACTCTTCGGGCTCCAGTACTACGAATGAAGCCAGCGGGGCCACCCCGTCGGAGGTGGACCCTCCGTCGTTCTCGAACCAGTGGAACTCCTCAAGCCCGGTGAATACAGCAGCAACGGATATCCCAGGAGCTTCAGCCTGCGCAATCAGGCATAACACCAGCAGACAGCCGCAGAGTGTTCTCATAACCTTCACTCTCCCTCAGGTAGATAAGACAGTAGATAATCTATCAAAAGCAAAACCGGTGGATGAGCCGCACAAAAGCCCCCACTCAGCCATCCATGTGGATAACCACCTTCCCCCGGGCATGCCCCTTCCCCAGGTATTCCATGGCGGAAGCGGTCTCCGCAAGGGTGTACCGCCTGTCGATCACCGGCAGAACACTACCTTCCTCGAAAAGGTCCCTAAGCACCCTCAGGTCAGCCCTGCTGTTCCTGGCCATGAACCCCGTCATCCTTCTGCCCCCCTTCTCCGACATAAGGGAGCCGAAGAGTATGGACTGGAAAATCTGTGCCGGGGTTCCACCGGCCATCACATACACACCCCTGGGAGCCAGGGAACGCTTGTATGCGCCAAGGGTCCGGTAGCCGTTGGCGGCGAACACAAGGTCGTAGGAAACCCCGTTCGAGGCGAAATCCTCACGGGTGTAGTCTATCACGAAATCTGCTCCCATCTCTCTGGCCTGATCAAGGTTCCCGGTGCTGCACACTGCGGTTACCTCGGTATCGAAAGACTTCGCTATCTGAACCGCAAAGGTGCCCACGCCTCCGGAGGCCCCGTTCACCAGAACCCTCCTGCCCCGGGGAGATTCCCCCGGCATCCCGAAGCCCCTGCAATGCAGTAACACCGGCGAGGGGCATAGCCGCCGCGGACTCGAAGGAGGCATTTACCGGGATTGGAACGAATGCCCGGGCAGGAGCGCAGGCATACTCTGCGAAGCCCCCCTTCACCATGCCGAGGCCCGGTCGCCGGTTTTGAAGTCGGTTACTCCACTGCCCACGGCCTCCACTGTGCCGGCCACGTCGGTGCCCAGCCTGGGATCGGTCGGCTTGAAGAATCCCCCTCCCATGAACCTCACCAGGAAGATGTCTGCTGTGAGCATATGCCAGTCGTAGGCGTTCAACGACGCCGCGCGTACACGTACCAGCACCTCGTCACCCCCGGGCACCGGTACATCCGTATCCTCAACCCTGATAACTTCCGGCGAACCGTACCTTCTGTAATGAACTGCTTTCATGGGCTTCCTTACGAAAGAGCAGAAAAGAGAAACACTGCAGACAGAGACGAAAAGCGGAAGGGATTATTGCATTCAGGCAGATTGGGTCTTCAGCTCATGGAACAGAAAGCATCTCCACCTCAGCTTCGGTCAGCGGCCTGAACACCCCCCGGGCAATATTGAAGTCGGTGATCATGGCCTCCAGCTCCAGAAGAGCCGGCAAGAGTTCCTCAGCCTCAAAATGCCGCAGAGTGGATTTGGGAACGTCCACAAGCCGGGAGAGGTGAGCTTCAAGCAGCTTTTCCACCGGGCCCGGCGGGCAGTACAGGGTCCTGATGCCGTCAGGACCGTCCAGCAGATGAGACATCCCTGAGGTTGCCCAGACAATGGAGGCATCCCGGGAAACGAAGGAGAGCCCGGACTCTCCGTACTCCCTGCCTTTCACCTCGGTCCTGCTGAACACGAGGTTGGCATACACGGCGGGATCTTCACCCAGAAACGCAAGGGAGCAGCAGCTCCCCCTGCCCGCCATGGGCACTCGAAGCGCCGTCGCCGATGAGAAACCCATCTCCTCAAGGATGCGGATCTCTTCAGTGAAATGCTGGAACAGTTCGGGGATCTCCTGGAATGTGCAGCAACGGACATCATGGAAGGCCATGCCCATGAGTACAGGGCCCGGAATGCGCAGCACCTTCACCAGAACAGCGCTCAGCTTGCCCAGAGGCCCTGGAGGGCACATCCGAAGCAGTTCGCTCAGTCTGGCATTGCGTACATCAGTGGTGTAGAAAACCACCGGGCAGCGATCATCCATCAGACAGCTCCAGAGCATCCTTCCAGGAACACAGCCCGGAAGGCACGGACTCGTATTCATCCCCAGGCTCCGCACCATACCTGCGGGGAGCGATCTCGATAGTTGATACTCACTGAAAACCCCTGGCCCGCAAAGCCGAAGCAGCCGCTCGAAGGTCCAGGTTCACCTTCCCGGGGGGCATGTGCAGATCCCCTTCCCCTCAGTTGTCGTGCGCATGGACCTCGAAGATCGGAACCTGCTCTCCGGATATGTACCCGTTGATGCCCTTCTCAGCGAAATGCGGGATGGAGGATAGTCGCAGGTTCATAGGACCGAGGTCTATCAGCGCCCCGAAGCAAGGGCATTCAAGCAGCCCTGCCAGAGCTTCTACGTTGCGGTCCAGTGCACACCCGTCTATGGGAAAGCCCTCAAGACCGAAACGGATGCCCGTGAGTTCGCTTCCGCAGCGGAGGTGTTCAACCAGTTGAAGCATTCTTCCCGGTTCTAAGAACCCGCCGGCTGGGTCGATCCGGCAGCGGGGGTCCAGGGAGATGCAGCAGAGGCTTTCACCGAATACGACCATTATGCTGTCTATCTCTTCCGGGGTGTTCTTGAAGTCGGCGTGAACCGTAACGCTGAGACCCACCGCTGAGATCTGTTCGCCAAGGCGGGTGGATGCATCTCGATCCATGGTCAGCACCTGTACCGGCGTGAAGGACACCGCATTGAAACCCATATCGGTGGAGGCTGAAATGAAGCTGCTCAGAGAATCAGTCCCTTGAACGAAGTTCCAGGTGGAGATTGCATATTCCATGAACTCTCCTTAACAAGCCGGAAGCAGCGGAGCAGGGAAACGATACATAATCATGAACACCCCCGGCCACACTGGCTGTAAAGGGATCTCAACAGGGAACTGAGGGCATTCACATATCTTTTCGACTGACCGATTCCCTGAACTGGACAAGATCGTAGAACATATGGATATCTTCAGGTTCCAGGGAGAAGAGTTCGGGGTCAGGACTGTCCAGCAGCCTGCACCCCATTGACATGTAAAAGCCTACGGTCCCGGGCACCGGAGTGGCACTTACGTACAGACCGTCAACCGGAAGTGTCGAGGCCTTCTCAACCATCAGGCTGAACAGTTTTCTGCCGATTCCGCCGCCTCTGTACTCCCTGCTCACCCACATCGGACCGAAGTTGTACATGTTCCCGGAGGGTCCGTAAGTTCTTGAGGTATCCAGCCCTGCTATACCAACCAGCGAGTCTCCATCATAGGCCCGATGAGAATTGCCGTGTCATTCCTCAATGCAACAGCATACTCCCCGGCTATCTCTTCCCATGCATCCCGATCGAACCCCGTGTGTACGAAGTCACGGTCCTCCTGCACCAGCACACCTTCTCTATTCTGCACCATGAAGGGGAGTAGTCGCTTCTGTCGATGCCGGGCAATCCCGTCAGATCCGATTCTTCCAGTTCTCTGTAATGCATCATCCTGCTTCCCGATCCGCACAAAGATCAACAAAATCAAAGCCCCTGACCGATCCCGGGGCTTCTACTTACTCGAACTCTCCCATTCCTCACGGAGGATACCCATGTACACATAGTCCGCATAGCCGCCGTCTATCCAGTAGTGCTGCCTTATACTTCCCTCTTCAACGAAACCGCAGGATTCGAAGCACCGGATCGCCCTGGGGTTCTTTGAATTTGTTCCCAGGCCTATTCTCCTGGCTCCCAGGTAGTGGAAGGCGTAGTCCTTCATCAGCTGAGTTACTTCAGAGCCATAACCCTTGCCCCAGTACTCAGGATTGCCGATGGCGATGCCATACCAGTAGTTTCCCGGCCAGCTCTTAGAGTTCTTGATGGAACACACCCCTATGTACTCTCCGTCAACCTCGATCGCCAGGAACTGATTGTTCTCATCCCTTTTCGTGCTGATCTCATACCACTCATCCATGGCTTCCAGAGTGGTAACATGGGGAATCGACGCATTGAGAGTGAAGAGCTCGATATTCTGGTAGAACTGATGTTGAATTGGAACATCCTCTTTCACAACAGGCCTGAGCAACACCCTCTCTCCTCTGATCATCTGATTCTCCTTTTCCGATTTGCACAATGCATTTTTCATCAGCTACCCAGTACCCTGAATCTCAAGCTCCGCGGCAACCTCCTTTGAAATGGGGTTTGCCAGTGTGAAAACCACATCCATGGGTTCTGAGCCGGAATGTGATTGGTAATCCGCAGTACCGAGATAGGTGTAAGGGGCTGCCTTCCCCCGATTAACTTGTTCTTTCGAAGGAACAGGTGGATCATCGAACCGTTTTCCCTGTGTTTGATCACTCCCATTCCCCTCTTGGAACCTGGCTTTGTAGACCTCTGGCTCTGCCAGTGGAATGTCCTGTCATCGATGAAGTAGTCATGGTACTTATGGGATTCCTGCTGACCCTGCTTGTTCAGCGTTACCAGCAGGAACTGATCAGGATGATCCTTCGGGCAGACATGCCCCGCCTGCCAGTTGCCCTGGTTGTACTCAAGGCCAAAGAGCCCGGGAATCTCTCTTGTCTTCGTTTTCGTGTGAAGTATCAGGTCAAGGGGATCGATCACCTGCTTAACCCGGGCACGGGTCACCATGTCCTCTGTTGCAGGCATATCGGGATAGTCTTCATTCCAGGCCTGAAGAATGTAGTTGCCATTTCCCAGCTTCTTCACATAGCGAAGAAGGTACTGATCGTCACCGGTTTCATCCTGCTTCTCGATCACAACAAGCTGATCGCTGATGCTCCCTGCGCTCTCAGGGGTCACAAGGTCCAGAAGCAGATAATCCCCGTCCCTGATGGGTGACTTGCCGCCATTCATTGAGTTTCCACTGGCTCTTGCGATGAAATGCCTTGCCGGGTTCAGGTTACCATAGGACATCGGAAGGGTTTTGTAATGCAAACTATCCAGGTCGTGTGAGCTGGATTTGAAATGCCCGCAGGCGATCTGCAGGTCGCTGAAGAAAGGAACCTCGATCAGGTTGGATGATTCTGCATCAATATGGGCGGGGCCGGTAACCCGGGTTCTTCTGGACAGGTACTGCTCGTATTTGTAATTGACTGTTTCCAGTACCATGGATTCCAGGTCTGCGATCTGTTCAGTCGTCACTTCTCCCCTGTAAATGAACCTGTTTCCGGCCAGACTGAATGAGGTTTCCCCGGACCTTCGCCTTTCCCCTGTCCAGGCACTAATGGGATTGCTGTTCCAGTACGTTATCCAGCGTTTCTCAATTACGTTATACCGTTCAAAGCCGCCTTTGAACCGTTCCGGCAGATCCGCCTGGCACTTGATGCGGCGGGACATTACCTTGTACGACCTTCTGCACAGATCCTCAACAGATGGTGGGTCGGAGAACCCGTCAAGGTCAATGAAGGCCTCCATGAGTATCATCTTGTAGGATTTCGACATCGCTGAGGATTCCAGTTCGCTGAGAAAACCGGAATGAGACCCCAGTACATCAATGAAACCGGGCTCGATCTCACCCTGCGCCTCAAGGAAGTTGAACCAGCCTCCGTACTCACTTCGAAGTGCAGAAATTCCCCCTCCAGCCAGGAAATACTCCGAAAGGGTTGGTCTTCTGCCCAGTGAATCCTTCAGGGAGAAGTAGAAGTCCTTCTGGGTGTGGGTATTGGTCTTCATGAGGTTCTTCATGAACTCAATTGATTCAAGGTCGTAGTTCATGTAGCAACCTGAGGCAATTCTAGAGCCCCTGATTCAACCTTTTCCAGGAACTCTCTTCTCGCCCTGTTCGTCTTATCTATCTTGAAGAGAGCCTCGAACTTGTTAAAGAAGCTGATGTGGTTTCCAATGAAGTCCAGCACCGTGAGATGGTTCTTCTCCCTGTGTATCCTCAAACCCCTGCCAAGCTGCTGCAGGAACAGGATCTTCGATTCCGTTGGCCTTAACATCAAAACGGTATCAATGCTGGGAACGTCTATGCCTTCATTGAAGAGATCCACAGAGAAAAGCACCTCGATCTCGCCATCTCGAAGCATTCTCAAAGCGGTATTTCTTCGGACCTCGGAACGATTATGCACCGCCACGGCGGGAATACCGGCGCGGTTGAAGTGCTCAGCCATGAAGTCCGCATGCTTGATGGAAACACAGAATGCCAGGGTCTTCGACTGCTTCCGGGAATACCATTCACCAAGAACATGATTTGCCCTTGCTGCTGTTGCCAGTTTGTTCTCCAGCTTCACCGGGTCAAACTTCCCGTTGCGCCATGGGATGTCCTTGTAGTCCACACTGCGGTCAGCAACTCCATAGTAGTCGAAGGGGCAAAGCAGACTCATCCGAATCGAGTCGAAAAGATCTCTCTGAATAACCAGGTTGTCATCGCACAGAGCCAGAATGTCTGCCTGGTCGGTCCTGTCCGGAGTAGCCGTAAGCCCCAGCAGGAACTTCGGTGAAAAGTGGGCTAAAAGCTTCTGGTAGGTTCTGGCAGCCGCGTGGTGAAACTCATCCACAACTATATAGTCGAAGTGGTCTTCACTGAACCTGCGCAGGTGACCGAGCTTTCCCAGTGTCTGTACCGATGCGAAGAGCAAGTCGGTATCCATTGTTTTCTCGCTGCCGGAGTAATGCCCTATGCTGGCTTCAGGCCGTATTCTGATGAAGGTCTCCTCGGCCTGCTTGAGTATCTCTTCCCTATGGGCTACGAAGAGAACCTTTTTAGCCCGGAAAGCATATGAGTCGAGGCCGCCAGCCAGGTTTTTCCTGTACCGGTTGCCATCACTACGAGTCCCCGTGAGTCACCGTAATCCCGGGTCTCCGCTAGCAGGCGAAGAGCCTCCGACTGAATGTGATTCGGCTTGGGAGGCAAAGCCATCTGATCGGTACCTGGCTGAACTTCGGCACTCTTGAATGAAGGGCGCCGTGAAACATAGGCATCGATCCAGGCGTTGGTGATCTCCCGGGTTTGGGGGAAGAATACAGCCTCTCGAACTTCTCCCGAAGTTCAGCGAACCGGGCGGGATTGTCATCCATATCCACCCGGAGGTTCCACTCAAGCCCGTGTGTAAGTGCTGAACGGCTGATGTTGCTTGAACCCACGAAGGCACGACCGGCAACGGGGGAACCACCAGCACTCTTCACGAACATATATGCCTTCATGTGAAAGCTCCTGCCGGCGCTCTCAAAGATCCGGGTATCGGCACCCATTTCGTTAAGCAGCAACAGAGTGCGAAGTGCCTCGGGATCCGTTACATAGAGATAGTCCCGGTGAGGAACCTGACCCTCGCCCCCGCCCCAAGAGCATCCACCAGGGCATCATACAGCAGTCTAAGCCCGGTAGACTGAACAAAGGCAACTGCAATATCAATCTCAGTGGCATTGTTGATCGCGGAAAGCAGCTTCGGCAGAAGGGATCAGAATCGCCCCTGCAACGAGATGGTCAGTCACCTCGAAGGGTCGTGCTTATCCACAAGATTCCCCGTGCAACTCCATAAGTGAACGAGCCAATGGAACATCCGCAGGGGCGAGTTCCAGCCAAGCAACTCCCCCACCGGCACCCACTCATACCTGTCATGGACAGACAGTGTTATCTCACCACCTACAATCGTTGTCTCCAGCAAAACCAACCGAATTGAAAACGAGTCATAAGCATGGGTGCTCTCAGCAACAACTGAACCAACAACCGTTTCCACCCCCAGCTCCTCAAACAGCTCCCGGGCAAGGCACTCAGCGTAACTCTCCCCCTCCTCGACCTTTCCCCCTGGAAACTCCCAGAACCCGGCAAGCTTCTGGTTCATGGCCCTGCGACAGAGAAGGACCGAGTCTTTCTTAAGGGCGCAGGCTGCGGTGACGGTTATGGGCAATGGATTCCTTTCAACATTGCTTCTCAGCATGGGCAACTTTTGCGGCTCACTGGAAGAAATACACTCAGGCAAGGCCTTTTCCTTCAAACCGCCACCATGGTTAGCTACTGGTTTTCTTCTATTAACCATGGCCTGTAAATCATAAGCATTCCTGTACCTTGCTGCCTGCCAGCAAGCATGTTCGGCGGAAGAGTTCTTACCCACGAGATACCCGAGTCAGGCAAGCAATAGCTGTCAAGATACTCACCGTTCTCATTGTATCTGTCAACCACTGTAACAGGTGCGTAGTCAATGTATCTGTTGTCATGAAGGAGAGTACCATCATTTTGGTATTCATCCACAACAACATTGATCATGCCTTCAGGGCCTGTGAATACACCGCCAACCGAGGGGAACATTATTGTTGTTCTGTAACCTGTCTCTTCATTGAAACTGCGATAAGGTTTGGAAGGTTCGGAAGGAAGATCTCGAACACCGCTGAAAACAAGTTCTTCTGTTTCCAGGTTGAAGATGTAAAGCTTATGCTCATATCTTGAAACAACGGCAAGAATATCACCTGGCAGCAAAGTCCCACGCAGATTATCCCTGAATCTCATGTCGAGAACCATCTCAGGATCTTCCTCAATTCTCCGAAGGAATCGAACTCACCGGTGTTCAAATTGACCAGATGCACATCACCATTAGGCTCGGTTCCTGAAAGGACAATGATTGTGGAATCAGAAACTCCTATCAAATCCTCAGGAGATTGAATGGATATTGTCCTGCTGAACTCACCTGAACATGTAAAGATATCTATACGATCAAGGCCTGTATTGGCTACCGCGATCAAATTCCCGGCATTTGCCATTGTTCCGATACCGTGAAAATGGCCGGGGCCCTCACCAATATCACCCGCTTTCCAAAACAGCTCTCCGCTGCTATTCATGCAGACAAGCTCCTGGGTTGCCTGGTCGGCAATAAGCAATGTGTCAGAAATTACATGAATGTAAAGAGGATCATAGAATGGAGGAGACAAGTCATTTTCACCTCCCAATGCTGCTACCCTCCCAAGAATCAGGGAATGATCCGGATCATCTTCCCATAATCCCTCGTCAGATGATTGCACATACGCAGTCCACTTCTCCAGTGTATCCAGAGGAATTCCTGTGTTCTGTTCATATTCGTCATAAGAACGAGCACCTTGAGCTTCGTCACGGTCTTCTTCGCAAGAAAAAAGCATGGAAAGAACAAGAATACTGATAATAAGAATTAAACTGTTCATTTTCTCCTTCTGTTAAGCAGCTCCCGAATCAGCATACAACGCTGCTTCATAACCCTGACGGTCCTGTTGAATTCGATCGGTTTTCAATTGTTTCTTCAACGAGTTCAAGGAGGTAAATCCGTGGATAATCCTCAGGATGCATCGTGTAAGCTATGTAACCTTCGTCGGAAATGCAAAATCGGTAGTAGTCTCTTTCGGGCAGACCAGAACAACTGCAGCTAAACATATGATTGCCATCAATATCAAATACTTCAAATTCAGGAGAGAATCGAGAACCATGGGTAACCCAGAGCAAACCGTTTGAATCCTGAACCTGTAACTGAGTAATTCCTGGTTCGAGCTCGGAAGGATACCAATCTCCCAGGTTGCCGTCTCGCAGCTTCCTCCATGTCACCTCCAACTCAATCTCATCGATTGATCGGGGTTCTCTTGTGAGTTCAAACGCTATCGTGTCGCGGCATACTCCATCTGATGTGAAGGTTAGAATCCGGGATTCATTTAAATCCGGAGCAATGAATATCAGGCTATCCTTGTATGTTTCAATACAATGCTCAAGATCAACGAAGCTCCCATATCCTTCCTCAAATGATCCCAACTCGCTGAAGTTCTCGTACAGCAGGATTTCTCGAATTCCATTTTCGTAATTCCATTTGCAGGTATTATTCATGAGTATCAGCGAGCCATCCCTTTCCTCGAAGCTTCCGACACTGCCAATAATGGATTCCGCACCAAGAAATGCTGGATTTGTTAAGGCAGAGCTTTCCTGCAGGGTAACGGAACTCACAGGAACGAGCTCTGAATTGAAAAGAATGCATCTTGGCGGCATTTCAAAATCAAAAACCCCGAAGCAGGAATCCAGGGGAGCAAGGTATTCTGCGAATCTGTATTCAAGTGGACCATCTCCCAGGTAAGATTCAGTTACCAGGTGCTCCCCATCAATGGTGAACAAACGAAGCTGCTGGTAAGATCTATCAAATACGACAAAAGCCGAATCAGAGACAAAGCACAGTCCGTTGATATCCCCGAAAATTTGATTGCTGTCCCCGGTTTCCACCCCTAAGGAATCGACAACTCTCAGCACGAATTTTGCTGCAGTATGATCTTCCGTTTTTTCAGAGCATGCAGTCCAGGTCAGGAAAAGCATTAACCCGATTCCAGTAATTCCGAATAGCTTCACTTCATTCCTGTTCTGCAGAAGCATTAACTATGAATGGTTCTGGATATCCCTACCCAAAAAATCAGATTTAATGATGTAATGCCCTGCGTGTTGTGTCAATGGTTAATTCTGAAGACTCTGATATTGCGACAATGGTCATTTACGGGAAAAGCCGGCATTACGCAGAACAGCATAACACCGGCCTGAGAATGGCGGTTCTGTCCAGGAAGAGCTTTGGCCCCTCCTCCACCCTGAAACCAGCTCTTTGTCCGAAAGGCGGGTTTCGAAATAAGCAATCTCTGCATCACGACCGACAACAACCCTGGGATCCATTCCGGACCGTGCGATGAAGTGATTAGCAAGTTTCTCGGACACCTGATTCCTGAACAGAAGGACTGTGCCAGGTTAATTCAGCGGTTATGAATCAATTGCCCTCTGTCTTTCACTGGTTTCTATCCACAAGTTCAAGCATGTAGACCCGTGGATAATCCCCGGGGTTATGATCCCATCCAAGTATTCCTGGTTCAGAAACCCTTATAGTCCAGAATCGAGCAATCGCCGGAAGCGTGGTTTCTATAGAACCCAATGATGTACCATCAGTGGCGCTGTACAAATCGAATACAGGAGATGCTCCTTCGCCTCTCCCGGATTTCACCCATAATCGGTTTTCACCATCAAGACCTGCAAGTGTTCCTGCTCCTCGTGTTGAATCAGGTGACCAGTCCGCAGAAAGCTCTGAGGATGTAGACTCACTCCCAGGTCCGGGAATAACCATGTGGGGCCGGGCAGCCAGCAATTCTTCTTCCGTTAAATACATAGTTTCCCAGGGAAGCTCGATCTGAAAGCTGACATCTCCTGATGAGGAATATCCGGTAATCCTGTATTCTGATCTTGAAGAGGCATTGTGAACAATCTGCCATCATCGGTGGAGGATATCCCGCAGAAGAAATGATCATCCGATGAATGAGGAAAATAGTTTCCTGGTAACTGATCAGGTTGTGTGGAATCAGACCAGAGACAGTATTCGGAACCACTGTATACTTCTTCCTGATCCTCATCATAATACCAGTTGTGTCTACGGCCGAAAACTGAACCATCGGGGCCAATACTGATTCGGTCGGGAGCCATTGGCTGAAAACCGCTCAATTCCTTTACCAACCCCAGAGATGAGTCGAAAAAGGCTATTTTGCCCTGTTGTATATCTGAAACCGCAAATCCACCATTAGACAGTGGTGTCAGAGAATAGGGTGAGATAAATTCGCCGGGACCCATGCCCTCCCCGCCGGCAGAACCAATGAACTCACCGCTTCTGGAGAAAACAAGTATTTTGCGCTGAAGAATGTCAAGAAGAGCAATGCGGCCATCGATAAGATAGGTTGCATCAATGATCGCTCCAAAAACATAGTTGGAGTCACCAAACTCAAACCCGATAGAATCAGCTTTTATCAGATCATAGAGGGGTTGCGCATTCTCATTTGCGTATTCTGTTGTCTCCGTTTCACCACAGCTGAAAGAGATGGTGATAGAGGACAGGAACAAGGCAAATACAATTGTTTCGCATTTCATCTCCATTTCAAAACAATGAAAAGTATACTTCAACGTATACCCATTCTGTAAATAAAGTTTAATGATGCTATACCTATCAAGTTGTGTCAACACCTGTTCCAGACCCCCTTCCCCCTCTGACAAACCCCATCACAACAAAAATAAGCCGGCATCACGCAGAGCAGCATAACACCGGCCTTTGCTATTGCAGTCCTTCTATTCTTCCTTGACCGGCCTGAGTATGGCGGTTCTGTCCAGGAAGAGCTTCGGCCCCTCCTCCACCCTGAAACCGGCTTTTCTGGCTGCCTGCTTCGTTTCCTCAAAGTCCTTCTTCGTTACATGAACCGGGGGTTCGATGATGAGGACGGTGCCGGTGGGTTTCATTGTGGTTCTCACCTGGCGGCAGAGCTCTTCCCGGTTGGGGACTTCATGCACCATGTAGAAGAGGAGTGCGAAGTCGGCCTTGATGGCCAGGTTGAGATTGGTCTCGGTGGTTCTGTGGAGGATGATGCCCTTCTCTATGGGTTTGTTCTTTATCTTCTTCTTTATGATGTCCAGCATGCCCTGCTGGAGGTCGGCGGCTATGGTTCTGCCTGTATTGCCGGTGAGTTCTGCCATGGGGATGGTGAAGAAGCCCGGGCCACAGCCAATGTCTATGGCTATGTCGCCTTCCTTTATGTACCGGCTGAGGATCTTCTTCGGGTTGTGGATGAGCTTCCTGAAGGGGTTGTTAAGGCTTCGGTGGAGGGCTACCGGGCATACTCGGTCATCTCTTCGGCTCATTTTTCCTGCCTTTCCGTTTCCCCGGGCACCGGGGGTTCCGGCGCCCGGGTTCCGGTCTTAGTTCTCTTCGGTCTCTTCCCTGCCGTGGAGCCAGCTGGTGAAGGCTTCCCGGCCGTGGTCCTTCCAGAACTCCCTGAATGAGTCCCACTCCATGGTGAACTCCTCATTCTCTTTCTCGTCGCTTTCAACGGTAACCGTGCCACCGCAGGTTCCCAGAACAGCCCTGGAGCCCTTCTTCCTGGCAGCGCTGTGGGTGTGGTTGTGGTGTCCGAAGAGTATGTGGGCCAGGACCACCAGGCCAACAGCCTGCCAGTAGCTTACCTCGGGCAGACCGAATATCGGCGGCATGAGTTCATTCCACAACCACTGAATGAGAAGACCAAAGACTATTGCCAGGACCGCCGCCGTTATGATGCCCAGCACCACAAGTCCCGCCACCTTGGCAACCTTTGCCGCGGGGCAGCGCTTTGTTTCGGTGGTATCCGCTCTAACCGTTTCCATGGTAGTCCTCCCTGATGTGTGAGTACTTCTTCCTTATTGCCTTTATGCCCCGGTGCTTCCGAGCCAGAAGGGTGCCCTGGGGGGTTCTGGTTCTCTTCGCCAGGGTCTTTATGGGAATGTCGTTGAACTCCGTGGCGATGATCACCTCCCTCTGCTTCTTAGGAAGGGAGTTTATGGCCTCCATGATCTCCTCGGCAGCCGCTGTTCTCTTCAGGTCGTTCTCAGGCTGATATCTGCCGTCGGTGATGGTCTCGGCCAGGGTGAGCTCTCCTTCCCTTTCCTCGTCCATTGAGAGCACCGCCTTCCGGGGCCTGCGGTACTCGTCGATGATCCGGTTCCTGAGGGCCCGGAAGATGTATGCCGAGAGGCTTACGATGGGCTCGGTTATGCCGGGACCGTCCAGGATGCTTACCATTACGTCCTGTACTATGTCCTCGCTGTCCCGGTGGGCGGTTTCAGCGAGCTTCCTCCTTACGAAGGCAACCAGGCTGTGGTGGTTGGTTGACACATAGCTGTTAAGGTCCTCTCTCCCCATCGTTCACCTCCCTTCAGTTTCATGGACGAATAGCAGGGGTCAGTATTGCATTATCAGCGCAAAACACTGCTTATCAATAATATACTTCTATCTTTCTGTTTTTGTTCTGTCCTCGCCGGTTCTGATTGCCCGGAGAGGGTATCTGTTGTATATCTCCATATTGGGGGTGTCATGAACAGAAAGCTCTCTTCATTTCTGATGGTTGCCGGAACGGTGTTCACCGTTCTGTTCTGCCTGGTGTACATGGCGCGGGACTTCACCAAGGTGATCAACTTCTCTAACATGAGTGACATGTGGAGCCTGTTCGTGTTCAACGATACCACCGGCCATGCACTTTTCAGCGAAGTGAACATTGACGACTTCGTGTCCCCCCCTACCCCGTTCGTGGCGACTCCCTTCTTACCGTGGGCGGACTGCTTGCAAGCCAGAACAACTACTTCAGTCTTTTCGGAACCGATACGCCCCGGGGACAGATGTTCGAGATAGAGTTTCTCCATGAAGACTCGATCTACACCACGACCATCTCAACCCACACCATCCCCCCGGCCCTCCAGGCACAGGTTTGGACGGTGGTGCTTCTCCGCACCCTGATCGTCATCGGGCTTATCATCGTGGGTATATGGGCATATCTCAGGCGGCCGAATTCATCAGCTGTACTCACCCTGTCGCTGTTCTGCTTCGCACTGGCGATGGAAATGACCGTTTCCTTCGGAACCATCTCCGATGTATACGCCGGATTCAACCTGCCCTCCTGGCTTGTTATGGGAGCAGCTTCCCTGGCGGCTTTTACCCCGGCGCTGTGGTTGAAGCTGCAGCTGCTGTTCCCCAGGAGAAACCCCGTCTACGCCAGAAGGAGACTTCTCTTCAACCTTCTGATCTTCCTTCCCACCGCACTGATGATCTACTCTAATGTTTCCGGCGGGCTGGAGCACATCATGCCGGGTCTCATCGTTCGGACGCTGATGCTCGGCATGGGTTATGCCCTGCTTATCAGACACCACCGGCAAACCGTTGTGAAACTTGAAAAGAGACAGACCAGGCTGGTGATGCTGGGCTCAGCACCGGGGCTTGTTGTTTATACGCTTTTCATCTGGACTGTGGTTCTCTTCGGGCAGTGGTATCTCACCCTGCCGGTGGTGAGCCGGATACTAATTACCAACTGCATTTTCCTGCTGATGCTGGGGGTGCCCATAACCCTTGGATTCGCCATCGGCAAGTACAGGCTTCTTCACCTGGAAGGCAGGATAAAACGGGGCACCAGGTTCCTTACGGTGAACTTTGCGCTCCTTGCCGTTTTCGTGGCCATCCTCTGGGCCCTTGTGGAGTTCGTGCTTTCAAGGGTGGGCCTTGATTCCCAGAACGCCGTGCTCGTTACCGGAATTGCACTTGCCATGGTCTTCATGTGGGCCCAGAAGAAGATAAGGCACCGGATCGAGGAATACTTCTACCCGAGCGGTGAAGCTTCGCCGGCTCATGAAGGACTTCCTGGCTTCAAGCATGGTCAGGGCCGAGGGTGAGAAGTTCTGGAAGGAGCTTGAGGAGAAACTGGCGGACGGTCTTTCCGCCGAGAGGATCTATCCCGTGATAAGGGTGGACGGCAAGGGTTTCTTCTGCGGTGACCTCAGCGAACCCACCCCCTTCATTCCCGGGGATGAGTTCCTTCGAAGGCTAGAGGCAAAGGATAATCCCCTGCTCTTCGATGAGATGATAGCCAGTGGAAAGATCCTTCTATCAAGGGAACAGAGGGACTGGTTCATAACAAGGAAGAGCGCCATCCTTCTTCCCCTGGTGACCACCTCCGGTCTGATGGGATTCCTGGTGATAAGCACCAAGACCAACGGCGAGGACTTCACCTCCGAAGAACTGGAGCTGCTTCAGAGCTTCAGCGCCCAGACTGCCCTTGTTGCGGAAACCTGGAACTGCTTGGGGAAAAGCTGCAGAAGGAGAAACTCCAGGAGCAGCTCCGGGTGGCCAGGAGCATTCAGAGGGGTCTGCTTCCCCAGAACATTCCCAGTGTGAAGGGGATCGAAATAGCCCCTTCATCAAGTTCTGCCTCGATGTTGCCGGGGACTATTACGATGTGATCCCCCTGGAAGACGGCAGGGTAGTGCTTTCCATCGGGGACGTATCGGGCAAGGGGGTCGGCGCGGCGCTGATAATGGCCAACCTTCAGGCATCACTGCGAACCACACAGGCCATGGGAGCAAGGCTCTACGAATCCGCCTCCCGCATAAACCATATCGTTTACGAGAACACCCCCTCCGAGATGTTCATAACCTTCTTCATGCTCTGCGTGGATCCGGTGCGGAAATGCATCCGCTATGTGAATGCCGGCCACAATCCGCCATTCCTGGTGAAGAACGATGGAAGGGTAAAGACCCTTTCAAGGGGCGGCCTTCTCTTCGGGATCTCCGATTCGGTGACCTATGAGGAGGGCGAGATACAGCTTGAGAACGGTGATATGATACTGATGTACACCGACGGCGTATCCGAGGCCATGAACTCAGCTGAAGAGGAATTCGGCGAAAAGAGGCTGGCTGAGATCGCTTCGAGGAACAGAACTGTCCCCCTTCCGGAACTACTTGCCCTTATCGAGGAAAGGGTTGGCCACTATCACGGTTCCAGGGAGTACGAAGACGACTTCACCCTGCTGGCGGTAAGGATAGCTCCCTGATGGTCCGTTCATAGGCACGCGACCACCCTTTCACCTTCATCGGTGTATTCAAAGCTGATCATGTTGCTCCTGCCTATCAGGTCTTCTATCTCCCGGTCGGTATACCTGCGAAAGAGCATCCCCTCCTGTTCGCCCCTGATGAAGTAGAGGCTGCCGTCTTCCTGTACGGTGGCTTCCCCTTTGATCTCCTCATCCCTGCCCGGGGGGTCGAATGTCAGCAGCATTTTCCCGCCGGGTCTCAGCACACGGCGCATTTCTCCCAGTGCCTTCCCGGCACCGGGAAGGGTAACATGATCCAGAGCGGCAATGCATACGATGGCAGAAAAGCTGTTATTCGGGTAAGGTATGGCGGTGAACTCGCCCACACTGAATGTGCCGGCAAGCCCTGCCCTTTTCAGTCGTTCCCTGGTAAGATCCACACCGGCGGGGGATATATCCAGGCCGTGGACACTGAAACCTTTCTCCGCCAGGAACTGGCTGTTCCTGCCCCCTCCGCAGCCCAGGTCAAGTACACAGGCGCCCTTTTCCACATGTGCGTCACAGAATGGCGCCAGGCATTCATGGGGCTTGCTCTTCGAGAAGTCCACCGTTTCCGGATCGATCGGCGTATGGCCCTTTCCCAGAATACTCCAGATGAGTGGATGGTCATCGTCCTGCCTGTCCCTTCTCTTCGTCCATTCTGTTGAGTTCGTTAAGAATTTCATCATAGCTTCCGGCGTTTATCAGTGTCTTCACCATTCCTTCCCTGTGGAAAAGGGAGGCAATGACCGCCAGTCTGCCCAGGTGTTCCTCCGGTGATTCCGCCCCTGTGCCCAGAAGCAGGAGCAGCACCTCCGCCCTGCCGCCATGCCCCTCCACGGCAAAACCCTTTTCCCCGGTGGCCAGCAGGGCCATGGGAGCAGGGGGAGAAGCTTTGTGGGTATGGACCAGAACGCAGTCGCCTGAAAGCCAGAGGGGCGATTCTTCAAGCTGCCGCAGGCAGTCTTCCCTTAGTCCCTCCGGAAGAGTGTGGCCGTGGTATGCCGAATCAAGCATGGTGTTCACCGCCTCCTCGGGGCAGCTACCCTTCAGGTTCAGGAACAGGTTTTCGTGGGGAAAGATGGCCCGGAAATCCACCGCCGGGGTCTCCCCCGCAGCGTCGGCTTCCCACTTCATCTCAGAAGGATGGATGATCAGAAGGGGAGGGTTGCCGAGCTTTCTTGATATCTGGTCAGGAAGCCTCTCCTGGGACGGCTGCCAGGCAAGCCTGCCGGAGCGTGCTGCGAAGAGGACGGGCAAGTCACCGGGGAGAAAAATGTCAGTTATCTCCCTGTGCATGTCATGCCAGTCATCCACCTGCTTCTTCTCCGCCCGGGAAAGTACCCGGGAAACTCCTTCTGTTTTCCCATTGCCCTGAGGGTTGTCCGGGAAGCCAGAATGGAGATGCCGGCACCGGCCTGTTCAATGAGCCTCTCCAGAACCCGCCAGGCCACCGAAAACCCAGGCTGCCTTTCAATGAGGGGAGGAATGGCGATCAGGAACCTTGAACAGGTGTTGATCAGCGCCGGGTTCATGAACCTTATCACCAGGTGCCTTCCCTGATCGGCGATCCTGGAGGGCAGATGCTCCATGTCGCCGGTCATACCGTAGTTCTCATCTACCAGGATTGTTGATATTCGAAGGTCCCTTGATGCTCCCATGAGCCCCTCCACCGTACTGGCAGACACCCTGGTGACCGGCTGGACAGGTGTGTTGCCCTCGGCGGCTATTACCACTGCTTCACCAAGAAGCTTCTCCGACGCTGCTATCTGTTCCTCGCTGTCGTGGGTGTCCGGTGCTATTATGGCAGGATAGAGGTGCTGGCCGCTGGCGGCGTTCCTCACCATCATGGCAAGGGCCATCAGCGGTTCGATCTGGTTCCTGGAGCTTATGGGAACCAGTATCCGCTCCGGGGCTCCGGAGCTAGTCAGGGAATCCGCTTCACGGGTAAGGGCGATTTTCCTGCCAAATTTTTCAGTGAGCATGGGTCCCACGGTGCAGGTGGCCAGGATCATGAGTATCGTTCCGTTAAGAACGTCCTCACGGAATATTCCCAGCTGTACTCCTACCACCACCGCCGCAAGGGTCGCCGCGGTCTGATTAACGCTGAGACCGTAGAGAAGGCCGTTTTCGTCCTTCGTGAAACCCAGGATCCGTCCGGAAAGCATTGATGCCAGGTACTTGGCTGCATATGCGGCGGTTACCATGAACACAAGGACTATCCATACACCGCGGGACCTCAGAAGAAGATCAAGGTCCACCATCAGCCCAACGGATATGAGGAAGAATGGAACGAAGAAGGACTCACCCACGAAGTTCAGCCTTACCATAAGTCTGCTGTGCTCGGGGATGAGAAGGTTGAGGGCCAGCCCCGCCAGGAATGCGCCAATAATGGGCTCAAGACCGGCTATTGGCGCTATGGCGGCGAATGCATAGGCAAAGACCAGAACGAAAAGAAAGCCTGGAACTGACTCCGCAGATACCTTCCTGAAGAACCATCTTCCAACCCGTGGGATGGTATAGAAGGCAAAGGCGATATAAAGAGCGAGAAGCGCCGCCATTCGTACCCAGAACAGACCGGTTATGTCCCCCCTGGTGGATTCCGCAACCACCGCCAGAACAAGAAGCGCAAGGGTATCGGTGAATACCGTTCCACCCACCGCGGTGGTTACAACCCTTTCCTTCACAAGGCCCAGCCGCTGAACCACGGGATAGGGCAGAAGGGTGTGGGATGCGAACATGCTTGCAAGAAGGAGGGCTGCCGCCCAGTTCATGTTCAGTATGAAAAGGGCGCCCATTGTGCCGATAAGCATGGGTATCAGGAAGGTAATGCTTCCGAATATCACGCTGTCCCGCTTCTGCCTCTGGAACCTGTGCATATCCACTTCAAGGCCCGCCATTACCATAAGGTAGAGAAGCCCCACCGTGCCGAATGGCTGAACAAAGCTGCCTTCATGGATGATCCCGGTGGCATGGGGACCAAGCACTATACCCGCCAGTATCAGACCGACTATGTCAGGAAGCCTCAGCCGCTTGAAAAGCATGGGAACAAGAAGGACAGCGGCCAGGGCCACGGCGAAGGTGAATATCGGGTCAGTTGGGTCGAAGTGGTCCAGCATGGGTAACTCCGCTTTCTCCGGGCATCAGCCCACTAGTTCATTCCAGTGGAAGCTTCCTGCAGAGGGCACTTCAGGTGCGGACTCCCTCTTCTCTATCTGACCGGCAAGCTTTCTCAAGCAGCCGCGAATCCCTTCTTCCACAACAGGATGGTAAAAGGGCAGCTCAAGCATCTCAAAGACCGTGAGCCCCCTCTGTATGGCCCAGGCGATGAGGTGTGCCATATGCTCAGCCTGTGGAGCGGCCATCTCCCCCCCGAGCAGTTCTGCCGTGACCTTCGAGGCGTAAAGCTTTATCAGCCCCCGGTTCTCCCCGGCGGTGATAGCCCTTCCCTGATCGGTGTAATCCTCCTTTGCGGTAACGGCCTCATCCATTTCCAGGTCGGCGAACCTGCTGCCGGCATAGGCTATGTTCGGATGTGAGAAAACGATACCTATGGGGTCCTTCTGCAGAAGCAATGTTCGCTGTCGGTTTCAGCATTGCGTTGTATCCGGCTATATGGCCGTCGTCGGCGGCTTCGTGGAGTATCGGGGCCCTGCGGTTCACGTCACCGGGAAGGAAGACCGGAAGGCTGCCCACCTGAAGGGTGTGCTGGTTGAATCCGGGAAGGCCGTTCTCGTCCAGCTCAACTCCGAGGTTCTCAAGGCCTAGATCATCGATATTGGGTTTTCTGCCCACAGCCACCAGTACTTTTTCAGCAGTTGCGGTGTTTCCGCTCCAGGATGCCTTTATCTTCCCTCCGGGTAGACTTTCAAGGTTCACCTTCGCTCCGAGGTGTATAGGAAACTCCCCGCCGATGATCTTTACGGCGGACCTGGCCACTTCGGGATCGGTGATTCCGCCAATGGTGTGAAGGGCATCGAAACCGGTCACGTTCACTCCCACCCTGCTGAATGCCTGGGCCAGCTCAAGGCCGATCGCCCCGAGACCCACTACAAGAAGGCTTTCAGGAAGGTCTTCCATCTCGAAAACGGTATCGCTGGTGAGAACGCCGGTTCCCAGTTCCTTCCAGGGGCCCGGAACCACAGGTTTTGAACCGGTGGCGATGATAAGCCTGCCGGTGCGTATCCTCTCGCCATTTACCTCGATGAGGTCCGGGGCCAGTATTCTGGCCCTACCTGGAATGTTCTGGGCATCCGTGAGGCTGTCGGTGGCCTGTTGACTCCCTTTACGAATTTGTCGCGGAGGTTTCTCACCCTCTTCAGCACCGCCCTGCCGTCCACGGCAACGCTGCCGTTGAGGTAGAAGCCCATTTCACCGTAGAGATGCCTTGAGTGATAAATATCCGCCGCTTCTATCAGAGCCTTGGAAGGCATACAGCCCACCCGGGCACAGGTGGTTCCGTAGGGGCCGTCGTTAATTATCACGAAATTGTCCGTTCTCTTCCTGACCTGCCCCAGGGCCGAGAGCCCCGCGGTTCCCGAGCCTATTATGGCAACATCTACTTCTCTGGCCATTAGCTCCTCCTTTTCCTCATTGAAGACTATTATACTAAGTATGGGCTTACAATGGTCTTCTGGACTTAGAGATTGGAGTGTGTAATGAAACACTCACTGCTTGTGGCCGCACTTTTCGCCGCCTCCCTTCAGGCGCTTCGAACCTTGCCATTACCCCTGCCGACGACGGAACCGACTATCTGTGGGTATCATGCCTGGACAACAGCGACACCGGCTTCATCTGGCGGTTCAACGGCACAGTGAATGAAACCTGGCGGGCATTCCCGGAATCCTATCATGGTGTATCTACCACCATAACGCTGAACCCCTCCCAGGGAATGCATCTCATCGCCGCGGTGGACAATGTGCTTTACTCCCTGGATCCCTGGAATGATATGCCCACAGAGGATTCCCTTGTCTTCCCGCAGGACTACGAGTGGAGTGTACCGGGGCTGCTCCGAAGGACCGCCATCCCAGGGTGGGGCCTTCTCAGCAGATATATGGCAACCTACTTGAGCAGCGGTGAAGAGTTCATGTGGGTTACCAGGGAATACACCGTTTCCGAAACCGGTGAACTTACCATGGGTGACTCCCTTACGCTTTATGACCCCTACCCCCTGCCTTCCTCCAGGTATCCTGATGACCTGGTTCACAACGTCACTTTTCCCGTGATGAACTACTTCGGCTGCCCTGTGATGGCACAGAGGCAGGGGATATCCGGCTCGCCCATGCCCCCCACCCCCGGCTCCTGGCGCATAGCGGCCCAGTGCCACAACACCACCGCTTCATCGGTGTACCTCACCGCCGACACCCTCACCTGTTCCACCACCGAGTCAACCGAACCGGAACTGCTGGCATCAGGTTCGGACTACTATGAAGCGCTCTTCCTGTGGAGCGATTCCACCGGAACGGTCTTTTTTTCCGTTCACAACTGCATGGATGGTTTCACCTCCACTTCCCCCTTCCCGGGACAGGGGCCGTCCAGGCTCCAGGCGGCGGCCATGTCCGCCAACCCCGAGGACCCGGGCCTGCTGCTTGTGTGGCAGAGCGGAGGTGACCTCTACTGCCGCCACTACCTGAACGGCTGGAACGACTATGCTTACCTGCTGAAGTCGGGACTCAATCCCCTGTCCCCGGGGGATATCGCCGTCTGCAGCGTGGAGGACGGATACTGGGTTGCATACAGAGAGGGTTCCCAGCCGGATGTGTTCTTCGTTGAAAGAAACGACGTTACCGGCCTGGATGTGCACAGCCGGCCTGTTGAACCTCTTCCAGCGGTGTATCCCAACCCCTTCTCATCCACCCTTCATGTCAGCCTTCCCGGGAATGCTATGGTCCAGACGGAGCTGTTCGACGGCGCTGGAAGAAACGTGCTGAATGGCTCCGGGAGGGATACCATCATTCTGGACACCTCCCGGCTTCCCGCGGGGTGTTATCTGCTCAGGGTCACTTCATCCGGCACTGAACACATTGAAAAACTGGTACTGCTGAAGTGAACGTTGGGGCGATTGTCGCCCCTCTGCTGCTCTCTCCCCTTCTGGCTGAGCTGCCCGGAGGTCCAGTCGTCGGTCAGTCTGCTCCATGGTGGTTGTTGTCACTTCAGGGATGGCGGGCTCTCCCTGGAGGTGAGTCCGCGGGGAAGGATGGATTTCAGGGTGTACCACTGTTCCCTATGCCCGAACCACTATCTGATCAGTGCCACAGATTCAGTGCGGGAACCAAATTCTGAGCTATACTGCACGAAGTAGCATCCCGAGGAAAGCTCCCCGGGAACGGACCACTGCACCGTACTGCTCCCGGCGGGGAACTCACCCTGGGCAACGGTGGAGACAAGCCTGCCCCGGAGGTCGTACACCCTTACGGAAGCATTGCTCTGCCCGGGAAGGGTAAAGCTCACCGACAGGAATGAACTGCAGGGGTTGGGGGAAAGCTCCAGGGACAATGAGGAGGGATCTTCACCGATACCAAGCTCAGGGGCGTACTTGATCAGGAATCCCTGGTTGCCCGAACCGGATGTCCAGGCATGTCCCGTAGCCACATAACCACCCTGGGATAACTGAATGGCTGATGTGAGAGCTTTGCAGGATGAATCATAGATGAAGTCGTGCCACAGATCTTCCCCGTGTGAGTCGAATCTGGCTATCACACCGCATACGCCCCTGGAGTCAGGTTCACCCCTTATGTCGCCGCTGTAGAGTATTCCCCCATCCATGGTTGTGCTTACAGAGGAACTGTAGGGCTGGTTTCCCCCCGGCGGCCAGAACCACCATTCAGGTTCACCGGTATACGAGGTATGCACGATCGTGGGCCAGTAGTAGTTCATCAGCAGCAACCCGCCGTCTGAGGCCTCACACATCGACTTCATACCTTGAATAACATACCCCGGCCAGTCTGGGAAGTCAGTTCCCAGAGAAGGTTCCCATCCATGTCATATCTGAGCAGATGAGGTCCGCCTGGCGTTGAAGGTGTGTTCCCTTGAGCGAATACTGTGAGTCCGTCATCAAGGTAGAGGATATCTACAGCTGTAGCCGAGCTGGTATATCCCCACTCCCTGGTCCAGAGAGTGTCTCCCTGGGAGTCAGTGCGGAGGATCCAGGCGATATCCATGCCTTCAAGGGGTCCTTTCTGCCGCAGACGGCAAAACCGCCGTCCGGCAAAAGAACCAGCTCGTTGCCCCACCCCTGGTACCATCGGGCAGCACAAAGAGCCTGGACCAGAGTGCATCTCCCTCCGGGGAAACCTTGTAAAGGGAAAGCGACGTTTGAGAACTGGTACCGTCGGGAATACCATGGCCAAGGCTGATGAAATCCCCTTCTTCGTTTTGTATGACCGAATAGCTGATTAGATTGCTTGGATAAACGGAGGCTTCCCAAAGAAACTCTCCATCTGATGAGTAAAGAAAAAGGGTTCTAGCATAGTTAGACCATCTTCTTCCAGCAACGATCAGGTCACCTGTGGATGTTTCGGCAACATCATAGAAAGCGGAGCCATAAAGCACTATCCAC
>MJAN01000005.1 GCA_001875255.1 Candidatus Sabulitectum silens | reverse complement strand
ATCGGGGGCGTGAGCACCGATCTCCGAGGGGATTTGCCCGTAGTTGATGCGAGGAGCAACCGGGGTTCGATTCCCCGTGGGAGGGAAGGGGGAGAGCCCCGGGGCCCTCCCCTTTTCTATCAGAGGCCCTTGCTGGCCTCCACCATTTCCTTGACCTTCATGAGGCGGGTGGTGTTGCCCCGCTCCATTTCATCCAGTTTGAGGCGGATGTACCTGATAGCCTCTTCTATCTCCGGGATCATCACATACTCCAGGGAATTCACCCTGCGCCTTGTGCTGTCTATCTCCCCGGCTATGAGGATGATGGCCTTCTCCTGCTCCGCCAGCTTTATTATCTCCGGCAGAACGGCCTTGTAGACCTCCAGGGCCTCGTCGAGTTCCGGTGGAGTGTCGAACATTCCGTAGTTCCGTACGCGGCCCTCGATGGATACCCTGAACTCCGGCAGAGTAAGGTTCATCACCCTTCTGGTGGAAGACTTAACAACCGCCCGGGCTCCGGGGTAGCGCAGGGCGTCGAGGAGGCTCTCCTCCTTCATTGCAGCCCTGGCGAACAGGAACTCAGAGTAGGCAGCGGCCAGTCTGCTCTCAAGGGTAGCCCGGGCTCCGCCGTACTCGGCGATGAGGATCTTGAACTGGCGCATCAGCTCGTCCAGTTTGTCCTTCAGTAGCTTGTGCCCCTTCTTTGCCAGTTTGTGACGCTTCTTCAGGTGAAGCATCTCCATTCTGGTGGCTTTTACCTCAATCGCCATGGGTTTCGCCCTTTTCAACCGGCCAGTACTTGTCGAGGTATTCTGGCCTGATTCGCTTCATCTCGGTCCTGGGAAGCAGCTTGAGAAGCTCCCAGCCCAGGTCGAGGGTTTCGTTGATTCCACGCTCCTCGTGTTCGTCCTGGCTTATGTAGCGGTTCTCGTACTCGGTGGCGAAGTTCAGGAACTTCCTGTCCAGTTCGCTGAGGGCCGCCACTCCCAGGATAACGGAAAGCTCCCTGGCCTGTTTCCCCGATGAATAGGCGGCCATGAGCTGGTTGAAGAGGTCGGAGTGGTCTTCCCTGGTCTTGCCTTCACCTATTCCCTTGTCCTTCAGGCGGCTGAGGGATTCCATAACGTCCATGGGGGGGTAGATGCCCTTTTGTGCAGCTCTCTGTTCAGAATGAGCTGGCCTCGGTGATGTACCTGTGAGGTCGGGGATCGGGTGGGTCTTGTCGTCCTCGGGCATTGTAAGAATGGGGATCTGGGTTATGGAGCCCTTTCGGTCCTTGATCCTGCCGGCCCTCTCGTAGATGGAGGCAAGGTCGGTGTAGAGATAACCGGGGTAACCCCTTCTGCCGGGAACCTCGCGCCTGGCGGCGCTGATCTCCCTGAGGGCGTCGCAGTAGTTGGTCATGTCCGTGAGGATGACAAGTATGTGCATGTCCTTCTCGTAGGCGAGGTATTCCGCGGCGGTGAGGGCCATTCTGGGTGTGCTTATCCTCTCGATGGCCGGGTCGTCGGCAAGGTTCAGGAAAACCACGGCCCTGTCCATGGCGCCGGTCTTTCTGAAATCCTTGATGAAGTAGTCGGCCTCCTCGAAGGTGATGCCCATGGCGGCGAAGATAACGGCGAAGTTCTCCTCCCCGCCTGTCACCCTTGCCTGCCTGGCTATCTGGGCTGCAACGGTGCTGTGGGGCAGACCGTTGGCGCTGAAGATGGGCAGCTTCTGTCCCCTGACCAGTGTGTTGATGCCGTCGATGGAGCTGAATCCGGTCTGGATGAACTCGGCGGGATAGTCCCTCGCGTAGGGATTTATCGGGGCTCCGTTTATGTTGTTCATCTTTTCAGGAACAATGGGGGGGTCGTTATCGAAGGGGGCCCTGGGACGGCCCTGGCCGTCGAATACCCTGCCGAGCATCTCCGTTGATACGCCCAACTCGACACCCTTGCCCAGAAACCTTACCTTTCCCGTTTCCAGGTCGGTTCCGCTGGAGCCCTCGAAGAGCTGCACAAGAGCCCTGGTGCTGTCTATCTCAAGAACCTTTCCGTGCCTGATCTCTCCACTTGAAAGTTCTATCTCAACAAGCTCCTCGAAGCCCACATCGGTGACATTGTCCACCAGCATCAGGGGGCCGGATATCTCCACGGTAGTTTTGTACTCCCGTATCATTCTCAACCTCCCTAAGCGTTCTCGAGCCGGATTTTTTCATTCACGGCTTCGGTTATTTGTTTCTGCAGCCCGGTTATCTGCTCGATATCCTCCTCGGGGAGGTATCTCATCTTGGCGATGTCCTCGGAGAGGGGGAAGTCGAAGATGGTCTTCGGGGAGACATCGGCCTTCACCGCCCTGGCCATTTCGTCGTGGGTGTGAAGGATGGTGCTGAGCATGAGCTGCTGCTTCCTTATTGAGGCGAATGTATCCACAGGGTGGAAGGCGTTCTGGTGAAGGAAGTCTTCCCTGAGGCTCCGGGAGGTGTGGAGTATCAGCTGATCCTCGGGGGAAAGGCTTTCCGCACCCACCAGGCGGGCGATCTCCATGAGGTTCGACTCGTCCTGGAGGAGGGCCATTGCCTTCTTCACCATCTTTACCCATTCCGGTCCCAGGTTCTCGTCGTAGTATTCCCGGAGGTTCTTCGTGTAGAGGCTGTAGCTGTCCAGCCATCCGATCGCCGGGAAATGGCGCATGTAGGCCAGGTTTGCCTGGAGGCTCCAGAAGACCTTCACAACACGAAGTGTGGCCTGAACCACAGGATCGGAGAGGTCTCCGCCGGCGGGGCTCACGGCACCCACCACGGTGAGGGCCCCTATTCTCTCGCTGTCGCCGAGGCAGCGGACCTTGCCCGCCCTTTCATAGAACTCGGCGATCCTGGTGCCCAGATAGGCGGGGTAGCCCTCTTCGCCGGGCATTTCCTCCAGCCTGCCGGACATCTCCCGCATGGCCTCGGCCCACCTGCTGGTGGAATCGGCCATGAGGGCCACCGAGTAGCCCATGTCCCTGAAGTACTCGGCTATGGTAATGCCGGTGTAGACACTGGCCTCCCTGGCGGCCACGGGCATGTTGGAGGTGTTGGCCACCAGAACGGTTTTCAGCATCAGGGGCTTGCCGCTCTTGGGGTCTTCCAGCTCGGGGAACTCCTGAAGAACGTCGGTCATTTCATTGCCCCGCTCGCCGCAACCCACATAAACCACGAGTTCGGTATCGGCCCACTTGGCGAGCTGATGCTGAATCACCGTTTTGCCGCTGCCGAAGGGGCCTGGAACGCAGGCGGTTCCGCCCTTGCCCACCGGGAAGAAGACGTCCACCACCCTCTGGCCGGTAACCAGGGGCTCGTCCGGGGCTATCTTGGTGCTGACAGGCCGGGACTGACGGACGGGCCAGTTCTGGTACATCTTCAGTTCCTGGGTGTCACCGGATTCCTTCTTCACCTTTGCTATAACGGTGTCGATGTTGTATTCGCCCTCTTCCTTTACCCAGGTAACCTCCCCGCTCACATTCGGGGGAACCATGATCCTGTGCTCGATCAGCTCGGTTTCAGGCACTGTGCCTATTATCTCCCCGCCTGATACCTTCGATCCCGTATCGATGGCAGGTGTGAACTTCCAGAGCTTCTCGTGGTCGAGACCCGGGATGTTTATTCCCCTGGTGATCCAGTCGCCGGCCTCTTCCCTGACCTTGTCGAGGGGACGCTGTATGCCGTCGTAGATGGATCTCATGAGACCGGGGCCCAGCTCCACGGAGAGGGGGCTGCCCGTCTGGTAGACGGGGTCTCCCGGTTTCAGGCCGCCGGTTTCCTCATAAACCTGAATGGAAGCCTTCTCCCCCTTCAGCTCTATGATCTCCCCCAGAAGCCTGTAATCGGAGACGAAGACCACATCGTACATCTTCGCTTCCGTCATCCCGGTTGCCACAACCAGGGGTCCGGCAATTTTGTCTATTTTGCCATTTATCATTGCATCCTCCGACTCACTGTTCATCCTCCGCCATCAGGTCTACACCAACGGCCTTTATGATCAGGTTCCTTATGGTGTCCTCGCCTGTGTGTTTCGAGCCTGAAACCCCCGGAAGGACCACGATGGCCGGAACCGGAAGGCTGACAACCTGATCAACCTCGCTCTGGAGGTGATTCAGCATATCCTCGGTAATCATTATTACTGCCGCTTTTTCCTTAACGAGTTTTCTGAACGTACCCACGGCCTCTTTTCCGGATTCCGGTGTGTAGGTCTCAACACCAAGGGCCCGAAAACCAAGAACCGAATCAGCATCACCTATGAAGGCCGTTCTGCCCTTTTCCTCCATGACCCCTCCTATCCTCTGGGAACCCGCGCCTTGAGACGCCTGGGGTCTATGCCGGCGGTTTTACCGGCGGTTATGAGTTTGAGATGGGAAACCTCGAGTTCCCTGCGCAGCACGTAGGCCACCAGCGGACCCGGGCCGAACATCTCGGTGGAGGCCCTGTCAAGGATATCCATTGTCACCAGATCGGTTTCCCGCTGGTAGGCCAGGAAGGAGCCCGACTCCATACCCTCGTCAAGGGCCGCCGCGGAAGCTTCCATTCCGCTTCTCTCTCCCAGGAGGGATGAGAGCTTTTTCATTCTGGATGCCTCGGCTATGTCCTCCGGGCTGTGGTATCCCCCTCGAGGAGGATCTCCTCGAGATCCGAGGCGGAGTGCTGGTCGTTCCTGTTCCGGGCGGCTGTGAGGAAATTCCTCAGTTCGATCTTCACCGCTGGAAGGTTTCTGAGGGGTTCATCCATCTGACCAGGTGCTTTGCTTCAACCCCGGCGGCCAGCCTGTCAAGAACGGCGTCCAGCTGGGATGCCTGGGGTTTGTTCAGCTCCAGCAGCTCTTCCAGGCACCGGCGGAAGAGGGGAGGAAGGCCGTCGGCCTCAACCGGATCCCCCAGGCTCGGACAAGCTTCTCGGTGGGGATGGTTCCAGGAGGCTCGGTTTCAACGGCGCGTCGTGGCCGGATGCCAGGTTCTTCCAGATGTATCTGGCATTCCTGACATCCCTCCTCTGGAGGATCCCCTTTGTGAAACTCTGTCCGGGGGAGAGTTCCAGCAGCTCGTCCTCGGCTTTGGAGACCGCTGTTCCGAATGCTTTTTCAAGCCCGCCTTCCCCCTGCAGAAGGGGGCCGTACCAGGTTTCTCCCAGTATTCTCAGAACATCGGCCCTGTCCTCGGCGGCCAGGAGCTGATGCCACAACCTCCGGGACAAAAGGGATCCCTCAAGGCCGCTTACCCTGCCACTGGCATATATGTAAGAACTGCCCGACACTTTACTCCCCCTGTCCCTCCAGCGGCAGAAGCCGCGAAAGCTCCATGACCATTTCATCATGGTTGAGCTCGGCGATCATGGAGAGGGTCCCGTTCAGACTTATGCTTCCGGACCGCATCACTATTCCGCCGTGGTCGCTGTGTTTCTCCCTGGAGAGAGAGAATGTTGTCTCACCGGTGGATTTGCTTTTCAGGAAATCCGGTGTGATCCTTTCCCCGTCCCCCGGTGCGGTGATGACCTCGACCTCGCCGGTGAGATCGCACCCTTCCAGAAGGGCCTCTATCAACTTCAGGTAGTCCGGAGCCTGGGCTATCTGCTTGACAGCGTCCTGAATGGCCCGGTCCACAAGATGTCTGCGGTGGCTGAGAAGGGATCTTTCCATTTCACGGTGAAGGTGTTCCTTCATCCTTCGTTCTGTGTCATGGAGCTTTTTCTTTATGCGCTCTACGTCCCGGTGGTGTTTTTCCTTGATATCGGCCTTAACCCGGTGCAGAGCTTCCTTCCTCTCCTTTTCCGCGGACTCGATGATACTGGCCGCCTTCTCCCGGGCGTCATTCTCGATCTTTGCCAGTATTGCCTCTAGTGACATACCCGCCCCGCTATCAGATCTGGCCGAGCATGAGGAATGACACCAGGAAACCGAGGATGGCGTAGAACTCCACGAACACCGCGAGGATAAGGGCCTTGGCGCTGTCATCGGGCTGCTTTGCGGTCATCATTGCGCCGCCTGCGCAGACCTTTCCCTGGTGAATTCCGGACATAAGGCCGGCCAGGGCGATGGGAAGCCCCGCGGCGAATATCTTCCATGCGGTCATCATTGTGAGGTCGTCTCCGGCGCCTATCTTCCCAATGAGAAGGAAGGCAATAACGAATCCATAGATACCCTGGGTTCCAGGAAGGGCTGAAAGCAGAAGAAGTTTTCCGAATTTCTTGGGGTCGACGCTCATGACCCCGGTGCTGGCCTGGGCCGCTATACCGACACCCACGGCACTTCCTATCCCCGCAAGGGCACAGGCAAGGGCCACTCCCAGGTATGCCACCAGATATACAGTCACTTCATGTCCTCCTTGTTTTTGTTTCTGTCTTTATCGTTCTATTCTCACGAATTGCGGTTCGTAACGGAGGGCTCTGAAGGGAACCCCGGTTCCGTCGTAGAACTTACCGAAGAACTCCACGAACTGAAGCCTTGCGGTGTGTATGAACCCGCTCAGCACCGCCATTGCGATATTGAAAACATGGCCCGCCACGAGCACCAGAAGGGCCAGAATGAATCCAAGTACCGGGATGGAGGCGCTCAGCATTCCTGCTATGTCGTTGATAACCGATGCGATTATGGCGCTGGAAAGGGCGAGGGCGAAGAGCCGGGAGTAGCTGAGCACATCCCCAAGAAGGTTAACTATGCCATAGCAGGCATAGGCACCCAGCCCCACCTTTCCACCTATTCCTCCGGCTTCCCGGCCTCCCATAATGAATATCAGCAGGGCGCCGATTCCCAGCATGCCCATGAGCACCGAGTCGATGATGCCTTCGTTGGAATAGATGTTGAAGAGGTAGTGGTCGAAGAGCCAGGGGAAAAGACCCAGAAGGGCCAGTATCCACCCTGTCTGATCTATGATCGCCGGCAATCCCTCTCCCTCCCGAAGCCTCTTTTTCAGGTTTACCACAAGACCCCATCCCAGCTGAACAACACCCAGGACCAGAGTGAGGTAGAGGAACTGGTTAGAAAGGGAGAATCCACCGGTTTCAGGGGTGTATCCCCGGAGGGAAGAAGGCTGTTGAGGGGTTCGGCGGCGGCCTGAAGAATGGCCGGCAGCTTGTGAAAGGCCATTCCGAACCAGCCCCCGAGGAGGATCCCCCAGAAAATACTGGCGAGGCCGCCCTGGAAGAGAAGCCTGAAAAGCCTTGAATTGCCCTGCCTTCTCTCGGTGAGGTACCACCCGGCGGCGGCCCCGGCGGCCAGGGCGATCCCATATCCGGCATCGCCGATGCAGATGCCGAAGAACATCACATAGAAGGGAGCCATGATGGGGGTGGGGTCGGGGTCGGCGCCCCTGGGACGACCGTACATGTCCGTGAGCATGAGATAGGGGTCGGCGGCGGCGGACTCGGAGAGATACACCGGCGGGACTTCGTCCTCCCGGGGCTCGATCATCTCCAGCTCCACCTCTCCTAGCTCCTCCAGGGCCTTCCTCAGCAGGGACACATCCGATTCCCTCAACCAGGCGTTGAGAAGCACCGAGGTGCTGCTCTCTCTGCCGGCGGCTGCGGCGTTCTGTCTGAAATCCTCGAGGCCGGCGGCATCCTTAAGGGCCTTGAAGCCGGGAAGGAACTTCACCATTCCATCGGCTTCCCTTTCCAGTTCCTTCGTTTTCCGCCGTGTTTCGCTTAGGCCTGCTTCAAGCTCTTCCAGCTCCCTTTCCGGGGATTTGCTGAAGCCCGAAAAATCCTCGGAGGCGAAGCGGCTTCCGCCAGGGAGTTCAGTATCCTCTCCTCGGTGGAGGTATGCCAGAGGGCAACGGCCCTTGTGTCCGACAGCTTCGTGAAGTGAAAAAGGCTCTCTTCCCGTTCGATCTCCCCAAGGGCCTCAAAGCCGTCGGGGGATGCAACGGTTCCCGCACGGACGCTGAAAAGCCCCTCTCTGTTTATCTGTTCAAAGGGAACCGGGAGGTCTTTCCATTTATTCAGGAAATCGATCTGTCTCTGCTGCTCCTGGGCGCTGGACTCGAGGTCAGACAGCTGATCGGATATCTCCGCGGCCCTGAATGCCGCCCGGCTGATCCCCTGGTCTTCCAGGAGCTTCTGCAGTTTCTGCACGGTATATACCTGTGCGTCACCGCCCCTGTCCTTCCCGGCCAGGTCCCTGAGAAGGGGAATGGCCCTGCCCAGAGCGGAGCTGAGTTCGTTCAGCCGGGAGTTCTCCTCTGGAGTGAAGGGTGAAAGGGGAGCGTCCTCCTCCCCGGAAATGTCTATGAGGTGAACTCTTCCCCTGTTCTCCAGAAGGGTCAGAACATCGTCCTTCCTGGCGGAATGACACAGGATGGAGGTCTTTACCACTTGATCTCTGGCCATCAGGCCCCTCGCCTTCAACCGCCTGCCGGACAAGCTCCAGTGCCTTTGGAGCAAGCACCGAAGCAGAGTCGTCGAGCTCATCACGTCTTTACGAAGGTTTCATCCAGTTCGCCCGGAGCTTCTTCAGCTCTTCATCGATCTTCTCCAGCCCCTTTGATTCATACTTCTCGAGCTCCGACTCATATTCCTTTTCTATGGCAGCCGCTTCTTCAGGAATACCCGTTCTGATCTCCCTGGATCTTCGCTCCGCGTCTTCCACCGCTTCCTTCGCAGTGTTTTCCGCCGCAAGAAGCTGGTTAAGCCTGTCACTCAATCGGTTCACCATCCCTTCCAAAAGAATGGAGGATCAGGGACATGCCTGTTTCGGCAGTTGTGGATATCACCCCAGAAACTACTCGAAGTGTGCGGCATAATCCTTTACGGTATAACATTTTATAGTGTTCTCCACAGGATTTGGAAGTTATCCACAATCCCGCAGAAATTCGTTCGTTACTTCTGCTTAGGCTTTCCTTCGACGGCGCTCATGCTGCAGTGACCCTCAAAGAAAACGCCCTCTTCGATGATCAGGGATTTCGTGACAATATCCCCCTCGATCCTTGATCCGTTCTGGAGCTCCAGCTGCTTTTCAGCCCTGATGGTTCCGTTGATGGTTCCGCCTATGACGGCATGGGTAACCACCACGTCTCCCTTTATCCTGCCTTCATGGCCCACGGTGAGGGTTCCTGTTACCCTTACCTCTCCATCAATGAAGCCATCCACACGGAGACCGCCCTTGATGTCCAGGGAACCGGTAATGGTACTTCCACCGCCTACCGTGGAGTTAATCGAGCTGTATGAGTCTTCTTTGGCCATAGCACTTCCTTCTTATTCCGTATCCTCCGGGGGAACCCTTCTGTGGCGAGGTTCTCTATTACCAGCCTTGTGTTCCTTATCTCTTCGAGTTCATCCTCTATCTCGTCAAGCCTTGCGTTCAGCTCCAGGGATGCCCTGAGGGAATCGGAGAGGGCAGAGTTCCTTCTGGAGAGCTCAGCGTTCATGGACAGTCGGTTCGCCCCGATGGAAAGAAGCAGTATGGAACCGGTCAGAGACAGGACGAACAGAGCAATGGCAACCCTGAAAAGAAGCAGTTTCTTGCCGGTAATGATCCATTCACGCCGAGTCCGGTTGGCGTCGTGGGGTATTATGTTAACAGTAAAGCTTTTATCTCTGTGTGCCAATTGCTCTCCAATACGGGTCCCGGTACACGCTAACCTAAAGCCGTACATATCTCCGGTCAAAGGGTCAGAGGCAGGCCAGAAGCCCCTTTATGTCCTCTCTGGACATTCCTGCGCCCAGGCAGGCCATCAGAACTATTCTTATTTTGTTCCCTGCCATGTCGCCGGCGGAGATGGCCCCCTTTTGATGAGATCGAGTCCACCGCCGGGGTATGCGTAGATGCCCAGGACCCTTCCCTTGTGGCATCGGCTGGCTACGGCCACGAAGACCGAGGCCTCCACCGCCCTCTGGATGGCATCGGCAGTAAGGGGGTGCACGTTCCCCCTTCCGAAGGCTTCCACCGCTATTCCTCTGTATCCCGCGGCTACCATGAAATCGATCAGATCGTGGCCGAAACCGGCAGCGGTCCTGACCAGGCCCACCCTGCTGTCTATCTCAAGGGGTCCCGGGGGAAGGTTGATCCTCCAGATAGGCAGGCGGTGATAGATAACCTTGTCATCGTCGACGAAGCCAAGGGGTCCATAACCGGGAGAATCAAAACTGCTCACATTTGAGGTGCAGGTCTTCGTAACCCTCCCCGCCGCGTGGATCTCGTCGTTGAGGACCACTGTAACTCCCAGGTTCTTCGTTTCGGTACAGGCAACCCTTACGGCGCTTCTGATGTTCCTGGGCCGTCAACCCCGAGTTCGCTGCTGCTTCTCATGGCCGCGGTGAACACCACCGGAAGTGTTCCCTCAAGGTGTATGTCCGCCATGAAGGCTGTTTCCTCGAGGGTATCGGTACCATGGGTTACCACAACGCCGTGGAATTCGCCGGATATCTCCAGGGCCCGGAGTTCCCGGGAGATGTCCGCCATGATCTCCGGAGTTATGTGGGGGCTGGGAAGGTTGGAGTATCGTCTTACAGTTATTTCCGCCCCGGGAATGGTGTCCAGGACCTTCATGTCCATTCCGGAAACAGGCCCTATGGTTATGCCGCCGCTTCCGGGCAGCATTTCGATCGTACCTCCGGTGGAAAGGATGAGTATCTTCTTCATTGTCATTCCCCGGCTACAGCAGGTTTTCTGTTCCTGAGGAGCTTCTTCAGCTCAGCTGGATCCTCAGCCAGGGGAAGGGCTTCCTGAACAAAGCCCGCATCGGCGCCGTGGGTGTCCAGAAGCCTCATCAGCTCGGAATCGGAACCGGCTGCCTGAAGGAGGGTCTGACTTTCCTCCAGCATCTTCAGCAGCCCTTCCCTGGCGGGATCCACCGTCCACCTGAGAATTATGGCAACGGAATCTGCGTTGTCACGATACTTGCGGCGCATATCCGCACTAATCTCACCGGCTTCCCGGGCGGAGACTATTCCGCTTCCGTACCTGACCCTTCTGAACACGTCACGGACGAACTCCGCCGCTTCGGTAACTTCCTCCACAGGCCTCTTCTGCGGTTCTCCCGTTCCGCTGAAAATCCAGGAATCCATGAGTGCTTCGGCAATTTTCGATCGAACGGAGTCGGAGTCGATCTCAAGGAGGGCATTCTCCACGGAAATGAAGAAATTTGAGTAGCTTGTCATGAAACCGATCCGCCCCTTTACCGTGCTTTCCATGGAAAGCCTTTCCAGAAGGGCATCCATAAGTATTCTGCTCTTACTCATCCCAAGAATCAGGAGATCAAGGCGATCCGCGGAGTTCCTCTTCCAGAGTGGAAGAAGGAAGTTCTTTTCCATGAGTTCCAGGGGATCCATAGAGCCCGATGAATTGAAGAAACTCTGTTGAAGGGTGGACAGAAAGCTCTCGGCGTCGGGATATCCCAGGAATTCTATGGCATCGGTGGCGGATCTGGCTATTGCCATGGCGGCGACCCGGGATTTCTTTGAGACGAGGGCTATCTCCACGGCGCAGTTGAGGATGGGGGGAATGGCGGCCTGTCTCCATCCGTGGTACACATCCTGTTCCATGAACCCGCTGAGGTTGGAGAGGTATGAATAGGCCTCCTCGGTTGGCATTGCTCCGGCGCGGTGGGCGGCGAAAAGGGAAAATGGAGGAACCCCCTCGGAGCGGGAGATGAGGTCTTCCATCATTTTCCTGTCCCAGTTCAGGGATATGGAGTCGCTTCCGGGGATCTTTGCCCCATGGAGTTCCATGGCAAGGAAACCGGCAAGGTCCAGTACCGTTTCCTTGAGATCCGCTCCGGTGGTCCCTATGAGGGCGGAAACCGCACCATACAGCTTTATTCGGGTATCATCCGAGGTAGCCCGTCTGAGGGCCCATTCCCGCCGTCTGTTCTCCGGCCAGTTATCTTCCATGTCGATCGGCGGCGGAGTCTTCAGGGAAAGCCAGGAATCGAGAACGGTTACCCTGTCCTGGAGGATCTCGTGATCGAGCTCTTCAGCTATGAAGGAGGCCAGTTCGCTGTCGCCGGTCATTCCCCCTATGCTTCTTGTTATTTCGTCGGCAAGGTTGAAGAGAAAATCCTGCAGCTGGGAGCTTTCCCTGCCGAAAGGGAGACACAGTCGGGAAAGATCGCCCCGAAAAAGACTCCAAAGGTGGCACCGGTGCTGCTCATTTCCGATGTTCCGGGACCGTTGCCGTCGGGCATGAGCTTCCCGGCCAACTCGGCTATTATGGAACTGTCAACGGCTTCCAGCACGCTGGGATTATCCACGAACACCCTGAGTATGTTGGAGACCCCGTTCACCAGGAACTGGGAGAAGAGTCTGTCCGCGCCCTCCTCCCACACGGCCAGCCGACTGAACTTGTCGCAGATGATCCTTATGCCTGTTATCAGTTCCTCGGAGCGGTTCCCCTCGAAACCGGGAATGGAGAGCAGATCGGTTATTACCTTGTCAACCGCCTCTATCCGTCCACCTGCCCGGAGCACCTTCTGGAAAACCCTGTGTTCCGTATCACGAAGCCTCTCGATGTCACCGGCGGAATTGTAGCCTGTTGCGGCAAAGGCAAGGCACTCCCTGAAGACCGGATCGGATGGCTCCACCTCCTGAAGAAGCCTGGTGACCACATTCTCCAGATACCTGCACCTTATCGTTACGTCGTTGATCTTGCCGAGGAAGTCTATGATGGTCTTTTCCACCTCGGAGGGGAAGGAGAGTATTACCTCCACCCACAGGGGTGAGAGCCCGGCAAGGGTGCGCTTCCTGTCAATGGGGGAGAGGGCCTCTATCAACCTGGCGGTTTCAGTTATCCTTGAAAGGTATAGTCTGACCTGATCAGGTTCAGCCGCTCTTATCAGCAGGGAACTGGCGGAAAGAACGCTGCTCAGGGAAACCCCGCTGTGGAAGGCGGCCTTGTCAAGCTGAATAAGGGCCATCCTTGCTTCCGAGTGGCTCATTTCGATAATGGAGCGATAGAAGGCCTTCAGTGCCGTTCTGTCGGTGGTAACGCTCACCGGAAGGATCCCCGCCACTATTTTTGAGAACCTGATGGTGTTCGAGGGAGAAAGCCTGTTCTCGGGGCTGGTCTCCTCAACCAGCCTCGCCAGGAAGTGAACCACCTCACCGCTGATCTCTTCCCCCACCGCCCTGAGAAACCTAACCATCTTACCAATGGATACCCCCCCGGGGGTGTTGTGGAGGAACACGGCAATGGACTCTCCCATTTTCGAGTGCTCACTGCCGGCGATTCCGTGGGAGACCGCTTCTATCACCAGATCCATTTCCGTCTGATCATCAATGTGTCCGATAAGGTCCGGGAAGTCGGAAAGACATTTCGTCATGGCCTTCCTGTCGTGGGAGGAGAATATCTCCATCGCCTTGTGTACCCGTTCCTCCCGAAGAAGCTCCGGCAGCTCGCGCCTGTCGCTGATCCCCCTGAGGATCCCCGCAAGGAACCTGATGGAGCTCACCGGTACGAGGCCCCTGCTCAGCCTTCGGTGAACCAGGTTCCCCCGCCTGAGGATGAGTTGCCATATCTGATCGAAGTCGGACTCGTCCAGAAGCCATCCGGTCTCAATGGTGAAGTCCAGCAGATATCTCCGGGTCTCCCCGGAGAGATCCCCTTTTTCAAGTCGCTTGAAGGCCCTTGAAAGGGCATTTACAAGGTCGGTCCCCCGGAGGAGATCCGGAGGCAGACGAAACCGAACCTGTCCGGGAACCGGGCGGCGGTTTCCATGGAGATCTCAACACGGGAACCCTCCGGCGAACCGGAGGATCTCAGGCTTTAAGCCAGCAGGAAAGGGTTTCCTCCAGGGTGAAGCCAAAGGCTTCCACAGTGTGCATCTCCGAAATGGAAAAAAGCCCGTTACCGCCGGGGGCATCAGTGAAACCCTGAGGCCGTGACTCTGTTGAACCAGATATCGGCCAGGGCCGGGTCGTAGCCCGGAGGAAGGGACAGGGAGCCGAGGAAATCGTATATCTTCTCCGCCTCGTTCCTGTCCATGATGGACATGAGGGATGCCAGGGCTGGAACCGCGGCGCCCAGTTCTCCCGCAACGGGAAGCCTTTCCAGGGATCCCTGGAGCCTGGGAACGGACTTCAGCTCCAGCCGGGATACATCGGGAAGCATCGGGGGGACCACCTCGGGTGGTGGGGACGGTATGTCCCCCAGGGTCTTTACCCCGAGCCACGCTCTGATCCTCCTGGCCAGGTTGTCATCCCGGGGCGTCACTCTTCCTGTTCCCCTTCCGGTTCCTCAATCAATTCGGCATCTTCGTTTTCGATCATATCCCCCCGGATAAGCGTGACATCCGAGACGGTATCCTCCTCGTGGAGGCTGATCAGCCTCACTCCCTTGGTGGCCCTGCCGATTACGCTAACCTGGTCGCACTGGAAACGGATGACCATGCCGGACAGCGTTACCAGAAGCATATCGCATCCCTGTTCCGGAGCGGAAACCGCAACCACACCGCCGTTCCTGTCATCGGTGATGATGTTTATCACACCCCTGCCCCCGCGGTGGGTTTCCCTGTATTCGGAAACCGGCGTTTTCTTGCCGTACCCGTTCTCGGTGACTGTCATAAGGGAATCGTTTTCGGTAACGGTCACAAGGTCAACCACTCTGTCGCCCTCTGAAAGCCGCATACCTGTAACACCCATGGTGTCCCGCCCCTGGGGCCTTACTTCGGTTTCCGGGAACTTGATGGCCCTGCCGTCATGGGTGGCCAGAATTACTCTGGAACCGCCATCGGTAAGCACAGCCCTTACCAGTTCGCTTTCACCGTGAAGCCTGATGGCCTTGATCCCATTTCGCCTGGGATGGCTGTAGGCGTCGAGGGGTGTTTTCTTTACCATTCCGTTGCTTGTGACCATTAGTACATAGCGGTCTCCGCTGAAGTTCTTCACGCAGACATTGGCAACGGGTCTTTCTCCCGGGTTAAGTTCCAGCAGGTTGATTATTGCCTTGCCGTGGCTGTTCCTGCCGGCTTCGGGTATCTTCCAGACCTTCAACCAGTGGCAGCGGCCCTGGTTGGTGAAGAAGAGTATGTGCCCGTGGCTGGTCGCTACGAAAACCTGTTCCAGGTAGTCTTCCTCTCGGGTGGTAACCCCGGTCTTGCCCCTGCCTCCCCGGATCTGGCTTCGCCATGTATCAAGGGGAAGTCGCTTTATGTAACCCCGGTGGGACACCATTACTACCATGGGGTCGTCGGGTATCATGTCCTCAATGTCTATATCGTCCGGAGCATAGGGAACTATGCTGGTTCTGCGCTCTTCGCCATATTTCTCCGCTGTCTGAAGAAGCTCGTCGGAGACAAGCGCCATGCGCAGGTGCTTGTGCTCCAGGATCTCCTTCAGCTCAGCAATGGTTGCTTCCAGCTCCAAAAGCTCTTCTTCCAGGGATTTCCTGTCGAGGGCGGTGAGTTTTCCAAGGCGCATGTCCAGTATCGCCTGGGTCTGTTTCTCGGAAAAATCGAAGGTTTCCATCAGGGTCGCCTTCGCCTCGTTCTGGCTGGCGGATGCTTGATTATCCTTATGACCTCATCGATATTGTCCTGGGCCTTTATGAGTCCCCTGAGAATGTGGGCCCTGGCCTCGGCCTTCTCGTAATCGAACAGGGTCCTTCTGTGAACCACTTCATGACGATGAAGGATGTAGAAGGAAAGCATTTCACGGAGGTTAAGCCTTCTGGGGATGTTGTCCACCAGTGCGATCAGGTTGGCGCCGAAGGTGGTCTCCAGTGCAGTGTGCTTGAAAAGCTGGTTCTGAACAACCTCTTCGATGGCATCCCTCTTCAGTACGATCACTATCCTCATGCCGTCGCGGTCGGATTCGTCACGGAGATCGGCTATTCCGGTGATCTTCCTGTCCTTGACAAGGTCTGCGATGGACTTTATCAGCCTCGCCTTGTTCACCATGTAGGGAAGTTCGGTGACGATCAGGCAGTTCCTGCCCTCCACCTCCTCCGGTGCGATGCGGCTTCTTACTACTATTCTGCCCCGTCCGGAAAGGTAGGCGTTCCTCACTCCCCTGAGCCCCATGATGATACCGCCGGTTGGGAAGTCCGGGGCCTTAAGTATCTCAATGAGCCTGTCATCGGTTATTTCAGGGTCTTCGATGAGGGCAATGCAGGCCGCAACGGTGTCCCGAAGGTTGTGGGGAGGAATGTTCGTGGCCATTCCCACCGCGATTCCCGATGAACCGTTCACAAGAAGGTTGGGAATACCCGAGGGAAGGACCCTGGGCTCCTCCAGCCGCTGATCGAAGTTTGGTTCGAAGTCCACGGTCTTTTTCTCTATGTCCGCCAGCATCTCCTCGCCGATCAGGGCCATTCTGGCCTCGGTATAGCGGTAGGCCGCCGCAGGATCGCCGTCGACGGATCCGAAGTTGCCCTGACCCTGCACCAGAGGATGTCTCAGGGAAAAGTCCTGGGCCATTCGCACCATGGCATCGTAAACGGAGCCATCGCCGTGGGGATGGTACTTTCCGAGGACGTCTCCCACTACTGTGGCCGACTTCTTGTAGGCCTTCTGATGGGTGAGCCGCTGCTCGTACATGCTGTAAAGGATCCTTCTGTGAACCGGCTTGAGGCCGTCCCTTACATCGGGAAGGGCCCTTCCAACAAGGACGCTCATGGAGTAATCCAGATAGGATTTCTTCATCTCGTCCTCGAGTTCGATATGGTCGGGAATGAGAATTTCCCTGGGTTTCTCGCCGTCTTTCCTAGTAGTCAAGATTCTTCACCTCCCCGGCGTGGGATTCAATGAAGTTGCGCCTGGGCTCAACCTCGTCTCCCATCAGTATCGAGAAGATCCTGTCGGCCTCCACGGCGTCGTCCATTCTAACCTGAAGCATCAGACGGTTTTCCGGGTCCATGGTTGTGGTCCAAAGCTGTTCGGGATTCATTTCTCCAAGGCCCTTGTATCTCTGAATGGATACCTTCTGGGAGCCGGTATCGTTCTCTATTATGAGATCGCGCTCCTTCTCGGAATAGGCGTACTTCTCGTTCTTACCCCATTTTATCCTGAAGAGCGGCGGCTGGGCAATGAATATGTGTCCCTCTTCTATCAGTCTGGTCATGTACCTGAAGAAGAAGGTCAGAAGCAGGGTCCTTATGTGGGCTCCGTCCACATCGGCATCGGTCATGATGATGATCTTTCCGTACCGGAGCTTGCTCATGTCGAAATCTTCAGCTCCTATGCCTGTGCCGGCGGCGGTTACAAGGGTTCTTATCTCATTGTTGTTCAATATTTTATGCAGGGGTGCCTTCTCAACGTTTATGATCTTTCCCCTGAGGGGAAGAATGGCCTGGAAATAGCGTTCTCTGCCCTGCTTGGCACTTCCCCCGGCGGAATCTCCCTCAACCAGAAAGAGTTCGGCCTTGTCGGGATCGCGGACGGTGCAGTCGGAAAGTTTTCCCGGCAGGGATGCGGTTTCCAGGGCGCTTTTCCTCCGGGTGAGCTCCCTTGCTTTCCTTGCGGCCTGTCTTGCGGCGCAGGTGTCTATGCATTTCTGCACGATCTTCCTGGCGGTGGAAGGATTTTCCTCGAAGTGCTGGCTTAGCCCGCCGTAAACGGTGTTTTCAACTATTCCCTTTATCTCCCTGTTGCCCAGCCTTGTTTTCGTCTGGCCTTCGAACTGGGGACTTGAGAGCTTCACGCTAACAACGGCGGTAAGTCCTTCCCTGACATCGTTACCGGAAAAGGACTCTCCGCTCTTCTTGAACAAACCGTTCCTTGAGGCATAGTCGTTAAGACACCTGGTGAGTGCCGCGCGGAAACCGGTGAGGTGCGTGCCGCCGTCGATGGTGTTGATGTTGTTGGCGAAACTGAATACATCCTCCTGATAACCGGAATTGTACTGCAGCGAAACATCTGTGAAAACGAAGGAGCCGTCCTCCAGAACGCCTTCCCGGGTGAAATGCACCGGTGGCTCGTGCAGGGGATGCTTGTTTTCGTTAAGGTAACCCACGAAGGATGTGATCCCCCTTCGTAGCGGAACTCTTTCTTCTTCCCGTCGGATGATCTCCTGTCAATTATGCTGATGCTGAGACCGCTGTTAAGGAAAGCAAGCTCCCGAAGCCTTTTAGCAAGAATGTCGAAACTGAAGTCCGTTGTTTCGAAAATGTCATCGTCGGGAACGAAATGAATGTAGGTGCCGGTCCCCTCCTGATCGGTTACCGATTCAACCGGGGGCGACTGGGGAATGCCCCGCTGGTATTCCTGGCTGCAGAGAACCCCGTTCTTGTGTATCCTGACAGACAGCCGGCTTGAAAGAGCATTGACCACGCTGACGCCTACGCCGTGAAGCCCGCCGGAAACCTTGTAGGAACTGTTGTCGAACTTGCCACCGGCGTGGAGTGTGGTCATTACCACCTGCAGGGCAGAGATGCCGCTCTTGGTGTGTATCTCGGTGGGTATTCCCCTGCCGTTGTCGGAAACGCTGACTCCGCCTTGGGGTTCAAGCACCACATGTATGCTGTCGCAATACCCTCCCTGGGCCTCATCCACGCTGTTGTCTACCACTTCGTATACAAGGTGATGCAGCCCCGCCGAAGAGGTGGAACCGATATACATTGACGGTCTTTTCCTCACCGCCTCAAGCCCCTCAAGGATCTGTATTGACTCAGCGCCGTAGTTATCTGGTGTTTTACCGGTCAAAATGCTGCCTTTCTTTCTTTTCACAGGGGGGTCTTAGCAGAACCCTGATGGAGCTGAATACCTCGGCCCCCGCTTTACTATTAAGTGCAGTGATTATTTCACTGCTTCTATATTTCAATTCCATTGCCACGCCGGGATTGTGGGCCCTTACCATAAGTGTGCCTCCCCGGAATACAGGTGGATCGCATAGTTCTGCCAGTTCTGCGCCTGCGATTTCCCTCCAGGAAGCCAGACCCCTTCTGGCGGGGGGAATTCTGTCGAGGTCCAGGTTTTCAAGAAGTTCCTCGACAAGGCTGCGAAGGCTTCTCATTTTTTCAGGACGGGTCCGGCAGCCTTACGGGCATGACCAGGGTGAGATAGTCCATGGAATCGTCCTCCGGCTCTACCTCGGTGATAATTACCGCAGTTGAGCTGTCCTGCATGCTGATGCGGATATCCTCGGAGGCCATGCTTCTGAGAATATCCATGACGAGATTTCCGTTGAAGGCTATCTGGAGGGGATCATCCGTGTAGACCGCTTCTATATCCTCCCTGGCTTCCCCGGCGTCGGTGTTCTCCGCCTGAAGGATTACCCTGTTGTGCTCGATTGTGAACATTATCTGGTGGGTTGCCGGGTTTGCTATGATGCTCATTCTTTTCAGTGCTCCGAGAAGGTCGCTGCGGTTAAGCATGAGCTGGATCTTGTTCCCGGAGGGAATGACCTTCTCGTAGGGTGGATAGGGACCCTCGATAACCCTGCTGTATACGCTTGTCTCGTCGGCGTGGAAGCTGATCTGTGAACCCTGGAAGTACATGGAGACCGTTTCCGTGGTGGTGAGACGAAGAAGGAGGTTGAGGGCCTTTGGCGCAATAATGGCTTCCATTTCAGAATCGGCGTTCAGGGCCGGCAGCTTTACCCGGGCGAGCCTGTGGCCGTCGGTGGCCACCATAACGAGGCCTTCCGGGGTGAACTGCCAGAGTGAGCCCGTGAGAGATGCCCTTATCTCGCTGGCTCCGGCCACTGCGTAGGAGGTTCTCTTGATGGCCTCCTTCAGGGCAGAAAGGGGCAGCTCGATCCTGTTCTCCTCGGCTCCAGCCGAGGGAAGGGAGGGGTAACTGTCCCGGCTGCTTCCCGGCAGTGTGAAGGAGCTTTTATCGCAACTAATGGAAGTTCTTGAACCGCTTGTGCTTATGCTTACATCGGTTCCATCCAGTTCTGACTATCTCCAGCAGTTTCTTGCCGGGCAGTGCTATTGCGCCCTGGGAGGAGATGGTTGCGGGTATCCAGCATACAACAGTTGTGTCGAGGTCGGTGGCGGCCAGACGGAGTTTCTCCCCTTCGGTTTCCAGAAGGATATTGGACAGGGATGGCAGGCTCGTTTTGGGTGGAAGTGCCGAGGCCACAGTATTCAGACCCATAAGCAGGGTTTTGTGATCAACGAGAAGATTCAACATAGAAAGCCCTCCACATCTTCGGTAAAAAAATACAGAAAGAAAAAAATACAGTACTAGTAATTATACCTAATACACTGTGGAAAAGTAACCCTTATGAGGAGAGTTTAGGGCACTTGCGGTGTTGAAAAATGTTGAAAAGCCTCCAAACGAAAACCGGGTTTTCAACAATGCTCCGTGATCGGGAGATATCAACAGGGTTTTCAACAGAGTACTCAGTTCAGCAGTGATTCCCGTATATCAAGGATGCTTCTCCGGAAGGCACTGTCCGCTTCCATCATGGAGTCTATTTTTCTCACGGCATTGAGGACAGTGGAGTGGTCACGGTCAAAGAAAGCTCCAACCTCCTCAAGGGGGAGGTCTGTGAGATCGCGGATGAGATACATGGCAACCTGCCTTGGAATCAGGATCTCCCTCTTCCTCTTCTTGCCCTTGAGAAATTCGGGATTGATCTCAAAAGAAGCCGCCACCGCTGATGTAATGGTTGAGGGGTTCAGCCTTCTGGCAGAGGCTCCCAGATAGTCCGAGACTATGAGCTTCACATTCTCGAGGTTCAGCTCACGGTTCTGTATGCGAAGGGTGGCCGCCAGGAGATTTACCACCCCTTCCAGCTGCCTTACGTTCGATTTGATCGTTTCCGCGATGTAGAAAACCACTTTGTCTTCCACAAGGATGTTCTCGTCACGGAGCTTCTGATTGAGGATGGCTATCCTCGTTTCAAGCATGGGCGGTTTGATGTCCACCACCATACCGGACTGGAAACGGGAAACCAGGCGCTCCTCCAGTGGTTCGATCTCGTGGGGAGGCCTGTCGGAGGTGAGGACGATCTGACGGCCCTGAAGATAGAGTTCATTGAAAAGCTGAAAGAAGAGGTCCTGCGTCCTTTCCTTACCGGCCAGGTTCTGAACGTCGTCCATTATGAGGTAGTGGCAGCTGCTCAGGGCATCCTTGAATTTTTCCATGTCCCTCACCGAGCTCTTGTCGGGATTCCTGGAGGGGACCAGGGCCCGGATGAAACGGGTGGTGAACTCTTCGCTGGATATATAGGTGAAAACCCTCCCCGGCTGATTATCCTTTACATAATGGGCTATGGCCTGAACCAGGTGGGTCTTTCCCAGGCCCACACCGCCATGAATGAAAAGGGGATTGGTTGAGGAATGACCCATCTCATAGGCAACGGAACATGCCGTGGCGTAGGCAAGCTGATTGTTGGGACCCTCAACGAACCTTTCAAATACATATCCGGGCCGAAGAAAGTTGGAAAAGAGATCGTTCCTGGGAGTGGAGGAAAAGCCTCCGAGGGACAGGGTTTCCGGAAGATGGGTAAACTCGGCTGTGACAGAGGGATCTCCCGATATCTCACGAAGCAGTTCTTCCAGTTTGTCCTTGTAGTTCAGAGACACGAAGTTCACACGGATCTGCGAGTCAAGGCCTATGGTAAAAACGCCGTTGGCGAAACCTCTGAAGGAGGCATTGGAAAGCCAGGAATTGTATTTTTCCGAACCCATAAGGGATCGAGCCCTCTCAAGGCAAAGCTCGAAGGCATCCTCTGGAGAAAAATTCATGGGAAATACTCCGCATCAAATAATCAGCCGGGGCTGCAAAAGTTCGCCGCCGTGAAAGCACTCAAGAACAATCACATAGGTAAACCAAAAAAACAGGCAGCTCAAATAATGCAAAAATATTCACAACACGGCCAAGCCCACCGGCAGAACTTGACATCAGAGACGAATTTAGATAACTTTCCGCTTCCGGCAGGAACATGAAGTAACGGTGCCGGTATTGAATACCGGATGCCAGATACAGGAGTATAAGATGAAGAGAACATTTCAGCCCAGTAACATCTCAAAGAAGAGAAGACACGGGTTCAGGGCAAGAATGGCCACAAAAGGCGGAAGAAAAGTCCTGAATGCCAGAAGGCGCAAAGGGCGCAAGCGTCTAGTACCTTAGCCTTGAAAAGGCGTGTCTTAAAGAGGGTCAGAAAAAGCTGGCAGTTCAGGAAACTCTTAAGACAGGGAAAGTATTTCAGGGGTAACGTACTGAAAGCAAGATACTTAAAGAATTCCCTGGGCCAGATTCGCCTGGGGTTTTCTGTATCGGCGAAAACGGGAAATGCGGTTAGAAGGAATCTGTTCAAAAGACGGCTCAGGCAATACTCGGTGGAAAAGGACACACTTGTGGGATACGACGCCGTGGTCTTCCCGGTCAGGAGGCTGGAGAGCATTGGCTGGGAGGAAATGCTGGAGGACATGAACAGGCTTACGGAAATGGTAAACTCCATGGAGGCAGTAAATTAAGGGAATAATCATCTTCCTGATAAAGGTCTACAGGAAAGCCATTTCCCCGTTCATTCCCCCCAGCTGCATATACACGCCCACATGCAGTACATATGCCATTGAGGCCCTGCAGAAGCATGGTGCATTCAAGGGAACCGTACTGGCCGTGAAGAGAATTTCAAGATGTCATCCCTGGCACAAAGGGGGATATGACCCTGTTCCGGAGGTAAAGAATAATGAGTGATCAATCCAGGCTTTTCATCGCGGCAATACTTATGATGGGAGTGCTCCTGGTCAGCTGGTTCATTTCCGGCAAGGGCCAGAGCCCCCGGCAACAGGATCCGACTGTGATGGAAAGTGTTCCGCCGGAACAGGAAACCGTGCCAGAGCAGGTTCAGCCGGAAGAGGCGGATGTCCCAACTGAACCGGATGAGCAGGAGAGTTATCGGGAGAGGACAATAACGGTCATCATACCCGATGACAGCGGTAATGAAATGGTCACCGCGGTCCTGTCCACAACCGGAGGCTCGGTTACATCCTGGACCCTCGAACAGTATGAGGACTATCCCGATCAGGATATCGGCCAGCCGGTGGAGCTGTCTGAAAGACCCTGGCTGGTCTCACAGCGGCCCGACGGAGGGCCCGTGCTCTTCAACTACGAAGGCCCGGACACCATATGGGCCGGAACTGAACCGGTACAGCTGGTGTTCACAACGGGAACTTCCAGCAAGGTCTTCACCTTCACCGGGAACTATTATGGTTTCTCCCTTCAGAAGAACGGCCTCGACGAGAATACGGCAATTCCAGCGGGAACCCTGCCGGTTACCGAGACCAATGCCCCGGATCGGGGCTACTTCAAGGCATCCTGGTACACCAACGGCCACAAGAGCACCGATTCACACAAGATAGAGGGGCTGGAAACCACAGGGAACGTAACCTGGGCAGCGGCAACAAGCCAGTACTTCGCCATAATACTGATGCCGGCTTCCGGCCAGAGGGCAAACGGATACATAGCCCCCGGCGAGGGCGGTTCTCCCGAGGTCTCCATAGACGATGCTAACGTGAGGGTCTTTGCCGGCCCCAAGGCATACGGGCTGCTCAGTGATCTTGGCGGTTCACAGAGCGATATGATAGACTTCGGCTGGCCCATAATAAGGTGGATCGGAAAGCTCATCTTCCTGTTCCTTACTTCGGTCCTTTCCTTCGTGGGCAACTGGGGCCTTCGGATCATCATCCTGGCCTTTGCCCTCAAATTCCTGCTGTCCCCACTCACCACAAAGAGCTATGTCTCCATGCAGAAGATGCAGAAGATTCAGCCCGCCATGCAGGAGATACAGAAGAAGTACGCAAAGGATCCGAAGCAGCAGCAGACGGAAATGCAGAAACTGTACAAGGAAAGCGGTGTAAACCCACTTGGCGGATGTCTTCCTCTGCTCCTTCAGATGCCTGTGTTCTTCGCGATGTACCGGGTCCTTGCAAACATGGTCGAGCTCAGGGGAGCGGGATTCATTCTATGGATAAACGATCTTTCCAGACCGGAGATCCTGATCCCCTTTGGCACAAAGGTCATGGGCCTTGAGGGCATCGGCCTCATGGCTCTTCTGCTGGGTGTGTTCATGTTCCTTCAGCAGAAGCTCACCGGGTCCAGCTCAGCAGGGGCCGCGGCCCAGCAGCAGAAGATGATGATGTATCTCATGCCATTCTTCATGATGTTCCTCTTCATGAGATTCGCCTCCGGTCTTACTCTCTACTGGCTGGTCTTCAATGTGCTCACCCTCATACACCAGGAACTGATAAAGAAGAAACTGGTGGATGAATAGGACCATGAATGGACAGCAGTTCTGATCTCATAGCGGCACAGGCCACCCCTGAAGCCGTTTCAGCAATATCACTGGTGAGGCTCTCCGGAAGGGGAGCCTCACGGATAGTGGAATCCTTAATGGGGCTCCCCGAGGGAAGGCTTCGTGGTATGCGGCGCTCCGTGGGGGATTTTGCCGGCATCGACCGTCTCGTGGCAATATCCTGGCCAGTGGGACGAAGCTATACCGGTGAGGAAATGGTTGACCTTATGTGCCACGGCTCACCGGGAACCCCATCCGCAGTGCTCAATCGTCTGATAGAGGCAGGGGCAAGACAGGCAGAACCCGGTGAGTTCACCAGAAGGGCCTGGCTGAACGGCAGGCTTACAGAGATGGACGTGTTGACTCTGTCCGCTCAGTTCAGAAGCCTGGAATCCTCCGGCAGGGCAAAGGACCTCAATGACAGGCTTGATCTTCTCATGGTGCGGACAGAAGCAATGATAGAGTTCGAGGAAGAGCATGGAATAGAGGGTGAAGTTCCCATGGAGGACCTCCTCAAGCAGGCAATAGGCACAGCAGAGGAGGCCGCCGAGACAACCGGAAGGATAGAGGTCCTTCCAAGGGTATTCATCATGGGCCCGGTAAACTCCGGAAAGTCCACTCTGTTCAATCGCCTCTGCGGAGAAACCGCTGCCATAGTTTCCGACACACCGGGAACCACAAGGGACGGCGCTGAAAGAACGGTGATCATCAGGAGCAGGGCAGTCCGGGTCTGCGATACCGCCGGCACCGGAGGTGACGAGCTGGACGGAATGGCCCTGGATATAGCCATTGCCGCCAGAAGGACCGGTGACAGAATCCTGTGGCTTGACCCGGAAATGAAAGAACCACCCGGTGGGATCATATCGAACCATCCCACAATGAAGCTGGCATCCCTCAGCGACAAGACCGGGGACTCCACCCTTCCAGGGTGGCGCAGGCTTTCCACCATCCAGGGTGAAGGCCTGTGGGCAATAGAGGAGTTCATAACCGCCTCCGAGGGGGGAAGCCCCGCCAGACGACTGTGGAAGGCTGCTGATCTTCTTAAGCAGGCCCTGGCTGCATGGGAGGGGAATGATCTGGCTCTTGCCGCGGAAATTATAGCCATGGCCACAGATGAGCTTAACGCGAAGGAACGGGGCAGCCTTGCGGTGGAACGTGCCCTGGATGTTTTCTGCGTGGGAAAATGAAGAGGATAGTTGTAATAGGGGAGGCCACGCAGGGTGGAGGCCGCGGTTGCCGCGGCATCCATAGGCGCCAGTGTAACCCTGATAACTCCAGTTGCCTCGCGGATTGCCCTGATGTCATGTAACCCGTCCCTTGGAGGGATAGCCAAGGGAACCCTGGTAAGGGAAATTGACGCCATGGGTGGAGTAACCGCCATCAGCGCCGACAGGACGACCCTGCAGTTCAGAATGCTGAACATGAAAAAGGGTCCGGCGGTATGGGGCCCCAGGGTGCAGACCGATGTACAGGAGTATTCCAGGGAACAGAGAAAGCAGCTTCTGTCCGCCGGGGTGTCCGTCGTGGAGGACACGGCGCTGTCCCTTACCGGCCCCACCGAAAGGATAACAGGGGTCAGGCTTAAGAGCGGAAGGGAAATCCTGGCAGAAGGTTTTGTTCTGGCCACGGGAACCTTCCTGGGTGGAATTCTGCACAGGGGAGAGGAAAGCTGGCCCGGCGGAAGAAGGGGAGACATAAGCGCCGATGCCCTTGAAAAGGATATTCGCAGAAGAATGTTCCACGTGAAACGATTCAAAACGGGAACATCCCCGAGGATAGTGAGAAGGTCCGTCGACACCTCGATACTTGAGGAACAGAAGCCTTCTGAAATGCGGTTCTCCTTCAGTCTCCGTTCCGGGGTCCCCGTGGAGAACACAGAGAAATGCTGGGTAACCAGAACAACCCCCGTCACCGAAGGGATAGTGAAGGAAAGCCTCAGGCATTCCCCATTGTACTCCGGAAGGATAACCGGGAAGGGCCCGCGATACTGTCCCAGTTTTGAGGACAAGGTAACGAAATTCCCGGAAAGAACAGGGCATCCGCTCCATCTGGAGCCCTTGGGAAGGTCCTCAAGGATCATGTATCTCAACGGCCTGTCAACAAGTCTTCCCCAGGAGATACAGGACAGGGTGGTAAGGTCCCTGCCGGGCTTCCGGAATGCGGAAATTGCCGCCTACGGGTATTCAGTTGAGTACACATGCTTTGACACCAGTGAGTTCACCGGCACCCTGAGGTTGAAGAAAACGGAAAATGTGTATGTCGCCGGACAGATACTGGGGACATCGGGATACGAAGAGGCCGCTGCAACCGGGCTTCTGGCAGGCGCTAACGCAGCCCGAAGGGCCATGGGGCTGTCCGAGGCTCAGCCGGACCGGATGGAAAGCTACCTCGGGGTCATGGTAGACGACCTTGTCTCTACAGGGGTCGAGGAACCCTATCGCTTGTTTTCCAGCAGATCGGAAAACCGGCTTCACCTGAGACTGGACAACGCCGACCGCCGCATATGGAGGCTTGGAGAGGCCCTGGGTACACTGAGTGGAGCTGACAGACGGTTCTTCAGCGGGAGGGAACGGGAATGCGAACAGCTCAAGGTCACCATGGAGAAAACCCGTCACGGGGAGAGTTCCGCTGCTGAGCTGTCAAGAAGGCCCGGTACAGGTGCGGAAAACCTGGCCCCAATTCTTGGTATTTCGTCGGACAGAGATATGGCCCTCCTTCGATCGGCAATCCTTGACATGAAATACAAGGGCTATATCGCCAGGGCAGAACGAAGGCAGCACGCCCTTTCCAGGTACAATGATGTTTCCCTGGAAGCAATATCAGACTTTTCCCTTGTGAGTTCACTGAGCACAGAGGCGGTGGAGGCCCTTAACGGAAAAAGACCGGCAACCATGGGGGAGGCCGGGGGGATCCCCGCCGTGAGAAGATCGGACATGGAGGCCCTGATGCTCTACCTGATGAAACGGGATGTTCCACGTGGAACATAGGTCGGAGGAATGGGTCTCATCCTGCTGTATGCAGCTAGGGGTAAGTATTCCCCCGGGCTTCTACACCGGGGCGCGGACCTTTCTTGAGCTTCTCAGCCTCAGTTCCAAAAGGATGAACCTCATCGGTCCCGGTGAGGGGGGCAGGCTGTGGGAGAGACACCTTCTCGAGTCGGTTGCCTTCGGTCCCTTCATTCAGGGTGAAAACGTAGTGGATATTGGCACAGGAGCCGGGTTTCCCGGTTTCATTCTTGCCCTTCTCGGGTTCAGTGTGACCATGGTCGAGCCCAGAAGGAAGAGGTGCGCCTTCCTTGAGACCGCCGCCAGGGAATGCTCCATCGGTGCGAAGATAATAAATGGAAGGATCGAGGACGCGGGACCCTTCCCCCGGGGGACGGTCTTCACCTCCCGCGGGGTGAAGAGCCCGGAGGATATGTTGCTCATGGTTGATTCGGTTTCCCGGGGGATTCCCTTCTACTGACCAGGGTGGCCCATCCGGTGGAGATTGGGGTTTCAACCCCCCTTCCCTCGCCCCCGCTTGACCGCAAAGGATTTATACTGCAGTATTCGCATTCCCGGTAAACAGCAGAGAAAGGTGTACCGAATGACAAGAATCCTTGCCGTGGCCAATCAGAAGGGCGGCGTTGGCAAAACCACCACAGTTATCAACCTCGGCGCGAGCCTGGCTGTTCACGACAAAGACGTGCTTGTGATAGACCTCGACCCCCAGGCCAACGCAACCAGTGGCCTGGGATGCAGGGAGGCCGATGTAAGGGGAATACACTCCTACCTTGCCGGTGAGGAGCCATTCGAGCTTTGCGTTGCGAAAACAGACATAGAGGGTCTTCATCTCATCAGAGGATCAAGACATCTTGCCGGCACCGAGATAGAACTGGCCTCGGAGGAGGACAGAGAGTTCTACCTTGCGAAGGCCCTTACCGCTTCGGATCTCTCAAGGTACGACTATGTACTGATCGACTGCCCCCCGTCCCTGGGGCTTCTCACCGTGAACGCCCTGGTTGCAGCCGACGGCGTGGTCCTAACCGTTCAAAGTGAATACTATGCCCTTGAGGGCTTGTCCCATCTTATCGATACAATAAAAAGAATAAAAAGCCCACTGGAACAGATCCCTTGAGATATTCGGCGTGGTCCTTACCATGTACGACAGGCGTCTCAAGCTGAGCAGGGAGGTGGAGGAAGAAGCCGACCAGCATCTCGGAGGTCTTCTTTTTACCACGAGGATCCCCAGGAATGTCCGCCTGAGCGAGGCTCCCAGTTTCGGCATGCCGGTGATCCTCTATGACGCCTATTCCTCCGGGGCGAAAAGCTACATGAGTCTTGCCAGGGAGGTAATTTCGAAATGAAGCGGAAAAAAGCTCTGGGAAGGGGCCTTGAGGCTCTTCTGCCCGATGTGGAAGGCGGTTCCTCCGGGGGTACCCCGGCAATGGTTCCCATTGGTCTCATCGACCCCAATCCCTTTCAGCCCAGAAGGGACTGGGACGACAACGAACTGGAGTCCCTGGCTGAATCCATAAGGCAGCAGGGGATCCTTCAGCCCCTGGTCCTGAGAAAGGCCGACCAGCGCTATCAGCTCATAGCGGGGGAGAGAAGGCTGAGGGCTTCCATGCTCGCGGAGCTCACAGAGGTTCCCGTTTCATCAGGGAAGCCGATGACAGGCAGATGATGGCCCTGGCGCTGATAGAGAACATACAGAGACAGGATCTGAACCCCATGGAAAAGGCAGAGGCCTTCACACGGTTCTGCGCCGAGTTCAACATGACCCAGGACGAGCTGGGAAAACAGGTCGGAATAAGCCGCTCGGCAATTGCCAATTTTCAGAGGCTTATGGAGCTTCCAGAACAGGTAAAGGAAATGGTCCGTAGCGGCAGCCTTTCCATGGGGCACGGTCGAACACTACTGGGTCTTACCGATCAGGATGCCATGCTGAGAATGGCAAAGCTTGCACTGGCAAGGGGATATAGCGTCAGAGCCCTTGAGGATGCCGTAAGGAAAACCGGCAGATCACCCAGAAAGAAAAGGGCTAGAACTGTGCTTCCCGAGATAGTCCAGCTGGAAAAGGAGCTTCAGCGGTGCCTTGGAACAAAGGTAGCCCTGAGGGACTCCGGGGGAAGGGGCAAGCTTGAGATAGACTATCAGTCGCTGGACGAACTGGACCGGATTCTTAATATAATAAGGGGTCGGTGAATACCGGTTGAAACAGAGAGACCCAAAATCCAAACGGAGGTTATCATGGCCTACAAAATCAATGACACCTGCATCGGCTGCGGTGCCTGTGTCGGTGAATGTCCCGTTGACGCCATTTCAGAAGGAACACCATACATTATCGATGCCGCCACCTGCATCGACTGCGGAGCCTGCGCAGCTGTCTGCCCGGTGAGCGCCATAGAGGCACCCTAGAACAACAGTTTCGTGCACTTGTACCCGCCCGTTTAGCCTTAACGGTTATTCGGGCGGTTACATGTTTTTCATAAGGAAAGTGTAGAGCTGAAAGAGTTCATCCACCATGATCTTCGCGCTGAAGGGCTTGAGGTCCTGATCCACCGTTGCCAGAAGGCTCTCTCCCAGTTCCGGTGATTCGAGAAGCTTCATCACGCCGCTGGAAAGGCACTGGATATCGCCATGGGCGCAAAGAAACCCGTTCTTCAGCCCGTTCACAAGCTCGGCAATTCCTCCCACATCGGTGGCCACCACGGGTATTCTAACCGCCAGGGCCTCCAGCATTGCCCTTGGAAGGCCTTCACTTCTGGAGGTGAGCAGGAAAACATCGAATGCCGGAAGGATCTCAGCGACATCCTTTCGGCTTCCCAGAAGCATGAAGTTGTCGTCCAGCCCCTTTTCCCTGATATAGTTTCGCATGTAGTCGGACAGGGGGCCATCACCGACTATGACGAAGCGGACATCCGGGAAACCGGCGGCGACCTTTACGGCAACGTCGACTATGGCCTCCGGATGCTTCTGCGGCGCGAGGCGTATAACCGTTCCTACCACCGGGGCCTCCAGCGGGATATTCAGATCAAGCCGGGCCTGTTCCCTGCGTCCCCTACTGTTAATGAATGCGTCGAACTCCACCCCGCTGCGTATCAGCTGGTAGTCTTCCGGCTTGCTATTCCCCAGTTGACTCCCTTACGAATGTCGTGGGGACTCACAACTATGTTTGAGTGGGCCAGGCCGTAGCCTATTCGCTCGAGGGATGCGAAAAAGGCCTTCTTCAGGGGAGGCATGGTATCGAAGAAGGACCAACCGTGCACTGTCTGAACGATCTTAACCGGAACACGGGCACGGGATGCGGCAAGCCTTCCAAGGAATTTAGCCTTTGATCCGTGTGTGTGAACAATAGTAAAGCGATTATCCTCTATTATCTTGCGAATTTCGAAGAAGGCCCGGATATCGTGATAGGGAGAGAGCTTGCGAATAAGGTGCGGCGCCTGAAAACCGGAATGCCGTACTTTTCCGACAGGTCATCGAAGGTTCCCTCCGGGGATATCTCAGGGCCGGTGAGCACAGCGGAAGGATAACCCATACGGGTTATCTCCCTGCAGCTTATGAGGGTGTTCATCTGGGCTCCGCCTACGGCCATTTTGGTGATAATGTGGAGGATTGAAGTATTGCGCTCAGGCATTTTTAGAGAAGATCCCGGCGGGTTTGCGGAAACGAAGGCACAAACCATAAAAAGCTGCAACAAGGACCGTGAGGCCGGAATAAAAGAGGGGGCTGAGGAACACACTGCCGATTATCCAGAAGGCCAGAAGCAGAGGGGTAATTCGTCTGGTATGCCACGATACCGGCTTCAGGTCCGCCGCTCCGTATCCGTTGTAATCCCTGAAAAGGTCCTCGGCAAAGCTGAAGAGAACCACCGAAACAGCGGTCAGGGCAAGATGAAGGGGCATTCCCCCTATGAGCCTATTGTTGTCGGCGAAGGCCAGAAGAGAAGTGACGAAGGGCAGCAGAAGCAGGCCGGAAAGAAGGAATCTGAGCCCCCATATAAGGGCGTCGTCGGTGCTGAATTCATTGCCGGCTGGACGCTTCCTCCCTGTGAACCGGTGTAGGAGAAAGCGGGAAAGCTTGAAAAGGAGCGTGAGCAGCACCACAACGCCCAGAACGATGGCATAATCCAGAAGACGATGGGACAAACTCACTTACCTCCGTGCTTCAATTGATAAAAAACACCAAACAGGGAAATGGCAGCAAACAGGAACCAGTAAGCAATGGGGCCCGCATACACCCCGGCCCAGGCGGAAAGGTTTACCGCGCCGGTGGCAGTCAGGCGCCCCCAAGAACCGCTGTAAGTACCGAGAATACAAAATTCCTTGACACATAAACAATAGCTCCGGTTCCAAGGGCCGCAAGGCCGATGATCATCCAGGAAGCCTCCGGAAGAAGAAAACCAGCGAGAAAGAGCCCTATCAGGACCCCGGCGAAGAAAAACGCCAGGCGGTACAGGAACAGCACCAGCACCGTGAAGAGCACGGCTATGGCAAAGGGTGCCCAGCGGAGCAGTACCGGATCGGATGATACGGAAGCAAGGAAAAGGCCGCCGTAAAGATAGCCCAGGGCCATGGCGCATAGACCAATGGCCAGGGGAATGGTCTTTCTGCCGTGGAAGGCCAGGATCAGGCCGGTGATCAGCATGAATATTGGAGCATACAGCGGATGACAGAGAACGAGTTCGCCTAGCATTCCAGCTCCCTGACAAGTCCCGGAAGGGAATCGATACCCGGCAGTTCACAGGAAGCTCCCCCGGGGGAAGTCCCTGTTGTAGGGATTCCTGATCAGAACCGAGGGCATGGCTGCCCCGGAGGCCGCCCTGATGCCCTTATCGGCATCTTCGAACACCAGACAGCGGGAGGGGGAACCCCCAGTACATCGGCGGCCTTCAGAAAAATATCAGGGGATGGTTTGGGGGAAAGCCCCTCGCCACCAACCACCCGGGGAAACTTACGGAACCTGCCGGCTACCACGGCTTCTATAAGATCGCTGTGGGTATTGGACGCTACGATGCACAGGCGATGATCCATGACCTTTTCAACGGCCTCCACCGCCCCGCTGAAAAGGGGGACTCTGCCCCGGCGGCACATTTCCCCGTAAATCTCCTTCTGCCGATCCTTCGCCGCTGAGGGATCGGGAACCTTCAGTCCGGTGCGCTGCATTTCACCCTCAAGGCCCTCGCCGAGGAATGCCCAGTGCTTCCAGTAGACCTTTTCAGGTACGGTGTGCCCATACCGCCGGAGAACGATATTCCATGAGCTTCGGTAAAGGGGCTCGCTGTCGGCGATAACGCCGTCGAAGTCGAAGAGAACGGCTTCAGAACGCCGCCAGAGCTCTTCAAATGTCAAGAACTGCTCCTTCGGGGTCTGGTTCGAGTTATGGTTTTCAACCATAGTATCATACCCATAAATCACATCCAATTCCATAGAGACGGAGGTTTTTATCTTGCTGGGAAGTTTTTCGGAGATAAGGAAAGCAGCCAGGGCCCTTTCAGGTACGGTGGTGGCGGTTCCCATGGGACATGATCCCGCATCCCTCGCCGCATTGATCGAGGCGGCGGAAAGCGGCCTAGCCGGCAGCGTTGTGATCGGCCCCCTGGAGGAAGTCAAAAAGTCCCTTGCGGGATTGCGGAAAGACCTTCCCGGGAACATTCAGGTGGAAGACTGCACCGATCCCGAAGAGGCCGCCCGGCGGGGTGTTGAAATGGTCAGCTCAGGCAGGGCTGGAATGCTGATGAAGGGTCTGATAAAGACATCAGTTTTTCAGAAAGCCATTCTGGACAAGGAAATCGGCCTGCGCACGGGCAGGGTGCTCAGCCATGTGGCGGTGGTTCACGTTCCAAGGCAGAACAGACTGGTGGCCATCACCGACGGCGGAATGAACATCCGTCCCGACCTTGAACAGGCAAAGCAGATTGCCTCCAATGCCGGGGACATAATGGTCCGTCTCGGGGCTGAACGGCCGCTGATCGCTCTTCTTGCGGCGGTGGAAACTGTCTCGGACAAAATGCCTGAAACCGTTCTATGGGAGCAACTTGCCCGGGAAGGTATCCAGGGTGCCGATGTCATCGGCCCCGTAGCGGTGGATGGCGCCATGGATCCCGCCGCTGCGGAAATAAAGAAAATGACAGGCCCGGTGGCCGGCCAGGCAAACGTTCTGGTAACACCGGACATCGCCAGTGGTAACATTTTTGCCAAGGGATTCATGTACATGACCGATGCCGAGGTGGGTGGACTAATAGCAGGCGCCGCGGCCCCGGTGGTAATGCTGAGCCGTTCCGATACACCGCGCACCAAACTGAACAGTCTGGCCCTTTGCGCCGTGGTTGCCGGGGGTGCACGGTGAAGGACAGGCTGATACTCGCGGTGAATCCCGGGGGAACCTCGACGAAACTGGGGCTCTTCAGGGATGATGAGCAGGTTTTCGAGGAAAGCATCCATCACGACCCCTCGGAGCTTGAGCCCTTTGGATCCACTTTCGACCAGATGAACTTCAGGAGGGACATAGTTCTGGCTGAACTGAATAAAAGGGGGTATTCACCGGAAGACCTCACCGCTGTGGTTGGAAGGGGTGGAACCTTCAAGCCCCTTGCAAGCGGAACATACGCTGTGAACGAAAGGCTTCTTCAGGACATTCGGGAGGGAACCACCCTCCAGGCGGACCATCCCTCGAATCTCGGCGCCCCCATAGCCCGGGGAATTGCTGAAAAGGCAGGAGTTCCCGCCTACTTCGTTGACCCTGTATGCGTGGATGAAATGATAGACGAGGCCCGCTACAGCGGACACCCCCTTCTGCCCAGGAAAAGCCTCAGCCACGCCCTTAACATCAGGATGGTGGCCTACAAGGCCGCGGAGGAGCTTGGCCGGCCCATGGACAGCCTGAACCTTGTGGTAATGCACCTTGGCAGCGGGATCAGCGTTAACGCCCTGCGAAAAGGAAAGATGATCGACACGAACAACGCTAACGACGACGGCCCATTCAGTTCCACAAGGACCGGCGGTCTTCCCATGACAGGCCTTATGAAGCTCTGCCTCAGCGGCGAATACTCCCCGGGGGAGCTCAAGAAGATGTTCCTGAAACAGGGCGGAGTATATGCCTATCTCGGCGAGGAGCACGTGGGTAGGATCCGGGAAAAGGTGGTTGCCGGAGACAAGGAGGCCGACGGCGTTCTCAGGGGAATGACATACCAGATGGCCAAGGAGGCCGGGGCAATGGCCGCCGCCCTCAAGGGCAACATAGACGCGGTTGTCATAACCGGAGGCATGGCATATAACTCCTGGATAACCGAGATTCTCACGGAATACCTTTCCTACCTGGGTAGAATCCTGGTGTTCCCCGGTGAAGCCGAGCTGGAGGCTCTGGCAAGGGGGGTCATCAGGGTTTTGGACGGCGTGGAGAAGGTAAGGGAATACGAATAAAGAAAGGCAGTGAATGAGGAAGAAACTTAATGAAGTCGATTCCGGGAGGCTTTTCCTTTCCGGGAACGAGGCAATCGCCCGGGGAGCCTGGGAGCACGGCGTTCACTTCGCCAGTGCCTACCCCGGGACACCTTCAACGGAGATCATGGAAACCATCGGCGAGGAATACACCGAAATAGATGCCCAATGGGCCCCAAACGAGAAGGTTGGCATGGAGGTGGTTGCCGGGGCGTCCTTCGCCGGGGCAAGGGTGCTCACCTCCATGAAGCATGTGGGGCTGAATGTTGCGGCGGATCCCTTTTTCACACTGAGCTACATCGGGGCCACCGGTGGCATAGTGGTGGTAAGCGCCGACGACCCGGGCCTGCACTCCTCCCAGAACGAGCAGGACAACCGCCTCATGGGCAGGGCGGCCAAGGTTGTAATACTGGAGCCCTCCGACAGCCAGGAGGCCAAGGACTTCACCGGAGCAGCCTGGAGATAAGCGAAAAATTCGACACCCCGGTCCTGCTCAGGGTCACCACCAGGGTATGCCATTCCAAGAGCCTGGTTAATGTCGGTCCCCGGGCTGAAATAGCCGTAAAGGGCTATAAAAAAAGATATCGCCAAAAGGGTACCCATTCCGGCAAACGGCAGAAAAATGCACACCAGGGTGGAAAAAAGGCTGCTGGATCTCGAGGTCTGGGGGGCTGAAAGCCCGTTGAACAGGGTGGAATTGGGGGACCGCTCCCTGGGCATCATCACAAGCGGCATAAGCTACCAGTACGTAAAGGAAGTTCATCCCGAAGCCAGTGTTTTGAAGCTGGGCATGACCAACCCCCTTCCCTGGAAGCTTATAGAGGACTTCATCTCCAGGGTGGACAAAGTAATGTTCGTGGAAGAGGGAGACCCCTATCTGGAGGAGCGCATCCGGTCACGGTTCCTTGTTGACGGCAAGGGAAGCGATGTAATACCCATCGAGGGAGAGCTGAACCCGGAAAAAGTGAGAAAGGGAGTAAAGAACGGCGAACAGCTTCCCCTTACCTATCCGCCGGTGGAACTCCCCGGCAGACCGCCTGCCCTTTGCCCCGGCTGTCCCCACAGGGCGCCTTCCACTCCCTATCCAAACTGAAGGCCAGTTCCACCGGGGATATTGGCTGCTATACACTGGGTCTCATGCCCCCTTACAATGCCCTTGAAACCGTGGTTTGCATGGGAGCGGCAATTGGGGTTCTCGCCGGGATCGAAAAGGCCCTTGGAAGCGAAAACATGCCCAGACTGGTAAGTGCCATCGGTGAATCCACCTTCGTTCATTCAGGCATAACCGGCCTGATAGACATGGTTTACAATGGAAACACCGGAACGGTTATGGTAATGGATAACAGCCTCACAGCCATGACCGGAGGGCAGGAGAACCCCACAACAGGCAAGACCCTCAGGGGTAATCCGGCACCGGTGCTGGACATAGAAAGAATGGTCCGGGCCTGCGGAGTGGAGCATGTGACCACGGTGGACCCCCACGATCTGCCGGAAATGAGGAGGGTCCTGGAGATGGAAATGGCCAGGGAAGACCTCAGCGTGATAATAACCAGAAGGCCATGCATCATGGCCTACAGGCCGAAGCGCAGAACCGTTGCTGAGCACCATCCCGATAAGTGCATACACTGCAAACTCTGCCTGAAGCTGGGATGCCCGGCCATCAGCTGGGACAGCGAAAAGAACATACCGGTCATCAACGAGATGCTCTGCTGGCCGAACTGCAACCTTTGCGTTCAGGTGTGTCCCAAAGATGCCCTGTCAAAGGACCTTGAGGGGGTGATCTGATTGAAAGGCGTCAAGAACGTGATCATATGCGGAACCGGGGGTCAGGGGATCCTCCTGGCAAGCGAGGTTCTCTGCAGCGCCGCCTGGCGCGCCGGGTTCGATGTGAAGAAGAGCGAGGTTCACGGAATGGCCCAGAGGGGCGGATCGGTATCCAGCCATGTCCGCTTCGGGGAAAAGGTCTGCAGCGTCCTCGTTGAAAAGGGTGCCGCGGACATAGTCCTCGCAATGGAGAAAATGGAAGCCCTCCGCTGGGCTGAATACCTTTCGCCCGGGGGTAAGCTGATAGCCTGCGACCTTCGCATAGACCCGATGACAGTCAACACGGGTCAGGCGGAGTATCCCGATGTCAACGGCATCATTGAGAAAATTGGTGTTCCATGCCTGATGATGCCCGTGCTGGACATCGCCAGGGAGCTGAAAAACATGAGGGTCGTCAATGTCATCCTTCTGGGTGCCGCATCGAAGGAGCTTCCGGAGATACCGGAAGAACACTGGCTCGACGCTGTGAGGGAAAGGGTGCCGGCCAAAGCCCTGGAGGTCAACCTGCAGGCCTTCCAGCGGGGCAGAGCCCTCTAGGGGGCATCCGGCATGGAGTGGGTCCTCGGTGTGCTGGCGGGGCTGGCCCTGAGCGCCTCCTGCGGCTTCAGGGTCTTCGTTCCAATGCTGGTAATGGGCATCGCGGTTCAGGCGGGCCACCTTGAGCCGGCCTCGGGGTTCGGCTGGCTGGGAAGCTGGCCCGCCATCCTTTGCTTCGGAGTTGCCACCGTGGTCGAGATAGTTGCCTACTTCATTCCCGTGGTGAACAACGCTCTGGATACAGTGGCCACACCTGCGGCGGTGGCTGCCGGAACCCTTCTCACCGCCTCCATGATAGGCGAGATGTCTCCCCTTCTTCGGTGGATCCTCGCCGCGGTGGCAGGGGGAACCGTTGCCGGGGGAATTCAGCTCTCCACAGTTGCGGTAAGGTCGGTAGCTTCACCGGCAGGGGGCTCTGGAGCGGTCTCGGCAATGGAAGACGCCGCCGCGGTGGTGTCCTCGGTGCTTGCGGTAACCGTACCGGTCATAGCCGTACTTCTCCTGGCAGCCGCCGTAATCCTTGTTTACCGCAGGAAACAAAGGGTGACTCCCGGGGTATAGAACGGATAACAGAGAGATTGGAGCGAATATGGTACTGCTTCTTGCTACCACCATGCTTTTTGCCGGCCTCCAGGGGAACATTGTTCTCAGCGAGATAATGTATGACCCCGACCGGCAGACCCTCGGCATCGATGACGAAATGGAATGGATAGAACTTTGCAACCCCACCGGGGAAGAGGTGAATGTGGCGGGGATGATGCTTGCCGACCGGGGAAACCAGCTCTTCCTTGAAGACTTCATCCTGCCTCCCGGTTCCTATGCAGTGGTGTGCGCCAGCGAATCAGCCTTCCGCTCCGCCTATGGGGAGGGAATAGCCGTTATCCCCTGGAGCGGCCAGTGGACCAAACTGAGCAACTCCGGAGACGAGATCACTCTCTATGCAAACGATGGCAGGGTGCTTGAGTACCTGAGCTACAGCGACAGCTGGGGTGTCGACGAATCGGGTTCCTCCAGGGCCGACGGCGATGGAGCCTCCCTTGAAAGGATCGATCTGAGGGGTCCCAATGAAGAATCAAACTGGCAGCCTTCTGAGGACTACGCTAATCCCACACCGAAGGAGAACGGTGATGCGGTGTGCTGGGGAACCCCCGGCGGAGAAAACTCCCTAGCCGATTAGAACTCGCTGTCCTCCATGGAGCTCACCAGGCTAACCCTGTCTATGCCGGCGGTTCTCTCCAGAGTGGAGACCAGACCGCCGGCGTTGACTCCCCGTTTCAATGTAATGTCGTATGAGAGGATCAGGAACTGCCCCTCCCCGGAGGGCTCGATGTGTATCAGGGTGGAGCGGGAGGTCTTTTCTCCTATGAGTTTCGTATAGATGGCTTCCACGCCGGAGTCCCTGTCGAAGCGGAATCGGAGCACATACTCGCTCCTCATGTAGGCCCCGAAGTTGGTCTTGTAAAGCATGATGGCAACGGCGCTGATGAAAATGGTGGAAAACACTGTAAGAAGGTAGTTGCCCGTTCCCGATGCTATTCCTTCGGTGAGGGCGAAGAAAACGAATGCCGTATCCCTTGTGTCCTTTATCACAGTTCTGAACCGCACTATGGTAAGGGCGCCCACAAGGGCGAAGGCCCTTGCCAGGTTGCTTCCTATCACCATCATCACCGCGCATACGGTTATGCTCATCAGAACCAGCGTAACCACGAAGTTCTGGGAATATGTAAGTCCCCGGTGTGTTGCCTTGTAAACAAGGCCAATAACAAGCCCGGCTCCAAGGGCAATGAACAGGTTCAGTATCATCTCTCCCGGGCTGTAGCCAAGCATTTCGCTGCCTGTGCTGAGCCACTGGTTCAGTGAAGACAAGTGCGGCTCCTCTCTATCATGCGGTTCAGTCGGGTTCCGTCGTGGTGAAGGTAAACTCCTTCAACCGCCCGCTGGAACTTCGAGCAGGATACCCTGCTCCAGCTCATTTCCCTCACAAGCCTCTGGAACCAGAAGGGTATTCTGTAGCGGAACTTGATCTCGACTATTCCACCACCGGGTAATATCTCCACGGGAATGCCCTCGGGCAAACCGGCCCATGAGGTGCGCCAGGCGGTTGTTGCGGTGTCTATGGTGGCCCTGAAATCCGGGTTCGACGAGTCTTCCCATGCCGCCCTGCGGTAGTCGGTTATCACACTGGGGGACAGCCTGTATCTGAAGGACTGGGCAATGAACCTTTCAGCAACGCTGTTTCCCGAATGATTGTCATAGAGCAGGTTCCTCAGCCACGAGGCGCCGCCGGAGAGCCCTTTGTCGAAATCGGAGGACAGAAGTTTTACCCTGTGTTTCACCACCAGGGCCCCGTTCCTTCCCTTGAGTTCCAGAAAGAGCGGAGAGTCAAAGCCCCCTGCATGGTGTGAATAGGTTCTGAGACGGTACTTGAAGCGTTTTTCAAGTCCGTCCCGCTTCTCGTGGAACCAGCGCATGTCCGGGGAATCGAAATAAACGCTGCGGATGGGATAGTGGCCATCGGCCTTGCAGTGGGCATCCCTGCTGAGATTGCGGTCGAGTTCGGAGGTAAGGCGGTCTATGCTGCCGTTGGACATTATGTACTTGAACTCATACCTGTAGAAGTGGAGATGCTCCTGTGTTCGGGCCATCAGAACCTCAGAGCGGCTTCCGCCACCAGATCGGTGTACTCCACTTCGGCAAGTATCTCGCTGACGGTGTTGCGTATCCCCCGAATCTCAGCCGGATGTTTCATTGGGATATATCGAGGCAAGGATGGAAATACGCCTTTGGAAGTTGTCTATGTCCGTATCCTGCCTTACCTCGTCGAAACCCACGGTGAGGGAAAGGGTTCTGATGGACTGCACCCTCCAGGGGTGATATCTGAAGGTGGCAGCACCCCATATCCCCCTGAACTCAGGAGGGGTTTCCCCGGCGAAGACATCGCAGAATTCCCAGTTGTCACCTGTGGTGTACTCCCCGTACAGGGATCCGCTGTACCAGTTGCTGAAGGAATGTTCCATGGAAACATCCACGGAGAAAGCGGTGAGCCTTCCGCTGGGGGTATAGCCCTCGGGAACAGACTGGTCGATGGTGCCCAGCCTCTGGGAAACGGCTGATCCTCCAAGCGTTATCCCCGGTGAAAGGATCTCGGCGGTCCCCCTGAAGGAGTAGACAAGCTCGTTGTCCTCCTTCTGGTCGCCGTTCTCCTCTCCGTTAAAAACCCCGGCTATTCCCCTCAGCTCCACTCCGCCGATCTCCGGCAGGGTAACCTCTACATCAATGCCCAGGTCACGGCCTCCATATGTGAGGCTTTCCCGGAGGTCCGCTGAAAGAGGTCTGTCAAACACAGGGAGTTCCCAGGAGCTCAGGCTCTCCCCAAGAAGGGTCTCCCTTTTGAACTGTCCGAATCGGGCTTCGGCGAAGTTCAGCGGTTCCCACCTGAGGAAGGCATCCTTTAGAAAGACCCGGTCCGGCCTGGTCTCCACCTTGAGCTCGGCGGTTAGATGGTCGGTTAGGGATGCTTCCGCTTCAAGACCGGCCCGTCTGAGGAAGAACTCCCGGGAGGGGACGGCGTTGTATTCCCCGTACTGGGCGTATCTGAAATCGATGTAACCGCCAACGAGGAACTCTTCCGAGAGGGGGTTCTCAACATTTATGTCGGCAATGGCCCCGGCTGCGAAGAAAACAAGCGCCACAGTGACGTACTTCATAAACTACTCCTCCGTGAGAACAGTGAGCCGGACAGAATCCCAACCGGCTGATGACCTTAGATAAACAATATAGACCCCGGAAGGAAGTGACCGGGAAAAGTCCGCATGGACGGTACCTGATGATGCCTGGGGAAGATCTATTCGGGAAACGGCCCTTCCCGCCATGTCATAGAGGATGGCCTCCGCTGGCATGGAGGAGGTTTCATAGAAGAAACTGAAGCTTCCGGAGGAGGGATTCCCGGACACAAGGCTTACCCTGGTGAAACCGCCTCCGCCGGCCCAGCCTGGGTTGGGCATCCCAGGGGTGCCCGGGGCTCCGCCGGGGACCATCCCCAGTGAGATTGGAAGGATGAGAAGGGCGAGTTCAGATAGACAAGGCCGGTTTCGGCGGTGGGCCATCCTTCGTTCCAGCCCATGCTGAACACCGGCTCACCAAGGCTGTTGTAGAGAAGCAGAGAATCCGCAGCGGAGTTAAGGCTTAAGTTCAGGAAAACCGGCTGGCAATCGGGGTATTCCCCCGAATAGTCATCGGAGGCAACAAGGAAATGGCCGGAATGAATGACCATGTCTTCCGGCAGCATGGAAACATTTCTGTTGCCGTCCATGAGATACCAGCCGGACAGGTCAACGGACTCCAGGCCGTTGTTGTAAAGCTCGATCCAGTCCACCCCCGGGCCGCAGTTAAGCTCAGAGGGAACAATGGCCGGGTGTTCCTGTTCAAGGGAGTCTCCCTGCTGTACCGACCAGCTTCGAAGGGTGTTCCATGAAGGGTCGTTCAGGGTCAGGATGGTCCCGGCGGGATAGGATGTTCCTGCCTCTCCGTAAATGGGTCCGTCGTATATCCTCGAGGCCTCCACCGCGTTGCTGGTGAGATAGAAGGTCTGTCCCGGCTGTATCAGTATCGATTCCGGGAGAAAACCGTGCCCGGAGGATCCCCCACCATGAAACCACAAAGGCTCAGGTCCTGGGTGAAGGAGGCTTCGTTGGTTACCGGGAGCACCCAGAGGTTGTCCCCGCACCACACAGGTCTTCCCGGGGAGAGGAGCCCCGGGGAAAGCGCCGCCAGGGAGACCCTTGCCCCGGGGGCGGGCACCGGTCTGGCTTCATGTCCTCGAAGGGCCCAGGAGGGATAGAACATCGCCATGTTTCCCGGCTTTATCACCGGGCCTAAGGCCATGCTCACGGAGTATGTTCCCGGAGGAACCTCAAGGGTTTTTCGCCAGACCCCCTCCCCGTGGTCGAACACCATATTGTGCCACTCCTCGTGTGTGCCGTCGAAGGAGGCAAGGAGAACCACCGCCTCAACCCCGGGGCCCTTCAGCCCAAGGGTAACATGGATTTGATCGGACATATCAAGACATTGGGATATCACCAGCTGATCAACAACGGGGGCTTCACTTTCCAGATAGACTCCCTGAAGGAAGGAGGCCCTCTCCTGGATGTCCAGGGAGAGAACCGCGCAGAGGGAATCGAACTGACCGGCGGAGTAGGAATAGTATGGGTCCTCCGCCAGATCGTTCCGGATGTGAAGCCTGATGGAGTCCACCATCCCCGGGAGGTCTTCGGCCATCACCCGGGCGGCTTCCTCGATGTATTCATTGAGAAGGCTGACATTTTCACAGGATGACAGCAGGGCTCCGGATGCCCCGAAGTAACCGATGTCATTCATGCTGGGAAAGTCGGTCCAGTCCGGATCGTACTCCCCCTTCCAGCTGTTGCCGAATGTGGCGTCGCGGTCCCAGGGGTAGTAGTGCCAGACCCCCATGTATTCATGAAGATAGAAGTTCTTTATGATCCCATCGCGGTCTGAGATAGCTGTGTTCACCGCGAATGCCGCCAGGAACTCGTCTGTCTCCAGGGATGAGACATCACCCCTGAAGCAGGCTTCGATGAGTTCAATGATCTCGCCGGTGTAGGGTTCGCTGTCCACCTTAGGCTCAAGTCCTACGATCCCGGAAGTGTCGGAGAAGTGGCAGACAAGCCTGCCCATTGTGTCCACCCCCTTGAAAAGGGGGCCGAAGTCGAGGCCGTTCCTCTGGTAGAACCTTCGGTCGATCCTCTCCACCCGCTCGTAAACCCCCATGTTCTCCCCGTTGATTCTGAGGGTCACGAACTCCGTTTCCGGGGCGGGAAAGCCCATGGCTGCCGTAACAGCCATGCCCAGAGTGTTCCTCATGAGGGAGGGGTCGCGGTACTGAGCATTGAGAAGGATGTGGCCCCCATGGGGGAAGATGTCGTCTTCCTCGAGGCGTATGTGCCAGCTCTTCTTTGCGCAGAAGAGGCTGGTGCCCCCACGGAAGGCCAGCGTCCCCTGGGCGGTAAGGGGCCCCAGGGAAACGGTGGCGGGGATTTGAATGTCCTCCTGGAGATTCTCTTCCATCCATGCAAGTTCCCCGGGGTCAACGGATACGGAATAACAGGGAAGCAAACCCTGAAACAGTATAATTACTAAATAAAACATAGTAGACTATTATAACATCTGTGTAACGGAAAGGGGGCGGCATTCAGCCGCCCCGGGAGACAAGCTTTCCTAAAGCTCGGCGAAGGGATCTTCAGGAAGGCCGGCGTCCTTCCTCCAGGATTCCACCACCGGTCTTACATCGGTAACGAAGGCGTCCCGCAGGAGCCTGTTGGCACCGGTGACATCCGGCTTGCCCTGAACCTTCTTAAGCTCCTTAAGGTCCACAAGGGCAGCCCTGGCCAGGGCGTGCTGTGTGTTCTCTATCGCGGTGAGCAGGTTCTCCACAGGAGAGCCTACCCTGGAATCGATCCTGAGTTCTATTCCGGTATCCGCCAGGGTGCACAGACCGGCTTCCTCGGCCATCAACAGGTTAAGGAAGAGCCTGAAAAGAGCCCCGGCATCAAGGGAACCCGCAGGAAGGGCGCCCATTCCCAGCTTGTTGTCGGAAATTGCCAGGCGGCCCAGCATCTTCTGGTGAAGGAGGGCGATGGTAATCGACTCCAGGCTTTCGCCGGGAAGCAGTGACGCTGTGTCAAGGAGGAGTCTGCTGGAGTTTACCGTTTCCCTGCACAGCCACCCGGCGGTTCCCCAGTCCGGTACCGCTGTGTTGCAGAAGGAGGGGCCATAGGGCCTGAAACCGAGGAGCATGCTTTCGCTTTTTCGGACCTTCATTCCTATCTGGCGGAGGCCTTTGAGTATGCTGTCAAGCATCTCCACTGTGTTCTTTTCCCCCGGGGAGTCCATGCCGTCGGGTATCCACAGACCCAGCTGCCTGCATTTGACATCCCTCATTACCTGCAGTGTGGATATGACCTGGTTGATGGAGGCCACCCTGATCTCAGGATAGGGTGATGTAAGGGTTCCGAACATAAGCCTGTGGTTCAGCACTCCCCGTTTCCTGGGCAGGTGAAGGTCGGCAATGACCGTTGCGGCGGTGAGGCCGTTCTTCTCAAGGGATGCAAGAACTGCCGGGGCGTCTTCCTTTTCGCGGATGTCCGCCGGGCAGTGCAGTATTACCTCCTTAACCTTCCCGGTAAGGGATGAGACCTTTCCGATAAGGTCCAGTTTGTCCGTCACCGTGGAAGGGTCTGTGTCGGTCCTGTAGGTGGCCCAGTTGCTTGAAGCCCTTGATACGGATCTTGTTGAAACAAGCAGCTTGAGCTGTTCAAGTCGCTCTTTGACAGTTTTCAATTTAGCACCGATCCCTCCGTGTAAACTTGTATGTAAAATTGTACAGACCAGGTCTTAATCTTCACAATTGTTCCCTCCGAGTCCAGTAGGGATTTCCAGAGAGAAGGTTGTCGTGTTTCCCCGCCTCGATCATGCGAATGGCTCCACCGATCCCCCGGGCCAGATCCCCGGGAATGATGGACCTGGGAGAAATGGAGGCTGACAGGACTTCCGATGTCAGGCCGTGAATGTAGGATGCCAGACACAGGGAGTCGTATCCCGGGCACCCCTGGGCCATGAAACCCGCCACCATACCCGCGAGGATATCGCCGGTTCCACCGGTGGCCAGGCCGTGGTTGCCCGTGGGAATAAGGGTCCTGTAACCCTCTTCGGAAAAGATCTGAGAGGGCTTGCCCTTGATCAGTACGGAGATACCAAGGGCCTTTGCGGTTTTCTCCGCAGCGGAAAACCTGGCGTTGAGGTCGTCTCCGCAGCCGGTGAGCCTTTTCAGCTCCCCGGGATGTGGGGTGATGACGGTTTCCCCGGGATATTTCCGCAGCATGTCCGCCAGATTTGAGTCTATGACGTTAAGGGCATCGGCGTCCAGCACCAGGGGAATTTTCCAGGTTCCCAGTATGTGCCTGAGAACCCTTTCCGTTCCGGCGTCTGCTCCCATGCCCGGTCCGACCAGGACCACTGAGAACCCGCCGGGATCCGGCAGCGAGGTCACGTCCCCGGGAAGGAAATAGGTGGACAGTGCCTCGGGAATTCTGCCCGCCACCGCCGGAGATGCCGGCAGGGGAACGCACATTTCCACAAGACCGCAGCCAGAGCGGAGGGCGCCCAGGGAAGCCATCATTGGAGCACCGGGCATTTTTTCCGAGCCGGCAAGTATCAGAACACGGCCGAAGGTGCCCTTGTGGCTGTCTACCGGTCTGTTTGGAAGCAGCTCCCTGGCGATGGGCATATCCATTACCCTTCGAAGATTGTTCCGGGGTATGTGAATTCCGATATCCTTCAGGAGCAGAGATCCGCACATACCGCACCCGGGAGGTATGAGAAGACCCAGCTTCGGTGCGGCGAAAGTAATGGTTACATCAGCCTTTACCGCCGAGGGGTCGCATTTTCCAGTAAGGCCATCCACCCCGGTGGGAATGTCCACCGAAACCACCGGGCAGCCCAGGCCGGCGCACTCCACCGCGAGGTCAAGGGTGCCCCCCGGAGATTCCCGGTGAATCCAACGCCGAGAAGGGCGTCCACCGCAACCGCCGCGGAACCCTGCGGCTCATGGGATATCCGTCCCCCGTTGAAGATGAACCTATCCATGTTCACCCTGCAGTCATCGGTTATCTTCCCTGAAGGACCGAAGGAGGGCCGGACTATAACTGTGTATCCCTTCTCCATGAGTATCCTGGCCGCGGTGAAGCCGTCTCCACCGTTGTTGCCCGGACCCGCATAAACAATCACCACTCCCCCGCCGGGGGATACCATTCCAAAAACCGCTTCAGCAACGGCATTACCCGCCCTTTCCATGAGAACCAGGCCCGGTGTGCCGGAGTTGATCGTGCTCCTGTCCAGGTCGGATATCTCCGGTGGAGTCAGCCAGAATGCCATTTCATTTCCTTTCTGAAAGAAGAGCGCAGGTATATGTTCTTTCTTCGCAACGGGTTGCCGAAAGAATGATCTCCCGTCCGGCGGCAAGCTTCAGAGCGCCGCCGGTAAGCCTGGCCCTGGGACCCGCTTCTGTGAAACTCACGTCTATGTCTTGCCATGAAAGGCTCTTGTCAAAACCTGAACCCAGGGCCTTTGCCAGGGATTCCTTCAGGGAAAACACCATTGCGAGTTCCAGGGGGGAGGAAAACCTGTGAAGCTCGCCGGAGGTGAACAGCCTTTCCCTGAGCCTTCCGCCCCTTCCGGTGATGGACCGGACGAATCTGGCATGCTCAACTACATCGGTGCCCGCTTCCATGAATCCCCCGTATGGATGAGACGAATACAAAGATAGTGAATGGGAAATCCTGTGTCAGCAGGAAAGTGGAGAAAGGGAGGTCCCGCCCCACCTGGCAAAGGCATTGCAGGAAAGCGGTGAACGGGCATCGGGGTTGGTGTTCAGAACGGAAAGGGCCGCCCTGCCCACCATGACAGCGTTGTCCATTGTGTGGGGCATGGGAGGAATGAAGAGGTTAAGGTCCCTTTGATCGCACTGGGTCTTGAATTCCCTTCGAAGAAGACTGTTGGCGGAAACCCCCCCTGCAACCAGCACGGATCTGGACCGGTGTCTGACCGCCTGGTAGAGGGTCTTGCTAACAAGCAAATCACAGACGGTCTTCCTGAAGGAAGCGGCAAGGTCCTCCCTGGAGACCTCACCGGATTCCCAGGCCAGGCGGACGGCGGTCTTAAGTCCACTGAAGCTGAATTCGGGGTTCCTTCTGTTGCCAAGGGGGGAGGGCAGGGGAACGGAGCAGGGATCGCCGGTTTCCGCAAGCTGGTCGATTATCTTACCGCCGGGGTATCCCAGGTCCATGAGTTTTGCGGTCTTGTCGAAGGCCTCTCCGGAGGCGTCGTCCCTGGTGGTTCCCAGAAGGACGCAGTGTTCCCAGGAGGTCATGTGAAAGATCATGGTGTGCCCGCCGCTTGCAAGCAGGGCCGTGGCGGGGAACTCTACACCGCTTCCGTAGTGGATGTGAAGATGTGCGGAAAGATGGTTGATCCCCAGAAATGGCCTGTTCAGTGCGAAGGACAGGGCGCTTGTGTATGAGATGCCCACAAGCAGTGACCCTGTCAGGCCGGGCCCGGCGGTGGCGGCGAAGGCGTCCATGTCCTTCGGGGAAGTGCCGGATCTTTCCAGCACTTCCCCGATGAGTTCGGGAAGGACAGCCATGTGGAGCCTGGAGGCTATTTCCGGAACCACCCCTCCATGGGCGCTGTGGTCAGCCTGTGTGTGGATAAGCTCGAAGAGTACCCTTCCGTCGCCGTCGAGAACCGCAGCCGCGGAGTCGTCACATGAGGTTTCAACGGCGAGAAGAAGCACTATTCCTGAGCCTCCACCTTCACGGTTACGTTCTGACGGATATCCCCGTGTACCTTTATCTCCACCTGATGCTCCCCAACCGCCTTGATATGCGCCGGCAGCAGCACCTGGTTCCTGTCTATCTGGAAATCCTTTTCCGCAAGGGCGGAGGCTATCTCCCTTTCGCCTATTCCTCCGTAGAGCTGTCCATTCTCGTCGGCGGTTGCGGAGAAGGAGAGGACAGTGTCCTTGAGCCTGGCGGCCAGGGCTTCAGCAGCCTTGTTCTCCTCCTGGGTCTTCGCGGCGGCAGCCGCCTTAAGGGCGTCTGCCATTTTCATGGAGCCGGGGGTGGCCTGAACGGCCAGCTTATTCGGGAACAGGTAGTTCCGCGCGTAGCCCGGAGCGACGCTGACCACTTCCCCGGCGGTGCCCAGGGAGTCAACGGTCTTTATCAGAAGAATCTTCATTTTCAGTCCTTTCGATCCTTTGGTCTATTTTGTTTCTGTAGTCGAACCAGGTGTCGAGTATTCCCGTCAGCAGCACTCCGCCCACCACAAGCGGTGTTGCGAAGATGGCACTCACCGCCAGGAGCACCAGCATTCCTGGAATGCCCTTTGCCCAGTGGACGGCAACCTGAAATCCCTCCACCGTATAGGGAAGGGCCATGAAAAGAAGCAGGTTCCCCGCCACCCGCACAAAAGGTCCGGCAGGGATGTCGTTCTTGACATGGCAACCGCCGCCAGGCAGAGAATGGGTATCCAGGCCACCCCCCAGTGCATTCTGAACCTCTTCGTTCCCCGGAGTCCCGGGAGAGTACTTCCCCTTCCCGGAAGGGACCTGAAGAACAGAACTGCGGCGACGGCGCCCACGGTGAGCTGAGCGGCGCCTATACCCGGGGAATAGTATAGAATCAGGTTGAAGACATGGTCGATGGTGGCCGGTTCCATTCCCGCTGACAGATAAACCTCCCGGAGGGTTCCAGTTCGGATTCACCTATGTTCATGAATCCCGAAAACCCAGGGAGAGAAGTCCTCCCGCAAGGAGGGTGAGTCCGGCGGTCAAGTAGATTGTCTTCATGAGTGAAGACCCTGAACCGGCGGAAACAGCCGCGGCAACCGAGCAGACAGCCGCCACACCGGCCCCGTGGAAACCGGTGACGAACCATACCGAGAAGAGAATGACAGCGGTAAGGGGCAATCCCCTGTTCAGCCTTCCCGAGAGCAGGAAAGCGGATACCCCTGCGGCAAGGAAGGGCAGTCCTGTGATCAGGGCGAGCCCTCCCCACATGAACATGCTTCCCCGGTTTCTCTCCCCTGCCATTGATCTCTACCTGTAGTGTTCTCTGATGTAAGGGGCCAGGGCCAGGAAGCGGGCTATCTTCAGCTCCCGGGCAACCATTCTCTGGTGCTTGGCGCAGTTGCCGCTAACACGCTTGGCAACGATCTTGCCCCGGTCGCTTATGTAGCGCTGGACCATTTTCTCGTTCTTGTATGTTATTTCCATGGTGGGGTTCATGCAGAAGCGACACTTCTTTTTCTGGTGAGCTTCTTGACTCCCTTTCTCACTTTACGGCCAGGCATTTAAGCCTTCCTTTCTCTGATGGGTGCGATTATCTGTATGCGACGGGCCTTCAGAACGTTCTGAAAATGGACTCCGCCGGCTATGTCTACGACCTCTCTGTGAACAAGGACTCCCTCGGCGAAGATCCCCGCCCCGATCTTCAGCCCTTCGTCGTGGACCGAGGCAAGCCTGCCCCAGATATCCACGCTGATCTCGCAGGTTCGGGGTTTGCTTTCCTCGAACCATGGCTCAACTGTGTTCTCGATAATGAGGTGAATGACCGGAATTCCGGTGCGGGTGAGGTTTATCCCCCTTCGCTTCTTAATCACCCCGGTCAGCGCTGCGTAGTTGAGGCCGGGAAGTTCCCTCTGAAGATCCATTTCAGCTTTCCCTAGAACGGAATGTCGTCGGTGTAGTCGGGCTCATCGGAGGCCTCGCGTCTGGGGGACTCGTCGGGGTCGTCACCGTAGGATGGTCTTGATCCGGAGTCTCCGGTCTTCTCCAGCATCTGTACGCTACGGGCGAGGATCTCAACCCGGCTGCGCTTGGTGCCGTCCTGGGCGTTCCACTGGGTGTACTGCAGCTCGCCCTCCACCATTACGGGGCTTCCCTTGTGGAGGCGGCTGGCAACCCTTTCCGCCAGCTGGCGCCAGGTTACCACATCCACGAAACAGGTCTTGTCCTTCCATTCGCCGTCCCGGGCCTTGTATCTCTGGTTGCTTGCCATCCTGAAATTGGCAACATGGGTTCCGTTCTCCAGGATGTTGGTTCTGGGGTCGTCGGTGAGGTTGCCGGAGATCAGGATCTTGTTGATGCTGGGCATTCTCAGATCCACTGTCATTCACCGTCCTGGTGGGTCTGTGGTTTGTCAGAGGAACCCATTCTTGTGTTTCTGTCCTGTCTGAGGGTGAGGTGGCGGAGACAGTTGTCGTTTATCCGCAGCATTTTATCGATGGCGTCCTTTATCGGGTCTCACCGTTCCAGTGAACCAGGTGATAAACTCCCTCGGTTTCCTTGAGAATGGGGTATGCAAGCTGACGGCGGCCCAGTCGTCGAAGCCGAGAAGTTCTCCCTCTCCGCCGGTTACGATTCCTGAACCTTTCCAGTTTCCTTCTTCAGCTCAGCTTCAGAAAGGCTGGATTTCCAGATAAGTACCGTTTCGTAATTACGCAATTAACAAAGCCTCCTTCCGGCCCTGTTGGTGTGGAACAAACACCGTGCCCGAAAGGAGACTGACAGAACAGTCATGATAAGGAACCCGGGGGTTCCAGCGCCACGCGCTCTGCTTTCGGGCCGGCGACAATCATTTCAGTCGCGTCGTCCCCGAATCGGTGTTCGGGGCAAGCAGCCCGCTATTATGAAGGACGGGCCCCCGGCAGGTCAAGGGGGCAGGAGTCCGGAAACCGTTTCCGGAGGGGCACATATGGGGGGAGGGTTCTGCATGGGACCCGGGAAGATCATTGAAAATCCGGAAGTCAAGGCAGGATTTTCAATGATAATTACACCCGCCAGAAGAAAGGGGGCGGCTGTTGCCGCCCCCGGGGAGAGAATGAAGGATGTACGACTACCTGAGAACCATTGCCTGTGTGGAAACGGTTCCCGAGGGAGTTGTGAGCCTTATGAAGTAAACACCGCTGGCTACTTCGCCCGGTGTCCAGTTAACCGAGTGGCTGCCCGCTCCTACCTCTTCGTTCACAAGGGTCTGGACTGAACGGCCGGCAAGGTCGAATACCTGTACCGTGGCGTGTCCTTCCACCGGTGTGGAGAAGTTGAGGGCGGAGCTGCCTACTATGGGGTTAACAGCGGCGGTGATGCCCAGTGTGAAGGTTTCCACTCCGGCGACGGTGTCGTCGACCTCGGAGGGATAGACATCGATCATGTGGCTGTCGGGGTTGTAGTTGTGAAGCCTGGCCCCGGTGTAGAGGTGTGTGGCCGAGGAGGAGACGTTCACACTGAAAACCGCCTCACCGCTGCCATTGGTGGTCTGGGTTTCAAAGAAGGTTCCGCCGTCCATGCCTTCGATGCCGTCGGAGAGGCCCACGGTTGCACCGCTGACAGGGGAGCCCTGGCTTGTGACGGTTACGGTTATGGTCTGTGAGCCGGGGTTGACCATTCCGGGATCGGTGCTGATGGACAGAGGCTTGGGGTTCGTGGTGTCGTTGGTGAACAGCTCCATGGCGGGGTCGCCGAACCAGATGTACATCTTAGCGTTGGTCTCACCGAGGGAACCGTGGATGTTGATGGTCTCAACGGTGGCCTCGTTGATGGCCTCCATCATGTTGTAAACGCCTTCGTCGTATACCTTAAGGTAGATCTGCTTCATGTAGTCGTGGTTGGGTATGGTGTAGCTGGGGTCGTTGGCGGCCAGGTTGCCGCTGGCGCCGTGCTCATCCCAGGCGAAGCTTTCCGCAAGGCACTCGCTGCCGCTCTGGTATTCACCGCAGAGGCAGGCGATTGTCCATACCGGAGGAAGGAACTCGTTGGTGAGGTTCTGGATGTTTGTTTTAGACCAGTATCCAGGTGCGCTCCAGGACCAGATGGTGACATCGCCGTGGCCCCTGTAGCCTATGGAACCGATGCCGTCGTTGAACCAGTCCTCCACCATGGTGTTGGTTCCGCCCTCGGGGGGGTAGATCTTGAAGAAGGTCATGTCGGTGGCGTAGCTTGCCGCGGCTATCTCGTTGCAGCACTGGGTGTACTTGCCCGGGTACTGCTCCTGGTGGGCGGCGAGTACGGTTGTGCTGGGAATAATTCCTGTGGTTCTGGAGTCGTCGAAGGCGTACTGGTAGTAGCCGTCGATTATCTTGGAAACCTGAAGCTCGATCTGTGAGGCGTTTCCGGTGAGACGACCCACCGCTATCTCGGGGACGAGATCGGTGCCCACCATGCAGGCATACCAGTAATCGCCAACGAAGGAGCCGTAGTTGTAACTGGGAAGGGCGGCGTGGTCGCCGGCGATCAGGGCGAAACGGGTCATTGATGTGTCGTAGTAGTCGCCAATGGCCGCTTTGATCGTTCCGGAGGAGGAGCCGCTGGGAAGGGTAACCACGGCGGTCTCATAACCGACGCCCTGGTAGAACTCCACAAGGGGAGTGATGGCGGCAAGGTTGGCGCTGGTGGTAACGAAAACATACTCGGCGGCGTCGGCGTCGGTGGGGGCAGAGGCCGCGTCCTGGACCAGGTCGTAGTTGATCAGCATCCTGGAGGCGCCGTTCCTCACCGTTTCAGTGGAGGAGAAGGCAAGGGCATCCATATTCCCCTGGAAATCGATCCTTACACGGATGGTTCTGGCCGCCATGAGTTCACCGGTTACGGGGTTGTATCTGAAGGGGTTGAACTGAAGGCGGTCGGTGTTGATGCCGCCCCATACGGCGGGGCTTGCGGTTTCGGCCCACTGGCCCGGGAAGAAGGAGTTGGTGTCGTAGACAGCCTGATCCTTCCTGAAGGGGTAGGGGTTGTGGGGCATGTCGATCTCAGGGGTCTGGACGGGAACCAGGTTGATGCCGGAGTAGGTTGTGTAACCGACATCCTCGATGGTAACCACAGGTTGGCTTCCAAAGGGAAGAGCGAACATCTGTGGAACCGTGGGAACCTCGGGCATGCCCACTTCGGTCTGGGTGGAGTATTCCGGAAGCACGATGGTGTCCCAGGTGGTTCCTCCGGCAGCGGTTTGCCTAGCCAGAAACCCGGAACGGTGATGTCCACGACAATGTGGCCGGCGTCGGATTCAACAAGATCCACCTGGCAGGGGTCTCCGGGCTGGCCGCCGAATGACTGCCAGTCGAAGTTCCCGTTAAGGGCGAATGATGCTGTTACCAGAGCAACAGCCAAGAGAAAAGCGTTCTTCATGCTGTAGCATTCTCCTTTCAGCTTATAAAATAAAGGCGCAGGGAGCACAAGTATGTACCTTGAGCGATTACATGTATAATCATGTGTAACGTCCTGCAAGTCAATACAGACTGTTGACCTGGGAGTTCCCGAATTGAATAATCCCCCCTGTAACAGAAAGGAGAACGGAAAATGAGAATAGCTGTTTTTGGGGTACTCGTTCTGACCCTGGCGGCCTTCGCCGGGCCGAAGTTCGGAGGCAGGGTGGGCTACACCACCGCCGACGACCCTTCACCGGCCTCAGCGCCGACGGAGCAATATTCGGTGGTCAGATGCTGTTTCCCCTGATGCCCATGCTCGGCCTTGAGGTAAGCGGAACCTACACCAGCACCGAGTCCGATGTTTCGATGGAGAACTACCTCTCCAACTACCTGAAGGATGAGTACAACTACGACTACAGCGGCAACATCGACGACCTCAGGAACTATCTCGAGAACGAGCTGGGCTGGACCGTTCCCTCGGAAGCGGACATGATCAGCGACTACACCGCCACCTATCACAACCTTGGCCTCGCGGGCCTTCTCAGGGCCGACATCCCCCTGGGCCCTACTCCCTTCAAGCCCTATGTGGGAGGCGGAGGCGGTCTTCACTTCGTGGTCAGCGATGCCGACGCCATGCTGGGATTGCTGGAGCAGCAGTCAACCGGTGAACCGGCCATCGACCCCTACGATCATATCTTTCCCTCCGCCGAGGGAGTTGTAGGATTAACCTTCCAGCCCCTTGGAATGCCTGTCTCCGCCTTCGGAGAGGTCAGGCTTTCAAAGCCCTTCGGCGACGACGCAGGCGACGCGATTGTTTCCTACTTCGCCGGGGCCAACCTGGGCTTCTAGACGGCTTTCAGTGAACCGCGCCCCCTTCACCGGGGGCGCTTTTCATTATTATGCCGCTGAAATCATTCCAGACCCCGGGGCAGGAGCACTGAACGCCCCCTGAGGAGAGGGTCCAGGATGTCTCCCTGAATCCGGTAACGGTCCCCCCGGCTTCCCTGACAAGAAGAACCCCGGCGGCCATGTCCCAGGGGTTAAGCTTCTGTTCCCAGAACCCCCCCAGCCTTCCCGCCGCGGTGTATGCCAGGTCCAGGGCGGCGGAACCGCACCTTCTGATCCCCCTGGCCCTGCCCAGAAATGCTTTCAGAACGCCGATGTCAAAGGTAAGGTCATTTTCCGTGCGGGAATAGGGGAAGCCCGTTGCGAGGATAACTCGGGAAAGATCCTTTGCCCCTGAAACTGCCATGGGTTTCCCGTTCAGCCAGGCGCCTCCACCCCGAAGGGCCATGAAGGTCTCCCGGTGAACCGGATCGTGTATGCAGCCCAGGGAAAGCCCTTCTGCGTCGGCCAGGGCTATGGAAACGCAGTAGAAAGGTATCCCCGAGGCGAAGTTGTTGGTGCCGTCGAGGGGGTCAACTATCCACATGGGAGGCGAAGGGTACTCGCCGTTCCAGCTTTCCTCGCCTATGAAGGCCGAGCCGGGAAGAAGGGAGGTCAGCTCATCCCTGAGGAAATCCTCCGCCCTGTAGTCTGCTTCGGTTACCCATTCCATTCCCTCCTTGTTCTCCACTGAAAAGCCCCTTCTGGAAAACTCCGTGAGAATGCTTCCCGCCTTTTCGGCAAGTACCGCCACCATGCCCGCAAAACTGTTCGTCATCACATCCCTTTTCCGATTGAGTCCTGTGTAATTATATCACCTGATACCTTAAGGAGGGGTTCATGGCGCTGAAATACTTCCGCAGGCGGTTCCAGTACTACCTCAACGATATTCTCGTGCGCAATCCGCTCTGGCAGATACTGTTTCTCGTTGTTATGTCCGCAGCGGTGATCACCGCTGGAATGATACTTGTGGACGGCCACTTTTCCGACGAGTACTCTGAAAACACCTTCTGGTGGTCATTCACCCGACTCCTTGACCAGGGCACCTTCATAGGTGACAACAGGTACGACACCCATACCGCGGCGGTTGGGGTGTTCGTTACCATCTCCGGGATAATGATCCTTTCCCTCCTGATAGGCATTCTTTCCTCAAAGATAACAGAGCGGCTGGAGTCACTGAAAAAAAGGCCGTTCCCCGATCGTCGAGAAGGACCATCTGATAGTCTGCGGCGGCGGCGACAGGCTTTATGAAGTGGTTCGGGAGCTCATCGAGTCCCGCAGGGAACTGCCCAGGGGCGACAGAAAAAGCATAGTGATGTTCTCCGGTTCCACTCGGGAGGAGATGGAGGATACACTTTCCCAGCGCACCGGGCGCAGGGTCATACCCGAGGTGATATGCCGCAGCGGCAACACCACCGACATAGATTCCCTGAGGCTGGCGGGCTTTGACACCTGCCGGGGTTCGTTGTGGTGGGGAAGACGACGGTGCGGTGCTGAAGACCCTCATAGCGGTAAGGGCGCTATGTGACAGAATGCCACAGGGTGCGGTGTGCGAGATACAGAACAGGAAACTGGGTCAGGTGGCGAACATCGTAAGCGAAGATGTGCGCTGGGTTCCCTCCCGTGATGTCATAATGCGTCTTCTGGTACAGATATGCAGACAGCCCGGGCTGAGTGCCGTTTACAAGGAAATACTCAGCTTCGCGGGGAACGAGTTCTACATAAGGGAATGGCCCTTTCTGGAGGGTTCCTCCTTCGACGGCATAGCAAAGCGCTGCCGGGGAGGAGTGGTCGCGGGAATACAGAAGGGTGGAAGGGTAATCCTGAACCCGTCCTCTGAAACGGTTTACAGACCCGGTGACCGTCTCCTGGTTCTCGCGGAAACCCCCCGCAGCTATTCCTTCATCGATGAACAGCTGGAAACTGATTCACTGAAGGTTAAGCCGAAACAGGTCTGCGGCGGACTATTCAGGATGCTGGTGTTCTCCGGTCACAGCACCAGGTTCGACCTCATGCTGGACCTCCTTGACCGGTACTCAAGCGGGGGGGCGGAGATTCTGGTGGCCGGGAACCTGCCGGTGGAGGAGGGCAGAAGGGTTACCGGGCTCATCCAGTGCACGAAATGCACCGTGGACTACAAAATGGTGGACAGGACCGACCCCGTTCAGGTGGAGGCCCTTAATCCCTGGAACTACCACAGCATAATGGTGTTGTCCGGAAAACCCCCTGGAGAAACCGATGAAGCCGCTGACTCACATTGCATCGTAACACTTCTCATACTTAAGGGGATAAAGGACTCACACCGGGAAGACTGGAAGGGAACCACAGTAGCGGAGATAAGGAATCCCAGGAACAGAAGGCTTGCCTCCGCCGCTGAGATTGACGATTTTGTTATTTCCAATGAGGTTTGCAGCATGATCATGGCCCAGCTTGTGAAACAGAATGAACTGGGTCAGGTTTTTGAGGAGATATTTGACCCCTCCGGCTGTGAAATCCAGCTTCGGTGCTCCGATCAGTTCTTTCCAGGCACCTTCGCTGACATCCAGGCCCAGGGCCGCCTAAGGGGCGAAACGGTTCTCGGATGGCTTACCGGCAGGGGCTCCGCCGCGGTTGTGGAACTGAATCCTCCCTCCCGCGAGATGATGCCGAAGGATGAAGACTGCAGGATAGTGGCCATCGCTGAAAGGTAGTGATATGAAGGGTTCGATGTACATAAACATACTGGGAACCACAACGGGAGTGCTGCTTATTGCTCTTGGAATAGTTTTCATGGCAGCCGGTCCACTGCTTATGAAACCACTGGATTCCATGCTGATGAACTCGGCGCGGGGTCTCAGGACCTCATCCGGCGCCATCATTACCCTGACCGAAGGTGTTTCAAACTCCAGCGGGATGATCAACGAAGTTCAGACCTCCATGAACACAACCTCCCTCGTTCTTTTTAGAACCGGAGATGTCCTGAATCAGACCGTGGGGATCCTTGAGGAAACCAGGATCATTCTGCCGGCAATCGCAAATGACATGGCCTCCATGCCGCCAATGCTCAGGAACATCATGCCGGGAAACCACTTCGACGAAGTTGCCGAGAGAACCGAGAACGTAGCGGCGAAACTGGGGCTACTCAACGGCCAGCTGGAAAACCTCTCCACCGATGTAATCCAGACATCCGAGGCAATAGATGGGGTAGCCTCGGCTGTGGACACACTCAGGGAAGACCTTCTCTCCGCTGAGGGTTCATTCAGCGAGGCCGCCGAAAAATGGAACTCACTGCTGACTATATAGAGGGGGTTCCTTCTCCATGGTCGTTATGCTGCTGTCCTTCCTGGTGGGTATACTGCTGGTGCTTGCGGGCCTTTATCACATATCATCGGGAAGGATGCTCAGGGATCTCATGAAAAGGGCAACCGATCAGTGAAGCTCATACTCCTGATACTCTTTCTCATTCCTTCATGGGCGCTTGCCGGCTCCTTTTCCCTTTTCGAGGACACCATGGACCTCGGCGTGGCTTCCTACCGTTATCTGAAGTTCAGGGTCACACCGGATCAGGCTGACAGCGTCAGGGTATTCGGCAGGTTTGAGACCATTCCTCCTGATACACCGGTGGAGCTCATACTGCTTTCCCACTGGAACTACCAGAACGGCTGGCAGAACAGGGGGGACATAGACACTCTGGGCATCTACCGAGGAACATCGGCTGATGTCTCCCTGGAGGTTCCCGATTTCGGCGACTATGTGCTTATAGTCAGCAACAGGGGAAACTACCATCCGATCAGGTTCATCGGCGGCCTGAGGGTTTACTTCCGGGGAACCGGAGTGACCTACGATTCACTGCCCATGGGCATGACCATTCTTATAACCGTTTTACCGCCGGCCTGGTCATTGCCGCCACGATCATTACCCTCAGGAAACTCCGCCGGTGATCAGGTTGACCTATTCGCTATATTCCGTAGAGGAAAAGTAAGAAAGGAGTCCCGAATGCTTATTTCCACCAGAAGCAGATACGGGCTCAGGGCCCTTGTCCACCTTGCCAGGACCGACAGGACCTCTCCAGTGAGCCTGGCGGCCATCGCAAAGGTCGAGGATATTCCGATAAGGTATCTCGAGCAGATATTCGGGCGGCTCCGGGCCGCGGACATAGTCAGGGGCCGAAGGGGTCCCGGCGGGGGTTATGTGCTCAGCAGAAACCCCTCGGAAATACCTCTTCTTGATGTGATAAGGGTGCTGGAAACCGAATTCTTTCATACTAACTGTATTCTGCAGTGCCCCGATACAAAGACCATCGAAGAACAGAGCAAGATCGGATGCGCCAGAGAGAAAACCTGTCCAACAAGGATTCTCTGGTCGGACATCAAGGTCCTCTGCGAAACCTATCTTCTCGGCAACACACTCAGTGACCTGGCCTGCGGGTCGCTGGAAATGGAGTAGGAAGAAATGTGGAAATACTCCGATACACTGATGGATCACTTCATGAATCCAAGGAACGTCGGTTCGCTGGATAACCCCGATGGACACTCCGAGGTCGGTTCTCCCCAGTGCGGCGACGCCATGTATCTCGACATAGAGATCGACGAAGAGGGCCGCATCAGCGACATTGCCTTCAAGACATTCGGCTGTGCCGGGGCCATAGCCAGCGCCTCTGCACTGACGGAAATGGCCAAGGGCCTCCCCGTGGAAGAGGCTCTCAGCATAAGGAACAGCCAGATAGCCGATTACCTGGCGGAATGCCCCCGGAGAAGTTTCACTGCTCGGTCATGGGGCACCAGGCCCTCAAGGCTGCTGTGGAGGATTTCAGAACGAAAACCGCCGAAGTAGAAAAGATCCTGGAGGAAGAGGGGATCACACCTGTTATCGCCAGACCCGGTAAGGTAGTCCTTTCCACCAAGGAACACCAGGAAAGGGCGAAAGAGGTCCTCAAGAAAAAGCTGGGCAGAGAGATAGCGGTTGAGGTAAGATGATGGATCCCGTTTATCTCGATAACGCAGCTACCACCCGGATCGCTCCTGAAGTACTTGAGGCCATGCTTCCATACCTGAAGGAAGACTACGGGAACCCCTCCAGCTTCACACCTTCGGCAGCTCCCGAATGGATGCCGTGGAAACCGCCCGGGGGCAGGTGGCAAGGCTTCTCGGCGCAAGGTCCGAGGAGATCTACTTCACCTCCGGCGGCACTGAAAGCGATAACCAGGCACTCAGGGCGCGGTGAAGATCGACCCAACAAGACGGGGAATAGTCACCTCCGCCGTTGAGCACCCGGCCATTCTGGAAACCGCCCGGGCTCTTGAAAAGGATGGCTGCCCCCTTTCCATAGCCCCGGTGAACGAAAACGGGGAGATCGACCTGCAAAGCCTGAAAGGCCTCATCGATCAGCAGACCGCAGTTGTTTCCGTAATGGCCGCCAACAACGAAACCGGGGTTGTCATGCCCCTTGCGGAAATGGCCGAGATGGCCACCGAGGAGGGCGCTCTTTTCCACACCGACGCCGTTCAGATGGTGGGGAAGAACCCTATCGATGTTCACTCGGCAGGTATCCATATGCTCAGCCTTTCCGCCCACAAGCTCCATGGCCCGAAGGGTGCCGGAGCCATCTACATAAGAAAGGGCATCCACCTCCCTCCCCTTTTGACCGGGGGTCATCAGGAGCGCGGCGTAAGGTCCGGCACATACAATGTTCCCGGAATAGTCGGCCTGGGAAAGGCGGCGGAACTGGCCCTGAATCATCTAAGCGACACCGTGGTCCGCGAGAGGAAGCTCAGGGAATCCTTCGAGGCCGGTGTAAAGGATAGGTGCCCCGGAGCCTTCATAGTGGCAGAAAACGCTTCGGAGAGGCTGCCAGGAACTGTAACCGTGATATTCAGGGGAATAGAGAGTGAAGCGGTCCTCACCCTTCTGGACATGCAGGGCATCTATGCTTCCTCCGGCTCAGCCTGCAGCACCGGCAGCAAGGATCCCAGCCATGTGCTCTATGCAATGGGCATAGATCACAACCTGGCGAACAGCGCCGTCAGATTCAGCCTGAGCAGGTATACCACCGAAGGGGAGATCGCCGGAACGGTGGATGCACTGGAGACAATCGTGGAAAGGCTTCGAAGGATATCGCCCTATTCAGGATGAGGGTATTCTAGAAGGCCTCTCCGGTCCAGAAGACCCCGGCCTTCAAACCGAAGTTATCGCTTCCGCTCAGGGGCAGTATCACTCCGCAATCGGCGGAGAGATCCTCGTCCAGAATGAACTGAACCGAGGCCCCGGCTTCGAAGAGCCCCGCCGTTGAGCCCCGAAGCTCCGGAAAGAAGCAGATCTCCGGAGATGAAGCTGCTTCCTCCGCCGGAAAAATAGAACACATCCTCTATGTCATCATTGAAGGGGTTCCTTCCGCCGTTTATGGCGTATTCCCCGGCCATGGAAAGCCTGAAGGCAAGGAATGTGGTGCTGGTGACACCGCCGAAACCCAGTTCCGTGCCCCTGTCCCGGTACTCCTCGCCGGTGGGAAGCGTCAGCCTTCCCGTGAGCTTCAGGGCGGTACCACCGCGGGTTTTCTCGTAAACCCAACCTCCGGAAAGGCTTATGTCGCCCATGAATGAACCGTTCCATTCGTTGTCCACAGGCACCAGAGGGATCTCCGCCGCCAGCTCGAAGTCTTCCCCGAAGCCCCGGCAGCCCCGAAGAGGGACCCGGAGAACGGTCCCGTTGTCCGTTTGGGTATACTCCAGAGACGCCCCCAGCCGTAGGGATCCCGAAGAAAGGACATCAGAGCCGGGAAGACCCTGCCATCCGGAAAGCCCCAGGGGCCCCAGCCCCATGGATTCGGCAAAAACGGTGATGGCGAAAAGGATGGTGAATATCAGGGAGAATTTCATGATGCCTCCGGGGTTGACAAAGCCGTGGGTCAAATGGAAAGATACCTTATAATATAGGCCCAAGACTTTCGGAGGGTGTAATGAAAGCAGGGGAAACCGGAGTTCTCGCGGCGCTTGTGGTCTTTCTTGCCGGCGGGCTCTTCGTTGGTCTCAGCAAAATGCCGGAACAGGAGCTGTTCTTCCGCACCCCTGAACCGGAAGAGGAACTATCCGTTTACGAACAGCTGAAGCTGGAGCTTCGACCGTACCACTTCGGTAACCTGCCCAAATCCGAATCCTTCAGGGGAGACACCACGGTGCTGTCCGCGGACATGGATTACATAATGTACAGCGTTCCCCAGATAGACCTTCACATAACAAGACTTCTCAGGAACATGGAGTTCACAGGGATTACCGCTGCTGAAACCGTCACCGGAGGAATCGTGTTCAAGGCCCTTTTCCCCAACGGACAGCCTCTGGAGATATGGCTGAACCGTCCCTAGGTGGTCAACTCCCTTGACTTTCTTTATCTTTCATGACTTCCGTGGGGGTGTTTTTCTGCCGCGGTGAAAATGTACAGCCATTACGAAAGCAATAACTACTGAGTAAATAAAGAGTTGGACCGGTGCGCTAACCCGGCCTGCTAACCGGATGAAGGGAAACCCAATGAAGAAAGCCGATAAGTGGAGGAATTACAGCTCCGGGATAGTACTAGTCATTTCGCTGCTGCTGGTGTGGCCAACAGTGAAGTGGTACTCTCTGCCGGAGATCGAAAGGGACCGCGCCGAGGCCAGCGTACAGCCCGAAACTTCCAATCCATATCTCAGGGGTCTCCTGGAGGAGATGCAGGAAGAGGGGGCGAGGAACTTCTCGAAGAATACAGGGACCTCCACGGCTCCAGCAGGGGACCATCAAGCTGGGTCTCGACCTTCAGGGCGGAATGTATCTTGCCTACACCGTTGAACCCACCACCGGTCTCGATACCGATGAAGCCCTGGACCAGGCCCTTGAGATCATTCGGAACCGAATAGACGAGTTCGGAGTGTCGGAACCCTCCATCACCAAACAGGGCAACGACAGGATAATCGTTCAGCTTCCCGGCGTCAGGGATCCGGCAAGGGCCAGGTCCATAGTTGAAAGGCAGGCTCTGCTGGAGTTCAAGGTGGTAGCCTATCCCAACGCCGAGTATCCTTCCCCCTCCACCGTACCGGTGATCAGGGAGATAGAGGCGGTGCTGGGCGACGAAACCCCGGCGGAAGAGGTTCAGCCCGCTGAAACCGATACAGTAACGGATACAGCCGAGAGCGAAGACACGGAGGATTTCTCCATGCCCTCGCTGGGAGACGACCTCTCCCTTCCCGAGCCGGCTTCCGACGAAGAGGCCTTCCCCACCATCGAGGTGGCCGGTGAACTGGGTTCACTGATCACCATAGCCGATCAGAACACAGCAACGGTCCTCAGCATCAGGCCCGGGGACTGGATGCTGCAGCAGGGTGAGAACCTCGACGCCTTCCAGACAATCATAAACAGGGAAGATGTGAGGGAGATCCTTTCCGGGGCAAATCTCAGATTCGCCTTCGGCAAGCCCACGGAGCTCGCAAGCGGCGACACCATGCTCAGCGTGTTCCTGGTACCGGACAATTCCGGTATGGGCTGGGGCAGACAGGCTGACCTCGAGCTTCCCCACTACAGGCTCACCGGCGCCAGCCTCACCGATGTCAGGATACGCATGGGCGACCAGAACGCAATGAGCCGGGACCCTATCTGCTTCTGGAGTTCGACTCTGAAGGCTCGGACATGTGGGAGCGCATCACAGGCGAGAATGTAGACGAGCGTGTTGCCATCCTTCTCGACGGCAGGGTGTATTCGGTTGCCACCATCACCGAGCGGATCAGCGGCGGAACCAGGCTCTCCGGCGGTTTCAACGTCCAGGAGGCCAGGGACCTCAGGCTGGTACTGAAGGCGGGAAGCCTTCCCGCCAGACTGATAATCGCAGAAGAGCAGACAATAGGCCCCAGCCTGGGACGCTCCGCTATCAGGAACGGCATGATCGCCGGCCTGGTGGGCCTTCTTCTGATCACGATGTTCATGATCGTCTACTACGGGGTCAGCGGTGTAATCGCCGTCCTGGCACTGGTGTTCGACATGATAATCATACTGGGGTTCCTCTGCTTCCCCGGACCCCTTGCCCAGTTCGGCGTGGCAGGAATGAACGCCACCCTTACACTGCCGGGAATTGCCGGTATCATCCTCACCATAGGTATGGCCGTCGATGCCAGCGTTCTCATTTATGAGAGGATCCGTGAAGAACTCAAATCAGGCAAGGGTATCAGATCGGCTGTTGACGCAGGTTATTCAAGGGCCTTCGTGACCATATTCGACGCCAACCTCACCACATTCATAACCGCCCTGGTCCTCTACAGGTTCGGTACCGGTCCCATAAGGGGCTTTGCCGTTACCCTCTCCATCGGTATCATGGCGTCCATGTTCTGCTCCCTTGTGTTCACCAGGGCGATATTCAGCAATCTGCTGGCCAATGCAAAGAGAACCGCCATCAGCATCGGCAAATACTCCCTTGTGAAGGACGCCCACTACAACATCATCACGAAGCGCAGGAAGACATACCTGCTCTCCCTGGCGGTGATACTCATCGGTGTCATAGGGTTCTTTGCCCACGGAGGCCTTAACCTATCCATCGATTTCACCGGCGGTCTGGAAACGAATGTGATCTCCTCGGAGCATTCCACCACCGCTGAACTCAGCGGAGCCCTTTCCGGGCGCGGTCTCGAGAGCGTTCAGGTTCAGGCTCTTCAGGACTGGGCAGGAGAGGGCAGCGCCTTCGTGATAAGGACCTCCACAAGCGACAAAGACCAGGTCTACGATGCCCTCGAGCAGGAGAACTGCACACTGATGGAAGACGAGGGGGAGACTCAGAGGCCTCCTTCATCAAGCAGATAGGCCCGAGGGTTGGAAGCGAACTCAGGTCCAGGGCGGTGGATTCCATCCTCCTGGCCATGTTCTTCATCGTACTCTACATCTGGTACCGTTTCCAGTTCAAGTGGGGTCTTGCCGCCGTTGCCGCCCTGATCCACGACATACTGATAACCGTGGGGCTCCTGGCCCTGTTCCAGGTGGAGATGAGCCTCACCATAATAGCAGCCCTTCTCACGATAGTGGTTACTCCATAAACGACACCATCGTGGTCTTTGACAGAATAAGGGAAGACAACCGCCTCCGCAGGGGAAAGACCTTCGAGGAAACGGTTAACAAGGGCATCAACGAAACCCTCAGCCGCACCGTGGTCACATCCCTCACCACCTTCGTGGCGGTGCTCATGCTCTTCCTTTTCGGAACGGGAGAGATCAGGGATTTCGCCCTTACCCTGATGTTCGGTGTGATAGTGGGAACCTACTCGTCCATCTTCGTGGCAAGCCCCATACTCATCGACTGGCGGGCGAAGCTGGCCAAGAAAAGCTGATAGCCTCTGAATCACCCGGGGGGAGGGCCGAGCCCTTCCCCCGGATCCCTATTCTTCGTTGTCCTTCTCATGCATCCACTGGAACAGCAGAGCACCTGTAACCGACAGGACAACACCGATCAGATTCAGTACGAGATAGCGGAAATCCGTGAGAAATCCGATCATCATAAGAAAACCGGCGTTTGCCAGTAACAGAACCGTCAGGGGCTGAAGTCCTTCAAGGGGGTTCCTCATTTTCTGACCTTCTTACTTCATGCATCAGCCGGCAGCTCTATCTCCACCGACGCGCCACCTCCAGGGGAGGCTCCTATTGTCAGCCGGCCTCCGTGTCCCTCCGCTATCCTCTTCACTATGGAAAGCCCAAGACCGGAGCCCCCGCTGTTCTCGCCCTTTACAAAGGGATTTACCACCCGGTTCCCGAGCCCCGGGGGGAATCCCGGGCCGTCATCGGTAACCCTCACGGAAAAATGCTCCCCGGAGGATAGGACATCGATGGAAACCCCGGATTCAGCATGGGAAATGGCATTCCGCACCAGGTTGGACACCGCCCTGAGCAGCAGTCTGCGATCCCCGGCAACCCTGGGCCGGGAAGGATGTTCATTCACCGTTACCGGAATATCTCCGGGTACTCCGGCGGCCTCACGGCAGATCTCGTTGAGGGACACATCCTGAAGCTCCGGTTTCGAGCTGCCTATCCTGTTGAACTCCAGCAGTTCCGAAACCAGTCTGTCGAGTTCATAGAGGTCCTTTTCCATCAGCTCCAGTTTTTCAGAAGCGCAGCCGGGATCATCCCTTGCCAGTTCAAGGGCAAATCCCAGCCTGGCCATGGGGGTTCTCAGTTCGTGGGCAACGGAGTTCAGAAGCTCGTTGTGGGAATCGAGGAGAGAGTTGATCCTCTCCGCCATGTTGTTGAAAGCCCTTCCCAGTTCATCGATCTCGTCGTTGCCTCCGTGGTCGGGATATCGGGACTGGAGCTTTCCCCCGCCGAACTGGCCGGTGGTCCTGGTGAGAAGGCTGGTCCTCCTGAAGACCGACCTCAGACCAAGGGCAAGGGCAATGGCCTGGGAAAGAAAAAGGACCAGGGCTAAAAGGGCGAAGAGAAGGAATCTCGGCGATCTTACCCGTGCGGTGGCCAGCAGGGCGAACTGTTGTCCCGGAAGGGGAATCACACGGACGCCGGGGTCCCTGTCTCCGGGTGCTGTGTGCCTGGGGAGGGGGAACTGTCCCTGGAAGGGTGGTCCCTGGTGGTCCGCCCGGACGAACCTCAGGAAGACTCCCATGGAGTCCGCCAGGGAATGGATCTGCTCCCTCGAGGAAAAATGACCGGAGGCAAGCCTTTCTTCGAAGGCATCCAGAGTGTCGCTCCTTTGCCTTTCAAAGAGGGCAGGCAGCACCGAGAAGGAGACCCAGATGGATAGAACCAGGGTGGCAAGGGTGGTCGCCGCCAGGAATAAATATATACGCCAGTAGAGTTTCACTGATTCCCATCCTCAATCCCCGGGCGAGCAGATAGCCCATTCCCCTCACCGTCTTGATCATTTCCCCTCCGGATCCAAGTTTCCGCCGAAGCCTTGAGACCAGTACATCAACCGACCGGTCGAAGGAATCAAAGCCAATTCCCCTGAGGTCCTCCACCAGCACCTCCCTTTTCTGAACCCTTCCCGCCCTTCTGGCCAGCAGTACCAGCAGGTCGAACTCCGTTGTGGTAAGGTCCAGGGGAGACCCGTTCAGGGCGGCGGCTCTGGCTGGGACATCGATGGTGAGGGGGCCAGCCTCTATCATTTCGGAATTCAGGTCGGAGCTGCTCCTGCGGAGCAGTGCCCTGATCCTGGCCAGAAGAACCCGGGGAGCAACGGGTTTTCCAAGGTAATCGTCGGCGCCTAGCTCAAGGCCAACCACCACATCGGCGTCGTCCTTCATGGCGGTGAGCATCAGTATGGGACCCCGCCAGGCTTCCCGAACGGACCTGCAGATCTCCAGCCCGCCGATGTCCGGCAGCATCAGGTCAAGGATAACCAGATCAGGCGACCGGCGATGATCCTCTTCCTGGCATCGGCCCCGCGGTGAAGAACTTCTACTTTATAGCCCTTGTTGGTGAGATATTCCGATAGCAGCGAGGCCAGTGGAACATCGTCCTCCACCAGGAGTATTCTTTCCTGCATGTTTCCTCCAGTTGACATTCCTTGAAGCTCTTCTATTCTATGGAGCTTCAGGGAACAACGCAATCACAGTGAAAGGACAAGGAATGACCATTTTCTTCACCGCCGCTATCCTGCTCACCGCCCAGGTACCTGAATACTCCCTTTCCCCTCCGGGAATAGACTTCATGTACCTGCCGGAGTATCTCATTCCCATCACCGAAGGCGTAATGACCGACGAAAGCGGAGCCCTGTCGGGCCAGCCCAATTCACTGGGAATAAGCTTCAGCTGTCACTACTGGAAGATGGATGACCCCATCGCCGACAAGGACCTCTGGGTAATGGAGAAGCTCTCAAGCGTTCTTCCCCCGGATCTAATGGAAACCATCAACATGGGAACCGCCACATGGGACCAGGGCAGCATGAACGCCGATGTATCCGATAACAGGTCCCTCGGTCTGATGTCCCGGATCAGCTTTACCCTGTCTCCTCCCGGGGGAACCATGGGCAGGGGCAGGGCCTATGGAGTCTTCCGCAACGGCTATTCCGTTCTGCTGATGATCTACGGCCCCTCCGGAGCCAACCCCCAGAACGAGCTGGATCAGATAGTGAGAGCCGCTGTTCTCAGCGAGTAACCCTCCCGAGAACGAATGAGCTGAAGAGGAGATAGAAAAGGGAATGTCCCATCACCGCAAGGGTTGCGCCTGGTCCGGATGAGGTTACCATTTCCCCAGGGGAGCGGCGAACCACCAGTTCATGGAAGATCCCGAAAGGCCCGGGAAAAGCCCCAGGCTGAAAAGCCCCAGGGAAAGAACCCCCCACCATGCCCCGGTGAGATGGAAGAGCACAGCGAAGCGGCGGAAACCACCCAGAGCGCGGTTACCGAAGCCCTGAGAAACACGCTGCCGGCAATGAGGGACAATGAAACCCCAAGTGGCGGAAGAACGGCGAAGGAGGCAAGCAGCATCACAACTGCGGTGATAATGAAACAGGAAAGAAGCACAGCTGAATAGGTTTCCCGGAACCTGCCCGGGGTGATTCCAGCCTTCCACGCGGTTCCCATGAAAAGGGTGGATACCGGAGTGGCCACCAGCCTGTGAGCATCACCGTTCTCCAGATGGAGTAACTTCCCCGTTTTCCCACTTGTATATAGGGAATAACTCCGGATTCCTGGAGCCAGGATTCAATAAGGAGAGACACAATGAAGAGAACGGGAACCAGAATGAAAGGACCTGTCCAGTCCATGGCCATGAACCGTTTCAGTTCCTTCCTGAGCAAACCGGAGAAGTGAGACAAATCAGCCCTTTCCTTTGCTGCCGAAGCCTGGAATATTACGCAAAATCACCGAAGGGAACGGAAGTCCTTTGAAGAAAACCGCCATGTTACTGGCAGTACTGCTGCTGTGCTCCTGCGGCAAAGAGTTCGCGGGCCTTGGTTCCGTGGATCTTCAAATAACATCCATTTCATTCAATGATTCTGACCCCGCCATAATAACCGGAATTCTCCCCGCGGGCAAACCCGCCGATTTCATCCGGATGGCCGATGGCCCTCTTATACAGAGGATGTGGGTGATCTGCCCCGACACGGCGGGCATGGCTGAGGCCAACGATCTGGTGGGTTTCCCCTCTTCTACCGGATCGATCCCGCCGCGGGACATCCTGTCTTCAGCATAGACCACATGGGTCTCAGCTGGAAGCCCGACTACTCCATAATCCAGTCCGGAGAGACATACCGGGTCCACGCCTCCGCCCTCCTGGAGAACATGACAGTACAGACCTGGCAGCCGGACACAATACGCTTCCACCGCCCCGGAGGCTCTCCAGTCACCGAAGCCTCCGGCCGAATAACCGTCAGGCAGGGCCGAAGCCTCATCCCCTGGTGGGACGCCCCTCCGCCCCCTCTCCCGGTCCTCCGCTACGGCTGGCCGGTCCCCGGCAGGTGGAACCCCCTCCTCGCCGTCCACTGCCCCGCCATGGGCCCGGCGGAAACCTGGACCGGCCAGGTCTTCCCCCTGAACGACACCCTCTACTTCCCAGTTGACTCCCTGCTGGACATCGACCTTTCCTGGCAGCAGACCTCAAGGGAATACAACTGCTTCCTCACCGCCACATCCCTCACCCCGCGACAGATCCGCTGGACCATCCAGTGGCCCCCACCGCCTCCCCCGTGGCTCCGCTGTCGAACCAGGCCCGGACACCATTTGCTTTCTCCCGGCGAATCGGTAACCATCACCTACCGCGAGACTTTACCCCAATCCAAAGCCATCCGTAAATTTGACAAATAAGTCTTGTAACTCACCATACATAGGCGAGATAGATGGCTACGGCTTTAAACAGACAATTTAGAGACAGTCAACCAAAGACCAGTCAGGAAAGGGTTAGCAATCCTACTACAGATAGCGCAGGATATTTGATACAGAAGGGAAAAAGCCGCACAACGACTTGACCGATAAACCCTGACAGGCTAGAATAGCACTCCTGCGGTGCGCCCATAGCTCAATTGGATAGAGCATCTGGCTACGGACCAGAAGGTTTGGGGTTCGAGTCCCTATGGGCGTACCAACCATGTCTCCCAACGAACTTCTGCAATTCGGTAAACCTCACAGAGGCCGTATCTTCTTGATTACCAATGATTCCTATTCGCAGCCCGATTTTGCCGTCCCAGTAGATTCTGTCAATCAGTGTGCCAATCAGTTTTCTCTGCTCTAGCGGGTTCAAAATCCTTATTGAGCTTGAGAACCTGTCGAGTGACATGATGACCGCCTCGGTCGCCACACGATAGCTTCCATATTCCGAGATGCGATTTTCCATATCTGAAATGCTGGATTCCAGGGCAGCCTTTTGTCTGCTCTTCTCCTCGAGCTTCTCCGCTATCACCCGCTGAGCTTCCCTGTCAACTTCACTGTGGGTGTATGTCAGGGAATCAATCCTGCTCTTAACGCGCTTCAGTGTTGTCCTGAGTGACTTGATCTCCTTCTTCAGCCGCGGCACTTCCTCTGTGAGCCTTCCGTTCGTTTCCTCTATGATCCCTCTGAGGATATCCGGCATGAACGCAAGTTCGGAAATCCGCTTCAGAACCGTTTCCTCGAGTCTTTTCGCCGGCGTGGTCTTGACCCTGCATTCACTGTTCCTGCAGGAATAACGGTAGTACCGTTTTCCGGAGGCTTTCTTCGTTGAATCAGCAGTCATCTTCTCCAGGCACTGTCCGCAGTAGATGACATCCGCAAGAATGTAGGGATACTTCTTGGGCGTTACCGGACTGTGACCGGTTGCACTTGCCCTGTCCATGAGGGCCTGGACCTCGTAGAAAAGCTCCGAGTCTATTATGGCATCCCAGGTAGCCTCCACTTCCTCGTACTGCTCATCCTCGTCTGTGCTGTCAACGGGTTTGAACATCTTCTGCTTGTTGATGGAAAGGATGCCTATGTACTCCCGGCTACGCAGGATCTTCCGGACTGCTTCGAACCTGAACTGCTTCCCGCCCCTGGTCGTTCCGTGCCTGGATACCCGGACCTTCGTTCTGTAGCCCTGGGCATTCAGGAACGCTGTTACCTTGCTGATGGATCCCAGCTCAAGGTATTTCTTAAAGATGATTTCCACCACGGCGGCTTCCTCCGGATTCGGAACAAGCTCACCCGGATTGGCTCCAAGATCGAAACCGAAAGGATGGGAACCGCCGGTCCATCTTCCCTTTCTGGCCCGGGCTTTCTTGCTGGTCTTCATCCGGTCGCTTATCTGCTCGCGCTCAAGCTCGGCAAGTGCCATCAGAACGAATGTGATGAAACGACCATAGACAGAAGTGGTATCGAGCTGCTGAGTGACACTCACGAAATCAACGCTGTTTGCCTTCAGAAAATCGAAGAACTCAATGAAGTCCCTGATCGATCGACTCACTCTGTCCAGCCTCGTGCACATGACAGTGTTCACCGCGCCTGATGTGATATCGATGTAAAGCTTCCGGAACTCATCGCTCTGAATCGATTTGCTCCCGGAAACTCCCTCGAGGACATATGTCCTTGTCTCTTCCCAGCGGTCCTGGTTCTCTTCCGTTTTGTTCTTGTAGTCAATGTGGCTTCTCATCTTGTCGAGCTGGGTGGGTATCGACCCTTCCTTTACCCTGGCCTGCTTGGGATCACTGACCCTGGCGATAAGAGCACACTTACGAACCATCGGAAGGCTCCGTTCTCCCGAACTCCTTCTCATGACGCGCAAACAGCCGCGCAGTTCTGGCGAGGCTCCGTTGAATCTCCTCCTCCAGTGCTGCATCCCCCTCAGGTCCGCACTTCTCCAGCCTTCTTATCTTGCTCCCCAGCTGTTCGGTTTCCTCCACGATCCGCTGATAGGAAGCGTCCGACCTGGCTATGGATTTCTCCATTATCCGTCTTTCTTTGATAAGAAGCAGCAACCGGCGCCCCTTGAGGAGCTCCCGTCGAACCCCGGCATACTCCTCATAGAAGGAATTCCCCTCAGACTCCTTCAGAGCCCCGTCAAGACGCATTACATATTCCGACACAGCTTTCCCCGTCAGCTTCATGAACTCCGCTAGACGGGCCTCGTAATCCCCTGATTCGACGACCTCTATGGTTACATCGAATTCGCTCTCGGTTTCAATGAAAGGAAACTCTTCGGGAGTCTCTTCGATTGCTCCCACTTCGTTCCCGTCTTTCTTCACCAACTCCTCCTAATGAAAACTGCACGGATTCTTTTCCCTCTCCGGCAAACAACCAGAAATCTCGCTGATGAGTATGAAACCACACTGCAGCAAGGTCAACGAGCCTAGGCGCAAACACAAGAGAGGTTGATGAATGACACAGGGCAGGGAAAGCAGGGAATGTCCGCTCTTCTAAAGAGTGCTCGATCAGCAATACGCATCCGTCATTGAAAACAATATTCCAAAAAGAATCGCTGCTTAACTCAACACAGGACTGCTGCGCACATCGTGCCGTGCAAATACTTTAACCGTTAGACATCTGTTTCTGCCATTTGTTCACTATGTCTCAACGGCTTATTGCTTTATGACTGGTTAGTAGCCCACAGCTTCTACGCCATATACCGCCTGACTATGTGTGAAGCCTTCGAACTCAAGCTGCTCGATGAGCCCCTGTCTTGAGAAGCTCGTGTAACTCAAGTACTGCTGGGCTGATCGAGCAGCCTGCTCGTTCCAGTTAGCACCACAATGGTCAGCACCGTATACAGCATCGCTATGTGAGTAACCCTCGAACTCAAGCTGCTTGATCAAGCCTTCCCTGGAGAAGGCTGTGAAGGCCAAGTAGTTCTCAGCTGACGCAAGAGCATTCCTCTCTCCCATCGTAAGATTGCTGGTGGGGATAGTGGTGGCAGGGGTAGTGGTGGACTGATGGGTCGTAGATGATGACCTGCTTGGATTTGATGAACGGTCTCTGTTTTGACTCCCTATGATTGACAGAGCAATAACAGCGAGAATAGATATAAGCGCAAACTTGGCACAGCCACTTGTTTCTTTCTTTTTCTTAACTGGAGCGAGTAAAACCTTGCCACAATTAGGACATGAACTCGCATTCGGAGATACGAGTTTCTTGCAGTCAGGACAAGGAAAGAGCTTCGTATCAACTTTGTACCAGTATCCGACGAGTCCATTAGATCCCGGGTTATCCTCTACATAACCTGATTTTGCTAGGAACTTTGCTTTCCATGATTTTGCCTCATCTTCAGAGTCAAAGACCTTGGTTCCCCATTCCAGAGGGTTTTCAATCTCCCCTCTTCTTCCCTGAGGATCATCTGTTAATCCAATGTAGTAAAACATCCATCCTCCATTTCTGTTCTGTCCCCGATCTTTTAGGCTTCTCCATAGTTGTAGAAAAGGCAGTCGACAAAGGCTGGAATCTCCAATACCGCCTTCCATCTCGTACCGTTCATCTCTCCAGAAAGCTGCAATCGTGGTGCGAGTGCGTAGTTCCAAATGTCAGTGAACTCATGGTAATCATGCTTCAGTGCATCTGCGTGCAGGATTTTGTTGCATGCCACTCTTAACTGGAGAGGCTCGTGTTCTTCCTGTTCCGCATTTGGCCACAGGGTGCCGCATGCGTTGTGCCACGGGTTCACATTTGTCGGTCCGGTGCGACCATTCCAACCGGGTACGGAATCCTGCTGGGTCCGGTAGGACGCTGCGATCTTCAGCAGTAGCTCATGGATCTCCGCCTTCTCACACTCGTCTCGGAGGTTCTTGATGGAATCATATTCATACCCCTCGGGGTCCCGGAGCCGATAGAGTGTGTTGCTCGAGTAGAAGTACGCTAGGAGACGGTACAGATCGAGCCAGATCCTCGACTCATTCCACTGGAAGCGTTTTGTGTCCTCAAGCATATTAGTCCTGCCAATCAGCGTGACCAGCACCGTTACGCTCAACCATATTCGCTGACAGGTGCCTGGTTCATGCTATGATTAGGTTCCTTTTCTCAGTATGCATCATCTTCAAGGTGTACTTCAAGTTGGATAACATTCATTACGGTTAGCTTCTCTGCATACTCTTCAAGTGAGGTTACTCCCATTGCTGAGGGAGAAATTTTGTAATCCCCAATGAAGCATTTAAAGAACTCCTCGAAAAACGGACCAACTTTGTGGCTTGGGTACTCCTCAGTAGTAACCTTCTGCGAGTTCCCAAGCTTCACTTGAAAGGCAGGAATGCAGGTAATCCCATATGGGTAGTAGATAAAAACAAAAGAATCAGATGTGATATCCAGCATTCTATCGACCTGTTGCAGAATATTACGACTATAGAATTCAACTCCTAGATTGCCTCTTACTGAGGTTACAACTCTGCCAACTTTTGCTTGCACAAGAAACGCCTTAGATACACAGATGCTACCACATGTCACCCTAAGAGCTACAGCAAAATCAGCACCAACTTGATGCTCCTGACATTTCTTGAAAGTGGAAAGCTTCAACTCACAATTCGGTGCTGAGAATCCATCCAGATTAGCTTCAAGTTGCATGAGAAAGTGCCTATTGAACTCACCTCGCAATTGGCCTGTTATCTCCTCTTCTCTGCCTTGTATATCTCTATAGTCACCTAGTACGGTTCGAGCTGTTTGCTCAGCCGTCCGGGCAACCTTCTCCGATATTTTCTTGATGATCTTGTACTGTTTCATCATATCAATTCCTACCTAACGCTCGAAATCAGCAGACTGCGAAAACCTGAATTTACGTGTCCCCATTACGCAGTGCTGCTGCGTTTGTTGTTATGTATCTAGATTAGGCTCATTCACATACTGCTCACTTATTAGTTCACACAGCTGACGGAATAGATAAGTTGTTTTCCCATATCCACCTGTGTTATCGAGATAAGTACCTGTGATTCTCAGATAGCATCCGGTACGTTCAAGTCTCGCCATAAATGCATCATAAGAGGATTTGTTGGGGAGTATTTGCTTTGCTTCACATTGGAACTCACTCCAGTATAGTATTATTCGTGCGAGTTCACTCTCTGCCTGTCTTTCAGAGTATCGTGTTTCATAGTCTTTAAGCAAAAGTAGAATTCTAAACTCCCGGTCTCCCAAGGCATCAAGTATCTCAAGCATCTCCTCGAAAGTCTCAGCGTTGTCATCCGATTGCTTCGTAACAAGCTCAGACTTAAGCAACCGAGCAAGGCGCTTTATCTTCTCTTTTCTCCTTGTTCCCCATACTGCCTTGACGGTTGAAAAATATGCATGCAGGAAGTCGTTTGTTGAGATTAAGTCTTCAGTAAGCTCTTGCCTACCACTTCCTAACTCGTCAAAGAATATGAATAATCTATCCTTGTGCATCTCAAGTGCACGGGCTTTCAATAATGTGTCTGCGCTTGACCAAAAAGGAAGAAGATGTAAAAGAGCTTGCACAACAGGATTCTCGTTGTATTTCTCAGCCCCTACGGCAACGATGCTCTGCTCATTGACAACCGATTTCCCTAGAGAATTACTATTCTGTGAGCCTTGCATCCTTAACCTCATCCGTTCTTGATGGTTTTCCTAATGCTGCCTATCGAAGTACCGTAAGCGAATCCTGTCGCCAAACTACTTGCATCTCATATCGGGAAGATGCTCGCTTTCCATAGAGGATCGTTCCATCCCCACAGCACACCGCCGCCATCAATAGAATGTACTTCCCTATTTGGTTATCCTCGGTGTAGCTCAATATCTGAGCTGCTACTTCTGCACATCTGATTATCGGTGACGGAGGATCTTCTAGCGGTTGTGTAAAATCAACTTTCGGAGTATTTTTTTGAATCCTGTTACAACATCTGAGATTTGCATTATCAGCTCCCGACATTCTCGTACTGCGGATGCTAATTCTCCCTCGAATATTTCTTCAAAGTCCCTCTTTTTCCCTCCAACGCCACGCGTGAGGCTCAACTTGGACCGCGTACTCGCGGCCCAAGTTGTAGCTCTCCAAACACTTGTTGGCACAAGCCTATCGACCACAGCAAGGACAACCACCCCCGCCAGTGGGGCCGAGAACAACACCGGCACGTTTCTCAAAGGCTTTGAGAAGGGATGCGCGCTTCTGGGAATCGATGTCCGTTTGGTATTGCTGAATTTGCCGTAAGACCTCTGTGCGCTCTTTGTAATCGAGAGACGCGAATCCCCTAAGCACACTAACCATTCTCCGATTCACATCAGCCACTTCAGCCTCCTTTGTTTGAACCTACCGCATGTTGAACAATCCGATGAATCGAGTGACTGTGGCGTTTCGCCACAGGTCACACACTCGCGTTGATACTGGCGCAAGCCAGCGCGAAGTCCCATTCTCTTCTCATCGTCGCTGATGTCGTGCCTAAGATCCAGCCGTTCTCGACTACTGCCCATGGTCTCAAGAACAGCCATCTCGGTACGCCACTTCGCATCCGAGAGGGCTGTGCTATTGGCCAGATCGTGATATCGATCAGCGAGATGATAGTTGTCGGCCTTCGAGTCGATGTAGTAGGCCAGGTTATCTCGCCAACCTGACACCAAAGACCACAGCGAAAGCAGGATTTGCGCTATGCTCAGGGTGGCAGCAAGAGCGACTGCCCAAAATATCAGGCGGGAGGTCGTTCCGACGGCGATAACCAGCGCACCGATCGCCAATGGCCCGGCCAGACTGGAGAACGCAAGTATCTTGAGTGCAACGCGCAGGGGAGTTGCTCTGCGCTCGAAGATATAGGCTGTGCCGAAGCATCGAAGGGCAAACTCATTGGATCGCCGACGTTCCTCTGGTTTTATCGACATATTCCGTCTTTCCTCAATGCCAGCAATCCTCATGCCGACTCGAGTTATCCCAATTCCTCTTGCACCGCATTATGATTAACTAGCCACTAACTCTTGTCAATAGGATGTGCTCGTCTTAAGAACTCTATAGTATCGGCGTACCCCACTGGAACGCTTGTTGCTGATTACGCCGTACGCCAGAGAGCTTGGAAACTCGAATCGTTTCGCTGACTCCATCGATAGTATGCCGTACTATATCCGCTTAGTATTGCTTCAGTCTGGTCACTAAGTCGTTTTGCAATACTATCATCGCTAGACGCTGCATCATTAACGAGCACTACGCGCTCTGAGTTAGGTCTTGCTTGCTCTATCTCAATCCAAGAAAAAGAAACAACTTTGGCGGTGTTCACATTTGGCGTTCCAATTAGCTTAACAAGCCTTTCTTTACGCCTTGGCAGGGGTATCAGTATGTCTATTGGATGTTCAACTGTTTTCCCTGGAATAACAACATTTGTTGAATACAAAACTTCATTATCATCAAGATATGTGCAAACACGCTCAAAGAAATCTGTTGAGCTAGCAGACCTCAAAGTTAACCAAAAATCAGAGAGACGTTTCATTCCACAAAGCAAGAAGTGAACGCGTTGAGGCAGATTAGTATCGTTTGCAATTGTCTGGATTCTTTGACTATCTATAGTTAACCCGAATGTACTTAGTGTTGATTCAATGAGTTCTTTTCGCCGCTGGGATGATTCTATATCAATACCCTGAAGCGAAAGAGTTTCCAGAGTCAAGCCATTGTCATGCAGGAGATAACCTCTATCAAATGGTTCAACATATACTCTTAGACCATCGTTATGTACGTCGAGGAAAGGAGTTGAAATCTCAGAGACACCTTGGCGAACAGTAGTCGAGAACCTTGATGTTAACCACTCAGCATATTCTTTCGCAAAAAAAGAATTCTCACATTGCATAGTAACCTCTATTCAGTGGTGAGTTGAATCCCTCCCCTAAATCTAGCATTCACTTCCTCCAAAAACCGTTCCAAGGTCTCAATAGGTCTATCTGGCCAGAACCAGTCTATTGGCTCCGCCCACTCCAAACCATAACTCTCTCTGAATATGTGAATATGTGGCGTGCGTCTCAACTCGGTTCCATCTGGGTTTATATGATATGCAGCGCTGTCTATTCGCATCAATCCGACATTATTCAGTTTTGATCTGAAGTGCAATCGGATTTCGAATGGGTTACGATTGAGGGTAAGTACGAACTCAACATCACTGCCTTCAGTAGCTATGAAAATCTCATCATGCCTTTGAGAAGAGAACCAAGAAAAAGCGGTCTTTCGAGCTGATTCCTTAAGCAAAGCAATCAAGGTAGTTGCCTGATCTTCTGTAAGCATACATTCTCCATTCTCTATTCACCCAACAATAATCAATCATACTTCTTCGAGTTCTCTAGCGTGAGCAGTAACAAGACCTGATCGATATAGTTACTCCTTCCGTCTTGCATAAGGAATATGAAGCTCCTGAGCCGCCTTCCTTCGTGCCCTTTCACCCCTTCGATCGTACTTCGCCGTGGTGTTCGTGCTTGCATGTCCTAGGTATCCTGCCACGGTTACTGCATCCGTTACATCCAGGAGGTCACTTGCTGTCGTCCGGCGGAGATCGTGTGTAACCAGATCCTCTACTCCGGCTTGCCTGGCTCGACGCTTCATTATCTCATTCAGGCTCTGAGAGCTTATCCCCTGCCTTCGACGAGATGTCCTCCCCGTCTTCCTGCCCAGAAAAGGGGCCAGGAGCATCTCCACGGCACTCAAGCCAATCCCTGATGGCATAGGCACCTCCATTGCCAACAAAGACGGTACGCTCTTTCCTGCCCTTGCCAGTGACCTTGATGCTGAGAGTCTCTCCGTCGTCTGTAATCGCCTCTCTCGTAAGGGAAGCTATCTCGCCTCTCCGGAGTCCCCCTGGGTACGCACAGGCCAGAACAGCCGCGTCTCTTCGCCCCACAGGGGAGGGGTCACTGAGGCATGCTTCCATGATCGCTCCCCTCTCTCCTCCGTTCACGTATCGTCCTGCCGGTTCCGTGGAACCTCCCCTGATAGCCTTGACCTTCCTGATCAGCCGATAGGTCACCGCATCCATCTGACCCTTGTCAAAGGCGCACTCCGCCACTCCATGTATTGCTGCGAGAATCGCGTTCACATAGGCGGGTTTGTGCTGCTCTGCCAGCATCGATACCAGAGTAGTAACCATCTCGGGTGTAAGTCTGCTCCACGGGAAGTCCATCCATGAGCAACCGCCGAAGACCCTGGCTACCTTATCCAGTTTCCTCATCATCTGGTAGCGACCAGACTCGCTTCGAAGGCCAGTCAGGTATAGAACTGCCGGATTCTCCTGGCCTCCCCTGGAAAGCACCCCGGTGTCTCTCATAGGCTGAATCATTTCCTTGTGCAGAAGATCTGATCTCCTGACAGGAAGGTTTTCTTGAGGGTTGTCCTTTTCGCTCATGCCCGCCACCTCCGAATAGCTTGTTAGAAGATACATTCCTATAAGCTATTATGCGCAAAATCCTCACAAAAAGCAGGTGCCTGGAAAGCTGCATCTCCCCTCTGCCTTTTCAGTGTAGAGTGAACCCTATTGCTTCTTCTGTGGATGGCTACAGATAGTGAGATTGCGGAAGAAGAACATCATTGAGAGTACTGGCTGAAACGCCAAACATCTGCCTAATGAGGAATGTCTCTCGAGGAGCAATAGTATCAACCAACCAGCTCCTTTAGCATCTTCTCCCCTTACTGACTGGAGTCTGGTTCTCCCTGTTGAATGGGAACATCCACTGGATTTGATGTGCCTCGCTCGTAACAGGGGTTTCCATTATCACTTTCGCATGTAGATCTGTCTCTATCTCATGACAATGCAGATTCATGATCACTTCGATTGGCAGGTCTCTGAAGTCATCTATGCTTATCATTACATTCTCAAGTTTTGCCATCACAGTAAGTAATCCCGAACCCGCTACGATGCTTCATGCCTTGTTTGAGTTACCATACTATTTTCGGTATGCATTCTTATGCTTCGGATATTTCCTGGATCGTACTTCAGTGGCACGTTCACTAAACCAGTCTTGTCATTCTTGACTTGAACTCTGGTTTTGTGATACGGTATTGTAATTGTGTGATGGGGTATGGAGTAAACATATGCTTCACTATGTATCTCCAGATTATTGATTCGCATATTGCTTGTCCTCGTTACAGTCAAAGAAAGTATCTCCATTTGAGGTTGTTTCACTTTCGGGACAAGAACCTTCAGCAAGTCATTCCGCGTTGCAGTTCGAGTACTGTTTGCTTCACGCCAAGGGATCTCTCGAGTGATTCGTCCACCTTCAGAGTTGTTTACTAGATATGGTGCTTGAGGTGTTGCAAAATACAACCCCAACACCGTCCCTTTCTCAAGAGGTATGATTGCGTGTATCTCAAGTTCAGGATGGACTGAAGAGAAATTCGATTTAACCTGATTCCACCAATCAGATACCTCCACCTTTTCAACTCCACCTACGATACCTCTATCTTCATCAATGCCGATAATCCACACAACACCGTCTGACCTTGCTGAATTGGCAAGTCCTGCAAGCTGCCTGGCTGCTCGAGCGTGGTCACAAGGGAATTGTGACTTTAACTCTATCGTCTGGTCTTCAGAGTGAGCACCTGATTCAACGCGTTCTGCTGTTTGCAGAACAAGGAACTCCAAATCCGGCATTCGCATACTTTCGCTCCTTTTCGATGATTGAACCATTTCCCTCTTGCTATCCATGACAGAATAGGCAGAGTCATTTTATCCAAGTTGCTTGCCAAAACTCATTATTCAATTGCCAGTGGCCTGTGTCAATGGAATTCAATCATGCTTCAAGGTTTCATACTTGGTGTCGAGTGAAGCACCTCTCCCAATCGTTTCCAAGGAATCTACACAGGGATTCCTTTGTCGTTGTGTCTATACCGCTGAACAACCCAGTTTTCTCAGCCAGGCGATAGTAGCCGTACCATCCGGTGATGAAGTCTCTTAGCTTTACATGAGGTTCCTGGGACTCCTCAATGATTTCCTTTACTCTGTTATCAAACCGCCGGTAACTCGAAGGTGAGACCAGCAATCCAGGATTCTTATCATCATCTGAAACAATGTAGCCAAGAAACTTTCTCTCCCAGGGCCTTGCAACTCCGCTCTTCTTCTCGTTAACCTTCAACTTCAGTTTCTTCTCGAGAAAAGCAGTTACAGACTTTTGAACTCTTTCACCGGCCTTTCTTGATGTTAGCTGAATTACGAAATCGTCTGCAAACCTGGCAAAGCGGTGACCTCTCCGCTCGAGTTCTTTGTCCAGGTCATCCAAAAGGATGTTTGCCAGCAAAGGAGAAACAGGTCCTCCCTGGATGGCACCAATGTTTCTCTTCTCAGCAACTCCGTTAAGCAGAAAACCACGCTGAAGGTATTTTCTGAGGAGTTTCAATACTTTCCGGTCAGAGACTTTCCTGGCAACTCTCGCCATAAGAAGATCATGGTCTATTCTGTCGAAGAAGCTTGCCAAGTCCATAGTAACTGTCCATCTGCGGCCTTCCTTGACATTGCGCAACATTGCTTTCACAGCGGTGTGCTGTGGTACTCCCTTCCTGTATCCATAACTGGACTGGGAGAAATCCTTATCGAAGATCGGTTCCAGCACGTTCAACAGAAGAGTCATGATGAAGCGGTCCTGAACAGTTGGAACTCCAAGACACCTTACTCCTCCGTCCGGTTTGGGTATCTTGGATTGCCTTACGGGAAGAGGCCTGTATTTTCCATCAATGATTTCCTGCCGTATCAAAGCCCAGTCATTCTTGAGAAAACTTGTGAGTTCGCTTTGACTTTTACCATCTACGCCTGGTGCCTTACTTAAGTTACCACGCTGAAGCATGTGCTTTCGCACTTCTTCTACATTGTCGTCGCTTACCACCCTGTAAATGAGCCGGTCTTCAGCATGGCTGGCATCCATCTTCTTCACCCCGCTTTCAAAGCGATGCCTGACAATATCTCATCTTTATCCTTCCCCACAACCTTATCCTCGATTCACCTGAACAGTCACAACCGGAAATGGCTTTCAGAGGTTGGCCAAATGCCTTCGATCAGGCCTTTCAAGGGCAAGAAAACCTCTGGTAAAGCAATGCCTTCTGGAGACATATCCAGGCTCTCCGGAAGCAAAAGCCAAAATTTGACATCAAGGTGATACATTCTAAGCAGAGGCAAAAAACATTTGCCCTTAGAAAGGTGAGAAATATGGAACCACTGCCAGGACCTGTTGAATGTTTGAGCCCAGCAGGAGGGCAATCGTTCAATAGGTTTGAGCAGTCAGAAAGGGGGCAGTTATACCCGAAAGAAACGCTCCTCACAGCCGCTACGGAATGCAGTTACTCTGATCGAGTTTCCCTTACCTCGTTCCCGTCTAAAGCATATCATGCAGATGACTCTGAGCTGAAATTCACTCCGAAGGTATCGGAGTGCAAGTTCGAAAAGGAACGACGGAATGGAACACACGATCTGCGGGAAGCAGGAAAATGGACAGACAGTGATTGTACCGGAAAGAAAGAAGTTGCACTTCAAGACAAGCTTGGGAAAACAGAGACATGGGACTCTAATCGCGTAAGCGGGGTAGACAAGGCCAGTGAAGACCCCCGTCTTTCTTCAAAACGGTGTTGCGACTCCAGAAGAGACAGGTTGAGCTTACAAGGAAGGTTTCCTTCCACAAGAAGGATGAACCCCAGTGAGCCTATCTTAATACCTGTTCACCACACCGTACATCCATCAAAGACGAAGATCGTTACAAAAGAAGATCTCCGCTCGCAAAACAGAGACGAACCTCATAGCAAGACAACCAGAAGTCCCCTGGAGAACAGCCCCAACCTCTTCAAGATGCAGGTTGCCTCTCAATCTACAGAGAATAATGTTACAACTCTTCTCAAAGGAAAAGAACGTCCTCTCTATAATGAAGGAATCCCTTTCCTCCTCGCTACAAGTCATCAAAGGTTTTCCTCAAAGAGAACCCTCCAAAGAAGGTCACCACCCTCTCTCTCACAGCATAAGACAACAGGAGAGTTACCCCCACCAACCACGGACATACTTTTTCTTCTTCCAGAACTCGTTCTCTACACGCTGCACGCAACAAACAACCACCCTAACTACAGACGGAAAACAAACTCTCCCAAAGCAAACAGTCTTCCACGAAGCAAATCTTTCCATACACTCAAAAAGTCCAAATCCAAAAGCATCAAGCGACTCCTTTGCTCAGGTAAGCATCTACGGAAATTCTTCCCCGATAACCACCACATCTCCGGAAAACCCTACATCAAATCATCCACCTGACAAAACGGTCGTCCTCAACAACAATTTGGAACCACTCCCGAAAGGCGAAAAATCGCGAGTAGAAAAAGCAGGTATACACTGTCGGGCTCCTCCATCGGGAAGGTCAAGAAAGCTCCAAAAGCAGATATCAGAATCCATTCAGCCGCATGAATAGGCATTCTTCGAAAAAGGCTGAACCTCTTGCCGAAGATTTCTTCTAAGTGAAGAAGGATACCTCGTCTTTTCTTAGGTACGCTGAGCATGCTACCTCCGCCCCTTGTGGATAAATCCCCGTGGCTATATCATCATTCATTGGTGATATTGTAAGCATAAGTGGAGGAAAAAAATGGCCAAGAGTATTGACGAGTTTGAGGTAGGTTGCCCAAATTGTGTTGAGTGTTTCATCCTCCCATTTCGTTGACAAGTCGGATATACTGCGGTTACAAAGATCAAACTAGGAGAATCGGAATGTATTCAGGCAGATTAGAAGGACTGTGGACCGGCTGTTTGTCAAGATTCAAAACCCGTTTTCAACTGACTGGATGAAGTGAGGGATCAGGGTCAGCATCTATGGTCATCATTGAAATCCGAGAATTAAGAAGGTCTTGTCTCTTCATGCTCGTTCGTGTATAAAAGAAAAATGAACCACCAAATCAGAGACACAGTTAAGGTTCTTGTAAACCACTTGGCATCTATGCCATGGCTTGCTCAGGCTGAGGCTGAAGAACTAAAGGCATCCGTATCTCACTGGCTTCAGAACCCCCATTCCTCGCCTCCCTTGTTTACCAATGCAATGCAGATTGAGGCTGGTTCTCTTTTACTGGAGCTGCATCTTTCTGCAAAGGTTCCTGGGCCTAAATGGCCAGGTTCGGATGAGCAAATGAGTTTCAACTTCCTTTTTTCTGATTGTCCTTATCCTCCACCTGATTCATGGGATTTCTCCTTCATTGATCTGTTTGCTGGTATCGGAGGGTTCAGACTTGCCTTTCAAGGCTCAGGGGGAAAATGTGTTTTCACCAGTGAGTGGGACAAGTACGCGAAGAAAACCTATGAAGCCAACTTTGGCGAAGTTCCCTATGGAGATATCAGAAGAATTGTCAAATCAGAGATCCCGGACCATGATGTACTATGTGCCGGATTCCCATGTCAGCCGTTTTCTCTTGCCGGTGTATCGAAGAAGAACTCCCTCGGTAGAAAACACGGTTTCGAGGATGAAACCCAGGGAACGCTGTTCTTCGATATCAAGGAGATTATCAGGGTTAAGCGACCTAAGGCTTTCATGCTAGAGAATGTTAAGAATCTCTGCTCTCATGACAAGGGCAGGACGTTTGAGATCATTCTTCAGTCTCTGGAAAAGCACCTCGGATATGTGGTTGCCTGGAAAATCGTCGATGGTGCCAGATGGGTTCCACAGCACAGAGAGCGGATCTTCATAGTCGGTTACGATCCGAGTCAGGTCATGATAGAGAAAAATGAAATCACTATTCCAGAGGGGCCGGGAGAGGACTATCCATACCCGGAACTCGCATCAATCATTGGATCGAAGGTTTCCGGTCATACACTCGGGCCGGGAACATGGGCAACACTGGAACGTCATAAGGCTTATCATTCTTCCAAGGGAAACGGTTTCGGGTATGGGCTTCATAGATTGCCCCTTAAGAAGGGCGAAGTCACTCGAACCATTTCTGCCAGATACCACAAAGACGGAGCAGAGATTCTCATCGAACAGAAGAAAGATCGACCCAGGCGTCTGACAGTATCAGAAGCAATGCAGCTACAGGGATATGATCCTTCCAGGTTTGTTTTCCCGGTATCGAATACACAGGCGTACCGGCAGATCGGAAACAGTGTTGTGGTGCCCGCTGTATCTGCTTGTGCAACTGAAATCTCACGTATTCTGAAAGAGAAAGCGAGATGAAGCGCGGTTATCTTAAAGATCACTTTCCTGTATTCGGATACAAGAAGCTTGCTGAAGTTGAGGTAAACCCAGAGAAATCAAATGAGCATGAGTTCAACGGCGTTGCTGCATTCAAGGAAATGTTCGGGCCGGAACGAAGAACATTCAGGGCTCACATTGTGTATCTGACCGATAAAGAGGATGATATTATCTGGGATGATATCTGTGTTACCTGGTACAACTCCAGGGAAAACCATCCGACCAGAAACGAGTACAGGCTTTACTACCAGTCGACTGGCTGCATTGACTCTGCTGAAGCCGGCGATCTTATGATCATTGCACTGAATGCCTCAAATCAGCTGAATATTTTCATTGCCAGAGAAGGTGATACCATAGAAAATCAGCTGGCCTGGTTGTTCGATATTGATCTTGGCCGAGATATGTTCAGCCGGTTCAGAATCGGCGAATTCTCCGAGTCGGATGAAGACAGCTTCTTTACAGATTTGATCCTTGAGCGAATCGGAATTGAGACAATCACGTATGAACCTACCCTCCTGGAGACACTCATTGAAAGGTTCGGTAGCAGGTTTCCGACCACAGCAATATTCTCTCAGTTCGCTAGAGAGATATGTGAACCTGTTGATGCAGGTTCGTCCCCGGATCTTGCTGTTTCCAGATGGCTCTATACTGAGGAAAAAGCGTTCAAGGTGTTTGAAAGCCACATTGTAGGGAAACGGCTTGAGAAGAGATTTCATGATGTTGACGACTTCATCCGGTTTTCCCTGAGCGTTCACAACAGAAGAAAAGCCAGGGCCGGATTTGCTTTGGAAAACCATCTCCGTCATCTGTTTTCATTGATGGGTATACGCTATTCCTACAACAGGGTTACAGAGAACAGAGTGAAGCCGGATTTTGTGTTTCCCGGAATTGAGCATTATCATGACCCCGGTTTTGCGGTTGAGCTGCTTACAATGCTTGGAGTAAAAACAACGTGTAAAGACAGGTGGCGACAGGTCCTTTCAGAGGCAGCAAGAATTCCGGTTAAACATCTGCTGACAATGGAGCCGGCGATCAGCACCGGTCAGACTGACGAGATGAAGGAGAATCTTCTCACGCTTGTTATTCCTGAGGAAATCAGGTCATCCTACACCCCGTTGCAACAGGAATGGCTTATCAACATCCGGGAGTTCACCGATTCAGTTAAGTACAAACAGAGTCATCTCTGATGGACAAAATCTCTGCAGATAAGCGAAGCTGGAACATGAGCCGTATCAGTTCCAGGAATACGAAACCCGAGAAGGCAGTTCGGTCTCTTCTTCACAGAATGGGATACAGGTTTCGTCTGCACAGAAAAGACCTTCCCGGCAAGCCTGACATAGTACTTCCCAAATACAGAACAGTTGTTTTCGTTCATGGCTGTTTTTGGCACAGACATGAAAACTGCAAATACACAACCACACCGAAATCCAATCGGGATTTCTGGCTTGAAAAATTCAAGAAGAACATTGAGCGGGACATAGCAAAGACAAGTCTTCTTGAAGCAGCGGGATGGAAGGTTACTGTTGTCTGGCAGTGCGAGCTATCCGACCTAGATACGTTAGAACAGAAGCTTGAAACAAGCATAACTGGCAATTCCTGAGCTCTATGGAAATTGCTTTTCGAAATCTGTATATGCAAGTGAAGCAAGATCAATCTTGTAGGTTAGCTGAACTATTCCACTAGGGAATTTATGGTCTATAAATGAACATTTTGTAATTCTTGGAAAGCTGTCATTGACCGAATATTCTCTTACTGCATCATGTAGTATATAGAGAGTTTGCCGTGCAACACTGCCTTCCTCATAGCCCATTTCACTAAGTCCTGTTTCTAGCTCATTTCTGTCAATCCCCTTTTCAATGAGGGAACGCGCAAGGGAATTTATTGAGTATCCTTTTCCTGAGGTTTCCTCGAACCTGCAAAAGAGCAAAGAGAGCATTCTATCAGATGTTTGCTCGAGCTGATGCTGGCCGGACACAGTAACAGTGTGCCCGTATCTTGAGAGGGTTGACTTAACTTCATAGTCGATAGAGTCTGTTTCAAAGTCATGTGAACCATATGCTGGTCCGTTCCATTTCGGTGTAACACCTTTTTCTACTAGAACTCTGTATACAAGGAGTTCTCCGACTGCGCTATGAGGTTGACTGCTTTTGACAGAGTTTCCGAGTAGTTTCTTCCACTTTTTCCACCAGACATCGGGTGACCTTTCAAGTATTAACCTGTTTGACCTCTTTTCACCTTGTTCAGCAAACTGTGCACACAATGTAGAAAACTCATTCCGCAAAGATTCCTCTGAATTCTCAAGAACCAAAAGACGAATTTCCCGATTGTTGATACTCTCTGTTCGGGTGTACATTCTCGCTGTAACAAACCGCTCTGAAAAAACCATTTCTGGATTAACCTCTATCCCGACACCATATGAGTGACCAAGACGAAACAGCCATGCTCCGTCTTCATCCCCGAGTTGTATCTCCTTGTAATGGCCATCAGGCAAGTTCGCAAAAGCAAGTCTTACCACTTCTAACAAATCAGTCATTCTCCCCCTCCCTGATTACTTTTAAAATATGCAGTGCCAGAGCTTCGGCAAGAAGGGGCGGAACGGCATTACCTATTTGCCTGAAAGCATCACCCATCGAACAAGAGAAAAGATAGCAGTCTGGGATTGATTGAAGTCTTGCTGCTTCACGTATTGTTATACCTCTGGGTTCCCATGGATGTATGTGGCTGTATGTGTCTACCGATAGATGTGCAACTAAAGTATGAGATGGCAATTCTGGCTGTAGCCTTCTCCATTTGCTGGTAAACTTGTTTCTCGAATAGGGAGGAACTGTGTCCTTCTTCAACTGACAAAATCTTTTCGGGTGGTCAAATCTGTTTATCCCGCTGTCCTGCAAAGCCTTTTCAAAGATCCCATCGGCTATTTCAGATGCTTTCAGATAATCATCTCCGGGTTTCATTTCTGCGAAAATCGGAAAGTCTCTATGGTTATTCCTGAATGAATTACCGGTTACCATTCTTCTCTCCTTGCCTGTCCAGTTTCTCATGTGTTTTTGATAGCCATTGGTAATATCAGTTCTATATGGCAGAAGAACGTTCGGCTTCAGATATCTGTATTCTCGTCTTGAATTAGGGAAAAGACTCGGCAAATCCGAAAGAGCTTCGCAAACACTGATCCATGGTTGTGTATTCACTTCCGGCTCTGGAGGTTTTACAAAGTGAGGATTACGGGAAAGGCGTTTGCTTCTTGAGCCAGATCTGAAATCCCTGTCTGCCGGGTTGAAATGTGTCGGGCTCGGGAAGGTAATTCTTTCAGTAATGCTTTCTCTGAAGCCAATAAGAATAAACGCTCGCGCATCTGAGGAACACCATAGTCGGCAGCATTCAGAATCGACCAGCCTGCAGTATATCCGTTCTCTTCCAGTTGAAAAGCAACTTTCTCGGCGATGTTCAAACCACCATAATCAAGAGCTTCTGTAACATTTTCCATGAGGATTGCCAAAGGGTTGATTTCAAGTGCAATTCTTACAAAATCTTCATACAGGGCGCCTCTTGGATCTCTTAAATGCTCACGCCTTTTTCCTAGAGAGCGCAGTTTTCCTCTTCCCGCCTTTGAGTAGGCCTGGCATGGTGGACCTCCAACAACAATGCAGTTTTCTCTTCCTGAGAATACTAAACCCTCAGCAGATACTTCTGAAAGATCAGCACAAGAGAGAGTCTGTATATCCTCTTCTTGTATATTCTGAAGATTGAAAAGAGAATTCTGGACAGCCGCGCGGTCATTATCGATACCTCCCCAAAAAGGGAAACCGGCTTTACAAAAGCCGAGGGAGAAACCGCCACAACCGCAGAATAGGTCAATGACGCCCGGCAGATCAGTTACATCGTTTCTTCTTGGTGTCTTCAAGTCTATTGTAGAGCCTTTCAACATAGCCTGAAACACTACCATTGCATAACTCAGGTTCAACTGAGAGAATGGCTGCGGTGTTCAGTTTCATAAACGATCGGAACTGGTTCTGATCCTTGCTTGCAGATTGCCTGATTATTTCCCGGTAAAGCTTTTCGCGATAGCCATACCTACCAACTCGCTCTACAAGTTGCACAATTGTATCTGTGCTGAATCCCTGCAGTGTTTGCCTGGTCTGTTCTTCACATCCCTGCCACGAAAGGTGAATGTACCACCAGATTGTTTTCAACCAGATTCGTCTTCCGTTTTTCCAGAACCTTTCTGCTGTGGGATTGCTCTCCCAGCGTTTATGGACAATGTCCGGAAGTACAATAAGTGAAAAGTACCGCCATACCCCGTCTTCAGAAGCATTCCTTAAACCGAATTCATCAGGAGGAAGCATTCTGTACAGAATAAGTCCCGCTTCCAAGTCAATCTGGTACTTGTCAGCAGAGAAGTCTATCATAGACAATTTGTTATACAGATGATCTCTTGTATATCTTAGCCGCGTCTCACTCTCCTGAGATGGATAAGAAAAATCCCCTGTTGATTTCATTTCTTCGAAAAAGGTTTCAGCATCCTTGTGCGATAATATCTCTATGCTTAAAGTTGATCCGTTCATGCTTTTCTGCAATCTGAATGAATTTTCTCGGAAACAACTTTTCTCACTGAGGCGAAGAGATCCTCGTGGCTTTCTGTGTTAATATTAAAAACGCGTAACCAGTATCCTGCTGTGGAAGCAATACTATCCGGATAGAAATCTCCCTCCTCTGTACCTGTACAAAGTTTGTTGAACAGCTCAGGATGTTCATCCTTAATCTTAAGAAAGACCAGAGACATCCAAGATGAGATCACTTCGCAGGCCAATGGAGACAGCGGATCTGAATTTGAGTTAACCTGCCCCTTAAACTCAGTGTAATCCGGGTGATTCCGGTTCAGTTCAAGCGAGAGATATTCACTTGAAAATGGGTCATTAGCAGGATCTTCAGACATGAAGACCATCCTCCAGAGAGAATCCGTTCTCCGACCGCCAGTTTCAGTTATAGGAAACAGCTCTCTGTCAATGTCCCAAGTAATTTCACAACTATCACACAATCGCCCAAGAATCAGACCATCTCTGTTCGCAAGGTGTTCCTCTCCTGGGAGAACATCAGCAGCATCCAGAGCATGAATTACGTAAAGATTGAGATCAAGCATCAAAGCCCCTCTGATTTGCGCTTTCCGAAATGTAAGCTCAAAATCAGCATGAACTTCCCCTGAATGCCTATTGAATGAAGTTATCTTACTGATGCCCCTTTGTGCCGATTGTCGTGATTTCCATTCAATACCTATTCCGGCAATTGCTTCCGAGCAAAGGTATCTACCGAACAAGTAACCGGGATTGGAAATCAGTACTCCTGCATTTATGGTTAAATCATGATAATTCGGATCCCATGCACCTTCAACTCCCAATGAAATTGCATCCCATCCCACAGAGTCAGCTTTCGGGACTATACCAGAGCTGCTGGAAGAAAAACTAAAAGGTAAATGCTGCAATCCGATAAGTCCTCCCTCTGATAGGCTGAAAATCGGGAATGGTGACAGTTTCATTAATAACCACCAATCAATTTGATAACTTCACTTCAGGCTTGAAGTCTGATGTAAGGTCCTGCTTTTTCACTGATAGAGTACCATGAAGTATCCATCGGTTAATCGGCTCATCAGTCCGTTTTGATATCTGTATATGATTCCCGGTGTTACTAATAGAGAAATGTCTGTTTTTATGCTCGCAATCCATATCAACGGAAAGATATGATTCCGGATTGCTGCCTTGTTTGCGATTATCAATTCCTTCTAGCGTGAAATTATCAAAAACATAGGGGAAGATCCCCAAATGGTCTTCATTCGTCCAATCCTCAAAGGAGATTGAGCCTGATTCCGTGCTTATCTCAAGAGAGATTCTCTGTTCATTCAACTCAGCTTTTCCCCAGTGGAGTATCCATTCGATTATCATGCCGTTTCCTGCATGAACAAGACTGTCAAGAGCAAGGCTTAATTTCGGCATTGGACCGCGCATTCTCGTATATGATTCCGTTTTACTTCCGGTTACCGATTTCATACCAGGAAGAAAAGCATTCGAGAGACGACGAGCCAGTGAAAGATCAAGGGGAGCTCTGTTTTCCTCTTGAGGAGATACTATCTGCCTGATTTTTCTGGCAACACCTTTGCGTATCCTAGCGACTATTCCCTTTTCTCCAAGAGTATCGGGATCGTGCCATGTCAGGTGAGATGCTTTTTCTGTTGCCCGAAGGTATTCTTCCAGAGTGGTTTTGCCTGTAACTTCAACAAAAGATTCATTCAAGTAAGCATCCGGATTTGATATAAACAGAGAAAGAAAATATCGTTCTCCGGTGTCAGGCAAATGGTTCATCCAATTTATCTCATTCCATGACAAAACCATACCGGGGGTTCTCACAAATGCAAAAAGTGGACGAAAAGGTGGTTCATTTTTTTCCCGCAAAATAATTTCAAATGGCGAAGGCTCATTGTCAGGATAAATCATTCCCAGTTCAGCTTCGCTTAGAAATTTTTGAGATTAAGTATCCTGCTGTTGTGTCATTCTTGAAGGTCTTTCTTATTGTGATTTTGTCTTTGTAGAAGGATTCATTTTCTTTCCCTTGTGAGTCATAGAGTGATCTAACCCATCTGAAGACAGGGTACATGTTTGATTCATCAATGGATTCATTGTTCACTTTAATGCGCAGTTCACTTCCATGAGGATACTCGCTGTTGTTAATGCGTACGGAATACCATCGCTGGGCAGAAATTCTGATGTAATCAGATATTTGATTTGCTTCAATCAGTTCGCTTTCGCTAAATTCTTCTTTAGGTAGGATTTCATCAGTCTTCAGGCAGGGGATGATTACAGCGGTACCTGTTTCATCATGGCCGAAATGCTTTGTCCCAAGCATAGAAAGAACAGTATCAACGTGTTCTTCCGAAACGGGCAGTATCCATTTGGAATCACTCTTTTCAACAATGTTTCCTCCCCACCACGCAATACCCATTGATGCCTCAGCCAGACGTCGCTTACTAGAGCCTTCACTCTCGACAAAACAGGCAATAAGCCTGCTCATATATTTCTCAGCGCCAAGTTTATACGTGAGTAGAAGACTACAAGACCAATTCCCACTCTGAAGTAAACCGTTTTGCCAAGACCCCAGGAGCCTCCTGCGCCTGCTTTTTCCTGTGGATCTCCCAGTTCAAAAACAAGTTTAGAGTAGTTTCCATCAAGTTCCCCGGTCTCTGCTGGATCCGGGCCGGTCAATCCCGTCGTTCCAGTATCTCTTATCTCAATCATAGGACGCTCACTACACTCTATTTCAGACAGTTGTAACTGAGGGAATAAATGCATCAAGTTTGCTGGTGAAGATTTTGCTACTGTGTACGTTACTTCAACAGCCGAATCAGGATCATATGATGCATCAAGACTATTTTGAACTGATTCTCTTACCAGCATATCAAGAGGGATCATTTCGTCATTCTGAATTGAGCGAAGGAATGATGAACCTCTGCTGCTCATGGGGCGAGGCTCAAGAGAAAGTAAGTTCAATCTGAAACGATTCATTGATTTATTCCAGGGGATTATCTTCGGGACTATCATGGCTTATGTAGGGGATCCTCATCTGAAGACCTGTTGCATAGTTAACATTTCCTTTTTCATTTCGGACAAGTGGAATCCAAAGACTGATCCCGATTACATCATGTTCTGTATCAAGAGGGCCTCTGACATTAGCTTCGTCGTCTTTCGGTTTACTGTCTTTTGAAATCCTGTAGATCAGAAGCTGAGGTGTTCTGGCCAATCCTCCATCCTTTCTGTGTTGGATGATCTGATCAATTCTAGAAATGCCTGCGACTCTTCTGCAATTCAGGTCAGCAAGAAGATCAGATGGGTTCCTTAGGGCTCCTATTGAAACTGACTCATCTCCGGACTCTTTCAGCTTTCTCGATCGAGTGACTTTCCCGATAGAAAAGTCCCCGATCTGCCAGGCATTCGCGGCATCCTGGCTTTTACGAACGCCAGCTGCAACAACATTCCAATCAGTGTATTTAGTTACATCTGCTGTATGCTGATACCAGTTAACAAAAGTATCAATGTCGGAAAACAGTCTTGATCTCGGATGGAAATCCATTTCTTTAAGGAATTCAGAAACACTCCCGAAGAGGACATCTTTCCATACCAGCCCCATACCTGATGGTGATTCAGCAGGAGCATTGAGTTCCTGTAGAAAAGCATCTGTGACTTCCAGGTTATGTAGAAGGATGTCGGGATCGCAAAAGAAAATGGTTGTTTGAGGCTTGCGCCGGAGAAATCCAGATCAACCGGTTCTGCCCTTTGCATTCGGTTTCTTGCAGTGGGACGAAGCCAGGAAAAGAAGGTGAGTTTTTACACGCGGGCTATCTCCGAAGGATCAACAAATGGAGGTTCCATATAGACTCTGAGTTCTTCTCTAAGTTCCTGCTCTGCCAATGTCATATACTTGAATTTTAACAGCGTATCCTTAGTCATCCATATTCTCGGGAGGAGTTCGTATCCACTTCTGAAACCGAACCATCTGCCCATCTGCATAAGCGTATCCATCTGTGATGAAGACCGAAGGAAGTATGTAGATGTCAAACCTTGAAGAGTCAGTCCTCTCGAAAGAGTATTACCTCCTATGACAATGAATGCTGGTGAGAAATCCGGACTAGAGTTTGAGCCAGATGGGTAAAGCAGTCTGACATGCTGGTTTGATCCTTCTATAACCTCCTCTTCAGTTGAATTGTCAATACAAAGGTGAATACCTCTATGATAGCTCATTGTCTGGTCTTCATTCATCGGGATATGTGTAATCTCTTCAAGAAGGTCATTTATGTGTGAAAAAATATCTGAGAAATCTGGATAGTCTTGGATTTCATTCGAACAAGGGTACTCGGGAAACTGTGAAGCGAATTTGCCTTTGTCAAATTCTTTAGTTTCCTTGAGCCAGACTTCATTGCAGTGTTTGAATACACTATCTGTGCATCTTAACCATTCGAATATAGCTGAAGCAACATTTCTGTGATGCTCTGTTCTGCAGCTTGTATGAATCAGCATCGTTCTAGGATCTGGATCACGCAATTGCCTGGTTACAGCAGATGTACAGAGAAACCAAGAAACGGCGTCTTTCATGGAAGCAGGAACTGAAGAAGCAGCATCAGTATGTACGCTTCTTATCGAGGGAAGCTCAGTAGTTTCTATCCTTCTGATTATTTCAAGGCCATCCAGTGTTCTTTCATCCTGCATTCTTCCCTCCAGGCCGAAGATCTGTTTAGGACCGAAGTGCTTTTTGGGTTGGGGAAGTGTCAGGATAAAATCCTTCGGATAAAGTGATTCCGGATAAGCTTCGTTTAGAAAATTTGCATATGGTGTAGCTGTGAAGGCTAAATAATTAACAGCAGAAGCTTGGACATTTGTCAGATTTACAATCAGGCTATTGATTCTTGTTCTTTCATCATCAACGCATGCAGTGTTTATTCCTGCCTGATCAGCTTCATCATCTATTATTACAAGCTTCATGTTACTTCTGTTGTCAGGCCCCCTACTCAACCAACTCAATAGGTTATCAAGTCTCCTTGAGTTTTTCAGAAGCACTGTCATATACCTTTGGCGGTTTCCACTTCTGAGGTGGAGGTCGGACAACCTTGAACCTACGGGAGATTCGACTCTCAGATTTTCCAGACTCTGCCAGGCTACATTGCCGCTCGTGTTAAGATCATTGAATAATCTTTCCTGTGTCTGTCTTCTGAGGTTTTCAATCGTGCCCGAAAGAACTATGAAGAAATTGTAACCGTTGTCTGCCCCTATTGCCATCATTCCTGCCATGTTGGCTGTTTTTCCGGATTGCACGTAACCTACAATCATACCCTTTTTTGAAGGTTGCTGAACTGTATTTCTGCTCATTCTGCGAAGTGCTGACGAAGAACTGGAGGCAATATTCTGAATGGATTCTTCATCAAAACCATTAGCCAGTAATACTTGCCTATAGGTCATCCAGCATGATCTTGGATTACTGGATACTTGGATATCGCTATCGACCTCTGCTCCCAGCACGGCATCTTCAGAGGATGCCCTACGGTTTCTGTCAGTCTCTACACTTTCATCGTAAGCTCTCTTTTTAGCATACACAATTCGCTTCCATTGATCCGTTGTTATGGATTCTGTGGAGTTAGTTTTAGCAATAATGTCAAGAGCGTCCTGTAGGGGTCTGTCATTCTGTACACCGCAGTAATCAGCTATTTGATTCCATTCAATACCCCTTCGTCTCATATTGTCAATCAAGCATCTCCAGCTGTCATAGCGTGGGTCTATAGTAATCTCACACATATCCAGTGCCTCCAAAAATAACTGCCATATCTATTCAGATAACGCATTACGATTGATCGAAAGGCCATGAAGCCGAATGCTGAAAACTCAAAGCAACAAAGTAAGCTAATGCTTTAGCTTGAACACAACAAGTTAACACAACTGAGTTGAAGTCCGATAGAATGCTGCCTCCACTCCACCACGAAGGCAGAATTCTCCTGCTCGGGGAGTCATAGTCCAGCAAACATTTCTGGGATTATATCTTACAAGGGAATCGCCCGCAAAAGGTTCACCTCGTATGCCAGTTTCAATGGTCGTAACGCTGTTGGTCTGAGTTATTCCCAAACCCAAGTGCATTAAACCCGTTTGATCACAGGTTGATCTCCAACGAAGGAAATACCCCCTGCATCAACACACAGCGGTTTAGGTGACCGATATCTGCTGAATCGCTAGTCCTCCTCACCGCTTAGGCAACCCGTCCTCATCTGCCGTCTCAGTTGTCTTTCCGTAACGACCTGAGTCTTCCAGCGGTCTCCAAGGCTTCTATCTCTCTCTTCTTTTCCTCGGGAAGCTTGAGGAGGTGGAGAATCTGGCTTACCCTGGAAAGAGAGCATCCGAGCTTCTTCGCCATCTGTCCCTGGGTGAGTCCCTTCAGTTGGATCTCCAGTGCTATTTCCCTGGCTCGGATGAGTGGGTTCCGGTACGTTTTCTGGATTTACGCCGTTTTATTGTTGTATCGAACCCCGTGGAGTACCATAATAAGGGGCTTTGGCGAACCTTGTTGGCGTACCAGCAGAATATTACAGGCTAAGAAGCGTAACGCGCTGTACGTCACCTGTTGGGTCTATGATATTGTAGATACCTGCAGACAGTTTCTCGCCGGAGAACCCAGTTCCGCTCCAGGTGCCGACTCCATCTGAAACAGAAATAGAAGAGACCTCTCTTCCAGAGATGTCGTACACGCGCAGTGTCTGTGATTCGGAAGTGGTATACACCGTGACGGAGCCCGTCACCGGGTTGCATGAAAAGCTGAATCCTTCTCCGGGAACAGCAGCAGTCTCTTGCTGCTCAGTGCCGACATATTCGTAGTCGAACCAGCCGAAGGTGGGGAAGTAATCAATCTCTGGTTCAGTCTCAACCTGTGAGTATATCAAGTACAGATTCCCGGCTTCATCCATAGTACCATTTATGTGATAAAGATCCTCGGGCTCCTCGTAGTCGTAGTTGTAAGCAATATGCCAGTCAACGAGCATGTTCCCGTCTGAATCAAAGATAAGATTGTAGATCCTGTGGATACCTCCGCCCCAGTTGTGGGTCCAGGTCAGGAAATACTCATCCTTGTCTGGTACCTTGTTCAGAGTTCTGAATATGGTATAGCTCATTTCGGGAAGCGATTCAGCTACAAGGAGTGATCCGTTAATAATTATAGATCCGTCTGACTTGTCCAGTTTCCACAGGAAGTATCCAGGGTAGCTATCCTCAACCACCATAAGATTCCCATCAGGATCGAGGATAAGTTCAGGAAACCTGCTACACTCATAGGCTCCCTCCGTGAAATCCGTCAGAGGGACAGCGATATTACCGTCCAGGTCATACTGAAGGTACAGATAGTCATGAACCAGTGAATCCTGAACTACCAGATGAACCCTGTTCCCGTCCACGAGCAGCACTCCACCCTCGTCGGCCCCCTCAACCATCCACTCGTAATCCGTTATGAAACCTGATCCGGGTGCAGGTGTCCACACTGCATAGTGAACCTCCTTGCCAACATTGTAAAGAACATGCAGCCTGCCCAGACTGTCTGGACAGGCTCTGATGTAGGGGTACATAGTCGAGGTGGTGAACAGGTAGGTCGCTGGAGTGATCTCGCTGCCGTCCTCAAGGCTTCTTATGGCGTAGTAGATGGGACTGGACTCCCGCCAGAAAGCGAACAGACTGTCGCCCATCACTGCAGTCCTCAAGTAGACACTTTGCTCATCTCTTGAGATCATTGTTTCAGGGTAGAGAGTGGTTCCATTGATGTCGAACATCTTGTAGGCTATGCGTGATTCATTATTGAAACCCGCCCAGATAAGATGAAACCTTCCCGAATCATCTCGATGGATGAACTGAATTCTCCTTGCGGAATTTGCCGAATCCGTTGCCAGGAAGGGTTCGCTCCAGCCCGGCTGGGTATAACGCTCGTCAGGCTCAGCAGCAGAAACAGCATTCCCATCACTCAAGCACTCCGGATCTTCGAGGATCATGTTTGAACTGGGTCCATGGAGCATAACCGGCTGAGCTGCTTCCCAGTTCCCAGCAGTGCAGGCAGCCGTCGCTGGTTCCGAAGACAATCTCCACCTTCTCGTCCCTGTCCAGGTCTCCTACCGCGAAACCCCCAGTGGCACTGACTCCTTCGGGTAAAGCGATGGGAAATCCAAGCGTTGCCAGTTTATTCCCAATTGAGTTGTAGGCATGAACAACCCCTGCAGTGCTGAACAGCACATCCGCGTATGTTGTGTTGTTCAGCTTGCCAAGGGAGGTGGGGCTTATCGCGGATGAGAATACGGCTCCTGAGTACTCGCCAGTTGGCCAGCCAGTCAGCATACTGCCCTCGAAGTCCCATGCCATGCATTCCATCTCAGATGGCAGAACGAAGGCATCTGCGCCTGAGCCAGCCGCCCAGTCGGCGAAGACGCCGTACCTCAGCATAGCGGCTTCCTCAGTGCCTTCTCTGCAGTCCAGCTCCGTGAATGACGATGCTTCGATCAGTTCAGCGGGGATATCAGATGCCGGATCATAACTGCCCAGGGGGTAACCGAGCATGGATGTGCCGGAAAGCTGCCCCGCTGCAGGATGCATAGAATTAGTGCCGGTGTTCCACGATTTGGAGAACAGTGTTGTCGATGCGGCCCAGTCGTATACGACCACGGCGTTGAACGGTGTTCCTATATTGTTGCTCATCATGCAGAATATCACCTCATCCTGGGCACTGCCCCCATATCGGCACAGCAGAGCGATGCGGGGGTCCGGTTCTCTGGGAAGGTGAATCTCTTTGAGGTGATCTCAACGAACTCATCGCGGGAACTGTTCCAGTAGTACAGATGCAGGTCAAGACCAGATGCAACGCATAGTTCAAGGCCTGAGTGAGAACTGCTCATATCTCCCATGCAGAAGCAGGTTGCTCCAGTAAGGGACAGATCGGATATCCTTGATCCCTGATTGCTGATGACCCTTACTCCACCGTTGAAGCCGCAAAGGATCTCGTTCGTTCCATCACCGTCAAGGTCTACGGCCAGGGGCTGCCAGCCTGAGAGGCCCTCTTCGCAGTACTCCCACTTCAGCGTGCCGTCGTGTTCATAGGCTGTGAGTGAGGTGCCCGTGAGTGCTGCAACCTCCAGTTCCGAGTCTCCATCGAGGTTGACAAGGATCGGTGTGGTGCTCACTATGCCGCCTGGATGAGAAGGCCAGTACGAATCATGCCAGCCGGTGTCCAGGGGATAGGTGTCATTCAGCCGAACCTGTCGTGTGGCGCTGTTGTTGCCCCGCCATGAATGAAAGCAGGTTTCCTGAAAGTCTGCCGTTACTGATACCGTTACGTCCATGGGGGGAACGAACCAGTTGGAACAGTTCCAGTCGTACTGGACTTCAAGGGAATCCCTGGTGCCGATCGAGGAGCAGCTGAGATCATAGGAAGATGTATTGCTGCCACTGGTGAAGGTTATCCTTGCGATGAAAGCACCGGAGTTCTGCCTGCCGAAATTGCGGATGGTGAAGTTCGCCGGCAGTGTTACCCCTGACGGTGTTTCCACCGGGTACTCCGAGATGCTGAGGTCGTCCCGGTAAACCACAAGATCACATGAGTTGGGGTATCTGACCCTGTCGCTTATGTCCAGGGCGGGATCCCCAAGCAGGTTGAACTGTGCGAGCTCCTTCGGCTCGTGGGAGAAGAAGGCTTCGTACTGAAAACGGGCATCCTGAATGGCTTCACCCAGTCTCCCGTATCCCCTGCCATATATAGCCTGCAGGATACCTTCACCATAGTACTGGTAATAGCTTGTAAGGGAATACCTGGAGCCGCAGAACACGCCTGCCACTGGAACTCCCGTGTTCTTGAGGAGCTTTTCCCCCAGACAGTCCGTGCCGAAATCATACAAAGGAACCTGCGATGACTCGGTCAGTCTGCAGTAATAGGGATGCGACTCCCTGTTCTGGTGTTCGTGGAGCGAGTGGTTGAAGGTTCCAGCAGAACAGCACAACAGGAGAATGAAGGGTGCCGCATAGTACTGATCAGGTGTGGCTAGATAGTTCTCAAGCTGATAGTTGTTGAAAGTGCTGTCCCTGGTTCCTTTGGTCAGGTCATCATCAGGAATGTACCGGGGCCAGTACTCAAGGCCGGCGCTGAGCATATGGTATTCGCCGTGGTTGGAGTAAAAGGCTACTCCGGCACCGGAGGATAGTTCATTGAGAACGCAGTCCCTGTACTCGTGGCTTGCCAGAATGCTTCCGTCCGAGCTGCTGAAGTCGCGTCCGTCTCCGCAGTAGCAGCTCGCAAAGTCAAAGCCCATCCAGTCAGTTAGATCATGGGTCCATTCCCTGTCAGGTTCCCAGCTGACATAGGCCTGCACCGACGTCTCCGAATTGTCATCACTCCCGGTACCGGCCAGACGCAGGAGCCTGCGCCGGTTATCCACCAGTGGTATCTGCTGAATGGGTTCTTCAAGGGCAAGTATGTTCTCCACGATCTCTGAGAGAGTGTCGGTCTGCAGGGATGAACCGTTCCTTACCGATAATCTTCCCACCATCATGGACGGAAAGGCTGATTCGATGTCAGGATCCCCGTTGAAGTATGCATACCACTCATCATTGGCTACCATTGTCGGTGCTGTGTCAATGGCGAACTCGTGGGTAGGCAGATACCACTGCTCTCCTGCATACGTTACGTCCTCGTGATCTCCAACGAGAAGAAGATAGCTTGGCGATTTCTCCGAAGCCCCCGGCCAGTTCTGCCACATATGCTCGGTGAACTCCCGTATCATTTCATCGGTGATCTCCGTCATTCCGGACCCGAAGTCCTCGAGGATGTCATCGGTGAGTACCGCAGCCACATCGAACCCGTTTAGGCCTGCTCTGTGCTCAGCCAGGTCGTCCACCGCATCTCCGAAGTCGTCATAAAGACCTGAAGCGCATATTATGACATAGTCAGGCATCCTTCTGTTCGGGGCCTGGGGTCCGTTCATAGGGTCGACGACACCGAAATAGTCCGGAACCGGTACACTGGTCTGCTCAATTTGCTGATAACCCACCATTGGACTGCCGCGAACCATGCTTTGAAACGGTCCAAGACCAATACTGCTCCAGACAGCCTCTGAGCTGTCGAACGAGACGGACACGCTGAATGATGAGACCGTGCAGAGGATGCTGTCGGAAGCCCGGTACTGCGCCGGATACAACTGCAGCTGGAGGAAGCGCTGATGGCAGATCCGGGTTTCCCCAGAACATCGATCCTGTTTTCAGGCCAGAATGCATCAGACGCATATGCGGTGGAGTCCATGGTGAAGGAATCAACTTCAGCTGCGGTACGGGTGTAGGATACGTACCAGGCCGGCGAAGGATAAACAGGGACTGTCTTTCTGTAATCCATGTCCGATACTGTGAAATCCACTGATGGCGTGACACTGTCGGGAACAGCAACCAGCACGGTAACAACAGGAAGCTCAGGAAAGCCGGTGCTGTCCGTAACGGGAGCATCGGAAAATCTTATGAAATCAAGACCGCCGTGGCTTACACTGTCTATGGAAAGGTGGATCCCTGCGATGAAGGCAACTCTGGAGCTGTCGGCCACCGTTGTTCGAATCAGTGGAGTGTCAGCATAGCAGAAACCGGAGAGAAGAAGAACATTAAGGGCGTGTGCATAGAAACTTGATTTCATTTAAAGCCATCCCTTTCATCCTGTGTAAGATACATGTTTATCAACGAATATGAAAGAGGATATGGGGGGGGCGTCAAGGGGAGAGATGAGTTGGGGATCAATCTGATAGAGACAGTTGAAGCGAGCGCTGAATAATGTACTATTCGTGGGACCTTCGGAGTTTTCTCAACTCACGCTCTGTCACGACCTGCCTATCCCAGTTGTCTTCAAGAGCAAGAATTCTTGTCTTCTCCTCTTCTGGCAGCTTAAGCAAGCACAGCCACTGGGTCACCCTGTCGGATGTGATGCCATGCCTCTCAGCCAGTTGTTTCCTGGTCAGATTATCGCGGACCAGTTCATCCTGCAACTCCATGGCAACGATCAAAGGGTTACGAAATCGCTTTCGGGGAATTATGATAGGAAGGTCAGGACGCCTGAGTCGAAGGATGTCCGGCGTTTCTTCAATGGTTCGACCGTAGTGACACTCGGCGTACCACACTGAATCTTTGATTGATCTTCTTCAGCGTTCCATCTCACGGATCACCCTGAAGCCCGTGCTGATGCTGACCTGTTCCTCGTTCAGCTTGCTTCTGGTAGCGCTTCTCAGGAACTGGGCGTTGTTGCCCCAGCTTCCCCCTCGCTGAACCCTGTAGCCCTGGCTTCCGCCTGTGACCCAAGCGCTGCCGTCGGTGGGAGCGCCTTCGTAGTTCTCGTGGTAAACGTCCTGGCACCACTCGTAGACATTCCCCGACATGTCGTACAGACCCCAACCGTTGGCCTCGAGGGTATTGGTCCAGTGCGGGTGGCCGTTGGAGTTGGCGCTGAACCAGCCGTACAGAGATACCGTAGCAGTGCTGTTGTCGTTGCCCCAGTAGAACCATGTGTCGGTTCCAGCCCTGCAGGCGTACTCCCACTCAGCTTCGCTGGGGAGCCTGTAGTCGTACACCGGATCCATGGCGCTCAGCGTCTCTATGAACACCTGGCAGTCGTTCCAGCTTACCGATTCCACGGGGAAGCTATCGGTTCCCCAATTGGAGGGGTTGCTTCCCATCACGTTCTCCCAGGTTACCTGCATCACTTCGTTGCCCAGTATCTCGAAAGAGTTCTCGAAGGTTACCGTATGTGCAGGAGCCTCATTAGGCTGGTGATACCAGTCGCCCTCCTGGGAACCCATCAGGAAGGATCCTGCAGGCACTTCTACGAACTCACCCAGAGAGTAACCGCTGATGGTGAATGCCTCACTAAGGGCGGTATCACCCTCTGCGGTGAACATCCTGAGTCTGTAATTGTCGCTCATTCCCAGCGAGTGGGGCACCTGCACATTGACTGTGATGCTGCCGGTATTAGTCACCCAGTCTCCGAAGTCAACCGTAAGGGAATCGTCCTTCACAAGTTCGAGCTTGACCATGTATTCGCGGACAATGGGTATTTTGTCGTACTCTACCTGCACGCCTGTCTGCCAGAGCATCCACTGGGTGTCCCCGTTCGGTATGAATATCTCGAAGTCGCTTTCAGGAACGTCATTCGGTTCGGATGGGCTGCCCCCGCAGGAGGAGAGAAGAATAAGGAGCGAAGCACAAATGCACGGATATCTGTTAATCATGGTGAACACCCCTATTCAATGAGCACGCAATACCGGGAACAGCTCACAGCTTCCGTCTGAAGCCTTACCAGATAACAGCCTGAAGGCTCGTCTCCTGCACTCCAGATCCAGCTGTGATCCCCTCCGGGGATCGATCCCTCGGAGGATGAATGAACCAGCCTTCCGGTCAGGTCAAATACCTGGAAGTCAACAACGGCAGCTTCATCCAGACTGTAGTTCACCGTAAGCTGTTCAGTGAAGGGCACGGGAGAGAGGGAAGTAATCACAACAGTCGATGGCGGCTCCGTCTCTATGCCGGTTTCCGGCTCGTAGCGGATGAGGGTGCCAGGAGTCTCTCCACCGCAGGCAATGTACCCTCCTGAGGACAGTTGCCGTACAGACTGTATGTCATGGGCCTCCCAGACTATGTCAGCCCACTGAAGCGATCCCTCGCTGTCCAGCTTGGCTATCATTCCAGTCTGTATCCCGTCAGGGGGTTCCCGGGGTGTTCTCTCCTCCGTAGATGTACCTCCGTCCATTGTACTGTTGATTGAGTGTCCATAGGGAACGGACCAGTACGGGAGTTCATAATACCACTGGAGTTCACCGAATTCATCGGTGTGAGCAATGTAAGGGAAATGCGAAGTAACGAAAGTGAATCCCTCTTCTGATGTGGAAAGGGTCATGTCTCCGCCACTTGGACCAAGATGAAACCCATCAGGGAAATCACTTGCTTCCCAGAGAATTTCTCCTGAATCCTGGTTCAGGGAAATGATCCGTATTCCACCAGTGGAATAAACATACACAATGAGTTGATCCTGATACTCCAAGATCCTGCGGGCTCTGTTGGCATAGTTCCTTTTAAGCCTCACTGTCCACAGAGAGTCCCCTGAAGCATCCGTAACCATAATGAAAGAGTTTGTATACCCCGGTTGAACTGGAGCCATCTCCCCGCAAACTGCCAGTCTGCCGTCCTGTAATGGCAATACGCAATAAGGAGTTTCCGATGAGTCAGGAAATCGAAGCACTTCCACCACAATAAGTTCCCAGTAGTACTAATGTTCATCAGGTAGATACCTGTACTGGTCATGAGTGTATCCCTGCCGGCTCCAGCTGCTATGAAAGAACCGTCCGGGAGTTCTTCTACCCAGTAGGCGTATGCATGAGTGAGAAGACCGGGAATACCGGTTTCCCAGACAAGTTCTCCATAGGATCGTACAGGAACACGATTCTTGCAAAGTCGGAGTAGTACTTTCTTCCAGCGACAATGAACTGATGAGATGATGTCTCATGGGCATCGTAGAACATCGTACCGTACTCTGTTACCCACTGGATCGCAGGAGGACCGTCAGTTTGAGCGAACATTGCTGCTGCCAGAAGAAGTGCAGTGATGGCTTCCATATGCTCTCCTTTACTCTGTCAGCTTTATCCAGCCGATCCTGATGTCCGTTCCAAGATTGGAAGCCCCTGAAAACTCAAGCCACAACCTTTTCACATCCTCACTTGCCCAGCCGGAAGATCCTGAAGTCAGATCGAACGGCCCGATCTCGTCCAGTCGGGGCCGATGGAGGTTCCAAGTTCCAGGCTGCTTTCCCTGCCGTTCTCATACTGCCAGTGGACCGTTACCGTCAACTCCCTCTCCGGCCTGGCAATCATGGTGAACTGATCGTACAGCCTTGTAGGAATGTACTCTGTACTGTCGCTGCCGAGGTTAAGATCCAGCCTGTTGGTCTGCGTCGGGTTCGATAAGGTGCCCTCGAACATGCCGCTGATCGAATCGGTGAAGGTTGAATTCCAGCCGAAAACGGATATCACATCATTCGTGTGCCAGGCGGGAGCCCCGGGGCGGTTGCCTCTGTCATGTTCCAGGGGTTGCCCAGAACAGTGCTTGCGTAGTCCCTTGGCCTGATCTCAAAGACCGCCTCTGTGATGTTGTCGTCAGTATCGGGTTCGCCGGAAATGCCTTCTGCTTCAATCCTGAGAATGTGGATCCCGATGTCATCAGAATCCGTCAGCCAGCTGAAGGCTACCTCCACATCATCACATTCATACCCGGTGCCGGGCAATCCGCTGAAGCTTATCGTATCGGAATCAAGCACTTCTTCCTGGGTCAGATCGGAAAGATGTACGATCACATCGGAAACACCCAGCGTTCCCATGTTGTAGAAAGTGGCGTTGACCGAGATGGCAGTTCCTGCCGCAAAACTGAAATCTCTAACATTGAGGGCACCGCCGCCGCTGGCGGTAATGTCCGGTGCGGTGATCCTGATATCCGCCGGGAGGTTCCCGGAGAAAAACTGAACCAGCCTTGCCTGGCCAGCCTCGAGGGTATCACTGAAGAATGGTAGTCGTAATCCAGATCTGACTGGAGCTCCATCAGGAATCTTCTGCTGTGATCAAGCAGCTTTGCATTATAGGGAACACCAGACGGTATCGTGTCCGGCCAGAGAATGATGTTCACGGCAACCTCTGGATCGTAGCAGTTCCTGTTAACATAGAAGGCATAGCCGTTGTCATTTCCATCGTTGAACAGACGTATATGCGGCTCAACTCTGTCATTGAGAGTGACTGCATCCAGGCATTCAGCGTAATCCTCCCACCAGTGAAGCTGTGTCAGCTCCGGTGCAATTGCCGCCACCTGTGCAAAGGTTTTCCGGAAACTGTTCCATCTTCTGGCGTATGCTGCGAACTTCCACATCAGGTAATCTTCCGTGGCTCTCTCTCCGGTAGTGGTCGGTCTTGATGGAAGGTCCCACAGCGGATCGAAATCTCCACAAACCCTGCATGAGTCAGAGAATGGAGGGAATGAGTCGGGGGGGATCACATCGTAGTCCGACCTCCATCGATCAGTATAGACCCATTCCTCGTAAGGAGCGTCGAAGGGCATGTTGTTATTGTCCAGGTATCCCACCGTGAAGTATGAATCTCCATTCGCTGTTGTTCCCGAGTAGGACCTGAGACAGTACGGGAAAAGGGCAACTGCACCTCGCATCAGAGCAAGGTTACAATTAAGCAGAAACTCCTGCGGGGAAGGGATCCGGTAGGAGTAGGTCGGATAATCAAGATGTGTTGAATCCCCACTCCACATAATGTCTCCGCCACGGGTTCCAATCATCTGGGGTAGTAGTAAACGGGGATCTCCCTTTTCTGCTCTATGGCAACATCCCTGAGGGTAATGAAGGTTGAGTCCATTCCTTCCGGGTGGGGAAATGATTCTATCTGTTTCCGTAGAGGTTGTTGATAGCCAGTTCGGCAAGCTGAACGCTGAACTCGATGTTGTCTTTGTCCGGGTATTCCTCGGGACTCCATTTGATTCGAATGCAGACATCGCCCCTGAGAACCAGCATTCCCACGGTTATGTCATCGATGCCACCGCCCATGAGACCAACAATGGCCCTGTCCCAGAGCTCTCCCTCAACCTCTTCGCTCTCGTTGACGTAACCACTTACCCTGTCGAAGTTGCTCTGGCCGTCGAAGGTGTAAACCAGGAAGTTGATCTTGCTGCGATTCCTGGAGGCTCCCTCAGCCCTTGTTGTGTCGTAGTAGCTGAGCTGCGGTTTGCCGGCGGCTGCATCGCTGAGGGGTTCATGCCATGTGTCGTAGCCCTGGGCGCCGAGGAGCTCCTCGATGTCCTCAACGCTTATTGCATCGATCATTTCCCAGCCGTCTGGAAGGACGATAGTGTCGCTGAGCTCAGCGGTAACAGGTTCATCAGTTGTTACATCTTCATCTGGAACGGGTTCATCGCCACCGCAGCCGGCGAAAACCGCCAGGGCAACGAGCAATGCAAGGAACGGCTTTTCCACTTGTTCTCCTTCTGATGGAAACCAGTTGCTATGGCACACCTGAAACCGGTGGCGACGCGGAATATACGGAAAAACTAAATGGCAATGATGGCCGGTATTCCCCCTTCAGTGAGGATATCCCACGGGGAAGACATAGAGAGGGGTCTCCTCTTCAGTCAGTCCCAGGAGGTCGGCAAGGGCTGGTTCGTTGAAGGCGCCCACCGCGCAGGTTCCCAGCCCCAGTGCCGTTGCCTGAAGGTAGATATTCTGCCCGGCATGACCGGCTTCCATATGGGTATAACAAATTCCTTTCTCCCCATAATGGTCCGTTGTACGGCTGTAAACAGCCGTTATGACCAGTACCACCGGGGCGTTCGCTATGAAGTTCTGGCCCAGACAGGCCTCCGCCAGATCTTCTATGAGATCCGGACCGGGGAGTTCCGGGGTAAGCCGGTGCTCATCAGGTTCGTAACGGTAAAGCCCCGGGGAAAGGGTTCCAACCCTGCTGGCAAGGCAGTACAGGTTGAGAGGATAAGTGGCTCCCGCCGAGGAACCGTCCGCAGCCCCCTTGAGTGGGAAACGCCTTGTGCTGCCCAGAGCAGGTTTGAGAGCTGCTCCACGGTGATACTGTCCGTTACGCTGAAGCTCCGGATCGATCGCCTTGAGCCCATTACCTCGTAAAGAGACATGTTAGAGACCGGTTCCGGTTCCGGAAGCTGAAAGCCCATTGAGGGCAGGAACATTGTAATGAGCACAGTGATGAGACTCAACATTTTTACCTCCCTTCCTGAAAAGATACACAAAATGCCGGATAGAAAGAATTGCCCAGGGAAGGTCGTTGACCGGTGATTTATTCCCTTGTATTGTCTCCCGCCGATGTCGATGGATCGGTACATTTAACGGGGAGGAATGGTATGAAAAGGTCATTTGTGCTTCTGCCGGCCCTGGCACTGCTTTTTACCGGGTGTTTGAGTGATCCAGGCCTTGGCCATGGCGACATCGCCCAGGCAGAGATAGTTTCATCCGGCACAACACTGGGCGAAGCAATTGAGGATCCCGAAGCATCGCTTCTGAGTCACGGTATTCCCGTCGACGAGGGCTTCAACTGCGAAGAGTTCAAACTTCAGTCCGGGGGGGAAACCCTGATAGAGGCCGAAGGCGGCAGACGTTTCGACCCTGTCATAGCCGTTCTCGATGATGAAGGGGCCATTGTTGCTGTGAACGATGACTGGGACGGAGATACCGGAAGCAGGATCGTGCTTGAGGAGTTCCCGGAAGGAAGCCGTCTTGTGGTATGGGGAGTCGACGGCGCCACGGGAAGCGTTACCATTACCGTCAGCGAAGCATCATCCGATGACGCCGATGAATGGCTGGCGGCAACCTCACTGTCCCTGGGTGTTATGGGATCGGAGCTGCTGGAGGACAAGGGCAGCGAATCCATGAAGGAACTCATTGAGGATCTGGACTCAGAGGAGATCTACGCAAGCGAATACGAAAACGCCCTTCTCGTGCCCTTCACCGTCGAGGAAGAGGCCCGGTATTCCCTTTCTCTTCAGTCCGAGGATTTTGACGCCTATCTCATACTGATATCCTATGGCAGGCGGGGGCTTGAGTTCCTTGAGGTGAACGACGACCGGGGCGGGTCCACGGATTCAAAATCATCAGAGTGCTGGAACCCGGTTCCTACGGCGTCATTGTTATGAGCTATTTCGGAGAAGGCGGAGAGTTCACGCTGCTTCTGGAAGAGGTTGAGGCCGGTGACGGCTCCATCATTCCCGTGGAGGCTCCGGGAGAGGCAACAGGATTCCTGTCCGGAGATCAGGAGGCCATGCTGTTCTGGGAGACCATCGACGAGGACTGGCACTACTCCTCCATAAACGGAAGCACTCCTGTGGTTGCCTTCTCATTCAGTATAACACAGGAGGCGGACTACTACATAAGTGCCTCGGCGGATTTCGACGCCACCATGACACTGATCGAACTCAGCGAATACGGCGGCCCTATCTTCGTTGACTACAGCGACGACGACTACGGGACCGACCCAGGGCTTACGATGTCCCTCATGCCCTGCGAAATGGTGGCTCTTATCTCCAGCTACTCCGAAGGCACCACGGAGAGGTTACCTTCTCCATAGAGCTTCTTGAGGTTTTTGATCCTGAACCCATTGCTCTTCCTCCGGATACACCGGTGAACCTGCACCTCTCCCCCCAGCAGAACCACGGGCTCTTCGACCTGGAGATAATCGGGGCTATGTCTACGGACTGAGCGCCACCAGCGATCATCTGGATCCTGTGATCACCCTTACCTTCCCGGACAACTCACAGCTCTATGACGACGACGGCGGTGACAATTACGATTCCTACCTGGAGTTCGTTCCCCAGGCGGAGCAGCTGGGACAGGCTGTACTCAGGGTCGATTCATACTCCGAGGGAGTAGAGGGCACCATCACGGTTACGCTGACAAGGCTTGAAAGACTAAGCGAGCAGGAGAGTTTTTCCCTGTACGACTGAACCCGTGACCCGGCCCCCGGAGATCGGGGGCCGGTCTACAGATACTGCAGGGGAGCCTTGTCACTTAGTCCCGCGAAGAGCTCGATGTAAGGCTTCACCGGGCTGATGTTTATCTTGGGGAACAGAACGTTCTCCACCTGGAAGAACCCTGCGTTCTCCCTGAGAGTAATGCTTATTCTTATAGGTCTGGCACTTCCTGGAACGATGTGCACCCGTTCCACCGCCGCGGCGGAATACTGATGGATGTCCCCGACCTGCGGCCCTGGGAAGAGCCGCGAGGGGGCCCTGGACCTGCCGTGCTCCATATCGCAGCCGTCTCCCACCAGCACAAGCCCCGCTTCTATGGAGCTGATCCTCCTGGTTGCCATATGGCCGGCAATGCCCTCCAGGGCCGTGGCCAGTACAGCCGTTCTGCTTTTCAGGGACTCAGGAAATACCTCAAGTAGCATTCCTTCGATAATTGGCTTTGCCAGAAGCAGGGAGTACTCCTCATGGGAGTCCCGTCCCATGGCCATTCCGATGTCGTGGAGGAAGGCCCCTAGAAATACCGCGGTCCTGCTGTGGTCGAGGCTGAGACCCGATTCGGATCCCAGACTGGTGGCCACTCCGGCTTCCCCCAGAAGGTCAAGCATTTTCAGGGAGTTCAGGGCGCTTATCCTCATGTGGACAGGCCCGTGGTCGTTCATGCCCAGCCTCTTTATGGACACCGTGTTGGCATAGTCCTGGAGGGTATGGATCCCGTCATGGGTAAATGCCATTTTCGCGGCCCTGAGGGAGCCGGCGGTAAGGATATTCAGGATCTCCTTTTCCAGCTCGGTCTTTCTGGGTACGTGGGACAATTTCCGCTCCTTACTATTCAGGGTCCGGAAAACCTTAGTATCTTTCCCCGGCCGTCGTCGGTGACCAGGATGGAACCGTCGGACAAAAAGAGAACTCCTTCGATGGTTGAACCGGCATCGGCATAAACCGATGTTCCTCCCCGGCTGTCAACGGCAATGATTAGCCCCTCACTCTCCGAGGCCACAATAAGGGTTTCGCCGTCGAGGGAGAATCTGAGTCCCTCTGCTGAACTGATCCCGGCGGCGTATGGGAGCCAGTCCCCGGTTGCGGGGTTCAGCTGGACCACACTGATGAACCTGCTGACCACGGGGGTTTCGATGCAGGCGTAGAGGAGCCTGTCCGGCCCCTCGGTTATCCCTGAGAGCATGAAGCCCAGGGGCAGTGTCAGAAGGGTATCCGGGCCCTGGGGGGTCCACCGGCAGATGCCCGAGGGGCCACCCAGGTGGGCCCATGTGTAGCAGATGTCTCCGGATCCGGTAACCGCCACCCCCTCGGGGTTGGGTATGTTTTCCTGCAGAACTCCCATGGCGGAGGAGACCAGCCTTCCCGCCGGAACATCCTCCACCGCAAGAATGCCGAACACCGGATCCCAGGCTATTCCCTCCGGGGATGATAGGCCGTCCATTACGGTGAACCTTGTTCCCTCCGGGGTAAACCCGGTAATCCTGCCCGCTCTTTCCTCGGCCACATAGACGATGCCACCGGGGGAGATGGCAAGGCCGTCGGGGCTCTGCAGATCGTCGGCGAAGACATCATAGCCGGCAAGTATCAGGTGAACCGTGAAAAGAAGGATCATGTTATCCTTCCAGCTCTTCCCTGATCCTCCGGACCAGGAAGGAAAGGGACAGGTCCTCGCCGCTGATCCTTCTGAACAGCTCCGGGAAGGGATACATTCCCGAGGGGGCTACAACCTCTTCCCTGAGGAACTCTCCGAAGGCCTCGGGCTTCTCGGTGATGTCACCGACGCCTCCCTCTTCAGAAAGACCGTTCAAGCATGTCACAGGTAAGGTCCCCGAGAAGGTAGTTGTGAAGATAGATCGGGTGTGTGGTGTGGTGGATTGTGTTGGCCCATACGGGACGATTCGAATAGGGTTCCCGGTTGAAAAGGTCAGCATCGGTCTGCCATCTGAGCCTCTCTATCTCCTGTAGCGAACCGGGACTGGAGGTGTAGAGGGATCCGTCGAAGAGTATTCTGCCCAGGGCGGTGAGCTGGGTGGCCCGCTTCCACTTCGAAAGGTTGCTGAAGTGCCCTTCCGCTTCGTTCCCGGTGAAGAAATTCGAGTAGAAAGCCCTTCGGGTGAAGAAGGAGCCGAATAGATTCGCTATTCCCTCGCTTACTATTCCGCTTATTCCCATGTTGAGAACGGCCTGGCCGGGGTCCGAGGTGAAACTGTGCACACCGTGACCGGTTTCATGGAGCAGCACCCTGAAGTCAGAATATCTGTTCCTGACATTGGCAAGTATTCGGGAGTCGGTGCCGGTCTGAATGGGGAAATTGTAACCCCACTCGGACTTGTTCCTCCTGGGAAAGATGTCGTAGGTGATGTTCATCGCCGGAACATCGAAGCCGAATCCTGCGAAAAGCTCGGCGATGGGTGAAAGGAAGTCCGTCATGTCCACGTGGGAGTCCAGTTCCGGTGCTAAGGACGAGGCTATGAATGATTCATCCCAGGGCATTATGTCGCTGATCCCGGCGCACCCCTCCGCAAGATTGGCCCTTGTCCTCTCCATTCGGGGAAGTATCTCCCCCAGGGCTTCCGGCCAGGCGCTGAACATGTCCGGTTCCAGCTCCTGCTCCTTCAGGCTGTATGCCACGAAATCCCTCTCGCCCATACCCTTGGCATACTCCCTCCGGAGTTCAAGCAGGTCAAGAAACCCAGCCTCAGCCAGGGCGTCGGACACCTGCACCCTTGAGAGGAAGGCTTCCTTCCTGAGCGCCCTGTCCGGCTCTGAGGAAAGAAGTTTCTCTATCTCAGTGGCGTTCCTTTCCCGGCCCCCCACGGAGCACCGGTGGGTGTTCAGAACCCCTGAAAGGGCCGAGGTAAGCCGCTGTATCCTCACCGCGAGTTCATTCATCTCCGGGGAGAGATGGAATGGTCTGAAGCTTCTTGTGAGTATCTCGGCTTTTCTGGCGTCCACGGGGTCCAGGCGGGAATTCCCGGCCTCCATGAGTTTGTCCCAGGTCTCCTTGTTTTCCAGAAAGGAGAGTATTCGGCCGTAGGCCTCGTTCACGCCGAAGTCCATCCCGGTGGTGTATTTGGCCCAGTTCAGCCTTCTGTAATCAATGCTCAGCCCATTCAGTTCCGTTCCGATGCGGTCAAGGGATTCGCCGGGTGTCATGCCGCTCTCCAATCATCTCTTTTGTGAAGGGTGCCCGAAGACTATAATAAATCTCATCAGAAGGGAAGGTGCCATGGCTAATGATCCCTCCGATCGTCTCAACGGGCTGGTCCAGTCAATCAAGTCCAGGAACCCCGGACCCCTGCATTTGGTTGCCGCCGACCACGAGGAGGCCATCCGACTTGCTATCTACAGCGGTGAGCACCAGCTGGCCGGGGAACTGATCGAATCATACAGGAACCTGCTGGAAGAGCCGGTGCCGTATGAGATATGCGGTTACTGCGATTTCTATACAGGAACCATGCTCTGGAGATCCGGGAAGTTCGATGATGCCCTGCGATGCTATGCCATGGCCGGTGAAGCCGCTGAAGAGAATGGCGATAAGCACCTTGCGGCTCGCTGTCTCATGGCCCACGGCGTTATCATGTGGTCCAGGGGCGATTACGGTGAGTCACTTGAGTTCCTGCAACGGGCGGAAAAGGGTCTCAGGCTCAGAAGGGATTCCACCCTTGTGAGCTGCCTGAACTGGCAGGGTGTGATTCACACCCGGCTGAGAAATTATTCAAGTGCATGGAGCTGCTACATGGAAGCCCTGGGGATACAATGAAGAGGGGGACGCCAGTTCCAATCGGGGCTACCTTCTGTGCAACATGGGGCTGCTCTGTCAGCAGATGGGTCTCTTTGACCAGGCCGAGGAAAGCTTCAGGGAATCCATGGATATCCAGCAGAGGGTGGGGAACCGCTATGCTACGCCGACAGCCTGGCCAATCTCGGTATGCTGCTTCTGAAATACTACAACAAGCCCGGGGGAGCCCTTCTAATACTTAAGGAGGCCGCCGGGCTTCAGCTGGAGAACGGAGAGGGGGGCAAGGCCGGGCTGGTGCTTACCAATGCCGCGGTTGCGAAGCACAGGTCCGGTGACACACCGGGGGCCATGGAGCTCTTCGACAGGGCAGAGGAACTTGTGTTTTCAAGCGATGACTGGGACGGCCATGTGGAGTTCTGCGGCATGAAGGCGGAAACCTACATGTCCATCGGCGATTACGTTAAAGCCGAGGAGCTGTTCAACAGGGGCACAGAGATACAGAGCGAGAACCGTCCCGGTATGGAAGATGAGCTCCTGTTTCGTGTTCGCTCTGAACTCTATGCAATGAAGGGCGACCACAGGAAAGCCTACGATATTCTTCTGAGAAGCCTCGCCGCCAGGGAAGAGATGGACAGGGCTAAATCAGGAGCCCTCCAGAAGGTCATACAGCTGATATCCGATTCCGCCTCCAGAGAAAGAGAGCTGCAGGAGGCAAAACATCAGGCGAAGATACTGGAGGAGAGGAACAGGGCACTGGCCGCCAGTGAGGAGAGGTTCAGAAGCCTGGTTCATTCCATGGCGGGTATTGGAGTCATGGCGGTGGACAGCGGGGAAAGGATAACCTTCTGGAACAGGACGTGCCAGGGCATCTTCGGCTACTCCCCCGGGGAGGTAAAGGGAAGGAACGCTGTGGAAACCCTAGTTCCCGGCGGACTCCGGAACAGGTTCAGGTCCCTTCTTCCCGGAAAGGTCTCCGGGAGCTCGTTCGGGGTTATTATGCTTGCCTCCGATGGAGGCCGGCGGGAGGTGCGTCTTTCCCCTGTAAGGCTGTCCCGGGATGAACCTTCCTGATACTGGTTGACCTCACGGACCAGAGACGGGCGGAGAGCCAGAAGAGCATAATCGAAGAACAGATGCGAAGGGCCCACAAGCTGGAGGCCTGGGCACCCTTGCCGGAGGGATTGCACATGATTTCAACAACCTTCTTCAGGGCATACTGGGAAACGCCTCGATCCTGTGTGAATCCCTGGAACAGGATTCCGGGGAGTTTCAGTCCGCGGAGCTCATAAGAACCGCCGCTGAACGATCCAGGAAACTGTGCCTTCAGATGCTTGACTATGCCGGTGTAAAACCGGTGGGTTATGAACTGGTCCACATGAACGAGCTGATATGGAATGCCTCCCTTCTACTGGAAACCGCCTTTCCGGGGAATACCGAGCTCGTTCTCCATCTCTCCCCGGAAGAGCATAACGTCATGGGCGACGCCGTCCAGCTCCGTCAGGTCGTCATCAATCTGGCCACCAACGGCGCCGAGGCCATCACCCACCGGGGGAAGGTGTTCGTGGAAACCTGCGCAAGGCATATGGAGCGTACCGACTTCGCGGACAATCTCCTTGAGAACACCCCTCCAGGAGGGGACTATTTCTGCCTGACGGTACGGGATGAGGGTTCCGGGATGGAACCCGGGGTCCTTTCAAGGATCTTCGACCCGTTCTTCTCAACGAGACAGACCGGAAGGGGTCTCGGTCTGTCCGCGGTGATCGGCATCATCAGGAGCCACAGCGGCGCCATAACACTGAGAACCGCCCCGGGGGAAGGGTCTGAGTTCACCGTGTACCTGGCTCTTGCCCCCAGTGAATGTGCCCCTTCCGAGGAGAAATCCTCCAGGGCTGATGGACCAACCCTTCTGGGAAGGACCGTTCTGGTGGTGGATGACGAGGAGATAGTAAGGGAAACGGTTTCCGCCATTCTGAGGGCATCAGGCTGCGTACCCGTGGGGTTCAGCGGCGGGGCGGAGGTGCTTGATTATCTTCAGGATGGGCAATCCCCCGGGGATCTGATGATCCTGGACCTTACCATGCCGGGCATGAGCGGGATCGAGGTTTTCAACGGTCTTGTTCAGAGCGGAATTACCATCCGGTGCTGATTGTAAGCGGGTACACCGGAGAAAAACTGGAAACCGTGTTTCCAGGAACAAAGCCCGGGGGATTCCTTCGCAAGCCCTTCACCCCGGAGGAGCTCAGACAGAAGATCTGCTCCATCCTTTCCTCTCCCTGATCCCTGGAACCCGCACCGGGGTTCCGGACTATTTTTCAGAGAGTTTAACAGGAAAGGAGGCCTGCATGGGCAGAATTCTTGCCGGGTTCCTTTTGTCCGCCACGGTATTCGCCATCCCGGCGGTGTTACCCGGAGACAGCGCAGAACCCTACAAAGACGAAGAACCCGCCGCCTTCGCGGTGCTGGATCCCAGAAGCATGAGCGACCTCTTCGCTGACATAGCGGAGCGGGTGGGCCCCAGTGTGGTTACAATCACATCGAAGACCACCGTTACAGCCCCGGCAATGCCCTTCGACCCCTGGGGTTTCGGCTTCGGTTTTCCCCCCGGGGGAGGCGGAACCAGGGAATACACCAGAGAGGGGCTCGGGAGTGGTGTGATAATAAGGTCCGACGGCCTGATAGTAACGAACAACCATGTGGCCGGTGAGGCCGACGAGCTTCAGGTGATCCTTTCCAGCGGAGACGAGGTCCCGGCTAAACTAGTCGGGACCGATCCCAGGAGCGATCTGGCCCTGATACAGATAGAGTACGAGGGAGAACTTCCCGCCATCACCATGGGGAACAGCGACGAACTCAGAGTTGGCGAATGGGTTATAGCCGTTGGCTCTCCCTTCGCACTCAGCCAGACCGTAACCCAGGGAATAGTGAGTTATCTGGGCCGGGAGGGCGTGGGGCTTGCCGATTATGAGAGCTACATCCAGACCGACGCCGCCATTAACCCCGGGAACAGCGGAGGAGCACTGGTGAACCTCTATGGGGAGCTGATAGGGGTAAACACCGCCATAGCCTCCCGAAGCGGGGGCTACCAGGGTATAGGCTTCGCCATTCCAGCGGGAACGGTCAGGTCGGTGGTAGACGATCTTCTGGAGTATGGAGAGGTCCGCCGTGGCTGGCTGGGAGTAAGCCTTCAGGAGGTAAGCCCGGAACTTGCGCAGCAGTTCGACCTGGAAGACCGCCGGGGAGTTCTGCTTGCTGACATCCTTCCGGATTCCCCCGCCGAGGAAGCCGGTCTTCAGCGGGGGGACGTTGTGGTGGAGATAGACGGGACACAGTTCCAGTCCCTTCCGGACTTCAGGAACAGAATAGCGGACACAAGCCCCGGGACCAGGGTGAGGCTCACCCTCATAAGGATGGGGACAGAAGAACCCTTTCCGTTGTGCTGGGTTCCAGGGAAGAAGATCCCCAGACCCTTTCACAGGACCTTCAAGGCGATTTCGGCTGGCAGCTTGCGGAACTCACCGATGACCTTGCCTCCCGGCTGGGAGCCCGGGGGGTAACCGGGGGTTGTCGTCACAGGTGTGGCTCCGGGAAGCAGGGCCGCCCTGGCCGGTCTGCAGCCCGGCGATGTGATCATGGAGGTAAACAGGGCTGTGGTGGAATCCTTCGGGAGATCAGTGAACAGCTCGACAGGACCGTGGGTGAAGCCCTGCTGCTGGTCTGGCGCGGGGGCAGGACCATCTTCCTTGTGATCTAGTCATGCGGAGGTTATAGAGGAAGGTCCTTCATTATCAGGTTCGAGGATATCCTGCCTGATTCGTAAATAGTGGGCAGACCTGAGCCGGGGTGGGTCCCTCCCCCGACCAGATAGCACCGGCGCACCTCCTCGAACCTGTTGTGGGGCCTGAAGTAGAGCATCTGCTTTATGTTATGCCCCAGATTGAAGGTAGCCCCCTGGTAGATAGTCCGTTCATCCCGCCAGTCCGCCGGGGTTATCACCTTTTCGAACTCTATGCTGTTCTCCAGGTCCCTGAAGGATGTGCGTTCCTCTATTCTGCCAAGTACCCTGGACCGGAACCGGGCCACAAGCTCCGGAGTCCAGTCAATGGGTGCCCTGGTGTTGGGTACCGGAACAAGCACATAGAGGGCGGTCTTCCCCTCCGGTGCAAGTGTTCCGTCGGTTACACCGGCGTTCCTCACATAAACGGAAATGTCCTCTGAAAGGACCTTCTCTCCCATTATCTCTGTAATGTTCCGCTTGTAGTCCTCGGCAAGTATTATCTGGTGGTGGGGCTCGTTCCAGGTTCCATTCAGCCCCAGATAGAGCATGAATGTGGAGCATGAATAGTTGGCCTTGTTCAGCCTTTTCGGTGACCACTTCCGTATTACCCCGGGCTGAAAAAGCTTCTCCGCGGCGTGGCCGAAGTCGGCATTCAGTACCACTGCGTCAAAGCTTTCCCTTGAACCGTCCTCAAGTATGACCCCCCTGGCGGTTGCGCTTCGGTCGGTGATCACCGTTTTAACAGGGGTGGAAAGGCGGATGCTTCCTCCCTCCTCGGTTACCACCCGGGCCATGGCGTCGGAAATAACCGAGAGACCTCCTTCGACATGGTCTATTCCGAACCGGTGTTCTATGTAGGGGATCATGGCGTAGAGACCGGGACAGTTCCAGGGGGACATACCCAGATACTTGGCCTGGAAGGTGAAGGATATTTGAAGGTTTTCGTCGGTGAAGTAGTCTCCGAGCACGCTGAAAAGGGACCTTCCAGCGGAAAGGTGGGGCAGGGCCCTGAGAAGCCTCGGGGAGACCATTGAAACCGGGCTGCCGTAGGGGCTCTGGAGGCAGGGATACATGTAGCGGTACCTGATGGCCTCCCGGTGGAAGAACTTGTCGAAGCCCTCTTCCTGTCCCGGGAAAACCTCGGCTATCCTCTGTCTGGTTACCGCATTGTCCCTTGACGGGTCGAAGTTGAATCCGGAAAAGTTCAGACGGTACATGGGGTCCAGGGGGACTACTTTGCAATAGTCGTCGAGGTCCCTGCCGGCGGCTTCGAATATCTCCCTGAGAATGAAGGTCATCATCAGGAAGGTGGGCCCGGTATCGAAGGTGAAACCATTGCCCGTTATTGCCGCGCTTCTTCCCCCGACACGGTCGGCCTTCTCGAAGACCGTTACGGAATATCCCTTCCCTGCCAGGAGCATCGCCGCGGTAAGACCGCCGGGTCCGGCTCCGATCACCGCTATCTTTTTCGCCATAAGAACCTCAGCTTCCCTTTCTAGAAGAACCGCGCCAGCATTCGAACAAGCTTTTGCTGATATTATACGGAGGATAGATCATGGGCATCTCGATCACGGGATTCTTTCTCAATACAACCCTTTCCCATGTAAAATTCCTGTAGCCCTCCCTGCCCCTGTATCTGCCGAAACCGCTTCCGCCAACCCCTCCGAAACCCATGGATGAGGATACGATCCTGTGCAGCGTGCCGTTCACTGTCAGTGAACCAGCCCGGACATTCCTTTTCAGAAGCCCTTCCATCTCCCGGGGCCTTCCGGAAAAACCATATGCCGCCAGGGGGGATGAGTCTCCGCCGGGACAGTTCTTCATGGCCTCTTCGACGGAGGTGCACCGCACCACCGGCAGAACAGGGCCGAATATCTCACCGGACAGAAGGGGGAATCGGGGCTGACACCGGTGAGGACCGTTGGGGCGATGAAAGATCTTCCTGTCCCGTAGCCTCCTGTTACCGCTTCGCCCTGGTGCAGCATGGGGCCAGCCTGTTCCAGGCGGTCTGGTCGATTATTCGGCCGTAGTCCAAAGAATCCTTCGGTTTTTCGCCATAGAAATCGTCCACCGCCTTTTCAGCTCTTCGAGCAGTTTTTCGTGAACAGCGGGAACGGCATACACATGGTTCGGGGCGAGACAGGTCTGCCCCGCGGCGAAGAACTTACCCCAGGCTATTCTGCGGGCGGTCTGTCTCAGATCGGCAGTGGAGTCCACATAACAGGGGTTTGCTCCTCCCAGCTCCAGGACAAGGGGAACAGGCCGAGTGGCTGCGTCGGCCATCACCTTCCTGCCGGTATCGCCGGAGCCGGTGAAGCAGACCATGTCCGCGGCGTTCCTCACAAGCCAGCGGGCAGTGTCTCCGCCGCCCTGTACCACAGCCACGAGTTCTTCATCGAAGTATTCCTCGATTATGGTCTTAAGCATACCCGCGGTTTTCGGAGCCCTTTCCGATGGTTTGAGAATAACGGTGTTACCCCCTGCCAGGGCGCTTACCATGGGGGCCAGGAGCAGGCCAGCCGGATAGTTCCAGGGGCCAATTATCACCACTGTTCCAAAGGGCTCCCGGTGGGAACGGACGAAACCCGGGACCATTACCGGGGAGGGCTTGAAGTATCTCGTCAGGCTCCAGAAGAAAAGGTGTTTCAGGGCGTGCCTGGTGTCGGCTAGAACAACGCCGGGTTCGGAACTCCAGGATTCCAGCCAGCATCTGCCCAGGTCATTCCCTATGGCCTCCGCAAGATGGTCACCTCGGTCCTCCATGGCTTTTTTCAGATTCTTCAGGGCATTTCTTCTGGCGGAGAGTGATCCGGTGGCTCCGCTTCTGAAGAAGCTTCGCTGTTTTCCAACAGGGCTGCCAGTGATTCCATAGTTTCTCCCCGGGTGTTGCCCGGCCAGGGCCTCGATCTTATATAAAGTTACACTAATAGCAAAAGCCTCCAGCGGGAAGGGGAGCCATGACCGACCAGAGAGAACGGGTGGTTGTAGTCGGGGGAGGGCTTGGCGGGCTGGCCGCCGCTACTTCCCTGGCCTCAAGGGGTTACTCCGTGATCCTTCTGGAGAGGAACGGGCACCTCGGCGGCAAACTGAATCTGCTGGAAAAGCAGGGTTTTACCTTTGATCTCGGCCCTTCCATCCTCACCCTTCCAGGGATTTTCAAACGGGTATTCAGAGAAGCGGGGAAAGACTTCGAGGCCCTATGCCCCATAGAAGCCCTGGAGGTTCACTGGAGGAACTTTTTCGAAGACGGCATGGTCTTTGATTTCCAGAGGGATGCTGACAAGACCGGCAGGGAGCTGGAGGAACTGTTTCCCGGAGCGGAAAGGAAGCTGAAGGAATACCTGGCCTACGCCGGAAGACAGTATTCCATCACCGACAGGGGCTACTTCGAGAAGGGCCCCGACACCATGTGGGGGATGCTGAGGGCAACGGGTTTCCTGAGGATCTTCGGTCTTGACCTCTTCAGAACGATGCACAGGACGAACACTTCCTTTTTCGGTAACACAAATCTCAGGGACGCCATGGATTATTTCATCAAGTATGTGGGGGGCTCTGCCCTTGACGCCCCGGGATTCATGAACCTCCTTCCAGCGGTCCAGTGGGAGGAGGGCCTGTGGTATGTGAAGGGGGGCATGCACAACATTGCCGACGCCTTCGAAAAGCTTCTTCTGGGGCAGGGAGTAGAGATCAGGCGGAACTGCGAGGTGGTATCCATCGAAACACGCGGGGGAAGCACCACAGGGGTAAGGACCGCCGATGGCCTGAGCATTCCGGCGGATGTGGTGGTGTCCAACATGGAGGTGATACCGGCTTATCGGGAGCTTCTGGGGATGGACGGTCCCTGGCTTGACATCATGGAAAAGAAGTACCATCCCGCCTGTTCGGGAATAGTCCTTCACCTTGGAACCGACCGTGTCTATCCCTCCCTGGCCCACCATAACTTCTTCTATTCGAAGGATCAGGCAGCCCACTTCAGAAGGATCACCCGTGAAAGGCTTCTGCCCGACGACCCGACCCTTTACGTTGTGGCGGTTACACGCACCGATCCGGCCAAGGCCCCCGACGGCTGCGACAACATAAAGGTGCTGCCCCATATTCCGCCCCTGGATCCGGAAAGGGATGTCTCCCGGCAGGACTATGAGGACCTAGCCCTCCTGTGCATACGGAAAATGGAAAGGCTGGGCCTTACCGATCTCGGGAAACACATCGTTGTACGGGACATGTGGACTCCAGTGGAAATTGAGAGCAGCTACAGGTCGAACCACGGCGCCATTTACGGAGTTTCCCCGGATATCAGGACCAACTACGCCTTCAAGATGCCCAAGCGCAGCAGAAGGGTGAGGGGGCTTTGGTTCGTGGGGGGCAGCGTAAATCCCGGGGGAGGGATGCCAATGGCAGTGCTTTCGGGATACAACGCGGCCCGGTGCATTTCCGGTGAGATCCCGGAGCTGTGACCCCCGGGAAGCCTTGACAAAAAGCACGGGCCGCCGATAGTAATCCTTCACTCCAAGGAGGGTGTTCAGAGCAATATGGATGGATCGTACCAACAGGTTTAGCCGCCCGCCGCATTTGATCCCTTTAGGGGTTCTCTCCGGCTTCGGCGGTGTTATCGAGGCTAAGGAGGTGAGTCATGACCCCAGGGGAACCCGGAACATTCCATGAGCCCTATTCCCCCGGGGACAGGGAAGCCGTTGTGTCCTTCTTCACCGACAGCCATCCCGCCACAGCAGCCGAGGTTCTCGCCACCCTTCCCCACCCCGAGGCAAGGGACATACTTAGGCTTCTCCACGGCGAAACCCGGGCGGAGGTCTTCAGCCATCTTGAACTGGAGCACCAGGGCGAGATAATCACACTCCTCAAAAGGCCCGAGGTGGCCTCACTTCTCACGGATATGTCCCCGGACGACAGGGTAGACCTTCTGAAAAGTCTTCCCGAAGACCGCAGGGAGGAGATCCTTCCGGCAATGGCCCAGGCGGAAAGGGAGGACATCCGCAGGCTCACCGCCTACGAAGAGGGTACGGTTGGAGCCGTGATGACATCGGACTACGCCTTTCTCAAGCAGGACCTAACCGCCTTCAAGGCAATAGAGAAGCTCCGCCAGGTGGCTCCGGACAGGGAGACCATCTACTCCGCCTATGTGGTGGACCCCCACCGAAGGCTTCTGGGATATGTTTCCCTGAAGGACCTCATCCTCGCCGGGCGCAGCCAGCTGGTGGAAGAAATAATGTCCCGGGAGGTGATATCCGTCCGGGTATCCGACGATCAGGAGGAAGCCGCCCGGACCATACAGAAATACGACCTGATGGCCCTCCCGGTGGTGGACGACTTCGATGCACTGGTGGGTATCGTGACCCACGACGACGCCCTGGACATAATTACCCAGGAACACACCGAGGATATGGAAAAGCTCATGGCCATAGTTGGAAGCCATGAAGCCTCGGCCTACCTGAAGACCGGTACCCTGGAGCACTTCAGGAACCGCTCGTTATGGATACTTTCCCTGGCCGCCCTGGGGATGATCTCCGGATACATCGTACATGCATACGAAGGGCTGCTGTTCCAGTTCGCCATACTGGTGGCCTTCATGCCCATGCTTGCCGCCGCCGGGGGAAACACCGGCAGCCAGGCGGCGGCCATGGTGATCAGGGCCCTTGCCCTGAAGGAGATCTCCCACAGGGAGATGATCCCGGTCCTTTTCAAGGAACTCAGGGTCTCCCTGCTTCTGGGTCTCGTTCTAGGGGGCTTGCCTTCGCCAGGGTCATTCTCTTCGGCGGTGGCTCCTCCTTCCCGGATTCCCATTCCCTTTCACTGATTGGTGCCGCCATCGCCGCGGCCCTGGGAATTCAGGTGGTTGTTTCCACACTTGCAGGAGCGGTGCTGCCCATGGGCATAGCCAGGTTCAAACTTGATCCGGCGGTGGTTGCAAGCCCGGCCATAACCAGCATAGTGGACATAAGCGGCCTTCTGATTTACTTCACCACGGTGAAGCTCATTCTGGGAATCCAGGGGTAACAGATGAACACGCCGGACCCCGCTGAACTCCTTCGCCTCCTTGAGGTCGACCACTTGGCTCCGGTTGAGGAGCTGTGCACCGAGAATCACCCTGCGGATGTGGCTGAAGCCCTTTCCCTGCTGGAACCCCGGGAGGTAAGAAGGATACTGCGCCTTCTGGATGGAGAGACCCGGGCGGAGGTGTTCAGCCATCTGCAGCAGGAATTCCAGGGAGAGGTCCTCACCGTGCTGGGCCGGCTTGAGGCCGCTAAGCTCCTCACGGACATGGCCCACGACGACAGGGCAGACCTTTTTAAAAGCCTCTCAGAGGAGAAACAGGGGGAGATACTCCCCGCAATGGCCCAGGCGGAGAGGGAGGATATTCGAAGGCTCACCTCCTACCCCGAGGGTACCGCAGGGGCTGTGATGACCTCCGATTATGCCACCCTCCACAGGACCTCACCGCCGCCGGCGCAATAGAGAGTCTCAGGGAGGCCGCTCCGGACACGGAGACCATATACACCTCCTATGTGGTGAATGAGAACAGGGAGCTTCTGGGTTATGTAAAACTTCAGGATCTCATCGTGGCGGGGAGGAACCGCAGGGTCCACGAGATAATGGAGAAGGAAGTGATCTCGGTACGGGCAACGGATGACCAGGAGGATGCCGCCAGGAAGATCCAGAAGTACGACCTCATCGCCCTTCCGGTTATCGACGAGAACAAGGCAATAGTGGGGATCATCACCCACGACGACGCACTGGACATCATCACCCAGGAGAACACCGAGGACCTGGAGAAGATAATGGCCATCTCCGGTGCCCACGAGAGCTTCAGCTACATGAAGACCGGCCCGATGGAGCATTTCCGCAACAGGGTTTACTGGATCTCCGGACTGGCGGTTCTGGGCATTATCTCCGGTTTCGTAATTCAGCGCTTCGAGGGAATACTGCTTCAATTTGCGGTTCTGGCCACCTTTCTGCCCATGCTGGCAGCCGCCGGGGGAAACACTGGCAGCCAGTCCGCCACACTGGTCATCCGGGCCCTGGCCCTCCGGGAGATATCCGCCGGGGACGCGGGATTGATCCTTTGGAGGGAGTTCAGGGTTTCCCTTCTTCTGGGGATATTGCTGGGGCTCTTCGCCTACGGCAGGGTGGTGCTGCTGGGTGTGGGCTCCTCCATTCCCCCGGGGTATTCACTCCATGCGGTGGGGTTCGCCATTTCCCTGGCACTGGCCCTCCAGGTTGTCTCCTCCACCGTTACCGGCGCCCTTCTTCCCCTGGGGGCACTCAGGCTGAGGCTGGACCCCGCCGTTGTGGCCAGCCCGGCCCTGGCGTCGGTGGTGGATGTGACCGGTGTCCTTATTTACTTCACCACGGTGAAGCTCATGCTGGGACTTTAGTTCTCTACTGCATCTCTATGAAAAGAAGCAGGGATGGATTGTCGAAGAGGAAGGCGGCGCTTTCGTAACTCGGCGGGCCTGTCACCGCCCGTGCTCCTCCGGAGAAACCGAACCTCTCGGTTGGTATTCCCAGTATGTTCCTGTCGAGAACCGCGTCGTCGTTGCGGTCGTGGAAAAGGGCGATGGCGTAGAGGCCGTGGGGAAGGCCCTCAATGCTCACGGGCATGGGGTCTGCGGTGACCGGCTCCACCACCCTCATGAAGGCGTTGTCTATGTCCTCGGGAAAGAACTCACCCCGGTGGAAAATGGCAATCCTCAAGCTGCCCCGGAGCCCGTGGAAACCGCTCACCCTTAGGTCAGTATCCCCGTTCCGGCGATGTCTCCCCCCTGCAGGGAAAGGGCGGTCAGAAGCAGAGAAAGCATTTGCATTTGTTTTTCCTTCCTGTGCAGAGCTTGTATATAATTGCTGAAACACAACTCTCACAGGGAGGACGAATTGCTTCTCAAACACTTTTTCGTAGAAAGATCGCCCACAGCTCCTACATGCTGCAGGGTTCCGGCACATGCGCGGTGATTGATCCGGCAAGGGACCCGGGTATCTACCTCAGGGCGGCGGAGGAAGCCGGCCTCAGGATCACACACATACTGGAAACACACCTTCATGCTGACTTTCTCTCGGGACACATAGACCTTGCCCTTGCCACCGGGGCTGAAATAGTGGCCCCGGCCTCCGCCAAATGCGACTTTCCCCACCTGGGTGTTTCAGAGGGAGATTCCATTATCCTCGAGGACATTCGAATAGATGTTCTGGAAACCCCCGGGCACACCCCTGAGCATGTTTCCTATGTTGTCACCGATACCTCCAGGGGGGAGCAGCCCGTTGGGGTGTTCTGCGGAGACACCCTTTTCGTGGGAGACGCCGGCAGGCCGGACCTCTTCCCGGGCAGGGCGGAGGAACTGGCGGGAAAGCTTTACAGCAGCCTGAAGAAGCTCACCGCCCTTCCGGATCACTGCGAGGTTTATCCCGCCCACGGCGCTGGCTCCCTGTGCGGCAGGGCCGTGGGGGCCAAGTACACCAGCACCATAGGATATGAAAGGCTGTACAACCCGGTGCTTCAGATCGAAGAGCGGGAAGGCCTGGTGGAAAGCCTTACAACTAACATGCCACCGGCTCCGGACCATTTCAGCCGGTGCAGCGAGATAAACAGAAAGGGGCCCATGCCCCTGGAGGGTCCGGGTGACCCGCAATCCCTCACCCCGGCGGAGTTCCTTGAGGAATCCCGTGTTCACGGGACCATGGTGGTGGATGTCCGGTCATGCTCCAGCTTCTCAGCCCAGCATGTTCCCGGGTCACTGAACATCAGCACCCTGGGAATTCCCCACATTCGCCGGCTGGGTGATCCCCCGGAGGCGGAGCTCCTCTTCGTGTGCGACACCGCAGATCACGCCCTGGAAACCATCAGGTCATTCAGGATGGAGGGGGAGAACCGCATAAGGGGCTACCTCCAGGGTGGGCTCTTCAGCTGGGCCATGCATGGCTTTCCCTCCGCACGGTTCCTTCAGATCTTCCCAGATGACCTGAAGGGAATGCTTGATTCCGGTGATGATATTGTCCTGGTGGATGTGAGGGGCCCCGGGGAGTACGCCACGGGAACCATTGCCGGTGCGGTGAACATCCCGGCGCCGGACCTGAGGGAAAGGTACTCCGAGCTTGACCCCGGGAAGAGAACCATTCTCTTCTGCAGCTCAGGCCACAGATCCAGCCTTGCGGCAAGCATTCTTGAAGGCAGGGGCTTTACCGACCTGGTGCACATGTCCGGGGGCATGGCTGGATGGAAAGCTTTGACCGGTTGACAACGGTATGGAACCATTTAATCTTTGCGGTGTTTCCTGAAACTCTTTTTACGGGAGGTATCGCATTGATTCGCTATTTGTTGGCTCTTCTGGTCTGCGCCGGCCTCGGCCTGGCCTGGACCCCGGACTGGCAGAGTGAGTATCAGCTCACCTGCGCCGGGAACATTATCGATGTGGGGTACTATGCCGCACCCTGCGTGGTGGACTGGGACGGCGACGGAATCAAGGACCTTGTCCTGGGGCAGTTCACAAGCGGCAACATCCGGTTCTACAAGAACGAGGGAACCAACGCCGCTCCGGTGTTCAACACATACTCCATGATCCAGGCCGACGGCAGCCCCATTTCCGTCCCCTCCGGTTGATGCACCGGCGCAACGAATCCACAGGTTGTGGACTGGAACGGCGACGGAATGCTGGACATCATAGTTGGCGACCGGAACGGCTTTTTGAATCTTTTCGTGAGAACCTCCAATAACCCCATAACCCTTACCCAGGCGCCGAAGATAACCTGCGCAGGGGTGACTATCGATGTGGGCAGCAATTCAGCCCCGGTCATGGTGGACTGGGATGAAGACGGCGAAATGGACATGCTGGTGGGCAATGAAAGCCCCGGCAACATAAGGCTTTACCTCAATGACGGAGGCGACTCCGTCCCGGTATTCTCAAGCTACAGCCTGATCCAGAACGGCTCCTCTGCCATCGCCCACTACAGGAACGCACCCCAGGTGTACGACATGAACGGCGACGGCAAGAAGGATATTCTGGTGGGGGCCAACGACAACAAGGTCTACTTCTACGAGAACGTCGGGACCAACGAGAGCCCGGCATTCAGCGGGAACACCGTTATAGCAACCAAGTATTCCGGCATGAGGCTCTGGGTTAACGACTGGAACGAAGACGGCCTGCCGGACATGCTCACCAGCGACTTCAACGGATATGTCTGGATGTGGATACAGAATACCACCGGCTCATGGGAGGCCCAGGGAGCCGAAGTCGAGGCAAGACAGCTCTCGGCATCGGCGAACCCGGTGCAGAATTCGGTTACGATAACCGGCACAGGATTCGCCGAAGGAATGATCAGCATTACGGACCTCTCCGGCAGGCCCTGCACAGCGGTTCCTTTGCCGGCAGCCATTTCTGGGAGGCTTCAGAGGTTCCCAGGGGAATGTATGTTGTGAGCGTTACCGACGGCCAGGGTACTTCGTCCCTGAGTCTGGTAAAACTCTAGCAGACCCCGGACCTGCCTGTTTCCAACCGGGCGGGGCGCCTGTAATCGGTGCTCCGTCCGGTTTCCCTTTTTCCCACGTAATCCTCCAGGGGAACAGGACCCTCCAGCACTTCCCTCTCCATTGTGAGGGTGGAGCTGACCCCTGTTCCAGCGGCCAGGGGCGTTGACACATGCCATTTCACCAGGGCTATGCTTTCATTCTCTATCTCTATGGAGGTTATGCACCTGGGATGAACGGAACTTCCGCAGTTGAAGTAGGGGGTCCTTCCCGGTGACGGGAATTCCGGCTGGTGGGTGTGGCCGGTGATAAGGGCGATGCCCCTCTTCCTGCTCCATGAGGTGAGCCTGCTCTCAACCTGTTTCATCAGGGCATAGTTCCCAGCGGGGGTTATCCTGGGCCTCACCCCGGCGTTCTGCAGGAATCTCCAGACCCTGCGAACCAGGAATCGGCTCAGCCTCCACAGCCTGTCGCTCCAGAACTCCCCCTGATGACCATGGGTCACAAGCAGTGACAGCCCGGACCGGCCATGGCGAAGAACGATGGCCTCCCTGGCCTTCAGTTCGTTCAGCACCGGACAGGATGGTGATGGCGGAAGGTCGCCCCGGAGCACCGCCTCCGCCCTGGCGGTATCCATGCCGGAGAGGAGCGGGCTGGGTCTGCCGTCGTAATAGAAGCACATGGCGGGCATGAGCTGCCTCCGCACCGCCTCGGGATTCCTCCAGACATTATTGTGGTTGCCCCACAGAAAGATCAGCCGGTTCTCGCTGTGGAGGTATCCCATCCTTATGTAGATGTCCGAGTAGGCCCAGTGAATGGAGCCGAACCCGCCGTTCTCCCACAATTCCTCGCCGTCGCCCACCTCCACATAGGTGAAACCCGCCCTCCTGTACCAGGCCAGGGAGTGAAGGAATATCAGCCGGTTGTGGGCGAAGTCGTCACCCCTTCCCCCGTTGCCCCTGTGGCAGTCCGCCATGAAAACCATTCTTGTTCCTGGGTCTATATCTATGGGGTATAATGAGTTAGAATCATATAGCCCATCAAGCTCTTGAATGACTGATTGAGGCCCATCTTGTCACGGTCCTTTCCCCCCGGGGTTCAGGATGTGATAATAGACACGAAGGGTTAAATAAGTGTTAAGAGGAAATGGAGGAAGAATGGGCGGTATCGTTGCTTTTGCCGGAAGCGTAAGAAGGGGATCCTGGAACAGGAAACTGGTTCGAATAGCCGCCGAGGGGGCCTCCGACGCCGGGGCCGACGTTGAACTGCTGGAACTGGTGGACTACCCCATGCCCCTGATGAACGAAGACCTGGAGGCAGAGAAGGGCATGCCCGAGGCGGCAGCCCGGTTCAAGGACAAGCTCAGGGAAGCACAGGGCTTCATTGTATCCGCGCCGGAGTACAACAGCTCCATAACTCCCCTGCTGAAGAACTGCCTGGACTGGGCCTCAAGAAGCCAGAGCCCCGATGAGAAGCCCCTCTCCGCCTTCCGGGGGAAGTTCGCCGTCCTCATGTCCGCCTCGCCGGGGTCGGCTGGGGGGAATGAGGGGGCTTGTCATCCTGCGGATGATGCTTGGAGAGCTGGGTGTAACGGTAATCCCGGTCTACAGGTGCATTCCACTGGCGGACCAAGCCTTCTCCGAGGACGGTTCGCTGAGAAAAACCGCCGATCAGAGGGCCGTAAAAAAACTGGGCGCGGCCCTTGCGGAAACCCTGGAGAAACTAAAAAGTTAGCGTAAGCCCGGCGGTTGCGTAGTTCACAAGGGTAAAGTTGTAAACCGTTTCCACATCGGCTCCTCCCTCGACTATCCTGTAGCCCGCCCGGGCACTGAGCTTTTCCGACAGGGGCATCTCGCCGCCGAGGAACACATCCTCCGCCCTGCCCACCGGGCCCACCAGGGCGTCGCCCTCAAGAAGAACGGTGAGATCTCCGGCGGGTACCCAGCGGAGCTCGAAACTCAGCAGGGGAACAAATCCCGTATTGGTGGTCTTTGCCGTCTGGTCTTCCGATTCTATCCGTATCTCAGCGTCCCGGATCTTCGCGGTGAATCCCAGCTTGAAGAGGAACCCGGGATCGTCAACCAGCAGGTATCGCCAGGTGGCCTGTATGAGTCGAACCTGTAGAGTGCATCCACTTCCGTGCCTTCAGCAAAGGTTCCTCCGGCGAAGAGGATCTCCTCGGGCAGGTTTCCGGAAGCCTCAAGGCTCAAAGGCGCGGCGAAAAGGCTGAAAGCATGTCTGCCCGCCATATAGCCGGCACGGACCCTGTAAACAGGCTTCGATTCAATGTCCAGGGCATCGGCAAGTGAGAACCTGGTGCCGGTTTCGTCGTTGGGCACCTGAACGTCGTTGTATCCCGGGAAGGCCATGCCTCCCTCAACGTCCAGGAACCAGGTGCCGGCGATGCATGGAAGGGTCAGCAGAACAACGGTTACCACGAGGATCTTCATGGCTATCCTTTCTTTTTGCAGTTACGGACGATCATAAGCCGAGCAGTGTGATGCAGCAATTGCCTGCCTAACCCGCTTCACCGATCCTGTTACGATTTGTTACAGACCGTTCATCCTGCGTGAAAAGCCGTCGAAAATATTGTCCCCTGACAAAGAAACAGGGGAGGCGGGGATGAAAACAGCTGCTGCGGTGATCTTGCTGGCGGGATTCTCTTCAAGTGCGGAACTGGTTCCACAGGAGCATCCATTTTTTGAAGAGGACGTTGTTCTTGAGATAAGGATCTATTTCGAACAGGAGGATTTCTGGGATCTGCTGGAGGAGAACTACGCCACGGAAACTTATCTGGAGGCGGAGTTCGTATGGGAGGATTTCCACCTGGATCCTGTGGGAGTAAGGTTCAAGGGCGGTTCCAGCTACATGTTCAACCCCACCATGAAAAAGTCCTTCAAGATAGACTTTGATGTGTTCGTTGAGGATCAGAGCATCGAAGGCATCAATAAGATCAACCTGAACTGCAACTACGACGATCCCAGTTTCGTAAGGGAAGCGGCTGCCTACGAGATATGCCGGTCTGCAGGGATTCCCTGCCCCAGAACCTCCTTTGCCGCTCTTTACATAAACGATACCTATTGGGGCCTTTACACTATTGTGGAGCAGTTCGACAAACACTTCATCGAGGAACGATTCGGTGAATCCGAAGACGGCAACCTCTGGAAGGGCGACAACCACGGTACCCTGGAGTTCCTCGGCTGGAATCAGGAGAGTTACTACGGAGAATATGAGCTTAAAACAAACGAATCCGTGAATGACTGGACGGATCTTCTGGAGCTTGCAGATAAGCTTAACAACACTCCTGAAGACTGTCTGGAGGATTCTCTGTCGGAGGTAATGGATGTTAACACCGCCCTTCTTCTTCTGGCCGTGGACAATCTGCTGGTGAATCTGGACAGCTATGCGGGAAGGGGAGCGAACTACTACCTCTATCACATGGACAGGGACGGCAGATTCGTGTTCGGTGAATGGGACATGAACGAATCATGGGGTTGTTTCAACTCCTGGGGATACTCCATCGGTGAGCTTCAGCAGCTGGACATCCACTGGACGAACCCTGATCCTGCGGAGGAGCGACCGCTGGCATCGGTTCTCTGGGGAGTAGATACCTGGGAGGAAGTATATCGAGGCCATCTTCTGCGGATGATGGCCCGTGAGGCCAGGCCCGAAACGCTGATAGCCGATATGGAAGAGATGAGGGACCTTATCAGGGACTGGGTCTACATGGAGGAACCTCCCCGAAGGTTGTTCTCCCCTGAACAGTTCGAACAGGCGATGGACTCGGATGTGCCCATTGGACCGGGCAGGTACGCGCCTGCACTGGGCACATTCATCCAGAACAGGCACGATTACCTTTCATCTGTCATCGGGAGCTGGGATCCGGTGAACGACATCGTCCTGAACGAACTTATGGCCGGCAATGATTCCACCATTGCCGATGAGAACGGCGAATACGATGACTGGATCGAAATATCCAACCGCGGGACCGGGGCGATGGACCTGGGCTCATTCCGGCTTACCGACGACATGGCCTTCCCGAGTAAGTTCGTATTTCCGGACACGGTGATCCAGCCCGGCGAGTACCTGGTTGTCTGGGCAGATGGAGATCCTGAACAAGGTTCCTTACATACCGAATTCAAGCTGAACGGCGACGGAGAGGACCTTTACCTGATGCAGGGGTCGGTGATAGCCGATCAGATCACCTTTCCCGAACTCAGCGACGACGAATCCTGGGGAAGATTCCCGGACGTGGAGGGCAGCTGGTCGCTGCAGGCATATCCCACTCCAGGCGCCGCGAATACCGACACTCCTCCAGATGAGGGGGAAGGCTGGGAGCCAGGGGCTGCACTTTCCATACTTTCACCCAATCCCGTCAGAGGGGGCGCAGCACCATCTTATTGACCGGAGTTTCAGGTATGGCGGTGCTGGAATTGTACGACATGTCGGGAAGACTTGTCTCTACACCATTTCAGGGAACGCTGAACGGTTCGGGGTCAATTTCATTGGAAACCGCCGATATCCCGGTGGGGCTGTACGTCCTCAGGCTTGCTCAAGGCGGAGAGATGACATCAAAGCTTATCACTGTGATCAGATAGGGAGAAGATGATGAAAGTTGAGAAAAGGCAGTGGATCACCGTATCCGCACTGTTCCTGCTGATCTCGCTGGTGGCGCTGGCTTCTGAATCCAGGGGAGCTGCGTTCACGGTAACGGACACCGGCCAGTCACTTTGCTTCGACAGCCTGGAGGTGATATCCGCCCCTGCCCAGGGAGAATCCTTCCACGGGCAGGATGCCCAGTACGCGGGGCCCCAGCAGTGGTATCAGGACAACGGTGACGCAACGGTGACCGATCTGAACACAGGGCTGATGTGGCAGCAGGAGTTCTGCGGCAAGATGACATGGGAAGAGGCTGCAGCTGGGGCGGACACATGCGGCACAGGGGGCTATTCCGACTGGAGACTCCCCACAATCAAGGAACTCTACTCCCTTATTCAGTTCAGCGGGACCGACCCCAGCGGGCCCTCCCCGGTGAACCTGATCCCCTTCATCGATACCGAATTCTTTGAGTTCCAGTACGGGGATACCCTATCCGGAGAAAGGCTCATCGATGCCCAGTACTGGTCCTCCACAGTTTACCAGGGGTTGACCATGGCAGGGGATTCCACCGCATTCGGAGTGAATTTCGCCGACGGAAGGATAAAGGGGTATCCCCGGGACGAAGTGGGACCCCGGGGCCGGTCCTTTCAGATGACCGCCTTCGTAAGATACGTACGGGGGTCGGATTACGGCGAGAATCAGTTCCAGGACAACGGCGACGGTACCGTAACAGACCTTGCCACCGGTCTCATGTGGCAGCAGGCCGACGACGGAAACGGCAGGAACTGGGAGGACGCCCTTGCCTATGCCGAAGAGCTGAGCCTGGCAGGGTACGATGACTGGAGGCTTCCAAACGCCCATGAGCTGCAGAGCATCGTGGACTACCAGAGATCCATGCAGGCAACCGGAAGCCCCTCCATCGATCCGGTGTTCTCCTGCACAGAGATAACAGACGAGGGAGGCGACGCTAACTACGGGTTCTACTGGACCGGAACCACCCACGAGGCGGCGGTGCCCTTTGAGAGCGGAGAGTTCGCCGTTTACATAGCCTTCGGCGAGGCCCTGGCTGGCTGACAACCCCGGACTCCTCGTTTGTGCCCGCGGATGTACACGGTGCAGGCGCCCAGAGAAGCGACCCGAAGGCCGGCGACCCAGGTCAGTACCCCCATGGCCACGGCCCCCAGGGAGACGTAGTACGGATATACAACTTCGTAAGGTGCGTCAGGGACGCCGATGGTACCGGCATTACAGGAGATAGCGGAGGGGAGGAAATGAGCCTGGAAGTTTCATGCGCGAACCCCTCCCCGAGCCAGGTTGCACTGGCCTGTTCCTCCAGTTACCAGGGAACGGCGACACTGGAGGTGTTCGACTGCAGCGGAAGGCGGCTGACTTCAATATGCTGCCTCCCGGAGGGAACCCTGACATGGTCTCCACCGTGCAGCGGGGTCTTCATGGCGCGTCTTTCCTGCGGCGAAGACCAGGTCACCAGGAAGTTCATGGTGTTCCGATAGGAGGCCGCCCCGGGGAACCGGGGCGGCCTGGAACTAGTGCTAGAGGAACTCTATCTCTATTCTGTTGCCGGAGAAGCCTTTATGGTGAGAAGCTCCTCCATAAGGAAGAGCCCGTCCATGACCTCCCGGGATGGGGTGGCGGAAACCACCTCCAGGGTTGCCCTGCCCCCGGTGAGATCACGGGTGACCACATCGGAGACCCCCCTTATGGAGTTCAGTATCTCCGAGCGGAGGGTCTGCAGTTTTGCGAAGTCGGCGTTGTGGGCCACGATCTCGGTGAGATTGCTGTTTTCCGTCCAGCCCTGAAGTATTACCGACTGGAGGTAGCTTGCGGTGCTGTCCGCCGCCCGGGAACGGGCCTGGTCCTCGCTGAAGGGAAGCTCCACGGTCATGGCGGAGGCGGCCAGGAGAGCGCCGGTGGCGGTGTTCACCGCCCGGGAGCTGACCCTGTACTGGTGAATCTGCCTTCGGGAGCCTGCCACCAGGTGATCCTCGCTTCGGTGCATGGCCGTTCCCGAAACAACTATTTCCGCCCCGGCCTGAAGGCCGAGAAGGGCAGCGGTCCTGTCGTCACCTTCGAGGATAAGCTTCAGCTGATCCGCCTCCAGTATGCTCTGAACCGTGGCGGCGTCCACCACCGGGAAACCCCTTGAGCGGAAGTGGTCCATGACCAGGGTCTCGAACATGGAGGCGCCCATGCTCACGTCGTCAAGGTTCTGGCCGCCGGCCAGTTCCCTCACCAGTACCATTACCCGTGGCCTGCCCTGTTCGGAAAGCAGAAGGCCCACCGCCGCCAGGTCGTTCTCTATGCTGCCGGTCTTTACCGAGGCCCTTATGGTCACCCGGTACAGACCACCGGACTGGCCTTCGTCAATGATCCTGTAGCTGGAGACATAGCCGGTGGTCTTTGAGTAGATGTTATCCTCTATGAGATGGAAGTTGCTTACCTGGGTCTCCGAGGTAATGAAGGTGCCAACCCCCTGTTCCACCGCCTTCCGCAGGGCATCGCTTATGGCGTTGTCCCTGGCTATGTCCGGTGTGGAGGTTATAGCCGCGGCCCCCTCGGCGAGAACCTCAGTTTCCCCGGGCTCTGGTGGTGAAAGAACGGTAGGCCCCGGAGGGGGGGTGTAACCGCTGTCCGTGTTCCGCAGGCAGGGCCAGGACGATGGAAAGAAGCAGTGCCGCTCTTGCCATGGCCGCCACCTAGATAACGCCCAGCAGGAATTTCCCGCGGCGGCAAGATAGGGAAGACCGGCCTTGAGCCATCCCAGCGAACTGGAGTCCTCGGGACTGAGGACTATGTCGGTGCCCAGGGCTCCGGCGGCCTGCTGCACTTGAACAACGAAGGGTTCCGATGAAAACCCGGCTGTGAGAACACGGCGTTAAGGTCGGACACTATCTGTATTGCGTTCTCGGCGGTGGAGCCCATGTAGGAGGCATAGACGCCGGTGTCCAGAAGCAGGTTGCCGCTGGAATCGTAGATCTTAGGGTACATGGACGGCTGCAGCCCGGCCTGGGAACCGTCGAACACAAGGGCTGAGTACTGGTTGAGGAAGTTAAGGGTCTGGGGGGTCATGGGCAGTGCCTGTTCCTGGGAAGAGGCAAGGGCGGTGGCCACGGCACCGGAAAGGCCGGAGGGGCTGTGTATGTCCATCTCCAGCTCCACCTCGACAATGCCTCCCAGGGAGTCGTATCTGGCCGGACCCACCTGCCTGGCGTTCCGCACCACCCCCTCAACCCTGGAGTAGATCACGTCGTAGTCGGTCATGAAGTTCTCAACACGGGTCTCGGAGTTTATCCGCACACCCTGGGCGGCTTCCAGGAGGTTCCTCTGGGCTACAACCACCGCGGCCCTCTCCGCCATGAGTCTGGCCTGGGCGTGGTTGGGGTTGTTCGGGTCGATGACTCCGGAGCCGGTGGCCCTAATGGTGTTCCCGGACCAGTCTATCTCCCCGGAGGGGGTGGTTTCGACGATGTCCCCGGGAACCGCTGCCCTGGGCGCTGCGATGTCCAGGGTTTCCACCTGTGCCTGAACCTGGCCGGGAGAAAGCATTCCCGCCACGGTCTCAATGGCGGAGACCGCGATGCCCGCCCCGGCAACTGTGCCGCAGGCGGTAACAGTGAGTGTCATGGCCAGTGCGGCCAGTACCATTCTTTTCATTTTATGCCTTTCCTAGAGGGTGAGCCCCATGAGGGCCACCTGCAGAGCCATCCGCAGCGCGCCCTCGGCGCCTTCGAAGTCGGAACCCTGTCCGGCGGAGGTATAGAGCACCTCGGAGGTTTCCACGGATATTATCTTAACATGGAGGCTGGCATCCCTCTGGTCCGGTTCATCATCCCAGAAGGAGTCGTGGGCTAAAGAGGTTATGTTGATCGTCATAACGGCCTCCGCCCCCAGAAGCCTTCCCAGCTGAACCGCCGTTGCCTGGTCCACCACCCCGGAGTAAGAGAACTCCTGTTCATCCAGGAGCTGATCCACAATGGACCTGTCGATGAGGGTGAACTTGCCGGTCTGGAGGAGGCTCATCCCTGCGAAATCCTGCAGACCCGGGGAATGGACGAGCTGTGAGGGGGAAGAAGAGGCCGGGGGAAGGACCACCGTTCTCCACTGGGGCTTGCTGTCCAGGACAGGAGACCGGGCGAACTGGGGCCTGGAACCCATCGTGGCAAGCTCGGCGGCGCTGCAGGCCAGCACCGTCAGCAGGGCCGGCAGCAGGACAAAAAAAGTCAAATGGATCTTTTTCAAAGGGCTTCCTTTCTCTTGTGGAATGTTACTGAGCCACTACTATACCTTTTCTCCCCGGGCATTGTTCCCCCCGGCAGGGTTCGTGAATACCATAACTGATTATGGTTTATGCATTTGACTTTTGAAAGCGGTATCAGTATCATACCGCTTCGTCCCTTAACCTTTCCCCGAACATTGATCTGGAGATACAATGGTCATAGAAGACACCAGTGTAGTATCGATTCACTATACACTCAAGGATGAAGATGGGGAGGTCCTCAGCCAGTCCCCGGAAAACGAACCCCTCACCTATATGCATGGGACACGGTCCATAATCCCCGGCCTCGAGAAGGAGCTCACCGGCAGGAAGATCCATGAGGAGTTCAGCGTCCGGGTTGAACCGGAAGAGGGCTACGGCCCGGTTCACCCCAGCTCATAACCGTTCTTGACAAAGAGGCCTTTCAGGGGTGGACCAGGTGGAGCCCGGCATGCAGTTCCAGGCCAGGGACGACAAGGGGAACACCCAGATAATCACCGTAAGATCCATTGATGGCGATAAGGTGACAGTGGACAGGAACCATCCTCTTGCCGGGAAAACCCTTTTCTTTGACATAAAGGTGGAATCCGTGAGGGGGGCAACCGAAGAGGAACTGAAGAAGGTCTCCCCCCCTGAGTAGGTTTTTCCTCCCGGATACCTCGGTGCGTACACTCCAGCACTGGTTTCCTTTGCGGTGTATCTGCCGGTTTTAGTATATCTTGCGTGCACCCCTGACACCTTTTTAAAAAGTAGGGAGTAAGATGCTCGAAAAACTCAAGGAAATGATCTCCGGTTCAGAGGCCGACTATATCGACATCAGGTACGAGCTCAAGAGGGAAACCTCCGCCGCCGTGGCCGGTCCGGAATTGAAGAAGGCCGGGTCCAGCACCACCGATGGCTATGTGGTCAGAGCCCTGAAGAACGGAGGGTTTTCATCGGTAACCGTAACCGCCGAGTCCGATGTTCCCGAGGCTGTAAACTGGCGGTCCAGGCGCTTCCGCCATGGCCGGCGGAGGCAAACAGTTTCACTGGCCCCGGCGGAACCCTGTGTTGACCATGTGGAGCCCGACCTCCAGGGCGATCCCGCCGATGTGCCCCTTTCGGAAAAGATATCCCTTCTGAAGAAGTACAACGACCTGATGCTGGAGAAGCCGGAAATAGCCAACACCAACATGAGCTACACCGAGGTCGACCGTGAGAAATTCTTCGTGTCCTCCGATGGAGCTTCCATACGGGAGCGTGTATGTACAGTGAGCATCGGAGGAGAGGTGGTTGCACGCAGGGGCGACCTCACACAGAACATCCGCGCCGCTGTGGGGGGGGCAAACGGAATGGCCTCCCTGTATAACCGCGAGGATGTGTTCAGAAAAAGGGCCGAGCTTGCCCGGCAGCTCCTCGACGCCAGACCGGTCAAGGGCGGCACCTACGATGTTGTGATAAATCCCGGTCTCACCGGTGTTTTCATACACGAGGCCTTCGGTCACTTCAGCGAGGCCGACATAATAGAGGACAATCCTCCCCTCCGGGAGAAAATGGCCCTCGGGGCCAGGATAGGCAGCGAAGGGGCAACCATAATCGCCGACTCCACCATCCCCGGCCAGGTCGGCTTCTACAAGTACGACGATGAGGGAACGCCGGTAAGAAAGACCCCCCTCATGGTCCAGGGCGTACTCAGGGGAAGGCTTCACTCCAGGCGAACCGCCGCCGAGTTCGGAGAGCCGGTCTCCGGCCACGCGGTGGCCGAGGACCACCGCTTCGAACCCATAGTAAGGATGGGCACCATCTACCTGGAAAAGGGAGAGATGTCCTTCGAAGAACTGCTGAAACAGCTTGATAACGGCCTCTATCTCTGCGACGGAAAGGGCGGTCAGACCTCCGGCGAGAACTTCACCTTCGGTGCCCAGTACGGCTATCTGGTGGAGAACGGTGAGATCAAGCAAATGATAAGGGACATCAACATCATGGGTAATCTTTTCAAGACCCTTGGCAACATCGAAGCGGTGGACGATGAAATGGTCCTCAGCGAGAGGGGCGGCTGCGGCAAGGGTCAGATGAACATAAAGAGCGGCTACGGAGGCCCCAGCGTTCTCATCCGCTCCATGGTGATCGGAGGTGCATGATGGAAAAGCTTCTCAGGATCGCCGAAAGCCGGGGATGCAGGGCCGAGGTATACAGTGTCAGGAACAAGTCCCTGGGCATGGGAAAGATTAACGGGGCGGTCAATGATGTTTCCGCCTCCATACAGTCCGGCGTTTCCCTCCGTGTGATAAAGAACGGCATGACCGGCATGTCCTACACCAAGAACCTCATCGACAGGGAAGAGCTGGTGGACAATGCCATGGCCTCCCTGAAGGCCGGTGTGGAAGCCGACTACGACTATCCCGCCTCCGGCGATGTGGAATACACCGCGGAATACGACGAAACGGTGGAGTCCATGGATTTTCCCTGCCTCAAGGGGAAGATGGAAGAGCTGGAAGAACTCTATTCCGGAGTGAAGAGCGGAATAGTTGGAGTAAACGCCGGCTGCGGAACAACCGAGATCACCATAATGAACTCCTCTGGAGCCCGCCTGGTTCACAGGGAATCCGGTGTTTACCGTATGGGGCTCATGATATACCCCGGGACCAGCACCGGCCTCAGGAACGTCTTCCAGGGCAAATCCGACGGGGTGATCCACCACCCAGATGTTCAAAGGACGAAGGAATTCTTTGAGAGTTCACTCCCCGAGGTGGAGATCGGCGGGGGAAGGATGAAGGTCCTGCTTCCCCCGGAAGCCATGTACGCATTTACATGGAGGCTGGGAACCGCCTCTTCGGGGAAAGCCTTCTACGAGAAGATATCTCCCCTGATGGAAAAAAGGGGAAAGCAGGTGATCTCCCCGCTTCTCTCCCTTGTCAGCGACCCCACCACAGGTACCACCGGCCGAAGGGTCTTTGACGACGAGGGGGTTGAAACCGGCAGGGTGCCCATTTTCGAGAAGGGTGTCTTCAGGAATGTCTACAACAATCTCGACTATGCGGCCAAGCTTGGTGAAAAACCCCTTGGAACAGGTTTCAGGGGCGGCATGTGGGGGGAGAAAAGGTATCCCTTACACCGTCTCCCAGCCTCTCCTTCGCCACCTTCGAAGCCGGGGAAACCTCCTTCGATGACATGCTTAAAATGATGGACCGTGGAGTTATTCTCTATGGCGCCCTGGGAGCCCACTCCGGGAACATCCTCAATGGCGACCTGTCCGTGGGGCTCAGCCCCGGGCTCTATGTGGAGAACGGAAGGGTTGTTGGCAGGGTGAAGGACGGCATGGTGGCCGGCAACATCTACGACATGCTTTCCAGGACAATTGCCGTTGAGAACGCTTCCCATTACACCGGAAGCATGTATGAGAACCCCGCCATCCTCCTCGACGACATCAGCGTAGTGGGTTCCTGAGAAAACCTGGTTTGCCGGTGAAGCGTCAGAATGGTGCGCCATTCTGACGCTTTTCCTTTACCATAGATCAATTCCATCCTTTTCACGAACCGGGCAAGTAGTTGCTGTACATGCCTCTAACGCCACTATTCCAGGGTTTGGCACGGTATTTGCATACATGTACAGTGCGAACAAAAGCAACCCGAAAGGGAAGAAAGGAGCAGAAATGATCTACAGAAAGAAAGCGGATCTGATGCCCTACGATATGGTCAGGACATTCAATAAGCTCGTTGATGGACTCTGGCCTGAAGAGGGCGAGAACAGGGACTTCCAGTGGGCCCCTGCGGTGGACATCTGTGAAAAGGGTGATTCCATAGTCTTCAAGACCGAACTTCCGGGAATACCCAGGGACGACATCGAGATCGAGGTCGCCAATGGTGTTCTCACCATCAAGGGCGAGAAGAAAATGGAAGAGGAAAAGACCGGTGACACATGGCACAGAAGGGAAGTGCGCTACGGAACTTCGTTCGCAGCTTCAGCCTTCCCGCCGATGTGAAGGCCGACGAGGCGGACGCATCGTTCAACGATGGCGTTCTCACCATTTCCCTTCCCAAGGAAGAAAAAGCCCTTCACAGGAAGATCCAGATCAAGGGCTAGGGATCCATGTTACCGGGGCGCGGTCTTACAGGGGCTGCGCCCCTTTTGCTATAATATTGGGGCTGTAACCTCAAACGATTCCACTCTGTGGAGTCTTCATCCAGGGAGCCCCAATGAACGTTCACAAGCTTGAAAAACTGCTGAATCCCAGGCGAATAGCCTTATAGGCGTAACCATCAACCCCAACAGCGTCGGCGGCGTTGTCCTGGGGAATCTGGTGGGGGGCGGTTTCCGGGGGGTCGTTTACCCGGTGAGCGCCTCCGCTGAGGCCATACTCGGCGTGCCCTGCTACAGGGACCTGTCCTCCCTTCCAAGGCGGCCGGACATGGCGATAATCTGTACACCTGCAGAACAGGTTCCGGGTCTGGTGGAGCAGTGCGGTGAAATTGGAATTGCCGGAGTGATCATCATGTCCGCCGGCTTCAGGGAGACCGGGGAAGAGGGCCTGGCCCTTGAACAAAGGATAAAGGAAACCCTTTCCCGATACGAAGGAATGCGTGTGCTTGGCCCCAACTGCCTGGGCATCATAGCGCCGGGTATCAGCCTGAACGCCAGTTTCGGCGAGGGAATGCCCCGGAAGGGGAATGTGGCCTTCATATCTCAGTCCGGTGCCCTGTGCACATCGGTCCTGGACTGGGCAATACAGGAAAAAATAGGCTTTTCCTACTTCGTTTCCGTGGGGAACATGCTTGATGTGGATTTTTCCGATCTCATCGACTATTTCGGCGAAGACCGGCAGACTGAATCCATAATCCTTTATGTGGAATCCATCTCCCGGGCAAGGGAATTCATCACCGCCGCCAGGGCCTTTGCCAGGACCAAACCCATTCTTGTTTACAAGGCCGGCAGGTTCCCGGAATCCGCCGCGGTGGCCGCCTCCCACACCGGGGCCATGGCTTCCGAGGACGCCATTTACGACGCTGTTTTCCAGAGAACCGGTATAGCCAGGGTCCTGAACATCGGAGAGATTTTTGACTGCGCCGAGCTGATAGGCAGGAACAGGATTCCCAGGGGTCCGAGGCTGGCCATCGTCACCAACGCCGGCGGCCCCGGAGTGATGGCCACCGACTCCCTGATAGCCCAGAACGGCGTTCTGGCAGAGCTTTCACCGGAAACAATAGAGGAATGCGATTCCTTCCTTCCTCCTTTCTGGTCCCATGGGAACCCGGTGGATGTCCTTGGTGACGCCAGGGCGAAAAGGTTCGCCAGGGCAACCGAGGCGGTGGTGAAGGACAAAGGGGTGGACGCGGTTCTGGTAATACTTACCCCCCAGGCAATGACCAAGCCCACAGCGGTTGCCAGGGCGGTGGCCCGAATTGCATCGGAGACCTCAAAACCGGTGCTTGCCGCATGGCTCGGAGGAGAGAGGGTAAGCGAAGGGGCAAAACTCCTGGCCGACTCCGGGGTTCCCGCCTACCGCACCCCTGAGCAGGCCGTGGGAGCCTTCATGACCCTTGTGGATTACTCCCGGAACCTGGAGACCCTCTATGAGACCCCAAGGGACATCCCCGTGGAATTCCACCTCCACCGCCGGGCCATGAGGGAAAGGGTTAACTCCTATGTTTCCACCGGTGAATCGATACTCTCCGAGGAGAATTCAAAGGAGCTTCTTGAGATATACGGCATTCCCGTAACCAGACCGGTTCCCGCCACAACCCCGGAAGAAGCGGTACGCCTGGCCGGGGAAATTGGCTATCCGGTGGTGCTCAAGGTATGGTCGGATCAGATAACCCACAAGACCGACGCCGGGGGCGTTAAACTGAACCTGGAAAGCCCCGTGCAGGTTGAAGAGGGGTGGCACGCAATAATGAAAAGCGCTTCGGAAGCGTGTCCCGACGCAGAGATAAGCGGAGTAACCGTGCAGAAAATGGTTCAGATGAAGCACGGCCTGGAGATGATACTTGGTATAAAGAAGGACCCGGTGTTCGGAAGCGTCATAATGACCGGCATGGGAGGAGTGGAAGCCGAGCTCTGGGGGGACAGCTCCCTGGGCTTCCCCCCCTTAATGAGAGGCTTGCCAGAAGAATGCTGGAGACCCTGAAGATATGGCCCCTGCTCAACGGCTACAGGGGGCGTCCCCCGGTGGATGTCGACGCTCTTCTGAATGTCATCATGAGGCTTTCATATCTCACCGCGGACAATCCTGAGATAGTGGAGCTGGACATAAATCCCCTGGTAGTGGGTCCCGACGGCATGGTGGCCCTGGACGCCAGGGCGGTGGTGAAACCCCTCCCGGCCCCGGCCAAGCCATATGCCCATCTTGCCCTGCGCCCCTATCCCGAGGAGTACACCACGGCAGGGAAGCTCTCCGACGGCACCCGGTAACCCTGAGACCCATAAGGCCCGAAGATGAGCCAAGATGGCTGGAGCTCCTGGGAAGCTGTTCCAGGGAGTCCATATACAACCGGTTCCGTTTCTTCTTCAACTGGTCCACCCACGAGGTGGCAACAAGGTACTGCTACATTGACTACGACAGGGAAATGGCCATCGTATCCGAGATCGAGGAGAACGGGGAGAAAAGGCTTACAGGTGTCGGGCGCCTGGTGGCGGACCCCGACCTGGAAACGGTTGAGTACGCCGTTCTGGTAAGCGACAGGTGGCAGAACAGGGGACTTGGTGGAATGCTCACCGATGTCTGCCTTGAAATTGCCCGGGAATGGGGCATGAAAAAGGTCTATGCACAGACAACCACCGACAATCCCAGAATGGTGCATCTCTTCGAGAACAGGGACTTCAAGGTGGACCATTCCCCCGGCGGTTCCGTGGTGGACGTGGAAAAGGAGCTGAAATGACATTCATGGAAATGGCGGAGAGAACAAGGAGCTACAGAAGATTTCAGGAGGACAGGGATATTCCCCGGGAGGACCTTCTCTCAATGGTAGGGGCTGCCGGGCTGGCTCCCTGCGCCTCCAACCTTCAGCGCCTTCGGTTCAGCATCATTACCGAGCCCGCAGAAAGGGACACTCTCTTCGGCTCCATCGGCTGGGCCGGGCACCTCAAGGACTGGAACGGTCCGGAAGAAGGTGAAAGGCCGGTGGCATACATAGTTATTCACGCCCCTGAGGATGAGAAGAGCTTTACCGGGATCGATGTGGGCATAGCGGCGTCGTACATAGTTCTGGAGGCCGCTGACCTGGGCGCGGGGAGCTGCATGCTTCTCAGCTTTTCCAGGGAGTCAGCGGCGGAGGTTGCCCCGGCTCCGGGGTATACCCCCCGGCTGGTGATCGCCCTGGCTACCCCGACGAGAAGGTTATCCTGGAGAAGAGCTCCCGGAAACACAGTACTGGCGGGACCGGGAAGGAATCCATCATGTTCCCAAACACCCTGTGAACGAACTGATACTGAAAGGATAAAGATGACCAGACCGGAAGTGTTCGCCGAAAGGCGCAGAAAGCTTGCCGACGGCATGAAGGAAGACTACTGCATAGTTGTGCAGGCATCATCCTCGAAACCCACCAGCGCCGACGGATCATACCCCTATACCCCCTCCAGGAACCTCTATTACCTCACCGGGATCACACAGGAGAAAACCACACTTGTTATGTGGCGGCTGAAGGGCCGGGATCCCCAGGAAAGTCTCTATATATCCCCCTACGACGAGGAGTATGCCAAGTGGTTCGGCACCGTTCTCACCAGGGAACAGGCAACCGAGCGCAGTGGCATCAAGAATGTCATGTTCACCGGCGGAGAGAACAAGTTCCTGGACAAGCTCGTTTCAAGGGAGAGGCTTCAGAACTTCTGGTTCGACTGGCACAACTGCGGAATAGACGGCGCACCGGGGAAACGGCTTCTCTTCGTGAACCGCTTCAGGGAGGCCTATCCCGGTCTGAGTGTCAGGAGCATATCCAATGCGGTCTTCGCCCTGAGAATGATCAAGGACAAGGATGAGATCAAGGGCATCAAGGGGGCCATCGACCTTACCCGCAGGTTTTGAGGCGGCGGTCAGGGAGCTGAAGCCCGGTATGAACGAAACGGAGTTCGAGGCTATCCTGCTGTACCAGTGGGCAAGGGCCGGTGAGAAGGTGCCCGCCTTTCCCGCCATAGCCGCCGGGGGGAGCAGGGCCACCTGCCTTCACTACAACTCCAACGATACTGAACTGGCCCAGGGCGAGCTGCTCCTTGTGGACCACGGGGCAATGAAGGGGCTCTACTGCGCCGACATCACCAGAACTGTCCCCGTCAGCGGCGAATACACACCCAGGCAGCGGGAGCTCATGGAAATGGTGCTCCAGATACAGCAGAAGGCAATAGAACTCCTCAGGCCGGGGAAGCTGCACCGGGAATGGAACGACGAGGTCCTGGAGGCCTACAAAGGGATAATGATGGAAAGGGGTGAGATCGAGAAGCCCGAGGACATCGGCGAGTTCTACTACCACGGCATCGGTCACCACCTTGGCCTCGATACCCACGACGAGAACGTATCGGACATTCCCATCGCCCCGGGGATGGTGTTCACCGTGGAGCCCGGCTTCTACAGCGCCGAAGAGGGCATTGGCATAAGGATTGAGGACGATGTCCTGGTGGGAGAGGAGACCAACACCGTTCTTTCCGAAGGCTTCCCCAGGACACCGGACGAGATCGAAGCCTCATGGCGGCCGAGTGACCGACGAAGGATACATGAGAGTAGCCCTGGAGGAGGCCGCCGGGGCCTTCTCCAGGGGAGAGGTCCCAGTGGGTGCCGTCCTTGTCACCGGCGGCGGAGAGCTCTTTCGCGACTCAAACAGGACCGCCGAAAGGCATCTGCCCCAGTCCCACGCGGAATGCCTGGTGATAAACGCCGCCTGCAGGGCAAGAGGGGACTGGAGGCTGGAGGACTGCACCCTTTACGCAACCCTGGAACCCTGCGTGATGTGCGCCGGCCTCATCCTTGTCACCCGGATCCCCAGGGTGGTTTACGGCGCCTGGGACAAGAGATTCGGCGCCTTCGGCTCTGTCACCAACCTCCTTGATATGCGCCACCTTAACCACTATCCAACGGTGCAGGGGGGAGTTCTCGCTGATGAGTCATCGAGTATGCTGAAGGATTTCTTCAGAAAGCGGAGGGGAGCGGAGCAGGTTTAAAGCCATTCGTAAATTTGACAAATAGATTGCGTAACAATAAGCGGTAAAACAATATAAGCATGACCCGCCTTTGGGTCTTGCAGGCTTGGTTAACGGATGGGGGCGACATGTATTTTAGAATGATCACACTTCTGCTGGCGGTTTCCACCGGTTTTGCCCAGGATCCCCCCGGGCAGCCCTATGCTTCCTACTGGTTCCCTAATGAACTCCTTGCCTGGACCCCCGCCGGGGACGCCGACGCCCCCTACAATCGGAGCTTCATTTCCCTGGCCAGCCGTTCCTACGGCGATACCCAGTGCAACGCAAATGCCAGTATCGATCAGGGCGGAGTTTCAGCCTGAGCATCATGTATCCCTCAACCAGCTTCAACCCTTCCCAGGGCGGAACGGGCATCGACTGCTACGCCTTCAACTACTGGCAGTACATCGATCATCTCACATTCTGGGGTGGAAGCTCAGGTGAGGGACTCATATTGGCCCCTAATCCCGGGGTAATAGACGCCGGACACAGAAATGGTGTCCCGGTCTACGGAACCATCTTCCTGCCACCCACGGCCTACGGAGGTCAGATACAGTGGGTGTGGGACCTTGTGCAGAAGGACGGATCCACCTTCCCGGTTGCGGACAAGCTCATCGAAATGACTGAATACTACGGCTTTGACGGCTGGTTCATCAATCAGGAGACCGCCGGGGGCAATGCCCAGCTTGCCCAGGACATGCGTGACTTCATGATATACATACAGCAGAATTCCGATCTGGAAATACAGTGGTATGACGCCATGACCGAGGCCGGGGGAATCAACTGGCAGAACGCCCTTAACGACAACAACGACTGGTATTTCAGTACGGCGACGACCTTGTGTCACAGCATATGTTCCTTAACTTCTGGTGGAGCGCCGCCGGTCTTCAGAATTCAGCTACCCATGCCCTGTCGCTTGGACGAAGCCCCTATGAGCTCTATGCCGGTGTGGATGTCCAGGCGAACGGCTACAACACCGGGGTGGACTGGAACGCCATCTTTCCCGTGGAGGGCGACCATGTAACCTCCCTGGGGTTCTACTGCCCTAACTGGACATACACCAACGCCGCCAGCCACCAGGCCTTCTATACCAGGGCGAACCGTTTCTGGAGCGGCGCGAACAGGGATCCATCGAACACCGACACCCCCCATCCCTGGAAGGGGCTTGCCCACTACTACGCCGCCAGGACCCCCATCACCTCCTTCCCCTTCGTGACCAACTTCAACACCGGGCAGGGCTACATGTATTCCATCGAGGGGGATATGCTCTCCGATTTGGAATGGCACAACAGAAGCCAGCAGGATGTTCTGCCCACATGGAGATGGATGGCCCACGGTTCCTCCACCCCCCTCTACCCTGAAATGAGCTGGGAGAGCTCCTACTATGGCGGTAACTGCCTCAAGGTCTCAGGGGACCTTAATCCGGGTAACGGCACCATGCTCTATCTGTTCAAGACCGACGCGGTAATAGAGCCCTCGGATTCCCTTCTCCTTGTGTGGTACGCAGAGAACTCCGGGGACCCCTCTGGAATGGAAGCGGCCATGTCCCTGGCAAGCAGCCCGGAAACCTTCCAGTATATCCAGGTTCCCGAAGCGGAAACCCCAGGCTGGAATACCTTCACCTACTCCCTGGCTGGACAGTCCGGCTCCACCATGGCGGTGGCGGGGATCTATTTTTCCACCACGGAGGCGGTACAGGACTACACCGCCCTCATAGGGAGGATGGGGGTCATAAGGGGAGAGACCGATATCCCCCAGCCACCTTCCGGACCTATGTGGAGCAGTTCAGCCAGATGGATGACACCAGCGGGGCAATAAGGCTCAGGTGGGAGCATTCACCATCGGATGTTTACACATACAATGTTTACAGACTTAACGCCGACGATAGCAGAACCTTCCTCTGGGCAACCCCCGGCAACGCCTGTTTCGTTCCTCTGGTAACAAGGCCTCCAGGTGAGGAACAGACGGAGATACTCATCGAGGCAGTGAGTCCGGAATTTGGTTTCTCAGAGGCTGTATCCACCACAATAGATTGGGAGACCACAGGCATCGGCGGTGGGAACTCCGGCTCACTCTTCCTTCAGCATCCTGCAATCAATCCAGTTAGAGGCATCCTCTCAATTGGCTACAATCTCCCCGGCCCCGGCAGGACCACCCTTCGGGTTTACGACCTCTCCGGCCGGGTCGTGGAGAATCTGGTGGACGCGGAACTCCAGGCGGGAGAGTACCGGGTGAACTGGAACACCGATACTGTCCCATCGGGTCTTTATGTCTACAAGCTGGACTGCCCCGCCGGTTCCCTTACGAGGAAGTGTATGGTGTTGTAGTAAGGCCATCCGTAAATTTGACAAATAGATTGCGTAAGCAAAAGCAGTGGAACTATTTAAACGTGACCTACTAACAGGGGAAGTGAAGCTTGCTTTGCGGAAAGGGGCGACATGTTTCTCAGGACGATAACACTGTTGCTGGCTGTTTCCACCGGGTTTGCCCAGCAGGTCTTTACCGAGGTTTCCGCCCAGATGGGCATAGGCGGTCAGAATGGACTTGGGCACGGGGTCTCCTGGTGCGACTACAACGAAGACGGTGATCTCGATGTGGCCTTTTCCAACCAGGACGGTTCCGGCTTCTGGCTGTACAGGAACGACGGGACCCAGTTCACCGATGTAACAGCACAGGCTGGTCTAGCAGGACTGGGGCCAACAGGATCCTCTGGGGAGAAATGACCGGTGACGACCATACCGACCTCATCCTGTCACGGAGTTCCTCCACGAAGTTCTTTGAGAATAACGGCAACGGAACCTTCACGGAGATAACTGCCGGCAGCGGCATAACCGGAGCCCCTGCGCTGGTAGCGGACTTCAACAACGACGGAAACCTGGACCTGCTTTCCCTTACCTCTTCGGGATGCCAGGTACTGCTGAACTCCGGCACCGGGGTCTTTGCCCAGGGTCCGTCGGCGGTCGGCAGCTGGTGGTGCGCCGCATGCATCGACTACGACATGGATGGCGACCCGGACATATACCTGGGGACCTACGGCAGCTCCCCCAATACCCTTCTTCGGAACGACGGCGGTTCACTCACCGATGTGACCGCCGCCGCCGGGGTAGAGTTCGGAGGAAGCACCACGGGAATAACAGTGGGCGACTGGAATAACGACGGCCTTCCGGACCTCTACCTGGCCAACTACAGTTCTCCCGGGTGCAAGCTCTTCGAGAACAATGGAGATGGCACATTCTCAGATGTCACCTCCGCCGCCGGGGTAACCGGTCACACCGACACCCGGACCGCTGCCTTCACCGATTACAACAACGACGGCTGGCTGGACATTTTTGCTTCACACCACGATTTTTACACCTACTCCAATATCATGTGGAGGAACAACGGCGACGGCACATTTTCCGATGTGGGCAGCGAGCTGGGGCTTTCCGGAGAATTCATGGGAGACTACTTCGGTACAGCCTGGGGGACTACAACAACGATGGAGACATCGATCTCTTCGCAGTGGGACACATAGACAAGTACGTGCTGTTCAGGAATGACCAGAGCGAAACCCTCCCTGCCAACTATCTCACGGTAACACTCCGCGGACCGATTCCAACCGGGATGCTGTGGGTGCCTGGGCCACCGCCCGGTTCGGGTCAACCGCCCTTACCCGATGGGTAAAGGGCGGTGAGGGCTACCATGATCTTCACAGCTTCCCCTGGAGTTCGGTCTTTTCGATGCTGAACTGTGGATTCTCTGGAGATACACTGGCCCTCGGGGCTTGTGGAACCCATTACGGCATAACTGCGAACCAGCACATTACCGCGGTTGAGGGCGAGGGCTTTTCCGGTATCAGCATTTCTCCGGCTCCGGTTCACGGTCTTCCCCTTCTCAGGGTTTCGCAGACCCCTGCCGTGGAGCCCTTGTTGCATTCCTTTCCCCGGGCAGCGGCCAGCTGTCCGTTTTCGACTGTTCAGGACGGCTGGTGGAGAGTTATCAGGCCGACCAGGGGCTATCCGGATCGGTGCTGTGGGACCCCGGTGAACGGACAGGCTTGTTCCTCTTGAGGTACGAAACCCCATCCGGAGTGGCGGAAGCAAGGGTCGTGGTGCTCTGAAGCTCAGGGGATCTCCGGCATGTCCACCACATAAAGTCTGGGATATTCCGGGTCCTGAAGGGAGTAAACCAGAATGGTCCCATTCTGGACCTTCAGGTTGATGAAATCCATGCTTCCAGGCTGGGTAACCCCCTGGAACCGCACCACCGCCAGGTGCTCACCCCCGGTATCGTACACATCCATGATGACCTGATCGCTGGTTCCGTTCCTTACCCAGACCCGGCCTTCGCCGTCGGCCCCAAGGCCCTGGGGTTGAATCATCCAGCGATAGGGATCCGGTTCGTACATTATGTGGTCCTCCGGTATTCCCCTTTCCTTCAGTATGGCGGTCATCATGGCGGTCTCATCGGCAAGCTCCTCGGAGGTTTTGGATACACGGGGCATTTCCCTGCTTATGGTGGTGAGAAGGCTTCCATCGGGGTTGAAAACATCTATTTCATAGGTTTCCGAAGAAGTGGGAGCCACGTACACCAACCCCTCCGGAGAAGCTGCGAAACTGGCGGAGAAGAAAGAGTTCCGAAGGAACTCGTCCATTCGCTGGGGGTTGAAGGAAAAGCTGTTCCTGAAGTATTCCACTCCTGGCTCTGAGGCATCGTCCCATCTACCTACTATGAAGCTTACGATCATCTCCTCTTCAGATGGCTCCATCTTCGTTATGGCGCCTACATATCCCATATCGTTCACCCCCCAGGCCCACTGCGGGACATTCTGCCCGAGGAAATCGGTCCTGAGTTCCATGAATTCACCGGAGGCGGAGAACCTCTGTAATCCCGTAGCATGGTCCAGTATCCCTATGGTGTTGTCCGAAAGCCTGACGATCCCTCCGGGCCTGAGCAGTTCGCCGGGGCCGCTGCCGCTTCTGGACACCTGCCTTATGAACTCACCCTCGGGGGTGTAAAGTCTGGCGCATCCCTTGGCTTCGTCAAGGATCGCGGTCACTCCTCCGTCCAGGGTTATTGCATCGGCGATGGTTGCGAAGACGTAGTTTGAGTCGCCCAAGAGGATCCCAATGGTATCCCGGGGGGAAACGGTAATGGTGTCAGGGATGGCACCCATGGAAGGGTCTTCCTCAAGGGGCCTGCTGCCGCAGCCCGCCAGAAGGGGCACAATGGATAAGAGATAGAATGTTCTTTTCATGGCTCTCCTTTCTGGAAAGATATATAAAACCATCCGTAAATTTGACAAATAGATTGCGCAAAACTAAGCAGACTAAGACCTTACAGATTGAGCCCCATGCTCAGCCAGAGGGGCAGCGTGACAAGTGCTGCAAGATGAACCACGAGCTGCAGAGAAGCAACAAGTTCCCACTCTCCGTGGTATCTACGGGCCACAAGGGCATGGTTCGTTGCCGGGGGAGCCGGCGGAAACCAGCAGGAGAATGGTGGCTGCCAGTGGGGGAAGGCCGGGAAGGGCCCATCTTATGAGGCCATAGACCACCGCCGGGACCAGCAGGAGCCGTATGATGATCAGGGGAAGCGAGTTCCTGAGACCGGCCTCGCCCCTTCCCATCCCCGAAGCTATCATTCCGCCCAGTATGAGCATTGCCAGTGGGGATAGAAGGCTGCTGAGGTAGCCGGCGGCGGAAAAAAGGCTTTTCAGGGGAACGAAAGCCCCGGCTTCACCCCTGGCCGTTTCCCTTACACCTGGAATCAGTGTAAGGAGTATTCCCGCTATCAGCGATATCAATGGGGGATTGAACACCAGCTTCAGCCGCTGGCGGACCGAAGGAACCCCCGAACCACCAAGAAGTAGAACACCGGCGGTCCACATGGCCAGAGAAGAAGGAACGGCGATTATCGATATGTAGACGATGGCCTGGTCATGGAGCTGCGGAGGTGTAACCGCGAGTATTACCGGCAGGGGAAGGTACAGGCTGTTGGAAATCATCATCATTGCTGTGACCGCCCTGTCCTTCGATGGGGATATCCCCGGGAACGCCCGAAACCAAAGGGTTCCGAAAAGCCAGGAGATAAGGATCCATCCAGTGGCCACAAGGGCGAGTACTCCTCCACGTTCAAGGAGTTCGAATGTGAAGGAACGGGTCATGGCCAGTATGAAGGCAGCGGGGATCACCGCGTCTATCAGGAAACGGGTAAGGTCGGACATGGTGCCATCGCCTATCCATCCCCTGCGGACCATTATGAAGCCAAGCAGGACAAGCAGGGCCATCTGGCCAATGATGTCCAGAGACACATACAGACCGTTGAGAAAGGCCCCGGCCTCGTTCATACCCGCCTCCTAAAGCAAGTCTGGAAACTAATACACCATGGGCCTGTTCTCAACCTGGCGGATGTCCTTCGATCATCCCCGGCAACAACGCCCACACGAGAAGAAGGGGCCCGGCATTCCGCCGGACCCCCTGGCGATGCTGCAGTTCTATATGCTGAGTACGGTGAACTCTATCCTTCTGTTCCTGGCCTTATTGGCGGCATTGTCGTTGGGCGCTACGGGGTTGGATTCGCCATGGCCAATAGTGGTAAGCCTGTTGCCCGCTATTCCCTTGCTTACAAGGTACTGGTAAACCGACTGGGCCCTGCGCTCGCTTAGGGTCTGGTTGGAGCTGGCGCTGCCGTCGCTGTCGGTGTGACCGGCTATCTGCATCCTTGCTGAGGGGTTGTCACGAAGAAGGATGGCCACACTGTCCAGTATGGGGTAGCTTTCCGGCTTTATGTTCGCACTGCCGGAATCGAAATAGATGTTGTCGAAGCTCATCACTTCGCCCTCGCGAAGGGCCTGCCTGAGGGAAAACTCCACACGGACAGTTTCATTGGCAATTGCTGTTACCGACTTGTTGTCGGCTATGAAGCCATCGGCCTGGACCGCTATAGGCCATGTGCCGGCTTCCACCTGGGCGGTGAAAACACCTGCGCTGGAGGTGCTGACAGTGACCGGTTCGGTGCTTCCGATGGTAACTGAGGCTCCCTCGATCGGCCTGCCCTGGCCGTCTTTCACAGAACCGCTGATGGTGCCCAGGTTGGGAACCAGGGCGAAGTCCAGAGTGGCGGACTGCTCGCGGCCCATTACCACCATGGCGTTTGCCGGGGCGTAACCCCCGGCTATTACCGTTACTGGAACCTCACCTGCTGGTATGCGGTGGGTGTAGAAACCTGTTTCCTCGTCACTTGTTACGTTGGCGATGGGCACTCCGGGAAAGGTAATGGTGGCGAACACCGGCAGTCCGGTGATGGAATCGGTTACCACTCCGCTGAGGGTGGAGAGATCTGGGCCATTGTCTTCGGTCATCATGTCTGAGGAGAAGCCAACTCCGATACCAACACCGTAGTCAAAGGTGCCGCCTATGGGAAGGGGTGCCCTTTCTGCGCGGTCGGCCTCGGTGACCTCGCCCTGCTGATAGAGGCCATGCCCCAGGTCGTAGTAGAGGGGATCGAAGGTGCTGGTGCTGAGGTCGAAGGTGACATCTATAAATGTGCCGGAAGCATTCTTGAACCGGATGCCAGGGGTGAAGTAGGAAACCGTTGCATCGTCGCGGTCGAGGAGCTTCTGGCTGGAATACTCAAAGAAAATATCGGCGTGGGGGTGGGATCTCAATACCAAAGGCCCAGGAGAAAATGCCGTCGGAAACTTCGAGAGCGATGTCGGTGGAGTCGGAGTAGCTCCAGCCAACGCTGTCTGCTTCTACCCGGAAATCCGTGAAATGATAGTTCTGGGTATACTTCGAATAGCCCAGGTTGAGGTGAGCCTTCACCGCCGCCATAGGTATCCATCTGCCAAAGTCTCCGGAAATCAGAAGGTCTGCCCCCAGGGAGGAGTTGCCTGTGGTGGTAAAGGGCTTTCTGAGAGTACTTATTATCTGACCGGTATGCCATCTGCCATCGGGGTCATCCAGGGCCCTCATGAAGGCGGTATCCGCCGGGGACATGCCAAACCTGAAGGTACCACCGAACCAGATCACATCCTCGAGGTTCGGGATGGGGTTGTAACCGCCGTGGACCGCCAGGTTGACTCCTTCGAAACCGTGAACATTCTCCCAGTGGCCTGTTGAGCGCTCTTCGTAGAGGTCTCGCTCGTACATTGTGCCTGAATAGGTGGCGATGGCGGCAATGTCCACATAGTCCCAGACGCCGTAGCCCAGGGTGAGCATTCCCTGGCCGGTGTGTTCCGTTTCGGTGATCTCAGGAAAGAGGATCGTCTGGGGAAGATAGTGGCTGTGGTAGATGAAGTTTCTGTATTCGTTCGCCGCGGTCCAGTAGTTCAATCCTATGCCGAAAGACATTTCGTTGAACCCAAGCGGCATGGCCCTGCTCACCCGGTAGAGTCCGGGCACGCCCCATATAGAAGGAGCCGCCACGGCGGCGGTTATTCCAAGTGTCATAAGCAGGATAACGGCAGTTTTCAATTTGACCCCTCCTTGAGAAAATGATGCTCATCTTATCACGAAAGCATGCTAACATAACCCTTTGAGGTCAACTGATGGAAAAAGAGCTTGACTGAAATGGGAATCTGGTCTATAGAAACAACATGATCGATAATACTGAAGCCGGTTATATTACGGTTCATGTAAGGGTGCGCGGCCAGGTTCAGGGAGTCGGGTTCAGGTACTGGGTGCTTTCCAGGGCCAGAAGCCTGTCCCTTTCCGGTTTTGTGAAGAATCTGCCCGACGGGTCGGTGGAAGCCGCCCTCTCCGGGAATGAAGACGCCGTGGAAAGCATGATGGAACTGCTCCATCACGGCCCTCCCGGGGCTTCAGTGCACTGCGTGGAAGTAATGAAGAAGGGCCCGGGCGAACCCTACTCCGGAGGTTTTCCATTCTCCGGTAGAGGAGTGCCTACAGAAAGGAAGATGCCGAATGAGAAAAACCCTGTCAGTTCTTTTGCTGGTGGTCTGTTCCACCATGGCATGGGATCCTCTCTCTTCTAACTACATGAGTCATGTGCTGCCGGTGACCGGTACCGACAGCGATTTTTCCCTTGGGTACTTCTCCTTCAGCGAGTACTGGGAAACCGACACCCTTAACTTCGACAGCCTGTATGAGCACCGGGAATCCTACGGCATTCTGCGATTCATGTGGGCTGGAAGCTACGGCCTCACCCCCAGTCACACCATCAGGCTCATCATCCCCGGTTTCCTTCAGTTCACCGGCCCCGGGGAAACAGCCGGAGCAGGCATAGCTGACCCCTGGATTTCCGTAGAGGGCTGGATGAGCAGGGATCCTCAGCTGATCCTCAGGGGAGCCCTGAGACCACACTGAAGGCACCCTGGATTCCGGGGAGTACACAGAGAGCGACAGGCATGTTGCAGCGGAGGTGTCCGGAACCGTCCAGCTGCCCCTGTCAGGACCTGCCTCAGGTCCAAGGCTTCAGGCTTCAGGGGGTCTTAGACACTACTTCACCGCATGGGACCGCGTCCACGGAACCATGTCCGACTCCGCCGACACATCACCGGGAACCGAATTCAGAGGCGGGGTCAGAATGATCCTTCCGGTGAACCGGGAGCTGGATTTCAATTTCGGTCTTGAAATGGCCAGCAGGGGCGAAACCGAGATAGATTCGCAGGAAATCCCCGGAAGCGGTGTTTCCCATGTTGATTTCCGCACCGGCATTGAACTCGACAATACACAGCTGAAGCTTGATGTGGACGTGTTCTTCAGGCTCAGCGGCGAGAATGTGAACAAGGAATGGGGACTCATGGTCAGCGGTATCGGATGGAACTTTGGCGATCTCTTCAGTGTGACATCCGGCGGAAGAACAGGCTCCTCCGGGTCCTCCGGAGATTCAGGGGGCAGAACCAGGTGAAACGGTTCATATTTCCCGCATGGGTGTTCCTGGCCTCTCTGCTCCTTGCGGTTCTTTCAAGGCCGGGAAGCCTTGGCATTTCCCTTGAGAAGGCTTCTCTGATCTATGCAGAAGCGCTGTCTTCCGGAAACCCCCGGCAGGCGCTTGATATGATGACCCCGGAGCTGGCCTCGGGTCTCAGCCCGGATTTCCTGGGAGGGCTTCAGGGGTCCCCGTGCCGGAAACTTTCATTTTCAGCGGCACCGACGAGGACGGGATCAGGATGGCCGGTTCAACGGAAGAGAGGGGAAGCAGGGTGCTGTGGTTCTCCACCGGAGAAGGTCTTCTGGTTTCCCGGGATACAGCCGTTGACAACCTGCTTGGATCTGCGGTAATGCTCTGCCGGGCCAGTGCCGCCTTAAACCCGATGGGAGTCTGTCCGGTATCCGGAGAGCCCTACCGGTTCAATGAATCCACAGGTATGGTAACATGCACCGAAGGCCACCTGGGAGATGGCCTGTATGTCGGTTCAGACAACTGTGCAATGCGAAGGGATTCGGTGGCTGCCGAGATAAGGGCCTTTCTGGAAGCAGGATACAGCCTTCCCGATTCGCTCGAAAACATTTACACGATCAGTTCTGAAGAATTCGGAAGAAGGGGAGGCTGGCGTTGTCCCGACAATGGCTACAAGTACTACGAGATAAGGGAAGGGATGGTCTTCTGTCCCTTTCACCGGGAGTCAACCGCGATAACGGTGGAGGAATGAGCAGTTTCCCCGACCTTGTTGAGGACCAGACCACATTTGAATCCCTGATATGTGAACTCCGAAAAAAGCCGGTGGTCGCCATCGACACCGAGTTCCACTGTGAGAAGCGATACTGGCCGGACCTTTTCCTGATTCAGCTGGCTGCGGAGGGCATAGGACCAGTTGCGGTGGATCCCCTTGCTGTTAAGGATCTCTCGCCTCTATCCCAGCTTTTCTCAGACGAGACCACCGTTAAGGTTCTTCACAGCGCAAGGAATGACCTGGCAATCCTCTTCGGGACCATCCCCGGCTTTTCCGTGATTAACCTCTTCGATTCCCAGATAGCCGCGGCTTTCCTTGGTTACGGAGAACAGATAAGCCTTGTCAACCTGGTCCAGTCCGTGTGTAACGTTAAGGCAATCAAGCAGTACTCAATGAGCGACTGGTCCGCCAGGCCGCTAAACAAGGGGCAGCTGGACTACGCCCTCGATGATGTCCGCTATCTGATCAAGATACACGGTACCCTTTCCTCACAGCTGAAGAAGAAGGGAAGGACCCATTGGTTCCTGGGTGAGCAGGAGCCCCTGCTCAGGGCGGAGACATATGCGGTATCCATGGAGAAGCTCTTCGGTAAGGCAAGGTCCGCCGGGAAGGTTAAAAAGGCGAATTTCCCGCTTTTGTGGAGCCTTGTGCAATGGCGGGAGAAGGTGGCTGAAGGGATGAACAGACCCAGGGTTTTCGTGGCCCGGGATCACCTTCTGTGCAGGCTCGCGGTCCTTGCCCCGGCGAACATCCAGGCCATAGAGAGGCTTCGGGGGCTTCCCGGTGGATTCGTGGATAAGTACGGCAACGCAATAGTGGAGATCGCCCGGGAATGCAGAAAGAATCCTCCGAAGGATGTGCCGGTGATAACCATGCCGAGGCACGACTGGGGATACTCCGCCAGGAAGGACATTCTCAGGATATTCCTTAAGATGAAGTCCAAAGCACTGGATCTTTCCCCTGCTCTGGTCCTGCCCAGGGAGAGCTTCGAGTCGATCCTGGAGAAGCCGCCGAAGAACCTGAAGCAGCTCATGGATCGTGAAGACCTTACCGAATGGCGGAAGGAGGTGCTGGGTCCGGAGCTCGTCGATGTCCTTACGGGCAAGCTTGCCATTTCTCTGAGAAAAGGGAGTACCATCAAGTTCGTAAAACTGTGATCCCCTGATGCCGGGAGGAAAGCTGGTGAAAAGTGCTCCATGATATAACAAAGACCATCCATGAGGGAATGGCCGTATGGCCCGGGGATGTTGAATACAAAAGGGAAACGGTCCAGAACGGGGAGTTCTCATCCTCTTCGGTGACGATGTCCCTGCATACGGGTACCCACATGGATGCCCCCAGGCACAGATTCGAGGATGGCAGGACCATAGACGGTTTCGACCCTTTCATGGTGCCGGCCCTTCTGGAGACCGCAGGGGATTTCAGGGGGAAAGCGGTTCTCCTGAGGGGGCCTGTCACCCCGGAGGAAGCCTCTGAGATCGTTTCCGGTGGAACGGTTCTTGTGGGAACCGCTTCCATTTCCATAGATCACCCGGGAACCGACGCCGCCCATAAAGCAATACTGGGCGCCGGAATACCTGTGATAGAGAATCTGGTCCTCGACAGTATAGTGCCTGGAGAATACCTTATGCTGGCTTTCCCATTGAAGTTTCAGGGGGCCGACGGCTCTCCCGTCAGGGTCATACTGGCTGACTCCCCTGCTGATGTCCTTTCAGGATCTCCCTGAAATGATCATGTCCCACCCAGTTCTCCGGTGAATCGGCAAGCACTTCTTCAAGGGTAATACCCGGGGAAGGGTCGAGCATTTTTTCCAGATACATGATCCTCAGATCGATCTCCCGGGCTATGTTCTTCTTTCCCTCTATCATGGGGCCGTGGGACAGGAGAACTCCATCGGTTTTCATGGCCCTTATCAAATTAAGGGACTGAATGTGCTCCTCTATATGCCCCCTTTGAACCCAGGGCAGTATCCTCCTGCCATCGTACCGTGCCATGAGATTGTCCCCGGCGTGGAGATATTCTCCGTTGATGTCGATCAGTATGCTGCATTGAGAGTGCCCCGGCGCCGGAATGAATCGCAGAGAGAAGCGGCCGAAACTGAATGCCTCTTCAAACTGAACCGGTGTGACTTTCTGGGGAATATGCTTCGAAAGGGTGCGCCGGTATTTTGGGCTCCCCAATAGGGTAATTCCCTCCGGAAGGGCCATGAGCCCGGCTATATGATCGTTATGGAAGTGTGTGGCCACCAGATGGGTGAGGCTGAGACCTTTCCTGAGTTCCCTGAGCACCCTGCGGGCCTGGGAGCGGAATGCGGCATCGATGAGCAGGATGTCATCTTCGTTCCGGAGCCCGTAGAGGTTGAAGCCATAATCGAACCCCTCAACTTCCGGAAAGTTAAAAAGGATCAGGCCGTTCTCGATGTGATGCAGATGCATTTCTCTCCCTTTCCGTAATAGGGTCTTTAAGCTATATTCCTTACCCCGCCAGTACAAAATCATAATGCATATTCAGGGGGCTTCCAATGATCAGACCAGGCAAAAAGGCCTTAATCCCGGCGATTCTTATCCTTATTATCGCTGTCCCGGTGGGATATCGGTACAGAGGTTATGCACGAATGAAAATGCTTCAGTTCCTTCATTCATTCGACGATGCCCCTGAAGTACAGGAGGAAACCGAGATGCCCCCCGGAGCATGGTGGGAAGCCCGGGAAACCACCCTGGAGGAAGATGGCCTCACCGATATCGAAAGGGAACAGCTGGAGCTTCTTCGCTCCATCGGTTATCTGCCGGGATATGAAGAGGCTCCGGTGGAAACGGGAGTCACCGTCCATGATACATCAAGGGCCTTCCAGGGTTACAACATACTGATCTCCGGCCATGGTCCCGGGGTTACCATGATCGACATGAACGGAGAGGTGGTCCACGACTGGTTCAACAACCAGGTCTCCATTTACGGCCTCTGGCCGGATGCCCAGGACCAGGGAATGCCCTTCGCGTACTGGCGAAGAACACATCTCGATGCGAATGGGGATCTTACCGTAATGATAGAGGCCGGGGGAGTGGTAAAGGTCGACCGGGATTCAAACCTCCTCTGGTACAGCGATTGGAACGGTGCCCACCACGATATCTGCGTGGATCGTGAGGGAAATATCTATGCCATAGGCAGGACCATACACGAAAACCCCTCATACTTCCCGGGTAAGACCATAGCGGAAGACTTCATAGTGATACTTGATTCCCTGGGAAACGAGATCCGCCGCATTTCCACACTTGATGTCATCAGGAATTCCCGATATGCTCCGGTACTTCGCAGGATGCCCGACGGCGGAGATGTCCTCCACGCCAATACCATTGAATACATAGAACCGGATGCCCTGCCCGAGGGGTATGAAGGTCCCCTGCGGCCCAACACCGTGCTTCTTTCCCACAGAGCCATCGACCTTGTCTGCGCCGTGGACCTTGAGGAGGAATCCGTTTACTGGGCGGAATCGGACCTCTGGCACATGCAGCATCAGCCAACGGTGCTGGATGACGGCACAATGCTGGTGTATGACAATCAGGGTCTGATACGGAGATCCACCGTCCTTCAGATCGACCCTGCAACCAGCGAGGTGCTCTGGCTTTATCGGGGCGATGGTGATGACCCCTTTTATTCCGTGGGAGCGGGTTCCTGCCAGAGGCTTCCCAACGGTAACACCCTCATCACCGAATCAATGATGGGGAGAGCTTTTGAGGTAACACCAGAGGGAGAAACAGTCTGGGAGTTCTATAACCCCATCGGGCCGGGGAGGATCAGGAACTCGTTGCCACCCTCTTTGAAGTGGTGAGGGTTTCCCCGGAAATGGTAGAGGGCTGGCTTTAGAACAATACCCGAATATCCGTGATCGCCGGGTCGTACTCCCTCAGCTCGCAAGAGGAGAAAAGTTCGTCGCCCATGAATCGTTCCGGAACCGGGGTATCGGGCACCAGCCTTATGTACAGCCCTTCGTAAACCGTTCCCTGAAGGTCGACCCAACCCTCGGCGTCCCATGCGAAACCAGCCATCTGGAATTCTCCGATCACCGCCTCGAGGTCGGTCAGCCTTGATCCCAGCCCTATACCCTCGGCGGTTCTCGGACCGGACCCCTGGATCCGTATCTGGGATATTCTGCCCTCTTCCCAGATGACTGCCAGTTCGTTCTCGGTGCCTCCGCCGATAAGGGTTCCTTCAGCGTAGTATCCTTCGCCAAGGTGTTCCCTGGTATCCTCAAGGTTCTCTTCCCCGAACACTGCGAGGTCTTCCCGGACGGTGTCCCTGGTTATTCCGGCGATCCCGTCCGGTGTGATTATCCAGGAGGGGAATGCGGCCATGGACCCGGCTATCAATATGCACAGCGGAAAACTCATGTTGCAGGTTCCTTTCAAAAGGGGGCATGCCCCGGCGGCATGCCCCGTGTTCAGTCCTTAGAGAGAGAAGTAAAGCCCGTGTTCCAGCGGATGCGGATTTCCCCTGAACAGGTCAGCCTCTTTCCCCTTAACATCAAGGAACGCGTCGATGAGATCCGGGGTGAAGACATCGTCTGTCTGAAGGAAGTCGCGGTCCTCGGCCAGGGAGTCCAGGGCCTCGTGGAGGCTGGTGGGGAGACAATGAAGTCCGGAGGTGTCGTATCCATCGCGGAACACGTTCTCGTCGATGGGGCCGAAGCCCATTTTTTCCGGTTCCATTTCATTCTTTATGCCGTCGATGGCCGCCATGAGCATGGCCCCCATGGCCAGGTAGGGGTTGCAGGTGCCGTCGGGGGTCCGGTATTCGAAGCGCATTTTCTTCGGTGAACGGGCGTAGGCGGGAACCCTTATCGCCGCTGAACGGTTCGGACCGCTGAAGAATCTGTAGACCGGGGCTTCCTGGTTCGGGACCAGTCTACGGTAGCTGTTTACGCTGGGGTTGGTGAATGCGGAAAGGGCCCTGGCGTGGTGAAGTATGCCTGCTATTGCCGACCTGGCGGTGGGACTGAGACTGCAGTAACCGTCCTTCTTGTAGAATATCCTCTCCCCGGATTTCTCAAAGTAGAGATGGAAGTGCATTCCGCTTCCTGGCTCCCCCGGGATTGGTTTCGGCATGAATGTGGAAGCCATGTTGTGGCTGAGGGCAACATTCCTGATGATGTGCTTGGCTATCATCACATTGTCGGCGCTGACCATCATGGGGGAGAAGTTTACCTCTATCTCCGCCTGCCCCCACCTTCCCACCTCGTGGTGATGGTACTTAACGCTGAGGCCAGCCTCCTGCATCTTTGCCACCATCTCTCCCCTGATGTCGTGAAGGCTGTCGAGGGGGAACATCGCGTGGTAGCCGCTGTGGGTGGCGTGTACAAGGCCGTGGGTGTCGAAATCTTCCGAGGCGCCGGGGTTCTCTATGTTCCTGAACTCGTATCCAGAGGTGCCGGGGCGGGACCAGTAACGGGCCTTATCGAAAAGGTAGAACTCGAACTCCGGTGCCCAGAAGCTGTCCGTTGCTATTCCGGCGAATTTCAGAAGGCTGCAGGCTTTCCTTGCGATCCCCCTGGGGTCCCGGCTGTAGGGGTGTCCCGTTACACAATCCACGATGTCGCCGAAAAGGGCCACGGTGGGTTTCCTGGCGAAGGGATCGAAATAGAGCCTTCTGGGGTCGGGAATAAGGGCCAGGTCTCCGGCTTCGGTGCTGCTCATCCCGGCAAGTGTTGAGCCGTCAAAGCCTACTCCCCGCAGAAAAAGGTCACTGGGGGCAGAGGATACGGGAAGGGTGACATGGCGCCAGTAGCCCTGGATGTCGGTGAACCTGATGTCTATCTCTTCGATCCCCTTTTCCTTGAGCTTATTCTGTGCCGCCTCAATTATGCCGTTGCTCATTCAGTTACCGCCTTTCAAACCTTTCAATTTCCTCTATCAGTGCCTTTTCGAGTTCATTTTGCTTCACTATGCCACGGGACTTTCCCCTTCGCCAAAGAATTATGCCTGTGGGGGTTCCGATAACCGCAAGGTCCGCGTCCCGGGCTTCGCCGGGGCCGTTGACCTCGCATCCCATTACGGCGATGGTGATCGGCAGTTCCATTGAGCCGGTGATACCCTTTACCTTCAGGGCCAGTGCCTCCACATCCAGCCTGGCCCGGGCGCAGGTCGGGCAGCTGACAATTCTGGGGAAACGTCTTCTAAGACCCAGGGATGACAGTATCTCCCATCCGGCGCCGGGCTCCGGTTCCGGTGAACCGGAAATTGAAACACGGATGGTGTCGCCTATCCCCTGGTTAAGAAGGATACCCATGCAACGGCGCTCCTTATGCCGGCGGTACCCATTGGTCCCGCTTCGGTTACCCCCAGGTGAAGGGGATAGGGGCAGTTTGCCGAGGCCAGACGGTTCACCCTTACGGTGAGCATGGGATCCGAAGCCTTCAGCGAAAGGACTATATCCCTGAAACCGGCTTCCTCAAGAAGGGTGATATGCCTTCGGGCCGCCTCCCACATGGAGCCCTCATTCACCCCCATGTGCTTCTCCCTGAGGTCGGCGGGAACGCTGCCTGAATTAACCCCTATCCTTATTGGAATGCCTTTCTCCGCCGCAAGACCGGCGATGCGGGTGACATCCTCCCGCCTGCGGATGTTCCCCGGATTAAGCCTCAGTTTATGAATACCGGCCCTGATTGCCATCAAGGCAAGGTCGGCGCTGAAATGTATGTCCGCCACCACCGGAACCGGTGACTGATCAACAATGGCTTCCAGGGCATGTGCTGAATCGGTATCGGGAACCGAGACCCTGACTATCTCCGCGCCTAGAGTGGCCAGCCGTTCTATCTGAGCCAGTGTAGCCCGGGTGTCGGAGGTTCGGGTGGTGGTCATGGATTGAACCAGCACAGGGGCTCCGCCCCCCATTTTGATACCGCCGACGAAAACACTGTTAACTGATGGCACGATCGCTCCTCACCGCCGTTACGAACCTGTGGTTCCCGGAAAGGTCCCGATGGGCGCTGATACTGGACCACGGCCCCCGGGAAAAAGATTCTACGACGGCTATCTCCTGGTCAAAACCGGTTTCGAGTGCAATAAAACCGCCGGGCTTCAGAAGACCGGAGGCCTGTTCGATCAGCTCCAATATAAGAGATAGACCGTTATGCCCACCATCCAGGGCCGGAAGGGGATCGTGGTCACGAACCTCCCTGGCCAGACCGGCTATGTCCTTTGTGGGGATGTAGGGAAGGTTTGCGGCTATTCCGTGGAAACAGCCCCTTAAGGGTTCAGCCAGGTTGCAGATCACAGGAAGGTAATTCACCGCCCCCAGGCTTTTCGCGTTCTGCCAGGCGAGCTCTATGGCACAGGGTGAAATGTCCGTGGCTATAACGGTTGCTTCAGGGAACTCCAGGGCAAGGGTGATGCCTATGACCCCGCTTCCGGTTCCCGGGTCCAGGATCAGCCGGGGCCCCCGGGGTGCATTTTTCGAACGAGGCCGATGAGTTCTTCCGTTTCAGGCCTGGGGATCAGTGCGGCGGGGGTTACCCTGAAGGTCCTGCCGTAGAAATCCCAGCTGCCGGTGATATGCTGAAGGGGCTCTCCGGAAAGCCGTCTTTTTACCAGGGAAAAAAGTCTCCTCATTCCCGTGGGAAAAGGAGACCGCCGCGGTGTTAACCAGTTGTGCCGGGGACAGGCCCAGCACATGTGCCGCTAATACCCTTGCCTGCCAGAGGGGGCTTTCAAGGCCGGAGGCTTCCATGAGTTCCCCCGCCCTCTTCATGGCCCGGCGAACCGTCAACCCTCGGACCTGCCTGCGAGAAGCCGTTCCTGATCGGACCTGACCAGTTCGTCTATTACCTGGTCCAGCTCCCCGCCCAGTATGGCATCCAGGGAATGAAGGGTGAGGTGTATACGGTGGTCGGTGAACCGTCCCTGGGGGAAATTATAGGTTCTTATCTTTGCCGAGCGGTCTCCGGAGCCCACCATGCTTTCCTGCTCTCGGACCTTTTCGCCTCTTCCTCTTCCTGTTCACCGCAAGAAGCCTTGAGCGCAGGACCTTCATGGCCTTGGCCTTGTTCTTGTGCTGGCTCTTCTCGTCCTGGCATGACACAACGGTGCCAGTGGGCACGTGGGTTATCCGTACTGCGGAATCGGTGGTGTTCACGCTCTGGCCACCGGGGCCCGAGGCCCTGAAAACATCTATTCTCAGGTCTTCGGTGTTTATGTCGATGTCAACTTCCTCGGCTTCGGGAAGAACGGCCACGGTGCAGGCAGAGGTGTGGATCCTGCCACTGGTTTCAGTTTCCGGAACACGCTGGACCCGGTGTACACCGGACTCGTACTTGAGCCTGCTGTAGACATTCTGCCCGGAAAGATTGAAGATGATCTCCCTCAGTCCGCCTCTTTCGCTCTCCCTTGTACCTATCACATCCAGCTTCCATCCCCTTTTCTGGGCGTAACTGCTGTACATTCTGTATATATCCCCTGCGAAAAGGGCTGCCTCCTCACCGCCGGTCCCAGCCCTTATTTCCATGACCACACCCTTCTGGTCGTTTGGGTCCGGGGGTATGAGAAGTATCTTGAGCTTCCTGTTGAGGGACTTCAGACGTTCTTCCAGAGCAGGTATCTCCCCCTGAGCCATCTCGGAAAGTTCGGGGTCGTCCCCTCCTGCCGCCGCCCGCATCTCCTCCAGGAGTGATTCGGTGTCCATGATATCCGACAGGCTTCGTCTATCTTCACAAGGGCGGACCTCTCGGTATTCAGGGACTTAATCAGATGGGGGTTACGGAGGGTTTCAGGTTTGCAGAGCTCCCCGTCTATCTCGCTGAGCCGTTCCCTTATTCCTGACTGTTCTTCGCCGTGGTTCATCTGTTCTTTTCCTTCTGAGGGTTCTGTATTTCCACTGTTTCCGGAATGTCCATTCCCAGGGCCATTCTGGCGGCGGTTTCCGCCACCTCCAGCATATCCGGGGTTGCCTTCCTGGTTGTAAGGTGCTGGAGCCAAAGTCCCGGTTTCGACAGCAACCTGGCCAGGGAGGAGGTCTCTATGTGTCTGTCTGCGGCCTTTAGTACTTCATATGCTATTCCCATAACCAGCGGAATAAGGGGAAGATGGTAGAGAACTCTCCAGTGGGCCGCCGGGGAAACCCCGGTTATGAGATACACGGTGGAGTCTATGATGGTGTAGCAGATGATCGTGATTATCATCACATACATAAGGAAGCTTGTCCCGCATCTGGCGTGGAGGGGTGTGTTCCCCCGGGCATCTTCCGCAAGGTCATCCGATCCGTTCTCCCAGGCATGGATAACCTGGTGTTCAGCACCGTGGTACATGAACACCCGCCTGATCTCAGGCATCAGGGAAATACCCGCAATGTAAAGAACGAAGGCTATAATGCGGAAAACCCCGGCAATTATGTGAATCAGGAACTGCTGGGTGCCTCCGGTAAGCCCCGCGGGAACCATCCACTGCCCCAGCCTCAGGGGAAGCCAGGCGAAGAGCACAAGGGCAATGGCAACCGCGGCTATATTGGAGAGGATCACGCCGAAGGAGGAGCCGGACTTTTCCTTGCCATCCTTCTTCTCCTCAGCCGCCTCGGCGGACCAGTTCAACGCGCTGAAACCGAGTTTCAGGGTCTCTATGAGATTAACCGCTCCCCTGAATACAGGCCTGCTCAAAATGCCCGTGCGCTTCTTCGGCACCATTGTGGACATATCAAGGGCAACTATTGATCCGTCGGCCCGTCTGACAGCTGCGGCAGCTTTAAGGGGCGCACGCATGAAGACCCCTTCTATCAGGGCCTGACCACCGATATTCGGTCTGTTACTTTGCATGATTTACTTCCGTATGTGAGAAAACGGGAGGCCGAAGCCCCCCGTTTCAAAACCGGTCGGGAATTGCTATTTCTCCTGGTCGTCCTTCTGCTCGATACCGTACTTCCTGAGGTACTTGTCAACCCTGCCCGCTGAATCGATGAGCTTCTGCTTACCGGTGTAGAAGGGATGGCAGGCGGAACAGATGTCGAACTTGTGGTCGCCCCTTGTGGACCTGGTACGAACTTCGTTACCGCAGGCACAGGAAAAACCGCTTCCTTGTAATCGGGATGTATATCTTTTTCAATTTACTTTCCTCCAGCCGAAAACCGCCGTATACTACTCGTAATTCTGCATGTTGTCAAGGAATCGGCGGTTGGATTTGTGTTTTGAAAGCTGCTTCTTCAGGGTCTCCATTGCCTCAACCGGGCTCATTTCCACCAGAATTTTCCTCATGACCCATACCCTGCTGATGGTTTCCTCGTCGAGGAGGAGGTCTTCACGGCGGGTGCCCGACTTGGTTATGTCGATGGCCGGATAGACCCTTCTGTCCGCAAGTCGGCGGTCAAGGACGATCTCACAGTTACCCGTTCCCTTGAACTCTTCAAAGATAACTTCGTCCATTCTGCTGCCGGTATCGACAAGCGCGGTTCCGATGATGGTGAGGCTTCCGCCTTCAACGATGTTCCTGGCGGCACCGAAGAATCTCTTGGGCCGCTGCAGGGCGTTGGAGTCCACACCGCCGGAAAGGATCTTGCCCGAGTGGGGAATGACCTGGTTGTTCGCCCTGGCAAGACGGGTGATGCTGTCGAGGAGGACCACCACATCCTTGCCGGCTTCAACCAGCCTTCTGGATTTTTCCATGACCATGTCGGCTACCTGGACATGTCTTTTTGGGGCTTCGTCGAAGGTGGAGCTTATTACCTCCCCCTGTACCATTCTCTTCATGTCGGTGACCTCTTCCGGCCTTTCGTCTATGAGGAGAACGATGAGTTCCACATCAGGGTGGTTCTGGCTGATGGCGTTGGCCAGGTGCTGTAGAAGGATCGTCTTTCCCGCCCTGGGCGGCGAGACGATGAGAGCCCTCTGGCCTTTGCCGATGGGGACCAGGAGGTCCATGATGCGCCCTGAGTACTGCTCCGGGGTGGTTTCGAGGTTGAACTTCTCTTCGGGGTAGAACGGGGTAAGGGCGTCGAACCTGCGCCTTGTGGAGAACTCTTCCGGGCCGGCGCCATTAACGGTTTCCAACCTCACCAGGGCGGCATACTTCTCGCCCTCCCGTGGCTTTCTTGAGTGTCCGGAGATTGAGTCCCCGGTCATCAGATTGAAACGCTTGATCTGGCTGGGAGAAACATACACGTCGTCGGGACCGGGAAGATAGTTGCATGCAGCGTTCCTCAGGAATCCGTATCCCTCGTTCAGGACCTCAAGAACTCCGTTGGAGTACCCGAGCCCGTTCTTCTCGGCCTTGTTCTCCATGATGATTGTTACGAGGTCGGCTTTGCGAATGTTGGTAACCCTTTTAATGCCGGCTTCCCTGGCTATTGCCTGGAGCTCTGCGAGGGTTTTCGAATCGAGGTCGGAGGCGGACGGGCCGGATATTACACGGCGATGTTTGCCCTGGGACCCTCTCTTGTTACGGCTGTTCTTCTGCAATGAATATCACTCCATGGTGTTCCGCCGCAGGGCGGTGATTGTACATCTGGTTTCTGTAATTCAATTTATATGAATTGTATATGGAACTGTTCGCGTTTGTTCTCGAATGGGAAAAGCTCGGGTCAACCGTGTCTTCAAAAATCATTCAAATCATACCCCGGCGTCAAGTGCCTGTGGCCGATGCACATTTTCCCTCTTTCTGTGGACTGGCAGCTGACCTCAGTTATTCGCTAAATTTAACCCTTGAAGAACAGAGACGGAAAGGGATGGTTTTGGGAGGAAGAACAGCCGGAGGGCTTCTGCTGCTTGCGGCGGCACTAACGGGCCTTGTTAACGCTTCAGGGCTCACCGCGGGGTTTCCGAACCCTTGCGGCGGGTTTCATTGCCCTTGCGGGTTTCGCAGCCCTGGCCTTTTCATCCTCAACCGCGACAGAACTCCCGACACGGGCTTTGTGCTCTTCACCGCAGCGCTGCTGAACACCGCCATTCAGTTCTGGGGCGGCGCTTACGGCCCCGCTGCTTTCCTTTACCCCCTTCTGTTCATCTGGATGAAGAGGGAAACTGTGTCCGGCCCCGTTCTGACCGCCGGCGTATCACTGGCTGTGGTGGAGTTCTCATCGGTTATAACGAGGGCCACGGGCCTTTCAGCCGGTACATTCAACGCCGGAGGCATGCTGCGATCCATAGGTGAAGCTGTTGCCGCCGGAGTAATTCCACTGGTTTCCCTGTTCCTGGTGGAATATCTCAAGGAAGGTAAGGAATCCGTTCCAGAATCTTCCGATAACGTTAAGCAAACACAGGAACCCCCGCCGGAGTTCCCCGACGACGTGGCAAGGAGTCTAATCCCGGTGTTGAAGAAAAGCACCGGGGCCAATGGGATCTTTCTGTTCATCAGGGACGAGAGGGGTGTTTCCACCCTCGACGAGTTCGTGGTCGATTCCGGGAATGTTTCAAGCAGGTACATGACCGGCCGGGATGATCCGGTGATACTCGCCCTTGAGTCATGTCCAGGAGATATGGTTCATACAGAGGCGGAGAAGCTTTCGGTGGGAGGCAGCGGAGGGCTTCCCTGGTACACGGGAACCGTCACCGCTCCCTGGGTTACACTGGTCCAGTTTCGAAGGGAGGGGAAGCTGCATGGTTTTCTGGTCCTCGATTTCGATTCCCTGGAATCCAGGAAGGCCTCGGCACCCCTTCTCGTGGATTCCGCATTCCTCCTCTCGGTTGCCTGGGAAAGGTCACATCTGCCAGGGAACGACGGCTTCCTTGCCATCTGCGAAGAGATGGCCCGCATAAGTGATATCAGAGCCGCCGTGCACAGGCTGGTCTCCAGAATACTGAAAACCTTCCCCGACACCACCGCCACCGTGGCCATCATTGGTGAAAGGGGTAAGCTGCATGTTTTTGAATCCATGGGCCCCTTCAGCGAAGGAAGGGCAGGCAGGGAGTTCAGCCTGAAGGACGGCTTCGCCGGTCTGGCCGTAACAAGAAGGGAGCCAATGAGAAGGCTCCGTATGGGGGTTGGGCAGAAAGCCACCAGGACCTATGGCCTATCCGATGAACCCGGAGGCAGGGCCGGATCATGCTGCGCAGTGCCCCTGGAGGATATGGGCACGGTGCTTGGGGTGGTCACCGTGGAGAGTGAGAGCGAGCAGTACTTTTCCCCGGAAGACCTCTTCCTGCTAACGGCATTTGCCACGGTCTTCAGCCTTGCCGTAAGCAGGAAGAGCCTGCAGGATTCCCTGAAAAGGATGAAAGAGAATGACAGGCTGACCGGTTTCCCATTGCTTTCATCCTTCCACGACCGCCTGGATGACATGGTAAGGGGAGTAAGGAACCGGGCATGGTCCATAACCGTTCTTGCGGTGGATATCTGTGGCTTCAGCGAGATGAACGAGACTTGGGGGTACAAAGCCGGAGACCATGTGCTGGGCATCGCTGCCCGGAGGCTTCAAGATGCTGTGGGGAAAGATGCGATTTTCGCCCGGTGCGGAGCCGACAGTTTCCTGGTGTGCCTCCAGGAGGTGGATCGGGTTTCCGCGGAAGCCTTCGCCGCAAGGATACACGAAGAGTTCGCCGATTCGCCGGTTGCCACCTCCGGCAGGAGTATTGAGGTGCGCGTCTGCATTGGCGGAGCGGTATCCCATGTGGACAAGATGATAAAGAAGCTCCCGGGAATTGCCATGGCAATGGCTGAAGGGATCTCCCACCGTCCGGGGTTTTCCTCTATAACCGAGGTGGACCAGTTCTATGAGCGGGACCGTTCAAGATGACAAACAGGGAAAGGATGGATCGAATACCCGCAAGGCTGTTCCTGCTTCTTGTAGCCTTCCTCATCGCTGCCCTCAGCCATCAGCCTTCGCTCAAACCCCCCTTTGAGCTCTTTCCCCATCAGGACAAGGTATTCCACATGTGTCAGTTCGGCGGACTCGCCCTTGCCCTGGTCCTTAATGTCGACCTGTTCGGAAAGAACAGGACCAGAAGGAAAATGCTCGCGGCGGGGCTTTTCTGGGCCGCCACCGACGAGTTACATCAGCACTTCGTCCCGGGCAGGTTCTGTTCCCTGGGGGACTTCGCCGCTGACGCCCTGGGACTTGTACTTGGTATCCTCCTGTTCTCAGCACTGATAGGCGGGATGGGTGAGGTTGACACTGTTCCCTGATGTATGATAAATAGTATATATCCTTTGTCGGATGGCCTGTTGCATCTTGACAGCGCGGTGCGCTGTGAATTAGTAATAGCTTTCTGGATAATGGTACGGTCCCTTTGGATGGGGCAGGGGGTCATGAGAACACATCGTATTCAGGATTCCATGCAACGTGAAACTCAAAATCGGAGTAACCGAGAGGAGGAGTCGGAGATGCTCAAAACAAGAACTTCATTGTTCTTCATTGCTCTCCTGGCAATGGTCCTGCTGGTTGCGGCCTGCGGTCCCAGCGAAGAACAGCTTCGCGCACGGGACGCGGCTCGCGCAGCGGCACTGGCCGCGGAAGCCAGGGCAGTCAGCCTTGAGAACGAGTACGCCAGTCTTAACGAGGAAATCCCTCAGCTTGAAGCCCAGATAGTTGAGCTTGAAGCGGAAAAGGCAGAACTTCAGGCCGAGTACCAGGCACTCGGCGGAACCGGAAGATAGGAAGGGGAATAGCATGCGTTACACAATGATTTTCGCGCTGGTCCTCTTCGCCGCTCTTTCATTCGCAAAGAGCTACACGGTGGAGGATCTGCAGGACTACAGCCGCGACGAGATCGAGGCAATGGGCGACAAGGACATCGAACTTCAGATAGCTTACTGGGAATGGCAGAAGGCCGAAGCCGACGCAGTGGTTGAAGAGTGGGAGGGCCTCGTACTTCCTCTCCGCGCCGAGCGCGACGAGCTTCAGGCAATCGTCAACCAGCTCAACCAGGACATCAGCTGGCTTCGCGGCGAGATCAACAGGCTCCGCAACAGCGGTGTCAACCACACCATCGTCGAGGGCGAGAGCCTCTGGAAGATCGCCAGCTACCACTACTACTTCGGCAACGGCTCTGAATGGCCCCGCATCTACGAGCGCAACAGCGGCCACATCAGCGACCCCAACCTCATCTACGCCGGTGACACCATAGTGGTCCCCGTTCCCATGGCCAGCACCTACACAGTTGTAGAGGGCGATTACCTCGGTAAGATCGCCGGATACGGCATCGTTTACAACAACAGGGGCGAATGGCCTCAGCTCTACGAGGGCAACCGCGACAAGATCAGCGATCCCAACCTGATCTATCCCGGCCAGGTACTGAACATCCCCCGCGGCGGAACACGCGGCGGACGTCAGTAACCGAGCCTTCCTGACCAAAAAAGAAGCTCCCCGCCGTGAAGGCGGGGAGTTTCTTATATTTGCATCACTATGATGAAGAATGAAAGCAGACGGATTCCCCTTGCTCCGGACGATGCCGGCAGGCTGCTTGGTCCCGGAGATGAGAATCTCAGGGAGATTTGTCGGGGGCTGGGTGTCGCGGCGGTTTACAGGAACGGAAGCCTCGTCTACACCGGAGACCGCCACAGCCTGGACAGGGCACAGGCGGCCACGGAAAGGCTCATGGCCTGCCTCCAGGCACATGGCAGGATCAGCAGAAGTGAACTTGCGAAGGCCATAGAGTTCCCGGAACTAAGGGCCGAGGGCCTGGATTTCAATGTTCCCGGACGGGCGGGAAGGATCATACCAGAACCCCGGGGCAGGAATCCTACATGCGGTCCATGACCAGCAACGAGCTGGTATTCTCAATAGGTCCCGCTGGAACGGGAAAACCTTTCTGGCGGTGGCAGCGGCGGTTCCGCCTGCAGGACAGCCGGGTAGAACGAATAATCCTTACCAGGCCCGCCGTAGAGGCCGGAGAGAATCTCGGTTTCCTTCCCGGGGACCTCCAGCAGAAGATAGACCCCTACCTCAGGCCCATCTACGATTCGCTGAACGACACCCTCTCTCCGGCCAGGGTACAGAAATACATGGAGAGCAGGATCATCGAGGTCGCTCCCCTGGCCTACATGAGGGGCAGGACCCTCAACAACGCCTTCGTGATACTTGACGAAGCCCAGAATACCACTCTTACCCAGCTAAAGATGTTCCTTACCAGGATGGGCTATGGTTCCCGGCTTGTGGTAACCGGCGACGTCACCCAGATAGATCTCAAGCCCCCTGTGGGTTCCGGTCTCGTACGAATGGCGAAAATACTGAGAAATGTGAGCGGAATAGGTTTTGTTTACCTCGATCAGGCCGACGTGGTGCGTCATCCTCTGGTTCAGAGGATGATCGAAGCATTCAGCAGAGAGGAATCCCCATGAGAGTGTCCTTCCTCGGTAAGAATGCCGTTTCGGTCCTTTCGGCGTTTCTTTGGCTGCTTCTTCTGGCAGGGGTTTTCATAGGTTTTGACTCCCGTGGAGCCATCTCCGACAGGAACATGAAGATAGGGGAACCGGTCCCCGAGGGCATAATAGCCGTACACGATTTCTCGGTGCCCCACACCCAGGCGGAGCTGGCTGAAATGGCTGCGGATGTCCGGGAGGAGACACCGGTTCACCTCCGCCGGGAAGACTCCGTTTCCAGTAGTGTTTCCCTGGAAATAGAAGCTCTGCTTGCCGGTGACACCAGGGAGGATTCACTCCAGGCCGACTATTTCGCCAGCAGGGTCAGAAGCCTTTATGAAAATGGTGTTATCGACCTTGACGAACTCCGTGATACATACGGGGGGAGCCTCGCCGTGGTATCCGGAGGGCAGCAGGAAAGCATATCGGAATTCCTCACCCTTTCCGAATTCAGGGATGCCATGAGAATGGACCTCCAGCGAAGGGGGGTTTCTGAAGAGGTCATTGCCCGAGTCCTTCAGCAAATCGTTCCCGACCTCATCATCGACCACGCCTCCAGGGACAGCATGATAGAGAGGTCTATCGCCTCACTTCCCAGGGATCTGAGAACATTCACCACAGGACAGGAGATACTTCCTCCGGGCGGGCTTTTTACCACCGAGATCAGCCGGTACTGGGATTCCATGCTGGAATCTCCCTCGGTGCAGCAGGGGCAGTTCGAGCACAGGACTGCCAAGGGCGGGCTCACAGCTTTGCTTTTTATTATCGCCTTCCTTTATCTTCATCATAGCAGAGGTTCCGGGGCCGTTTCATCCTTCTCCGACGGCATGCTCCTGTTCTCCGCCTGGGGGCTACCCTTCTTCTCACGGTCCTTCTTGTTAAATCCGGGGTCAACGAGATCTCCATCTTTTCCTTTACCATGCTGGGAGCCGGCATCACATCGGTTTTCTTTGACAGCAGGTCAAAGGACTACGCCGTCCATTACTCCTGGTTCCTGGCGGGGGTCTTCAGCACGGTTTTCGCCCTCTACTCACCCCACCCCCTTACCACCTTCTTCATTGCCTTCGTTCCCTCATGCCTGGTGGCCCTGCTCATAAGGGACCTGAACGACATGGCAACGTCCCTGGGCCTCCTTGCCGGGGTGGTTTCATCTGTTCTGGTCTTCTGGCTGCTTTCCACCGCCGGTGCTTCCGGCAGCAGGGAGTTCACCCCCCTGGTCTGGCTGTTCCTCATCGGGGTCCCCCTTGCGGTTATCGGCATGGTACGTGTTCTCGTTCATCCTTTGGAAATACTCTTCGGCAAGCCAACCGCCCTTACCTACCAGAGGCTGGGCTCAGACAGCCATCCCCTCAGGGAACAGCTTCGTTTGAAGGCCCCTGGAACCCACAGTCACTCCATGGAGATCGCTGAAATGGCCCACGATGCCGCCGAAGCGGTTGGCGCCGATAGCGACATAGCAAAACTAGGTGGGATCTTCCATGACATAGGCAAGCTTACCAACCCCGGTATGTTCGTGGAAAACATGGAGGACGCGGAAAATACAAGCCCCCACATAAACATGAGCCCTGCGGAAAGCGCCGCTGTGATAGTCGCCCATGTCACCGACGGTCTTAAGCTTGCGAAGAAGTACCATCTTCCCAGGGAAATAAGGAACATCATACATGAGCACCACGGAGATTCCTCGGTAAAAGTCTTCCTTGAGATGGCTGAAAAAGAGCTTCCCCCCGGGGCCCAGCTTGACGAAGACCTCTATCATTATCACAATCCCATTCCCGGCACCGATGAGTCCGCCATAATAATGCTCGCCGATTCCGTATCATCAGCCATACGCGGTTTTGTTCAGTCCAAGGGAAGTAAGGCCACCGACGAGCTGAAGGCGGAAATGGCTGCCAGAATACTGAGAGAAAAGGAAGAAACAGGTCAGTTCGACAACTGCGGTCTTTCTCCAGCGGATAAGAGAGAAGTGATCAGAGTGTTCCTGAACGTCTTAAACAAAAAAAACTATGAAAGGGTAAAGAACTTCCCCCATGGAAAGTGAAAAACCTCCCGCGGAACCCCACGGACCCTCCCTGGAAATCATTCTGGACAATCCTTCCGAGGACCTTGAACATCTGGAAGGGATCATAGAGAGAACCATTGAAGACCCGGTGGAGTTCGTGATATGCGACCCCGGCGTAATGCGGTTCCTCAATCTCCGGTGGCGCCACATCGACAGGCCCACAGATGTACTAACCTTCGATCTCTCCTCGCCTGGGCAGGACAGCCCCGAGGGAGTAGTGTACATTGACGGCAGGCTGGCACCCCCCTTTCCGATATACTGGAGAGGGTTTACCACGGCTGGCTTCATCTCCGTGGCAAGACCCACGACAACGAAACCGACACCGAAGAGATGAACAGGCTGACCCGGGAGCTTGTTGCAAAGGCACTTGATATTGGGGGCCCGAAATGAGCACGACAGGTCTGCTCCTGCTTGCCTGCGGTATCATACTGGCCGGGTCAGCCAACGGTTGCCGTGCGGCCCTTCCTGAACTTGTTACTTCCATAGGGAGGGACCCATCGGACAGAAGGCGGGGCGCCGCCCTTCGCCTTAGGGTCATCTGGCTGGGAAGGGTTTGCGGCCTTGTACTCATAGGTGCCGGTGCCGCCCTCACCGCCCGGACCACTGGCTATTCCCCCTGGCTTTCCGGCGGGGTGATCATACTCATTGCCGCCATCCTCTCGGAGATCATTCCTCCGGTGACTGCCCAGGGGCTCACCGAAGGGGGGGCGGCCAAGATATTCAGGATCCCGATGGGTCTCCTCACCCTGCTTTTCCGAGTTCCTTCCAGAATACTTCTTGGCCGGGAAGACAAAGACTCCGACGACTGGGCATACACCCCGCCGGACACCCTTTGGCTTGAACAGAGGCGGGAGAAGGGCGACCAGGAGGAGCTTGAAAAAGAGCAGGAGCTGGTGGATTCAATTCTAGACTTTTCCGACAAGATCGTAAGGGAGGTCATGGTCCCCCGGATAGATGTGGACAGCATCGAGCTCTCCGACGACATTGAAAGCATAGTGAAACAGGTCCGGAAGGCTGGAAGGAGCCGCATCCCCGTTTACAGGAAAAAGATCGACGACATAGCCGGGGTTCTCTATGCGAAGGACCTTCTCGGTGTGGAAACCAACGGAAAGGGAAAGGACTTCCATCTTGAGTCCATCCTCCGTGAGGCCTATTTCGTCCCGGAGTTCAAGCGAATAGATGAGCTTTTCGCCGAGTTCCAGACCAGTCGCATACACATGGCGGTGGTTGTGGACGAGTACGGCGGAATGGCCGGAATAGTCACCATGGAAGACATCGTGGAAGAGGTCTTCGGTGATATAAGGGACGAGTACGACCTGGAACCCCCCATGGTGAAGAAGATAGGCAACGATTCCTACCGTGTTGACGCAAGGCTTCCCATGGATGAGTTGAACGACCTCCTGGAAACCGATCTCGAAGAAGATGAGGATTACGAGTCAGCCGGAGGCCTGGTATACCACCGGCTGGGCAGAATACCGGAGCCCGGGGAATCCGCCGAAATAGAATCCTGGCGGTTTACCGTGGAAAAGGTCAGCGGTCAGCGTATCGTCTTCATAAGGATATCTCCCCTTTCCGGAGAGACTGGTTGAGAACATCCACTCCAGCATTCGTTCTGAGAAGGATCAGATGGAGCGACTCCTCACTCATACTGACGCTCTACTCCCTGGATTTCGGCCGAATATCCGCCATGGCAAGGGGTGCTCTGAGACCCGGTAACAAGTTTCTGGGAAGACTGGAGCTCTTCAGCCAGACAGACCTCGAGCTTTCACGGAGAGAGGGCCGGGAACTGGATACGGCCACAGAAGCGTCGGTGATTGCTCACAACACCTTTCTGCGAACCAACCATGGAGCATTCGCCGGTGCCGGCCTGTTTTCCGACTGGCTGCTTGCGGTGGTGAGCCACGGGAACGAGCCCTCGGGCCCGGTTTACAGGCTGACCGAGTCGGTGTTCCGCCTTCTGGAAGCCGGCGCGTATCCCTGGCCGGTGGTCTGCGGAGGAGTAGTGAAGCTGCTTCAGCTCTCCGGTCACGGTCTTTCCGCCGATTTATGCGTTGCCTGCGGCAACCCTCCCGGGGAGGATCCCCGATGGTCCCATGCCAACGGAGGAATAGTTTGTGACCGATGCCGAGAGCCGGGTTTTCCGGTGAAGTCAGGTATTGTCAGCTTCCTCGCCAGAGCTCAGAGTTCAGACCTCGAACCCCTCTCCCGGGTCGGTCTTTGGCCGGGTGGTTATATTCAGTGCCATTCGCTGTTGAAGGAGTATGCCCAGGTGCACCTCGAGCACAGGCTTGGGCTTAAATCTGAAAAAGTCATGAAGGAGATTCTTGATGGAACCCGGTAACGACCTTATGAAGAACATTATTTCCCTGGCGAAAAGGCTGGGTTTCGTTTATCAGTCCGGCGAGATCTACGGCGGTCTTCAGTCCGCCTGGGATTACGGCCCCCTGGGGGCCGAGCTGAAAAGGAACATCACCGAACTGTGGTGGCATGAAATGGTCCGTTCCCGCTCCGATGTGGTTGGGGTGGACACCGCCATAATTACCCATTCGAATGTCTGGCAGTCATCGGGACACCTGAAGAACTTTCACGACCCCTGGTGGACTGCAGGGAATGCAGGGGCAGGTTCCGGCAGGATCACATAGAGGGCCACCGCTGCCCCGAGTGCGGTGGTGAACTCACCGAGCCCCGGAACTTCGGTCTCATGTTCAAAACCTTCATGGGTCCCCTCGAGGACGAGGGCTCCATGGTCTATCTCCGCCCTGAGACCTGTCAGCCTATCTTCGCCCAGTTCCAGAATATCGTAACCTCCACCAGAAGATCACTTCCCTTCGGCATCGCCAGATCGGCAAGGCCTTCAGGAACGAGATAACCGTGAGGAACTTCATCTTCAGGAGCCGGGAATTCGAACAGATGGAAATGGAATTCTTCTGTCACCCCGACCAGTGGGAGAAGTGGTACGAGTACTGGGTGGAAAAGAGGTTCAACTGGTACACCGACACCCTTGGAGTAAAGAAGGAGAATCTCCGGCTGAGAAAGCATACGGAAAAGGAACTTGCCCACTACGCAACGGGATGCACCGACATCGAATACAGGTACCCCTTCTCCGGTGAGGAAGGTTTCGGAGAACTCGAGGGCATTGCCAGCAGGACCGATTACGACCTGAAGGCCCAGATGGCAGGCAGCGGCAAGGACCTGACCATTCTCGACAAGGAAACCGGAAAGAAAATAACCCCCTATGTGGTGGAAACCTCGGGGGGAGTGGGGAGAACCTTCCTCATGGTAATGCTTGACGCCTACCGGGAAGAGGAGATCGACGGCAGCACCAGGGTGGTTCTCGGCCTCCACAGGAAGCTTGCCCCGGTGAAGGCGGCGGTCCTTCCCCTTTCAAAGAAGCTCAGCGAACCTGCGGAAAAGGTCGCCGACCTGCTCAGGCCCCACTGGCCGGTGCTTTTCGACGTAACCGGTTCCATAGGCAAGAGGTACAGAAGGAACGACGAAATAGGCACACCCTGCTGCATCACATTCGATTTCGACAGCCTTGAGGACAACAGGGTGACCATCCGGGACCGTGACACACTCGAACAGATCAGGGTAGACATAGACAGCCTTGTGGAGGTCATGGGCCGAATAATGGCCCGGGGCTGGGAAGGACAGGAGCAGAGCTGATGGCACTGGCAAAGAGATACAACCCCAAGGAATCGGAGCCCAGGTGGCAGAAGCACTGGCAGGAAGAGGGCATTTACAGGTTCAACCCCGATTCCGGCAGGCAGGTTTACTCAATAGACACCCCGCCGCCCACGGTGAGCGGAATGATCCATATGGGGCACATATTCAGTTATGTCCAGGCCGAGGTAATGGCCAGATACCACAGAATGACCGGTAAAGAGGTCTTCTATCCCTTCTGCTTCGATGACAACGGTCTGCCCAGCGAAAGGTTCACCGAGAAGGTGAAGAACGTAAAGGCCACCGACATGACCAGGGCGAGTTCGTTAAGCTCTGCCTCGAGGTTGCAAAGGACGCCGAAGCTCAGTTCAGGGATCTCTGGAACAGCTTCGGTTTCAGCTGCGACTGGTCCCTCATGTACACCACCATCGACCCGTGGGTGCAGAGGCTCAGCCAGAGATCATTCCTTGATCTTGTGGAGAAGGAAAGGGTCTACAGGAAGAACTCACCCACGCTCTGGTGTCCCGAATGTCAGACCGCAGTTGCCCAGGCGGAAACCGAGGACAAAGAGTTCCCCAGCCACTTCCACGACCTTCTCTTCAAACTGGCCGACGGCAGCGGCACCATTCCCATCGCCACCACAGACCCGAGCTGATACCCGCCTGTGTGGCTGTTTTCGTGAACCCCTCCGACGCAAGGTGGAAACATCTTGTGGGCAGGAAAGCACTGGTTCCCCTCTACGACAGGGAGGTGGAAATACTGGCCGACGAGAAGGTCGCCGCTGACAAGGGCTCCGGAGTGGTCATGTGCTGCACATTCGGCGACACCACAGACATAGAGTGGTGGGAGAAGTACAACCTCGACCTGAGAATAATCCTCGACCAGCGGGGACACATGAACGAAAAGACCGGCTTCCTCCAGGGCATGTACTGGAAGAAGGCCCGGAAGGTGATAGTGGAGAGGCTGGACACCGAGGGCCACAGGACCGGCGGGGAAGACATAAGCCACGCGGTGAACGTTCATGAACGGTGCGGAACCCCTCTGGAATACCTTGTGAACATGCAGTGGTTCATCCGGATCCTCGACCTCAAGGATAAGCTGCTTGAAAAGGGCAGCGAGATCAAATGGCACCCCGCCCATTTCAGGGTGCGGTACGACCACTGGGTGGAAAACCTGAAGTGGGACTGGTGCATCTCAAGGCAGCGGTTCTACGGTGTTCCCTTCCCCTGTGGTTCTGTGAGGACTGCGACGCCCCATTTTCGCCAGGGAGGAAGACCTTCCGGTGGACCCCCTGGTGGACAGCCCGAAGAGCCCCTGCCCACAGTGCGGAGGAGGTGCTTTCAGGCCGGAAAGCGATGTAATGGATACCTGGGCGACCAGTTCCCTTACCCCCCAGATAAACTGGAAGTGGGGCGAGGAAGACCAGAGGGAAAACATCTTCCCCATGGCCCTCAGACCCCAGGCCCACGACATAATCAGGACATGGGCGTTCTACACCATCGCAAAGTCACTTCTCCACTCCAGCACCATACCCTGGAGCCATGTAATGATCTCCGGTCACTCACTGAACCCCAACCGGCAGAAAATGTCCAAGAGCAAGGGCAATGTTGCCGGTGATCCCATTGCCGCCCTCGAGCAGTTCTCAGCCGACGAGCTCAGATACTGGGCCTGTTCCTCGAAACTGGGGACCGATGTTGTTTTCAGCAAGGATGTTCTCGGCGAGGGAAGAAGGCTCGTGACAAAGCTCTGGAACGCCACCAGGTTCGCCGAAGGCAGACTGGAGGGGTTCGACCCCGCCAGGGAAGTGGAACTCCACCCCTTCGACAGATGGCTTCTCAGCAGGCTCACCGATACCGTCAGGAAAGCCACGGCGGGAATGGAGCAGTACGAGTACTCCACCTGTATGAGGGAAACCGAGGGCTTCTTCTGGAAGGTGCTATGCGACAACTATCTGGAGATTGCCAAGGGCAGGCTCTACGGCGACGACAGCCGGGGAAGGGAAGCCGCCCAGTACACGCTGTACACAGCCTTTACACTGTGCTGAAGCTCTTCGCCCCGATACTGGTTCACATATCAGAAGAGCTGTACCACGGAGTGTTCATGGACACGGAGAAGCACCCCTCGATACATGTGGCCCCATGGCCTGAAAGGGATTACATGGACCCGGAGGCTCTCCGCCTTGGCAACAGTGCCCTCACGGTGATAGAGGAGGCAAGAAGGTGGAAGAGCGAGAACAACCTCAGCATGGCCACCCCCCTGGACTCCATCGATGCCCCCGCCGAGCTGAAGCCCTTCGAGGCGGACCTGCTTGCGGTTACCCGGGCCGAGGTGATCAACTACCTCTAGAAGAACACCTTATAGAGGGTCAACGCTCCTAGTGCCGTGGTGGCGATGCCCACCGCAAGGGTGAACTTCTCAGTGTTTATTCTCTTCACGAGAAAGGCACTGAGAGGTACGCTCAGCACTGCTCCGGCAATAAGCGGAGGAGCAATGCCCCAGTTGACCTGTGTTCCAATGATGAGGTAGGTAACCACCCCCACCAGGCAGGTGAAGCTTTCCGCCATGCTGGTTATGGCAATTGCGCTCTTTCCGTTAACGCCGGAAAGTATCTGACCGCTGGTCACCAGGGGGCCGTAACCTCCACCGGAGAGGCCCTTGTTGAAGGCGGCTGTTACTCCCAGGCCGGTGACCTTCTTCCAGCTGAATCCGCCGGGGCTTCTGTGCCTTACCAGGATCAGTATTCCCATGGCCAGCACAATGAAGCCTATGATCGGTGAAAGATACGCCTTCAGGTTAACGGCGAAGATCGCCGCCCCCACCGCGCCGATCAGGCTGCAGATGCCCAGTATGTAGGCAATCCGGGCATCATTCGATTTTGGGAGATAGCCCAGCGCTCCCATCTTTTCACGATCTTGTGGTCAGTGTCGTTCCTGAAGTCGAAGAAGGCGTTACCAGCCTGTGGTGGGCGAAGGCGGCGAATCCCCCGGTAATAAGCTCTGAAAGCAGTATCGCCGGGACCACCTGCATAGGCTGATATCCCATAAGAAGAAGCACCGGTGTAAGTGTTGTTCCGTATCCCATTCCCAGTGTGGAATCCACGAGCTCACAAAAAAAGGCCATGCCGAAAAGAACGGCTATAATCTCTATTTCCATGACGTTATCTTCCCTGGTAGTGCATGCTTTAATTGTTGTACTGCTAGAGCTTACACAATCTATTTGTCAAATTTACGGATGGCTTTAAGAAGGGATTTTACGATCTCGGTCATCTCCTTGTCCATGGCCTCCGGGGGTATGGTGATGTTCAGGGAGAGGCCCTCACGGGGGATCTCGATGGTGGGTGGCGGGCTCGTCGGGAACATCCGGGAGGGAGGGGGAGGGTTCAGTTTTTTCTTCCTCAGGCGCCGGGACGGCGGGGATTTCTGCTGCAGGGTTTCGCCTTTGCCGAAGTCCGCCATGTCCGCCAGGACCTGAAGGGTGAGGACCATGTAGGCCGCTTCGGTGTCCGACACTCCGGTCTGTTCCTTGAAGAGGGTCATCAGGGCCTTGCCGTCGATGTTCCTGCCGTCGGGATAGATTTCGAAGACCTTGGAGTAGGATTTCGACAGAGCCCCTGCAAGGATGGAGGCGAAGGCGATTTCATCGGAGTCCGACGCGGCGTTCCAGAGCTCCGAGGGGGAGAGGTTGCTGTCGATGAAGCCCAGGAAGAAGAGAAGCTCAAGGAGTTTTACGTCGGACTGCCGGCGGAATCCGATGGAAGCAAGGTAGTCGGTGGTTATCTTGTCGGGCCGGGGGCTGTTTCGCACGCTTCTGAAGAGAAGCTCGATGGAACCCGGATCTCTCACTGCGGGATATGTGTTCATTAAATACACCTCCGGTTGATACGGGCAAAATATTCTATTTCCCGCGGAAAAGAAAGTGGAGAACTGGTTTTTTGAGCGGTAGTCTTCAATATTCCAAAGAGTTCGTACAAATGCATTTTCTGGAGGGGCAATGAACAACTCGCTTACCATAAACGATATAAAGGATCTTTTCATCCTCAGAAGGGTTTCCGGTGACCAGGCCATGGAGGTTTTCCGCGAGTGTCCAGTTATCGAAATGGATAAGGGGGAAACACTTATCAGGCCGGCCAGAGCAACCAGAAACTCTACATCATACTTGAGGGTGCGCTCACGGTGCACCTCGACAGCCCCGAGAGCGATCCCGTGGCGGTGCTGAACATTGGTGAAACCGTTGGCGAACTCTCGGTGATCGATGACAGCCCGGCATCGGCCTTCGTGGTGGCAAAGGAGCCATCCAGGATACTGGAGGTGGACGAGGCCTCGTTCTGGGGGCTCATTTCCGCCTCCCACGCCTTTGCCTGCAACATGCTCCTGCTCCTGGCGGACAGGATGAGGGCCAGCGACGATACCATTACCGAGAACATCAGAATGCGCCGGCGGTTCGAGAAAGACGCCATGCTTGATGTCCTCACCGGCCTGAAGAACCGCCGCTGGGTGGAGGTTCAGCTTCCAAGGCTCCTGGCCCGGCACACACTCAGCGACCTGCCTCTGAGTGTGATACTCTTCGATGTGGACTACTTCAAGAAATACAATGACCGCTACGGGCACGACGCCGGCGACGACGTCCTTTCCGCCGTGGCCAGGATGGCGGTGGACAGCCTGCGCCCGACGGACCTCTGCGCCAGGTACGGCGGGGAGGAGTTCATAATACTGCTGGCCGGTGTTCCAATGGAATTCGCCTGGATCGTGGCGGAAAGGGTCAGGAAGACAATAAGCGAAACAAAGGTGATAACAACCGACGGCAGGGTCCTGCCGCCGGTTACCATCTCACTGGGTATCGCCCAGGCAGAAGCAGGGGACGAAACCGGTACGCTTCTGAAAAAGGCCGACAACGCCATGTACCAGGCGAAGTCCTCGGGAAGGAACTGCACCTGTAAGTACAGGAAGCCTACTCCCTGATACCCGCCTGTTCCAGTATGAAGGCGTACTTTTCCGCGGTGTCCGCCAGCCAGCCGTACCTTCCCGAGTTGCCTCCGTGGCCCGAGCCCATGTTAACCCTGAGAAGAACGGGAGAATCACCGGTGTTTACCCTGCGTATTCCCGCCACCCACTTCGCCGGCTCCCAGTAGCCCACCTGGGAGTCGTTCACCCCGGTGAAGACGTACATGGCGGGATACTCAGTTTCGTGAAGATTGTCCACCGGTGAGTAGGAGAGGATGTACCGGTATGCCTCGGGGTCTTCACCGGGGTTGCCCCATTCGTCGTACTCGTTGGTGGTAAGGGGTATGGTGGGGTCAAGCATGGTGGTAAGGGCGTCCACGAAGGGAACACCTGCGACCACTCCCCGCCACAGGTCCGGCCTCATGTTGGTAACCGCACCCATAAGGAGACCGCCGGCGCTCTCTCCCATGGCGAATATCCTCTCAGCGTCGCAGTATCCCTGGTCTGCCATGTATTCGGCGCAGGCTATGAAGTCGGTGAAGGAGTTCATCTTGTTTAGTGTCCTGCCCCGGTGATACCAGCTCCGGCCCATTTCGCTTCCCCCCCGCACATGGCGTCGGCGTATATGAAGCCCCTGTCCAGAAGGGAGAGGAGACCGGCGCTGAACATAGGGTCCAGGCTCATGCCGTAGGCCCCGTATCCGTAGAGCAGCAGCGGGTTCTCCCCGGGGCTGTAGAGGTCGGTCCTGTATACCATTCCCACCGGAACGAGGGCACCGTCCCCGGCGGGCACCATTATCCTCTCGGCGGTGTAGAGGTCAGGGTCATAGCCTTCCCCGGCGAATGTGGTCTTCAGGGTCTTCACGGAATCGTCCTCTACATGGTAGGAGATCATGGACCACGGCGTTGTGAGTGAGGTGTAAAAAAGTCTGATGGAATCCGCATCCGCTGAGTAGTTTGCCGAGGTGTAGAATGTGGCGGGTTCCCCGCCCAGGTCGGCGTAACGGCCCCCGCCGGTCTCTCTGTCGGCAAGGTAGAGCCTTCTGAGACCGCCGCTGCGAAGGGAGACCGCCAGGAAATCGTTGAACACGTCGAGTTCCTCTATCAGGGTCCCTTCGTCGTGGGGTATCACAGTGGTCCAGCTGTCAATTCCCGGGGAAGAGGCCGGGGCCCGCATCACCGCGTAGTTCTCTCCGGGGAGGTTGGTCTGAATGAAAAGGGTGGAATCCGAGGGGTAGATGTAGTATTCAAGCCCTCGGTACGGGGATGCACCAGGACCATGGAATCCCGTGGGGTGGCCGAGGGCAGTATGCGGTACTCGGATTCAAGTGAGCTGGCGGTGCCCAGCAGCACCCACTTGCCGTCGGTGGAGTTCTCCACCCAGGGCCAGAAGGTGGGGTCCTCCTCGGTGAAAGGGTTATCTCGTCGTCGCAGGCTATGGTCCTGCGCATGATCCGTTCGGTCCTTCCAGTCTTGTCGTTCAGGCCGTAGAACACCATCCGGGAGTCCGCCGCCCAGGCCAGGTCCCCGGATGCATTGTTTATGACGTCCAGTGTGTCCCCTGTATGGATATCCTGGAAGACCAGGGTGTACCAGTGGCCTCCGGTGGTGTCGTAGGCCCAGGCCAGTGTGCGGTTGTCCGGGCTCACGGAGATCATCCCGACGTCGAAGTACCCGTAAAGATCACCGTAACTGTTCTCGTCGAGGAGCACCAGGGGCTCACCGTCCGGGTGGGTCCTTCTCATGTTCACTGCGTAGTCGGCCCCGGGGGGGTATTCGTACCAGTACCACCAGCCGTTCCTGTAGTATGGCACCGAAGACTCGTCCTCAGGTATCCTTTCGATCAGCTCCTCAAGAATGGTATCCATCAGTTCCCGGGACCTGGCCATGATGGAGTCGGTGTATGTGTTCTCCGCCAGGAGGTAATCAGTTACCGCCGGGTCTTCGATGTTCCTCAGCCAGTAGAAGTCGTCGACCCTTGTATGGCCGTGAAAGGTTATCTCATGGGGTATCTCCGCCGGGGCGGGGGCAGCAGCATCAGCAAAACAACAGCGAGCATATTTTCTCCGTTCCTTCAGGAATGATCCCCGATTATAATTAACGGTTACGGGAACGAGATTCACTGAATTATGTTACACAGGCAGAACCGAAAAACCGAGAGGAGATAGAAGTGACCCTTCGCATCACGGCGGCCACCGCCGTTCTCATGGCTTTCCTCCTTGTCTTCGCCTGCGGCGACGACGAGGACAACCCCCAGGGGGGCGGAACCAACCCAACGGCCTCCACACTTTCAGCCGCTGTCAGTCAGAACACCGCCACACTCACCTGGACACAGTGCCCCGACACCGATTTCGCCTCATACAACCTCTACCGCTCCCTGACCTCCGGCATAGCCGCCAGCCCCTCTTCAGCAACACTGGTGGGCACCTTCACCGATATAGCCACACTCACCCACACCGACGCCAACCTCGCCTGGAACACCCCCTACTACTACGCCCTCCAGACAGTCGACTCCTCCCAGCTCACCGCCTGGAGCAACGAGGTGTCCATCACCACACCGGACTCCTCCGGCGGTGGTGGAGGCGGTGGCGTCCTCTCCTGCTACGAGATACAGGGCCAGCAGGACGAATCACCCTACAACGGCGACGATGTAACGGTGACAGGAATAGTTACATCCGCCTCCGGTGAACTCTACAACAACTCTTCCGGTGAGCTTGTCTCCATCATGGATTCCCAGGGAGGGGAGTGGTCAGGACTGCTTCTTTATGGCTACGAGGGCATAATGGATAGCTTCCAGAGGGGAGACAGTGTTGTCGTTTCCGGGTATGTGCAGGAGTTTTATGATCTCACAGAGGTGGTCGTACAGTCTGTGGACTTCGTAGAGAGCGGCCATCCTATCCCCGGTCCCGAGTCAATTTCCACAGTTGATATCAACCAGGAGAAATGGGAGGCAGTTTTCGTCTCCATTTCCGATGTGACCGCCACCACGGATCCTGACCAGTATGGTGAGTTCCTGGTTGATGACGGCTCCGGTACTGGAATGGTGAAGGCCTACCAGTATCCTGCTGCTTCAGGTGACACTTTCAGCGAGATAATTGGCATACTCGTTTACACCTACGACAACTACAAGCTCGAGGCCAGGGACGATGACGATATCACTGAGTAGAACCTGATTAATATGGAGGTTGTCATGAGAGGGCTCGCGGTTACTGCGGTACTGTTTCTGGTACTGATATCAGCCTGCGGGCCCGACAACCCCTTCGACCCCGGCCCCTCCGGCGTTGCCATCACCGTTCTGCTCACAGGCCCGTCAACGGCAAGGGTACGGTGGAACGCCTCTCCCGACGACGACTTCTACAGCTACACCCTCTACCGCTCTCAGGTGGGGGACATAAAGAACAACCCCGGCTCCGCCACGGTTCTCGGGGTTTTCTACGACAGGTACGACAAAGAGTACTACGACGAGAACCTCTCCGCCGGCACCTGGTACTATGCCCTCAAGGTTACCAACGAAGGAGGCTTCTCCACCTGGTCCAACGAGGCCGGTGTTACCGTTGGAGCTGAAGCCATCCGTAAATTTGACAAATAGATTGCGTAACTTATAGTTGTAAAATAAAATAGGGCGGTACAGGCTTTGCCGTACCGCCCTGTTCTTTCCTTAGCTATTCCAGTGGCTGGAGGTTCTCGTCCACTCCCCCGGCAACCACCACGAACCAGTCCTCGGTGAAGTACTTTGCAGCCACCTCCCGGACAGATTCCGGTGTAAGCCGGGTGATCTCCTGAAGGGTGGTCTGGTCGTTGTCCAGGGGGATCCCCATGATCTCGCAGTTGGCGAAGTACCTTGCCTGGGAATCGTATGAGTCGTAGCTGATGGCGTTTTGGCCAATGGTCCTCGACTGTTCCAGAAGGAGCTCTTCTTCCTCCACCCCTTCATCGGCGATCCTATTGAGTTCTTCTGCCATTGCCGAGAGGGCTCTCTCTGCCAGGGGAGAGCCGGTGGAGAGGAAGCCGGTGAACCTGTTTCCGGTGACTGAGCCGGATCTGGCTCCCTCCAGCCAGGCTCCAACCATATAGGCAAGACCCTGGGTTTCCCTGACGTTCTTGCCGAGCCTGGAGCCTATTCCCCCGCCGAGGATGCCAGACATTATCCTGAACGGGACGTAGTCTTCAGTTACGTATGATGGCCCCATGCAGGCAATGTACTCGGCTACCTGTATCTTGCCGGGCATGGATATGACAAGGGTATCTCCCGGTGCTGAGCTGAAGGCGAGGTCAGTATGTTCAGGAAGGGCATCCCGGGGGTTTTCCCAGTCTCCGAAGTAGTTATTGGCGAGGCTGAGTGCCCTTTCGGGCGTTATGTCCCCCACTATGGAGATGACGGTGCCTTCAGGGCGGACGGTGGTCCTCCACCATTCCCGGGCGTCCTCCACTGTTATGGAACCCACGGTCTCTATAGTGGCGGTCCTCTGGTTACCCGGTTCCAGCAGTATCTCATCGATGCCGTTACGGGCCATGTAAAACTGGCTTTCCCTGTATCTCTCAAGGCTGCCGAGAAGCTTTGTTTTAACGCTTTGGAAATCCTCCTCACCAAGGGCAGGGCGCATGAGCAGGTCGGAAAGGGAGGTGAAATAGGTGTCTGCATGCTCGCTTAGCCCGTATACGTTTGCCATTGAATAGTTGCTATTGGTCTGGATCCAGATGCCGCTGCCCAGAACCGCAAGCCTCTCGTGGAATGCTTCATAGCCCATCTCATCGGTTCCCCTGAGCATGAGTTCCGTGGTAATCGAGGTTAGACCGCACCTGTCGGGATCTTCCCTTCTGGAAGACATGGGTATTGCGGCCATTATCTCCACATTGGGGAAACTGTGGTCTTCCTTGACCAGCAGAACAAGGCCGTTGTCGAGAACGAACCTCTCAACACCCCGGGAAATGGAGAACTCAGGCAGCTGGAAATCGGCGGTAAGGTTCAGTCCGCTCCAGTCGGTGATCTCCGGCACGCTTGTTTCCGTGGTCCCCGCCGTGGAAGTTCCCTGGGATCCGGATCCGCCCTCCTGGGCATGGAGCACCGATATCATCATGCGGTCCGGCGTAAAGTACCTTGAGGCCGTCTCCATAAGGTCTTCAGGGTCAGTTCAGCAGCCATTTCAAGTATTTGCTTCCATCCTTCCAGCTCTCCGGACATGGAAAGATCGTAGGCGTGCCTGTAGGCCTGTGCTACAGGTGTATCAACGCTTGTTAGCTCCCTTGCCACAAGGAAGCTCTGCAGCATTGAAAGACGGGCGGGATCAATGGGTTCCCGGGTGAGGCGGAATGCCTCCTCTTTTATAAGGGTTATCACACTGTCGGTGTTGATACCCGGTTGAACGACTCCGTACAGGGAGAAGGGTTTTCATCCCTGCCCAGGGCTGGAAGCATATGCCGCCGAGAGAAGACCCTTGTTCACCATCTCCCGTTCGAGCCATCCAAGTCTGCCTGCGCTGAAATGGGTTGCCAGCAGGAAGAGCGCTGGAAGGTCAGGAGAATCATAGGAGCAGCCCCTGAACCATACCATGAAACGGTCGGCCTCAGCGGGATACTCTATGTCGACCCTTTCCGGAAGTCGAGGCTGGTGATCTCCGGTACATTGTCCGGTGTGGGGCCCTGGCAGGGAATGGAACCGAAGTATTCCTCAACCATTGCCATGGCTTCCTCGGTCTGGAAGTCGCCTGCCACAACCAGAACCGCGTTTGATGGTCTGTACCATGTTTCGTAATAGTCCCTGACTGTCTGTTCGTTGTAGGCGGCAATGGTTTCTGAGAATCCTATCACCGGTCTTCCCAGGGGGTGGTCGCCGTAGAACTCCCCCCGGGCCCTCTGATAAAGCTGGCCGTCGGGGGAGTCTACTGAAAGCCTCCACTCGTCGGTTACCACACCTATCTCCTGGGCAATGGCGGCGGAGTCCATGAGGCAGTTGTGCATTCTGTCGGCCTCAATTCTCAGGGCGTTCTCCAGTTTGGAAGAGGGAAGGTAGATGAAATAGTTCGTGAAGTGCTCGCCGGTGCCCCCGTTAGCTACCCCGCCTTCCTTTTGAACCAGCTGCCAGAACATCTGCCCGGGCATGTCCTGTGTTCCGTTGAACATCATGTGCTCGGTGAAGTGGCTGATGCCTGCTATGTCAGCTGACTCGTTCCTGGAACCCACTTCGTACTGAACCAGAACCACCGCCGAGGGGGCGAAGTGCATCTCGTCGAGCACAACTCGAAGGCCGTTTTCGAGAGTGTAAACAATGGCTTCACCATTGGCCTGCAGGGAGAAAAGGAACAGTATGAGAATGGATAATGCGGTTCGCATAGGAAGCTTCCTTTCATAAAGACGGGGAATGCTGTTATTTATAAGAAGGAAAATATACGAACCTGAATGGCAGGGGGCAAATCTACCGGTTTTTAATCCAGTGGAACTCCCGTATCAGACCTTCTTCCAGGGGTGTTTCAGGCATCCAACCGAGTTCACTCCTGGCAAGGTCCGTTGATGCCCAGGTATCGGGGACATCACCCCTTTTACCCTTGGTGAAAGAGATCTCAAGGGGATCGTCCATGATGTTCGACAGGGTCTCTATTGCCTGAAGAAGGGTCACCCTGTTGCCTCCGCCAAGGTTCATGGCAAGGCCGCCGGTGGAATTTTCCGCCAGGATAAGCCCCTGGACGATGTCGGCAATATAGGTGAAGTCCCTTGTTTGCTCTCCGGTGCCGAAAACCCCGATGGGTTCGCCACGGAGCCCTGCGGTGATGAACCTGTTGAAGGCCATGTCCGGCCGCTGACGGGGGCCGTATACGGTGAAGAACCTCAGGCTGACCGAGGGCAGGCCCATATTGGCGGTGTAGAGCCGCACCAGGTTTTCAGCTGCAAGCTTTGTTACACCATAGGGGGAGTGGGGAATGGGAACGGTTCTGTCCTCCACCATGGGGAGCTTTTCCGGGATGCCGTAAACGGATGATGAGGAGGCGTAGACGAAGTTAACCACGCCGCCCCTTTTAAGAGCCCATTCCAGAAGGTTCTGGGTTGCCTCGATGTTGTCCCGGGTGTACACGGTGAAGTCGGAGCCCCAGGATTTTCTCACACCGGCCTGGGCTGCCAGGTGATAAATTACCAGCTGTTCCCCGGGGTCTATGAACCGGTCAAGGAAAGCCGTATCTCCGGAGAGGTCCTCCTCAGCAAGGGTAAAAAGATCACTGTTCTGGGCGGAGGATACATTTCTTCTTTTCAGGGAGGTGTCGTAGTAGTCCCTGAAGGCGTCAACTCCGGTAACCTTCATTCCCCGGGCCAGCAGCGCATCCGTCAGGCTGCTGCCGATGAATCCGGCGCAGCCGGTGATCAGATAATGACTCACTTCTATTCTCCGCTGTCCTCGGTTATGCACCAGTTTGCCTGGCAGTTGTTGTTCAGCTGCAGCAGATACCGCATGGAACCCACCTTCACAGCCACAGGAAGGAAGCCCGGGCCGAAGGGGGCCAGGCAGGTGAACTGAGCAGGATCCGGGAGTTCATCAAGATACAGGTCGATGTGTGGTTCGGGAACGGGCTGGGTGGGATATTCGGTCATGTGGGTGATGAGGAGATTCCTGAGATACTCCCAGTCGGTGCCCTCGTAGCTGAATCCCGCCGCCCGGTAATGTCCGCCGGCGCTGGAGAAAACATTCCGCATACTGACAAGGAAACCGGCCATGTTCCAGTCCCCTATGGAGCGGGTATCCCCGATGAGCTTGCCGTCTTCCCTTCTGGTAACAACGATGGTTCCCCGGCGGTAGATCTTGCAAAGCCTGCTGGCAAGGGTTCCGCCCATGGCGGGTGGTATGTCTTCCAGGAAGATGAGGACCATTCCCAGGGCATCAGCTTCTGAATCCTTCTTCTGTATGGCCGAGGTGACGATGTCGCTGAGTGCCTTCCCCCGTTCTTCGCTGTTGGTCTTCATCTCTTCCCAGAACTTCTCGCACCATGTGGCATCGTAGCTGGACATGAAGTCTATCATGGACGCAATGCCGCTGTGGTCGCCTTTTCCTATGGTACTGGTTATCCTCTGTCTTACCATGGCCCCTGTCCAGGCGTGCTTTCTGCAGGGCCACTTCTCCATGAGGAGCTTCAAACCCTCGGTGAGCCTTGATTCCTTTATTGAGGAGAAGCAGTGAAGCAGATATCTGTTCCATTCGGTGAAAGGAACCCTGTCGCTGACAGTTCCAAGAGCAACCGCCGCAAGCAGCTGAGCATCCTTTTCCCACCTGGGGAAGAGGTGTACCAGGGCCCCGTAGAGAACTCCGCAGCCGGCCAGGTCCGCCGCGGCTCCCCCGGTTATCTGGGGATCCACCATGGCGTTAGCTCGGGAAGGGGCGGATTTAGCGTGTGGTGGTCGGTGATCACCACCCTGGCACCGTGGTCACGGGCCCATTTAACCCCTTCAACTGCACTGCAGCCGTAATCCACCGTAAGAAGAAGGTCCTCCGGCTCCAGGAGCCCCTGAAGCCTCCCGGGCCTTATGCCGTAGGTTTCGATGTCCCTTCTGGGAATGATCGGAACCACATGGAAATTCTCGTTCCTTAGCACACGCAGGCCTATGAATATGCCGGTAACGCCGTCCATGTCGTCGTGGCCGTAGAGCACTATCTTGCCACCGCGCTTCTTTACCCCCTCGAGTTCACTGCGGAATATGTCGAGGTCGGGGAGGAGCCTTTCCCACCGGGGTTTTGAAGGAAGCCAGATCTTCACCGGATCCGGTGCATCGGGAAACCTTTCCCTCAGAACTTTTGCCGCCAGGGTGCTCAGCCTGGTACGCTTCATGATTCTTTCGCAGTCGATGGTTCCCAGGCGTGCCATTATTTCGCTTTCCGTTATTTAATGATAGGATATGTCTTTATTCTCCAATCGTCTAAGATTGCAGAGAATGGTGCTTCTGTCAACGGAAATTCAGCGAATGGAATCTTCCAGCTCTCTGATCTCCTCCCGGGCCGCGCGTATCTCCTCAAGTGCCTGCAGGGCTTCATCGTCGTCGGTGTATCGGAGCCTCTGATAAGGGTCGAGTTCCGTGCGGTTGAGGAATGGTCCTATTGTTGCCTGGAGGCCAATCGTGAACTTTGCGCTCTGCATAACATCCTGTGTGGAAGACCCGGAATCGCTGGAAACGAAAAGGTGCTCGAGTTCTGAAGCCGCAGCCATTACAGTGAAGTTCCTGTTCAGCCGGTACAGTCCGCCTACGTTCAGATCGCGGCCGTCCCACTCCACCATTATTTCCGAATCCATTGAAGGATGAGCCAGAATGCTACCGAAAACACCCGGTAAAGGGTTCTCAAAGCCGTCCACCGCTTCATCGGACTGCTGGAACCTGCCGGTACCAAAGCCTATGTTGAGGCAGATGGGCAGGGAGATGAAGTAGCTGAAATCCTTGGTGATAACTCCGTAGATACTGAAGTTCTGGGCATTGGGATAGTTGTAAAGGCTGTCGTTGTCGTGGCGATAGAATTCGTAGTTTTCCTCTCCTATGAGGTTCTCGACGCCAACGGAGATACCGGGTCTGTTTATGGTTTCCCTTAAGACAAGGCCCCGGGCGGTTCCGGAAAGCCCGCCGCGCCAAGGTATGTACCGCCAATCTGGCCCCTGCCGAAAAGACCGACTTCCATGTAACCTGCAACCGCGACATCCATGTTTGAGGATCCCGTTGAGTCTTCGGTTGAGTAGCCGGTGCCGCCCACTCCGATGGCAATTTCGGTGTGTCTTAGAAGGTTTGCCGAGGGTGTATCCAGCAGCCCGAAGTGGGCGAAAGGAAGCCCCCCCGCGAAGGCCGAAAAAGCCAGCACGGACAGAACAGCTGCCAGTAATTTCATTCTTCCTCTTTCCGACAGAGAAAACAATATCGCACTTTATCTATAATGGCGATAAATCCGCCTTTGGTCAATTGCCGGTTGAAAAAACACAGCGGATGGCGGTAACTGATAATTGCAGGAAGGAGAATCGTGACCCATCTGCTTTTGCCATTGCGGTGGCGGCGTCGAACCCCAAAGCGAATCCCCGTGGCTTTCCGGGGGAGCCGCCTCCGCACTGTTCCCAAGAACCCATCTTGCGCTTTGCGTAAATCCCTCTTCCATCGGTCTGCTAACGGAAACTGCCTTCGCCGTGTCCGCCGCCCGCCCATTCGGCTTCAAGGAGCTTGATCGTACCGCCGCCGCCGGCGGCTGGGCGAATGAATCCCTGGCCCTTGCCGGTTATGCATCCTATTCCGGCAGGAACGGTTACTCCGAGGCAACAACAACCGCCGCCGGGGCATTCACCCTCGCCCGCAGTCTCGTTGCCGGGCTTTCCGGGTCTTACCACAGGCTTGCCATTGAAGGCTACGGAGGTTCCGGTGCTTTCTCAACGGACATAGGCCTGATCGCCAGACCAGTTACAGGGCTCTATCTGGGGGCTTCCTGCCGCGGCCTCTACAGCTCCGCCCCTGCCTCCGACGGCATGGGGCCGTTCCTCGAACTTCGGGGCCATCGGCCTTTGTCCATACGAAGGCGTAACACTTTCCGGGGGCGCTTCGTTCCACCAGTATTCGGGTAAGGAGTTCTCCGCCTGCACATCAGTCGAGCCCTATCCCGGTGTAACCCTGGCCGCTTCGTTGTTAACACCGCCGGTCCGAATGGGTTTCTCTCTCCATGTAAACATTTCCGTAGCAGGGCTTCAATACGGGTACAACACGCACCCCGACCTCCAGTCGGGCCACTCCATATGTCTTTCCTACGGAGGCGCAGGTTTCAGGCCTGCCCCTGCGGAGTTCCAGCCGCCGCAGGAAGTAACAGGAGAAACCCATTTTCCCCTTAACGTGAACAATGCCACTGCGGAAGAGCTGATCGAAATACCGGGAATCGGCCCTTCAAAGGCTTCGGCGATCAGGAACTACATCGAAACCTACGGCCCCCTGAAGACCGTGGACGAACTGATCGAGGTCCCTGGTATAGGTCCGTCTACCCTTGAGAATCTCAGGCCTTATCTTACCATATGACCTCAATTCTGTTTATCCTTCTCGTTATGAACCTTCCCGGAGATGTCAGGGCAAGGGGTTCCATCGGCTGGCCCCGTCCAAGGGGCATCACCGAGAACCACTGGCAGGGAGATGCTCTGTCTTTCTATCAGCGTTTCCGCTTTGATCCCGCTAACTGGCATGCGGTTCTGCTCACCGAGAAGGATCCCGGCGAAGAATGGGCTGACCTCATATCAGCAGGCCTGCAGTATTCAAGGGAAGAGAATTTCACCGCATCTGCAGGGGCACTCAGGGTTCAGTTCGCCCAGGGCCTCCTTCTAAGCCATCCCGGCTCCTGGGGATCCACCGACCCTCTCTCCCTGTCAAAGCCTTCACCCTGGAGAATTCGTCTTGAGCCGGCGGAAAGCCGGGTATGTCCGATGCCGCAATGCTCTCAGGCCTGGCCTCCCATCTCACCCACGGAAAGCTGTCACTTGCCGGAGTTCTGGGGTGGTCCCATATCGATCCCGGTGAAACAGGCCTGCATCGGTCCCCGGGGGAGGTGGAATCCCGGGGAACCGTCTCCGAGAAGCTTGGTGCCTTCAGGGCGGGTTGGGGCCCCGCCGGGCTGTCCTTTGCCTCGGTCAGCCGGGGATCAGATACCACGGAAATCAGCACACGGTTCGGGGCCGACCTCTATATCCAGGGAAAGGAGTCACTTCTTACCGGAGAGTTCGTCACCGATCTCGACTCCATTACCAACTTTGTCCTGTCCGCAACAAGGGGTCTTCCCCGGTTCCGTCATGGTCTTACCTTGAGCAGGAACACCGGCGGCATGCCCAGAACCGCCGGGGCAATGGGAACTGAGCACAATATAGGTGCCGGCTATGGCATCCGGGCAAGAACCTCCGGCGGTCTCGTTATCCACGGCGGTCTGTTGCTTCTCCAGCGTGAACAGGGGAACAGGCTCAGGGCGGGAGTTCAGTTCACCCAGGGGTTTTCAGGAAGGACCGAACTCAGCCAGCGGCTGGTGCTTTCCAGTTCCCAGTCCGAAGGGAACCTCAGCGGAAGGTTCAGTGCTTCCTGGAGCCCTGGGAGAAACCTCTCCTTGTCACTGAAGCTCCCCTTCCGGTTCTACTCCTCTGAAGAGGGTGCCTCGGAAAGGGGGGCCGGTTTGGAAACCAGGCTGAGGCACAGGCTCTCACAGGCCTTTGAGTACTCCCTTTCGGGGGCAGCCTGCAGCACCGATGGCTGGGAAAGCCGGGTGTATGCCTATTCACTGTCCTTTCCGGGGCAGTTCGGCTCATCGGCCCTTTACAATAAAGCGGTACTTCTTCAGGCGGCGGTTTCTGTACATATTTCACCGAATGCGGTTCTTCGCGGGAAATACTCCTGGTATTCAATGCAGGGTGAAGAAAGCCTTGGAACCGGGTACGAGGAAACCCCGGGCAGCAGCCGGAACGCCATGGGGATTCAGCTTGACTGGAACCTGGAATAGGGTAAGGAAGGGAGAAGAGATGAGACCATCCTGGGATCAGTATTTTCTAAAACTGGCCATGCTGGCCAGCGAAAGGGCAACATGCCCCAGAATGCACTGCGGGTGCGTTCTTGTGCGGCACAAGCATGTTCTGGCCACCGGCTATAATGGCTCACTTCCAGGCCTTCCCCACTGCGACGACATCGGCTGCCTTATAGTGAACGACCACTGCATAAGAACCAACCATGCGGAAATGAACGCAATTACACAGGCGGCGAAGAACGGTGTTTCAATAGCAGGCGCCACAGCCTATGTAACCAACATGCCCTGCACTACCTGCGCCAAGGCCCTGATAGGAGCCGGGATAAAAAGGGTGGTGGTTTTCAGCGACTACCACTCAACCCACGCGGAAACCTTCTTCAGGGAAGCCGATGTAAGGCTGGACAGGCAGGAAATGCCCGAAACCTTGATAAAATACGATCTTGCTGATTACTCAAGTGCGAAAAGCTTTGACAGCTGTAAAGATGAGGTCAGTGAACGAAAGCCTTGATGAAGGCCCAGGTGTTCTGCCCGAAGCCGTCGGAAAAACGCTGTTCTGGTTGCCCGGCGTTCCGAGGTCGCCGTTTCCGTAGGCATCTATACTGTGAACCAGCTGTCGGGGTCGTTGGCCGACCAGCCCGGGTTGGCCCTCTCCAGCGAAGCACCGGGATATAGGTCCCAGGTGGCGTCCCAGCTGAAGAACTCACTTCTGTCGATCTGACGGCTTTCCAGCTTAAGGCTTCCGCTGGTTGAAAGGGAAAAGTTGTTCCATACGGCGTTGGGTGAGTATCCGCCGTTCTCTCCGGTGATGCCGCTGGCTCCCACCACGAAATACCCCTCGGGGGGAACGAGTTCCGAGGAGAAGTTGATCTGCTGGCCCTCTTCGTTCTCTATTCTCCAGTCCGCCAGATTTACCCAGCCGCCTGTGTTGTTGTAGAGCTCTATCCACTGCCCCATCAGACCGTTGGACGAGTAGAGGGGGTCGATCATTATCTCGTTTATAACAAGGCTGCCGCCGCTCGGTTGGTTCAGCAGAGGTGCGTTGAATGAAGCTGACAAAACCAGGAAAAGAAGTACTGACATGCACTCCCCCTTTCTAACAACTGGCTAAAGCATACACCGGCGGCACCTTCGGGTCAAGTAAAGGAAGGGCCCGGCGAGGAGGTCTTCGCCGGGCCCTTCAAAACTTCAGGTGACCTCGTATGCGCCCAGGTCAAGGAAACCGTGGCCGCTCAGGTTGAATAGGATTATCCTTTCCTCCTTTCTTTCCCTGGCCTCAACGGCGGAGTCCATTGCCCTGGCAATTGCGTGGGCCGATTCAGGGGCGGGGAGTATTCCCTCCACCCTGGTGAAGAGCCTTCCGGCATTCAGTACCTTCTTCTGGTCATAGGAAACGGGGTTCACGATGCCCAGCTTGACCAGGTGGCTCACCAGGGGTGCCATGCCGTGGTATCTCAATCCCCCGGCATGGATCGGCGGAGGCACGAATCCCGCTCCCAGTGTGTACATCATGTATCTGGGAGTGAGACCGGAGGCATCACCAAAGTCATATTTAAGTTTCCCCGCCGTCAGAGTGGGGCAGACGGTAGGTTCCACCGCGGTGAACTCAATGCCAGGCCCACCGGTAAGTGTTCCTTCAATGAAGGGAAATGCCAGACCGGCGAAGTTGGAGCCACCGCCGACACAGGCTACGATCTCCGTGGGAAATCACCCATCTCCTCCATCTGGCAATTGCCTCCTGGCCAATTATGGACTGATGCAGGCAGACCGCGTCTGAAACACTTCCCAGGCTGTAGCAGGAATCCGGACGATCCAGAGCCCATTCCACCGCTTCACTGATGGCGATACCAAGGCTTCCCGGGTGACCTGTGTCATCCTTCAGAAAGGACCTTCCGGACCTTGTGCGATCACTGGGGCTGGCATGGACCCTGCCTCCGTGGATTCCAATGAAGGTTTTCCTCAGGGGCTTCTGCAGGTAGCTTGCACGGACCATGAACACATCCAGATCTATCCCGAACATGGCACATGCCTGGGAAAGGGCGCTGCCCCACTGGCCGGCGCCGGTTTCCGTTGAGATCCTGCTCATGCCGTCCCTGGCGGCGAAGAAGGCCTGTGGAATGGCTGTGTTGCTCTTGTGGCTTCCTGCGGGGTTCGTACCCTCGTATTTGTAGTAGATGCGGGCCGGCGTATTCAGCGATTTTTCCAGCTTAACGGCCCGTATAAGAGGGGATGGCCGGTATACCCTGTATGCTTCCAGCACCTCGGTGGGAATAGGCACCGTTGGCTCCATGGTAACCTCGTGCTCGATCAGCCCCGAGGGGAAGAGGGCCTGAAGTACCTCCGGACCCACCGGATTGCCGTCGGGTCCCACCGGCGGCGGGGGAAGGGAGGGAAGAAAAGGCTTCAAATTTGTGTAACAGGAGGGCAGATAATCGCTGCTCCTCGTAGAGAATCGTTGCATGATACACTCCTGAGTTGCTGCTGTTCAAGCAGTTACAAAAGATAAAGATATGGTTTGTCTAAAGAGTGTTATTTATGGGCGGAGAAACCCGCCCAACGGCGCCATGCGAAAACACCGCGGGAAGCTGAACGTAATGAAAGAGTTCTGCCGCTTTTCATGGGGTGTATAATGCTGAAGAAAAGGGAATTGTCAACCGGTGCGTTCCAGGGAGACAGGCGGCGGAAGGTCTTGAAGCCTAAAACTCCAGTTGCCCCGGGATGTGGCAGGTGTGTTCATCCTTGCTCTGGAATCCAGTCCCATGATATCCTGCATTGGTATCACAGCCAGCCCGGCGGGGGATGAGAGGGCAAGTTGTACCACCTCATCCACAGAAGTGTAGCCCAGCTCTTTTCCCCTGGAGGTTATCCACCCCGCTGTGGTATCGTTATCGTGGGTACCGGTATAGATCACGGAGTTACGGGGGACTTCCTCCAGGGAGAAACTCCTGTCAGTAAGGGCGAATTGAAGCACCGTCATGCCGGGGAAACCGCATTCCCTCCTGAGTTCGCGGACGGCACTGGTGATAACCCCGAGGTCTTCCGCCACAAGGGGCAGTTCGCCGAGATCCCTTCGCAGTTCCTGAAAAAAGGGGGATCCCGGACCCGGTACCCATTTTCCGGAAGCCGCTGTTTCAGCCCCGGCGGGTATTTCCCAGTAGCTCTCGAAACCTCTGAAGTGGTCCACCCTGGCGGTATGGAAGAGCTCCAGGGCCCGACGCACACGGCATGTCCACCAGCGGTGGCCGGTTTCGCCGCTGGACTCCCAGTTGTATACCGGATTGCCCCAAAGCTGACCGGTGGAGCTGAAGTAGTCCGGTGGAACACCGGCAACAAAAGCCGGAGCCCCTGAAGGAAGCAGTTTGAAGATGGAGCGGTTGAAAACACGTCCGCCGAGTCGTGGGCGGTGTAGATGGGAATGTCTCCCAGTATCCTTATGCCCAGGGAATCACACAGTTTCCTCAGGGCAAGCCATTGTTCCTCAAGAAGGAACTGCACCATTGCGTGTATCTCAAGCCTGTCCTCCGGGGGAGGTGCATTGTTCTTCCAGAGATGCCAGGGTTTTCCCCGGTTCATTTCCTTTCTTGTTGAGAATCTGCTCCATTCCACCACCCATCGTCTTCGCCGAAAACCGTGGAAACCTCCGGGTTATTGTCGATGGCCCGGCGTGCCGCCTTCTCCAGAAGATACTTCCTGTCGCCAAGGGTTTCCAGTTAACCCTGCCCCGGGCTTTGCTCGTGTGCCTGTCCGCTTCTTCCGGAAGAAGCAAACCCCGGGAAAGGAGCTTTTCAGGGGATAGCAGAATCGGATTGATCGCAAATGAGGAGAGGGTCTGGTACGGGGAGTGACCGTAAACAGGAGGGGAGATGGGAAGAACCTGCCAGACGGAAAGTCCTGAGTCGGCCATCCATCTTATGAACCCTTCAGCTTCTGCACCCAGGGTTCCTGTTCCCCATGGCCCCGGCAGTGATGTGGGGTGAAGCAGCACCCCGGTTTCCCTTGAGAACAGCATTTAACTCCCGTCAGAAAAGAACCGGAACCACCTCCGGAAAGGGGAAAATAACCGATTCGAAGGGGGAAGGCACGGGGTATAATGTTAGACGCCGAAGCATCTGAGATGCTCCGGCGCCCATAAGGAAGGAAGGTGTCAAAGAAACCATTTTCCCCGCACGCCATTGCTTGGTTCCTTTGACGAAACAAGTATACATATACGCTACGAAGATGTCAAGGGATATATATATAACATCGGGCCTCAGCTCTGAATGTTTATCCTTTAAGTGATTCCGGAACAGGTTCTCCGACCTTTGCCTTCCAGGCTACATCGATATTTGATGGGATTATGGGGAAAGCAACATGGGTTCTTATCGTGGTGTAGTTCAGCGGGTTGAGATCACGCCTCTTGAAAAGGTCCTGAATTATTTCGAAGTAGTTGGGAACACCCTCCAGCCTGTTCATGTTCACCGTGGGCAGTATTTCGAAGGAGGGCACCACCGGCAGTATGGACTGGGCCATTCCGATCACATTCTCGTTGTAAGATTCCGTTTCCTCAAGTATCGAGGAAACTATTCTGGGGGCGAAGACAGACTTCTCCATCTCGGAGGTGGGCATAATGATGTCGGTTGCGGCGTTATGGCAGGGGGTAATCACCTTTGCGGAAGTGCTGCCGTCCTTGTCTATATAGAAGTTGTTCAGCTCGAGAACCTCTGCGAAGACAAGGTCCATAAGACCGGCATTACCGGTTTGAAGGGGGAAGATCTCCTCGACGCTGTCTACGAACCGGGAGCGGGACTTCAACCCGGGAAGGGAGCAGTTGCAGAACTGGATATAGTATGGAAGCTCTCCGTTCTCCTGCTGAACAAGGGGTTCGCTCCGGGGTATCTGGGCGCTGTCGGACAGTTCAGTAAAAAGCCTGGGGCGTACATAGAACCAGGGTATATCAGGTCTGTTCCTTCTGAGGCCGAAGGAACCCTTGAGAAGTGTCAGCTTCCATGAATCGGGACGGCCGTTGGGCTCGAAGAGGGTTACTGTAAGCCTGGTTCTTGCTTCAAGGCCGTAAAGGAAGCGGTTACCGGTGAAGGCCAGTTTCCTGTGGTCGACGGAGGCCTGTTCCATGCCCTCTTCCGAGTATGCCAGCAGCATCATTTCCATGCTGGGACGGTCCCCTGCGTGGAGCTCGACGAGGTTTTCGAACTCGGTGAAGTTCTCTTCGGCGGTTTTCAGCAATTGGTCCGGGACCCCAAGCTTGGAAGCCGCCCGAAGGAAACCCTTAAAGGCTGCCTTCCTGGGAATGTGCCGCACGGAAAGGAAACAATCCTCCACCTCGTGAAGCTTGTAGATATTCCATCCTATCATGCGATCTATTCCCAGGGTCTTGTACACATCCCTGGGCTGCTGAAGTTCCCCCGGCAGGGCCTGGAGTATATCAGTTACGGCGTTTTCAGCCCGGTAAGGCACTGACAGGCCTGCTGCCCGAGAAGTGATGACTGCAATCAAACCCCCTTCGAAGACCCCGAAAGATAATATATATATACTCTTTCCGCTAGCATGGCGTAAGATGTATTCCCCCGGGCTTGCCTGGCTTTAACCGGGCATCGATATTAAAGACATGTATTTATTCAAGCATTATGCCGTTACAGCACTGCTCTTCCTTGCGGTCACCGGTTGCTCAACAAGGGAAAGCACCGACTTTACCCTTTTCCACCAGCAGACCGAGCTGCTCGGTTCCGCCTCCGGTTCCGCTGTTCAGGCGGCAATAGAGCTGGCTGTCATGGCCGATCTGGAGCGCATCCGTGAATCCCCCGAAGCGGTGGAAAGAATACTTCTTCAAAGAAGGGGCGACTTTCAGATGGAAATGGACACCACCACGGTGACCGCGGCGCTTGTCTCCGCCGGTTATGCCCTTAAGAGTACTTCAGCTGAAGTGGTTGAGTATGCTCTACTCCTGGAAGCCCTCAGCGTGAACAGCGGCACACCGGTCCTTTCACCGGGTGACCCACTCTCCGGTCCGGCCTCACTTCTTATCGGTTCCCTGGTGGCCATGGGCAGGGTAAGGAAGGACAACGAATCCATGATTTCCGCAATGGGGTCGGCTTCGGGTTCTCTGGACAGCATAGCCACGGCGTCGGCGGAGATAATCCGTCTGGCGGCGGTTTCCCTTCAGGGGTCTTACGATGATCTGACGGGTTCCAGGAGCAGATCCCTCATCACACAGGAGGGCGGAAGCGGTCATGGGGAGGAGATACTGATTCTCAACGAACACATTCTCGAGCTGCTGGGAACCATGGAAACCCTCCACCGAGCCTGGCTGGATCTGCCCGGGGTTCATGAAGAGCTGATGGCAACTCTGGAAAGTCCCGGGTTTTCGGTTTCACTGCGAATCATGGCTGAAGAGCTGAAGGACCTTCACATACAGGGACATGGCGGTTTCTGAGGGGGGAATGGTTTATGGCACTAATGGATAGGGTATTCTCCGTGATCGCAAGGTTGAGAACGGCGGAACTGAGTCTGCTGAGCCAGGAGAACACCGAAAAAGCGGCAAGGATACGGGACAGTATCGAAGATGTTTCCGCCATCCGGGACAGGCTCATCGTACTTGAGCTTGCCCATGCGGAGGAAAAGCTGCAAAAAGCAAAAAGGGATCTCCATGAAGCGAACGCCCTTCTCAGGGAGTACCTGAGCGATACCGGGAAGGCGGATGCCCGGCTTGAAAAGGCCCTTGAAGCCGTTTCAACCTTTGTAATGCTTCTGAAGGGGATCAGCCGCTGAGCAGGAACGCTCCGGTGATAACCAGAACCAGGGCAATGATCATGGAAGTGGTGTACAGGCGAAGAAGCGGGCCGGTCTCTCCTTCGGCCTCGATGGTGAGCTCCCTGTAGCGTGACATGTACCGGAACCACTGAAGCCTCAGCAGGAACCAGTTGATCCTTTCTCCCCTTGATCTCAGATAGACCAGGATACGCACCATGAAGTACATCCCGGCAAGGGCCGCGATAAGTCCGCCGAATAGTATCCAGTGGCCCGTTTCCATTCAATCCACCTCCCTCCGGGAATATATCTTTCCTCGGTTCAG